>CAZWOC010000005.1:0-174932 GCA_964635655.1 uncultured Rikenella sp. | reverse complement strand
CGCAAGACCGCAAGACGGACCTTCAGACCTTCAGACTTTCAGACTTTCAGACTTTTACTCATAAAAGTGCATTTCCCTGATATACTTCCAGACCGGAGCGGGGACAAACCACGAGACATCCTTCCCTTCGCGGATAGCAGTGCGGATAAAGGTGCCTGAAATCTCCATTATGGGTGCGTCAATCTCCATGATTGATGCCATTGCAAGTATCTCCTGGAGCCTTTTACTGCTGCGCCTCCCCGGGTTAAGCCGGGGATAGACAACAATCGGGTGCTGCTTTACAAGCATCTCTGCATTTTTCCACTTGTGGAGAGTTGTAAGATTATCCTCACCCATTATCAGTGTGAACCGGCGTGAGGGGTGTTTCTCTGTCAGATAGGCAAGGGTGTCAATTGTGTATGATGGCCTTGGCAGGGTAAACTCTATATCCAAAGCCCTGAATCGCAGATCATCACCTATGGCAAGCTGGGTCATGTATAACCTGTCACGTTCACCGAGAAGTGACTCCTTCGCCTTAAGCGGGTTATGCGGACTGACAACAAACCACACCTCCTTCAGCGGGGTGTACTCGGTGATGTAGTTGGCAATCGCCATATGACCGATATGCACCGGGTTGAATGATCCGAAGAAGAGTCCTGTCTCAGTCATCGCCTGTCCATGAATTCCCTTACAATATTCACTATTTCAATGCAGGCTTTTTCCAGGTTGTCGTTGATCACAACCGTGTCAAAATATTCAGCCAGGAGCAGCTCGGAGGCAGCTTTTTCAACTCGCATTGTGATCTTTTCAGGTGTGTCAGTTCCGCGTTTGACCAGTCTCCTTCGCAACTCCTCAACAGACGGAGGCATAATGAATATTGACAGTGCATCGTCACCGAAGATCTTTTTCAGGTTGATGCCGCCCTGAACATCCACATCAAACAGTGGTATCATTCCTTCATGGCGGATGCGCCCGATCTCCTTTCGCAGGGTGCCGTAGTAGTGGTCCTTGTAGACCTCCTGCCACTCGATGAACTCGTCCCTTTTTATTTTCCGGCGGAATTCGCTTGCAGTAATGAAATAGTATTCCTTTCCGTCGACCTCGTCGCCGCGTGGCTTGCGACTGGTGGCAGAGACGGAGAAGAGAAGGGGAAATCCTGTATTGAGAAGGTGACTTACAAGAGTCGATTTGCCGGCGCCCGAGGGGGCTGATATTATAAGTACCTTACTGTCGTCAACGGGGCGCATAAATCTACAGGATATTGAGTGTCAGTTCTTTGATTTTTTCAAGTTCATCCTTCATCATCACCACCAGTTTCTGCATCGATGCATCATTGGCTTTGGAACCGATAGTATTGATCTCGCGCCCCATCTCCTGGGATATAAAGTTCAGCATCTTGCCGTGGTTGCCCTCAGAATTCATCGTTTCTGTAAAATAGTCACAATGCTTTCTGAGCCGCACTTTTTCCTCGTTTATATCCAGTTTTTCGAGATAGAAGATCAGTTCCTGCTCAAACCTGTTCTTGTCGATGTTCTCGGAACCCACGGCCTCTTTAAGCAGAGAATCAAGTTTTTCGCGCATGCGCGAGATCCTGTCTCCTTCGACGGTGCCAAGCCTTTCAAGATATGTAAGTATTGCAGCAACAGATTTGGAGAGGTCCTTTTCCATAGCCTTCCCCTCTTCCAGGCGATAGAGGTCAGCCGATGTCATGGCCTCTTCAGTCAGTTCAGAGATCCTGCTCCACTCTTCGTCTGAGAGTTCTGCCTTTTCGGTACGAAGGGTTTCAGGCAGACGCATCACTACTGCAAGAAGACCTGCGTCGTCATCGATGCCGAGTTCACCGCTTATATCCTTCAGCTGGCTGAAGTAGTTCTTCACGTTGTTTTTGTTTATTACCGGCACCTGCTCGCTGTCCATGGTGTCAAAGCCTATTGAGAAGTCGATTTTTCCCCTCTCGAGCTTTCTTATCACCATGTTCCGGATGTCCAGTTCCTTTTCCTTAAGGATCCACGGGAGCCTGGTATTGATGTCAGCCTGTTTGCTGTTGAGCGATTTTATCTCAACTGTGATCTTTCTCTGCGGAGTCTCCAGCATGGCCTTGCCATAGCCGGTCATCGATCTTATCATAGGGTATCGGTAATTATAAAAGGTAAAGATATGATTTTTCCCGCAGCCGCGAAGTGGCTCTCATCCATGAATCACACGCCGGCCGGGGAAGTGGCTCTCATCCATGAATCACACGCCGGCCGGGGAAGTGCCTGATGAAGACAGGTTTAGGCCGCAGCCGGGAAGCACCAATACGGAAGCGATGCGCCAGATGAGGCCCGGTCATGACTGCAGCCGGGAAGAACCAGTATGGAAGCGATGCGCCAGATGAGGCCCGGCCATGACTGCAGCCGGGAAGAACCAGTATGGAAGCGATGCGCCAGGTGAGGCCCGGTAATGGCCGCAGCCGGGACGCAACAGTACGGAAGCGACGCGCCAGGTGAGGCCCGGTCATTATCGCAGCCGGGAAGAACATCCCCGGCTGCGGACCTGTCTCTCATACGGACAGCATTAACACGGTAGCGGACCTGTTTATTAGCCGAGCATGTCAAGCTCCACAGTGAAGTGCCTCATTATGGGTGCTTCCCAGCGGATGGCCAGGCCTCTTCTGACTGTCTCCCTTCTTTCCCAGACGTTCTGCACTGCTGCAGCCACATAGTCCATGTGGTTGTCAGTGTAGACCCTTCGAGGTATCGCCAGCCTTACAAGCTCCAGCTCAGGGTACCTGTTCTCCCGGGTAACGGGGTCACGGTCAGCAAGCAGAGTGCCTATTTCAGTTCCCCGGATGCCTCCCTCGAGGTAGATCTCCACTGCCAGCCTCTGTGCCGGGAACTCCGACTGCGGAATCTGCGGGAAAAACCCATGCGCATCAATGAAGATGGCATGGCCGCCGATCGGCATCTGTACAGGTATTCCTGCTGCATGAAGCTTCTCACCAAGACGTGTCACCTGGCCTATGCGTGCCCCGAGGTAATCGAACTCTGTCCCTTCCCATAAACCCTGCGCCAGTGCATTCATGTCACGGCCCGACATTCCGCCGTAGGTGATGTAACCCTCGAACATGATGTTGAATGTTGAGGCTTTCCGGAAGAGCTCACGGTCCTTCATACCGATGAATCCGCCCATGTTGACTATTGCATCCTTCTTTGAACTCATCGTCATGGCGTCTGCATAAGAGAACATCTCGAGGACTATCTCCCTGATGCTTTTTCCGGCATAACCATCTTCACGGGTCTTGATAAAGTATGCATTCTCGGCAAAACGGGCAGAGTCAATCACAACTTTTGCTCCGTACCTGTCAGCCAGCTCCCTCACCCCGCGAAGGTTTGCCATGCTCACAGGCTGTCCGCCGGCGGTGTTGTTGGTGACTGTCATTACAATGCATCCGAGCTTTTCGCGTGGTGTCTCCCTGAGCACCTGCTCAAGGTGACCCAGATCGGCATTGCCCTTGAAAGGATCTTTGTTGGTTATGTCCCTTGCCCATGATACGGTGCAGTCAACAGCCTTCGCCTTCCTGAACTCGATATGTCCCTTGGTTGTGTCAAAGTGGGCATTACCCGGGATCACGTCACCTTCCTTGATGAGGACGGAGAAGAGCACGTTCTCTGCCGCCCGGCCCTGGTGTGTGGGGAGGAAATATTCAAAGCCGGTTATCTCACGGATTGTATCCTTCAGGTTATAGTAAGATGACGCGCCTGCATAGCTCTCGTCGCCGGTCATGATGGCTCCCCACTGCTTATCGCTCATGGCGCCTGTGCCGGAGTCGGTGAGGAGGTCAATAAACACATGTTCCGAGCGGAGGTTGAAGAGATTGTATGATGCGGCTTTTATCCACTCTTCCCGTTCCTGGCGGGTGGTCTGGCGGATGGTTTCCACTGATTTGATCTTGTACGGTTCACAATATGGTAGTTTCATGATTTTTTGTATTTACAATGCTTTGTCCCCTGCGGGGAAAATTATTTATTATGTTTCTGTGATGCAATGCTGAATCCCCCCATGGGGAATTTTATTCATTCAATCTGGATTGCTGCAGTGCTGAATCCCCTGCGGGGAATACTATTCATTACATCTGGATTGCTACAGTGCTGAATCCCCTGCGGGGAATGCAATTTTTAATCCGGCTTGTTCCGATGCCTGATCACCTGCAGGGATTCTGCTGATTACGATGATGATAAGGCTACGGCCTGAACTGACAAAACTATTGCCTGCTGCCTATAGCCTGTTGCCTGTATCCGAATGTCCAGCCCCGGCATGCAACCCCCGGACTCAGAACGCGTCCCTGTTCTTGATGTTGCGGAACATCAGCTTCCTGTTAATGACCCTGTGATGACGGGAATTCATGGGAAACGGCTATTTTTGCAAATATAACTTTTTATGTTTGGGGTACAATCCGGAATTGTTTAAACATTTTGAGATGAAACTGAGAACCATTAAGATTCTTTTGGCTGTTCTTTGCCTGAGTTGTACCGTTATGATGGCAGGTCAGACGACTGATGTGTCTGTGGTGCCGAAGGCAGGGCAACCGCACACTGATACCCTGTCAGTGTCACCGCATCTGTTGAAACAGGTGAAGGCGGCGCCGGTGCCGGAAATTCACGGCCCTCAGGACGTAAACCTTGGCAGGGATGAGTCGCTTAAATTCCTCGAGCGCTTCTGCACAGCCACGGCGCTGTGGAAAAGGAGCAATGATCCTCTTCGCGAGGCCCTCAGAAACCTTGTCTGGCTGGCTTCCAAACCACCGGCTGACACTGTGATAGACTATCTTTCACAATATCCTTTTGATCGCATAAAAGTACCTGCAGAAAGCTATTACATGTTTGACTCAATCAGGATAATACTTCCCATCGTGCAGCCTGATTCGCTCCGCCCTGACACAGTCTCATCCGACGGAGGGGCAGGGGAGATGTTTATCAGCGCCGGCCAGAAGCTCCAAAAGGTCAGACTATCGGCAGACGAAAAACCGGTCATCAAAAACGACACCCTCAGACTGAATGACTCTGTTTACATCCTGATGAAGGATTTCATACCGGCCAGGCTGCCTCATCAGACAAACGACACAATCGTCCTTGTGATCACTGACACCCTCCCGGAGATCTCCCCGGCACGCACCGACTTCCCCTTCAGGTACCTGAGAAATCCATATGTGAGCGATTCACTCCAGGCAGCGGTCAATTCACTTGTCAGCTATCTTGTAACCCGTGATTCATCACTTGTACGCATCACCGGTGATGCCGGCCGGGGTGCCGACCTGTGGCTTAACGGGCTTTCTGACAATCTTGTACGGTTCTGGCTGCCTGACGGCGAAGGCGACTCTGTGACTGTGTGGATCGGCAATCCGGCCCGCAATATGATCTCTCTGAAGGCAGAGGAAGGAGTCCTGTTCAGGAAACAGGCCTGGCATGACAGGTATGTCGACACCCGCGTTAATGTGACCACTGCACAGGAAGAGGCGTTGAGAAGGGTGGCCCTGAGCAAGATCAAGCCTGAACTCTGGAAATTCAAGACAGACCTCTCTTACCTGCTGTCGCAGGGTGTGATATCGAACTGGGCAAAAGGAGGGGAGAGCAACATATCATCCGTACTGGATGTCACGTCTGCCCTCAACTACAACAACAAGGTGACGAAGGTCAACTCGGCAACATCGGCCCGTTTTGCACTTGGTCTCCAGGCATCGGGCAAGTACGGTGGAATCAGAAAAAACCTTGATATTTTCGAGATCAACTCAAAAATCAACCACAAGGCATTCGGCAAATTCGACCTGTCGGGCATCTTTCAGTTCAAGTCACAGTTCCTTCCGGGCTATACATACCCGAACGATACCACATCCATACTGGTCTCAAAGTTCTTCAACCCTGCAACTTTCATACTTGGTTACGGTCTCGAATACAAGCCTGACAAGAATACGTCGATAAGTTTTTCACCGTTTTCGTACAAGGGGACATTTGTGACTGACACTGCAAACATTATCCAGACCAAGTACGGTATAGCCGCGGACAAGCGTTCAAAGAACGAGCTGGGAGCATACCTGACTATAAACAGTAAGCTTGTGCTCTTTGAGAAGATCAACATGTCAAACAGGATCCAGCTGTTCAGTAACTTTCTCTCCAGGCCTCAGAATGTGGATGTAGACTGGGAGATGATTGCAACAATGCCGCTCAACTGGTTCACTGACCTGAGGGTGAACACCCACCTGATATATGATGACAACACGCTGCTTCCGGTTTTTGAGAGGGGAGAGCCGGTGCTTGGCACTGACGGCAAGCAGAAGAAGGCGCCCATGGTGCAGTTCAAGGAGCTGCTGGGTGTCTCTTTTGTCTTTAAATTTTAAAGAATAAGAAGGTCAAGCACCACTGCAAGGCCGTAAATCACCCCGGCGATGCCGTTGGTGGTGCCGAAAGCCATGTTCACCCTGCTCAGGTCATCAGGTCTGACTATCAGATGCTGGTAAATCAGCATCATGATGAATATGGCAGCTCCGGTCCAGTAAAAGTAACCTCCTTCTCCGGTTATCCCCGCCGCGGCCACCAGCGCCACGGAGACAGCATGAAGCGCTGAAGAAACGGCAAGCGCTTTTCCGCGTGACATCACGGCAGGTATGGAGTAGAGTCCGGTATCGCGGTCAAATTCATCATCCTGGAGAGAATAGATTATGTCAAACCCGCTTACCCATGTCAGAACAATGAAAGAATAGATCAGCGGCAAAAGTGCAAAGTGCCCTGTAACGGCAATATATGCACCTATAGGTGCGAGGCTGAGTCCCAGTCCCAGCACCAGGTGGCACAGCGGGGTGAACCGTTTTGTATAGCTGTAGCCAAGTACCACTGCCAGTGCAACAGGAGAGAGAATAAGCGTCAGCCTGTTAAGCATTCCTGTAGCTGCAATGAATAGCAGTGAGCTGGCTATGACAAAAACTATTGCCTGCCGTGGTGTGATCTTCCCGGACGGGATCTCACGCACTGCTGTACGGGGGTTGAGCGAGTCAAATCTCACATCCGCCCACCTGTTGAAGGCCATGGCCGCGCTGCGCGCGAAGACCATGCATGCCAGAACGAGGAGGAAAGTCTTGACAGAGAAACCGTAGCCCGGCTCAGTGGCGCCAATAAAGTATCCTGCAATTGCGAAAGGCATCGCAAAGACAGTATGACTGAACTTTACAAGCGAGAAATAGTGATGTGTTCTGCCTAACAGCTTCTTCATCTCAGCGTGGCCCCGAACTCCCTCTCAAATGCCTTTATGAGGGCGCCCATCGTCTTTTCTATGTTCTTTTCGGTGAGGGTCTGCCTCTCATCATGAAGGATGAAGCTCACTGCATAAGACTTTTTGTCATTTCCAATAGTCTCACTCTCATACAGGTCAAAGAGATCCACTTCCTGGAGTATGTTCCTTTCAGTTTTAAACGCCAGGTCTCGTATCTGGTTGAATCTTACTGATTTGTCAAGCAGCAGGGCCAGGTCGCGGCGCACCCACGGGAATCTGGGCAGTTCGCTGTACCTGATTGTACGGCTTCTGATCAGCCTGATTATATTCTCCCAGGTGATCTCACCATAAAATACATCCTGCCTGATGTCAAACATCGAAAGGTATTTGCGTGAGATCTTGCCGAAGGAGGCGACATCCATGCCCCCGGCGGTATATTTCATCCCCTCGGCAAACCATCCTGAAGTCTCTTCCGCAGAAAGCATGTCACGCCTGACGATGCCGAACCGTGAAAGCACCATCTCGATATATCCCTTCATGTGGAAGAAGCCGAAGGATGTTTCAGGGGCATTCCACCGTTTTTCATTCATGTTTCCGGTAATGGCAATTGCAAGAACCTGCTTCTCACTGAAATTGTCAGTTATCTCCAGAGTCCCTTTTCCTGTTTTCCTGGTGTAGGTATTCCCCAGTTCGAAGAGTCTCAGGTTACTGTTCTGCCTGTTAATATTCCAGGCTATTGTATTAAGCATTCCGGGCAGCAGGGAGATGCGCATGGCATTCAGGTCACTGCTGAGCGGGTTGGCAAGCCTTACAAGAGATGCGACGTCAAAGTCACCCGTAGTATCATACCAGGCGGCCGGTGTGAGCGAGTTGCACATTATCTCTGCAAAACCGTTGGCAGAGAGCATCTCAGCCATGTTGGACGCTACCTTTTCGCGGTCAGGTTTTTCGGTGTGTGACAGCATCGAGTGCATCTCGCTGCTGAAGCCTATGTTGTCATAACCGTATATCCTGAGCACCTCCTCGGTGACGTCAGCCTCGCGTGTCACATCAACCCGGTATGCAGGAATCTCAAGTGTCAGCATATCCGGTTCTTCTGCCGCTATGTGGATGTCAAGACTGTAGAGTATTGTCTTGACAGTCTCAACGGGTATTTCCCTGCCTATCAGTCTGGCCATCCGGCTGAGGGAATATTTTACAACTGCTTTTCTGACCGGGGCAGGGTATATGTCAACGATGTCGCCCGTTATCTCGCCGCCGGCAAGCTGCTTCACAAGCATGGCTGCCCTTTTGAGGGCGTACAGTGTCATCTCAGGGTCAGTGCCTCTCTCAAACCTGTAAGATGCGTCAGTGCGGATGTCATGCCTGCGGGAGGTACGCCGTACTGAAACAGGACTGAAGGTGGCGCTTTCCAGGAAGAGGTCCGTGGTGGCGTCGGTGACACCTGATCTGAGACCTCCGAAGACGCCGGCAATGCACATCCCTTCGTCACGGTTGCATATCATCAGGTCAGTTGATGAAAGTGTCCTTTCAACACCGTCAAGAGTGACAAATTTTGTCTTGTCAGGCAGATGCATGACGCGGACGATGTCTCCGTTTATGGCAGATGCATCAAAAGCATGCAGCGGTTGCCCCGTCTCATGAAGAACAAAGTTCGTAATGTCAACCACGTTGTTGATGGGGTTGAGTCCGATTGCTTTCAGTCTTGCCTGCAGCCATGCCGGGGAAGGCCCTACCTTTATGCCCCTGATTGTCAGGCCTGAGTAACGTATGCATGCTTCTGGCGCTTCAACCGTTACACTGATGGCACCGTTCTCCCTTTCCCTGAAAAAGCCGGATACTTCCGGCAGCTTCGCCCTTACAGGTTTCCGCAGGTTAAAGAATGCTGCAAGGTCACGTGCCACCCCGAAGTGAGAACTGCAGTCTATCCGGTTCGGCGTAAGCCCTATCTCAAAAACCGTATCGGTTGTAACACCAAAATATCCGGCAGCAGGTGTGCCAATACGTGCGCTGCTGTCAAGCACAAGAATCCCTTCATGATCAGTGCCTATGCCAAGCTCATCCTCTGCACAGATCATCCCCTCGGAGAGCTGACCGCGGATCTTTGATTTTTTGATTTCAAACTGCTCATTGCCATGGAATACAATCGTCCCGGGGAGGGCCACTGCCACAGTCTGGCCGGCAGCCACATTGGGGGCGCCGCAGACAATGTGAAGCGGATCCGTTCCGCCGACATCAACCGTGGTGACACTCAATCTGTCAGCATCAGGATGCCTTTCGCAGGTCAGCACCCTGCCGATAACAACACCCTTCATTCCACCCTTTACTGAGACCCACTCTTCAACACCCTCCACCTCAAGGCCGAGTGATGTCAGAACAGATGAGAGCTCATCAGTCTGTGCATCAAATTCAAGATACTCCCTGAGCCAGTTGTAAGAAATCTTCATCGCGGTACTTTTATCTGTTTTTTTAACATGCAAAAGTAAGGAAAAAAGGTTAGTGGCATGAACGGGTGCGGTATTAAAAGCAGCACCAATATCATTATATTTGCACGGCAACAGAAATCCCGATGAAAATAGAACAAAACGATAAACTGATCCTTATCACAAATGATGACGGACTTTATGCCGGAGGTATTAAAACCCTGATCAGGGTTATGGAAGATTTCGGCAAACTGGTTGTAATCTCGGCAACAGAAAGCCGCAGCGCCATGTCACAGGCGCTGACTGTCAAACAGCCGCTCAGGGTAAAACTCCTCGAAGAGGATGACAAAAAACGGATCTATGCCTGTAGCGGCACTCCGGCCGACGGCATCAAACTGGCAGTCAACCAGCTCCTTGAACGAAAACCCGACCTGGTGGTTTCCGGCATCAACCATGGCTCAAATGCCTCAGCAAGCATACTCTATTCAGGAACCATGGCAGCCGCACTGGAAGGGTGCCTCTATGAAATCACCTCGGTGGGATTCTCGCTGAACAGCTATTCTTCTTCGGCTGATTTCTCCGGATGCGAAGAGTATATCAGAAAAATATGTACAATGCTTCTTCGCGAGCCGCTTCCGTCGGGAATATGTCTCAATGTAAACTTCCCGGCACTGCCGGCATCAGAGATAAAAGGAATGGTTGTGGCACGCCAGGCTTCCGGCAACTGGCAGGAGGAATTTGAAAAGAGAAAGGACCCGGCTGGTAAAACATATTACTGGCTGACAGGCAATTTCATTAACCATGAACCTGACGCATCAGACACAGACGACTGGGCAATACAAAACGGGTATGTATCAGTTGTGCCTGTCACAACCGACATGACGGCATACAGCTTCATGGAAAAACTCAAATCGAAACTCTGACATGCAGTTCAGACAAAAGTACAATAACCTCCTCACCGGGGTGGCAGGAGGGCTGATCATACCGGTTTTCGGCTTTATTGTGTTTTTTCTGCTTACCCGTCACGGCATCTCCCTGGCTGAGTATATTAGAAAAGTGAAAGAGCTTGGAAACCTGTCTGAAATTTTGAGTGTATCCGTATTTGCGAATATTGTCATATTTCTGATATTCAATAAATTTGACATGCTGATGGCATCGAGGGGAGTACTGGGGATCACTATCTTATGGGCGTTTGCTGTGTTTGCACTAAAGCTGTTCTGAAATGAGATATTTCATTATAGCAGGTGAACCTTCAGGTGACCTTCACGGCTCCAACCTCGTAAGGCAGTTAAGGGTGGCAGACCCGGCTGCCGAAATAGCATGCTGGGGCGGTGAGCTGATGAAAGAGGCAGGGGCGACCCTCCTGAAACACTACCGCGAGACAGCATTCATGGGCGTATGGGAGGTCCTTGTAAATATCCGCAAGGTACAGGCAAACTTCAGGGAATGTCGCAGGCAGATCTCGGAAGTGAAGCCTGACGTGCTTATACTCATTGACTACCCGGGATTCAACCTGCGCATAGCCAGGCATGCCAGGGAGGCAGGCCTGAAGGTCTTCTACTACATCTCTCCAAAATTCTGGGCATGGGGTGAGGGCCGCGTCAAAAAGATCAAACTGTACGTTGACAGGCTCTACATTATCTTTCCGTTCGAAAAAGAGTTTTACCGCCGCCACAGCTATCCTGCAGTCTTTTTGGGCAATCCGCTTATTGACCATATCGACGGGTGGCGTACCGGGGCCCCGCGAAACCGGGATATAAGGGCTACGATGGGACTTGACAGCCGGCCTGTAATAGCGCTTCTCTCAGGCAGCAGGCTGCAGGAGGTGACCCGGATGCTCCCTGTCATGGCCGCAGAGGCACCTGCTTATCCTGATTACCAGTTTGTAGTGGCAGCGATGGACCACCTTCCGGCACAGATTTATGAGGATATTGCGGAAAAGTACCCTGTGAAGATTGTTTACGGCATGACCTATGACCTTCTTGCTGTTGCCGAGGCTGCACTGGTGACATCCGGAACGGCAACGCTGGAGACGGCCCTGTTTGATGTCCCGCAGGTAGTCTGTTACAGGACAAGCCCTTTGACATACCGGCTGGCAAAACTGGTCATGAGGGTCCGGTTTATATCGCTTGTTAACCTGATAATGGACAGGGAGGTTGTAAGAGAGCTGATACAGGGTGACCTGAACCCGGCGAAACTGCACAGAGAGCTGGCCGATATTCTTGTGACCGGGTACAGGAATGAGGTTGTCAGGAAGGACTATGCTGAACTGCGGGGCATACTCGGCGGAGGTGGCGCTTCGGAAAGGGTGGCTGCTGATATCGTCAAAAACATTAACCGGAAGGGTGAAGCATGAGGAGAATATTGCCTGTTGCACTGCTTCTTCTGTTCCTGCCGCAGGCAGCATTCTCCGGAATTTCTATCCGGATCTTTGCCCGCACCAGGCCGGCAACGGTTATTTTCACCGCAGACAGGGGCGTTTACCTGCTCCGTGACGGAGTCGCCGGTGACATACAGCTTAAAACAGGTGAGATTGTGGCTGTTACCCGTTATGAAGACAGGGTGGTTTACCGGACAATGGCAGGGATTTGCGGGGCGACTGACTCACTGGCGTTCACCCCGGTTTCGGCCGGCTCGCTCTTCAGCCTCCGGATTCCCGGAAACCCGGAACCGGGGAAGACTCTCAACGGTGCACTGGCAGTCACTTCATTCCCTGGCTCACTTCAGATACTGAACATAACCACAGTGGAAGAATGCCTTCCGGGCGTGGTACGCGCCGAGGCCGGAAAATTCGGTCCGTCAGATTATTACAGGGCACAGGCTGTCGTAGCCCGTACGTTCATATACAGAAACATAGACAGGCATGCGCTTGACGGCTACAACATGTGTGATGACACTCATTGCCAGGTTTACCCTGGTGTGGTGACCGACACCGTGATTGTCAATGCATGCCTGAAAACGGCAGGGAAGGTTCTGACTGACGGTGACAGCATCCTTGTTGAAGCTGCCTTTCACGGCAATTGCGGTGGCGAGACAGCCTCCTCGGCCGACGTGTGGCTTGCCGGATACCCTTACCTCGTAAGCGTGAAAGACCCATGGTGCAGCTACTCTGCTTCATCAACATGGAAGAAAAGCATCTCAAGGGGCGAATGGAACAATTATCTTGTTTCCAGGGGAATCACACCTGGTACCGAAGGTGCGCTTTATAAGGTTCAGCCCGGTGAAGGCAGAACAGCAAGTCGTTCTGTCCAGGGAAAAACAATTACAAGTGAGGAGATCAGACTGAAATTCGGACTCAGGTCGGCTTACTTCACCCTTGCCCCGGCAGGTGACAGCATTATTGTAAGCGGCAGGGGCTACGGACATGGTGTAGGTATGTGCCAGGACGGCGCCAAGCACATGGCTGAAAGGAAGCACACCTACCCGAGGATATTAGCGTTTTATTATCCCGGAACAATTATTACAGACATCAAAAATGCCCGCAGGCCGGCGAGGCCTTGAAAGTTTTAGATAATTTTACAGCAAACTTGAAATTATGTTCACTCTCTTCAGAAAAGAGGTAGCAGGTTTTTTCAGCTCCCTGACAGGGTACATTGTAATGATCGTATATCTTCTGGCCAATAGCCTGATAATGTGGATCATGCCCGGCCAGTGGAACCTGCTTGACAGCGGTTATGCAGGCCTTGATCCGCTCTTTGTCCTCTCACCGTGGATTTTTCTGTTCCTGGTACCGGCAATAACGATGAGACTCTTCGCAGAGGAGCGGCGCGCAGGAACAATAGAGTTATTATGGTCGCGCCCCGTGACCGACGGCGACGTTATATACGGTAAATTTCTCTCTTCACTCTTCGTTGTGATACTGGCGCTGTTGCCGGCGCTTGTATTTGTCATTTCTGTATGGATACTCGGTGAAACTCCGGGCAACCTTGACAGGGGAGGGACAGCTGGGTCGTTCATCGGTCTGCTGATGCTTGCTGCAGTTTATGCTGCCATAGGCCTGTTTGCATCTTCGCTTACAACAAACCAGGTAATCTCTTTCCTTTTTGCCGCAGTAATCTCCTTTATCATGTTCAGGGGCTTCGACTCACTGGCGACGCTGCCGGCTCTTTCATCAATTGCTGAAGAGGTCTCTTCGATCGGGATCAACGAGCATTACCGTTCAATAAGCAGGGGTGTCCTCGACATCCGCGATATAGCCTACTTCATATTCATCACTGTTTTATTCTGCGAGGCGGCAAGAATCTCGCTGCGCCGAAGCCATATAATCAAACCCCTGGGCATAATTGCCGTCACCGGTGTGGCCTGCGTGCTTTTTTCACTGATACATATAAGGGTTGACCTTACCGAAGACAGACGGTTCACACTGGCAGAACCGACAAAAATGATACTTGATGAGCTTGACAGCGAAGTGAAGGTGGAAGTGTACCTCGACGGCGAACTGCCGATTGCATTCCGTAAGCTGCGACGCAGCGTGGAGCAATATCTTGACGAGTTCCGGATTGCCTCCGGGAAAAAGATAAAATACGATTTCATCAACCCCTCCGCTTCCTCCGACAGGGCTGAGCGTGACCGTATTCACAGTGAACTTATCAATCGTGGCCTTAACCCTGTCAACGTCATGGCTTCGGACGGTGAGGGAGGACGCACGCAAAAACGGATCTTCCCCTCACTGACTGTTACAAGCGGCCCGACAGAGATGCCGGTCAACTTCCTTCGGAATAACCCTTCGCTCCCGGCGGAGACAAACCTGCTCCACTCCACTGAAGGACTTGAATATGAGATCATCCAGGCTATCGCCACTGCTACTTCCGACACCGTGCACAGGGTGGCATTCATTGAAGGACACGGGGAACTTGACGAGATATTTGTCGCAGACCTGACTCTTGAGCTTGCAAAGTTTTACAATATTGACCGGGGCGTGATAGGAGGCAGAACAGGAGCCATTGACAAATATTCGGCCATTATTATTGCCGCTCCGCGGAAACCGATGGATGAGAAGGATAAGTACGTCATTGACCAGTACATAATGAACGGTGGACGGGTGCTGTGGCTCGCAGAAGAGGTGACCGTGAATGCTGACAGCCTGGTTGCGGGATCAACCGTGGCTCTCTATGAGCCGCTTACAATAAGTGACATGCTTTTCAGATACGGCGCCCGGATCAATCCTGTGATAGTGCAGGATGCCGACTGCATGCTTATACCGCTTAAAATCTCAAATCCCGGCGGCGAAGCTCAGTATGTGCCCACTCCATGGGTCTATTACCCGCTGCTGCGCCCGTCACAGACCAGTCCTGTAACGCGCAATCTGAACAGGGTCAGGGCAGAGTTTGCAAGTACCGTCGATACTGTGGGACGTGACCCGCGGGTGAAAAAAAGCATCCTGCTCACCACCTCACCAGACGCCCGCACCGTGATGCCTCCTATGGTAATATCGCTCGAAGAGGCTGACCAGTTGGTGCCTGATGCAATGTTCAACCAGGGCCCTCTGCCGGTTGCAGTGCTGCTCCAGGGAACATTCAGCTCGGTCTTCGCCAACCGGATGGCGGAAAGCATAATGGACAACCCCGGGCTGGCTACCTTAACCGAGAGCAAACCCACGAAGATGATTGTGGTGGCCGACGGAGACATTATACGTAACGAGATCTCATGGGAGGGAGGCCGACCGGAACCTCTGACACTCGGCCTCGACAGGTATACGATGCAGACATTCGGGAACAAGGACTTCCTTGTAAACTGCATCAACTACCTTGTGAATGACAACGGACTCATTGAGATGCGCTCACGGGAACTCAAACCAAGACTGCTTGACCAGGACCGGATAAAAGGCCGGAGAAGCCTGTGGCAGGCGGTGAACACTGTTCTGCCGGTACTGATAATCATACTGGCCGGAGTGCTGTATAACACCCTCAGACGCAGGCATTTTATTTCAGTTAAATAAATTGTTTGAGAGTAACATATTTTTTTGTAATATTGGTAATCCGGTTTTTAAAGCAGACTATATTGATAATCAATTAATTGCTGGCAAACCGAGACCAATTGCCGAATAACTTAAATAAAACTTCAATATGAAATTTGTTGTATCAAGTACAGAGCTTCTGGGTCATCTTCAGGCCATCAGCAGGGTGATCAGTTCGAAGAATACCCTTCCCATTCTTGACAATTTTCTTTTTAACATAAGCGGAAATGATCTGGAGATCACGGCTTCTGACCTGGAGTCGACACTTATCACCCGCATGCACCTTGACAACATAACCGGAAGCGGAACAGTAGCCCTGCCGGCAAGAATTCTGCTTGACACACTTAAGGAATTCTCTGAACAGCCACTGACTTTCGATATCAATCCTGACACGATGGCTGTTGTGATCAACTCCGAGAACGGCCGTTTCAGCATCGTGGGGCAGAACGGGATCGACTTCCCGGTGCTTCCGGTGATAAAGAAGGAAAAGCGCTTCGGATTCAATGTCGCTGCAGAGGTGCTTCTGGCAGGTATAACCCGCACACTTTTTGCCACTGCAGACGATGAACTGCGCCCTGTTATGGGAGGAATTCTTGTTGAAGCTTCAACAACGAAACTCACATTTGTAGCATCCGACGCACACAAGCTTGTCAGGTACCAGAGGAGTGATGCAAAGGCAGATGACAACGCTTCATTTATACTTCCGAAAAAGCCGGCCTCACTGCTGAAGAACATCCTTCCCAGGGAAACCGGTGTTGTGTCAGTCGAGTTTGATGACAGGAACGCTTTCTTCACACTTTCTGACTATAAGGTTGTTTGCCGTCTGGTTGAAGGCAATTATCCCAATTACAATTCGGTGATCCCGAAGAATAATCCAAGGAAGGTGCGCATTGACAGGCTGGAGCTTTACAATATACTCCGCAGGGTATCGGTCTTCTCGAACCAGGCAAGCAACCTCGTCAAGCTGCAGTTCACACCGAACCAGATAACAGTCTCTGCACAGGATGTCGACTTCTCAATATCAGCCTATGAGCGTCACAAGTGCCTCTATGAGGGTGACGACATGGAGATAGGTTTCAAGTCTGTTTTCCTGATCGAGATACTCTCCAACATTGCATCACAGGATGTGGTAATCGAACTGGCTGACCCCACAAGGGCAGGTCTCTTCCTCCCCTCCGAGACAGCGAATGAAGATGAGGATCTCCTCATGCTTCTGATGCCGATGATGATAAACGCCTGAGAAAAAGGAGCATATGGAGCTTAATCTCAAAAAACCCCTGGTCATACTGGATCTCGAGACCACCGGGGTGAATATCGCTTCTGACCGTATCGTAGAGTTTTCTGCTCTTAAGGTTTCGCCGGGAGGCGCAGAAGAGTGGCTGACTCTCAGGCTTAACCCGGGCATTCCTATCTCACCTGAGGCAACACGGGTGCATGGCATCACCGATGCCGACGTGGCCGGCGAACCTCACTTCAAGGATGTTGCAAAGAAGATTTCTGCTTTTCTGGAGGGTTGTGACCTGGCAGGATTCAACTCCATGAAGTTTGACATCCCCATCCTTTCCGAGGAGTTCCTCAGGGTAAATGTCGATTTCAACCCGGCGAGGCATAAGTATGTTGACGTACAGGTGATCTTCCATAAAAAAGAACAGCGGACCCTGAGCGCCGCCTATAAGTTCTACTGTAAGATGGAGCTTGAAAATGCCCACAGCGCCAAGGCTGACACTGCAGCCACCTATGAGATTCTGAAGGCGCAGCTTGACAGGTATCCTGACCTGGAGAATGACATCGACAAGCTGTCAGCGTTCAGCGCATTCAACAACAACGCTGACCTGGCAGGAAGGATAGTCTTCAACGAGCAGGGACAGGAGGTGTTCAACTTCGGGAAGCACAAAGGAAAGCCTGTGGAGATTGTATTCAGGGATGAGCCTTCTTACTATTCATGGATGATGAACGGCGACTTCCCGCTGAATACAAAGCAGGTGATCACCGCAATAAAGGTACGGTCATTCGGAAAGGCCTGAAAAGGCGTGATTGACCGGCTGTATGATTTTCTGTAATTTATTATTGGCGCCTTCACCAGCCAGAAACAGCCACTGAATGAAAATTATCTGTGTAGGACTGAACTACCGCAAACATGCGGCAGAGATGGGTCGCCCACTCCCCCCGGAGCCGATGATATTTCTGAAGCCTGATTCAGCACTGCTGAAAAAAAACAAGCCCTTTTTCCTTCCTGATTTCTCGAAGAACCTGCAGTTCGAGGCGGAGGTGGTGCTCAGGATCTCAAAACTGGGCAAAGGAATCCTGGCCAAGTATGCGTATCGTTATTATGATGCACTGACGGTGGGGATTGATTTTACAGCCCGTGACCTGCAGCACAGGTTTTCACAGGCCGGACATCCGTGGGAACTGTCGAAGACGTTTGACGGCTCGGCTCCGCTGGGTACTTTCATCCCGGCGGAAAAGTTTCAGAATCACTCTGACATAGGTTTTTCCCTTGAAGTCAACGGGGAGACAAGGCAGGAGGGGAATACATCCGATTTGATCTTCAGTTTCGCTGAGATAATAGAATATGTATCCAGATTCTATACCCTGAAAACCGGAGACCTTATATTCACAGGAACACCGTCAGGTGTCGGTCCTGTCAAAAAGGGAGACAATCTTGTTGCCCGGCTTGCCGGCGAAACTGTCCTGGATTTTTTTGTCAGGTAACCTGTGCGCTTTCAGGTGAGCCTGCCGTCAGGTAAGCTCCGAGGCCAGTTCAGCACCGTGTCTTTTAACACTTCCGATCAGCCTCTCCAGGTCCCTGTCGTCAGTCAATGCGTTCATCAGGGCGGTACGCAGCCATATATTGCCGCCCAGTTCCGTCTGAACAATGTAAAATTCACCGCTGTGCACCAGTTTTTTGCGGATCATGCGGTTGAGATCGTTGAGCTTTTCGCCGGCAAATCCACCAGGGACGTACCTGAAGCAGACAATGTTTGACTCTGGGGTTACGGCCAGTTCCATGCCGGGTTCTGTTTTTATGGCATCGGCGAACCGGGCCGCGAGGTCATAACGACTTTCAACATACTTACCGAGGGCCTCCCGGCCGTAGTAATTGATAACGGCCCAGGCAACTATGCCAAGCGCACTTTTTGTACATTCCAGCGTCCTCTTTGCACCGTTGTACCATTCATTTGAATCCTGCTTCTCGAAGAGATACCCTGCCTTCTGGGCAAATGTCTCGTATGACCTGTTGCCGTCGCGAAAAAGAACCATTGTGTTCAGCCCGGGGGTGAGCAGCATCTTGTGGAAATCAAGTACAATTGAATCGGCATATTCAAGCCCTTTTACAAGGTGCCTGTATCTCTGCGAAAAGAGCACACCCAGTCCATGTGCGCCGTCGACGTGGAACCACAACCTGTTATCACGGCAGAATGCAGCTATCTCCTCAAGATTGTCATACGTGCCAGTGGCCGTTGAGCAGGCATTGGCAGCCACACATTTGACCTTTATGCCCTTATCTTCCGCTCTCCGCATAGTCTCACCGAGGAGATCCGTCCGCATGGCATACCGGCTGTCATAGGGAATCCTGATTATTGATGTTCCGCCAAGACCTATCACCTTCGCATTGCGCGAAACAGAATAATGCGACTGATCTGAGACTATTATTCCGACAGGCCGGTCGTTTCTGACCCCTTCTTCCCAGACATTGTACCCGACCATTGCCTGACGGGCAGCAAGAATTCCTGTCAGGTTGCCAGCGCTTCCCCCGTGGGTGAAGATGCCGTCGGCTTCACTGCCGAAACCGATCAGCCTTGACATGTACCTGATTACGTTGCGTTCAGCGGCCATCGACGCCGGTCCCATCTCATAAACAGCCACCCCGTTGTTGAGCAGCGTTGTGCACATCTGTGCAATGATTCCGGCTGTAAGGGGCGGAGTGTTCTGGTGACCCACGAAACGGGGATGATGCATATGGTTCATCCCTGCAATCACCTTGCGGATGAAACCGTCAAGGGGCAGGTCACTGTTGGCCGGATTGTCTAAATCAAAATCCTGCACCATGTCATCAGGCTCGCGGTAATCAAGCACAGGCATGTCACTCCGTGAGGTTGCCTCCCTTAGGTAATCTGCCAGTATGTCAATCAGTTCATGCCCGTGTTTCCGGAACTCTTCACTGTCATACGTATGACTCAGCCTTGTCTCTCCCATAAAATTTAAAGCCTTTGTTAAACATCGGTTAAAGCTTCATAAGCCTCGCCACAGGGTAGAGCCTTGTCCTTTTCTCAAGCTCTGAAGCCGGTGTATGCTGGTACAGCCACTGTAGCTGGGCTACCGGATCTGTCGCCACCTTCTGATCTTCCCTCTTCGCCTTCTCAAAGGCCTCCCGCAGGGCGGGATCATGATCAAGCAACTCCTTCAGGTGACTTTCAAACCCCCATACGGAGTACCAGTCCTGCCCCTCAAGGAACGAATCGAAAAAATTCCAGGCGAAAAAGCCTGACTCGCTCTGTGGCTCGAGCATCGTTATAATGTATTTTTTGGATCTCTGGTTCACCGGTACAATATAGTCGCCCCGGAAGAATGCCACTTCCTGGGTGACTGTGTGCATTTTGACATTGCTGTTGAAGTAATGTCCCTGTGTCGTTCTTCTTGCCGGGTCATAGCTGTCAATGTAATATGTCTCCACAGTCAGGGATGTGTCATGTTTCAACTGGTGCATCTGCACCCCGTTTATTTCGAGGCGTCTTATGACCTCCTCCCATGCGAATGGAACAATGTAGGCATCAGGAACTTTGACAGTGACGGCAGGTTTGAAGTAATTATAATACCTGATTTGTTCGGTGTATGGTTTTTCATGGTTATAAAAGCCTGTTTCCCTGCCAGTTATCGGAGTGACTGACTTTTCGTACCTGTACCCGCGGAAATTCAGCAAATCCCAGCGGGTGGTGTCCTGTTCCCAGTCAATTACAAAATCCCCGGCTTCAAGTGTATGACGGTTTGCGTCTGCCCTGAGCTGCAGTATCTCATTGTTGTTGAGAGCAGCAAATCTGACAAGTTCGGTGATCAGTTGCAGGGTCCCTGTAACACGCTCATTGTATGACTTGTACACCAGTGTCTCCGTCATGAACCCAAAGGAGTTGAAGAGAGCTGAATAGCCGGTTGAATAGTATGCCTGCTCCTCGAATCCTGTTATTGCCTTGATTTCCCCACGTTCAGTGTACTGGACGTAAGGCACCATTTCGTTATTATGTTCCTCCTTCATCCGGCTGTAAAGTTCGCCGAGCATCTTTTCACGGAAGAATTTTTCCATCTCAGGATGCATCTGTTCCGGCTGTGTGGCGATGAGGGTCACCGTGTACTGGTGGTCTGAGCCGTTTGTTGTATGGGTGTCAAGGAATACATCAGGGTCGAGCAGACTGTAGATCTCCGCGAAAGCTTTTGCCTCGCGTGAATCCTGCTTTACGAAATCACGGTTCAGGTCCAGGTACCTTGTGTTTCTTCTGGCGCCCTTTTCCTCGGGGCCGTTCTGGTTGATACGCCAGTAACGGCTTCGTGTAAGTGCGCCACCTATGTTATATACGGGGATAATTGCCACGGAGCATTTTTTAAGATATTTCTTCATTCCGTCCCTGTTGGCCAGCAGGTCTGCTGCAAAACGGGCGCTGGCATCAATTCCCTCCGGTTCGCCGGGATGTATGCCGTTATTTATGAGTACGATTGTTTTGCCCTGCCTGTGAATTTCAGCCGGATCTGTCTCGCCGTCCGAGGAGATAATGAAGAGGTGAAGCGGCCGGCCTGCATCGGTCATGCCCATCTCCATGAGGGTGGCTTCGTCGTATTTTTTATCGAGGTCACTGTAGAAGGCAATAGCCTCCTCCCAGGTCAGGCTTTTGTTTTCGTCGTACCTGAGAACAGGCTGACCGGTCAGCTGCTGGGCTGACAGTCCTGTTATCATCATGATGGCAGTAATGATTGCCAATAATTTTCTTTTCATCTGGCTTTTGCTGTAAAATGATTAATCACTGTGTTTGCCCTTGCCCTCATTTCCTCAACGAGGTCAGGGAACATATAATAAGTTGATTCAAGGTGTCTGAATCTTGACAATACATTGGGCACTATCAGCCCCGGCATCTCTTCTGCTGGTATTCCCCTCATTGAATAGATCTCCTCATATCTTTCAATGCCGTTCGCGCCGAAGGCATCCATATCGTCTGCCACCGAGATGACTGCAGCCAGTGATGCGGGGTCTGAGCTGACCGGGTACTCTTTGTTGTCATGCTGCTCCACGGCATCAAGTATCTCCAGGCGGTCAGCCTCAGGGATATCGGTGCCTGAAAGAAAAGCGGAGCATATTTTCCGGCTCTCAAACCCATGGTCTGTCCCGCGGTTGACTGTCAGGCCGGTATCATGAAAGAATGCGGCAATGATCCCTTTTTCTGCCAACCTGCCATCACCTGCCACCCCGCTGTTGTACAGCCGTTCAATAAGCAGGGCGGCATTTTCCCATACCCGCTCATGATGGCGGTGATCATGCGAAGGCATGGCAGTACCGGAAAAGATGCGCCTGCACTCTTCCGAGAGAAGCTTTTTATACTTCTCCTCAGCGACGATGATTAACGGGTGTGCCATAGCTGAAAACAAAAAAGCAAAAGTAGGAACTTTTGCTTTTTTGGTTCCGTCCGGTTTACAGAATTAGCGGGCAAGCATACTTTCAGCAAGGTCAAGTATGGTAGTGTCTTCAAGTGTGACGATGCCTCCTTCGGGTCCTTTTTCTATATGGATCCCGGCACTCTGCCCGCGGTCAAAGTTCCAACCACCGAAATAATTCCTGACGGTCTCCTCCTCCAGTTCAAGCTTGTCTGCAATCTTGCGGATGCTCCCGTCAGGAAGCTGGTCCTTGATCTTCCTCAGTTGTCCAAATGTCAGTGTTCGTGCCATGATTATTAAAGGATAGATTTCTTCAAAGATACTAAATCTTTCAACGAAAAGGTAAATAAAAGACGCTCTTTAAAGTTATTTTAACATTTTATAATTCAATAGATTGAATATCACGGATTATGTAGATATCATAATCACCCAGGTACTCAAAACCTGCTTTTCTGTAGATACTTAATGCTGTTTCGTTTTTCCTGTGAACCTCAAGTTTAACCTGGAATCCTTTCTCCTTTACAAACCTGAGTGTTTCTCTCAGCAAATCTGCTGAAAGGCCTTTCCCCTGGTGTCCTGGGGCGATTCCAAAGTGGTGGAAATGGAGACGCCTACCGTCGAAAGTGAGCCAGGAGGTGCCTGTTATCTCCGTTTCATCCGAATCATCACACATTACAAACATTGCGCCTCCCATTTCAATGCTTCGTTCAACCGTGGCTTCGTCGTCACCTCTTTCAGGACGGCTCAGGTTCGTGGCACTCCAGACTTTCATTATGCCCGGGAAATCACCTTTCCGGTATGCACGTATTCTCATTCCCTGCCTGCTTCGACCACATACAGCTGACCCTGTTCCTCCCTTCGCACCACAATCTCCGTTCCCCTGGCGATGAAGCCTGTCTCTGCGACGGCAGGGTATACGTCATCACCTATTTTTATCTTCCCTGACGGGCGAAGAACAGTATGTGCCACACCGCGGGTTCCAACAAGCGACTGCTGCTTGCCGGTGTCAAAACTGACAAACCCGTCTGCCTTATTTACCGAGGTCTCAAGTGCCAGGCTGCCGAAAAGCCTGTTTGGAGAGAAGAGCTTTCGCGAGAGCCACAATGAAAACACAAATGAGAGCACGGCTGCCATAATCACAATTGCGAAGGCTCCGATTATCTCCTTCACTCCGTCAACAGAAGGGCCGAACCTGAAAATGATCTTGTCGACCATAACAAGGGCCAGGCCTGTCACGATGCCAATTATTCCAAGCACACCTGTGACCCCGAAACCGGGTACTGCAAATATCTCAACCAGAAGTAGTATTATGCCAATAATGAAGATCATTACATGCCAGTTGGCTGCAATGCCTTCGAGATAAAGAGGGGCAAAGTAGAGAAGCGCTCCGAAGATTGCAGCAGCCAGTGGGAACCCTATCCCCGGTGTCTGCAGCTCAAAATAGATGCCACCGATAATCAGCATTATCAGAAGGCCCGAAACCACAGGATTGACAAGCAGCATAATGATCTTGTCAACCAGGGTTAGTTTCAGCTCTTTCATTGAATATTCCTTTATGCCGGCGTTTTCAAGAACCTCCTCCACAGTCTCGGCCTGACCCTCGCAGAAACCGTACCTGATGGCTTCAAGAGCTGTCAGCGTCAGCACCTGGCCAGTATCGACAATCCCTTCCAGGACTATCGATGGGTCTACCATTGCCTGGGCTATCTCAGGGTTACGGTGCCAAACCCAGGTGGTGTCGCCGTTTTCTGTCACCGGCTTCTTGCCGTGGGCTTCGGCGGTTGCGCGCATCATTCCCCTCATGAACGACTGGTACTTGTCAGGCATTTTCTGTCCTCCCTGGTCTACCACAGTGGCTGCTCCGATGCTGGCGCCGGAGCGCATGTAGATGCTGTCAGCAGCTATTGCTATCAGGGCGCCGGCAGAGATGGCCTGGTTGTCAATGAATACAAGCACAGGGATATCAAAATTCAGTATGAGCGTGCGCATTGAGTCGGCAATGTCAACCTGCCCGCCGTAGGTATTCATATGCAACAGCATGAAGTCGGCATTGAGAGAGTCAGCCTCGGCGAAGCTCTTCTTCACGCTTCGCCATAAAGGTGCGGCAATCGTCTTCCTGACATCGCATTTATAAACCAGCACTGTGGAATCCGGCCCTGCCTGTGCTGATACAGTGCCTGTATCCGCAGCGGCCAACAAGCCTAGGACTGACAATATGACAAACAGCCTTTTCATGGAGTTATATTTAATTCTTTAATATATCCGATAAATTTCCCGAGTGCCTCTTTCTTAATCTCATCCAGACTGAAGTCTATGTTGTGGTTAAGATAGAAGATAACCTCTTCGGGTGTGACTGAGGCTCCCTCCTTAAGAAGTGAAACTGCTTCGTTCCTTCTTTCAAGCCCGTCCTCCAGAGCCCTGTTAAAGAGCGTTGTGAATTCCACCGGAAGAGGTTTGGCTGATACCCAGCAGGCAAATACAAAGGGTAAACCTGTAAACATCTTCCATTCAAGCCCCAGGTCAAGGCGGAGGCTGAAATGCCGGGCATATTCAAAACAGCGGTCCCCTATCATCACGGCAGCCTCACCGTGTTTCATCGCTGTGATGTCGAATTCCTCGGGAGCAGGGTGCCATTTATATTCGCGTTTCCAGGCTTTTGCAGCAAGGATGCGGCATAGCGTCACCGAGCTCCTGGAACGGTAGTCAAGAAAAATTGTGTTTATCTCTTCAAACGGGGTGTTGCTGACAAGCAGCACTGTACGCACTTCACCGTTGGTGCTCAGGCAGTAATTGCCTACAAGGTGGTACTCCTTCATGCCGGCGATCATAGCCACCGGTATGAGCCCCAGGTCTGTCTTCCCGGCAATGAGCCTGTCGGCGCACTCTGAGGGATGGCATACTTCGAGGTCAATCATCTTCGCCACCTCACCGTCACGAAGTCCTATAATGAATGGATAGCTGTTTATATACCTGACTGCTGAAACCCTTATCTTTTTCATCTCATTTGTTCAATCCCCGGATAAATGCAAAGGTTCAATTTTTTTAGACCAGTACAAAATACTATTTTTGATTTTTGATTCACAGGTAAAACCGGGGTGAGGAGAGATATATATGGATCGTTTAATGGCAATTTCACCGGTCGACGGACGCTATGGTGAGCGGGTGACGGAACTGGCACCTTTTTATTCTGAGTTCGGCCTGATGCGCTATCGCGTACTGGTTGAGACTGAATACTTCATTGCTCTGTCACAGGCAGGGCTGCCACAGTTTGAAGGATTCCCCGCAGGTAAGGATCATGAATTGCGTGCAATCTGGAACTCTTTCACTCCGGCAGACGCAGAACACATAAAGCAGAAAGAAGCTGTCACAAACCACGATGTAAAGGCCGTTGAGTACTTTGTCAAGGATAAAGTGACAACAGCAGGACTTGGGAAATGGGCTGAGTTCGTCCATTTCGGCCTTACCTCGCAGGACATAAACAATACAGCCCAGCCCATGGCTATCCGTGACTCAGTCAGGGAGGTATTGAAACCCATGCTGATCTCTCTTCGTGATACACTCAGGGCTATGTCCGAAGAGTGGGCTGACATACCGATGCTGGCACGCACCCACGGGCAGCCCGCCACACCCACCAGGCTCGGTAAGGAGATGGCCGTCTTCACCGAGAGGCTTGACAGTGAGCTCATGACTCTCATGACAATGAAATACAGCGGCAAGTTCGGGGGCGCAACAGGAAACTTCAACGCTCACAAAGTGGCATATCCCGGCGTTAACTGGCCTGAGTTCGCCGACAGGCTCCTGATTGACAGACTGGGGTTGGAAAGGCAGCAGACAACGACGCAGATTGAACATTATGACGGGCTGGCATCCCTCTTTGATTGCTTAAGCCGGATAAATACAATCATTACTGACCTTTGCAGGGATATCTGGAGCTATGTATCACTTGACTACTTCAAGCAGACTATCGTCAGGGGAGAAGTAGGCTCGTCGGCCATGCCTCACAAAGTCAACCCGATAGATTTCGAGAACGGCGAAGGCAACCTCGGAGTGGCCAATGCCCTCTTCGGACACTTTTCCGCCAAACTGCCGGTTTCGCGCCTTCAGCGCGACCTTACCGACTCAACCGTGATACGGAATACAGGGGTGGCAATGGCACATTCCCTTATCGCATGGAAATCGGTAAAAAAGGGACTTGCGAAGCTGATTGTCAACCGCGAAAAAATCCACAGTGACCTGGAGGAAAACTGGGTTGTCATTGCCGAGGCGCTCCAGACAATCCTCCGCAGGGAGGGATACCCAAGACCCTATGAGGCGCTTAAAGACCTTACACGTACAAATGAAAAAATCACCGGTGAAGTGATCAGACGATTCATTGACACACTTGATGTCAGTGAAGCCGTCAAAGAGGAGATGAAGGGTGTTACCCCGTTCAATTATACCGGTTTCTGAGAAACATATATGAAGAGTTTCAGAATCTTGCTGCAGTACCTCAGACCATACAAATGGCTCGCGGTACAGAATATGGGTTATAACATACTAAGTGCGTTTTTTGCCCTGTTTACATACACCCTGATAGTGCCTTTCCTGCAGATACTTTTCAACAGGGTGGGCTCGGTCCCCGATCCCGGGCCTTTTACATTTTCTGCCTCATATGCAAAGGATTGGACAAACTGGTTCTTCTCATCATCCATAGAGAAGTACGGGGAGATGCGAACACTCCTTATGGTGGTCATTATATTTGCGATAGCAAGTTTTATCAAGAACCTTCTCATCTTCCTGGCAAACAACTGCATGGCCAGCCTGCGTGCCGGCACCGTCAGGGATGTAAGAAACCGTGTTTATGACAAGATTCTTCGCCTGCCACTGTCATATTTTTCCGAAGCCCGCAAGGGCGATCTGATGACGCGTGTTTCAAACGATGTCCAGGAAATTGAGGTCTCGGTGATGTCTTCACTGTCAATGCTCTTCCGCGATCCGTTCACGATAATTATATTCGTTGTTTACCTTGTTGTCACCAGTCCGCAACTGACTCTTTTTGCCCTGCTGATGCTTCCGGTGAGCGGATGGGCGATAGCCCGTATAAGCCGCAGCCTTAAAAGCGCATCTTTTGTAGGACAGCAGGCCCTGGGGCGGTTGCTCTCAGTGCTGGAGGAGACACTCACCGGGTTGCGCATTGTCAAGGGTTTCAATGCTGAGGATAAGATGAGAAGGCAGTTTGGCGCTGCAAACGAAAGATTTACAAAGACATTCAGGAGGGTGGCAAGAAAGGCATACCTGGCCCATCCCGTAAGCGAATTCCTTTCAACAGTCGTTTTGCTGATAGTGATCTATTACGGCGGCTTTCTTGCCCTGAAGGGGACAGGTAACATGTCACCCGACAAACTGATAGCCTTTGTGGTGGTTTTCTCGCAGATCATCCAGCCGGCGAAGGCAATTTCAAGCGCCTGGTTCAGCATCCAGAAAGGGATGGCCTCAATCGACAGGATAAATGAGGTGCTCAATGCAGGTGAGACAATCACCCAGAAACCAGGTGCAGTAAGACTGACAGAGTTCAGGGAGAGCATCGAGTTCAGGAATGTATGGTTTGCATATAATCAGGAACCGGTTCTCAAGGATATTTCCCTGACAATAAGAAAAGGTCAGACCGTTGCGGTTGTGGGCCGCTCAGGCGGAGGCAAGTCCACCCTCGCTGATCTGATACCCAGGTTTATAGATCCCGACAGGGGCTCGGTACTGATAGACGGAGTTGACGTACGCGACGTGAACATAAGGGACCTCCGCCAACTGATGGGAATAGTGAGCCAGCAGGCGATACTTTTTAATGATACCTTCTATAACAACATATCATTTGCACTTGATGAAGGAGCTGACACGGAAGCTGTTGTCAGGGCTGCCTCGATAGCTAATGCGCATGACTTCATCACTGAGACTCCTGAAGGATATCAGAATACGGTTGGTGAGGGTGGCAACAAGCTCAGTGGCGGACAGCGGCAGAGAATAAGCATTGCCAGGGCCATCATGGCAAACCCGCCGATTCTGATCCTGGATGAGGCCACCTCGGCCCTTGACACCGAGTCTGAAAGGCTGGTCCAGGATGCAATGCTGAAGCTGATGGAGAACCGGACCTCGGTTATCATTGCACACCGGCTCTCCACAATACAGCATGCTGACATGATTGTGGTGGTAGAGGATGGCCGGATAGAGGAGTACGGCACCCATGATGAACTGATCAGAAACCCGGCAGGCATCTACAGGAAGCTCTACGAGATGCAGATGTTCTAGGTATCAGGCAGTAGGCATTAGGCAATAGGCAGTAGGCAGTAGGCAGTAGTGAGTTTATAATTATATTCGTCGGTGGCGATGCGCATCTGACCTGTTAAACATAACCTGTCATTAATTGTTAATCCGATACCAGTACCCTAATAATCTGAGAAATCATGGAAATCAAAACCACAACTGACATCCTTAAGGAAGCGATCCTGCTTGAACAGCGCGGAAAAGCGTTTTATTCAAGTGTTGCTGCTCAGACTGAGGTCGAGGCTCTCAAACAATTTTTTACTATGATTGCCGAGGAGGAGGAGGAGCATATAAAGTTTCTTTCCGACCAGTATACCCATTATAAGAAAAACAACACTTTTCTTGAGGTTTCTGCCAATACCTCCGGACCGCATGACGAGGTTGCAAGAAAGGTGCTCTCTGACGAGATGAAGAACCAGATCAGCGCTGCCGGTTTTGAAGCTGCTGCCCTAAGCGCTGCAATGAATTTTGAGGCAAAGGCCGTGGAGTTATACTCATCCCGGGCAGTTTCAGCATCCGATCCGAATGAGAAGGCACTGTACAGCATGCTTGCAGAGTGGGAGAGAGGGCACCATCAGTGGCTTGCGAGAATTGATAAGGAGCTCAGGGAGCAGGTTTGGTATGACAATAATTTCTGGCCCTTCTAGGCCGGGGAACAGGTTCATGCCGGAGCAGACATGAAACTCTTTTTTCCGGCATCTGAAAGAAGTCTGCCTGTAGCTCAGACCATCCTCCTGAATTTTGCCGGAACCTTTGATTCAAACCGAAGTTCCTTGCCGGTTACCGGATGAATAAATGCCAGGACACTGGCATGGAGACCAAGCCTCCCTATGGGGCTTGTTGCTGCACCGTATTTCTTGTCCCCGGCTATGCTGTGACCTGTCTCCTGCATGTGGAGCCTTATCTGGTTCTTTTTTCCTGTCTCCAGTGTCACCTCCAGGAGCGAGTAATCTCTGGCGCTTTTCAGTCTCCTGAAACGGGTGATTGCAAGGTCGCCCTTACCCGGGTTCCGGGTTGAATGCATCACAAGGGCTTTACTCTCATAGATATATGATTTTATCACTCCCTCCGGCTCTGTAACTTCACCCTCCACCAGTGCGACATATGTGCGAGCCGTTACATTGTGCTTCCAGTCGCGCTGCAGCATGCTCTGCACCTTCTCGGTCCGGGCGAATACCATAAGTCCTGATGTATCGCGGTCAAGGCGGTGAACAATGAAGATCCTGTTAGAAGGTTTCTGGCTTTTGACATATGTACTCAGAATATTGTATGCGGTGAGGTACTTTTCGTTGTCGGAAGCCATTGAAAGAATGCCCGCATTTTTGTCGATCACAATGAGGTGCTCGTCTTCATAGACGAGTCGCATGTTACGCGCCATCAGTCCGTCTGTATGTCTTACGGCCGATATGCATACAGTGTCGCCAGGTTTCAGTTCATGATTGAACTGCGTTACAGGCTCACCGTTTACATTCACCTGGCGGTTTCGCAGGAGCGACTTGATATTGTCACGGCTCTTGTTTTTAAGTGAGCTGATAAGGAATGGCAGGAGTGTCGTCTGCCCTGTGATCTCGAAAGTGGTGTCATTAGTCATATGCGCAGAATTGGTGCAAAGATAGGGGAGATTATGGGATTACCTGCGGAGGCAATGGTTGGCAGGAGGCAAACAAAGAAGCAAATGCAGCTTAGGTTAAGGGATTACCTTCGGTGATCCCTTAGGGGGTGCCTGCAACTTACAATACAGGTATGCGCGTGGCGCATACTCTTCAGTTTTCATTCCTTCTCCTCGTGAGCAAGCTCCCTCGGAGAGGTCCTGAAAACAGAAGCCGTGCTGCCTTGCGACAGTACGGCCTGTATTGTAAGTTGCGGAGAAAGAGGGATTCGAACCCCCGGTCCAGTCGCCCGGACAACGGTTTTCAAGACCGCCGCAATCGACCACTCTGCCATTTCTCCATCCGCATCCTGTAACCGCTGGGGTGACAGGCGCAGCGGGTGCAAATATAATCTTTTTTTGTTTTTATCACCTGAAGAGAAAAATTTATGAAATTCAGGGCAGTGCTGATCAGCTTCAGACCCCCTTTAATTGGGCTTCTGATGCCGGACATGGTCCTGATGGTGCCATGTTTCGGGCATTTATTCATTAAAAAAGTGCTCATTTCTCATAAAAATCGGCATCTCAGGCATAAAAAAGATCATAAAAACTTGCTTTTGATTAAGAATGGAATAAATTTGTAGGCAATTAGAGATTTTCGTCTAACCCTAAAATTGTATTGACTATGACAAAAAAAGAATTAGTAGGCAGCATTGCAAAAAAAGCAGGTCTTTCACTTAAGGATGCCAACATTGCTCTGAACGCATTCGTAGGTGCATTTGGTGAGGCTATGAAAAAAGGCCAGAGGCTCCAGCTCCCCTCAATGGGTACCTTCAAAGTTGAGAAGAGAAGTGCAAGAGTTGTTCGCAACCCACGCACCGGCGCCAAACTGAATGTTCCCGCCAAGAAAGTCGTGAAATTCAAAGCAGCTCCGGCTCTTACAAAAGGCCTGAAGTAAAAGTTTCAGGGGTGCTCCGGCACCCCTTTTTATTTTCTTTTTCTCACAATTACCGGTTGACCCGGTATTATTTTTTGTCTGGTTTCAAAACATGGTTTGAATTCATTTGTCAATTAATTTAGTATATTTGTTTGCGACGCTAGAACCCAACCGCATACTCCCGAAATGAATTGTATTATTGTTGATGATGATCCCGTATGGCTCCGCACCCTTGAGGAATTTGTAGGGAAATCCTCCTCTCTTTCCCTGGTGGGCAGCTTCTCTGATTCCCTCTCTGCACGCAACCTTCTGATGTCAAGGAGAGATGTCGAGCTCATTTTCCTCGATATCCAGATGCCGGAGATGGATGGCTTTGACTTCCTTTCAAGCCTCGAGAACCCTCCCCATATAATCTTTGTTTCCGGAAGCGAAGAACATGCATACAAGGCCTTTAATTACAACGGGATCGATTATCTTCTCAAACCGATTGCCTACCCACGCTTCTGCCGGGCAGTTGAAAAGATCATGAAGTACTATGCTCCCAGGGCTGTGCCGTCAGCAGCCGGAGAAGAGGAGATATTCATCAAAAAGGCCTCATCGCTCGTACGCCTGAAGCTCAAGGAGATACTCTATGTAGAGGCACTTGAGAACTATGTAAGCGTCATTACCCGCGATGAGAAATATACGATCCACTTCACAATGAGGGCCATTGAACAGCAGTTGCCATCCAGTCTCTTCGTCAGAATCCACCGCTCATATCTGGTTAACAAAAGCGTAATCAGGTCAATAAGCGAAAACAGCCTTACAATTGTGGTAGGTAGCAATCCGAAGATCCTGCCCGTAGGTAAATCATACCGCGACGGGATAATGAACTACATCAATATAATGCAGCGCTGATGCCTTCGCAAAGGCAACTCTTCCTCGATCATCTCGGACAGACATCACCCGCACCTCTCATGATTGAAATTGAAAGGGCAGAGGGTTCATTCCTGTATGATAAAAACGGCCGTGATATCCTCGATCTTATCTCCGGCGTTTCGGTAAGCAACACCGGCCACCGTCATCCTGAAGTGATGGCGGCGCTGAACCAACAGGCGGACAGGTACATGCACCTGATGGTCTACGGTGAGGTGATCCAGAGTCCCCAGGTACAGTACGCCTCGCGCCTGACATCACTGCTGCCACCTTCACTGGAGTCAGTCTACTTCGTCAACTCCGGCAGCGAAGCCATCGAGGGTGCCATCAAACTGGCAAGAAGATATACCGGAAGGAATGAAATAATCTACTTCCGCAATGCATATCACGGCTCAACGACAGGTGCCCTCAGCGTCCAGGGTTCAGAGGAGTACCGCAATGCATTCAGACCCCTGATGCCCGCCACAACAATGGCTGAATTCAATTCTCCCATTGCCGCGGAGATGATAACCGCCGCCACTGCCGCCGTCCTGGTCGAACCGGTACAGGCGGAGGCAGGTGTTGTACAGCCCTCAGACACCTTCCTCAATGATCTTAGAAATGCCTGTGACAGACACGGTGCCATGTTGATATTCGACGAGGTACAGACCGGTTTCGGACGCACCGGAAGCCTCTTCTCTCTATACCGGTACAATGTAACTCCCGATATTTTGGTACTTGCAAAAGCACTCGGCGGTGGCCTGCCCCTGGGTGCGTTTGTCGCTTCACGGGAAATAATGTCATCGCTGACTCATGATCCTGTTCTCGGACATATTACAACCTTCGGAGGGCACCCGCTCTGTTGCGCGACAGGACTTGCCTCCCTGGATGTGATTGTCAGAGAACATCTTGCAGAAAAAGCGATTGAAAAGGAACAGATGTTCAGAAGCGAATTGGCCGGGATGCCGTTCAGGGAGATAAGGGGTGAGGGACTCCTCCTGGCTGTGGTGCCTGAGAAACCGGAGATCATACCGGCAATGATTGCCCGGGCGCCTGAGTTCGGACTGCTTCTCGATTACTTCCTTTTTTGCCCCACAGCATTTCGCATAGCGCCGCCGCTGACGATCTCCGGAGACGAGATCCGCCTTGCCTGCAGCCGGCTTAAAAAACTGACGGAGGCGGTTGGATAGACAGGCAGTAGGCAATAGGCAATAGGCAGTAGGCAGTAGGCAGTAGGCAGTAGGCAGTAGGCAGTAGGCAGTAGGCAATAGGCAATAGGCAGTAGGCAATAGTGTATATATTACATAATCAGTAATATAGGTCAGGAGACTGCAGGACTGCAAGACTGCAAGACCAGGGCCAAGCGTAAAGAAATGACCCGGTGGGTCATTTTAGCGCAGGAGCCAGCTTGCAGGGCCGGTATCGCGCAGCGACAGACATTCAGACATTCAGACTTTCCGACTTTCCGACTTTCAGACCTTCCGACCTTCCGACTTTCACTCCTGTCACCGCCTGACTGACATCCTGTCAGCATTCCTGCAGCGGCACGCCCTTTGAATAAATGGGGCAGGACAAACAGAAAACTAAACAATATGGAAAAGGGTAAAATCGGTGTAACCACGGAAAACATCTTTCCGATAATAAAAAAATTCCTCTATTCAGATCATGAAATCTTCCTCAGGGAACTTGTATCCAATGCAACAGACGCCATCCAGAAACTGAAGGCGCTCTCCTCAGCCGGCGAATTCAAAGGCGAACTTGGCGAACTTCGCGTCAGTGTAAAACTGGATACCAAAAAGAAAACAATTACTGTATCCGACAATGGGATTGGCATGAGTGCGGAAGAGATAGACAAATACCTTAACCAGATAGCTTTCTCAAGCGCCAACGAATTCCTTGACAGGTACAAGGACCAGGCAAGCGGCCTGATAGGGCAGTTCGGCCTCGGTTTCTATTCGGCATTCATGGTGTCAGACAAGGTGGAGGTAATTTCGCGGTCATACCGCGAAGGTGTCCCGGCAGTTAAGTGGATCTGCGACGGTAGCCCCGAGTATGCAATAGAAGATGCGACGAGAGAGGAACGGGGAACTGATGTCATCCTCCATATTGACAAGGAATCCAAGGAATTCATCGATGAACACCGTATTGAAGGGCTGTTGAAGAAGTATTGCAGCTTCCTTCCGGTGCAGGTGCAATTCGGCAACGAGCAGGAGTGGAAAGACGGAAAAATGGTCGATACCGGCAAACCGAAGATAATCAACAACACCCAGCCGGCATGGACACGCAAACCCGCAGACCTGAAAGATGAGGACTATGCAAGCTTTTACCGTGAACTTTATCCCATGGGTGAAGATCCTCTCTTCCATATCCACCTGAACGTCGACTATCCGTTCAAACTCACAGGTATACTCTATTTCCCGAAAATCAGGAACAACTTCGAGATACAGAAAAACAAGATTCAGCTCTATTGTAACCAGGTGTTTGTGACTGATTCCGTCGAGGGCATCGTTCCTGATTTCCTGACACTGCTGCACGGTGTCATTGACTCTCCCGATATCCCGCTCAACGTCTCGAGAAGCTATTTGCAGAGTGATTCAAACGTCAAGAAAATAAGCGGGCACATTACAAAGAAAGTGGCAGACCGCCTTGCCGACATATTCAAGAAGGACCGGGAGACATTTGAAAAGAAATGGGATGACCTGAAGCTCTTCATCGAGTACGGCATGATCACCGATGAGAAATTCTTTGAGAAGATATCGAAGATTACCCTGTATAAAAATACGGCTGGCAAGTATTTCACACTCGAGGAGTATGACAATATCATCAAGGAGAACCAGACCGACAAGGACAAATCACTGGTACACCTTTATACGACCGACCCGGTTACCCAGCACACTTATGTGGCAAAGGCTGCAGAAAAGGGATATGATGTGCTTGTGCTTGACGGCCAGCTTGATACACACCTTATTAACGCCCTTGAGTCGAAGGAGCCTACATCAAGGTTCGTGAGGGTTGACAGCGACGTGATTGAGAAGCTGATCAGGAAGGACGAGAGCCATACCTCGAAACTGACACAGTCGCAGTCAGATGACCTTGCGTCGGTATTCCGCAGCCAGGTGACTGACACTGACAAGGCACGGTTCAATGTCAGGGCTGAAAACCTTGATGAAAGTGACTTCCCGATGGTTATCACCCAGAGTGAGTTCATGCGTAGGATGAAGGATATGGCACAGTTTGGCGGTGGATACTCATTCTATGGAGAGCTGCCTGACAGCTATGATCTGGTGCTGAACACGAATCATCCGCTGGTGATCTTGCTGGCCGCGGATCTTGACAAGGAGCACGCTGACGAACTGAAGAAAAACAGCGCAGGCATCGACAAGACTAAGGTTGAAATTGAGTTCATGGAGAAGGAGCACAGCAAGAAGAAGCCGGAAGAGATACCGTCTGTCGAGAAGGACGACCTTGAGAGACTCAGAGGTGAGCTGAAGCAGCTTGAAGAGAAGAGGAAGACAATTCTTGGCGGGTTCGGCAATGATCACCAGGCTGTCAGGCAGCTGATAGACCTCGCAATGCTGGCAAACAACATGCTCAAGGGAGAGGCGCTCAGCGCATTCGTCAAGCGGAGCATCAGCCTCCTGTAGATGCAACCTGCATTTAGCAAAGCAAAAAAAAGGACGCCCTCGGTACGGGCGTCTTTTTTTATCATATTTCTGAGAATAATTGTTGCCGGATGCGGCAGACTCTTTCTACCCCATTATCCTCGCCAGTTCTGACTTTATGTAAGCAATTGCGGTACGGGTGGGCTCGGTATCCATTTCAACCACCTCCTCAAGGAGCATCCGTGAGAGCTCTTCTCCGGTGGCGACAGGGGGAAGCTGTGAGGCGACGCTGTTGATAAGCCTTACGATTGTGCCCCTCGCATTCTTCACCATCTCCCATGCCTCACTGCTCATGTATATCTGCTGCGAGAGGTTGTGCTCATACTCGCTTCTGACTGTAGTGACAAGAGCCGCCTGCAGCTGCTGGGCAGTCATCTCGGGCCTTGCAGTGCGGATTATGAGTGACTCCGGAGAAATGCGCTCAAGGAACAGCACCACCCTCTCATAGGCCTGCAGCCTTAACGGGGTGATTGTTTTCACCGTCTGAAGCAGCAGGTCCTGCCGACGGCGTTCCTGGTCGTCATGCAGCATGTTCCGTATCACAAGCCACGCAGTAAGCAGCACAAAAAGGGCGGGCAAAGATATTTTCAGTATCTCGATGAATGTTTCCATAAGAGTAGTTGTTAAAGATCTTTATTATGATGCAAAATAATCATTTTTATGCCCTGACAGACCCTGCCATAATCACTTTTCTTTTTCACTTTTAACAATTACATTTGGCCTTTCCGCAACCGGAACTAAACCAAAACAGACAATATGGAGCATATCAGCAGGAGGGTGAAGGCACTCTCAGTATCACAGACGCTGGCAATGGCACAGAAGAGCCGCGAGCTGAAGGAACAGGGTATCGATGTAATAAGCCTCAGCCTCGGTGAGCCGGACTTCAATACGCCTGATGATATCAAGGAGGCTGCAAAGAAAGCAATTGACGATAACTATTCCTTCTATCCTCCCGTGCCGGGTTATAATGACCTTCGTGAGGCCATCTCCCGTAAGTTCAGGGAAGAAAACGGCCTTGACTATACCCCGGAACAGATAATCGTGTCGGCAGGAGGGAAGCACAGTCTTATCAATGTAGTTCTTTCTGTTGTCGATCCGGGTGAAGAGGTGATCCTTCTTGCTCCTTACTGGGTCAGCTATCTTGATCACATCATCTTCGCCGAAGGCAAGCCGGTGATCATACAGACATCTATCGAGAGCGATTTCAAGGTTACTCCGGTGCAGCTAGAAGCAGCCCTGACTCCGCGCACAAGGCTGCTCATCTTCAATTCACCGTCAAATCCGACAGGGATGGTTTATACCCGCGAGGAGATGGCGGCGCTTGTGAAAGTGCTGGAGAAGTATCCGGAGGTGATTATAATCTCGGATGAGATTTATGAACATATCACTTTCTCTGGCAGGCATGTCAGCCTGGCTTCGTTCACAAGCATAACTGACAGGGTAGTGACTGTCAACGGCGTTTCCAAGGGTTATGCCATGACAGGTTGGAGGATAGGCTATATCGGCGCACCGCTCTGGCTCGCGAAAGCCTGTAACAAGCTTCAGGGGCAGTTCACCTCAGGCGTCTCCTCCATATCACAGCGGGCAGCCCTGGCGGCTGTCACCTCGAAGAGCGATTCGAAGGAGAGGATGCGTGAGGCATTCCTCCGCCGCAGAGATCTGATATGCAGGCTTCTGGGAGATGTGCCGGGCCTCAAGGTAAGGGTGCCGCAGGGAGCCTTCTACGTGATGCCTGACATCAGCAACTTCATCGGAAAGAGCTATGACGGAAAGGTGATGAAGAATGCAGATGACCTTACATTTTTCCTCCTGGCTGAGGCCAGGGTCGCAATGGTAAGCGGAACTGCCTTTGGTGCCGATAACTGTATCAGGATATCCTACGCTACATCTGATGAGCGAATCATTGAGGCTGTGCGGAGGATAAAGGAGGCGCTGGCAAAACTGAACTGATCTGCCCTTTTTTACAGATAAATGCCTGAGGACAGGTATCACCGGGCTTCAGACCCGGTGATACTGAACCCAACATCAATATTTGTTGTAGGAGATCACATCCCCGGGCAGCTTCCGCACTTTTTCCCGTAAACGGTTGTCAGTATAACCGACCGTGATTACAAGTTCAACTTTTCGCGAAGCAGGAATGCCCAGAACCTTACGGATGCGCCTGTCATCAACCCAACCGATGATGCATGTGCCAAGTCCTTCTGCAGTAGCCTGGTAAACAATTGAGGCAGTGGCAATACCGATGTCAATCAGGGAATAATCCTTTTGTTTGATCAGGTCTCCGGCCCTGGATGTCAGGTTTGATTTCTCCCTTACAACAACAATAAGTACCGGAGCCTCCCTGACGAATGAGTTCATCCGCAACACAGCCGACTCAGTGGCGGCCGCCACCTCTTGCCGGAGACCCGGGTCGTCAACCACTATGAAATGCCACGGCTGGCCGTTGCAGGCGGATGGTGAAATCCTGCCTGCTTCGACAATCCGTTCAATTTTCTCCTTCTCAACCGGTAAGTCAAGATATTTTCTTTCACTCTGCCTTCTTTTCATCAGGCTGAGCATTCCGTCGCCGCCAGTCATTGAAGGGAAGAATGATCAATAATTCTGTGCGTAAACCTCACTGTAGCTGAAAGGATGGAGGCAGGCCGGACAGTTCTTCAGCGGCTTCGTGCCGAAATGAACATACCCGCACTTGCGGCAATACCAGAAGACCTTCTCCTCACGTTCGAACACCTTGTTGCCCATGACGTTCTCAAGCAGTTTCCTGTAACGCTCCTCATGAACCTTTTCTGCTGCCGAGATGGCTTTGAAAGCGGTGGCTATCTCCTTGAATCCCTCTTCCTCGGCAACCTTTGCGAACTCCGGGTACAGTTCTGACCACTCTTCATGCTCACCGGCTGCTGCTGCTTCAAGGTTATCACTTGTGGTTAAAGTCTTGCCGGCAGGGTATGCTGCAGTGATCTCAACCATTCCACCTTCAAGATAGCCGAAAAAACGCTTCGCATGCTGCTGTTCCTGCATTGCTGTCTCAAGGAAAATGGCTGCAATCTGCTCATAGCCCTCTTCCTTTGCCACTTTGGCCGCAAATTCATAACGGTTTTTTGCCTGTGATTCACCGGCAAATGCTTTCAGGAGATTCTGCTCCGTACGGGTTCCTTTTATTCCTTCCATCTTTCTTATATTTTATGATTGATTAATTGTGTCGGGCCATAAAAATAAACAAATTTTGGCTATTTTCAGACCTGTTTTTTATGTCATTAAAACCATAACCAATCAGATGAAAAAGTCATTATTAATCCTCGCTTCAGTGATTATGTTAGTTATCGTGGCCTGTAACCCCAAAGGGAATGAGTATCATGTTTATTACCTTGGAGGACAGTCAAATATGGACGGATACGGGTATGTTTCCCAGCTTCCCTCCGGCCTGACAGGTGAAATGGAAGGCATAATGATTTACCATGGCAACACTTCGGGAGACAATGAGGCTGTTGACGGCCGGGGGATGTGGAGCTTACTCTGTCCCGGACATGGTGCCGGGTTCAGCAGTGACGGTACGACAAACACATATTCAGACAGGTTTGGGGTGGAACTCTCCTTTGCGGAAAAGATGAAGGAGCTTTTCCCCGGCGAGAAGATTGCACTCATAAAATATTCAAGGGGCGGGACCTCAATTGATACTGCCGCAGCCGGAGATGCAGGAGCATGGCTGCCGTCATACACCGGAGGCAACGGCATAAACCAGTATGATCACTTTCTCGCCACGGTTAAGGGGGCCATGGCTCCCGCAGATATTGACGGCGACGGAAAGAAAGATGTACTGATACCTTCCGGAATCGTCTGGATGCAGGGTGAGAGTGATGCCAACAACGAATATTCCACCTCCATTTACAAGCAGAACCTGGCCATGCTCATTGACAGCATCCGGATCACATTTTCTGCTCCCGCAATGCCGGTGGCAATCGGCAGGATATCAGATTCGCACAATGCAGCTGACAGCACTGTCTGGACATGGGGTGATGCCGTCAGGGAAGCACAGGCGCAGTATGTTGCCGAGGATGGCAACGCAGCACTGGTAACGTCAACTGATAACTACAGTTACAGTGATCCATGGCATTATGACAGTGAGGGCTTCATTGACCTGGGAAAGAAATTCGCAGAGGCAATTGCAGCTCTGAGGAACCGCTGATTCGGAATCCGGCATAAGCATCATTCGCACCGGGGAACCGCTAATCCTTCTTTTTCCTTATAAACTTCTTTTCCTCCCCCTTAAGAAGCCGTCTGATGTTTTTGGCGTGGGTGACAATGACTGCCACTGCCACAACTATGGAAAATATTATAAGCAGTATTGATGGAGTTCTGAAAAGTGTCACCAGCAGAACGGGGAACATTGCCACGGCTGTCATAGAGCTCAGTGAGACATAGCCGCTTATGAAAAGCACAAGCAGGAATATCCCTGCGCATGTCAGCGTCAGCAGGGGTTGAAGTGCAAGGAGGACGCCAAAAGTGGTTGCAACGCCCTTTCCACCACGGAATCCGGCAAAGACCGGGAAAACATGACCCACGATAGCTGCCAGTCCGCATACTATCTGAAGGACCATTATCTGCTCGCTGCCTGCCGGTGCTGCCTCCAGGAACCGGGGCAGCATTGCTGCCAGCCACCCTTTGAAAAGATCAAAGACAAGAACCGGTATCCCGGTCTTCCAGCCCAGCACCCTGACTGTGTTTGTTGCCCCGGCGTTTCCACTGCCGTGCTCCCTTACATCAATACCGTGAAAGACTTTTCCTGCCCATACGGCACTGGGAATTGAGCCTGCCAGGTAAGCCAGCACGACTGAAATAACTGATAATGATATGACCATTAGCGATCTGTTACGGCTTTGGCCCCGAAGATACGAGTTTTGCCGTTTCGCTGTTTGATGTAAACTTGCTGAAATTCTTTATGAATTTTTCCGCCAGTTCCCTTGCCGCCCTGAGCCACGCTTCGTAATCAGTCCATTTTTTGCCGGGATCAAGCAAGTCAGGAGACACCCCCGGTACTGATGAGGGTATGCTCAGGTTAAAGACAGGAATAGTATTATAGGGTATATCTTTTATTGACCCTTCGAGAATAGCGTCAATTATCCTGCGTGTAGTGGGGAGGTCGATGCGCTTCCCTGTTCCGTATGGACCGCCCATCCATCCGGTGTTGACAAGCCATGCTTCAGCATTGTGGGCTTTCATCTTCCGTGTCAGTTCACGCGCATATACAATAGGGTCAAGGAGGAGAAACGCTGCTCCGAAACAGGCTGAAAAAGAAGGCATTGGTTCCTTTATTCCCCTTTCAGTACCTGCAACCTTCGCGGTGTAACCGCTTAGAAAATAATACTGTGTCTGCTCTTCGGTAAGCCTGGCAACCGGAGGCAGTACCCCGAACGCGTCAGCAGTCAGGAATATGACTGTGGTTGCATGGCCGGCCTTCGAGACGGGTCTGACGATGTTATCTATATGGTATATAGGATAGGATACCCTTGTGTTTTCAGTTTTTGCTGCACTGGCAAAGTCAATCTCACCTTTGTCATTTACTACCACATTCTCAAGCAGGGCATCGCGTCTTATTGCACGATATATATCTGGCTCGTTCTGCCTGCTCAGGTTTATTGTCTTTGCATAGCATCCGCCTTCAAAGTTGAAAATCCCCTCATCGTCCCAGCCATGCTCGTCATCACCGATCAGTGCCCTGTCAGGGTCTGTTGACAGTGTTGTCTTGCCTGTGCCGGACAGCCCGAAGAAAATTGCCACATCATCCTTCTTTCCGACATTGGCAGAGCAATGCATCGAGGCAATCCCTTTCAGCGGGAGATAGTAGTTCATTACCGAAAAGATACCCTTCTTCATCTCGCCGCCGTACCATGTGCCGCCTACAAGAGCCATCCGTTCTGTCAGGTTGAAAATCACAAAATTTTCAGAGTTCATTCCAAACTTTTGATAATCAGGATTGACGGCCTTTGATGCCATCAGAACGACGAAGTCCGCTTTAAAATCATTCAGTTCATCTTCTGTCGGCCTGATAAACATGTTCTTGACGAAATGAGCCTGCCATGCCACCTCCATTACAAACCGGACGCACAGCCTTGTATCACGGTTGGTGCCACTGAAGCAGTCCATCACATATAGCTTCTTACCCGAGAGCTGCTTTTCGGCAATTTTTCTGCAGTGATCCCATGCCTCAGGGGAAAGCGCCTTGTTGTCAGAGACAGGTGAACTTTCAGATTTCCACCAAATTGTGTCCCTTGTTGTGTTGTCAAGGACAATATACTTGTCTTTAGGCGAACGGCCGGTGAAGATTCCTGTGTCAACCGCCACTGCCCCGGTTTCGGTTGGCACACCCCTTTCAAACCCTGACAGGGAAGGAGACAACTCATCTTTAAATAAACGCTCATAGGAGGGGTTATGAATGATCTCCCTGACTTCAGCAATACCGTATTGCTTTAAGATTTCTACTGACATCATGGTTTGGATGGTTTTGATGTCCATCAAAGTTAATAATATTAAGCAATTCAAACATCTGATAAAAATCAATGCCATAACCAAATAAATTTTCTCTCCTTTCAGTGGCGAATAATTATCTTTAGGTGGCAATACCCGATGCTATGAGAACTACTGTGTTTTTAGCCATCCTGTTAATGACGGCCGAGGCATTCCCTCAGGAAATGAGGGTAAAAGGCGTTAAAAAGATCACTCCCGAAGATAGCGGATCATACCTGCTTTCAGGGGCATTACCGATATCAGGCCATTTGCTTGTATCACGAAGTGGTTACGACGGACTGATGCTCCTTGATACGCGCAGCGGCAAAATGCAGGTGATAACAGGTGACCCAGGAGCAGGATATGAACCGGCTGTGACCGCAGACGGGAAGACGGTTTTCTACAGAAGTGACAGCTTCAGTGACAATATGAAATATTCCTCGGTTTACAGCTATGATATTTCATCTGGTGCAAAAGAGCTGCTGACGGAGAACGGGAGGGATGTCTTCCCTCCGGCAGTGTCCGGGAACGCAGTTCTCCTTAAGTCGGAAGAAGGCGCAAGGGTTAAACAGGCCGGACCTGTGCTGAAGTCGGGCGGTGAAGAATCATTTGTTGTGATCGAGGAGATGATGCCGGTGCTGTACCGCGGCAGTGAACGAAAAGAGCTGATGCCGAACGGCGACGGGTTCTATATATGGGCTTCTCTCTCACCTGACGGAACAAAAATCCTGTACAATTACCAGGGGAGAGGCACTTTCATCTGTGATACCGAAGGGGAGATCATTCATGACCTTGGCAGAGTAAATGCCCCCAGGTGGTTCAGTGACAGGCTGGTGATAGGTATGGATGACCGGGATGACGGATACAGGATAACATCTTCGGAGCTTGTGTACTATTCACTTGGGGAAAAGAAGAGGGGTATCCTCACATCCACCCCGGGCAGATCGGAGATGTTTCCCTTCGTCGCAGGCAACAGGCACATCGCCTTCTGTACTGACAACGGTGAGATTTACATTATGAAAGTCAGGGTCAGATGAAAAAATTTGGAAGGTTTGGGCTTATTGCTGTCCTGACACTGTTCCCGGCAGTACTATACGGTCAGCGAAGCGACTTCAGCGGGCTGAAGATATTTATTAACCCGGGGCACGGCGGCAATGACGACAATGACAGGCATATGATTGCTACCGATTTCTGGGAGTCAGAGGGAAACCTCACCAAGGGACTGTTCCTCCGGCAGCTGCTTGAGGATCGCAACGCAACGGTCTACATGTCGCGCACAACAAATTATACCTCTGATGACCTTGCGCTGTCTGCAATAGCATCGATGGCCAATACCGCCAATGCCGATATCTTCCTTTCAATCCACAGCAACGGTTTTGACGGCACCCGCAACCAGCCCCTGGTGCTGTTCAGGGGTTATGACAACGACCCGGTTTATCCTGCAGCAAAAACCCTCGCCCATATACTGTGGGCAAAACTGTATGAAAAGAGCAACTGCTGGACCCACACTTCCGAATGGGTGAAAGGTGACTGGACTTTTTACCCGGAGTGGGGTGACAAGGTAGGCCTGGGGGTTCTCCGTACACTGACTCTCCCGGGAGTATTGTCAGAGGGATCGTTCCATGATTACATTCCCGAGGGATGGCGCCTGCGGAATGAAAGCCACCTGCATCATGAGGCCTGGTCCATGCTCAGAGCACTTCAGCAGTACTACAGCATTGCCTCCGAGCCGACGGGGATAATTGCCGGCACGGTCAGGGATGAACTCACAGAACCATTATGGTACTTCAGGCCCGGAACAAATGACCGGCACCTGCCTCTCAACGGGGTAACTGTCTCATTAATGCCTTCAGGAAGAACGGTAACCCTCGACAATCTGAACAACGGTTTCTTTATGTTTGACTCAGTGCCTCCGGGAACATACCAGGTTGTTGCCGGCGGGATGACAGATTTCTTTAACGATACCGTTACTGCAACAGTGACCGGGGGAGCCACCACACTGGCTGACCTGCTTCCGTCATTTGACACGGTTCGTATACCGGTTGTAACTGAATTACTCCCTGTGACCACTGACAGTCTGCCATTTAACCAGGCATTCGTGCTTAAGTTCAACATACCGATGGACAGGAGTGCGGTGCAGTCTGCGTTTGTAATTGAACCTGCCGTCAGCGTGACTTATGAATGGGATGAAAAGAGCAGGATACTTACAGTGAAACCGGTGACAGGCTTCGCTTCGAAGACACCGTATGTAATGAAACTTGTCACCACCGCCGCCTCGAAGTGGGGAGTTACCATGCAGGCTGAATTCCGGGTCGATTTCGTGACAAAGGCACGCCCCCGGCTGGTGATTGAGAAGGTATGGCCTGCACAGGGAGCAACAGGTGTCACCCTTTTTCCGAGAATCACTCTCCGGTTCGATGCACCTCCTGACCAAGCATCCGCCACAGCCGGAATCAGGGTCCTGGACAATCAGTCTGTACCACTGGCTAAACAGAACGAAAACTTCAGCCAGGAAGGAGGCAGAGACACATACAGTTTCGGTCTTGCGTCTCCGCTGCAACTGAACACGGCCTATACTATCGAGATTGATGCTTCAGTGAAGGATATTTCCGGTGTTACTGTCGGTTCAAAATCCGTTTCAACGTTTACCACGCGGACCCCGGCATATTTTTCCGGAAACATAGTGGAACCCTTTGAAACCATAGGCGCATTCTGGGATCCGGAGGCCAGCGGCAGCACCACCGGAACCGACAATCCCCTTACTACATTCACTTCATCAACGACTATATATAAATCATCACCACTGGCAGGAAAGCTTGATTATGTCTTTACCGGTGATGACGGAGGCCTTTGCAGGGTCTATAATACTGCCAAACCATCCATCGGCAGCAATACCAGCCTTGTTTTTGCAATTTGGGTTTACGGCGATCTGAGCAATAACGAGCTTGAGTACTGGTTCTATTCTCCCGGATCTGTGAACCAGATTGTTCCGGCAGTCACGGTCAACTGGGCAGGATGGGACCTGATTCAGGTACCCTTCAGCTCAATAGGAGGAAGCGGCGACTGGCAGTTTCACAGCATTGTTGTCAGGCAGACTACTGCCGGACTTAAGTCAGGGACCATGTATTTTGATGATGCAATGGTAATCACCCCTACGGGAATCGAAGACCGGGAAGAGGATGCGTCAGCACTTGTTGTTTATCCCAATCCTGTGAAGGAAAAGGGCACTGTCTCATTCTTCCTCCAATCGGCCAGCAAGGTTGAGATAGCCCTCTTTGCATCTGACGGCTCACTTGCTTCCGTTCTCTTCAGCGGTGACCTTGGTGCAGGTGAAAATTCAGTGCACTGGTATCCATCTGCAGCTGTTGCCCCGGGAGTGTACACCCTTCGTCTCGGCATCACCCGGCAGGGAGAGACCTTCCGGCGCTATGTTTCGCGGATGTGGGTGGTGGTAAAATAGAGTCTGCAGTCAGCAGATAATTAAGGCATTAGGCATTAGGCAATAGGCAATAGGCAATAGGCAATAGGCAATAGGCAATAGGCATTAGGCAAAAGTGTTGACAATGCATTCGCTAATTATATGATTAATAGCGACTTCACTACTGCCTACTGCCTATTGCCTACTGCCTGAATGAAAAAGGAGGCTCCAAACGTGCCTCCTTTTCCTCACTGTCATGAATAAAGCTTACTTCCTGGATGCCCTGATGGCTGCCTGTGCAGCTGCCAGCCTGGCGATGGGTACCCTGAAGGGTGAACAACTGACATAGGTGAGTCCGTTTTTGAAGCAGAACTCAACTGATGCCGGATCACCACCCTGCTCACCGCAGATGCCTATCTTGAGGTTCGGGCGGGTTGAACGTCCCTTTTCGCATGCCATCGTTATCAGCTGTCCCACACCGTCCTGATCAATTGTCTGGAACGGGTCAGCTGCAAGCATCTTCTTATCGAGATAATCATGAAGGAACCCTCCGATGTCATCACGGCTGAAACCGAATGTCATCTGTGTCAGGTCATTGGTACCGAACGAGAAGAATTCAGCGGTTTTGGCCATCCGGTCAGCCAGCAGTGTGGCGCGCGGAATCTCTATCATTGTTCCGTACTTATTATCTATCTTGCTGATATTGAATTTCTTCAGTACTTCTGCAAGGACTCTGTCGTAAATCTTCTTGGTCACATCCAGTTCGGAGACATCGCAGGTGACCGGAACCATCAGCTCGGGCAGCGGGTTCTTGCCTTCCTTGAGCAGTTCAGCCGTAGCTTCGAACATAGCCCTGATCTGCATTTCTGAAACTTCGGGATAAGTTATGCCAAGGCGGACGCCGCGGTGACCCATCATCGGGTTCGACTCATGAAGAGCTTCACCTCTCTTGGCAACAGCTTCGACGGATATGCCAAGTGCTTTTGCCAGTTCAGCCTGCTTCTCTGCGCCCTGCGGAACAAACTCATGCAGCGGCGGGTCGAGCAGACGGAATGTAACGGGTAGCCCGTCCATAGCTGCCAGCGTGCCCTTCATATCCTTCTTCACGAAGGGGAACAGCTCGTTGACTGCCTGCCTGCGCTCAGTCTCATTCTCGCTGAGAATCATCTTGCGGAGGATGAAGAGAGGCTGCTCTGAACCCTTGCCGTAGAACATATGCTCGGTGCGGAAGAGGCCGATGCCTTCAGCTCCGAATTCACGGGCCATCTTTGCATCATCGGGGTTGTCGCAGTTGGTGCGCACACCCATTGTACGGTTCTTGTCAACAAGCTTCATGAAAGTCTGGAACCTTGGATTCTCGGAGGCATCCATCAGTTTCAGCGAACCGATATAGGCATTACCTCTTGTACCGTTGAGTGTGATGATGTCACCCTCTTTCAGAACCACATCTGATCCGGTCACCTTTGCCTTCTTGCCGGCAACGTCAACGTGGAGGCCGCCTGCACCAACGATGCAGCACTTACCCCAGCCGCGTGCCACGAGGGCAGCGTGTGAAGTCATCCCTCCGCGTGCGGTAAGGATACCCTCTGCTGCACGCATACCTTCAACATCCTCAGGATTTGTCTCCTCACGTACGAGAATCACCTTTTCTCCCTTACGGTTCCATGCAACTGCATCCTCAGCTGTGAAAACGATTTTGCCAACTGCGGCACCGGGACCTGCGGGAAGACCCTTTACAAGCGGGGTAACCTTCTTCTCAGCTGCCGGGTCACAGATGGGGTGAAGAAGCTCGTCAAGCTGAGCCGGGTCTACCCTCATCACAGCAGTCTTCTCGTCGATGAGTCCTTCCTGAAGCATATCCATTGCCATGTTCAGGGCAGCAGTACCGGTACGCTTGCCGGCACGGCACTGAAGCATGAAAAGCTTGCCTTCCTGGATAGTGAACTCAATGTCAAGCATGTCATGGAACGACTTCTCGAGGATGTTCCTGATGTCGACCAGTTCCTTGTAGGTGCCTGGCATCGACTCCTGCATGCTGTGCAGGTGCTTGTTCTGTTCGTTCTTGGTGTCGTCGTTAAGAGGATTCGGGGTACGGATACCTGCAACCACGTCTTCGCCCTGTGCGTTGACAAGCCACTCACCGTAGAACAGATTCTCGCCTGTTGCCGGGTTACGGGTGAATGCAACACCGGTTGCAGATGAGTCACCCATGTTTCCGAACACCATTGCCTGAACGTTTACTGCTGTTCCCCACTCGTCAGGAATTCCTTCAATCCTCCTGTAAGAAACAGCCTTTTTGCCATTCCAGCTCTTGAAGACAGCCTTGATGCCACCTTCAAGCTGCTCGCGTGCATCATCCGGGAACTCTTTTCCGAGCGACTTTTTGATACGGGCTTTAAATTCTTCGGCAAGATTCTTCAGCTCTTCTGCTGTAAGTTCAGTATCAGACTTATATCCTTTTGCGTGCTTGAACTCATCAAGCATCTCGTCAAGCTGCTTACGTATGCCTTTGCCGTCTGTCGGCTCAATACCCTCGGCCTTCTCCATTACGACGTCTGCATACATCATTATCAGACGGCGGTATGAATCCCATACGAAACGGGGATTGCCGGTCTTTTTGATAAGACCGGGTATCGTGTCAGAGCAAAGCCCGATGTTCAGAACCGTATCCATCATACCAGGCATGGAGCTGCGGGCTCCTGAACGGCATGAAACAAGAAGGGCGTTCTCCTTGTCGCCATACTTCATTCCCATGGCCTGTTCAGTCTTCTTCATGGCTTCCCATACCTCAGGCATGAGCTCTGCAGGCAGCTGGGTTCCGTTCTCATAATACTCTGTACAAACCTCAGTTGTGATTGTAAATCCTGCAGGCACAGGAAGGCCAAGGAGGCACATCTCAGCCAGGTTGGCTCCCTTGCCGCCAAGCAGATTCTTCATATCTGCCTTGCCCTCGGCAGTCTTGTTGCCGAAGGAGTAAACACGCTTAACTTTTGACATATCAGATCTGGTTATTGATTAATAATCTTCTGTTTTTTTTCGAAGCGCAAAGGTAATAAAAAGGCGGATATATTAAAATAGCTTTTGCTATTTGTGTTTTACCCTTGGATGGTACATCATAACCGTGGCCTTCAGATAGCTTCGGTCAATGTGGGTGTAAATCTCGGTTGTTGTTATGGATTCATGTCCCAGCATTTCCTGCACTGCCCTCAGATCCGCCCCTCCCTCAACGAGATGGGTGGCAAAGGAGTGACGCAGGGTGTGGGGACTGATTGTTTTTGTTATCCCTGCAGCTGCGGCAGTCTCTTTGACAATATTGAAAATCGTAACACGTGTCAGTTTTCTGCCCCTGCGGTTAAGAAAAATGATGTTCCGGTCATTAATGACAGGCATCGTTGCACGCCGCTGCAAGTAATTGTCTATCTCCTTCAGTGTTACTGTCCCTATCGGCACGAGGCGCTGTTTGTTTCCCTTCCCGGTAACGGTTATGAATCCTTCATCGCGGTGGATGTCGGTAAGGCGAAGGCCAACCAGTTCCGAGACCCTGAGGCCGCAGCCGTACATTGTCTCAATTATGGCCCTGTTCCTGTGCCCCATGACATCACTGAGGTCGATTGAGGCAACCATTCTGTCTATCTCGTTTACCGTGAGCACCTCGGGCAGCTTCATGCCTGTCCTGGGTGACTCGAGCAGGGCTGAAGGGTCCTCTGTGATGAGATTCTCTACAAGAAGGTACCTGAAGAATGACCTTATCCCGGAAATGACCCGTGCCTGGGTCCTGACAGCATCCTCCTTCGTTGCAATGTATGCCACGAAGTCGCTCAGGTCACTGTAGGTAAGGGCGGCAGGGTAAGTGTCACCGCTTCTGGCTGTCACCCATTCGCACAAACGCCTGACATCCCTCAGGTAAGCTTCCACACTGTTGGGAGAGAGAGACCGCTCTATCCGCAGATATCTCCCGAAACCTCTTATCGCATCATTCCATGAAACATTCATCGGCTCCTGTTACATGCCAAAGTTATATCTTATAACCGTCTTAAATCCGCTCATTTCTTTATTTTTGTACTGTCGGCAGAAGCCGGCCCACCTGAAAGACCACATGAAAATAGAAATTATCAACGGGCCAAATCTCAATCTCCTCGGTAAAAGGGAGCCGGCCGTTTACGGGGCAGAAGGTTTTGACACTGTGCTGAACGGGCTGAAGGCGAAGTTTCCCGGAGTCACATTCAGTTATTCCCAGTCAAATGTCGAAGGGGAACTGGTGAATATCATACAGGCAGCAGGCGCCTCAGTTGACGGCATTGTAATCAATCCGGGCGGCTATACCCACACTTCAGTAGCAATAGCCGACGCAATTGCAGCAATCGGAATACCTGTCATTGAAGTACATATCTCTAACCTCCTTTCCAGGGAGGAGTTCCGCCATACGAGCCTTACCGGCCGCTATTGCCGCGGTACAATAATGGGCCTGGGAACTGACGGATACAGACTGGCAGTGGAGGCTCTTCTGAAAATATTGAGCAAATAAGTCAGGTCATGCCGAAGAGCCTCATCAGAAAGAGAACCAAAATTGTCGCAACAATCTCCGACAAAAACTGCGAACCGAATTTCCTGCGCAGGCTTCATGAGGCAGGCATGGATGTTGTCAGGATAAATTCCGCCCATCTTGACACAGACGGTGTCAGAAAAATAGTCGCCAGCGCAAGAAGTGTATCTGACCGCATAGCCATACTTCTTGACACAAAGGGACCTGAAATCAGAACCACCATATGCCCCGAACCCATTAAGTTCCGCAAAGGTGACAAGGTCAGGGTTGCCGGTAATACAGGAGACATCACCACCCATGATGTTATTAATGTAAACTATTGTGATATAGCTAAATACGTTCCTCGGGGCGCATATATACTGATAGATGACGGCGAGCTGGAGATTAAGATCACAGGCAGGGAGGGCAAAGCCCTGACTGGCACGATAGAGAATGACGGCACTCTCGGATCAAGAAAGACTGTGAACATTCCGCAGGTGAGGATCAACCTTCCGTCAGTCAGCGAGCGTGATCTCGGTTTCATTGACCTGGCCGTGGAGCTTGACCTTGAGTTCATCGCCCACTCTTTTGTCAGGTCGAAGGAGGATGTGCTGGCTGTCCGGCGTATTCTTGACCAGAGGCACAGTTCAATCAAGATTATTGCAAAGATTGAAAATCAGCAGGGTGTTGACAACCTTGAGGAAATCATGGACCACTGTTACGGCATCATGGTGGCACGGGGCGACCTTGCCATTGAAGTACCATTTGAAAAAATCCCGGGTATCCAGCGCAACATAATTTCAAAATGCATCGAAATGCGTAAACCGGTGATAGTTGCCACGCAGATGCTGCATTCGATGATTCAGAATCCAAGGCCCACCAGGGCCGAAGTGAGTGATGTCGCCAATGCTGTTTACAGCCAGACCGATGCCCTGATGCTGAGCGGTGAAACCGCATCAGGCAAGTACCCAGTTGAGGCTGTGAGAACAATGACACGCATTGCTGCAGAAACAGAAAAGGAAAAAGATCAGTATATCGAGATGCCTGCAGGGTCACTGAGTGGGCCGGTCTCGGCATACCTTGCCAAAGTGGCTGTCAAGACTGCATTAAGGATCAGGGCAAAAACTATCCTGGCTGACACCGTGAACGGAACTGCAATCAGAAACATGGCAGCATTCAGGGGGATAAACCCGGTTATAGCACATTGCTACTCACACCGTACAATGAGGGAACTGGCGCTCTCTTACGGTGTCATCCCCATCTTCATGGAAAAAAAGATGACAGTTGATGAATTCATCCATGTCTCAATCAGGGAATTGCTGAAGAATTACACAATGAAGGACAATGACATTGTGGTGGTGCTTGCCGGAAACTTCTCCAGGGGTGCCGGCTTCTCTTTTATTGAGGTGGGAACGGTTGATTATCTGAGGGAGAGGGCAGGAGTGACAGATGATGATCTGATGGCTTGATTTTTGCAGCAATTTTTTCTGCCGGTATGAAAACGACAATACTCACCGTCCTTCTTCTTCTTCTTCATCCTGTCCACGTGTCGCTGACAGGTGTCGGGTATGATGGAGTGAACAGGGCATGGTCTGTTTTTGTTAAGGTCTGGAGTGACGATCTGGAAGCTGACATGGCCCTGGGGCTGACTGACGGTTCTGAGATTTCAGGCAATGCCGAAGAGAGGTATGCCAGGTACATCTCTGACAGGGTGATGATTCTGGAGGACGGTAAGGTTGTGGAGATGGAGCTTGTCTCTGTTGTCGCAGACGGACTGGAGCACAGGTTTACGCTTCAGGGAGACGGGAAGAAGGGAGTCAGAAGCGTGACAGTACTGAACCGTATCATGACACGGCTCTATGAAGACCAGGCAAACATGCTCCTCTTCAGTTATGACGGTGTTGAGGAGGGTTACAGGTTCACCGTTACGGATACATTAAAGAGCTACCAGGTAAAATGAAAGGGAGAGAGATGAGAAGAAGACTTTTATGTGTGCTGTCACTGTTTCTGGCAGCGGTTTCCGTTGCGACGGCTACCCACAACCGCGCAGGGGAGATAACGTATAAACAGATTTCTGACCTCACCTTCGAGGTGACGGTGACCACTTTTACATACACCCTCAGCAAGGCAGACAGACCTGCACTTGATGTTGAGTGGGGTGACAATTCAATTACAAACGTTACGAGGCTCTCACAGACAATCCTCCCCAATAATTACAAGAAAAACGTTTACGTGGCCCAGCATACTTATCCCGGTCCCGGAGTTTACCGGATCGTGGTGCAGGACCCAAACCGCAATTTCGGAGTGGAAAACATCCCCAACTCGGTGAATGTCGTCTTTTCGATCTCAACGATTCTTATCGTAAACACTGCCGTTGGCAGGAACAGCACTCCCGTGCTTCTGAACCCGCCATATGACAAAGCAGCACTGGGGCAGATCTTTATCCATAATCCTGCTGCCTTTGACCCTGACGGCGACAGCCTCTCATACAAGCTTACCGTATGTACCCGGGAGGATGGCAAGCCTATACAGAACTATACTCTTCCGGCTGCATCACGTAAGTTTTATGTTGACTCGATCTCCGGTGACCTTGTATGGGATGCACCAACCGCCATAGGAATTTACAATGTGGCAATGGAGATACAGGAGTGGCGGTCCGGGATCAAGATAGGGATTGTGGTCCGTGACATGCAGATAGAAGTGTACGAGACTGACAACAAACCACCGGTGACCTCACCGCTTCCTGATCTCTGCGTCGAGGCCGGTGAACAGGTGACACTTGACATCAAAGCAACTGATGCCGATCTTGACTCTGTGACACTTCTTGCCACTTCCGGAATCTTTACTGCCACTGACTGCCCTGCCACTTTTACCACACTTACCCGTGTCGCCGGGCAGACAACAGCACGACTGAGCTGGACCCCCTGCCACCAGGCAGTGAGGCACCAGCCATATGACATCATAATCAAGGCTGAAGATTCCAACCGTGAGCTTCAACTGGTCGACATCGACAATATGAGCATCAAGGTGCTGGGTCCGTCACCTGTCCTTCTCTCCGCGGTTCCGCAGGGCAAGGTTGTTAACCTGGCCTGGGCAGGCTATCTGTCTGATCAGATAGCAGGGTTCAGTATTTACAGGCGGGAGGGGGCGTCAACACTTTCGGCGGATACCTGCTATGACGGTATTCCTTCCTCAGCAGGATTTATAAAGATTGGTTATGTCGGAGGGCACGGCGCTGTCAGTTTCACCGATACTGACAATGCACTTGAAGCCGGCACAGAGTATGCCTACAGGATTGTTGCCGTTTATCCCAACGGTACGGAGAGCAAGCCTTCAAACGAAATATTGACCTCACTTATCACCGGAATACCTCTCATTACAAACGTCTCCATACGAAATACCCACCCGGTGAACGGATCGCTGACACTGGCATGGCAGAAACCCCGCCACCTCGATACAATCCCGGCCCTCGGACCATATGAATATCTGATATACCGGGCAGAGGGAATCTCCGGTAGCAGCTGGCAGCTTATACATACCCTTCAGACCACAGACCTTAATGACACGGTTTACGTTGATACACTGATCAATACACTTGACCTGGGATGGGTTTTCAAGGTTGAGCTGTATAACAATGCTCCAGGCAACAGGTTCATCGTGGGAGACCCTGGCATTGCATCCTCACTTTTCCTTACTGCCCTTCCGGGCGACAGAAAAGTCAGGTTCATAATGACCAGGAATGTGCCATGGATAAACACCTCGTATGATTTCTACCGGTTCAACGGTACAACATGGCAGCTGGCAGGATCGACAAACCAGCTCACCTTTACTGATCAGGGGCTGGTCAACGGAAACGAATACTGCTATTACGTTGTCTCATCGGGAGGTTACCAGGGAACCGGCACCCCGAAGAATCTCATCAATTATTCTCAGCGAACATGTGCAGTACCTGTCGACAACGAACCTCCCTGCCCCCCGGAACTGACAGTCTCTTCACAGTGTGACAGCCTTTATAACACAGTAAGATGGTCAGTGACAGATCCTTTATGCTTCGAAGACATAGCAGGCTACAAGCTTTATTACAAGCAGACCACTGAGGAGAACCTCGCTCTTCTGACGACCTTTAACGACAGGGAGACCAGGAAATACGTCCATTCACTTCCTGATTACGTTGCAGGCTGCTATGCGATATCGGCCTTTGACGTCAACGGAAACGAGAGTCCTCTCTCAACAATGATCTGCGTCGACTCATGCAATTTTTACGAGATACCCAATGTCTTTACCCCAAACGGTGACGATGTCAACGATTTTCTTCTTGCCAAGACATCGGCGCTGGTTGAAAAAGTGGAGTTCAGGCTCTTCAACAGAGCAGGGGTACTTGTATTCAGCACACAGGAGCCAAGACTTGACTGGGACGGAACATACAAGGGAAAAGTGGTGCCGACAGGTGTCTATTATTACGACTGCGAGGTGTTTGAAAGAAGGGTCAGCGGTCTTGAACAATTCCATCTGAGCGGTTTTATCCATGTAATAACTGAGAAGGGTGCAGGACCCGGAATAATTGAAGGAAAAAAATGAGAGCGATGAAAAAGATACTGTTCATCCTGACTGTTTTACTGGCTTCACAGATGCTGTCAGGCCAGACCGGATATGAGACACTGCTCAGGGCAGTAACTCTCGCCAACAGGGGAGAGGCTGCAGCGGCAGCTGCGCTCCTTGCAGGCCCGGCTGAGGACAACGGTGACTTTACACTGCTGGTTGCCAGGGGTGATATTTACATTAAGGCTGCGATGCCCAGGGAGGCTAAAACTGAATTTATGAAAGCTGAGAGCCTCCGTCAGGGATCCGGACTCTACGGTCTTGCCCGATGCGCTGCAGCAGAGGGTGACGCCAAAACTGCCGTCTCACTTCTTGAGGCTCACCTCAGATCATCACAAAGGAAAAGCGAACCCGAGATACTTCTTGATGAAACCTTCAGATCCGTTTCATCTTCACCCGGGTGGAGAGCCCTCTGGAAGAAGGAGTGGTACAGAGGTTATGAAAGGAAAAGCTGGGAGATAGAAAATTACCTGAAATCAGGCCAGACTGAACTGGCAGAAGGAGTATATGCCGAGCTGGAATCACTTTACCCCGGAATGCCTGTGACGGAATATTGCCATGCACGTCTTCTCATGAGCAGTGGCAGGTATAGTGCAGCAGCGGATATCCTGTCCGGTCTCACAAGGGACGGTGAGACACCTTCAGCATGGCTTTATTCTCTTGCCGAGGCGAGGGAGGGTGAGGGAAATCATTACGAAGCTGCTATGGTTTATGACAGGCTGATAAGCTCCCGTATTCCTGACCCCGCTCTTCTGCTGAAAAAAGGACGCATGCTACTGAGATCAGGAGACAGGGATGCAGCCAGGAAGGAGATGCAACGGTATATTGAAATTGATCCGGATAACACAGAGGCGCTGGGGCTTATTGGCAGAACCTTTGCGGAGGAAGGTGCTATTTATGAGGCATTGCCGTACCTGAATGAAAATATTGAAAAGCACCCCGGCGAAGCTTCTGCCTTCAGTCTTCGCGGTGACGCATGGCTTGCAGCACGTACCTGGGACCGGGCAGAAGAGGATTACATGATGAGCCTCGATCTTGATCCTGACAACGGAGCGGTCAATCTTAACCTCGGAATAGCCCTTATAAACAGCGGCAGGAGTGAGGATGCCTGCCATTACCTGCGCAGGGCCAGGAGTCTCGGCGTCAAGGAAGCTACAGACTGGCTCGCAAAATACTGCCTCAGGTAAAAAAAAGGCGCCTCTCCGGCGCCTATCTTACATTCTTTGCTATCCGGTCATACAGATCCTTGGGCTTGAACGGCTTAAGAACGTAATCATTTATAGCCAGGTTTTCAATCTTGTCATGAGCTTCTGACATTACCGCGGCGGTAAGCGCCACAATCGGTATCTGCCTTATTTTCCTGTCAGGCGAATTCCTTATAACCCTTGTCGCCTCGATACCGTCCATAACAGGCATGTGCAGATCCATAAGAATGAGATCGAATTCCTGCCTTTTTATCTCTTCGAGCGCCAGCGCTCCGTTTTCAACATGAGTGACGATTACCCCCCAGCTTTCGAGGAATTTATTGGCGACGAAGAAATTGATCTTGTTGTCTTCAGCAACAAGGATCCTTTTGCCTGTCAAACCTTTCATGCTTTCAGCCCCTCCTCCGGTTTCTGCAGTTTTGGGTTCTGCAGCCGGCACACTGTATTCGATCGAGAAGGTGAAGACAGATCCTTTCTCAAGCTCGCTGCTTACCCCTATGGTGCCTCCCTGGAGGTCAACCAGCCTCTTGCAGATCGCCAGTCCCAGTCCTGTTCCTCCATACTTGCGTGTGGTGTCAGATGAAGCCTGGGCATAACTCTCAAAGATCTCTACCTGTTTGTCACGCGGGATTCCTATGCCGGTATCGGCAACAGTGAATTCAACCACTGCCTTGCCTTCAGTCCGGTTCCTGACAGAAGCCTTAAGGGTCACACCCCCCTTCGAGGTGAACTTCATTGCATTTGAAAGGAGATTTGAAAGAATCTGGTTGAGCCTTATCGGATCGCCAATAAGTGTATCCTGCAAATCAGGGCTCTTCTCAAGCGAGAAGTATATCCCTTTTTCAAGCGCCCTGTGGCTGTATGACCTCTTTATGTCTTCAAGCATGGTGGCCAGGTCAAATTCAGTCTTTTCGAAGACGATCTTACCGGCCTCCATCTTGTTGTAGTCAAGGATGTCATTCACCAGTGAAAGCAGATGGTTGGCTGAGAAGCGCAGGGTGTTTATATAGTCCATCTGGTCTTCACGCGGATTACTCTGGAACAGCAGGTTTGTAATGCCAATAACCTCGTTGAGCGGAGTACGGATTTCGTGGCTCATCGTCGACATGAACTGCTGCTTCGAAAAAGCAGCTTCCTCAGCCTTCTTGCGGGCCGTTATCAGGTTGTCAAGCATCCTGCGCCGCTGAAGGGTCAGAACTATCTGATTGGCAATGAATTCAAAAACCTGAAGGTCTTCATTGTTGAAGGCATCGATTGACTTGTAATCCTGAAGGCAGATTGCACCTATTACCTCATCATCCATCTTTAGCGGAACACCCATCCAGATCTTGCAGGGAGAGCCTACAAGACTGATTGCCCCCTTTTTTTCAATCTGCAGGATATCATTCTCATCCAGGAGGGCAGCCTTGTTGTTTCTGATGACCCACCCTGTAAGAGTGTTTTTTGCAGCAGTTTCCTGGAAGTGGTCACGCTCATCAGCAAAGAAGGGGAAAGTAAGGGTATCCTTTTCCCTGTTGTAAAGTGCTATGAAAAAGTTGTTTACATTCCACAGTTTGCCAATCTCCCGGACTATTGTCGGGTAAATATCGAAGATATCCGAATCCTGCAGCGCAACTGTCGAGATATTGTACTGTATCTCCTGCATCAGCCTGCTCTTTATCTCCCTGGTGATGTCACGGTAGATACCCAGGAAGGCAAAGGTTTTATCGTTTGAAATGACCGAAGAGGCAATCAGTGACACGTTGATCCTGTTCCCCTGTTTGTCTCTCCTGATTGTTTCGAGGAAACCTGTCCCATCAGCGAGCGCGGTTTCGTCGATTTTAAGTGCTTCATCGCGAAGGTCATCAGGAACTACCAGGTCATCAACCATCCTGTTCATCGCTTCGTCGGCTTCATAGCCGAAGAGTTTGGTGAAACCGTGATTGATACGCATGATACGCCCGTCGAAATCTGTCAGTACTATTGCCTCCGGTGCAGCATCGATCAGATGCTCCAGTAACGCTTTTTCGTTCGAGAGCTTTTGCTCGTATTCCTTGTGCTTGCTTACATCGGAGAGAACGCACCGGTAACCCATAACCCTGTTCCTGATGATTATCGGTCCGGCATGAAAGAGTACTGATACATTCCTGTTCAGTTTGTTCACCAGAATATATTCATCGAAGGTTATCTGGCCGGGCCGTGTCAGCGCTGAGAGCTCTCTCATAAGCCTGTCAAGGTCATCAGGCATGAAGAGTGAAGCAAGGGTCACCCCCTTGGCCAGGTCGTTGTTGTCAAATCCCAGTGTCATCATACCCTGGGTGTTCATGAAGGTTACATGCCCTTTGTTATCTATCTCCATGATCATTTCAGGGAGTAGTTCGGCAAAGGTCTCGAATACGATCCCCTGCTTCAGGATTTCACTCTCCCTTTCCTTCTGGGCTTTGCCTGCCTCCCAGGTAACCACAATGTCTCCTGATGACAGAAGGAGGCCTATATAGAACCCGGCTTCGTCAGTCCCGTCAGAAGAGACAGGAATCTTGTATGGACGCCGGCTGGTCTCAAGGTTTTCAAGAAGTGTAAGGAATGTTTCGTTCTTTCCGAAAGGTGTCTCACCGATCTCTTTCCCGAGGACATCCTTGCGGTCAATCTGCTCGACATCTTCAGCCCTGTAATTGAAGTCTATTATAAAGTGCCTGCCCTCACTCTCCCGCCTGAGAATAATTGCATAGCTGCTCATGGAATCAAATATCTCCCTGAGTATCTTTTCTGACTCAGCCCTTGCATAGCCACCGTTCAGCGCACTGATGTCATTGTAATATGTGATCAGGTATATCTCCTGACCCAGGAAAAATGTACGGGCGCTGAAGAGAAATGTCCGTTCCTCGCCGGAACGCATCCGGAGTTTTATCTCGAGGTCAGAAACCTTCTTGAGCCTCGAAAGAAGTCTCATGTACTTGCGGCTCTGAATAAGATCAACATAAAGCTGGATATCACCGGAGGTCTTGCCAATTATTTCCTCCTTGCTGTAGCCGGTAGTATCGAGGAAAGCCTGGTTGACTTCGATGTACTTCTGCGTCTCGAGGTTACTAAGGGTAATCAACTGGTTCGTGCTGTTGAATGCCAGCTCGGATATTTCTGCAAGATGTCTGAGAGTGGTCAGATACTCCGGGGAGTTTTCCGGTTCATTTGATGGCTCTTTTCTCTTTTCCATCTGGATCAGTGGTGTATTCATAAAATCGGGGAATGGCCGTCAGGCTTTTCAAATTACTAATAAATGCATGATATATAACGGACTGCCCCCTCAACTTATTTTCCATCATGCGATGCATACCATCTGCACCAACTTTTCAATCCGCAGACCTGGCACCCGGGTTTACGTGCAGTGCAAACATAGCGTCCGTGCAGGAGCAGCCAGTGGTGTGCCTTGGGTCTTACCTCCTCAGGTATTTCCCGGGTTAGCCTCAGTTCCACATCCAGGGGATTCTTCGCGCCGGGCGTCAGCCCCAGGCGCCTGGCTACCCTGAAGACATGTGTGTCAACAGCTATTACCGGGCTGTTCCATATTACTGAAGTTATCACGTTGGCAGTCTTTCTGCCCACTCCGGGCAGCTGTACAAGATCATCCCTTGATGAAGGTACTGTGCCAGCGAACCTGGTCATGAGCATCTCCGCCATCCCTTTCAGGTGCCTGGCCTTGTTGTTGGGATATGAACAGCTCTTTATCAGGCTGAATATCTCCTCCTGAGTGGCACCTGCCATGGAGGCGGCATCCGGGAACCGCCTGAACAGCGCCGGAGTTATCATGTTGACCCTCTTATCGGTACACTGTGCCGAGAGTATTACAGCCGCGATCAGCTGGAACGGGTCGCCGTATGAAAGTTCAGTCTCCGCAACATCCATGTTTTCCTCAAACCACGCAAGTACGTTCCTGTACCTCTCTCCGATTTTCATATATCCATGTTTTCAGGTGTTGAATGTACTATTTTTATTTTTTTGCCGGAAAAGTATTACTATCTGAATAAAATCATGGTAAATAATGTTCCTGTTTATTATTTTGTGCCGCAATGAATCGGATCAGGATAAAAAGCACATCAGGGAATTCAGTTCTCATTATGGGCGGAACAATGAGAGATATTCTTCATCTCGTGCCGCAGAAGGGACTCTTCATCATAACTGACACGAACGTGTTGAGTCTGTACGGCGGATCATTTCCTCCGGGTGATGTCCTGACAATCGAACCGGGTGAGGTGAGCAAGACTCTTGCGACGGTTGAAAACCTATGCAAAATGCTCCTGGAATCGGGAGCTGACCGCTCTTCTTTCATCCTGGGGTTTGGCGGAGGGGTCGTATGTGACATCGCCGGGATGACAGCCTCAGTGTATATGAGGGGAGTGAGACATGCATTCGTCTCTACGACCCTTCTGTCACAGGTAGATGCAAGCATAGGGGGAAAAAACGGTGTGAACCTGGGAGTGTACAAGAACCTGATCGGCACATTCTGTCAGCCGGAGTTTGTGCTATGCGACCATGACATGCTGCGCACCCTGCCTGATCAGGAGTTCAGGTCAGGTCTGGGTGAACTGTATAAACACGGCGTTATCCGTGACAGAAAACTCCTTTTTGACATTTCGGCATCAGCTGACCAGCTTAGGACAGGTGACCCCGCTGTACTGGGTGACCTGATAATGCGTGCAGTAAAGATTAAAGCCAGTGTGGTGAGGCGTGACCCGCTCGAAAAGGGACTGAGGCGGATACTTAATTTCGGGCATACTTTCGGACATGTCCTTGAAACCCGCTACAGCATCCCTCACGGACTGGCAGTTGCACAGGGAATGATGATAGCAGCGGAGCTCTCGGTGTGGAAAGGAGAGATGCCTCAGACTGAATACAGCCTCCTCGTGACGGCACTTGAGAAGGCAGGTATTGTTGGACGTTATCCATTGCCTCCGGAAGTGGCAGGCATGATCGCCAGGGATAAGAAGGGTGAGGCAGGTGCTGTTAATTTCGTACTGCTCAGATCGCTGGGAAAAGCTGTTGTCAGGAGACTCCCACTCACCGAGGTTCAGGCATTTGTCAACCATTACAACCAAAAAGAAGGTCATAGTCAATCATAAAAAACGATAATGAACACAATAGGATCAGTATTCAGGGTTTCAATATTCGGCGAGTCACACGGGCCGGCCGTAGGAGTGGTTATTGACGGCTGCCCTGCAGGGCTTCCTTTCTGGAGGGAAGAGCTGATGGCCGATCTATCAAGGAGAAAGGGTCTTCTTCCGGGTACAACAATACGGCGTGAGACAGATGTGCCGGAGATAATCAGTGGTATATCAAACGACTATACCACGGGTGCTCCCCTGGTCCTGTGCACCCGAAACAACGATTTCAGGCCTGGTGACTATGAACAGTTCACAAGCATACCCAGACCGGGACATGCTGATTTTACGGCAGGATACAAATACCGGGGCTTCAGCGACATGCGCGGAGGAGGGCATTTTTCCGGCCGGCTGACATGGGGAATGGTTACCGCCGGATATTTTGCACGGAAAATACTGTCACCTGCAATCATAACCGCCACACTTGTGGAGGCGGGTGGTGAGAAAGATACTGTCTCGGCAATAGCAAGGGCAATGGAAACAAATGACACAGTGGGCGGTGTCGTCGAGTGCGTTGTCAAAAACGTCCCCAAGGGTCTTGGCGAACCTGCGTTTATGTCCGTTGAGGCTGCCCTCGGGATGATAGCCTTCGGCATACCTGCTGTGAACGGGGTGGAATTCGGAGCCGGATTCGCTTCATCGAGAAGCTACGGGTCTCTGAACAATGACCCGTTTGTTGATGCCAGGGGAAAGACTTCAACCAATAATGCCGGAGGTATTAATGGCGGCATAACCAATGGGAATGATCTTATTATCAGGGTTTCGGTCAAACCGGCTGCAAGTACCGGAGTCACCCAGAAAACGTTTGACAGAACTACCGGTGCAATGACAGACCTCGAGATCAAGGGCAGACATGACGCCTGCATCGCGAGACGAATCCCTGTCATACTGGAGTCAGCGGTAGCTATCGGGCTTGCTGATCTGCTGATGATCGACAGGGGAATAAACTCTGTAAGAGAGAGATAAGAAGAATCTGGCCTGGGAATCAAATCGTCAGCACAAGAATCCTGTTTGTGTCACTGGTGATTCTGAACCTGTCATCGATCCTGTAACCCATGACCCACATTACATCACTGCCTGACAGCAGAAGGAGAACCTGATCCTTGCTTGTGGCAGGCACCTTGCTGTCAATCAGGAAATCACTTATTTTCTTCATCTTTTTCATCCCCAGTGGCATAAATCGGTCTCCCGGCTGCCATTTTCTTACTGTGACCGGGAAACTCACCATGTCGAGATCAAGTGAGGCGGTCAGGTTTCCTGAAGGAGCAGGCTCATCGGACGGTGAAGTTATCCGCAGGTTGCTGAAAAGTCCTGAGATATTCATCTCGTCGACAGATTTGAAACAGTATTCTCCTGGCTTATCAACCTTGACGGGGGTGATGATGATCCTGCCTCTGTCGTTCAGCAAACGGTGGGTCGATGTGTAAACCGATTTGCCTGTACCGGCATTCAGAAGTGCAATGACCTCGGCGGTCTGCCTGGGAGAGAGACCGTAGGGGCGGAACAGTTCAAAGATATGAGCTTCCAGCGGCTCCAGCGAACTAAGACTGATGATCTCTGCTTCTGTGGTTTCACCCGATGATCTGAAGATCCGGCTGCCGAGCTGTGAAAGGTATATTCCGATCAGTGACGAGGAGGAGGAAAGGTGGCTCATCGTATCTGTCACAGCTGCAAGAATACCCGGATTGATTTTTTCAATCTCCGGAATTATCAGGTGTCTTATCCTGTTGCGGGTATACTTCATCTCCGCGTTTGAACTGTCCTCCCTGTAACTGATGCCTTCCGCGGCAGCGTACCCGGTGATCTCCTGCCTTGTTGCAAAAAGGAGTGGCCTGATAATGTCTTCTGTACGGGGGCTTATCCCTGTCAGGCCGCTCAACCCGGTTCCCCTGAACAGGTTGATCAGGAATGTTTCAACATTGTCATTCAGGTTGTGAGCCACGGCTACCGCATCAAAGCCTTCGGAGCGGACGAGTGATCTGAACCATTCATACCGCAGCTCGCGGGCTGCCATCTGCACCGAAACCTTGTGTGTCCCGGCGTATGCAAGTGTATCGAACCTCTTGCAAAAAAATGGGATATTGCCTGAACCGGCCCATGATGCAACAAATTCCTCGTCTCCGTCAGACTCTTCCCCCCTGAGAGAGAAATTGCAGTGGGCGATCGAGTGATTGATTCCGGCCTCACGGAAAAGCCATGCCATCACCATCGAGTCGATGCCTCCGCTGACGGCAAGCAGCAGCCTGCTTCCCTTGCTGAAGAGTTGCTCCTTTAATGAATATTCAAGGAATCTGGTGAGCATTTGTTGTTGGTTTGTACAAAGGTAAAAATCATCACCGGAAAAGAAATTTCCAGTCAGTAAAAACAGGATGCAGGACCTGGCTGAAGTAAGTCACGGTTTCAGGAACTGGTTGAAGTAGGTCACGGATGCAAGACCTGGCTGAGGTAAGGAACGGATGCAAGACCTGGTTGAAGGGAGTCACCGGGGTGGGACAATGAGTATCAGATAAACGGAGTCACCCCGGGAGGAGCAGGTTCGAACCTGGGTGGCCTGAGCCTGACAAGGCCGTTTGCTGTGACCCAGGAGCTTTCAGACCATGGCGGAGAGTTGGGATACCATGTGAGCCTTATCTGCAGAGTGTTGATTACCAGCTGATCGTTTCTTATCCTGACCCCGGCACCGAGGGCAGTCACAGTCTGATAACCTCCTTCTGTAAATTCTTCTCTCGCCAGCACTCCTGCATCGGCAAAAGCAAAGAGAGCAAAGCGGAATCCAATAACCGGTCTTGGTAAAAAGAGTACCGGCTCGAATGAAAATGAAAGGCGTGTACCCCCGCTCAGGGAGTCATTGCGGAAACCCCTGATCAGTCCGTCATCCTTGAAATACAGGCACTCATCGGCGTACCTGTTGAAACCCCTTGTGTAGTTGAGATTCACGAATGTTCGCAACCTTGACTTTCCGGCATGGGCAAGAGGAGTGAAGTACCTGATTGCACCATGCACCATCCCCTGCTCAGTGTTACCTTTATTATAAAAGGCCGAGACACCTGCTCCTGCATACAGATATCCGATCCCCGTGAAGAAGTTTCCGTAGGAGGCAGTTACACCTCCGTAACTTCGCCATTTGAATTCATTTTTCTCCCTTCCTCCGAGGAATTCCAGCATGTATCCGTAGGGAATGTCTTCAGTACGTCCGTAACTATATATCAAAGAAGTGTTTAAAAACCTCTGCGATGTGATTGCCAGGCTTCCTGTGACTGTCTGGTAGTTCTGAAGCCGGTAAAATGAAAAATCATCAATAGCCGGTCTTCTGAAGACATTGTTGTGCATATACCTTGCCGTTACAATCAGCCTGGTGACACTCTTCCTGTCAAGCATGAACGACCTCGCTGCCCAGTAGTCCTGCCAGGTGAACCTCAGCGGTGCCGGCAAAGCCATTGTGTCAATGTTCTTGCTGGTACTGGTGAAAAGGAGTGAGGCTGACCATGCATATTTGGTTTCTGAAGTGACGAAATCCCTCTTGAATACACCTCCCAGGTGAGTTGAACCAAGACCGTCAGAAAACTCAAGCTTGAAGTCGGAAAAGGTGCGGGCGATGTTACGGACTGAATACCTGAGCCCTATCGCCGGATCGTTGTAATCATTATAGTCATAAGGCATCATGATCTCCAGTTCATGTCCCAGACCCGCAAAATTTCTTGTGTAAAGGCTTACCAGGCCGCTTTTAAGGTCATCAAGTCTCAGATTGAGCCCCAGCGGGTATTTTTCCCTGACCACCACGGCAATGTCGACACTGTTACTGTCGACAGGCACAATTGTGATACTGGCGTCGTCAATGAAAGGCAATTCCCTTAAAAGGCGTTCGTTGTCAGCCATCTCGAGCGGAGAAACCGTATCGCCCTGTCTGAATAGGAGATGGTGGCTCAGGACAAATTTCCTGGTTTTCGTATAGGTTGAATTCATCAACTGCTCTGCTTTCGAGGGTCTCTTCTCCTGCGGGTTGTCGATGCTCTGGCCGAATGCATCGAGCCTGACTATCTCCGTGTTGCGGATGAATCTTCCCTGATAGGCTTCGTACGCATTCGTACTTGTCATCTTGTCTCTTGCCGAACCAGGTGTCGCAGGAGATATTATTATCATGTCATAGAGGAGACTTGTGAGCCTTCGCTTTTCAGCCTTTACCTTAAGCGAATCATAAAATGCCCTTGAGAGAGTGTCAGGAGCTGTGGAGTCCTGTGCCCCCGCAATGAGACAGTGTAAAGACACTATCAGTGCCAGAAATGGATAGAAAAGCTGCTTTTTTGCGTTATTTGTGCATGGCTTCACTGTGGCTTTGAATTGTCATCCAGGATATCATCAGAGTTAAACTGGAAGCCGAGTCTTTTTCCGGTTATCAGCCTTGAGTGTTGTATCTTCGATTCCGCCTGTCCTACAGAGGCTATTTTTACAGTGTCATATGGCGGAACCAGGAGGTCAAATTCGAGGGAGTAGTTGATGGCTGTATAAACAATCTTCTTTAATGATTCAGTGTTGTAAGCTTCATTGCCGTAGTTTGTGAACAGCATCCCCATCTGCCTCTTTCCTTCCACAAAATACTGGTTCTCATGGTTGATGAAGATACGGGCAATAAGGTAACCGAGGTCATCGAGCCTTGAATATTTGAATGAGTCAGCAAGAAAATTGTAGATGTTTATTATACCGCTGTAGGCGTTGAATTTATTCTTCTGGATATAGGCGGTCTTCCAGGCAGGGTGCTCACGGTCAAACTGGAATATGTTTGAGTGCATGCTGAACAGTAGCAGGTCACCTGCCACCTTGAGCTGGGCATCAAAAGTGCTCCTGTCAGTGTACTCCATCCTTATCCTGGGGTCAATGCCTGACAGGTTCGTGTTTACATCCCGGGCCAGGTTCTTCAGGATCTCCTTAACCACCATGAATGCCGAAGCTGTGTTGTCAAAGACCTTCTGTTTAAGAACAGATTTACCTTTCAGGGTATCTACTATCAGAACCTTGCTTTGTGTTATCTCATCCGCCATAATTGTTCAATTGCTCAATCGTCTAAAATTACAGATTTATTTTACACAAAAACAACGGGTGTGCATTAAAAACAAAAGTCACCCGCCAGACTGATGCCGGGAGTGACCTCTGATGTAATAGTGTATTATCCTGTTTAGTAGGCCCTTGCGAAAAGCACCCTTCTTGTTGAGGGCTTCCCGGAAAGAATACAGTTGCCCTTTTCTTCCCGGCTGTCAAGGGGGATGGCTCTTATTGTGGCCTTTGTAAGGTCCTTGATCTTCTCCTCCGTTTCAGCAGTACCGTCCCAGTGAGCGAGAACAAAACCGCCCCTGTTCTCGATTATGTCAACAAATTCTTCCCAGGTGTCTGCCCTGTAGGTGCTGTTGTCCCTGAATTCACTTGCCTTCCTGAAGATATTCTTCTGTATTTCATCCATCAGACCCTTCACATGTTCAACCACATTTTCGCGCCTGATAGTCTCCTTAGCAAGTGTATCGCGGCGTGCCACCTCCACAGTCCCTTCCGCGGCATCACGCGGACCGATGGCAAGCCTCACCGGTACTCCCTTAAGCTCGTACTCGGCGAACTTGAAGCCAGGCTTCTGTGTGTCACGGTTGTCATACCTGACCGAGAATCCTGCCTTCTCAAGCTGGGTTTTAAGGTCAACAGCTATCCCTGAAATTGTGTCAAGCTGGTCATTACCCTTGTAAATGGGGACAATTACAACCTGTATGGGTGCAAGTTTCGGCGGCAGCACAAGACCGTTGTTGTCGGCGTGAGCCATTATAAGGGCTCCTATAAGACGGGTAGTGACGCCCCATGATGTTGCCCAGACGTAGTCAAGCTTACCCTCCTGGTTTGTGAACTGAACATCAAATGCTTTCGCAAAATTCTGTCCGAGGAAGTGGCTTGTCCCGCCCTGAAGCGCCTTGCCGTCCTGCATAAGCATCTCGATCGTATATGTCTCAATGGCGCCGGCAAACTTCTCACTCTCGGTCTTTACCCCCTTTACAACAGGCACAGCCATGTAGTTCTCAACGAAGTCGGTGTAAAGATTGAGAATCTTAACTGCCTCTTCCTGAGCTTCCTCCCTGGTTGCATGAGCTGTATGCCCTTCCTGCCACAGGAATTCGGTTGTGCGCAGGAATAACCTCGTACGCATCTCCCACCTGACAACGTTGGCCCACTGGTTGATGAGCAGCGGAAGGTCACGGTATGACTGGATCCAGTCCTTGTAAGTATTCCAGATGATCGTCTCTGAAGTGGGTCTTACAATAAGTTCTTCCTCCAGGCGGGCATCCGGATCGACTACGATTCCCTTCCCGTCAGGAGAGTTTTTAAGCCTGTAGTGTGTGACAACAGCGCATTCCTTTGCAAAACCTTCCACGTGGGCTGCTTCACGGCTGAAAAAAGACTTCGGTATAAAAAGAGGGAAATAGGCGTTTACATGACCGGTGGCCTTGAACATCCTGTCAAGCTCCGACTGGATTTTTTCCCATATGGCATAACCGTACGGCTTGATGACCATACAGCCGCGTACAGCAGAGCTCTCTGCCATGTCAGCCTTTATTACAAGGTCATTGTACCACTGTGAATAATTCTCTTCCCTGTTTGTAAGAAATTTGGCCATTCCTCAGTTATAATTTTGTACTATTGTTAACGGTCAAAAAATTGACGGCGTAAAAATAGACAAAACTTGTGAACATGAAAGTGAGCCGGATTATCATGCTGAAATTTTTGATTGAGACTGCAAACGATAAATAACTGGTCTGTAGAATGAAATTGGTACGGAATTTGTATAAATTTGGGAAGATAATCAGGAGGATATTGAAATGAAAAGGTTATGGTACATTATCCCGGCTATACTTGTGATAACAAGCTCGTGCTCGTCGCTCCGCTTCACAGGTTCCTCGTATGATGACGTCTACTACAGGCCGTCAGAGAGTCCGGTAACTGTGGCAACAACCACTGTTCCAGGAAAAAGTGCCGACCAGCAGTACTATGATAACATATATGCTGCTGACACCCTCATGGCAGACGAATACATTCCCGAGGATGAGTACTCAGCCTACGCCGCAGGCGGCGAATCAACAATTGTAAATAATTATTACGGAGGCGCTGCTGAACAGATATATCTCTTCAATGATGATTACTTCTATCCTTACTGGAGGGATCCCTTCTACTTCTCACCCTACTCCATGAGGCTGAGTTTCGGATACGGTTACAACTACTGGGACCCCTACGGATCACCGTACTATTGGGGTTATGATCCGTTCATGTATGATTATTATCCGTATTCATATTCATATTACAGGCCTTACTATTCATACTGGGGCGGATACCCTTACTACAACAGTTACTACGGATACAACTACTCACCCTGGTATTCAGGTTACGGTTATCCTTCATACTACTACAACAACCCTGAATACATTGCAAATACCGGCCGCAGGGGAGGCTACAGCACAATGTCAAGAGGCTCGTACTCAACCACGGATACAAGGAGCAAGTCAGGCTATGCACCCGGAGGTGACATGACAAGCAGGAGACTTGGCACAGCCGGGGGGACAACTGCAGCCATTGCTCCCGCAACGGATGGATCACGCAGAACCACCACAGGAACGGTTACCTACAGGGATGCCGCAGCAGCCGGAACAACAACAGGTACCAGGAGAACATCCACTGAAACAGTTAGTTATAACAGGGAAGGCTCTGTCTCCGGCAATGTTTCAAGGCCTGAATATACAAGGCGCGAAGCCGGCACAGGCCTGCAGACTCAGACACAGACAAGAACACAGTCACAGCTGAGAACCGAAACTTCCACCCAGGCTGCGAGCCAGCAGCAATCACCGGTCAGAACACAGACGCAAACTGTAAACAGACCTCAGTACCAGCCATCTCAGAGGAGCTACACCCCGAGCTATAATAACCCCAGAGTGAGCTCGAGACCGTCATACAACACCACACGCAGCAGCGGTACGACAACAACCCAGAGCAGCGGTAATGTCTACAACCGGAGTTCGTCGTCAGGGAGCAGTTCATATACGCCCTCAAGATCGTCATCATCACCGGTACAATACTCCGCACCCTCACGCAGCAGCAGTTCATCATACTCATCCGGAAGCAGGAGCAGCGGCTCTTCATACTCATCAGGAAGCCGCAGCATGAGCTCCGGAGGATCCTATTCATCAGGCGGAAGCCACAGCTCAGGTTCTTCCTCGGCAGGCTCTTCCTCATCCTCTTCTTCATCTTCATCTTCATCTTCCTCCTCTGGCAGAAGCTCATCAGGAGGCAGAAGGTAAACATAACAGGTGGCATTATAAGCTAATGTTCCGCATGTTGCAGGAGCAACAGGAAGTGTATATCAAATAATCAAGGACATGAAAAGAAAAATATTACTGATGACTGTGACAGTTCTGTTGCTTCCCGCCTGGATGGCTGCACAGAACATGGATGATGCCATAAGATACTCGAGGCTCTTCTACCAGGGTACAGCCAGGTTCAACGGTATGAGCGGCGCCTTTACAGCACTCGGCGGAGACGTCTCCGCAATAGGCCTTAACCCTGCTGCGGCAGGCCTGTTCAGGACAACAGAAGTATCACTGACCCCGGTCGTTTTCTTCCGTGATATAAATACCGACTGGAACGGTTTCGGATCTGACAACAGCTATTCCGGATTTAACCTCGGACAGGCCGGAGTGGTCTCATCAATCAAGACCGGCAGTTCACGCGGGCTGACAAACCTCAGTTTCGCCTATACATTCAACAGGACAAACAACTATTACCGTAACGCCGTAATTGACGGAATAAGTGATAACGGTTCAATGGCTGATTTCTGGGCAATGCAGGGAAGTGGTTACAGAACCGGTGAACTGGGCGGACAGGCATGGATGGCATACGAAACATATCTCATTGACACCCTCCCGAACTATCTCGACGAATACGGTTCAATCTTCTCTTACTACGGCGAGACTGATCCTGCATACGGACAGCAGGTTAAAAGAACCATTGACAACGCCGGTTACAGCAATGAACATACTGTAGCCATAGGGGCAAATCTTAGCGAAAAGGTTTACCTGGGAGCAGGGTTCGGTATCACGAATATCTCATATACAGGCCATTATACCCACTCGGAGATGGATGAGGCACGCAGGACATTCGACCTTGTGAGCTTTACATATACAGATCATTTCAAGGCTGTGGGCTCAGGGTGGAATTTCAAAATCGGGGCAATTGTCAGGCCTGTTGAATCACTTCGCCTTGGTGTCGGCTTTACCACACCTACAATTTATACGATTGATGAGGTCTTCTACAGTAACCTTTCAGTCAAGCTTGACAATGATACCCCGTCAGATCCCTCTGACGACGCCAGCCCGACCGCCAGCCAGGATGACATGACTTACCGCTACCGTATTACAACCCCTTATCACCTCAATGCAGGCATAGCCTACCAGATCGGGAACTTTGGTCTGATCAGCGCAGACTATGAGTTCATCGATTATTCTCTGGCCAGGCTGAGCAAGGGTGCTGACGGCTACGACTTCGCAACCGAGAACGAGGACCTTGTTGCCGAGACGGGTGCCGCCGCCAACCTGAGGATTGGTGCTGAAGCACGATTAGGATCTCTCTACCTGCGCGGAGGTTACAGTCATTACGGTTCTTCGTTCGCAGCAGAAACCCTCAATGAAGACGCCTCCTCGAACGGCTACAGTGCAGGGCTGGGCTACAGACAGGAAAAATTCTATATAGACCTGGCAATGGTCTGGCTTAACAGCTATGAGTCCTACATGATGTATCCCGATGACCCGAGGCCTTCACAATTCTACACAAGTAATCCTGCAAATCTGAATACAAAGGACAGGTACCTTTCAGTCACTCTTGGACTGAAATTCTAAGGTAAATCAACAGATGTCTGCCTCCGGGGACCTGAGCAATAAAGCACGGGTCCCCGGTCCGTTATTGAGCAGCATGTCAATTATGCTCAGCCCCGGCATGAATCCGTGTCTCTCCCCAAAAACCTGGGTGTAGGGGATTTCTTTATAGACAGGCGCCACAGAAGCACTGTTTTTCCCTGGCACTTCTGTCGTCCTGCCGGCTTGTGCCTTCTTGGGCGTAATTGTGTACCGGTAGTCATTTTCCCTGCTCCCGGCCGGTTCGTAGCTGTCAGTGTAACATGTCTGCGCTGTTATGCCAATGGCTCCGCATACAGCATCGAGTGCCTCACTGTTCAGGTCGAGCAGGAATGTGTGGGGCTTTGAAATGACCCCGGAAATCATATCATAGTAGAACTCGAAGAAGGGAGCGGCAGCATATGCCGAATAAATACCCCTGAGATGAAGCTCCCGCCATCGTCTGTTGTTGTCTATCCTGAGATCACGGATTGCTGTCTTGTGAAATGAACCTCTGAGCACCGGGATGACAAGAGGCAGAGGTCCGTTCGGACCCATTATCAGACACCTGTTACGCCAGGTCTGTTTGTGGTAGTTTTCTTCCCGTTCTATCAGTACCCGCGTGCTTCGCACAATCAGGCTGAAATACTCAGAAGGAGGGAAGTAAGCGGTCGAGAGAAGGATATCCTCCGTCATTGCCGTCAGAGTCTGTTAATCCTTCCTGCTGCGAATCCTGCCCCAAAGCCATTGTCAATATTAACCACCGTAACACCGGCTGCGCAGCTTGTCATCATTGCCAGCAATGCAGAGATCCCTTCAAAAGAGGCACCGTAACCGACACTAGTGGGAACGGCGATCACAGGCATATTGACAAGCCCGCCGACAACACTTGCCAGGGCACCTTCCATTCCGGCAATGACTATTGAGACCCTGCAGGCTCTTATCTCGGGAAGCTTGTCAACAAGCCGGTGTATTCCGGCCACGCCGGCATCATATATGCGAACCACATCGTTTCCGAGCAGTTCGGCCGTGACGGCAGCCTCCTCCGCCACCGGAATATCCGACGTGCCCGCGGTAATTATGGCAATCTTCGAGGCAGGCGGCACGATATCCTTCTTTTTTATGCTTATAATCCGGGCAATCGCGTAATATTCCGCCTCCGGGAAAAAGGGGCTTATATAGCTGAACATCTCCTTCTCCGCCCTTGTACCTATAATATTATTCTCATGCCCGTTCATAACGTCGAAAATGGCTCTGACCTGCTCAGGCGTCTTCCCTGCACAGTACACTATCTCCGGGTAGCCTGTCCTCATCTCGCGGTGATGGTCAATCCGTGCAAATCCAAGATCTGTGTACGGAAAATCACGCAGTTTCTCCATTGCTTCATCAACACTGATTGTTCCGGCCCTTATTCCGGTAAGTATCTTCTCAAGCTCTTTCGCATTCATGATTATGCAGTTTTGTGCAATCTGCCGCTCTCGCGGTCATGCTTCCTGTGTTTTATGCTTCCCGGCCCTTATCAGGTCTTCCTTCTTCTGTTTTGTTCATGCTTCCGCTCCGGTATCCCTCTGCATCAATTGTGATGTATCTGTATCCCAGCTTTTTAAGTGCAGAGGCGATCTTCAGCCTGGTGTCGGCTGCCACAATTCTGTCAAAATGCTCATTCAATATTTCCAGGCGAACGATGTCGCCGTGTACCCTGACACGTGCGCCTGTGAACCCCTCTTCTTTTACTATCCGTTCAGCTTTCTCTGCTCTTCGGAGTTCCTCCGGATTCATTTCCGTTCCATGTGGGAACCGTGTCAGGAGGCAGGCGTTTGACGGTCTGTCGCTTACAGCAAGTCCTGCGGCACGTGCCAGTGCCCTTATCTCGTTTTTTGTCATCCTGGCCTCGGCAAGCGGACTCCTTACTCCTGCTTCAGCAAGGGCCCTGAGGCCCGGCCTGTAGTCAAGCAGGTCGTCAGCGTTGGTCCCGTCAAAGACGAATGCATAACCCTCTTCCCCGGCAACAGCATTTATACTCTTCATAACCTCTGTTTTGCAAAGGTAGCAACGCTCGGGCGGGTTCATCCTTACTGTGTCCGGAATATCGAATCCGATCTGCCTGTGTGGCACTCCCTTTTCACTGCAGAAAGCGGCCGCCTCATCAACTTCCGATGAAAACATATAGGGTGTGCTGACTGTCACTGCCATGACTCTTAAGCTCTCAATTCCTGCTGCGACACTCACAAGGAATGTGCTGTCAGTGCCTCCCGAGAGGGCAATAACAGCTGAGCCGGCCTCAGAAAGGATTGTCTTAAGCTTTTCAAGTTTCCTTACTTCAGTCATGACCGGGTCCTTAAATGCATAAAAATCTCCTGCATCACCTCTTTCATCGGCAGCCCGGTTTCAGCAGCAATAGCCGCACACCTGTCGGCTTCAGGCTTTACTGACACCAGCCTTCCGTTGTAGTATGACTTTTTGATAGTCACCTTCCCGAACCGGGTGTCTGTTTCTACAAATTCCCGGTGAAGGGTCTCCTTGGTGAATGAAGACACCCTGAGTCCTATCGTTGTCGATTCGGTGAATAAAATCTCCCTGACAGCTTCCAGGCGGTCTTCCTCGCATATGACGCTGAGGGTGAAAGCCGGTCTGCCCTTTTTCATTATCACGGGTGTAAACCACACATCTCCTGCGCCTGCGGCGAAGAGCCTCCCGGAGATGTATTCTGTCATTTCGGGATTCATATCATCGACATTGCATTCGACAAGCTTTGACTCATGCCCGATTTCAGGCTCCCCTGATGTATCGGCAAGGTAAACCCTCAGTATGTTGGGCCTGGATGGATTGTTCCTGTGGCCGATTCCGTAACCGCTCTTCCTGATTACGAAACTCATTGAAGGAGGCAGCGGCTCTGCAACAGCGGAAATGATTGCAGCCCCGGTCGGAGTCGTGGCTTCGAAATCAACACCCCCTGTATGAACAGGGAAACCGCTGATAATGCGGGCAGTGGCCGGAGCAGGTACCGGCAACAGCCCGTGCTGGCACCTCACCATACCACTGCCGAGTTCAATGTCTGAGACATAAATCCTGTCAGCTCCGATCTCGTTAAGACAGATGGCGGCTCCGACAATGTCGACAATAGAGTCTATGGCTCCCACCTCATGAAAGTGTATTTCATCAAGAGGTTTATCATGCACTGTTGCTTCCGCTTCTGCAACCTTTCTGAATATCTTCACCGCCAGTTCCTTCACTTCGGGCGTCAGCCCGCTCCTGTGTATGATTCCTTCGATATCTGCAAGATTCCTGTGTTCATGCCGGTGGGCATGGTCGTGGTCATGCCCGTTTCCATGTCCGTGTCCGTGTTCATGCTCATGCTCATGTTCATGTTCATGGTCATGATCATGTTGGTGATCATGATCATGAGTGTGTTTATGATCATTGTCAGATTCCTCGTCATTCCCGGTTATCACGGTGACCTTTGTACCTGTTATGCCATGCCTTTGGTCGCGGGTGATATCAAGTCTCCAGCCTTCGCTATTCAACTTCTGCAGGCCGCTTAAAAGGATTTCCCGGCTGACGCCCAGGTCAAGCAATGCACCCAGGTTCATGTCACCGCTGATCCCTGAAAAGCAGTCGTAGTAAAGTATCTTCATCTTTTTTGTTTTTTTAACATCGTCTGTTATTGCCGCACTATCGCTGATGGCCGTATTCTCAGGCTGCTAATATAAGAATACGGAGCCGATATATTAAAAAAATTGTTTACTTTGCACCTTCCTGTTTTTCGGGTATATTACAGCAGAAGAGAATGAAAAGAAGGAGTTTTTTGCGCAATTCACTTGGAGCAGGACTTGCTGCAGGCGCATTCATGAGTTTTGGCAGGTATGAAGAAGCATTTGCGGGAAAGGCTTTACCGGCAAGTGCCGATTATGATCTCATTGCAGTAATGGGAGGTGAACCTGCTGCTATGTTCGACATGGGAATCCAGGCTCTTGGCGGCATGGGCACATTTGTGAAGAAAGGCCAGAAGGTGCTTGTAAAACCTAACATAGGCTGGGACGTTGTGCCTGAAAAAGGGGGAAATACAAATCCGGCCCTTGTCAAGAGAATAATTGAACACTGTTACCGGGCAGGGGCAAAGGATGTATTCGTGTTTGACAATACCTGTGACAACTGGATCAAATGTTACAAGAACTCGGGAATTGAACAGGCTGTTAAAGATGCCGGGGCCAAGATAGTTCCCGGCAATTCAGAGAGCTATTACCAGGAAATAACGATCCCCAACGGGAAAAAACTGACAACCGCCAAGGTCCATGAACTGGTTCTGAGCAGTGATGTCTTCATCAATGTACCTGTTCTGAAACACCACAGTTCGGCGATGATGACAGGTGCGCTGAAGAACATGATGGGTGTGGTCTGGGACCGCGGTTACTGGCACCGGAACAACCTTAACCAGTGCATTGCCGACTATGCGCTCTATTCGAAGAAACCTCAGCTTAACGTAATGGATGCATATAATGTCATGATGCGCAACGGACCCCGCGGCGTATCGGTGGCCGATCTTTCAAACATGAAGTCGCTCATGCTCTCCACTGACTGGGTTGCAATTGATGCCGCCGGAGCAAAGATGATGGGAAAAGAACCTGCATCGATTGAGCATATAGCTATTGCAGCAGGAATGGGTATTGGCAAAATGGATCTTTCTGCCATGAACATACACAGGTTGAAAATGTAACAGTTCATGAAGTCGTCAGCCCTGAGACATATCCGTACGGTTTTTGCACTACTTGTACTTCTTCTTTATGCTTTTCTTTTCATTGATTTCAGGGGCATCCTGGGCGACAAGGCCTTCGGCCCGATTCTTTACCTGCAGTTTGTCCCCTCATTCCTCAAATTCGTAATTGCAGGTGTTGCCGCTTCCACCGGCTTCATTGCAGTCCTCATAATCACACTCCTTACCGGACGAACTTATTGTTCCTTTCTCTGCCCGCTGGGCATAATGCAGGATGGCATCAGCAGGGTGGGCGGACTTGTAAAAAGACGCTTTCGCAGGTTCGGTTATAAAAAGCCCTATACGGCACTGAGGTGGTTTATCCTCGGAATTACTGCCGGCATAATGGCCCTCGGTGGCGTTTATGTGCTTACAATACTGGACCCGTACAGTACTTTTGGGAGGCTGATGACATATTTTGCTCAACCGGTTGCCCTTGTCATCAACAACTTCCTCTCTGCAATTCTGGGTAAATTTGATATTTATTCAATTTACCGTGTTGACATAAAGCCCTATGAACTTGCAGCTTATATTGTTCCTTCAGCTTTTCTTCTTCTGACTGGCCTTCTTGCATTCAGGTACGGAAGACTGTACTGCAACACTGTATGTCCCGTAGGAACTTTATTGGGTTTCCTCAGCAAGGTGTCACTGTTCAGGATCAAATTCGAGGAATCCAATTGCACCCGCTGCGGCCGGTGCGCGATGGCATGCAAGTCTTCATGCCTCGATTTCCTTAATAAAAAAGTAGATCTGAGCAGATGTGTCAACTGCTTCAACTGTATCGATTCGTGCAAGGAGAACGGACTTTCATATGGCCTTGTGGCGCTGAAGCGTAAACAAGGTACTGATAATGATACTGATGCATCACGCCGCGGTTTCATTGCTGGTTCACTTGCGCTTCTTGCCGGCGGCTCGCAGTTGCTCAGGGCACAGGCAACCGTACCTACACCGACAAAGGATTCGACTGTGAAGGAAGACAGACTCTATCCCGTCTCACCTCCCGGTTCCTCGGGTATTTCAACCTTTACCTCCAGGTGTACCGCCTGCACCCTGTGTGTCAATGCCTGCCCTACAAATGTCCTGCAACCGTCAGTAAATGAATACGGGATTGCCGGTATTATGCAGCCCAGGATGGACTTCCACAGCGGCTTCTGCAATTACGAATGCACGCGCTGTACAGATGTCTGCCCCACCGGAGCAATCATGCCTCTTTTGCCGGAGGCAAAGAAACTGACCCAGATAGGTAAAGCGGTTTTTATAAAGGAAAACTGCATAGTCTATACCGAAAATACTGCCTGCGGTGCTTGCTCGGAACACTGTCCGACAAAATCATGCCACATGGTCCCCTACGAAGGCAACCTGCTCATCCCTGAGGTCAGGGATGAAATTTGCATCGGATGCGGCGCCTGCGAACATGCATGCCCCACAAGACCCTACAGGGCTATCTTCGTGGACGGCAACCCGGTCCATGAGGCTGCCTTAAAACCTGAATCGGAAGAGCTTAAATCTGCCCCCTCCGATTTCCCCTTCTGAGATACCAAAACATGATTTTTATCGTGTGAGGCTGAGCTAAATAGAATTAACTTGCATGCTCTAATTATATCTCATCCTTTTATAATTGTTATATGAAACCTACACATATTGAGCATATTGGAATTGCAGTCAATTCTATTACCGAAGCACTTCCGTTTTACGAGAATGTACTTGGACTGAAGTGCTACAACGTTGAGGAAGTTGCCGACCAGAAGGTAAAAACTGCCTTTTTCATGATAGGGCAAACCAAGATCGAGCTGCTGGAATCAACAGATCCGGAAGGACCGGTAGGAAAATTCATTGAGAAAAGGGGTGAGGGAATACACCATATCGCCTTTGCAGTGGACAAGATTGAAGAGAGGCTTCACGAAGCAGAGGCTGCCGGGATAAGGCTCATAGATGCTGCCCCCAGAAAGGGAGCTGAAGGACTGAGCATCGCATTCCTTCACCCGAAATCAACATTCGGTGTGCTTACCGAACTGTGTGAAGACAAAAAAAGCGAAAACAACAAATAACAAGGTTCAATGAACAGTCAGGAAAGAATAAAACAACTCCTTGATTTCAGGGAGAAGGCACGCAAGGGCGGTGGTGATAAACGTATAGCGGATCAGCACTCAAAGGGCAAACTTACGGCCAGGGAACGTATTACAATGTTGCTTGACGAAGGCAGCTTTGAAGAATTTGACATGTTCGTCACCCACAGAACCGAGGATTTCGGGCTGGCAGACAAGAAGTTTCTTTCTGACGGTGTAATCACGGGTCATGGCACAATCGACGGCAGGGTTGTGTACGTATTTGCACAGGATTTCACTGTCTTTGGCGGCTCCCTCTCCGAGACCTTCGCCCTGAAGATCTGCAAGATCATGGATCAGGCCATGAAGGCAGGTGCACCGGTAATCGGCATCAACGACTCTGGTGGCGCCCGCATCCAGGAAGGTGTCAGAAGCCTCGCAGGTTATGCCGAGATATTCGAGCGTAATATTCTTGCCTCAGGCGTGATTCCACAGATATCTGCAATTTTCGGTCCATGCGCCGGCGGTGCAGTCTACTCGCCAGCCCTGACCGACTACATAATCATGAGCCGCAAAAGCAGCTATATGTTCGTCACCGGACCCAAGGTGGCAAAGACAGTCACAGGTGAGGATATCACAATTGACAACCTGGGAGGTGCCGGAGTGCATACTACAAAGTCCGGTGTAGCCCATTTTGCAGTTGACGAAGAACAGGAAGGACTTGACCTTATCAGGAAGCTGCTGGGATTCATGCCTCAGAATAACCTCGAAGACCCACCACAGCTTGAGTGCGATGATCCCATTGACAGGCTGGAGGATGAACTCAATGAAATAATCCCGGAAAGTCCCAACCAGCCTTATGATGTCAAGGATGTCATAACCAGGGTGGTGGATTATAACGATTTTCTTGAAGTTCACGAAGCTTATGCAAAAAACATTGTAGTAGGTTATGCCAGGTTTGACGGCATGCCGGTCGGCATAGTGGCCAACCAGCCTGCTTACCTTGCAGGAGTCCTTGACATCGAGGCTTCGAGAAAAGCCGCACGCTTCATCCGTTTCTGCGACGCATTCAACATCCCCATCGTTACATTCGTTGACGTCCCCGGGTTCCTTCCAGGGTCAACCCAGGAGTACGGCGGCATAATTATACACGGTGCCAAGCTTATGTACGCCTACGGCGAAGCCAACGTACCCAAAGTAACTATCACCCTTCGCAAATCATACGGCGGCGCTCATTGCGTGATGTCATCGAAACAGCTCAGGGGCGATATAAACTACGCCTGGCCAACAGCTGAAATAGCAGTCATGGGCCCGCAGGGCGCCATAGAAGTGCTCGAGGGAAAAGCCATCAGCGAAATCGCCGATGTAACTGAACGTAAAGAGTATGTGGCGATGAAAGAAAAGGAATACCGCGATAAATTCGCAAATCCTTATGAAGCTGCCAGGTACGGCTATCTTGACGATGTGATAGAACCTCGCAACACAAGGTTCAGAATCATCCGCGCACTCAGGAGCCTTTCTACAAAGAAAGATCCCGGACCAATGAAGAAACACGGTAATATCCCCCTCTGATAAATGATCATTATGCATACATTATATCTCGCAGAGGTCGGATCAATCCTCGACTCACTCACCCCGACAGTCGTCCTGGTGGGTATACTGGTTGTTATTCTTTCTGTTCTGATTGTATTCTGGCTCTTCAGATCCATATTCACCTCATCGAAAAGGCTCCTGGCAGGAAGAACCTCCGGGAAAAAGGGAGATGCAGCCGGGGAAACACAGAGTACAGAAGAAACAACAGCAGGTGAAATCAGCGCAGCAATCGCAATGGCTCTCTACCAGCATTTTGGCGAATTGCATGACAAAGAGAGCGGTGTGGTGACAATTAAAAGGGTTTCCAAGCCGTACTCTCCATGGAGCTCAAAGTTGTACAATATGCGAAACCCAAAGATCAGATAACTGGAAAACAATGAAAAATTACAAGTTCACAATAAACGGCAACCCTTATGATGTTGAGGTCTTCGGGACAGAAGGCAGCATGACCAGGATCGGGGTGAACGGGAAGGTTTATGATGTCCTGATGCAGAGCGAAACACCTAAAGTGAAGAGCAATGCCCCCGTATCGTCATTGCAGCAAAGGCAGGCCAGGATTTCCAAACAGCCAGCCGAAAACACCCCCGGTCAGGCAACTGAAATAAAAGCCCCTCTGCCTGGTGTCATAGTTCAACTGCTTGTCAAACCCGGGGAGGAGGTCAGTCCGGGGCAGACACTCTGCACTCTTGAAACCATGAAGATGGAGAACGCCATCAAGGCGGAAACAGGAGGCAAGGTAACAGCTGTGAACATCTCCGCCGGCAAGTCAGTGGTGCAGGATGAGGTCCTGATAGTTATCGGGTAACATCCGAAAAACGAAACCTGCATTTCCTGAAGGCATTCGTGGTTGTACTTCACCGGGGATGATAATGAATTTATCAAACCGGATTACGACAGGCAATCTTGATATTGCCATCTGTTTCGGATATTATTTTTAAGTTTGTTATATACTTCAACTCAGGGTAGAGACGATGAAACAGGCAATTACCGGCAATGCCGGACCTAAAGTCAGGTCTGACATTGAAGTGACGCTGGAACTGACAGAATCAGGCGGCACTGAACTGAACATCAAATCGAAGGTAAAAAGCATGTACGGCAAAGCTATCGAAGAGCAGTGCCTGTCACTGCTTGATTACTTCGGTATTTCCAATGCCAGGCTCTCGGTGAATGACTCCGGCGCCCTTCCGTTTGTGATAGCTGCCAGGGTGGAAGCTGCAGTGAAAGCCCTCACGGGAACCACAAAAACCTTCATCCCTGAGATGATACCGGATAACCTTTACGTTTCATCACGCGACAGATACAGGTTCTCAAGACTGTACCTGCCGGGAAACAACCCCGGGATGTTCCTGAATGCAGGGCTGCACTCACCTGACGGTGTAATCCTTGACCTTGAGGATTCCGTTGCACCTGACCGCAAGGATGAAGCACGCATCCTCGTCAGAAACGCGCTCAGGGCTGTGAACTTCTACGGCGCTGAAAGGATGATACGCATCAACCAGGGCGAAAGGGGTCTTGCAGACCTGGAGGTATTGATACCTCACAATGTTCAGCTTGTCCTTATCCCAAAATGCGAGAACGCCGAAACAGTCCGGACGGTTGACAATAAAATTAAGGAGATAAAGGCAGCGGCAGGACAGAATGAACCGGTCTTCCTGATGCCTATAATTGAAAGCGCTGCCGGTGTTGAACATGCTACGGAGATTGCCACAGCATCATCATCAGTTGTTGCACTGGCAATAGGGCTTGAGGATTACACTGCCGATCTTGGTGTACAGCGTACAAAGGAAGGCAAGGAGTCACTTTATGCCCGAAACCGATTGGTTGTAGCTGCCAAAGCTGCAGGTATTCAGCCGATTGACTCTGTATTCTCTGACGTTGGAGATATGGAAGGGCTGCTTCAGAACGTCTTGTCATCCAAGTCAATGGGCTTCGAGGGTATGGGATGTATTCACCCCCGCCAGATAGCTGTCATCAGGGAGGGTTTTTCTCCTTCACAGGAGGAAACAGAAAAGGCAAAGAAAATAGTCATTGCATACCGTGATGCACTTGAAAAGGGACTGGGAGTAGTTGCTCTGGGAACCAAGATGATAGACCCTCCTGTGGTGGCCAGAGCCGAAAAGACAATAACCCTTGCTGTAAAGCTGGGCATCCTGCCTGAGAACTGGATGGAAGAGGAAAAGGCAAAAAAATAATCCAATCAGAAGATGAAACTCGTTGAGAATGCAGCCGGTCGTCTGGTGCCGGATGAGATAAACGGAAAAGAGGCTGTCCCGTTCAAGGGTGTGGGCAAGCATCGCCCCTCAGGGAGAAAGTATGCTCCTCCGATAGCAACATGCATCGACTACCCGGAAGACAACAACAAGGTTGTCGGTTCACTAAAGGAAGCCCTTGTCAGGTGCGGACTGAAAGACGGTATGACAGTCTCAACCCATCACCACCTTCGCGACGGCGACCTTGTCAGCAACCAGATCTTTTCAATCGCCGCAGAGATGGGTGTCAAAGACCTGGTATGGCTCCCCTCTGCATCATTTCCGTGCAATGACCCTGTAATAGAGTACCTTGAAAACGGAACTGTCAACCGTATCGAGGGAAGCATGAACGGCCCGCTCGGGATGTTTGTATCCGACGGCAAAATGAAAGGAATGGCCGTGCTTCGTTCACACGGCGGCCGCGTTCAGGCTATACAGGACGGCGAGGTGAAGATTGACATCGCAGTACTGGCTGCCCCTGCAGCTGACTCCTTCGGCAATGCAAAAGGAACAGGAGGACCCTCGGCAACTGGTGTTATCGGTTATGCAAAACCTGACTACCTGTATGCTGACAAGGTAATAGTTGTTACAGATGATCTTGTTGACCTCCCGTGCTTCCCGATGGAGATCGAAGGTAATTACGTGGATTATGTGGTGGTCGTTGACAAGATCGGTATCCCGGAAAAGATCGTATCAGGAACAACACAGATAACTAAAAGTCCTGACAGACTGCTTATTGCGGAGCTGACAGCTTCGTTCCTTGAGAAGTCAGGATTGCTTCGTGACGGGGCTACAATGCAGGCCGGTGCAGGAGGTACAAGCCTTGCAATTGCAGTGTTCGTGCACCAGATGCTGAAGAAGAAGGGATGGAAGTTCAGATTCGGCTTCGGAGGCAGCACAAAATATATGGTCGATATGCTCGAAAAGGGGCAAATGGGGTACATTCTCGATGCACAGGCATTTGACCTTGACTCTGTGAAGTCAATAGAAAAAAATTTGAACCATATCCCGTACCCTGTTTTTAACGCATATAACTATCATTCAAAAGGCAACCTGACCACCATGATGGACATCATGATCCTGGGTGCCACAGAAATAGATACTAACTTCAACGGCAATGTAGTGACCCACTCTGACGGCCTGTTGCTCCACGGCATCGGTGGCTGGCAGAACTGCCTCCATGCACGCAATGTGATTATTCCCGTACCACTCTTCCGTGACCGGATCCCTGTGATAGTTGACCGCGTTACTACACTGTGCGGACCGGGCGAGCTCATCGATGTGATTATCACGGAGAGAGGCATTGCAATCAACCCACGCAGGCAGGATCTGATAGATTCAGTACGTGGAAAGGGACTTCCACTTGTAACAATTGAGGAACTGAAGGAGACAGCCGAGAAGATTTGCGGCAAGCCCGAAAAAGCAGCCTTCGACGACAAGGTTGTCGCTGCCATCAAGTGGGTCGACGGGACAGTGATAGATGCAGTCCGGAAGGTCAAAAGGTAGGTTTAAACATATTGAAATGAAAAGATACAGATGCCCGGTATGCGGATATGTCTATGATCCTCTCTCCGGAGACCCGCAAAGTGATGTTGAGCCCGGAACGGATTTTGAAAATCTTCCGTCAGGATGGGCTTGCCCTGTCTGCGGAGCACCGCATGATGAATTCGAAGAATTGGATTAATATCCCCGATCAGGGACAGGGCTGTTACCGCGGCTCAGTACCCTGCATGATGAATTCAAGAAGTCAGGTTATAATCTTCTTCTGACAGTTAAGCCAGGTACGATGATCCCGGAATGAAACCGCATGGTGCGGTTAGTTCTCCTCCGCCGGGATGTGCCTCAGAACATCTATCAGAAGGTCCCAGAACATCTGAACAGTCTCTATCTCTATCCGTTCCTCCGGAGTGTGCGCTCCCCTGATAGTCGGGCCGAAAGAGATCATATCTATCCCCTTGTACTTTTCAAGTATAAGTCCGCATTCGAGCCCGGCATGTATCGCTTTTACCTGGGGTACCTTGCCGAAAAGCTTGCGGTATGATTCAATCATCAACCTTAAAATCGCTGAGTTCATGTTGGGTTTCCAGCCCGGATATCCGTCAGAATGCGTCACTGTAGCTCCTGCAAGGTCAAAACTTGTTTCGGCCTTCATTGCAGCATAATGTCTGGCTTCATCCGATGAACTTCTCTGGGTGGTGACAACATGGATCATGTTGTCTTCAATAAACCTGACAGTTGCAAGATTACTCGATGTCTCCACAAGGTCAGGGATCTCCTTTGACCATCCGAGAACTCCGTGGGGAATAATGCTGAGTGCCCCGAGAAGCTTGTGCTGTGTTGTCGGGTCTATTACAAGCTCAGGTACATCAACAGGTACGGCAGATATCTTCAGTTCAGGCTCAAGTGCACCGTACTCTTCCCTGACATGGGTGTGATAGGCTGCAGTGTCAGCCAGGATATATTCTTCATGCGAAGGATTGAATGTGATAGTTACAAATGCCTCTCTCGGTATGGCGTTGCGCAGGTTCCCACCGGAGAAATTGCTTATCCTTACACCATATTTCCTTTCCAGATCCTGCAACAACCTGGAAATTATCTTTATTGAGTTCCCGTACCCCTTGTGTATCTCATCTCCTGAATGGCCGCCGTGAAGTCCTGTAACAGATATATTCATGGCTTTGTGACCGGCTGTTATCTTTTCAGGTGTATAAGGCAGAAGCGCCTGGGTATCAATTCCACCGGCGCAACCAATAAAGAGAATACCCTCATCCTCCGAATCGAGGTTCAGCAATATTCGTCCGCTGAGGAAGTCAGGCCTGAGGTTTATCGCTCCGGTCATTCCTGATTCCTCGTCTACTGTAAAGAGACATTCTATCCGCCCGCACTGCAGGTACGGATCGGTAAGAACAGCCATCTGCGCTGCAATCCCTATCCCGTCATCAGCACCGAGGGTGGTCCCGCTTGCGGAAACCCACTTCCCGTCAATGACGGGAATTATAGGATCTGTATCCCAGTTATGAGGATGAGCAGCGTTCTTTTCGCCAACCATATCCAGGTGACATTGAAGGACAACCGTCTTGATCTTTTCCTTTCCCGGGGCTGCATTCCTGATTATCAATATATTGCCGATGCTGTCTTTCCTGGCTTCCAGGTTATGCTTTCGTGCAAAGTCAAGCAGGTAGGCTCTTATCTTTCCTTCGTTTTTAGAAAGCCGAGGTATCCTGCAAATCTCCTCGAAATAACCCCACAACTTCCTGGGCTTTATCTCCCCCAAATCACCCATAATATGCTCTTTATCCTGTTTTAGTCCGTGATGCGGTAAATATAGTTTTTTTCCAATGCAACCGTTATGAATTTTAACTGCTAAAACTCTTTTTTTTACCACAATAAAAACCATATTTTTACAGCAAACGAAAACACAGAAAATAATACGACTATGGCTAAACGCACAATTGTGGCACTTCCCGGTGACGGCATTGGTGCCATTGTTCTGAAACAGGCTGTTCGCGTGCTCGACGCGGCCGGGTTTGATGCTGAATATGTTTACGGAGATATAGGCTGGGATTTCTGGTGCAAGGAAGGCAATCCTCTTCCTCAGCGCACCATTGACCTGATAGCCAGGCATAAAATTGCATTGTTCGGGGCAATCACCTCCAAACCCAAGGATGATGCCGCCGCTGAGCTCTCACCGGCTCTACAGGGCAAGGGATTCACCTACAGCAGCCCCATAGTAGGACTAAGACAGCACTTCGGTCTTGATATATGCGTCAGACCGTGCCGCAGCTACAAAGGAAATCCGCTTAACTTCATCCGACGCGACAAGGACGGTAACCCTGAAGAACCTTTGGTAGATGTTGTGATCTTCAGGCAGAACACCGAAGGGCTCTACGGAGGAGTGGAATGGTCAAACCCTCCCCAGCAGGTCTATGATGCACTGATGACGCATCCCAAATTCAGGGAAAATTTTGGCTGGTGCCCGAAGGAGGAACTGGCAGTCTCAACAAGAATCTTTACAAAGAAGTACACCGAGCGTATCGTAAGGGCAGCATTTGAACATGCCGTGAAATTCGGGTACAAATCAGTCACAGTCTGCGAAAAACCAAACGTGATACGCGAGACATCAGGCCTCATGTGGAAGATAGCCAAGGAGATGCAGAAGAATGAGTTCCCTGCAATACAGCTCCGGAATACAAATATCGATGCACAGATGATGTGGCTGACGAAAAACCCGGAAGACTACGGTGTGATTGTTGCCGGAAACATGTTCGGAGACATCGCCTCCGATGCATTTGCCGGGCTCATCGGCGGACTCGGGTTTGCCTGCAGCGCACAGTTCTCCGAAGACGGAATAGGGGTGTTCGAACCCACCCATGGTTCGGCTCCCAAATACGCCGGTTACGAAGTACCCATCGTCAACCCGGTTGCAATGATTGAGTCAGCATGCATGATGCTTGACTACCTCGACGAGAAGGAGACTGCCACAAGGATACGCAAGGCTATTGCCGAAGTCATCGAGGAAGGCAAGGTGAAAACCTATGATATGATGAAGATGTCCGGAAAGCCCGAAGTGGTAACAAACGGTGCTGCATCAACCATCCAGATGACAGACGCAATTATTGCACACTTAAAATAGCCTGTCATGACCGAGGAAATCAAAAAACTCTGGCCCGAACTGGAATGGATCAGCGACCCTGAACTAAGGGAGAAAACCGCCCGTACATGGGAGGTGGCACTGGAACGGAGCGTACTCACAGCTGATGACCTGAACCGGATCCCATTCACACTGCTCTGCGGCCCCGACCTCAAAGTCACCTTCATGGATCACAAGAGATGTGTTGTACATGTTGCCCGCGATGCGGGAATGAAGATGAACGAGTTTTTCCGTAACGATCTTCCCGTAAACATGGATGTGCTGATCTCCGGGGCCATTCTTGCCGATGTCGGCAAAATGCTCGAGTATGAGCTTGATGCAAGCGGGAAGGCTGTACAGGGAAAGTATGGTCAGTATCTGAGGCATCCGTTTTCAGGGGTCAGCCTGGCAGAGGAGTGCGGAGTGCCTCCTGAAGTATGTCATATTATTGCTGCCCATGCTCACGAGGGTGACCTCGTCAAGCGTACCACCGAGGCATATATAGTCCATCACGCGGACTTCATGACCTTTCTTCCATTCAAAAGCAGACTGATCGTTTGAGCAGGTTGCTTTTAGGCATTAGGCAATAGGCATTAGGCAATAGTGTTGACAATACATTAAGTAAATGCTTGATTTATAGTCACTCCACTACTGCCTACTGCCTCTTGCCTCTTGCCTTCTTATTTATTCCCTTCCATCGCCCTCTTTACGTTGGCTACTCCCATCTTGTTCACCTTCCTGTCATATGTCATCAGGCCGTTGGTCTCTGTTTCGACATCGGTGGTCTGGGTGTAGACTGAGGCGCTCAGTCCCTTTTCTGCAACCATCTGCCTGACAGTGGCATAAAAGTCAGCGTACTTCTGCAGCAGGGCCGTGGTGTCACCCATTTTCTCATAACCCCAGTTTTTCTGTTCCCAGGTGTGGCCCTGAACCGGCAGCCCCAGGCCCCCGAATTCACCCAGCACTATTGCCCGTTCTTTTTCTGCTTCAGGAACTGCAGGCTCCGGATAATTGTGAATGTCAAGTACATGCCCTGTCCCGCGGTCAGTCCAGCCCGATGTGCTGTTGACAAGTCTTGTGGTGTCGAATGCCATGACATAATCAGTCACTGCAGGAGTGTTGTACTGACCCCATCCCTCGTTGTAGACGACCCACATCACAATTGACGGATTGTTGAATTTTGTCACAATCATCCTTGTCAGTTCGTTCATAAACATTGCAGAGTCAGCGGCAGTTTTGGAAATATCCGGTTTGTCGTCCCAGATGTAATCGTCGCCGCTGGGCATATCCTGCCACACAAGCAGTCCCATGCGGTCAGTGTGATAATAGAATCTCCGGTTTTCGACCTTGACATGTTTTCTGAGCATGTTGAATCCCATTGCCTTCAGCATCTCAAGGTCGTATTTCATAGCCTCATCAGACGGTGGGGTGTAAAGTCCGTCAGGCCAGAATCCCTGGTCAAGGGGACCGTTCTGCCACACAAACCGGTTATTGAGCAGGATGCGTGTAAACCCGTCTTCAGTCACTCCCAGTGAGATCTTTCTCATCCCGGCGTATGACTTAACCTCGTCAGTTATCTGGCCGCCTGTCACAAGCTTAACTTTCAGATCATACAGGAAAGGATCATCAGGGCTCCATAGCCTGGCGTCGGGAACTGCCAGCGTCATCACCGTTCCGGTAATGGCTGATGCTTCTGCCACAGTCTTGCCATCAGCAATAAGTGACACCTCAGCAAGGGAAGGGGCCATGTCAACAGGCGGGCATCCACCGGGACCTCCCTGGCACTGTTCCTCGATCACTGTCACGTGCAGCACCCCGTTGTCAATGTCAGCCACAACACGAAGGTCTCCTATCCAGGTCTTTTCAACCGGCTCAAGCCATACACTCTGCCAGATGCCGCTAGTGGGGGTGTACCATATGCCCCCGGGTTTCTTCACCTGCTTGCCCCTGGGCTGGCGTCCGCTGTCAGTCGGATCAGTTACCTTGACAACGAGTTTATGCTTCCTGGAATCTGAGAGATAATTGGTTATGTCACACCAGAAGGGATCGTAACCACCGCGGTGGATTGTAGCAAGGTTGTCATCCACCCATACAGTTGTTTCCCAGTCGGAGGCTTCAAAATTGATGATTATCCGTTTATCGTCCCAATTTTTCGGGAGCACGAATTCGCGTGAATACCAAAGTGCAAGCGAGTCGGTCAACCTCTGTCTGACCCCTGAGAGCGCCGATTCAACAGGGTAGGGGACAAGTATTTTCCCCTGTGACTCAGGGCGTTCGGCTTCTTTGGGACAGATTGCATAATCCCATGTGCCGTTAAGGCTCATCCACTCTTTTCTCTCCAACGCCGGTCTCGGGTACTCAGGCCACGGTGCAGCAGGGTCAAGGGTTTCAGCCCATGCAGTCATCAACGGGTTTTCGGCAGGCTTCCATTCAGGGGCCTTCTCACGGGAACAAAACGTCAGCATCCCGACGGTTACGACGAGAATCGTAAAAACTTTGTATTTCATATGTATTTTTTTTTTGGATCAGCCAAGCTTCATCTTCTCAACCTCTTCCATGTTGCGTTCGTTATAAGCTATCTTGCCCATGGGTGTATACAGCCACTCGATGAGATCATGGTATCTGTCGGTAACCTTGCCCCTGACGATTTTCATAGTAGAGTTCATCATGCCGTTGTCTTCATTGAAGCTTTCGTTCAGGACACCCAGTGCCACAGGCAGCCACCGGTGCGGGAACATATGCCCGAACCTGCCGTTTATGCGGTATTCATTTACCTCATTTTCAATCAGATTGAGTACAGCCCTCTTTCCTTCTTCAGTTGTTGCCGACATATTACGGCTCTCAAGGTACAGTTTCAATGCATGCTGGTTTGGCACAATCAGTGCCACTGTATATGGTTTCTGGTTGTTATATAGCATGCACTGGTCTATATACTTCGACTGTTCGCTGATGGCCTCTTCTATTCCCTCGGGGCTGAATTTTTCCCCGTCATCGGCTATAAGGAGGCTCTTAAACCGGCCGAGTACATAGAGGAACCCGTCAGGAGTCATGTATCCCATGTCCCCGGTAAAGAGCCAGCCGTCACGGATGGCATCCTTTGTTGCGGTTTCGTTTTTCCAGTAACCGTGCATCACGTTTCCACCGCGAATGACGATCTCACCCTTCTCACCCACAGGCAGTTCGTTGCCGTCATCATCGCATATCTTCAGATCCATGTTGTTTACAAGGTAACCCGATGATCCCAGTCTGTGTCTTGCTGTGGAGTTCGAGGATATTATAGGTGAAGCTTCCGAGAGCCCGTAACCCTGGTACATCGGCACTCCGATTGCGTAGAAGAAACGCTGCAGTTCGATATCCAGCAACGCTCCGCCTCCGATGAAGAAATCCAGTTCTCCTCCGAAGGCTTCCCTGACCTTGCTGAAGAGGATCTTATCGAAGAGCCTGAGAAGAGGTTTCTTGATCTTCTGGATTCCCCGCCCCTTGTTGTACCCTTCCTTATTATACGAATAAGCAAGGTTCAGGGCGAAGTTAAACAGCGTCTCTGTCATTTTGCCCTTCTCCTTTATCCCTTTTTCAATATTCTTCCGGAAGTTCTTGGCAAGAGCGGGCACGCTCATGAGCAGGTTCGGCTTTATCTCCTTCATGCATATCGGAATATTGCGGAGCGTTTCCATAGGTGTCTTTCCGACTTTGACAGATGCTATGCTTGCCCCCTTACCCATGAATGCATATAAGCCTGCCGTGTGAGCAAATGAGTGATCCCAGGGAAGTATCAGAAGAGTCTTGTAATATTGTGGTATGTCCATCAGGCTGTAAGACTGGTACACGTTTGAGACGTAGTTCCCGTGGGTAAGTATAATTCCTTTCGGATCAGCAGTAGTGCCTGATGTATAGCATATGTTGGCGAAGTCTGAGGGGGTAATTGCCGCTGTAAACTCCTCGAAGCTTTTCCTGTTGGCAGGGTTTTCAAGCCATTCACGTCCGATTTTTCTTACTTCGTTAAAATGAATCTGGCCTTCGGAGTACTCCTCCCGCGGATCCATGAAGATAATCTTCTCGAGCTCCGGGCATCTGTCAGCGACCTCAAGTATCTTCTGAGCCTGGGTACTTGAAGTTACTACCATTCTTGACCCTGAATGGGCGATTCGGAACCTGATCTCTTCCGGGTTCAGTTTGACGGAGAGGGGAACGTTGACTCCCCCGGCGTAAAGGATGCCAAGCTCACCAATGACCCAGCTGTTACGGCCGTCAGCAAGCATGCTGACACGGTCACCCTTTTTTATACCCAGTTGCATAAGGCCGGCTCCAAACTCATGAACCTGACGCCTTGTTTCCTGGTATGTAGTGCCTTCATATTTGTCCTGGGGTTTCTCCCAGAGGTAAATGTTTGAGGCATACTTCTCCGCATTTTCTTCGAAGAACCGGATTAATGACTTCATTTTTTACAGATTAGGTGGTTAATAAATTTGCATTCTAATATAGAAAAGAATTGTCTTCCGATGGCACCAATCCGGAATATTCATTGCATTTTTGTCTTGCAATGAATACCTTTAACTTTCAGAAACTTGAAAAACTGCCATTTATGAAGAAACTTTCCCTTGTGTTACTGGCTGCTATTCTGATAACTACTCCTTCATGTGATTTCATGAAGAGTATTAATCCTTTCGGTAAAAAAGCCCGGGAGGCCGAAGCTCTCAGACAGCAGCAGGAGGCATTCCGGATCGCAGATTCCATCCGTGTTGCAAATGAGAAAAAGATAGAAGAGGAACAAGCCCGCCAGGCAGAACTGGCAGCAATGGCCGAAGAACAGCCTGTTGTGATGTCTGGTTACCATGTTATTGTGGGCAGTTTCCTTACACCGGCATATGCCGATTCATGGCTTGAACACATTAAAGGTTTTGGCTATGATGCCCTGATGCTGGATATGAACGGGGGAAGATGGCAGCTTGTCTCTGCCAGCTCATTTCCAGACCTCCACCAGGCATACAATGCCCTTGGGAGCATCCAGGAGCGTATCAACGGCGAAGCCTGGGTCTACAAAAAGGATTGATTCTATCTTCTTATTGTGGCCGACCTGTCAGGCCCGACTGAGACGATCGTGACGGGAACGCCCGTCTCTTCTTCGATGTATGATATATAATCCTTCAACTCATCAGGCAGTTCTTCCCTGGTCCGGCAACGGGTTATGTCACACAGCCATCCCTTGAAGGTCCTGTAGTTGAGATCTTCGATGTCATAGAGGCAATAGGGGAGTTCAGTCTGCTCCCGGCCGTTCACTGTATAAGACCTGCATACCCTGATTTCGCTGAATCCGGAAAGTACGTCGGCTTTCATCATGAAGAGCTGGGTTACGCCGTTGACCATTATTGCATATTTCAGGGCAGGCAGGTCAAGCCATCCGCAGCGGCGGGGCCTGCCTGTGGTAGCACCGTACTCGTTGCCTTGGTCACGCATCTGCTGGCCTGCAGCGTCATCAAGCTCTGTCGGGAACGGACCGCTCCCAACCCTTGTGCAGTATGCTTTGAAGATGCCGAAGACCTCGCCGGTACGGCCAGGTGCAATGCCCAGGCCGGTGGATGCTCCGGCTGCCACAGTGTTCGAGGAGGTGACATACGGATATGTCCCGAAGTCGATATCCAGCATGGTGCCCTGGGCTCCCTCGGCAAGAACCATCTTGCCGGCCCTGAGAGCCCTGTCTATGTGATAGTCGGCATTGACAAAATTGAACTTCTTCAGGAATTCAACCGAATCAAACCACTCATCCTCAAGTGCCTTGAGATCATTGCTGTATCCGTAACCCTGAAGCATCCTGAGATGTTCCTTCACCCGTGAATTGTAGATGTCCCTGAAATCCTTCCTCAGAAGGTCACCAACCCTGATGCCGTTGCGTGACGCCTTGTCAGTATAGGCAGGACCTATGCCTCTCAGTGTTGATCCTATCTTAGCATCTCCCAGCGAAGCCTCGTGGGCTGCGTCGAGGAGCTTGTGGGTGGGCATTATAAGGTGAGCCTTGAGTGATATGAGCAACCGTTCTGTTACTTTCCTGATATCTAATCCCAGACTGTCTACCTCATGGCGGAAGACGACCGGGTCAAGAACCAGCCCGTTGCCGATTATGTTAATCTTGCCCTCGTGAAAGATACCTGAAGGTATAAGATGGAGGACGTGCTTCACCCCGTTAAACTCTATCGTGTGGCCTGCATTAGGCCCTCCCTGAAAGCGCGCAACTATATCATACTGCGGGGTCAGAACATCTACAATTTTCCCCTTTCCCTCATCTCCCCACTGGAGACCCAGCAAAATGTCAATATTCATTTTTTCAAGTAATCATGATTAGACAAAACAGGTCCGAAGTTACAAAATAAATCAGCACCGGAGGCCATTCAATCCTCTTCCTTTTCCTTCACTCCGTAAACATAAAGTGCATAATGGTGCAGGACAAACGAGTTTTGTTCGCAGGCACTCCTGATAATGTCATTTATCCTCGGATCACTGAACTCTATCACCCTGCCTGAAAGAGTGTCTATCAGATGGTCATGATGACCTGCTCTGAAGGTCTTCTCGTACTGAGCCTGGTTGTGTCCGAATTTGTGTCTTGTGACCAGTTTGCAGTCCATCAGAAGGTCGATTGTATTATACAGGGTGGCCCGGGATACGCGGTAGTTTTTGTTTTTCATGAAATTGAAGAGCACCCCGATGTCAAAGTGCCCGTCCTTCGAGTATATCTCATCAAGAATCGCAAACCTCTCGGGCGTTCTCCTCAAGGAGTGTGATATCAGGTATTCTGTGAAAACCTGCCTGACTGACGCCCTGATTTCTTCGTTTGACATCGTGCCTTCCTGCTTTAAATGTCTGCCGGTTACTCAATGAACTCCTCAATCCTCTTCACGCTTGCGATACCCTTAATGTTTGAAAGCTGTAAAATGAGGTTGTTGAGGTCACGTGTGTGATGAACGTACAGGTCAATCGTACCTTCGAAAATCCCGTCATAAACAGAAACATTTATATTCCTGATGTTGACGTTGAGTTCCTTGGAAATAATTGTTGTCACTTCGCTGACAAGACCTATCCTGTCAATGCCGTTAATGCTGATCCGTGCGAGGAAGGATGCAAGCTTATGGATTGTCCACCTTACGGGAATGATCCTGTTACCCTCGCTTGACATCAGTTTGACTGCCACAGGGCATTTGGGCTTGTGGACTATAATCGAATTGGCATGGTCGAGATAACCCACCACTTCGTCACCCGGTATTGGCTGACAGCAACTGGCAATCACATAGGAATTACCTGTATTGTCAACATTCTCGCGCAACAGGTATGGCTGGTTTTTATCTATCTTGTCAGGGGCAGAAGGAGTCTCCCTGGCACCGGCGTTTTTCCTGGTAACACCACCGATTGCCAGTTTCCAGTACTTGCGGAGACTCCCTTCCGGTGCCTTTTTCAGCACCTTGCGAAGCTCGTCGAGGTTAATAAGGCCGAGACCGATGCGGGAATAGAGTTCGTCCTTGTTCAGAAGCTCGTAGTTGTCAAGGAGTTTCTTTATAATATCTGAGTTGGGAAGGATTCCGAGCTCGCTCAATTTCTGCTCAAGCATATCCATTCCTTTCTGGATCCTGTCAGTGGACTCGTCCCGGAGGATGTCCTTGATTGCATTTTTGGCTTTCGCGGTATGCGCATATTCAAGCCAGTCCTTCTCCGGTCTTGCTATATTGGAGGTGATTATTTCTACCTGGTCCCCGCTCTGCAGGGTTGTGGAAAGGGGTGAGAGCTTGTAGTTTACCTTGGCGCCGATGGCCTTGTTGCCTATGTCAGTATGAATCTCATACGCAAAGTCGAGCGCCGAGGCTCCCTTGGGCAGATTGACAAGCAGTCCCTTGGGAGTGAAAACCATTATCTCAGAGGAGAATAGACTCATCTTGAACTCATCCAGGAAGGTCAGCGGATCGGACATAGGGTTTGCAAGCATCTCCCGGATGTGTTTCAGCCACTTGTCGAGCTCACTCTCTGACTGGGAGGTGTCACCCTTGTATTTCCAATGAGCAGCAAACCCTCTTTCAGCGATGTCGTCCATCCGCTGGCTACGTATCTGCACTTCAACCCATCGCCCTTCAGGGCCCATTACAGTGAGGTGAAGAGCCTCGTAACCGTTTGACTTGGGCCTGCTTATCCAGTCACGCAGTCTGTCAGGCTTCGGTGTGTAGATGTCTGTGATGAGCGAATAAATCTGCCAGCACTGCGCCCTCTCACTCATCTCCGGCCCCGGATCGAAGACTATCCTTACAGCCAGGAGGTCATACACCTCCTCGAAAGGTACGTTCTTTGACTGCATCTTCTTCCAGATTGAATAAATCGACTTGAAACGGCCGGAGATGTCAAAGATTATGTTGTTGTTGTTGAGAGCTTCTATTATCGGAAGACTGAACCTGTTGATGAGGGCAAGGTTCTTTTTCTCGTCCATCTTAACCTTGCGGGCTATCTCGTCATAGATGCGCGGATGCCTGAACTTGAAACTCAGGTCTTCCAGTTCGGTCTTGATTGCAAACAGCCCCAGGCGATGGGCCAGCGGTGCATAAAGGTAAATTGTCTCGCCTGCTATCTTCATCCGCTTGTGCTCAGGCATGGAGTCAAGAGTACGCATGTTGTGAAGCCTGTCAGCTATCTTGACAAGGATAACCCTGAAGTCGTCTGACAGCGTCATGAGCATCTTGCGGAAGTTTTCAGCCTGGAGTGAGTTGGTCTCCTTATTGTAAGTGCCTGATATCTTTGTCAGACCGTCAATCAGGTTGGCTATCTTGGGACCGAACTGTTTTGTTATCTCCTCCAGGGGGATGCCAGTATCCTCAACCACGTCATGCAGAAGAGCAGCAGCTACCGATTTAGCTCCCAGTCCTATCTCCTGGTTGGCTATACGGGCTACATTTATGGGGTGAATTATATATGGTTCGCCGGAATTCCTGTACATGTCACGGTGTGCCTCGTTGGCAAACCTGAAAGCCTTGTCGATCAGTTCCCGGTCACCCGGTTTGTCACACCTGTAGAGATTGTCTTTCAGCAGGCTGTATTCTGATTCGATACGGCTGATGTCATCAGCTGTGAATATTTTGGTTTTGGTCTTACCCATCAGTCGTTACCAGCAAGGAGAGACAAAGATATGAAAATCGTGTCATTTTTTATGGGCTCCTATGGCAGTATTGTCACAGTCCCTGTTCTTGACAGCGAGCTTCCTGAGGGGGTTGTCAGTCTCAGGCTCCAAAGGTAAACCCCCGCAGGCATTGGCTTCCCGCTGTGCCTGCCATCCCAACCTTCACCAGGGTCTCCTGTACGGTAGAGAAGCACACCGTTACGTGACATTATCCTGAAATCATATGCCCCTGGAATAAAAGAGAATTCGGGTCTGAAGACCGCATTTTCTCCTGTGCCTGAAGGGGTGAAGGCGTTCGGTATGAATACATTTTCATCAGCTTCAATCACCGCCGCGGAAGAGAGATGCAACGGAGATCCTGACGGTGCGTCAGGGTCAGCTGCCGTGACCCGGTAGACGACTTTGCCGGATGTCACATCGGGGGCAAAGACAGTATAATCTTCAGTCCAGAGGGTATCAGATAGTCCTGTTGCCACTTCAATAAGACCGTTTCCCGTGTCTCGCCAGACCGAAAAAACCTCGCTGCCGGAGGAGACCGGCCTGTTCCAACGCAGGTTTATCAGGGTTCCGGAAAAAGATGATTCAAGAACCATGTTCCTTGCTGAAGCTGACAGGGTTACGTTTATGCCGCAGCTGTTAACCGCCGCGACCCTGTAAAGCCCCGATACTGTCGTATCAGCCGGGAAAATGGTGAACAAGACTCTGCCTGATGACCCTGTCGATGCTTCAGCCTCGTCCCATGTGACAGTGCCGGGGTTATAAACAAGCAGCCTGAAGTTTTCAGTAACTGATGCCGGATCATAGCCTGCAGTGACAGTAATGCCACCCCCCCTGACTTCGACGGCATCAATCCTGACCCAGGCAGGCGCAACCTCACTCCCTGTTGTGATGCATGCCCTGTTGGAGGAAGAGACCGGTCCTTCGCTGCCCGCGGCTGTAACATTAAAGCAGTATTCAGTATCAGGATTATAACCTGAGAAAAGATACTGCGTCTCACCCGGGGGCAGGTTTACATCACTGATGACAGTACCATCTCCTTCAGAAATATGCATTATATAACCTGTTGCAGGGTGGCGGAGGTTCTCAAAAGGAGTCCAGGTGACAGTGACCCTGCTGTTGCAGACGTCGTTTACGGCGGAGAGCCAGATCGTACTAAGCCCGTTGCTCAGTGGGCTTATGTTGAGCGATGAGTCGATTGCTGCCACCATGTATGTCACGCTCCTGTACCTTGCAGCTGATCCGCTGTGGGTATAATCATAAATGTATGGTGAACGGATTGTGTCAACAGCAGTGGCTGCAGTGCCTGACCAGGTATATACTACATAGCTTCCGACATCAGGAGACGAAGAAGGGAGCCACTTCAACACGGCAAACCCTGTGGCAGGGTCAACGGTTACAATGTCAAGCTGTGGCGACCCGGGTTGAATGTCATCCTGCGCCTCCGCCGGCAAGGTCATCACACTGTTCAGCAAGCCTGCCAGAATCAGCGGGCACAATCCGCACCTTATGAGTTTAATGGCTTTCATCGGCTGCCGGCGATTATCTCGATGGCCTTGCCGGGGTCGAAATATGTGTTGAAAATCTCTCTTATCCTGGCAGGTCTGACAGACGTCACGGTTTCGACAAAACGGCTGTAATAATCTGCACCAGCCTCATAGTCGATTACACCCCTTATTGCATCAGCTGATGAAAACGGACCGTCGAACATACGGGCTATCTCTCCCATGAGATGGTTCCTCACAATTGTCATCTCATCGTCGCTAATCTCTTCAGTACGAAGCCTGTCAATCTCATTTCTGATTTCTTCGAGTGTCTCATCCCTGTATTTGTTAGCCACATCAGTCATGATTGTAATATACCCTATGCTTTGGAAAGCCCCGCTGACGGCGTGGATGCCGTATGTAAAGCCCTTTTCCTCACGTATCCGCCGCATCAGCCGCGAACCAAAATAACCGCCGAGAATCATTGTGGCAACCTGTAACTCGTGGAAGTCAGGGTGATTGCGTGTGATTCCCTTCCAACCTGTCCTCACAGTACTCTGAACAGAGTTGGGAACATCACAAAAGATCAGACCGGGCTTTGCAGTTTCAAACCGGGGCGCCGGAACAGATGTATTCTGCCAGTTCCCTGTTCTGTCCGTAGAAAAGTACTTCTGAAGGATTGGCAGAGCCTTTTCCGGTTCCCTGCCTGCCACAGTAATGTACATTCTGTCAGGTCTGTAATGCCTTTCATGGAACTGTCTGAGATCGGCCGTTGTCAGTGACCGGAAATCATCTTCCCTGCTGATCCGCCCATACGGATTGGCGCTGCCGCACAGGGCTTCGTAAAATGTCTCCCTCGCTATCACTGAAGTCTTCTGCCTGCTTGTAAGAAATGCCTGCACCCTCCTGTCTGTGAGCATCCTGAACTCCTTCTCCGGGAAAGAGGGTCTGAACAATACCTCCTGCATCAGTCCGGTAACCTCATCCAGCTTCCTGCTGAGTGTAACCGTAACCAGGCTTGCAGTATCCTTGTCAGCTGAATGGGTGAGTGCAGCTCCGGTGCTGTCAATGAGATCGTTAATTGTGGCAGCGTCATTGTACTGTGTCCCTTCTGTGAGCATTGCATTTGCAGTTGATGCTGCCAGGTGTTTTTCCTCAAAAACCTGCCCTGCCGGAAAGACGACCTCAATTCTCAGCAGGTCGACCGTACCGTTGGCAAGAAGGTAAACGGGCACGCCGTTGTCAAGCCTCACAGGCTCCGGGAACAAAGTATCTCCTGCCGAAGGAGTAATGATCTCCGGGGGCATATTTATGTACCGCTCTCTCATCTCTTTTCGGGGAGGTAATTGATTACACTGATGTTTTCCGGTCTGAAGATACATTCTGATACAGATACTATCTCATCTTCTGTCACGCTCATGTACTGCCCGTTTTCGCTGTTTATACCTTCAGCATCACCCAGAACATCATGATATGCAAGACTGAATGCCTTATTGGAAGCGCTTGTGTATGACATCAGCCTGTGCGCCTCATACCTGTTGCGCGCCTTGTCAAGCTCAGCCGGTGTGACACTCTCCGCGGCAACCCTGTCAAGCTCTGCAATTACAGCCTCCTCAGCCTTCCTTATGTCTGTACCGTCTCTGAGCCTCCCGCTGAAAATAACAAGCCCCGGGTCAGCTTCAGCGGAAAGATAGATGTCGGCTTCACTGAACAGCTCTTTCTTTCTGACAAGCTCTGTCTGAAACCTGGCTGAATCACATCCTGCAAGTATATCGGTCAGCAGATCAAGGACATAGAAGTCACGGCTCAGCCTGTCACCCATGTGGAAAGCCATGATAAGGTGGGCTGCCGGTACAGGTCTGTAAACTGTCAGTTCACGTCTCCCGGTCTGTTCAGGTTCTGCCGGCAGTCTTCTTTCATACCTTTCGCCTGAAGCTATTCCCCCGAACCATTTCTCTGCAAGACTGAATACCCTGTCAGGATCAACATTGCCTGCAACACTCAGGATGGCATTTGAGGGGTTATAATACCGGTCATAAAACTGCCTGGCTGTTATAGCGTCAGCCTTTTCTATATGGCTGATATCCATCCCGATGGCCGGCCACCTGTATGGATGAACCGTGTAGGCAAGTGGTCTGAGCAGAAGCAGTATATCGCCGTAAGGCTGGTTAAGGTATCGCTGTCTGAACTCCTCGGTCACAACACTCTTCTGATTGTTGACTCTCGCGTCAGCAAGGTCAAGTCCTCTCATCCTGTCGGATTCAAGCCACAGGGCCGTCTCAAGGTTGTTGGCCGGTAGTGTTATGTAGTAGTTTGTCAGGTCATTGTTTGTGAAAGCGTTGTTTTCCCCGCCGGCCATCATAACGGGTACTTCGAAGACTGGTATGTCCCTTGTTCCCTCGAACATCAGATGTTCAAAAAGATGGGCAAATCCTGTGGCTTCAGGGCTTTCATCCCTGGCCCCGGCATCATAAAGAATATTCGTTGTCACCATGGGAGTACCCTCATCGCGGTGAACTATAACCCTCAGCCCGTTGGCAAGCCTGTGCCGTTCGAATTCTATCATGGATGCAAAATATGTCAAACTTACCAAAATAAAACTATGCTCCTCAATTTATCATATATTTGTAATCTGTATTTTCAACTTTTTTTTAATTGCTTTGAATAATCTGATTACCAGGCAAATAAAACTGTTAAAATCTTGGTTCGCTGACCAGCAGACTCTGATTTACCTGCTCAGCTTTGTTGTCGGGCTTATATGTGCTCTGGCTGCGGCGGTGATGAAGAATGCGATCCATTATACTCATATCCTCTTTACGCAGGGCGTTATGAAAGGGGCTGGCGGGGCTCTGTCACTTGCATACCCTCTGTTCGGAATCTTTCTGACAATACTGGCATTGAAGTATCTTGTCCGTGACAATATCTCCCACGGGATCAGCAGGGTGCTTTATGCAATATCGCGACGTAAAAGCTACATAAAGCCTCATAACAACTGGACGTCAATACTGACCAGCTCCCTCACGATCGGCTTCGGCGGATCTGTCGGGGCAGAGGCTCCGATAGTCCTTACCGGAGCTTCTATCGGATCAAATATCGGCCGTTACTTCAAACTGAACTACAAGTACGTAACACTGTTGCTGGGCTGCGGTGCCGCAGCTGCCATTTCAGGCATCTTCAAGGCCCCTATCGGCGGGATCCTGTTTACCCTCGAGGTGCTGATGCTTGACCTCACGATGTCATCTATCGTGCCTCTCCTTATTTCTTCAGTGACTGCGGCAACAGTTGCTTATTTCTTCATGGGAGACAATGTGCTTTTCTCCTTTCAGGTAAAGCAGGGATTTTTGCTGCACGACCTTCCGTACTATGCAATCCTGGGAGTATTCTGCGGCCTGGTGGGTGTATATTTTACAAAAGCTACAATAGGGATCGAAAAACTCTATCAAAAGATCAGCAACAAATGGGTAAGAATGATTCTGGGAGGACTGGTTCTGGGTGGCTTGATTTACTTTTACCCGGCACTGTACGGTGAAGGTTATGAGACTGTTATGGTACTACTCAATGCCAGCAGCGGATCTGCTCCGGGAGCAGAAATATTCGGGCAGATGGCCGATGGCTTCTGGGCATTCTCGATTCTGATGGCAGGTCTGCTCCTTGTCAAGGTTGTGGCGACAGCCTCCACAAACGGCGCCGGAGGGGTCGGCGGCATAGTTGCCCCTACACTCTTTACAGGCGGCGTTGCCGGATACTACCTCTCCAGTCTTCTGAACCACTTGTTCGGACTTACACTGGTTGAAAGCAGCTTTACCCTTACAGCCATGGCCGGAGTATTCTCGGCCGTGCTCCATGCACCCCTAACCGCCATCTTCCTCATTGCTGAGATTACCGAGGGCTATGGGTTGCTTATTCCGCTCATACTGACATCAACAATCGCCTTTATCACAACCCGTGCGTTTCAGAAGCATTCAATTTATCACGAACAACTGGCAGCAACCGGTGAGTTGATAACACACGACAAGGACAAGGCTGTAATGACGCTGCTTGACTGGACGAAGGAAGTCGAAAAAGACCTTCTGACAGTAAAGCCCGACGGCAATCTGGGAGACCTTGTCAGACAAATAGCCAGGTCAAACCGGAACATCTTCCCGGTGGTGGACGAATTCAATATCCTCGAAGGAGTGGTGCTGCTTGATGATGTCCGCGACAAGATGTTCAAGCCTGAACTGTATGACAAGCTTACTGTCAGGGACCTGATGACAATTCCGCCATCATATATTGATATCAGTGAGAGGGGAGATGCCGTGCTTGATGCCTTCGAAAGGACAGGAGCATGGAACCTCCCTGTCCTTGACCGTGGCCGCTATGTCGGATTCATCTCAAAATCAAGGATATTCTCCGCATACCGGGAACTTCTCAGGCAGTTCTCGGAGGAATAAAGCAGGCTTCTTCCTGTTTGTAGCCCTGTACAAGGCATTACGGACCGTGATCATTTAAAAAATTGATATTATAATGTATATTTGCCCGCAGACAGCCCATGGCCGCCGGCCACGGGTACAGGCAGATATCAACAGAATAAAATTATAATAATGGAAAGAGACAACGCAGTATTTGAACTGATAAGCCGCGAACGCAGGCGCCAGACTGACGGTATTGAACTGATTGCATCGGAGAATTTTGTCAGCCCCCAGGTGCTTGAGGCCATGGGCTCGGTTCTGACGAACAAATATGCCGAGGGCTACCCCGGGGCAAGATATTACGGAGGTTGCGAGGTTGTTGATGAGGTTGAACAGCTTGCAATAGACAGGCTGAAGAAACTCTTCGATGCCGAATATGCAAATGTCCAGCCCCACTCGGGAGCGCAGGCCAATATGGCTGTCTTCCTTACAGTTCTCAAACCCGGTGACACATTCCTCGGACTTAATCTCTCGCATGGCGGCCATCTCTCACACGGCTCCCCGGTGAACTCATCAGGCATTCTCTACAGGCCTGTGGCTTACGGGGTGAAGGAGGAGACGGGACGGGTCGATTATGATATGATGGAGGAGGTTGCACTTCGCGAGAAACCAAAGCTTATTGTTGGCGGCGCTTCAGCATACTCAAGGGAATGGGATTATGCCAGGATGCGTGCCATAGCTGACAGGGCGGGAGCGATGCTCATGATAGACATGGCCCACCCGGCCGGGCTCATCGCAGCAGGACTGCTTGACAACCCACTCCGCTACGCCCATATAGTCACCTCAACCACTCACAAAACCCTCAGGGGCCCGCGTGGAGGCATAATTTTGATGGGTAAGGACTTCCCGAACCCATGGGGCGTAACCACACCAAAAGGAGAGATAAAAATGATGTCGGCAATGCTCAACTCTGCAGTCTTCCCCGGAATTCAGGGCGGACCACTTGAGCATGTAATAGCATCCAAGGCTGTCTCGTTCGGAGAAGCGCTTACACCGGAGTTTCGCACATACCAGCAGCAGGTAAAGAAGAATGCAGCAGTCATGGCTGAGGCATTCATTGCAATCGGGTACAAGGTCATCTCCGGAGGAACAGACAACCATTCGATGCTTATAGACCTGAGAACACGCTTCCCGGAAATCTCGGGAAAAAAGGTGGAAAACACCCTGGTAAAGGCACACATTACAGTCAATAAAAATATGGTGCCGTTTGATTCACGTTCACCTTTCCTTACCTCAGGCATAAGGGTGGGTACACCTGCAGTGACAACCCGCGGACTGAAGGAGAGTGACATGGGAACCATCGTGCAGCTTATTGATGAAGTGCTCGTCAACATTGAAAACGAATCCGTGATTGCTTCTGTCGGAGAGAAAGTCGTCAGAATGATGAAAGACCTCCCTCTCTTTGCTATGTAGGAAATTAGCAATTCCTTTATTACTTTTGTTCTCATGGAAAAAGTTAGCCCCCAGACTGACATCCTTATTTATGTGGTTGATGATGATCCGGTTGTCACAAGCCTGGTCACTGCCAGACTTGAAGCCATGGGCTACACTGTGAGATCGTTTGCCTATGCCGAGAACTGCATAGCGTCACTTACCGAAATTCCTGACGTCATCATCCTCGACTACTTCTTCCTGAAGGATGGGGAAACTCCCATGAACGGAATGGAGGCCTACGACGAAATTACCAGGCTGGCCCCGGAAATACCCGTAATAATGCTCTCTGCCCAGGAAAAGGGAGAAGTGGTTCTGGAGTTCGCACGAAAGGGGATAGCTGATTACGTCATAAAGGATACCGATCTGACAGACAATCTCCTGATGGCAGTGAAGGAAGTCCTGGAAAGATAGTCCCCTTTTCATATGGAATGGTATATGTACCTGGCTGTTATAGCCGCCGGCCTTTTTGCAGGTTTTGTGAATACGCTTGCGGGCAGCGGTTCGCTGATAACATTGCCTCTTCTGATGTTCCTTGGCCTGCCTGCAAATATCGCCAACGGGACTAACCGGATCGGGGTTCTTGTTCAGAGCCTGGTCAGCAGTGTCAGTTTCAGGAGGCAGAAGCTCTATACTTTAAGTGAGAGCCTATGGATGTCAGTGCCTGCAACTGCAGGCGCCCTGCTGGGTTCAATGGTTGCAGTCAGGATCAATGAACGCATTATGGAACTGCTCATTGGAGGGCTGCTCATCTTCATGTTTTTCGTCATCCTGTACAAGCCTGAGAATTGGGTGCGTGACCACGCCCAATCAGCTGCCATGAAACGCAGATGGTGGGTGCCGGTACTGTTTTTCTTTATCGGCATCTATGGCGGCTTCATCCAGGCCGGAGTGGGCTTCTTTCTGCTGGCAGCACTGGTTCTTGGAACAGGGATCGGCCTTACAAGGGCCAACGCACATAAAGTCCTCATTGTTGCTGCAATGACTTCCATCTCACTGATTGTTTTCATACTCAGTGACCAGGTTTATTATCTCTACGGCATAATACTGGCCGTGGGCCAGGGAGTGGGAGCATGGCTCGGATCAAAGGTGGCAGTGAGCTGGGGACCAGGGGTTGTGCGTGTTATACTCCTGGTTGCTGTGCTGGCTTCAGCAATAAAGCTTACCGGTCTGTATGACCTTGTAGTCGGTATGTTCTGAAAAGAGTGCGTTTCGGCTGACGGATGGGATGAGGCAGCTTAATCACCTTATTGTATGCCTGTTATCTGAGCTTGAAATTGTAGGTGATTGTCCCTTTTTGAATAAAAGTTGCATCATTGCTGCCTTCAAATTTGGTCTTCAGGGCCGCCTCTTTCGCCAGCTTAAAGAGTTCCTGGTCAAGTGTCGTTGAACCATGCATACCGGGAGTTGCGCTTGTGACCCTTCCGGAACGGTCAACTGTAATCGCAACAACTACTATACCCTCCTGCTGTAAATCATAGGGAGGTTTTACAAGCGAAAGGGCTTTTCTTCCGCCCAGGTCAAAAGATACACCTCCGCTTCCCTGACCGCCTCCCGGCCCGTAATTGGGTGCATCGGGAGTACCTGACTCAACACCCTGGTTTCCCAGCCCACCTGCAACACCCTGGTTCTGGCCTGAGGTGCCTACATTACCAGTATTGCTGAATGCGCCCCTGGCCCTGGCATTGGCCTGGTCAATACGTCGCTGCTCTTCCTCGCGTTTCAGCCGTTCAGCATTCTCATGCTCTATCCGCTTCCTCTCGGCTTCGGCTTCCTCACGGCGCTTCAGTTCGGCGGCACGCGCCTCTGCCTGTCTCCTCAGTTCCTCGGGACTGGGCTCTTTCTTCACTACCTCCGGAGCCTCTTCAATATCCTGCGTCAGCAGAGCTTCTTCACCTCCCTGATCCCCGGCTGACTCCGGCGGCGGGGGTGTGGAAACAGGTTCAGGTGCAGGTTCAAACAAACCTTCACCCGTCTCGTCAAAACCAAAGTTGACGAGAAGTCCCTCTTCCACCGGTTCAGGGGGATCTACCCTGATTGTGATGAAAATTATGATTATGGCAATAAGAATGTGAACCAGGGCACTGATTATCAGACCCTGCTTCCTTTCCCTTGTGAGAGGCTCACCTGCGCTATTTTGGAGTAGTGGCAAGTATTAGCTTGTATTGGTTCTTGGCTGCAATGTTCATTACGTTCACAACATACTCAATCGGAACACTCCTGTCAGCATGCACTGATATGTAAATTTCAGGAGTGTCTTCAACCCTCGATTGAAGCGCTGCTTCGAGATATTCAAGCTCAATAGGCTGATCTTCAATGAAATACTGAAGATCCTTTGTGATCGATACAGTGGTCATCGGACGGGCCGAGGACTGGGTTGTACCCTTGGGCAACAACAGCTTCAGGGCTGTTGGCTGTACAAGGGTCGAGGTCAGCATGAAGAACAGCAGCAGCAGGAATACGATATCCGACATACCTGCATTGCTGAACTGGATGCTGACTTTATTCTTGTTTGAAATTGCCATCGGTTACTGTTTTACAGGTTCATTGAGGATATCAAGGAACTCGGTTGAGGTTGTCTCAAGCTGGAACACTACGTTCTCAACCTTTACAACAAGCTGGTTATATCCGAAGTAGGCAAGGATACCCACTATAAGGCCACCTACCGTTGTGATAAGGGCAACATAAATACCTCCGCTGAGAGTGCTTATGTCAAGGCTGTTTCCTGCAAGCGACATCTCATAGAAGGCCTGAACCATTCCTATCACTGTTCCGAAGAATCCTAGAAGCGGAGATGCTCCTGCTATAGTTGCCAGCGTAGGGAATCTCTTTTCCAGCTTGTGGATCTCAAGCCTTCCCACATTTTCAATCGCAGCCGTCACATCAGCCAGCGGCCTGCCAAGACGGGTAATTCCCTTTTCGACCATTCTCGCCTGCGGAGAGTCAGTCTTTTTGCAAAGCTGCATTGCGGCATCCACTTTGCCTTCATACATGTAATCCTTGATCCGGTTCATGAAGGTACTGTCACTGCGGGATGCCTTCCGGATGACTATATACCTTTCAATGAAAATATACAACGCAACAAATGAAAGAAGGGCAATTATGTGCATTACCCAACCTCCTGCCAGGTAAAGGTCAGCCAGTGACATTGTAGCCTGTTCTGCGGCTTCTGTGGCTGGTGTTCCCTGTAATAAAACAGCTGCTGATATCATATTTTTCGGTTTAAGTTGTTAACAGTTTGACTTGCATTATCATATTATCGCGCGAATATAGTAAAAAACGTGTTTCATCCCCTGTAAGTATCCCATTGTTGATAAATGGGGGCCATTGTTGATAGGTTATTGTCCGGTGGCCTCCGGGTCAGGATTGACGTTTTTCCTTTTCTTTTCTTCGGGCTTGATAAACAGGTCTTTAAGTGTATTGAAGTCACGCCTGTAAAAAAGCCCGACCCCCTGTGTATAGGGGTGAACCTGGTAATACAGGTTGTAGTTTGAGCGGTTGAAAACCTTGAACCGGAGCATGTCGGTAAGCCTGACTTCCACTGTAAACTCCCCGCTGATATTGCTGGCAGATGTATTCGACTGGTTACCTCTTACATCGACATTGCCGTTCACGCTCACCTTGTCATTCAGCAACTGGGTCGACAGGGCCAGCTCCATCTCCTGGTCGGTCAGCTCGCTGCCAGGCCTGTAGTTGAATCCGATATCAAAGTCATTGCTTATCTGTGACAGCCAGTTGCTGAGCTGGTTTGAAAGCATCTCGGTGGTGGTGGTTACCCCCACGATCGGTGAAACAGGCGTGCCTGTCTGCCCGAGAGGCGTCCCGTTTGTTGATCCTGAATTGAAAAGAGAAGGATCAGGGTAAAAGCTGTTCATTACAAGCAGGTACAGGAATTGCCGGCTGAGTTCCTCTTCAGTGTCAATGGCTACCCTGAGAAGCTCACGTGTCCGTTCGTCTGCCGTGGGAAGATTGATGTCGAAGTTTATTGCGGGATTGAGGAGCCTGTCTGAGAGGCTCAGTATGCATTCAACAGGCAGCTTCACCTTGAGCTCTGCAAATTCTTCCTCACCGAATATCTCAGACAGAGAGGCCTTGGTTTTGTAAAGGGCCTTGATATTCAGGCTGGCGTCCTCGATCGCCCCGTTCCATGAGACAGTTCCGCCCTCTTCCACAGCAAACCTCTTGTTGAGGAAATTTCCGAGGGTGAAAAGATAATCGCCGTCACTTATTACATAGTTGCCAGCCATCCGCACATCACCCCGCGAGTTAAGCGATATGTTCAGCTTGCCTTCACCCTTTCCCCTGATCATACCTCCGGATGTTTCGTCAAGAATCAGCTGAACCTCAGCTTCCGGAGTTACATCCAGGTCAAAGTTGAGCTCAATTTTGCTCCCCTCTTCCTTTTTCACGTAACTGTTTTGCCCGGCACCCGGTTGCTTCTTATCTGCCTCAACGGCAGGATTTATGAACGTTATGTAGGGATAGTCACTCACACTGGCTGATGAGTTCAGGGGAACGATGAACTCTGTGTTCGGAGCTGTCCTTGCAGATATGTTGAACACCATTTTCTCATCATTGCCTCTTATCCCTGCATACCCCGATGCATATGCAGTACCGTAAAAACTGTCATTGTCCTTGGGCTTTGTATTGAGAACCAGCATCTTTTCCATGTTGATGTCAAGACTGACACCTATATCCTTGAACGCTTTATGGGTGATGGTTCCGTTTATCATTCCCTGGTTCTTCTGTGCATCAAATATCCTGATATTCTTCAGTATGATTCCTGAAGGAGCAAACCTGACACTGTCAGAGAAACTGTATCTTGTCTGCAGAAAATCAATCTTCATCGACGCATCATGGGCCATTACTGCCCCGGTCATCTCAATATTTCTGAGCTTGCCTCTGAGCCTGATTGTTCCTGAACCGAAACCGCGGACATCCGAAGCGAAACTGCTTAAAAACGGGTTGATCACGTCAAGCGGAAGATCGAATGCCGAGGCTGCAATGTCAATAAGACGGGCAGAGGGCGAATAAGTCCCGCTGATGTCAATAAGCTTCCTCCCCTGAAAGTCATTGCCCACTTTTATTACGGCTACTTTCTTCCTCGGATCCCATTCACTGTTTATTGTCATCAGACCGTAACTGTTACTGTTCAGCCTGAAATCGGTGATATTTATACTGCTCTCGAAAAGCAGGTTTTCATATACGTCTGATAGCGCAATGCTTCCACTCAACTGACCTTCCAGCTTAATCTGCGATGATTCGCCGGTCTTGTCCTTCCTGCTGTTCAGAAGGTTGTCGAGGTATGACATGTTGAGCCCCTCGAAACTCAGCGTAAGCTTCTCATCAGACTCCTTTGAGAGCCTTCCGCCCAGACTGAAGTATTTAGTCCGGCTGCTGACGAGAATATTGTCGAAGAAGGTGTTTGCCGAATCAACTACAATCCTGGCAGGACTGATGTTCCACAGTGCATTGTCAACTGTCACTCCGGTGGGAAGCACTGCAACTGTGAGCGTTGGCCTGTTTTCAGAACCGATGCCGAAAAAGCCCCTGGCCTTGATTTCTCCGAAAGTTTGCCCGTCGTCTTTATTGTCCCATTTCATTTCAAGGTCCGTCGTGTCATTGTTACTGACTGCTCCGAGTGTGAAACTGCCAAGCTCAGACTTGTCAGGGAGCAGGATAGTGTCAGCAGCGAGATCAAGCTTCATCGTGCCATCCCTGACCGACCCTGCAATGTTCAGCCGGCCCATACGCACCCCCATATATGTAATTGCATCTGCTTCCACTCCGGCAATGATCTCCGGACGGTCAGACCAGAAGTGTCCTGTGACACGTGTTCCCTCGGAGATGTTAAGACCTGTTCCAAGGAACTCGTTAAGCTTGTCAGTCCTTTTGATCCTTGCTTCAAGGGAGAACATCGCTTCAGCCGGTTGCTCACCTTTTGGCGTCTCAGGCTTTCTAAACCTGGAGGGAAAAAGGTCAGCTGTCATTGAAGAAACACTCCTTTTTATTGCATCAATCGTATATTGCCCTCTTATATCAGCATCTGCAAAATCTGATCTGAGCCTCAGATGAGGCTCTCCGCTGACGATTTCAGAACTGACAAGCAAATCATAGATGTTGAGCTTCCCGTTGGAGTTATTGAGAGTTGAGTTGATAAGCCTCAGATCTCCCTCGAGGTTCTCAGTAGAGTTGCCTCTGAAGTTGGCTGTGACAAGCGCCGTGGCCCTGAAAACAGAGTCCTTCTCAATAAGATTGAGAGCGTGAAGGTCAGCATTGGCCAGGTTCATTGTGAAGTCAAACTCCGGCTTGCTCTTTTCGAGATCAAACCTGCCCAGCAGGCTCATCTTAATGTTGGGTTCACTTACCTCCACGCTGCCATCCCATATCCTGTCAGCGTATTTTCCTGAAACACTGATGTTTCTGAACAGATAGCTGTTTATTTCGACACTGTCAATCACTCCGTTGATGTTGGCAGAGAGATGACGGAAAGATTTCATTGAGCCGTCAACATCTGCGTGCATCCAGAGTCCGCCGAACAACTTGCTGTTTCTTGTGATGTAACCGAGATCCACACCGCTTGTCCTGAGAGAACCCCTGAACCCGAAAGTGTTTCCTCCGTCAGGCCTGAGCGAGAGGTCAGTGTCAAAGGCTCCCCTCTCGGTTGTAAGCCTGCCAAATGAGACAAAATCGGTTGTAAACCCCGTAAAACTTCCCTTATATGTGATCAGCCCCATATCATGGGCAACCACGGGAAGCCTGACGGGTTTCCTGCCGGGTATCGTAAACTGTTCAATATCCGATGCACGGGTTTTCATGTCTGTGAAGCTGATAAACAGATAACTTTCGTTAATCTCCGGCAGCCCTGAAACGTCAAAATCAAACCTCAGCCTGGTAGATGTCTCATAGTCAATCCTGATGTTTTTCCCCTTCATCTCAGCAACTGTACCGGTCACCCTGCCCGAAAAGCTGACCTTCTCACTTATCCCTGCCAGGGGCTTGACAAAATAGGATAAGTCAGATGCATTCAATACCGAATTATTGAACTGGAAATCGATTCTGACATCGTTTATAAAATCTTTCCATGAGTCCTCCTCACGGGGCATCAGCAGGATCTTTTCTGCTAAAACTGCACTCGAGTCAGTCAGAATGTCAACCTCCCTGAATAACAGGCTGCTCCCGGCCACTGCCATATTCACGTCAAGACTTCTGCTTAAAAATCCACCCGCCTCCTGAAACGCCAGTCCCCTTATCACCATGCTGACAGAGTCCGGAATTACACGGAGATCCCTTACCTTGCCGTTTATATTGCCGATATGCATGTTACGGAAGTTGACACTGCCCGGAACAACCCCAACCGTATCAGACATGTTGGAAAGGGTATATGACCCGTCAAGCAGGTCAATGTCAGCAAAGCGTATGTCGATTCCTTTTGTGCTGTCACGCTCACGGTCACTCTTAAGGGATCTCAGGTAAGCCGTCAGGTTCATTATGCCGGATGTATCCTGGATCATCCTGAAATCAGGCTCATGTATGTCAATTGTGCCAAATTTATAAAGCTGGTGTGACGGCCTGATCTCCCTGATCCTGAGATCCACCTTCCGGACAGCAAGGAGGGTGTCACCGTTAAGATCCCTGAATAGCAGATCGTCAAGCACTATCTCATGCCAGAGTGAGTATGACACCCTGCCAATGGATATCTCGGCTCCTGTTTTTGCAGATACTGCATTTGTCAGCCTGCTCACAGTCCATGTCTGTATCCGGGGAGCCTGCAGCAACAGGAAGAGAATCAGCGGCACCATAATCAGCACTGCTGCTATGATGAGAACGACCCTGACGATTTTTTTAATAATTTTGGCCATTCATTAAGTGATTCCCGCCGCTGGCGGATTTGTTTCCGCCTCAGGCGAAGAAAGTCCCGCCTCAGGCGAAGTAAGTCGTGCCGCAGGCGAAATTGTTTCCGCCGCAGGCGAAGTTATAAAAAAGTGTGATACAAAAATGGCACCAAAAATTACGATCCTTGCGATAGAATCATCCTGCGACGATACATCTGCCGCTGTAATTTGCGACGGATTCGTTCTCTCGAACCTGATTGCAAACCAGGATGTTCACAAGGCTTACGGAGGGGTTGTGCCCGAACTGGCTTCAAGAGCTCACCAGGCAAACATCCTTCCGGTGGTTGACCAGGCTCTCGCCAGGGCAGGAAAAAGGGTGGAAGAAATAAGCGCTGTCGCCTTCACCCAGGGCCCCGGATTATTGGGATCACTCCTTGTAGGAACCTCCTTCGCCAAAGGCTTCGCACTGGCGAGAAACATCCCCCTGATCTCTGTGAATCACCTCCAGGCTCATGTGATGTCACACTTCACAATGGAACACGGAAAGGAAAACCGGATACCCCGTTTCCCTTTCCTCTGCCTCCTTGTATCAGGCGGCCATACCCAGCTGATTGTCATTCGTGACCATTTCTCGATGGAGCTCATCGGAAATACAATCGATGACGCTGCCGGCGAGGCGTTCGACAAATGCGCCAAGGTGATGGGCCTCCCTTACCCGGGCGGCCCGGTGATAGACCGCATGGCTGCTGAAGGCAATCCTGAGGCATTCCGCTTTGCCAAACCGCGCATTCAGGGTCTGAATTTCAGTTTTTCGGGACTTAAGACAAGCTTTCTTTATTTCCTTCGCGACAGGGTGGCTGAAGAACCCGGATTCATTGAAAAGAACCTGAATGACCTTGCTGCATCATTGCAGAGGACAATCATTGAAATACTGATGGCCAAACTGGTGAGAGCCTCGAAGGAGACAGGCATCAGTGAGATAGGTATTGCCGGCGGAGTCTCTGCAAACGCCGGCCTGAGGGGTGCGGCAACCCGCGAAGCTGAAAAAAGAGGATGGAACCTCTTCCTCCCGGAGTTGAGATATACTACCGATAATGCTGCAATGATCGGGATAACAGGTTATTACAAGTATCTTAATTCTGATTTTGCAGACCACACAGTGATACCCATTGCCCGCTATTCAGATTGATAGAATGCCTCCTTCCCGGGGTAATAGTAACGACCCCGTGCAATCTTTTCAGGGTAGATGAAATAATCCAGGTCAGCTTCTGCACATAGTTTCCCTTCACCATCAAAGAGGGCTGCAGTTATCAGCGCATTCTTTTCCTTCCTTTCAATCAGACGCGCTTCAATCCTTACCTTCCCCTTACTGATATGTACCGGCTTGATATATCTGACAGTAAGAGAAGATGTTACCCCGGAAGTTCCTGCCTTTATGTAAATACACCAGGCCCCGGCTTCATCGAGCAGAGTGGCAATGATGCCACCGTGAAGTACATTGATATACCCCTGAAAGCAGGGATCCGGTTCCCATGTGGCGTACAGTTTGCTGTCATCCTCTTCGAATGTCAGCTTCAGACCTGCAGGATTTTTCGGACCGCATCCGAAACACATGTTCTGATCCGCATCAAACGGATTTCTTATTTTCCTTCTTTTTTCCATCCTCAGATATGTTCCTCTTCTTTTTTTGCTGGGCAATCCATGCACTCAGGTATATTACAGAAATGATCATATATGCAATACCGATTATGAATGTGACGGCAGCCAGCATTATGGAAGGCTCCTCCCGGGCCGTCGTGGCAACTTTCATCCGGTAAAAGTATCCGTAGACTGACATGACAATGACAGTTGTCGCCAGCAGGAGGCCAAGGAATACCATCGTGCCGTCAATCACAGTGGCGCTTTTGTAAATCGTACTCTTTGTGAACTCCTTGTAGGAGGCTTTTGCATATGCCTCTGCACGCTTCCGTGACTCAGCCCTCCGGTACTCAATCCAGGCCTGGTAATTCCTCAGCACCTCATCCTCAGTTATATTCCTCCTGAACGGATGAGATATCAGGTATTCATAGGCCTCGTTGATCTGTATGAACATCTCCTGTGAATCAGGCGAATTGTTCCGGTCAGGATGATATTCCATAGCCTTCTTCCTGTAAGCCTTCCTGATCTCGTCATCCGAAGCACCCTGTTTCAATCCAAGTACCCTATAGTAATCCCAGAGGTTCATGCAATAAATACATCTCTAAATAAAGGCTTTTTTCTCAACAGAGATATTCCTCATGTTGTATTTTCCGTTATTCTTTTAAATTTGTAATTTAAACTGTATCTAAATAGAAGCATTTGATGGATAGTTCCCGGTTACTGTTTGCATTCGGAATAACTCTTTTTGCGGGCCTTGCAACCGGGATAGGAGGGTTGATAGCCTTCTTTGCCAAACGGACCAAAACTACATTTCTGGCATTTTCACTTGGATTCTCCGCAGGTGTCATGATTTTTATCTCATTCACTGAGATACTTACGGAAGCCGGTGATATGATGAGGTCAAATTACGACACCGATACTGCAGCCTGGCTCACGTTCATATCATTTGTTGCAGGGATAGGCCTGTCTGCTGCAATTGACAGGATTCTTCCGTCACAGGGCAACCCACATGAGCTGAAGAGAGTGGAACAGATGCACCCTGAATCACGTGACCCTGACAAACCTGAATGCCAGGGAAGAAGGATGCAGCATCGCGGCAACAGCACAATCAGGGACCAGAAACTGATGCGGATAGGCACATTCACCGCAATAGCCATAGGTGTTCACAATTTCCCTGAAGGGATCGCAACATTTATGTCAGCCATGTCTGATGTGACCGTTGGCATAAGCATTGCACTGGCAGTTGCAATCCATAATATTCCCGAGGGTATTGCTGTTTCTGTTCCTGTCTATTACGCCACAGGATCAAGGAGAAAAGCATTGACATGGTCAGTGTTGTCAGGATTCTCGGAGCCTGTTGGAGCCTTTGCCGGCTATTTCATCCTGACTCTCTTCAATTCTGACATAAGTCTCGGCTATGTCTTTGCGATGGTAGCCGGCATCATGGTATACATATCCTTTGACGAGCTGCTTCCGGCTGCACACAAGTACGGCAAGCACCACGTAGCAATCTACGGTCTTATCAGCGGGATGATCGTGATAGGTCTGAGCCTTATTCTGCTGGGTTAGTATGCCTGTCAGTGGCTTGTTTTAGCTGTTTCCGACGGCACATGCCTGTACCGGAAGAGGATTGTGAACAGGATCGCCACCACAAGAGCATATCCGGCAAAGGACATCCAGATGCCAGGCCAGTCTTTGACAAGAGTCACCGGGTCTTCAAACCATTTTCTGATTACCTGCCCTGCAACAATATTTCCCAGCACTGCGCCTACTCCGTTGGTCATCAGCATAAACACACCCTGTGCCGAGGCAGTGATCTTTGAGTCAGTGTTTTGTTCCACAAAAAGGGCTCCTGAGATATTGAAGAAATCGAAGGCCATGCCGTAAACAATGCAGGATGTGATAATCAGGATAAATCCTGTGACTGTATTGCCGGCCAGACCGAACAGACCGAACCGGAGCACCCAGGCTATCATGCTGAAGAGCATTACCTTCTTAATACCAAAATGCCGCAGGAAAAACGGAATTGACAGGATAAAGAGGGTTTCTGATATCTGTGATATTGAGAGTATTATTGTGGAAAAATTGTTGATGATCCCTCCTTTAGGGAAAACCGTGGCATCCTGGAGAAAGCTGTCGCCGTAGGCGTTGGTCAGCTGCAGCGCGCCACCCAGAAGCATGCTGAAAATGAAGAACAACAGCATTTTCTTCTGCCTGAACAGGACGAATGCGTTTAACCCCAGGCTCTCAACCAGCGTCTTCTTATTGTTTGTTTCGCGTTCTTCATTCTTTACAACCGGCAATCTGAAGAATGAATAGAGTGCCAGGCAGAATGCTGAGACAGCTGCAATAATGAACGAGACCTTGATACTGAATCCCAGACCCCATGGTTTTGTGAAGAAGTTTGTCACCCACATTGCAATTATAAATCCTACAGTACCCCAAACCCTGATCGGAGGGAAGTGCTCCGTGGGTTCTTTGCCTTCATTTTTCAGAAGCCTGAAACCTATTGAGTTGTTCAGACCGATTGTAGGCATGTAAAAGCACATAGCAAGCAGCAGAAGCCAGAAGAAGGGGAGGGGTGCCTCAATAAGCGGCAGGAAGCACATCGTTGCCCCGAACAACAGGTGAAGTATGGCATAAACATAATTTGCCTTCCATTTATCCGCAATAATACCGAACAATGTAGGCATGACAAGTGAGGCGAAGCCCATAGTCGAGAAGACCAGGCCGAACTGAGCGCCGTTCCATTGTTTCTCCACGAACCCGTAATGACCCAGTGTCATCATCCATGCCCCCCACATAAAAAACTGGAGGAAGTTCATAATCATCAGCCGGCGCTTAAGTCCCATAATCATATTTTTTTTCAATTAATCTGTGAATATTTCAAACTAAACAGTTCCGAAAAGCCTGTCACCCGCATCACCCAGCCCCGGAACAATATAGCCGTTCTCGTTCAGGTGACTGTCAAGCGCTGCGAGGTATATGTCCACTTCGGGATGTTCCCTTTCGATCCTTGTCACCCCCTCCGGGGCGCCCACTATGCAGACCAGTTTGATTGTCACCGCACCTCTCTTCTTCACTGCGCTGATGGCTGCACTTGCGCTGCCGCCTGTTGCCAGCATGGGATCGAGAACCATAACGACCGCCTCTGAAATTGCAGCCGGAAACTTTGAATAATACTCTGTGGGAACCAGTGTCTCATGATCACGCACAAGGCCTATATGGCCCACCTTTGCGGTGGGAATCAACCCGGTGATGCCGTCAACCATCCCAAGCCCGGCACGAAGCACCGGTACCAGTATTATCTCTCTCGACAGCTCGGAGGTGGTGCATGACGAAAGGGGAGTGTCAATTACTATTTCACGAAGAGGCAGATCCCTGGTTATCTCATACGCCATGAGCCCGGCTATCTCGTTTATGTTCTGACGGAAATCACGGGTCCCCGTCTCCTTCCTCCTGATAAGCGACAGCTTGTGTGTGATCAGGGGATGATTTATTAACTTAAGCATACCAGGCAGACACTATTCGTTCGGATATCCAACAGGATTGTTTAGCAGGGGATACTGATTGTCATTCAGTGACAGCAACTTTTTAAGCCCTTCCGTATCCATCGTCGCACGCGGACGGGTAACCAGCCCTGCCCCTGCACAGAAAAGACTGACATTCTGTGACACTATGCCTGCATCCATGGCTCCCCAGTTCAACTTCCGGGCGTCATCACCACCCCTGAAGCGGGATAAGTCAGAGACAAGCACGAGCATTACCGGTGCATTCTCGAAAGTGGTCTGCTTCTCCGAAACAAGTTTCCTGTTGTCACCTGCTGCTATGCCTTTAAGTTCATGAGTCTTGTGATCATACAGGTAAGCTCCTGATCTGAGCAGCACATAAATATCGATATCCTGTGCATTGACAGCCGTTGGAGCCGTACGTTTGCCGGTTTCAGTCCTGTTTATGCCGTTCGAAGCCCAGAGCAGGTCAGAGAGATCCTGCAGTGAGAGTTCCCTGGGACTGAAGGAGGTGGCAGATGCCCTCTTTTCAAAAGCTTTCATTATTGTCAGGCCTCTCTCCATATCAGGTGCGTTCAGCTTGATGTCCTGCACTGCCTGTCCGGACAGGATTCCTGTAATAACCGTCATCATTGCAAAAAGTGTTATGCTTTTCATGCTGTCCTGCGCATAAGGATTAATCTATTTGATAAACTTGTAGGTGAAACCCACACCAATGACCTCCTTGAACTGTGCCCGCTTGCCGAGTATCGGTTCGCCTTCACCGCCCTCGTCAATCTTGACCAGTATGTCGTCATCATACAGCAGGTGAGTGTTTACGGTTGCAGAGATGAATTTGTTGACCTTGAGCACAAGCAGAGCCTCCCAGCTTACATCGATGTTTTGCGGATTCTTAAGGTAATTTGTGAAGAGATCGAGCTTTGTCAGGAAATTAACGTTCTTCACAATCTCGTCTTTCTTGTATGCTATGTTTGCATATGCACCCAGTTCAGGTCTGAAATTCTTCCCGGGCTCCACCCCGAAAGCTCCTGCTGCAGACAGTTCATCGTCCATCACGATTGTATTCTTGGATGTCACAGGGGAGAGAAATACCGAAAAGTCCGGATTGGGTTTGTAATCCATACCCAGGGAGAAAAGCAGGTAGGCAGGTGCAAACAACCCTGAAATCTTGTTGTCAGTGTCCGGATAGTTGTATCCGTTATCCATCTGTGTCTTTAAACTCAACAGACCGGAATAAAACCATTTGTCGGTTGCCTTGCGACCGTACTTCGACTGGAAATCTATCCGGTCATCAGTCTTGACCCAACCCAGATCATTTCCTTTCTGAATCATCTTCCCGTATCCTATAATAAGGGCGTTGTCCCATGCCGACCTGCCCATTTTGTAGTTTGCAGCAAGATTGACAAGTCCGTTCAGCGCCACCGAGTTCTGGCCGCCGGCTGCCCAGTTGGTGAAGGTTGCCTGTGACATGTTCAGGGAGAAAACACCGCTGTTGTGCCATCCCATTGTGGTATCAGCATCCTGGCCGAATGCATCCTGGCTGGCTCCGGTGAGCATCATTGCCAGTGACAGTAGAACAATTGCTTTTCTCATTTCATTCAGGTTTTGTGTGCAAATATAACACCAGCGGGTCAAATTTAATGAGCCTTTGAGAACACCAGGAGACGCTTTACTGCTGGTCAAGTGTCCCGAATACATCCCTGAGTATGGGGGTGACCCTTGCAGATACATCTTTTCTGATCTTCAGCTCCTCACCTTCAAGCTTCAGGAAGACCCCCTCAAGCGCTTTTCTCGTCAGGAAATCGTCAAGGTCGGTGTTCACCGGCCTGAACCCTGCAAGCCTGCCTGCCACACTGTTTGCCACCTGGTTCCATTTACCCGTCAGGGTGTTCCATGACTCCTGCGCTGAGAGGCCTGCAACGATCTCCTTCCCTGTCGAGGCACTGATTTTGGGCCGGTACAGATCGTACAGCCCGTTCCATGTCGTGTTTCTGAGATAAACGGTAGCCGCATTGTCAGCGCCATGGAGGATGTTGTACCCGTCGGTGATCGTCATCTGCATCACCGAATTTACAAAGATGGGAGCCACCTCCCGGGCTGCGTCCTCAGCGGCCCTGTTTATGCTCATCACCACATTGTCTATAAGTTGCTGTCCTCCCGGTATTTCGCCTATGTTGTCAACTATAATCTTAGCCTCGTCAGGCAGAGGTATCCTGACTGCAGGGTCTCCCCAGTAGCCATCCTGTGAAGCCAGCCTTCCGGCAGCATTCCGTGCCCCTACGTTAAGCGCTTCTTTCAACCCTGCCACTATATCTGTTTCCGTCAACTGCCTGACCGCTGAAACTGTCTTGAGTGTGTTCAGCAGCTCAGCACACCCGGTCAGCAAAAGAAGTGACAGGGCCAGCGCTGCAATTCGTGTTCTGGTCATTAAAGTCTTGATATTACGATTGTTTCAGATAGCCTGGTAGGGGATGAGCGTCTGCTGTTCCTGCTCCGAATCCTTTATATCAAGGATCTCTATCACAACATATTTGCTCATTCCTCTCCAGGGAAGGGGTGCAATGTACTCCTTGTAGCGGAGTTCGACAAATTTGCCGCTGGCTCTCTCCAGAACAGTCGCAATGCTGTCATTTGTAATGCTGAACTCGAACTCATTGCTCTGGATAGCTCCCGGAGTGGGTGTCTTGAACCCGGTCTGTATCAGTTTACCTTCCCAGGTCTTGAATACATAACCCTTCCTTACAAGATAATTAAGGTCACCGGCCTTGACACCCTCTCCAAACACGAAGTAATGCCTCCACCAGAAAATACCTGCGCCGGCGAGGAGAAGAACGACAACCCCTATTGTTAAGATTTTTTTCATATTAAACGGTATAAGATTTCATATAGTCAGCAACAGGCGTTCTTGCGGTCTTGCGGTCTTGCGGTCTTGCGGTCTTGCGGTCTTGCAGTCTTGCGGTCTTGCAGTCTTGCGGTCTTGCAGTCTTGCGGTCTTGCGGTCTTGCAGTCTTGCAGTCTTGCGGTCTTGCAGTCTTGCAGTCTTGCAGTCTCTTAACCTATATTACTGATTATGCAATATATACACTATTGCCTATTGCCTATTGCCTATTGCCTAATGCCTAATGCCTAATGCCTAATGCAGGCACAGTCCGTCAGACTTTCTTCTCGTCGTCGTCTTTGTCGCTGAACTTTTCCTTCACTTCAGCAAATGTAGCCTTCATCGTATCCCAGATTGAATCGGCTCCGTCCTTGACTGCATCCCATGCCTCAGCACTTGATTCCTTAAGATCTTTCAGCTTTGACTTGCCTTCATCCATTTTGAGTTCCAGCTTGTCAATGTGCTCCTGGTATTTGAGCTTCTGCTCGGCTGTTGCATTCTTTGCTTTTTCTTTCAGTCTGTCGATATCTGACCTCCACTCATCAAGCTGAGCCTGGATCTTCTGCTGGTAGGCCTCTTTTTGTTCCTTGTTTTCCATAATTACTTCATTATTCGGGTTAAATATTTCAATAAGATTCTCTGATTGCTCAGTAGAGCTTGACATTATTGAGCTTGTCTATGAAACTCTGAACCACAGCCTGCTGGGCGTCAATCTTTGATTTCATGACAGACTGTTCATTCTCGTTCCTCGGAATAGCCCTGTCAGCCTGATCAATGTCTGATTTCGCCTTGCTTATCCGGTTCTCTCCCTGGCTGATCTCCTTCTGCAACTTCTTGCGCCTCTTCTCCAACTCATCCACCTGTGTTGCCATGGCATCCCTGCCTGCGCCAACTGGCATGGCCATCATCTCATTGTTTTTGTTGATGATCTCGTTTGACAGAAGGCTGAGCTCATTATGCTTGACGAGCAGCTTTTCCTGTTCGTCATTGACTGTATTCCTTTTGTTTTTGGCAGTCCTCTGGTTACGGGCCTTGCTGCTCTCGAGGCTTCCCAGTTCATTTTTAAGACTTCTGAGAATCTTCTCTTCCGCAGCCAGCTCTTCCTTAATAAAGTCCATATACTGACTCTTCGCAAACTCCTTAAGGTAGTTTTTCGCAGCAGTAAGCTGAATGTCTCCCGAGGCGGGTTCAACATACTGGTCCTTTTTGAGCTCGATGCAGACCAGCAGCCTGGTCAGCGTATCCTCGTTCATAATCCGGCTGTAGATGTTAACCGGGGCAGGAGAGACTTCCTTGATTATTGCCCCGAAAATTGTCATCTCACCGTTTTCTGTCTGAACCTTCGACTTGGTGCCGTTCTCCTGGGTCTTTGTCCAGTCCTTCAGTATCTTGTCATAACCGGCTTCAGGGATGGTCACATTGAATCCCGGATAAATATAGTTCCCGAACTGAACGCTGTCCTCAAGCACCTTTATCGGCTTCTGCCCGAATAGTCCCGGCGCTGCAACCAGCAGGGCAAGGCAAAGAATTAAGTAGGATCGTTTCATCTGGAATTAGTTTAGATCATAATTCAAAGATATGCTCTTTTAACGAAAATCTACAATTTCAGGGGAGCAAAAATTATCCCGGAAGGGTCACCCGGTCTTTGTACGGACCCACAACTTCCAGAGCGGCTCTCTCTCCTTCACTGATAATTTCACCAGCTTTGTAAAAATCATAGGTTCCGAAAGATTCCTTGGATATCTGAATCATAATGTCAACCTTATGATTCATCAGGGTCAGGGCAGCGATCTGGTTCAGCATGATGCTTATGCTTCGGTTGTTGAGGTTGAACAACCCGATATCGTCCTTCTTGTCTTCAGGAATGTGCCTGGTGGCATGATCGTTTATCTTTCTGACTCTACTGAGATATACATTTCCCCTTGCCTCTTCTTCCCCGGGTGAAGCTTGTAACTTAACATGCGGTATGTCAGCGTTTACATTCACAACTGCCAGCAAATCACCATCATGACGCTTCACCCTGTTTATCGGTATCGGGTTGACAAGTCCCCCGTCAACGAAGTAGTCTCCACCCATACTGAAAGGTTGAAAAAAAGTAGGGATGGAGATTGAAGCCCTGATGGCATCAAAGAGACTGCCGGCATTAAAGATTCTCTCCCGGCCTCTTATGATGTCGGTTGCAATAGCAGAGTAGGGAACAGGAAGATCTTCAATATTTTGGTCAGGCACAATCTCCTTCATCTTTTCAATTATCCTGGTTCCCTTTACAAGTCCTTTTTTGCTGAGGCTTATGTCAGTGAGTTTCAGTACTTCCATTACATCGAGCCCGCTTACCCACTCTTCAAATTCCTGAAGTTTTCCGGCTGCATAGATGCCTCCCACAAGGGCTCCCATAGATGTACCGGCAACAGATGTGATGTTAAATCCATTGTTTTCAAGCACCTTTATGGCGCCTATATGGGCGAAGCCTCTCGCCCCGCCGCTGGATAGTACAAGTGCTACATTTCCTGACATTTTATTTCGGATTATATTCTGCTGCCAGTTCTCCGGCCATTGAGGAAAAGAACTTCAGGTTTCCTTCCGTTGTTCCCGGCGTAACTTCACACCCTGCGGAGAGTATTGCCCTCCGGCCCGCCTCCCTGAAGAAGGAGTGGCAACCGGTACGTATCAAATCCGTGTCACCATCCTGCAGAACAGATACCGGGTCACTCTTTCCGGAGAAGACCTGGTACGGGTGCATCAGACTCACCGCTTCAGTTACCGGCCCGGTGCGATGGTCGATATCCACAATGTCTGCCCCGGTCCTGATCACATCGGGAAGAATGGCTGAAATATTTCCGCATATATGAATCTTTGCCAGCGCTCCCAGTGAATGTATATGGTCTACGAGCGCCTTTTGGCGCCCGAAGCAGAACTCCGCATACAGCTCCGGGGAGATAAGCGAACAGGCTGAATCACCGATACCTATGCAATGAGCGCCGGCGCTGACCTGGGGGGTTATGAAGGCGATGGCGCTCTCAGTAATAATATCCAGCGCCCTGTGAACCTTATCAGGGTATTCATACAGGTCTGTCATAGCCAGGTTTATATCCCTGATGTCACACCAGGCAGCCAGCGGACCCTCGACCCATCCGCAGATGAACAGAGCGCCGGCAGTATCCCTCCTGTAGATCTCTATCTCCTCCACACGAGCCATCATCCTCCGGTGATCGCCGGGATGCAGCACTGTCATCCTGTCAGTGTCTGTGATATCATTTATTGCATGGCGCTCAATCTTCGGCAGGTCATCTTCAGGGTAGGAGAGTACACATCCGAAGGCTTCGGCTTCAGCCCACGGATCAGACATCGTGTTAACCCAGTCTGAACCGAAATCTTCGGCACACTTCATATTTGCCATGCACTTGTGAGAAGGACTGAGACAGAAGTCCCTGTACCTCACCCCTGCATGGCGCGCAGCAAAGCGCATCAGTATCGGATGAAAGGGAACACGGTCTGTTGCAGTGCCCCTGATAAAACCGATTGTCCTCTCAAGTGCGTTCATCACCTCTGCAGATCAGACACCGGCAACTCTTCTCTTGTACTCAGCCAGCGCCTCGTCAAGCCTCTCCCTGGCGGTTGTGTCACCCGGCACATTGTGACTCGGATGAATATAGAGCTTCACACCCCTGTCAGCAAGTATCTCCGCAACAGTGGTTATTGTCATCCAGACACAGGTGACAAAAGCCATTGTCGAGACGGGACCGATCTTGTCATAATGATTCTTCAGCTTTACTGACGCGTCTTCAATGGGTGCACATGTGTCAACTACAATGTCTGCAATGTCAAAGATCGTCTTACCGGATGAATGCCTTGTCTTTTTCCCCTTCGCCTCTGCGGCGGAACCGAAGACAACCACTTTCATACCTCTTTTTTTTGACTCGAGGGCAATATCGATGTTGACGTTGTTGATCCCTGAATGTGAAAAGAGCCACATGGTGTCACGCTGATCAAACGTATAACCTTTCATTATCTCAACCCCGTAACCCTCAACTCTCTCGAGGAAGACGAACTGGTGAACACCCATCTCTCCGGTTATATGGGTAAAGAAGCTGAGAGGGATCTCAATCATCGGATGAAAACCCACAAATCCGCCTATCCGCGGATACATCTCCTCTATGGGCAAAGTGGCATGGCCACATCCGAAAGTGTGAACCCAGCGTCCGCATTCGATCGTGTCAGCCATCACTTCAGCAGCCTTGCGGATATTCTCAATTTGTGTCTCCTCGATGCGATTCATCACACTCCTGGAGTTGTTAAGCCATTCAAGTGCAAGCATATCAGTTAGTTTTTAAGTCTTATCATCTGTCTGTTTTCAGTCGTCTGAAAATAACCGTTGCTATTAAAACCAGGATGACCAGCCCGGTAAATGTGAATGTTGTAAGATGACTTATCCCCGCTTTTCCGGCCACCAGTCCCATTGAGTAGTTAACCAGCATGTTGCCCAGCAACCCGATAACAAGCACAAAGCTGAAGGCAGTGCCTGACAGATTCGGGTACCTGTCTCCGACGATGCCGAGCATTGTCGGGAAACCAGCTGCCAGTCCTGCTCCAAGGATAAACAGTCCTGCCGCTGCCGGTATCACTGACCGGCTAAGGCTGAACAGAATCAGAGCCGTGAGGGTGATGCCGAATGAGACATAGAGAAGGTGTTTTTCCGGCAGTTTTTTGAGTACTGATCCGATCAGCAACCGCATCGCCGTCATCCCTGCCACATAAGCCGAGAGCCCCATCAGTGCAGCTTCCTGTGGTGCTGCAACTATGTCAATCAGGTAAGTGGTTGTCCAGTTGTTTATGAGTCCCTCCATGCTGCTCTGGAAGAAGAGGAAGAAGGCTATCAGGAGAAGTGTTACATCCCTGAAGAGCACGCCAATCTGTTTCATCGATATCCACTCCGCCTGCTTGGCAGCGGGGAATCTGACTGCTGTGAAGAGAATCGCTGCAGCCAGTGCCAGCAGTCCGGTGGCGGCCACAATTTCCTGGAACCCGAAGAATGTCTTCAGCAGACTGAGCAGCAGAGGCATACCCAGGGCGCCGATCCCGAAGAAGACGCCGAGAATACTCAGGGCCGCCCCCTTGCCTTTTGTGCTGATATCAGCAACGACAGCGTTTGTGGCTCCGTTGATGGCTCCCCCGCCCAGACCGAAAAGGAAGACTGACAGTGTGAGAACCCATGAGGTGCGGGTAAAAGCGAGACCTTCGAATCCGGCGAACATAAGCAATGCCGACACTGCAAGCAACACCCGGTAGCCGTACCGGTCACATACAGGTCCGAATAGCAGTGATCCGCCAATGATGCCTATCGGGAGCACCGACAAAAGCGTGCCGGCCTCCACTTCGTTAAGCGAATGCCTCGCTCTCAGGTCAGGCAGAACAGAGCCAAGCATTATAAGTCCTATGCCAAAAAGAAGCATGCCCAGGCATGCTGTCCAGAATACGAGTTTTCTGTTATATGTTCCAATCATTGGCCGGGTATGGTTAGCTTATCTTTTTCATAGCGAGGAATCCTGCCCCGTAGACGCCTGCATCACCCCCAAGAGCCGACGGCTCGAAACTCACCTGCCTGATGCTTATGGGCTGCGCCCACTTCTCAGCCTCCATCCGGATGGCCGGAATCAACTCCAGGGCGGGACCGAAGACCCCTCCACCGAAGATAATCTTTTCCGGGTTAAAGAGGCTCACCAGGTTTGCTGCCGCCATACCCCAGTATTCAATCGCCAGGTCTATTATCGCCGAGGCTGCCACATCACCCTTCTCCCGGGCGCTGAACACATCATGTGTGGTGATCTTCACACCCCGGTCCTTCCTCAGTTCACCATTGTATTTGTCATGCTTTCTCAGGTATTCTGCCGCCTGGCGGGCTATGCCTTCGCCTGAGGCGAAATACTCAAAGTTGCCGCATATTGTATACTTGCTTCTGAACGGCTTCGAAAGAGCCATCCAGCCTATAGCTCCGGCTATGTCATGAGCTCCGTGCATCACCTCACCGTTTATAACGATGCCTGCACCTATGCCTGTACCTACTGCCAGGAAAATCGCATCCCGGCAACCATGTGCATTACCCTTCCATATCTCCCCGGAAATATAACATGATCTGTCACTCTCTATAATGACAGGTATATCGCCTGTTACCGTTGTAACCTCCTTCAGCAGAGGGTAGTCATCCCATCCCTGTATGTTGGGAGCCCAGACAGTACCAGTTGCACGACGGCTTATTCCCGGTACGGATATGCCGATTGCTTCCACCGGATCGTCTTCGCCTTCGGCAGCAGATACTTTTATTGCTGTATTGACTGTTATAAGCTTGCCTACCTCCGTCCCCCGGCGGTCATCAAGCGGCAGCGTCTCCCTTACCCTCATGTTGCCTTCGCGGTCAAACAGTGCGAAGGAGACCTTCGTTCCTCCAAGATCTATTCCCAGCAGTGACATGACATCAATTTTTTAATTCCGTTATTCCGTCAAAACATATTCCCTTCAGGTTCATCCCGTCATCTACAATAACCAGGTCTGCCCTGGTCCCTCGTGCTATAATGCCCCTGTCAGTGGCTCCGATTATACGGGCCGGATAAAGGGTTGCCATCCTGATCGCCTCATATTTCTCAATGCCTGCATGATTGATACAGTTTCTTACCGCATCGAGCATCGACAGTTTCGCGCCTGACAGGGTGCCGTCAGGCAGTGTGAACCGGTCTTTCTGTCCTACATGTTTGTAAGCTCCCCTGTCGTTGACCTCAACGGCATCGGAGACAAGGAACAGTCTCTCCTTCATTATCCTCTTGGCGATTGCGACTATCGCATAATCTACGTGTATCCCGTCAGCAATGATACTGGCGCACGCCGTACCGGAGAGAAAAGCCGCTCCCGGCAGACCGGGATTACGGTGATGAAGAGGTGACATCGCATTGAAGAGATGGGTTGTCGTTGCTATCCCGGCTTCGAAGCCGTCAGTCGCCTCACGGAAGGTTGCGTTGCTGTGCCCGGCTGCTACCGTAATGCCGTTATCAGTCAGAAGCCTGATAACCTCCGGCGGGCATGCCTCAGGAGCTACGGTCATCATCCTGATTGTGCCGGAAGCTTGCTTCAGAAGAGCCTCCACATTCTCTGCGGTAGCCTTCTTTATCAGTTCCTGGGCATGGGCTCCGCGCCTGGCATGGCTTATGAACGGACCCTCCATATGCAGCCCCATTACAGCCGGATGGACACACCCTGCCATTACTGCGAAGGCTTCACAGTAGACCTCATCACTGTTTGTGGGAAGTGCCAGGAGAAAACCGGTGGTGCCGGTGGCAAGTATTGATTCAGTAATCCGCGTCAACGCTTCGGGAGTGGGACAGGCCGAGAAGAGACAGCCTCCTCCTCCTGCGATCTGCAGGTCAATCATGCCGGCTGTTACAAGCCCGCCATTGCAATTTATGTGCAACGCATCGGAGGGCGCCTCGGCCGGATCAATGAACCGTTCAATGCGGGCTTCGCCTATAACGAGAGCCTTACCGGTGACAACCTCCGTACCTGTGAAAAAATCAGCGTTATATAAAAGTGTCCGCATGCCTGATATTGTTTCTCCTGTCCATTAAATCACATTTCATTCAAAAAACCGCCTGAGCAGGTTCCCCGATATAAACGAGCGCTTTCTGAACCTGGTAATGATCTCATCATTGATAGCCTGCAGCTTCTCTGCTACTTCGCTGACCCTGAAGAATCCGTTGTCACCATGGCTGCCGAAAAAAGCTGTGCCGTACACGCTCATCACAGTACGGCCGTCACTGAACCTGGCAGGAACAAGTTTCTTGCCCAGCCTCTTGTACTCCGGCGAGAAGATCCTGTATATCCTTCTTATATTGTTCCTTGATGCAATATGATAACCGCAACTGCCACACCGGCAGGCAGTGAAAAAACTGTTTCTGAACAGCTCCTTGGAGTCCGCAGAACCGCAGTTGGGGCAAACAACTCCTTCTGCAGGCTCAGATGAGGGTGTGTCAAAGAGCGCTGTAAAGGCAGGCCTGAACGGAGAGACAACATTTGTGTACTGTACCAGCCTGAGAGATTGCCTGAGAATCAGCCAGAGGTAAACCAGCAAAAGAAAGTTGAACCACGGACTGAAAGCCAGGGCGTCAAAGACCCCGTGAAGCAGGCTGGCAACAACCATCGCAACTATAACAGTGTTGAACGGTTTGTTTTCCTTCTTGTACCTGTACCAGGCATAACCGATTATTACACTGAATGATATATGTGCCGGAGTGCTGATGAAAACCCTGTAGACAAGCAGGTACTGGCTGTTCTCACCGGCATTTGCATAAAAGTAATTTTCAATTATCGAAAAGCCCAGAGCCACGCACGACATGTAAATTATACCGTCAGTAAGTTCGTTAAACTGTTTCCTCATCAGGGCGTATACCAGAACAAGCCCGGCCAGCTTTGCAAACTCCTCGACCGGGCCGATGACCAATAAGGAGCCCAGTGTGTTGCTGATGACTTCATCTTCCAGGCTGAACACCCGGAGAAACTCATATACACCGAGAGCTATCATTACCGATGTCACACCGCCGGCAAGAAAAGCCAACAGCATTGCCATGAAAGTCTCCTTTTCGTAAATGTCGAAGCTACGGATCCATGCTATTATGATGATGCCGATAATCGCTGACAGAATGATACTTAAATACAGAAAGTTCATAAAACAACCAGATAATGTTACCCTGCCGGGATTTAAGGAGCTAATATACCGGTTTAAAAGCAAGGAGGGATATCAATGCATCCTAATTTGTTTTCACTGCGACCCGGTTTCCGCGGCAGCTCAGTTTTCCGCGGCAGCTCAATTTCTCACACGGCTAAGTTTTCCCCGGCGGCCCGGTTGCTTTCAGTCTTTTTTCTCCGGCAACCCGATCCTGAAAAACCTTGAATCAAAAGGTTTTATGACCGATGATGGCCGGGGGGCAATCCTTCCCGTAACATCAACCTCTTCAATTTTTAACGGTTGCCCGGTCAGCCCGTTAACAAGGTGCAGGGTCTTTTCCTTTCCTTCAGTTTCCCTGACGTGCAGTATGACGGACAGGCCATCGGCGGAGGGTATCGCACTGATCAGGATAAGTCCTTCAGGCCATCCCTCAATAAAAGAACCTTCCTGCATGTTGTCACCCGGCCCGCCTCCGGGGAGAATCCTTGTCAGGAACGGAACCCTTGATCCCCACCCGAACCGCGAAGCAAAATCATCTGAATTGTCAGCCGAAGAGGTGATGTAATATGTCCATGAATGACCTCCCCTCTGATCTGCATTGAAGTTCGTGACCCAGTAGTTGTTCATGGGCCAGGAGAAGAGACTGGTGGTCTGCGGGGTTGCCCCTGCAACATACCTGCCGGTGTTGATGGCGCCGAACTGCATCAGGGGCATCTCATTGCTGCCCAGGACTATCTGCATCCGGTCATTCCGGACTGACGTGAAATTTTGAACTGTGTACCAGTCATTCGATGATCCTTTTATCTGGTCAACACCCGTCTCAATAACCCCTCCGGCCACTTCGGTGAAGTGTCTGCCTCCTTCAAGGGCGAACGGAAAGGCTATGTAAAAACTCTCAGGATCGGTGATGCTCTTTTTGATTATTGAATAAGCCAGCTCTATCCTCTTTTCCATGTTGTGGAGCCTGATCTCGAACATGAAGCCACGCGGTCCGACAGCTGTCTCCGACTCACCGTAAAACCTGATGCTGTTCCATATCTCACCTCCGGAAGCAGAATCAAACCATATCGTGTCAAGCGGCTTACGGACGAAGTCGTTAAGCATCCTGCTCTCCATCTGCGACCTGTTCCCCAACTGTTCAAGAATAAACTCACCCATTCCGTATTCTGAGCTGCTGTCAATCAGCTCCGCCGACAGTTCCTTGTCGAGCAGTGATATGATTGCGCCTTTCCGGCTGTCTGTAATTATTTTGTACCACCGGTTTTCAAGCACGCCGGTATCTGCCTGCCCGGAGGCACCATCCGCCTCTTCCGGCCTTACAGTCAGTTTTATGTAACCAAAGGGTGGAACGCTGTCAATCCGAACGGCCCAGTAAGTGCCGTCAGAACGGTGGGAGAGGGGTTGTGTTGCCAGCCTGGCTCCGCCGGAGTCATATACGGCGGCATTCTTTCCGCGGGGAACGATCTGATGGTCAATATATACTGTGGCAATACCTGATCTTGGCCAGCTCAGTGTATTGAAAACAATGAGTGCAGGGTCAGGTTCATTTCTGAACATACCCTGCAGCAACCCCATTGCCGATTCCTGGATAGAAGCTGTTCGCCTTACTGCCTCCCAGGCGTATGACTCCTTCAGCGCACGCTGTTCCATTGTCGGCTGACTGTACGGTTCCCTCACACTCTCTGAGTATCCTGTTGTGTGCTCGGTATAAAACAGGAGCGCCTCATTGGCCAGCGAAATGTCAGCCCCTGTTTCAGCCGGGAGATCAATCCCGGAGAGAGCTGCCATCGACAGTCCTGCCATGGCTGCCATGAGCGAGGCTGACGCACTCCTTGTGACCGCAACCTCCCTCGCCGATGCACCGAAACCGTCAGTCCACCAGTCTGGCCATGCCCCCCTTATGACCGGAAAATCCTTTTCATGATTCGACTCCATTCCGGCGAAGAACGTCTCTGTCGTAGATGTGGTAAGTCTGGGCCACTCGAACAGTTCATTCCACTCTACGATCATGTCACTCATGAATGTGGAAGGAGGGGAGTTGTCAGTCAGGTATCCTGAATGCTGGATCGCCATCTCATCGAAAGGATATCCCTTTGCGGCAAGACCGGTGAGATAATTAAGCAGGTTGTTCTTGAATTTGTCAAAGTCACCTGTCTGCACCTCCATCACGGTGTTGCCTGTCATGTAATGCTCAGCCCTGAACGTAAGCACCCGGTTTCCCGAGGGCGACTCCCACCAGAACATTGTGGGCCTGTCAAAGCAGATCAGTGCACGGTGGCCGTGTGTGCCCATGTTGAGGTATCTGACCCCGAGGGTGCTGAAATAGTCATTCATGCACCAGCCGATGCCGTTAACATCATTCTGCATCGCCACCCTTACCGGTATGCCGGCATCCCTGATCCGCCCGGCAGCCTGCAGTGAAGCTGCAAGCACCTGCTCATCAGGTATCTCGTCAAAATTGAAATACATGCCTGTAACCTCAATACGCCCTTCCCGGATCCTTTGCTTCAGCCTTTCAACCTGCCTTGCCGGCCTGCACCTGAGGTACTCATCAACAGGCCATGAGGCCTCGCAGGTCCACCGGAACTGAGCATCTGCCGGGTAAATGTCAGTGGCGTCACAGTAGTCCAGCGCATAATCAATGTACCTGAGATGCTCTGCCAGGATCTCGGTCTGCGAACGGGTGTATCCAATGTCGGTATGGGCATGCTGAATAAAACTCACATTCCACCTCCGGACCGGTTCAAGGGTGACGGTTGTGTTCATGACATAATCACCCGCCACCACCCTGATCTTTACCCTGGATGACTTTGACACTGCCGGAAGCCCCAGGTTTACTGAATTGTATCCGAAATCAAGCATGGCCTTGCTGATAAGCCGGCCGTCAGCATAGAACAGGGCTTCCTTTCTTTCCCCGAAATAAAACATGCCGGCTTCAACCAGTTGCAGCGGCCGGCCGGCATTCCTGAGAATTGCCGGGAAGGCATTCAGCGTCACCCCGGTCTCAACCGGCTTACGGTATGTCATATACCATGATGTCAGGTTTGCTGCACTGCCGGTGACCCTCAGCATCAGAGGCTTTCCGGCAATAACCTGCTTTGCCGGAATCCGGAGGATCATGTAACCGTGATTATCGCCATGCTGATCTGTCATCACGCTCCTGAAAGAGAGCGAGGACCCGTCTCTTCCCGCTTGATCCCATGTGGTACGGCCATCGGCGAGGAACGAAAAGGCAGGGGCGCCGTTGATGGCAAGATCCATCCGTGCGGTGCCCGGACTCGAGCCAAGGGCTGCAATCCAGACAAATGTGGCCTGCTTCTCAGGGATTGTGGCGGGAACGGGAGATGTTTCCCATTCCATGAAGTCCTTCCCGTTGGAAGCCCTGACAAGGATACTGCTCCGTAAACCCGGAATACAGGAGTGGTAGTCAAAATCAAGTCCTGATACCTTGCGGGCAAATCCGTTGATCAGGTGATCATCACCCGTGAAAAACGACTGCCCCGCCGCCGCTCCTGTGAAGACCGCCAGCGCTGATGCAATTAAAACCAGGTGTCTTTTCATAGTCCTTCACTATTTGATGAATGCCTTGACGAGGATTGCCTCTTCCCGGGCAAGATTGGTGACCCTTATACCTCCGGCAGCGGCCGGTATCACAAAGGTTTCCGCAAAACAGACTACCTGTTTTACCCCGGTCTGCGTTTCAACAAGAATCCTTTCACCTCCAACCAGGTTCATGACAAGGCATTTGTTTCCGGTCATAATTTCGGCAGATGTCTGAATATTGTACCTGTGAACATCATACAGATGCGTGTTGTGTGTCGGAAGATGCCACTGGTTCCAGCCGTCACCCTGCCCGATCAGCTCAGGCATCGATTTCAGGTGCCCGGTTACATAACCGCCCTTCCTGTCGAAGAAGAGGTTTTCAATTGCCCTCCCTATGTTCAGGTCGCGCGGCTGACCGCTCAGGTCCTTCCTGAGCCAGTCATACATCTTGAAGGTGAAGATGTAAGGAGTTGTACTTATTTCCAGCACAAGATTGTTTTTCCCCGATCCGTGCACCGTTCCGTAGGGAATCAGGAAGAGGTCATGCCTGGCCGAAGGATGTTTCATTACAAACCTGTCAGCATCAAACGGCACCTGCCTGTCACGGCTTTCTTCAAGTTTTGCTCTGAATACCACGGGATCAATATTCTCCGTGAATCCAAGGTAAACGGCGGCATCATCCTTTGCATCAAGGATGTAGTATGATTCTTCCTGTGTGAATTTCTCGCCGAAATGTGCCAATGTGTATTCCGGTCTGGGATGGCACTGGATTGACAGGTTGCCGCCGCTGAAGGTGTCAAGAAAATCGAACCTGATGGGAAATTCTGTTCCGAAACGACTGTGGCAATCACCCAGTACCTCTTCTGAAGCCTCGTACATCAGCCAGTCAAATGATGCCTCCAGCATTAATGATGAGCTTTCGAGGATCAGGCCGTTCTCGGGGGTTATAAGTTCAAATGACCATGCGTAATTAGGCGCTTCCCTGCTCAGTCCGCTGATGTTTTCCTTCATCCAGTTGCCTCCCCATGGCCCGGGTTCAAACCATGGCCTTACCCTGAAGATGCTGCGGCTCAATTCCCTTAACGCTGCCCTCAGGTTGTCACCGTCGATCCATGCCGGCTCATCAGGTCTCTGTGCATCGACAAAAATGCCGACAGATTCAAGCAGGGATGCCTTGTGCCTGTTGAGTACCGGCCAGTCGATGAAATAGGAACGCTTGTACATCTCCTTCGGGCCTGACGGAGTCCTTAACCCGAGATTGCATACTGCGCCCTCCCTGGCCCTGTATTGCAGCTCGTTCTTCGGAAGATCTGCGTATGCCGTCAGTCCGTTCCAGCCTGCCAGTGCAGCGCCCGGACCGGCTAATATATTTATATCAAAGCTGCTGTCCGGCCCCGTCTGCCGGAGAGCAGACATATTAAAAAAATCAGCAAGCTCAAGTTCGCATCTTTTGCCGAAAAGCGGGTCATCACCGCCCGACCAGGGGGCAGTCATCTCCATTATAACATCTTCAGATTTAAAAAACCGGGTGGAATGGATCCATCTGACGCCAGATCCCCTCTCCGCGGCTGCCGCCCTGATCTCCTGTTCAAACCGGTCCCAGTCAACCCCGTTGTAACCGTCGATTATAATGACCGCATTTTCCAGCAGTCTTTCCGCCAGGGAGCGGTACCCGGAGCTGATCATCCCGTCAGGAAGGGTGAAAGACGGATATATATCGTACCCGTCACCTCCCGGGGGCTTCCTCAGCGGAAGCGGTGATTGCCACTGGCTGCGCTCACTCTTCTTCATGACCCGAAAAAAAGGCAATTGAATTTTATCTGTTCTCACTTTTCCTAACCAGGAAAAGGTCCTGAAAATCAAAACTGAAATCAGTCAGCGGTGAGACTGCTTCCATAGTGAAGGAGACTGGCTTTCCTTCCCTGTCGAGTGTGAAGACGGCAAAAGCATCTGCATTGAAGCTTCTGTCGTCCCATCTCACCACAAACGTATTGGCAGCATAGTGAAACACAGAGCCCCGCATCCGCGGCGATTTTACAGACCTGAACCTCAGCATCCCGTTCTCATTGCTGATTATCACATCGCCAAACCAGACATCAGTAAATGTGCCTTCAAAAGCTCCGAGGTCAACCCCGGCAGATGATCCCTTCCTTTTTGCCTCCACTGTTGCCCATACCCTGTCAGTGACCTCCTTTGCTTCAGCCTGCTGCTGCAGCATCCCGGTCTTCAGTTCCTTCACCCGGTCATGGTCGCTGATCCCGAGGTAACCGTCAATGATGCTGTTCGTGATGGCATTAAAAGCAGATACCTCCTCCTGGTTGGTAAATACAATTATCCCCAGTTTGAGTTCAGGAAGCATGGTTACCTGTGTCACTATCCCGGAATGGCCCCCGGTATGTGATACCTGCAGGTATCCGTTTATATCCGTGAGGTTCCATCCAAGCCCGTAAAATGCAAAATTGGATCTGTAAGGGCCTTCGTGGCCAACCGGCCTTACAGTCTGCGGCGTCCACATCTCGCGGTGAACCTCCTCAGAAAATATCCGCTTCTCCGGGTTGCTCCCATACATGCCGCTGTTCAGCTGCATCATGACCCATTTACTCATGTCACTGACGTTGCTGTAGATGCCACCCACAGAGTTGTGCCTCTTGGCCTCCTGTTTCGGCACCACCTGAAGCCTGCCGTCAACAGGCACATGGGCATCGATAATGTTCGTGCTGTCCTTTATCCTTTTAAATGATGCAGCCGAACCGTTCATTCCCAGCGGCTGCATGATCCTTGATTCCACGAACTCTTCCCAGCTCTGCCCTGACACCCTGGCAACCACCTCGCCTGCAACTATGTAAAGCATGTTGTCATAATCATACCTTGTCCTGAACGATGATGCCTGCTTCAGAAACCTCAGGTTGTGAATTATTTCTGCGGTTGTGAAGTCAGCTGAGTCGGGCCATCCCATCAGATCACCCGCCCCGAGTCCCATTCCGCTCCGGTGGGTGAGCAGGTCCTTAATGATGAAATCTTCCGTGACATAAGGGTCGTACAGCCTGAACTCAGGGATTATGCCGGTCACCTTTGTGTCCCACCGCAGCTTTCCTTCGTCAACCAGTATGCCAAGTGCTGCCGATGTAAAGGCCTTGGTGTTAGACGCTATCGCGAAGAGAGTGTGTTCGTCTGTCTTTTCGCCTGTGGCGACGGAGCGGACCCCGTAACCCTTCATGTGGATCACCCGGTCATCCTTCACAACAGCCACGGCGATGCCGGGAACATTGAATTCCTTCATCACCCGCACAGTGAGCCTGTCAATCTTCTTCCCCGACAGGGGCTGACCGGAAGCTTTTGCAGCACTCGCCCGGTCTGTCACCCTGTCAATCTTCTTCCCCGACGGGGGCTGGCCGGAAACTGTTACAGCAAGGGCAAAAAACAGTACCAGTGAGGCAACCAGCTTCATTCGGCTTCCCTGCGCTTCGGACTCAGATCATGAAAATCAAAGCTAAAGTCGGTCAGGGGCGAAATCGCATCCATCGTAAATGACTCAGCCTTACCCTCCTTATCCAAAGTGAAGACTGCCCATGCATCCGCATCCATTGACCTGTCATCCCACTTTACAACGAAGGTGTTGCCGGTGTAGTAAAGCATCTCCCCGCGCAACTTCGGAGACTTGACTGACCTCAAGCGGAGTCTGCCGCCTTCATCCGAGATGACAATGTCTCCAAACCAGCGGTCAGTGTAGGTGCCTGTGTAGGTTGAACTGTTAACCGGCATCACACTCTTTGAACGCTGGGCCTCAACCTTTGCCCATATTTCATCGGTTATCTTTTTGGCCTCAGCCTGGTTACGGTCGACATTCTCCTTCAGGGTTTTAACCCAGTCATTTCCCCTGATTCCGAGATAACCGTCCTTGATCGTATTGGATATGGCAGTAAAGGCAGACCCTTCCTGTTGGTTTGTGAATACTATTATTCCCAGTTTCAGTTCGGGGAATAGCAGTACCTGTGTTACTATTCCTGCCAGACCGCCGGTATGTGATGCCTGCAGGTATCCTGCCACATCAGTCAGTCCCCAGCCCAGACCGTAAGCAGAAAAATGACTCCTGTACACACCGGGATTGCGGACCGGGATTATCGTCTGGGGAGTCCACATTTCGCGATGCACCCTGTCTGTAAGCAGCTGTTTGCTGTTCCCTTCACCGTATTTGCCGCGGTTGAGCTGCATCATTACCCATTTGCTCATGTCAGCCACACTGCTCATGATGCCGCCTGCCGGATCAAGAAGTGTGCTGCCATACATGGGCACCACCTTCAGCTTACCGTCAACCGGAACATGAGCATCGATCATGTTCGACCTGTCATTCACCCTGTTGAGCGAGGCTGCCGAGCCGGTCATTCCAAGAGGCTTCATTATCCTTGACTCCACAAACTCGTCCCATCCCATCCCTGAGACCCTGGCGACAACCTCACCGGCAACAAGGTAAAGCAGATTGTCATAGTCATACTTCGTCCGGAACGACGAGGTCTGCTTAAGATACCTGAGGTTATGGATTATCTCTTCCTTCGTGAAGGTTGACGAGTCTGGCCAGAGCATCAGGTCACCCGCGCCCAGTCCCATTCCGCTCCGGTGAGTCAGGAGATCCTTGATGTTGAAATCCTCGGTCACATATGAGTTGTAAAGCCGGAACTCAGGAATGATGTCGGTTACCTTCGTCTCCCAGGTGAGCTTCCCTTCATCGATGAGGATGCCGAGCGCTGCAGAAGTGAAGGCTTTCGAGTTTGAGGCAATGGCAAAAAGCGTATTCTCATCAGTCTTTTTGCCTGTGGCAATCGAGCTTACACCGTAGCCCTTCATGTGCACAACCTTGTCATCCTTTATAACTGCAACAGCTATGCCTGGAACATTGAAAGTCTCAAGAGTCTTGTTGACCAGCCTGTCAATCTCATCAGAATTAAGCGGTTGCGACCATGCCGGGATGCACACTGTAAGCATCAGCATCAGCGAAAATGAAGAAAAAAGCCGTAGTTTCATCTTGCAAGCGGGTTTAAACTGTAAAAATCTTAATCAAGTATTGTGAAAACCAAATGTATGAATTTTCTGTTTTGCTTCCGGGTGATTATCCGGTTCATGTTTTCATCAAATCTTCATAATGTTGAAAGTACATTTCGGAAGATGTTAGTTGTTACGGTGCCTGCTTGAAGAGTGTCAGGTACCAGATTAATCTGATCATTTCTTTCCATAAGTCCGTTTTAATTCTTTGAAGGCTGCCGGAGCCCCAAACCGGCAGCCTTCAGTTTTTAATAAGGACTGCTTCTGAATACTTATGACGCAGGACTATTTAACGAGCTTCATGCTGAGGTATGAATACATCAAAGCCCACATCTCTGCTTCCTGTGCGTTGGTTGATGCAGCACCGTGACCTCCCTCGATAGTCTCATGATAAAGTACCGGATGCCCCATCTCAATCATCTTTGCTGCCATCTTTCGTGCATGGCCGGGATGCACCCTGTCATCCCTGGTAGAGGTGATGAACAGCGGCTGGGGATATTTGACATCTGCTTTAACGTTCTGGTAGGGAGAGTATTTGCTTATAAACTCCCAGTCTTCCGGTACGTCAGGATTGCCGTATTCGTCCATCCAGCTTGCACCGGCAAGAAGCTTGTTGTATCTCTTCATGTCGAGCAGGGGAGCACCAATGACAACTGCATTCCAGAGATCAGGCCTTTGTGTCAGGGCCACTCCCGCCAGTAACCCGCCGTTGCTCCAGCCGTAGAATCCCATTCTTTCCGGTGAGGTGACTTTCCGCGAGATAAGGTCTTCAGCCACAGCAAAGAGATCGTCATATGCATTCTGCCTCTTTTCTCTTATTGCCGACTGATGCCATGAAGGCCCAAACTCGCCTCCGCCGCGGATATTGGCGATTACATAAACGCCACCCTTTTCAATCCAGCCAATACCTGTCAGTGAACTGTATGTCGGTTGGCTGGAGACGTTGAAGCCGCCGTAGGCGTCGATAAGAGTAGGATTACTGCCGTCAGTGACCATCCCGTCTGGGAACACGATGAAATAGGGGATTTTTGTGCCGTCCTTTGACGTGGTCTCATACTGATCTACCCTGACACCTGTGGCATCAAAATAATCCTTCTGCTTTTTGATCGGCCTTATCTGTTTTCCGTCGCCGTAATAGAGTGTGGTAGGCGTTACCGGATTGGTGAAGGCGAAGAAGTAATCGTTCGACCTGTCATCCGAACCAGCCAGCCAGACAGTACCGAATTCCGGTACAGGGACTGTCTCGGTAACCCAGCTATCACCCTCAGGCCGCATGATCGTCAGTTTCCCCTGAACGTTATCCAGAGTAGATGTCACAATGAAGTCACGGGTTGTCATTACACCTGCAAAACTCTCCCTTTCGCCGGGTTCGTACAGCGTTTTGATAACAGGTGTACCGGTAAGGAACGACGGGAGATCATAACTTACCAGGGTGCCCTTCTTATATGTCGCACCGTTGAGGGCCCAGTCAGACTGCAGGTACAGCAGCATCGCCTCCCTGAACATGCCTCTTGTCTCGACATCTTTGGGGATTTCAAGTGCCTTTAAACCTTCAGGGGTAAGGAGATAAGCTGTCGATTCATAGAAACCGACGTTATCATTCAGAAATACGTACTGTTTTCCGTTGACCTCGCCTCCGCTGACAAAAACACCCATGTTAGTGGTGTCAGTCCTGTGCACGGTCACTGCGTTTGCCGGATCCTCGCCTCTTTTCCACAGTTTTGCCACTGCAGGGTAGCCTGAGGAGGTCATCGTCCCGGTCCCGTAATTGGTGGCTACGAGGATCTGATCCCTGTCAATCCAGGCGGCGCTACCCTTGCTCTCGGGTATCGAGAATCCTCCCCCGACAAACTTCTTTTCCACGGCATCAAATTCACGTATGTAACTCTCATCCTTGCCGCCGTCGGATAGCGAGAGCAGACAGTAACGGTTCTCCGGTCCCAGCCACGAGGCTCCGCTGAAGACCCACTTTTTCCCCTCCTCCGCAGAAAGAAGGTCAAGGTCGAGCACCGTCTCCCAGACATCCTTTCCGGCAAGGTAATCCTCCTTTGACATCCTTCGCCAGAGGCCTCTTTCATTCTTCCCGTCCTGCCAGAGGTTATAACTCATCTCTCCGACAATGCCGGGGTAGATGATCCTTTCTTTGTCATTCAGCACTCCGGTAAATCTCTCCTTCAGTTCCGTGTATTCCGGCCTTGCCGTCAGAACCTCGTCGGAGAGCTTGTTTTGTGCCCGTGCCCAGTCAAGTGATCTTTCAGCATCCACCTCCTCAAGCCACAGATAGGGGTCGGAGGCATCGGTGCTTTTGTTCTTTTTTTCTCCGCAGCCCGGTAAAATCAATAATAGCATAATCAATGCCGTCAGTTTAGTTAACAGTTTCATCTTTAGAGTATTTACGACTTCTTATCAATACATTTATAATTGCAGCGATTATGAGTGCTTCTCCGATTAAGAAGAGAGGCCATCTGTAATGTTCAGGAACATATGTTGTCATCAATTCCGTCAGCCGTTCGCCAGCTTCCTGTGATGCCCCGGAGTTGAGCGCCCCACTCTCAAACAGCAGCCGGGAGTAGTCGACGAGGTAAGTATACAGAATCACCAGCGCTCCGCTGAATATCAGCACCCAGTCTGACAGGCCTGGCCTGATATAAAATCCTCTTTCCTGCCTTCCTATGAACACCAGCGCCATAAGCATCATTGTCAGTGAGTTGATTACCGGAGCCAGTACCGGCCCCAGCCACGATACAGGTATCAGGAACAAGAGATCCCATGTCATAAGTGATTCAGGCCATCCCAGGAAAATTTTAAGGGCGGCATAATAGACTATATCCCATACTCCGAAGGCAAACAGTGCATAAAGAAGCCTCTGCAGGCCGTTCCGGCCAGCTATGACACCTACACCGGCCAGCATAACCAGCGTGGCAATTTCCCTTATCCATTCCACAGTCACGAGGTCAGCTGACATGAGCCGGAGGGGAAAGGAGAAACCGTCCGGATAATAAAGCTCCCTGAGATATACCACCACTATTGCTTCAAGGAATCCCATGGCTATGGCGAAGATCGCAATCCATAAAAATCGGCCTTTCCAGTTGAGATATGATCCTTTCATGATATTGCAGATTTGATGCGGCAAATTACAAAATATAAGGAAGAACTGCTTTCCTTCCCGCCGGGTAATCGGGGAACTGACTCCTGTACCACCTTTGATGCGAGAGCGCCCTCGGTACCAGGTTGCAGAAGGTCCAGATAAAGAACGAGAGGGCAGGCATTGACCAGCAGAGCAGGGCATAACCGCCCCACTCAACGATTTCACCGAACAGGTTGGGGCATGAGATTTTCTCGAAAAGGCCTCCCCCGGGGATCTGGTATCCGTTGCCATTTTTCTTCCTCAGGTGTATAAGCTTATTATCGGAGATCATGTTTATCACCATCCCGGTAATAAAGATGATCAGCCCGGTAATGAACCGCGGATCGGTCAGCCACGCAATTGTATAATGTGTCTGAAGGGTGCCCAGGAAGTATCCGAGGAACCCGGCATTGACAAAGTTGAAAAGAACAGCCATCAGCGCCACAACCAGCGGCATCTCCTTGCCACGGGTCCTGATCCTGAGCGGATAAATCACAGCCCTGTTCACATAATGCAACAGGTAAAGCCCTGTGATAATCCATACTGTCATTGTCCTTGGCCCGCTGCCTGTTATGACCAGCAACAGGCAGACGAGAGGAGCGGGGATCTCCATCAGAAACCAGCCGAGACGATCAGGAATTGTCATTCCCCAGGTTCTTTTCGAGTGGCGGCCGAAGGGTGCAGTAACAAAAAGCAATACCACGAAAATGACTACGGCAACTGAGATCCACAGCCAGACGAGGAGATCGAAGAGAGATTTTTCCATAGACTATCGTTTGCAGACTGCCATGCCCTGATGGTCGCACACCTTTCTGCAGAACAATGTAAAAATAACAATCATTTCATAACCTCAATCAACTGAGATCGCATACAGTTGCCCCGGAGAGAAATATTGAGTAATTTGGCATCTTCCGGTGCCTGAAGCGCCAGGGACAAACTACACGACAGGTTGAAGATGTTTTTCCCCAGAATGACATTGTTTTTTATGGCATTAACCAGCTGCTTTGCTGCTTCAGGCCAGTATAAGGTTGGCCATGCGAGCATGGAGCTCAGGGATGAGACCCGGGGTAACAGGAGGGTGAGTTTCGAGGCCTGGTACCCTGTAGCCTCTGCAGGAATTGGAGAGACTGCGACCGGGCTTAATGACCCCGGGTTTCCGGTGATCTGCTTTGCACATGGATATCTGCACCCTGGAGACAAATACGGGAACCTGGTTGAAATTCTGGTACCAGCCGGCTATATTATGCTCATTCTGACCACTTTCGAAGGTCTCCTGCCGTCACACAGGGGTTATGCTGATGAGGTCAGGTTCCTGGCTTCATCGGTGGCAGGACTTGGAAATGATCCCGGTTCGCCACTTTACGGCATTGCCGGTACTGTATGTTGCCTGATGGGCCATAGCATGGGAGGGGGCGCAATGTTTCACGCGGCAGCTGATAATGATGACGTCGATGCAGTGATTGCCCTGACGCCTTACCAGATCAGGCCTTCAGCCATCGAAGCTGCATCACGCGTCAGGGTTCCGACACTGATATTCTCGGGTACGAGCGACTGTGTGACATCGCCGGCAAAGAATCATCTGCCGATGTATGAAAACTCGGGAGCTAAGGTTAAGACATATATCTCTATTATTAACGGATCACACTGCGGAATGGGCGACAGCCGCAAATGCTTCACTGCTGAGAGATTGGCTGGTTGCAGGGACGGTCTGAACACTGAGGAGCAGACAGCCATTCTGGCACGTTATATGATCCCGTGGCTGAACTGTATCCTGAAAGGAGACGAATCCGGGGGATGTCTTTTCAACCAGACCCTTGCTGCCGATAAGGCCGTGACCTGGTTGCGCTCACGGCCGCTGCCCCAATAGGAATTTATTTTACTAATGTCACAGTCCGCATTGCACCTGTTATTTCCTTGCTTACTTTTGAATAAATGAAACGAGAAAAGTTCTTTGTTACTTTTGTAATAAAATTTTTTAAAAATGACCCATAAGTATCACTTCACAAGGTTGATTTTGACCAGCATGTTCTTTTTGCTGACGTTCTTTTACCTTGCTTCCTGCTCAAAGGCAGACTCTGCCGGAAGTGCATCTGTTATTAAGCCAGATGAATCTGCTGACCAGAAGGTTATACTTTATGCAGAGTTCATGCATGAAGTCAACAGCTTCTCACCAGTCATTACAGGTGAAGTTAATTTCAGGGCCGATCATCTCTTTTACGGGGATGATGTGCCCGCTTCAGCCATTGAGGAAGACAAGCAGCTTGCCGGTTTCCTCTCGGCAGTTGAGAAACTGGGCAGGGGACGGATCAAAACTGTACCGATAGTACAGGCAAAGTCGATGTCGGGCGGACCGGTTGACAGCCTTTTCTACAGGAAAATAAAAAGCCTGATAATTGATGAAGCTGCCAGGCAGGAGAAGGTTGACGGAATCTACCTGTCGCTTCACGGCGCCATGGGTGTACAGGGAATGTTTGACCCCGAGGGAGACCTGATCAAATCGCTCAGGGATACACTGGGACCTGAGGTAACTATCGCCGTGACCTTTGATCTCCATGCAAATGTAACCAGGCGAAGGGCTGAGAACGCAGACATAATTGTGGGGTATCATACCAACCCGCACCGCGACCATTTCAAGACGGCTTATAAGGCAGGTGACCTGCTGACACGAACCCTTCTTGGTGAGGTTGAACCTGTGATGATTGTAAACAAGATGAAGCTTCTGAAGGGGGGCGGTATGAACGTCGATTTTCTCCCCCCGTTCAGGAAAATCTTCTCCTCGATGAAAAAGATGGAGAAACAGCCTGGCGGTCTTTCCGTCTCTTTCTTCCCGGTGCATATCTGGATTGATGAACCTGAACTGGGATACAGCACCGTGGCCATCACTGATGGGAAGAAAGATCTGGCACAGGAGCTGGCAGACAGTATTTCAGAAATGGCGTGGGCTGTACGTGATGTGCCCCAGCCTGCCGGAAATTCACCTGAGGAGGCCGTGGCGATTGCGCGCGACAAGAAGATTGCCCGTGCACTGGGAACGGTAGTTTTCTGCGATGTGGCAGACGCACCTTCAGCAGGAACCCCGGGTGAGAGCACATGGATACTGAAAGCACTGATGGAAAAGGGGAGCGATCTTGTCTCATATGTCTCGGTGCGAGATGCAGTGGCAGCCGGCGAAGCATGGCATTACAACACCGGGGATGAAATAACAGTATCAGTCGGAGGGAAGCTGGATACAGTCTACGACAAACCCTTCCTCTTCAGCGGTGTGGTTGACTCAAAACAGGAGACATCGTATGGCAAGACTGTTATCCTGAAGCATGACGGAGTACACCTCATTCTCTCAGAACTGCCGATGGCTCTTAAGGAACCGTCTGATTTCACAGATCTCGGGCTCTCGGTATGGAAAGCAGATATTGTAGCAGTCAAGAACCTGTTCCCGTTCAGGTACAATTACCTGCTGTATAACAGGAAGACTATCAATGTAATGTCGCCAGGATTCAGTAGTATTGATCCCTTTTCACTTAAATATGTGAACATCCCACGGCCAATCTACCCGCTTGATAAAATTGACAACTGGAGGTAGAGACAAGGGCATTTTCACCGACACACATACACACACATTTAAACAAAATCAATTAAAATCCTTTAAGATGAATAGATTCACTGGCCTCCTGCTCCTGCTTATGATTGCAGTTATTGCACCGGCACAAAACAAAACAGAATGCACTGACTGGAAAATCTCAGGGGTTAACCAGCTTTACCTGCCGTTCTTTGCTGACCAGCCATCAGTTGACGGTAAAAAATTTGATACTGCTGCACTGCTTGAAAACGTGCAGGCTGACAATGAAGACATGAAGACCTGGCCGGTAATCAGCCTTTCAGGCGACAGCATCATTACCCCGGTCAGCAACGAGAACCAGCTGATACAGATTGCCGGATTCATCAGCAGCGACCGCTGGACAAAAGCCTCGGTGAATATTTCAACAAACGCGATCTTCGAGCTCAGCCTCGACGGCAAAAAGGTGAAATCACAGGGAAAGGCCGCCGACCGGCCGGTCAAGATCGATCTGACCCTTGGAACAGGCATTCACGAGCTGAGCCTGAAGCTCATCAGCACAACAAAAACACTCTTCTTCTCGGCTGATGTATCAACCGCTGATCAGTCTGCGGTTCTGGCATGGAGTACAAAACCCGGCCGGACACTGACTATCAACGACGTTCTTGAAGTGGCAGGCATATCAGGTGCAATGCTTTCGCCTTCAGGTAAATACCTTCTCATTCAGACATCAGGTGTTTTACCGGGGAGCGGGAAACCACAAGGCTCCTTCATTGTATATGATATGGAGATGAACAGAAACCTCTTCGCCTTGCGAAACAATGCACTCCGTGCAGACTGGATGCCCAAGGGCGACCGCTTCTTCTACCAGGTTGACAGAGATGGGGCCAGCGATGTGATAATATATGACATGAAGACCGGAACAGAGAGCGTTGCCGCATCCGGGTTGAAATCGCCCGGCCGGATTGTCTGGTCACCTGCGGAAGACTATTTTATCTACTCACGAAATGAGGAGGCTGAGAAAACAGGCGAACTGAGACGTGTTTTCGACAATGAGGACCGGATCCCGGGAAACCGCAACCGAAGCTATCTCTCAGTATACAATATTGCCACTAAGCTGTCACAGCCCCTTACCGCCGGTTCGCAGTCAGCCATGCTGCACGCAATAAGCCCCGACGGCCGACGGATACTCTTCTCAGTATCACACCAGGACTACAGTGAGGTTACTTTCTCAAAGCAGACTCTCTATGAGCTGGAAATAAGCACTATGCGTCTCGATACTATATGGCAGGACAAGTTGTACGGCGGTTCATGCCAGTACTCACCTGATGGCACACAGCTGCTTGTTTCCGGCGGCCCGGAGACTTTCGGTGCAATGGGGGTGAAGGTGAGCGACGGAAGGATACCGAACAGCTATGACACACAGCTTTTCCTGTTTGACCTGAAAACAAAAAAAGCCGAGCCTCTCTCACGTAATTTTGACCCGGCTGCCGGAATGACTTTCTGGGCATCTGACGGCAAAATATACCTGACAGCCACCGAACGCGACTATGTGAATCTTTACCGGCTTGACCCGAAAAAAAAGAACTTTACTAAAATAGATGTTCCGGTTGAGGTGATCACCTCGGTTGATTATGCGACAGATAAAAGCGTGGCTGTCTTCCGGGGAAGCAGCATCTCCGAGCCGGAAAAGCTTTATGCCCTTGACCTGACAACCGGGAAATCAACTCTGCTTTTATACCCTGGTGAAGACCGCATGAAAGATGTGCTGACCGGAAGGACGGAAGAATGGAATTTCAAAAACTCAAGGGGGACGACAATATATGGAAGGGTATACTATCCGGTAAACTATGACCCTTCGAAAAAGTACCCTCTTATTGTGAACTTCTATGGCGGAACAACACCTACCGACAGGTCTTTCGGAGGGCGTTACCCCAAGGGTGTATGGGCTGCAGAGGGATACATGGTTTATGTATTGCAACCGGCAGGTTCCACAGGCTTCGGGCAGGAATTCTCAGCCCTCCATGTAAATGGCTGGGGGCGTGAGGCAATCGATGATATAATCGAGGGAACGAAAAAGTTTCTTGCCGCATTTCCGTCTGCAGATGCTGCCAATGTGGGATGTATTGGCGCCTCATACGGCGGATTCACAACAATGATGCTGCAGACCCGTACTAATATCTTCCGGACTGCAATTGCCCACGCTGGCATCAGTGACATTTCGAGCTACTGGGGCGAGGGATACTGGGGATATTCATACAGCGCCGGCGCAACCAGGGGAAGCTACCCCTGGAACCGTCGTGACATCTACGTGGATAACAGCCCGTTATTCAATGCAGACAAATTCAGTAACTCAATTTTGTTGCTTCACGGGACTGCTGACACCAACGTACCGGTGGGAGAGAGCCTTCAGTATTATGCTGCCCTGAAAATCCTGGGCAAAGAGGTGGAAATGGTGCTTGTCAATGGTGAGAACCATCATATACTCGATTATAAAAAGAGGATTGAATGGCATAATACAATTATGTCGTGGTTTGACAAGAAACTCAAGAACCAGCCTCAGCACTGGAACGAGATGTACCCTGACAAGAATCTCTGATCACTGAGGGCTACAGGCTGCCGGCAGGTATCCTGAAGCCCTGCGTGCTCAGGCCCGCTTCCGGGCTGGCAATGACCCGGTCATGGCCGGCCCGGAAGTGGTTCTCTCCATGGCCGGCTGCTTGCCGGACCTCACAGCATGAACGGGATCAACCTCTTTGTCCCCTTCATGTACACACTGTACTTTTCGCCGAAATATGCGAGACACTCCTTCTCATCCCGCTTTGCGGTCACCCACAGGAGCCATGATGCCAGCAACGCCACAGGCAATGTGTACCAGAGCGGCTGCTTGAGCCAGATCGCCCAGGTTAAGCAAAGCAGCGATGAATACATCGGGTGCCTGATGTATTTGTATATGCCTGAAGTGACCAGTTCGGTAGTCTTCTCAAACCTGAACAGCTTCTCATCAACCCTGACGACTCCGGGCTTGCTTGCACGCCTTAACCTGACAACCGCCTCAATCACAAACCAGAGTGAGATGCAAAGGAGGAGCCACGAAATGATCTGCTTCACTGAGTACGGCTCTTTGAACCACTTTGTGTAGTTGAAAACAAATAGAAAAATTATGCATTCCCAGCTGAAGAACCTTGTGAACCCGTGGCTTCGCTGCTCAAACAGACTCTGTTTTGAGAAGAAAATAACCGGCAGACTCAGAGCAATGAAAAGAATTACTTTATCCATTTCAGGTTACTGTCAAATATGTATGTCAACCCTTTTTCAGTCTCCATCGAATTAATGTTTCCATTATAGGAGAGGTTTAGTGGCGTACCGGAGAGGGACTTGATAGTTATTTTTTGCGCCACACCTTCGTGCCACTTTACCGAGATCTCGAAATTGCCCCTGGCTTTCAGTCCTGATACCTCACCTTCAGGCCAGGCTGACGGCAGTGCGGGAAGAATCTGCACCACCCCGTTCTGGCTCTGGAGAAGCATCTCTGATAAACCGGCTGTTCCGCCGAAGTTGCCGTCGATCTGGAAAGGCGGATGATTGTCAAACAGATTCGGGAGGGTTGACTTTTCAAGCAGCTGCCTGAGGTGTTTGTACGCCTCGTCGCCGTCATGCAGCCTTGCATAGAAGTTGATAATCCATGCCCTGCTCCAGCCTGTATGCCCGCCTCCGTTCTCAAGCCGGTGCTCCAGCGTTTTACGGGCTGCATTATACAGTTCAGGTGTTTCAGGGGTTATCTGTGTCCCCGGATGCAGCGCGAAGAGATGTGACATGTGCCTGTGACCGGGCTCAGCCTCCTCATACTCCTCAATCCATTCCGTGATCGTACCGTTTGAAGCCACCCTGTCGGGTGGAACCCTGTCAAGGATATCCTGTAGCGAATCTGCCCACTCACGGTCGAGACCAAGTATTCCTGCAGCCGTACGACAGTTGCCAAGCACTTCACGGATGATCTGGTTGTCCATCGAAGGCGCGTATGTAAGCTTGAATTCCTTCCCTGAGACAGGATCAATGTAACTGTTTTCAGGCGAGTAGGAGGGGACGGTTACAAGCCTGCCCCGGCTGTCCGGAACAAGGAATGTACTTATAAATTCAGCCGCCCCCTTCATCACCGGGTATGCCCGGTCACGCAGGTAGGCAGTGTCATTTGTAAACTCATAATGTTCCCACAGCGGCAGTGTCATCCATGCCCCTCCGAGCGGAAACATGCCCCAGTAAACTCCGTCAAGCACAGCAGTTTTGCCGAAGACATCTGTGGTGTGATGCAAAGTCCACCCCTTCGCACCGTATGCCTCGCGCGCAGTTACACCTCCGGGGCCGGTCAGCTCTTCCATGAACCTTGTCAGCGGCTCTGTGGTCTCGGTGAGGTTGCAGACCTCCGCCGGCCAGTAGTTCATCTGGAGATTAATGTTTGTGTGATAGTCTGAATTCCAGGGGGCTGACATGTCTTTGTTCCATATGCCCTGCAGGTTTGCAGGCAGTTGTGCCGGTTGGCGCGATGATCCCATAAGCAGGTACCGTCCGTACTGGAAATATGTTGCAATGAGTCCCGGATCGTCACCGCCGGCCTGGAACCTTCTGAGTCTCTCATCGGTAGGTAGTGCATCAAGGTCCGGGTCATTGCCGCCTCTCCGTCTTCCCGCTACAGGCTTTGTACCGGTCTTCTGACCCTCCGCCGCCTGCCCGTCGCCTGCCCGGAGCCTGCCCGCTGCCTGCCCGTCGTCTGCCTGCTGCAGGCCTGCCGCCTGCCCGCTGACAGAGGGTTGTCTGCCAGCCTCCACGCCTCCGCCGAGCTCAAGTTTTACCCTGTTGAACATCGATGAATGCTCCGCGATATGCTCCTTCCTGATCTTCACAAATGACTTCCACGAGGCTTTGCTTATCGCATCTGTACATTGTTTCCGGGGATCAATTGACCTGTCAAAGTTCAGCAAATCAACATTATAGTCAGTATGAGCATTGAAGAACAGGGTCATCTCCTTTCCCCCGGTGTACTTCAGGCTTCTTTCGCCTGCCTTCAACTCACCGTCACAACTCATCACGATCAGTGATGCAAAGAACCTCATATGCTCACCTCCGGGACCTCTCTCAGGATCATCCGGATCAACAACCTGTCCCTCCATGTCAATCCTGTTTTCGGTGACTGTAATAACCGCATCCTGCGGCCGGGTCATCATAATATCCATGTCAAGACCGCCTTCGTCCTCTGACTTCATTTTGACTACGATAAGATCTTCGCCGGCAGGTACATAAACTTCATATTGTATCCTGTTTCCGGCTCTTTTAAAACTGACTGATGCAATGCCGGTTGCAAGATCAAGTTCACGCCGGTAGTCTGTCACGGCAGTCGTGTCGGCATACCGGAAGAAGATATCCCCGACAGACTGGTAAGACCAGGTTTTACCTGGCATTCCGGCAAGGTATTTCTCAGAAAGTTCGTATGCTTCCGGGATCTTTCCGTCAAGGATCAGCTCCCTGATCGCGGGAAGGTTGGCAAGAGCATCAGGATTGTTGTTGGGCACATTCATACCACCCCAGAGCGACTCCTCATTCACCTGCAGATGCTCAGCCGACGGGTCACCGAAGAGCATGCCGCCGAGGCGCCCGTTGCCCACGGGAAGGGCTTCGGTCCACTCTTCGGCAGGACGGTCATACCATAATACATACGCATCTGATGACCAGGGCCCGGAATTGCACCCGGAGAACAAAACAATTGAAAAGAGCGGCAGAAATTTAAAGAGCTTCATCAGGATTTTGGTTTATTCATCATTTTTGTCGAAACGGATAACAAAACCGCCACCGGGATTCATTCTGACAGTTATATCGCCTGTTGCGTCAGGGGTGACAGAATCGTTGGAAAACGACCTTGGAATTTCTCCTTCAGTTATAATCGTTCCACTGCCTCTGACCTTGAAGGGGAGGTGCAGCGTTGGTTCGACGGATTCGTCGCCAGCGTTCACACCTGCGATGTACCAGTCATCACCTGATCGCCTGGCGAGGACAATATATCTTCCGGAGTATCCGTCGATAAACCTGGTCTCATCCCAGGAGACCGGGATAGCACTCATCATCGCCCTGACATAGTCCGGAACCGTTGCCATCCCATGCGGAGTCTCGGCATAATGCTGCACGCCTGAGAGGAACAGCACGGCCAGCGCCAGCTCTGCGCCGTTACCCGTCCGGCGCTGAAAATTGTCATATTCAGTAAAGCAGACCGGGGTAAAGTCCATCGGATCGAATGCATTACGGGTAAATGCCAGGGTTGTGGCTTTTGATGCAACAAGGTCTGCGGTTGCCTGGTCGAAGGTGGCAAACTCGAAACCGCGGATTCCCTCCATAGATACAAGGTTCGGCCAGGTACGTTGCAACCCCCTGGGGTATGTTGAACCGTGACAGTTCACAACAAGCTTATGCCTGTGGGCATCGGCAAGGATATCCTGATAGTAATCCATCATCGACTGACCGTCGCCGCCAAAGAAATCAACCTTGATTCCCTTTATTCCAAGGCTTTCGAGCCTGCTGAATTCCTCTTCCCTGAGTTCATGTGTCAGGAGCCGGTCCTTCGGGTGGTATGTCACAGTATTCCAGTCGCCTGCTGAGTTGTACCATAGTATCAGTCCTACCTTTTTTTCTTCGGCCAGCCGGGCCAGATCAGCAAGTTTGTCCCAACCTATTGTCTTGTCCCAGTTAACATCAACCAGGCAATATTCCCAGCCCATTTCCGCTGCATAACTGATAAACTGCCTCTGCACCTCATAGTTTACCGATCCGTCTTTCATCAGGGCCCAGCTCCACGCCGCCCTGCCCGGTCTGACATAGCTGAAGTCGCCTTCTGCAGGCTGTGCGGCAAGGTCAGTGCCGTGAGTCGATTCAGCAATAACGCCGGGTGTGTTGCCCATAGTCACTATTCTCCACGGGGTCTGCCAGGGAAGCTTCGATTGCGGAAAAACTGAACCGCCCGTATAACCCTCCGTGGACTCCGGGAAAGCAATCACCATTTCATCTTTTCCTTCTCCTTTTGCCAGGTGGCTGCCGCAGTAGTTGCGGTCAGGCCAGCTCTCGGTAAGGTTCACCCAGCAGCTGCCGGAACGGAAAAGCGCCGGGAAAACCCACCCGTTTGTATCTGCGGCCACCGTTGCCAGAGGCACCTCCATCAGGTAATTCTCTTCATATGAGGGATTTGTCTGGCACCACCCTGACTTTGATGCGGCACGGGGCTGGATCCAGGCAAGGGTTCCTTCGGCAAAACCAAAAGAACTCTTCTCGGCTGTGATGTATTTCATCTCTTCGGATGCACCGGGAAAATTATAGCAGAATGCGAACCCGTCATCGGAAATCCGGAATATTATTTCCATCATTTCACCCGTGGAAGCTGACAGGTGAACAGTATACCTGAGCGCACTGCCGGATATCTCTTTTTTCTTGCCATGCAGCAAGGTATAGTTTTCCCTGACCTCCTCCGGTCCGGTGAATGAATCAAGCTTCAGACCAGATGAGAAATCGGCATCACTTCTGATAATCCCGAGATTGCCCCCGGTAATCACAGCTGTGTCACGATATATTACAGTATATACCGGCTGCCCGCCTTTGAGAAGGTTAAACGCCACAACTATCCTGCCGTCAGGGCCTGTCATCATGATTGTTTTTGAAGAAGCGCAGCCAGAGGTGATAACAATCACCAAAAGGGCTGCAATCCGGAGTCTTTTCATAAGAAGTTATTTGAGTTTCTTTTGTTCTTCCAGTCTTTCAAGCCTGATCCCCTCCAGGGGAACAAAGCTGTTATCAGCCAGTTCTGCAATACGAATATTGCTGCAGAGACCCCTGAACATTATCCTGATTGTATTCTCAACATTCTCCCTGATAGGCCCCATGATCCAGGAAAATTCCTCGGGCCCGCTTTCAAGCGATTGCTCGGTCTGAAGCCTTATCTCCTCTTTCAGCTTTTCGGCCTTGTCACCCAGGTCGTCGCTGGTCATCCACCTTTTGCCGGTGAGAGGCAACTGCCTCCTGTACTCAAGTGTCTCGAAGAACTCCCATTCAAGCTTCCGGTTGCCAAATGAAAGAAACCGGGGATTGATATTGGCCACAATAAGCTCGTCACTTTCAGGCAGATACTTGAACCTTAGTTCTTTCAGATCGATGCCGTACTTCGCCTTGAGCGAAACCCCCAGGCTGCCGATGTGCCTGATCTCACGGTCATTCAGATTCTCCGTCCTGTTTATTGTCCGCTTAAACCGGGTGTCTATCTCAAAGAGATTCATCTCGAGGATGCTCCTGATCTGGGTTATCTGGAAGTGCCTTTCCTTCAGGAACGCATTCTCCTCAATCAGCTTCTCGTTCATCTTCGCCAGGCTCAGATTCTTCTCCTCGAGCCCCGAGATATTGTCCTCGAACTTTGAGACCTTTACATTCAGCTGTATAAGCTGATGTATGCCCAGGATTATCAGCCCGGCCGCCAGGAAGGCGGCACCCCATATCAGGAGTTTGTTTGCCAGCAGTATCACAGCTACCAGCAGGATGGCAGCAACCAGCAGGTAACGCTTTATCCCGGTCATAGTAAATATGGATTTCTTCATTTCATTGGTTTTAAACCATCAGGGTCAATCGGTCGGACCGGAGTTACTGACAAATGCCGTCTTCCTCCCGTCAGGATACCAGCCCGGAACGTTGATGCTGCCCTGTCCGCCGTAAAGATATGCAATTACTTCAGGTGTCAGAACTGAGAAGTCCTCTGCCCGGATCCTTAGTATTTCCGCCGGCCTGAAAACTCTGTCTAAAGATAAATATCCTTCCTGAGATATATCCTCAGCGATGAGATGATCAGCAAAAACGAAAACCCGGTAAAATACAGGATATTTACCAGGTCTATACTGTAGGCAGGGTTAACCACATCGAGATCAATGAATTTATATGGACTGACATAGCCTGCCCATGAAAGATCAGGTGTGATATTGGAGATTGTGAAGATGAAATATAGAACCATGACCAGTGCCACGCTGAGGGTGGTTATCGGTCTGGGCTTTTTAACAAGTACAGACATAAAGAGTCCCAGTGCCGCGAAGAAAAGGTGAAGTAACAGGGTGTACAGTGACATTATAAGAAACGCATCAACATTATAGGGTTCTTTCTTGCAGGTTTCAAGTGATATGTAACCGGCAACAGTTGTTACCAGGTTCAATACAAGGATGTTGATTATAACCATGGCCAGTTTGCTGAAGAAGACCTGCCCCCTGGTAACCGGCCACGAAAGCAGGAACTCAGCTGTTCTCCCATACTCCTCCTTAAGCAGAATGTTGGAAGAGAGCGCAATCGAATAAATGCTCCCCAGGACAAGCATGTAGATCACATTATTGGCGGAATAGAAACCAAGGACCGAAAAGAGGTCGTTGACATTTGAGATGCCCTTGAACTGAAGTGTTCCTTCAGGGAGGATGCTGATCATCGCCAGGATCTTTACGTTATTCTCGAGAAAGATGCTGTACAGACCCATGGTGGCTGTGGTGAGGAATGTTATGATTGCCGTCCAGATCAGCAGGCCTGTTGCATTGCTGCGAAGCTCTCTGAGAAATAAACTCCTGTTCATCAGATTATCCCGGTCTAATTGTAATAGTGCATGAAAATTTCTTCAAGAGAAGGCTCCTCGACTGTCATGTCTGCGATATCCTTTCCGCTTAGTGCAGCAACAAGGCTGTTCATGTCACCCGAGAAAATGAATTCTGCTACCTGTCCTGAGACAGTGAAACCCTTTTCCAGTCCCGCCAGTCCCGCCAGACTCCCGGGCACCTTTTCACTGAATTCAATCCTGATCTTTTTCAGTTGTTTCTTCCTCAGTGTCCCGATCGCTTCAACATTGACTATCATTCCTTCCCTGATTATGGCTACCCGCCTGCAAAGCATCTGCACCTCGCTGAGTGTGTGAGAGGAATAGAAGACTGTCATCCCTCTTTTGTTCTCCGAACGAAGAAGATCGAAAAACCTCGACTGCATAAGCGGGTCAAGTCCGGTGGTTGGCTCATCGACAATAAGCAGCACGGGATTATGAAGAAAGCTCTGGATGATGGATAGCTTCTTCCTGTTTCCCGATGAAAGGTTGGAGATCTTTCTTCCGGGCTCAAGTTCAAACATCTCCATTAGTTCAGGGATCTTCTTATCAGTCTGAGGGTTACTGTAAAACGAGGCGCAGTAACGAAGAAATTCCCTGGCAGTCATATCAGGGTAGGGGTTGGCTTCGGAGGGGATATAGCCAATATGCTCCCTGATCTTCTTCGAATCCCTTACCGTGTCGAAACCCATTATACGGGCGCTGCCGCTTGTAGGGAACAGCAGGTTCAGCAGCACGCGCATTGTTGTTGATTTACCGGCGCCGTTAGGGCCGATGAAGCCAAAGATCTCACCTTCATCTACCTGAAGGTTTATATTCTCAATTCCCCGGTCCTTGCCGTATCGTTTTGTAAGATCCGAGATCTGAATGGCGGGATAGCTCATAACGTGTTACACACTTTGGTGGCATCTACAGTGCTCATACCAGGTCACATGCTTCGGGGGGCATCCACTTGGCATCCCTGCCTTCCCACTTGATGTTGCAGCCTATGGGATTCGTGACAGGCACACTGATCTCACGGCCGGTGGTGAGTTCCTCCAGCACCCTGTCAAGGTCATTGACTGTCATACGCGAGGTGTCTCTCGGGGAGTCAACACCCCTTCCTGTATAAACCAGTACCCTGTCGCGGTTGAAAACGTAAAAGTGCGGTGTCTTCAGGGCACCATAGTCCTTCGCCGCCTGCTGATCCCTGTCATACAGATACTTCCAGGGGAAGTTGTGCTCCTTCATTCTATTCACCATGTTCGGGAAGCTGTCTTCCTCATAGGTGTGCTCACTGTTGGAGTTGATGCCTACAAAAGCCACACCCCTATCGCGGAACTTCTCTGCCGTTGCCCTGGTGACCTCATCCGAGCCGGTCACATACGGACAGTGATTGCATGTAAAGAAGACAACCAGGTATGGATTATCATCAAAATCTGACAGGCTGTATTCCCTGCCGTCAGTGGCGGGGAGCCTGAAGTCTATGGCCTTCCGGCCGGGCTGAAGTGTATAGCTCATATCTTTTCTGCGGTTTAATCAATTACTTTTTTAACAAAGACAATGCTTGGAACCGGTCTCTCCACCTTGCCTGACGGACTGTTCACTATGCCGTTGACCCCTTCACCCTTAACATAGAGTGCTGTTGATCCTCCGCCGTCAAGATTGAGGATCTCGGTGCATCCCAGGCTCCTCGCCAGTTCCCTCAGCTCGAAGAGGCTCATGCCGTCGGCATAGCCCGACTGCCTGCCGTCAACGGCAACGAAAAGCACATGGCCCCCGGCGGTGATGCCAAGAAGCGACCGCGGATGACGGTTTTTGTTGAAATTGGTGCTGTCAAGCGCGATATCCCTGCCGTTATCAGCAAGCAGCGGTCCGGTGACAATGGCATCTTCAGCTTTCATAAGGCCGGTAGCCTCTGATTGCACGAACCCTTCGTCCTCACGTTCCGGCCCCCAGCATGCGATATCAACTTTCTCTCCAATGGCGGTGAAAACCCCCGTTGCCCTTATTCCAAATTCGCTCTCATCGGTCACTGCCACCACCGAATCATTCACCCTGACATAGTGGACATTATAACCCTTCTCCATGTTGAAAAAGGTGCCGTTGATGGCTGCTAAAACACCCTCTCCGGCTGCATAGGCACTGGTGACGACAGCCTTGTCACCGGCAGCCACCCCGAATTCAAACCGGTCGGCTGTGGTATCGATTTCAACAACATATATCGCCTGGTCAGAGTTAAATAGCCGTGCCCGGGCTGACTTCAGCACCACCCCCCCGGCTATGGTCTTGCTGTTCCATGCAATCTCTGACAGAGACTGTTTGACCGGCAATTCCTGACCGCCGGCAGATAATGATTTTATTAAAATTATGGTTCCTGCAATGATACTTTTGGTCTTCATTGTATGGCAAGGTACTTTAAAGTTGTTTAACTTTATGAAATCGGTTTCATAATAATAACTCCATATGATATGAACACAGAACCCACGTTAAAGTTAAATGCTTTTTTCCGGACGGCAGTAGGTGCCATATTGTTTATTGCTTTCCTGGTCCCTGCAGGCGCACAGCCATCAGGCGGGCCATACGGACCGGTACGGCAGACATGGCCGGTGCCGGAAAAGGCGGGACGCATAATATACGTCGCTCCGGACGGTGACCTCCACGCGCAGGGAGAGAGCATCGCTGCACCTTCAACAATCGAGGCTGCCATCGCAAAAGCAACCACCGGTGATGTCATCATCCTCCGCGGCGGAACCTACAGGACAGGCGACCTGGTGCTTAACCAGGGAATCACCATCCAGCCATACGCGGATGAGCTGCCTGTACTTAAGGGAACAGGTGTGGCAAAAGAATGGAATGACCTTGGCAATGGTCTGTGGGTGACAAAATGGGACCGTCTCTTCCCTTCAGCTCCTGCCGACTGGTGGCAGAGGCTGAGGAGCGGTAAGGATACGCCGCTTCACAGGTTCAATGATGATATGGTCTTCATCGACGGCCGGTTCCTGCAGTCTGCCGGGTATGAGGGCGAGGTGAATGAGAACACTTTCTTCATAGATTATTCGACAAGCCTGGTTTATATCGGCGTTGACCCTGCAGATAAACTGGTGGAGATAACCGCCCATAACGTCGGCATCCACCGCACTACAGCCGAGTGCTATGGCCGGCCTTCGGATGGCCGCGGGCCCGTTATAAGAGGAATAACCTTTACCCGGTATGCATACAGGGCAATTGAAATCGACGGAAAAGATCCGGAAGGAATATCCCCTGAGGCTGAACATGGAAAGGATGTGGTAGGCACCACCCTTGAGCATTGCACAATATCATTCTGCTCACGTGTTGCCGCATACCTGCGCGGTGACAGGCTGACAATACGCAACTGCAGGATCAGCGATACCAGCACGGAAGGGATCTATGTCCTCAGCTCATCCGACGTCCTCCTTGAAAAGAATATCTTCACCCGTAACAACATCGAGCGCATCAGCGGATACTATCCGGCCGCCGTGAAGATCTTCAATCAGTGCTACCGGGTAACCTGCAATGACAACCTGGTGACCGACCTTCCCTTCTCAAACGGAGTCTGGTATGATGTCGGCAATGTCGATGCTGTCTTTACAAACAACTGGGTCGAAAATGTCGGTCTTACCGGAAGGGCAGTGTCATACCTTCAGACCTGGCCCAGCGAAAGCGGCTTCTTCTTCGAGCTATCAAAAAGGGCTGTCTGCGCCGGAAACGTATTTGTCAACTGCGAAATGGGGATCCATATCCTCAACAGCTGTGACGCAGTGATGTACAATAATACCCTGGTCAACAGCACGGCATGCATAAGCCGGAGCGAACGCAGCGCCGTGGGCGACCACTTCGGGTGGCACCCTGCAACAGGACCGGGAGTTGATGAACGTGACGGTCATGTCTTTGTCAATAACCTCATGGTGGCCGATGCATCACTTAACAGACCGCATCTCTTTGTCTGGCAGCGCGCGATGCTGTGCGACCGCCTCCGCGATCCGCAGTTCAGCACTATTGACAATAACGTGTATGTGAAAAACGGGGGGCGGAAGGGGATGCCCCTTATTCTCTGGAGCCCGGTACAGAATGAACAGTGCATCACGGAAATGAACTCTCCGGCTGAGATTAACAAAATGCTCCCCGGTTTCGAGGCGAAGAGCCTCCTCCTGTCGGATAACAATATTTTCCTGAGCCCTGAACTGAAAAACTTCAGACCCCTGCCGTCATTCTGGGTTAATACTCAAGCCGCACCTTTTCCACCGGAGGTGATGTCTGTTTTCAGGTTGAAAAAGAAAATCACCCCCTGGGTGGGTGCATACCCGCCTCAGTTGTAACCACTGATTGCAGAAAGTATTATACCTCTCTCATTATCAGCCAGGTTGTGTACCCGACATAAACAGCCGGGAGCAACCCGGCTTACCACCTGTCAGGCTGGTGCCGCTGTGAGGTGAACATCGTGATAAACAGCAGAACAATCCCTGCGGCAAGAATGTAAAAAAATCAATCCGGGACGGCAAATATAACACCCGGAGGAAAAAAAGTTAAAAGCCGCTGATGAAATGCATTATCTGTTACTTATCGAGCCAGTTATTCTCTTTAAGTATCGACAGCCCCTTGATTATGATCCGGTCAAGATCCTCCGGCGGTCTGTTGAACAGTCCCACGTAAAGCAAGTCTTTTTCGGGTAGCGAGAAATGAAAGGCCCTGAATCCGCCCTGATCGCCTGTGTGATAAACGAACTTAACGCCGAATCCGTTAGGCTGCCCCAGCACCTGATCCTCGCCGATAAACCAGCTGTAACCGATGAAGGGAGGTCTGCTGCCGGACCAGGTGTCAGGCCTGCAGATTGTCCTGGATTTTTCAGTCAGCGCCGAGCCCAGGAAAAGATTATTCCTGATAGCCTTTTCATACAATACAAGCTCGTTCACCGAACTCCACACCCCTCCGTTGCCTGCCGCCGGAAACGTAGGAAACTCACCGTAGTCAGATTCCGTCCACGAACCGTTCACCATTTCGTATGCGTGTGAAACTCCTGTTTCAGGATGCGGACCGTCAGTGATCGTGCTTGTCGCCATACCTGCCGGCCTGAAGATCCTCTCCGCAATGAAATCCTGCCACTTCCGGCCGCTGACCTTCTCAATTATAAGCGCCAGACCGTTGAAGGCGGGATTGGAATACTCATACATCCCGCCCGGTTCAAAAACCAGCTTCTCTGCCTTCATCACCGGTGCCCAGTTTTCATAGTCCTTTGCTGTGATGAAGAATTCCGGATTCTCGCTCACCGGCCTGTTGTCAGGCAACCCTGATGTGTGGGTCAGCAGGTGCATCACAGTCACTTTATCAGCTATCTCCCTGCTTTTAAATTCCGGGAAGTATTTGCTGACCGGGTCTGCAACTGACAGCTTTCCTTCCTCCTGAAGGATCAGTATCCCGTTGGCTACGAAAGTCTTTGAAATCGAGCCGAGGTTGAAAAGGGTGTTTGGCGTGATTTCCTCCCTTGTCGTCATATCGGCAAGGCCGAAGCACTTAAGGTAAGCGACGCTGTCTCCTTTCATTACAAGTACGGCACCACCGGGTTCACCGGCAGAGAACCCGGTGTTAAGCAATGAATCAAGGCCGGTAAACATGTCATCTTCCGTTTGTCTGGTTGCACATGAGGCCATCAGCAGGCCAAGTGAAAGCAATATGGCGGTTCTCATCAATTTTCCTTCAGTCTGTTGTATTTACGCATTATCTCCAGCGTTTTTTCAACGGGCAGCGCCTCTATTGTCATTCCGTTCCTGGCCCTGACAGTCTCAGCTGCAAACAATGAATTGATTATGGCTTCCTCGGTGGCCTCGGCTGCCGCCTGGAACAGGAGATCCATCTCATCATTCCTTATCTCCCGCCACTGCTCATACATCGAATCGGAAGAGTAGGGGATCCGAAGCTCTTCTGCTGTGGATACGGCAATTATATAGTCTCCGCTGCCGTTCGAGCCGGAGGCACCTGTCCTCATCATTCCCGCAAAAGCCCTGGAGCCAAGCCTCTTCAGGTTCCTTGCCGTGAGCGGTGCATCTGTCATCACAACAATCATGCATGAGCCGTCTTCCTTATATTCATTTACGTTGTTCCTGAAGCTGTATCGTCCGAGCTCCTGTCCCACAGGCACACCGTTGATCTGCAGGATACCTCCGTAGTTTGTCTGTACAAGCACACCCACGGTAAATCCCCCTCTTTTGGCCGGAAGAACCCGCGAGGCAGTGCCTATCCCTCCCTTGAAACCAAAACATACTGTTCCTGTGCCTGCACCGACGTTGCCCTCTTCCACCGGGCCCCCGGCCGCCCTGCCAATGGCTTCCAGCACATGCTCTTCAGTAATATGACGGCCCCTGATGTCATTGACCCGGCCGTCATTTGTCTCACCTACGACGGCATTAACGCTCTGCACCCCTTCATTGCCGGGCTGTGACAGAGTATGCCTGATGACAGCTGCCGCGGCGGCGGGCACACTGAGGGTGTTAGTCAGCACTATTGGTGTCTCGAGGTTACCCAGTTCCTCCACCTGGGTGTAACCTGTCAGCTTGCCAAATCCGTTGCCGACAAAGATGCCGGCCGGCACCTTGTTCTGGAAAATGTTCCCTTCGTACGGCAGAATTGCTGTCACCCCGGTGCGCACCGAATCACCTTCCTTCAGGGTCAACTGCCCAACCTTCACACCGGGCACATCGGTGATTGCATTGAGGCTGCCGGGTTTCAGTATCCCAATCTCAATTCCGTAATCGCGGGCTCTTTTCATAACTGTTTCTTTGTTCTGGCAGTTAAGGACGTTTGGCAGCAGCATAACGGCTGCCACCGTAACGATTATGTGTCTGTACCTTTTCACCGCACAGCCGGTTATTGAACTTCAGTACGTTCAAACACTTTTTTGCCGCCAACCCACGTCTGCCGGACCTTCATGTCCCATATTTCAACAGGATCGACTGTTGTAATGTCACGGTCAAGTACCACGAAGTCAGCAAGTTTGCCGGGTTCAAGGGTTCCTTTTATATTTTCCTCGAATGAGGCATAGGCGGCATCGATCGTATAAGCCTTCAGTGCTTCCTCAACTGTAATCTTTTGCTCCGGGATCCATCCGCCCGGATTCTTTCCGTCAAGGGTCCTGCGTGTCACTGCAGCATAGATACCTTCCAGTGGTGTGGCTGGCGCCACGAACCAGTCGCTTCCGAAAGCCAGCCTGGCGCCGCTGTCAAGCAGCATTCTGAAGGCATATGTTGTTTTCATCCGTTCAGTCCCGATGAATTGTTCGGCCCACCGGCCGTCATCGATTGCATGGTACGGCTGCATGCTGGCAATCACTTTCAGCTTTCCGTACCGTTCGATATCCGCGGGTGCGATGTGCTGTGAGTGTTCTATTCTGAACCGTCTGTCGCGCTCACCGTTTTCCGCGGCAACCCTCTCGTATATGTTCAGGATTGAGTTTATTGCCCTGTCTCCGATGGCATGAATCGCCACCTGCAGCCCTGCACGGTCTGCCTCCAGTGTCCAGTTGTAAAGGTCTTCCTCGCTGTTGACAAAGAGGCCGGTATCGGTTTGCAGATCGGTGTACGGTTCCAGGAAGGCAGCAGTGTGGGAGCCCAGCGACCCGTCGACGAAGCCCTTGATGCCACCGGTGCTGATCCATTTATCGCCACGCCCTTCGCGGTCAATCTGTTCCTTCAGGTCTTTCCACCTGCTGATCGACTGCATGTAATAGATGCGTGTAATCTGTTCGCCACGGGCGCGAACCCTCGAAAGCCCGTCAGCATAAGCGGCAGCATCAACCGAATGGGCTGACGTGACCCCGTTGGAGGCGAGGTATTTCATTGCAGCCACAAGGGCACGGTCAACTTCTTCAGCTGACTGCTCAGGTATCTTCACCGAGATGAGATCCATGGCGTTGTCCTTGAAGATGCCCGTCAGGCCGCCGTCAGGATCCCTTCCGATTGTTCCTCCGCTTACATCCTTAACCTTTCTGTCAACCCCGGCAAGCTTCATTGCCATGGAGTTGGCCAGCGCCATGTGGCCGTCAAGACGGGAGACAAACACAGGGTTGTCAGGAGTAACCGAGTCAATCCAGTCGCAGTGGGGGAGGCTCTCCCATCCCATTCCGTCCCAGTCGCCGCCGAGTATCCATTCACCCGGCTTCAGTGTAGCAGCGTATTCTCTGATGCGACTGACGAAAATCTCCGGGGAGGAGGCATCCCTGAGCTGTACCGAGGCGAGGTTTGATCCTCCCTGCAGCAGGTGCAGGTGTGAATCGATGAATCCGGGCGCCACGAAACGGCCCCCGAGATCAATGATGGTGTCTGCACCGGATTTGTACCTCATCACTTCCCGGCTGCTGCCGATTGCAACTATTGTATCGCCGGAAACGGCCATGGCCTCAGCATATGGTTGTTCAGGATTTCCTGTCCATATGCGGGCGTTTTTGATAATCATATCTGATTGTAATTTTGAATTGTCACATGAGACAGCAACCACCGCCAGGATGGCTACCGTAAGCAGAAAGACTTTTTTCATAAATAAGTTTTTTTAAGATTCACTTCCTGAATCATGGTTTTCCCTGAATTCGTTGATCAGGGGGGTAGCCTTCTCCAGGTCCTCCTCCAGTATATAGAGATCCATCACCTGGGGCACGGCACCAAGATATCCGAGCCCCGAGTCATTCTTGATCAATCCCTTTACACCGGCCTCTTCCAGCATCTCCAGCAGCAGCAGGGCCGTGGGTTCCGGGCCTACGAATACCCTGATCAGTTTTTCTTCGTTTTCCATGTTGTCTTTTTTTACAGGTTTATCCGGATAGAGCGTTCCACCCTTGGTCAGCCACGAGATGCCGAATGCCAGGAGAGTGACCGTCTCTGCAATCAGTACAAATCTTGAATCGGAGTTGATTCCTTCAAAAAAGAGGAAGAAGACCTCTATCGATGCCAGCGCTGCCAGCATTATGATTCCGCATGCACGGTAAACGAGGTTCCTCTTCTTCTTCATATCCGTGGGGTGCTTTTTGCCACGGGTGAAAAGGAAAATTGAAATCAGCGCCAGGATCACCAGGAAACATGCGGCTGAGGTGAAATGCACCCATGCGATCCAGTTCCACGGTCCGTCCTTCACGGTAGGGAAGAAGGCCACCCCAAGTGCCAGTACCCCCGCCAGGTCAGCCGAATAATTGTCCCAACGGTCATAGCCCTTGTAGAAAAAGAGGAACAGGGCAATGGCGCACAGGGCTCCGACAAACAGATTGCGCATGCCGGTATGGTAGTAAACACTCATATTCGTGAGCACCTCACGGTTGCCGAAAATAATTATGTTTCCCAGCACCAGCGCAAACGGAAGCAGTATCCCTATCCAGCCTACAGCCTTTCGGAGAGAGAGATAGGAATGGAGCTGTTCCGTATTGTCAGATTTGATTTCCATGATACCTCAGGCCTGGTCGTTCCTCCGGAAGTAAACAAGGAAAAGCTCATCCTTTTCCTGAACAAGAAAGTGGTCGATCCCGATGCTGGCAGCCTTCTCTATCAGCGGGGCAGGAACGAACGGTGCAATAACCCTGTAGATAACGCCTGGCGCAAGGGAGTCAAGGTCGGCCATCACCTGGTTGACAGGCTGCTCACCGGCTGTGAGCATGGGTCTTATGTCTGTTTCCTGCTTAACCAGCGCCGGATCATACCAGGCAGGCATAACAGTGTTGAACTCCTGTTCGGCGGCTCCCGCTATCAGATCCTGTCCAACCTCCCGGCGCAACACATTGATAAGCTCCTCGACCTTCACATTGCCTATCGCTGCCGCCTGCTGAAGTGTAGCTATCCTGGCCACCGTCTTCCTCAGTACAGGGTTCTTCAGTTTCTCGAAAGCCGGAACATATTTTATAAGTGTATCCTCAAGCTGCGGATAGGCCTCTATCAGTGCAAGCACCTTTGTCTTCGGACTTATGATTATCTTATTCGGATCCATGATTATTTCGAGTATGATAAGATTCTCTGTTCCCCTTCAAGCTCCCTGTATGGTGTAACATTGTGAGAGACCTCAAGTGTGCCCAGGTACTCTCCCTTATCGTTTCGCAGGGCGAAGTATTCGATGTATATCAACTTGCCTCCTGCATTAATCCAGAAGGGGGCCCTGGAGGCCTTGCCCGATTTGAAATCCTCGACTATCCTGTCGACTATGTGGGCGCTGGCCGGCGGATGACAGTGCCTTACGTCCCTGTTAAGGATGGCCCTGCTGCGCTGGAAGATCCTCTCTTCGCTCTGCGAGAAATATTTCACCTTGTCATTGCGGTCGACGAAGGTCATGTCAACCGGAAGCCTGTTAAGTATCACCAGCAACTCCTCGACGGTGAAGCTGCCTGAGGGAAGTTGCACTGTGTCAGCGTTCTTATTCATCTCGTGAAGGGTGTCTTCTTCAGCCCAGTCAGGTTTCCAGGTTACTTTCGGGTCATACAGGCAGTAACCGATCTCGAGCGACTGCTTCTGGATTGCATACCAGTCAGCCTCGGTGATATTGTCAAGGGCCATGGGCAGGAGTATCTCTTCCTCCTTGGTGGTCATATCCTTTACACTGTGCACCGCAGGCAGAAGGATTATCTCTGCAGCGGCAACAAGTTCCTCCCGGGTGATCTCACCGCTGCGTAGGAGCTCTATGCCTCCCTTTACCAGTTCCCTGATCTCGTCATGCTTGCCCCACATCACCTTGGGCGGACCGGTGATACCCTGCTTCTCGAGGTAGGGAAAGATGAGGTACTCCTTGCGCTGATAATGCTTGTCAACGTCCCACAGACTGTTGAAAAGACCTGTCAGCCTGAAAATTTCCGTATCCTTCAGGGGACCGGTTTCATAGCTGATGGCTGAGATCAGGTTTTCTGCCTCTGTTACAACCTTCCTCAGTTCCTTGTTTTCATTTATGAGTACGTCAACAGGATGCCCTGCCGGGATCTTCTTTGCTGCTGAGAGGTCGACGTTGCCCCGGAGCACTGAAGAGTGTGCGTCACAAAGCCTGAGCACCTCCTCCTCTGGAAGTCCTTCGCTTATAAGCTCCTGCTCAACCTCCACAACCTCACCGTAGGGTATCTGGCTGAGTGTGCTCAGAAGATCCTGCCGGACCTTCTCTTCGGCTTCGCCCTGGTGAAGTCTTAATATCAGGGTCTTAAGCCGCTTTTTTCTTTCTGATGAGTTGTTGATGAGTTCGCTCATTGACACTGGATTTGGTTAAAACAAATTTAAGATTATTAAGTCAATGGCAAAATGCTTTCATGGCATGCGGCAGGTTGTTTGCACAAGGCCGGAGATTGCCATGTCAGTGATATTCCGGTTCGTCGCTTTCGAGGGACATGAGATCACCAGGCCAGGTAAAGACCTGCATCAAATTCGACTTTCGAGAACCTGTGTACAGGATTATCGACCTCTTTATATAAAGGGTTATCATAGGTCCATTCCCAGGTCGTCCTTTTGTAATCGACTGACCGTTTGACCGCGTACCAGCTCGCATGCCCCCTGATTCCCAGTGTTGTTTTGCCTATCCTGAAACAGTCCAGGCCCAGTTCCGCCTCGGGGAAGAAGAAGAGTGCAGGGGAGCTTTTCGTGCTATACATGATCTCGCGCTTCATGTTGCCGTTGATCATCTTCTGGGTTACCTTCTCACTGAATTTCGACAGGTTGCTGATTCCTCCGTTCATGTAAATGGTGAAGTGTATAAAGCGGTAACTGACGGGCACTGTCACCCCTGCCATGACTCCGGTCTCATGGACGCACCTCTGCCTGAAGTTGCTGTCAGTGTCTCCGTAAAACCCTTCGTCGGACAGGCGGTGGAACATGTTGAATTCATTCATCAGCTGGGGATAGCTGTAGAATCCCGCGGTAATTCCAAGGTGCCTGGTTGGCATCCATATAGCCTTCAGATTCAGGCTGGTGGGGGCAAAATCATCATACATGGCCACTTTCAGATCAGCCTCCCAGTTGCCCCGGAACCAGAGATGGGCGGAAAACCCGAGATACTGGTACTCAGACATATCATCCGAGGAGTACAGGTAGTTCAGGAAGTCGAGATCGCTGCTGTTTGCCAAGCTGTCGCGCGTAATGTTCCTGACTCCGAACCATAGTGAAACCTGTTTCTTTTCTATTAGCCGGCCCTGCGCCGGCAGGAGGGGAGCGGCGGCCAGCGAAAGGATCAAAAACGGCATTGCGGCTAAGTGTCTCATTCTTCCTCAGCTATTTGTTCCTTATAAGGGTGACAGGGCTCGTGGTGGCGCTAAGTGTGCTTTCATCCGAGAGTGTCACTGTGATGAGGAACTGCGCCACATCGCCGGCAATATCCTCCTTGCAGAACAACTGAAAGCTGACCTCGGGCTCATCCGGATAAAAATCCTGATCCAACGCTGACGGAAGCTCCCCTGCATTTAAATAGAGAAAACCCCGGGTTATGAAATGAGGCAGATGGGCGACGAACAGGCCGGTGACTTCTGTTCCGGCAGGAATCGCGGGCGACATGTCTTCCAGGGTGACAATGCTTATCTCGGTTATCCGGTGCCGTGGATAGTACCTTGACTCCGGTGACATGGCAGAGACAGTGGTGAAACCGGTGAATCCGGTGAAACTGGTGAAACCGGCGAACCGGGTGAATCCGGCGAATCCGGTGAGCCGGGTGAATCCGGGGATCCCGGTGAAACCGGCATCGCTTCGCAGGTGGATGCCTGAAGCAAGAAATGTCTCATCCGAAAGGGTCACATTAAAGGCCACGGCAGCTGAGTACATCGTATTGTCGCCTGTCTCAGCCGGGTAGATTCCGGTGTTGTCGAGATTCCCGACGGTTATCCTGTTGAAACTGAAATCAAAATCCCAGAACGGATCAACGCAGCCGACTACGGTCTTCAGAATGAATGCCAGTGATATCAGAAGCATAACCCTCAGAGGTCTGCCGGTGCTGAATTTTGCTGGTCTGATGAATTGTTTTGCCCGAAGTTTCTTATCTGCCTGCATTCAATTGACTGTATCATTGTATAATTCGATACCCTTTTCGTCGAAGGTGCAGTTGAGCCAGTCACTGCTTATTTGCGCGCCGCACTTCCTGTAGAAACCGATAGCCGGTTCGTTCCAGTGAAGCACCTGCCAGCGGACTCTCTTGCAGTTCTCGTCCCTGGCCTCCTGCATAACCCTGTTCATGAGAGCAGCACCGATCCTGCGGTTCCGGAAATCCCTGCTAACGATTATATCCTCCAGGTAGATCGATTTCCCCACCCAGGTGAAATAGGCGAAAAAATATAGCGCCATTCCCATAATGCCATGCTCTGCACTCTCTGCAACGAAACAGCGAAAATGATTCTGCTCGCGTTGCATCTGCTCCACGGTGTTGGTCACATCATCGGGAGACCGCTCATACTCGGCAAGCTCTTTAATAAGCTCCAGGATAGCCGGGAAATCCTCTTGAACCGCTCTTCTTATATTTACTTCCATATGCCTGCCTTATCTTTCAGGAAAAGTATCCGGTCAGGCTTTGCCGCCTTTTACAAGGGCCCTTATCTCATCGAAGTGACAGACCCGGAATCCCTTTTCTTCGCGCTTTGCGGCAGCGATCATGGCCTGTGCCACATCGTGCCCTTTTACAGGCCTGTATTTTGCAGGGAAGAGGAAGGAAAGAGGAGGTGCGAATATCTTCGAGATCTCCTCCGCCAGGCGGAACTCGTTGCGTTTACCCATAAGCATTGAAGGCCTGAATACGGAAACCGACGGGATACCCATTCCGGCAATGGCCTCCTCAGCCTCACCCTTGAATTTCAGGTAGAAGTTAGAGCTCTTTGCCGATGCTCCCACCGAGGAGACAAGTGAATAATGCCGGCACCCTGTCTCACTGCAGTGACGGGCGGCATTCACAGGTATGTCGTGGTCAACCTTCCGGTAGGCGTCCATGTCACCCTTTACCTTCTTCCTTGTAGTGCCCACGGCGCAGAACACGGCGTCACTGCCGGCAATGGCTGACCTGAAGGCATCCTGGTCGTCAAAGTCGATGACGACGACCTCTGCACCCGCTGGTACAGTTTCGGGCGCCCTCCTCGTTATCAGCCTTATGGTTGTGAAATGATCATCTTTTGACAGGAGTTCTGCGAGATGCCCGCCGATCAGGCCGGTGGCGCCGATTATTGCTGCTGTAGCTTTTGTTGCGGTCATGGATTATCTTTTTGAGAAATCAAAGATAACCATTATCACAGGAGTCCGGCTACTACATCAATGTCAGATAACCATTATCACAGGAGTCCGGCTGCTACATCAATGTCAGATAACCATTATCACAGGAGTCCGGCTGTCACATCAATGTCAGATAACCATTATCACAGGAGTCCGGCTGAAACAGATTTTGATCTGAGCGCCAACCGGTGAGGACAAGCCATCTGGCGCGGATAATGAACTCAACGGGCAACGCCCCAAACGATGATTGTTAATTGCATATGCCGTACCGTTTGCTTACCTGGATTTACTGTATTACTTTTCTGTTCAGAAGGTCATATTTATCTCCGGCTCGCAGGAAATAGAATATCACATTGTTTTCAGGTATCTTTTTCAAGTCGCTTCCTTCGCGAGAACAGAATGATCCGTCATAAACAACTACATAACTTTCTCCTATCACTTCAAACTGATTACCCCTTACAATAATTCCGGTGCTTTCATCAATCCCGATTCCTAACAATTCAGGTTTTTGAGTCAGGATCTCAATCATATCATAATGCCTGTTCCTGGCCAGGACGTGTTGATCGATGGCAGCATTTTTTAAAAAGCCAAAGCCCTCCTGATGGTCACCCATCATTATTTGATTGTTTTTTGTATCGCCACGGACAAGAAAGCTTCCCTGAATTGTCGCACCGGCAGATGAACCACCGATGACACCTCCATTCTCCAACACTTTCAGTAACATTTTTTCAGTTAATGTATTTTTATAGGCATCAACGAGACGCCATTGACGTCCCCCGCTGAACCAAACTGCTTTTGCATTAATCAATGGTTCGACAAACGATTCACTGTTGGCTATATTTCTGTCAGTTGTGTGGAGAATTTTCACATTTGTTGCCCCCATCTTTTTAAGCAGGCCAGCCTCTCCGAAATTTTCATCATACTTATCTTGTCCGTTCGCTGTCGGAATAACAACTATAGGAGCATCAAGCCCACCACAAATCTGAATGAAGCTCCCGTTAATCGATTCACCTAGCTCTCCGCCTCCAACAATAATCAAGGTCCCGTTTGCAGGTCCGATTGTTGTCACTACTTCTTTTGAAGTCTGTCCACAAAGAGTGTTGATACCCAGAATTACAAACAGTAATACGTAAAAGGATCTCGTATTCATACAATTATGTTGTTTTTGGTTTTCAATGTTTGCCGGTTTTCGGCGGAACCGTGGTCGCTTAGCGGACCAACACATCGGACAACGAGCCGGTTGGTTTGTGGGCGGATAGTGTTGCTTTCGCTCTGTTTCAGCCGGAGAAGCTTGTGAAGCCAGCCAAAGGTTCCCGGCGGGAGCCGGAGAAGACTGTGAAGCCATGAGGAGGTTCCCGGCGGAAGCCGGAGAAGGCTGTGAAGCCATGAGGAGATTCCCGGCGGAAGCCGGAGAAGGTCGTACCGCTGACATCTTTGCGTTCTTCTTTAGCCGGTTGGATACCGCGGTAGGTAAGCCGGCTGGATATAACGACCTGCGGTCTTGCTTCATTTCCTCCTCTTTCTTATGAACCTGATTACAAAGAACAGAAGTACCAGTAGCAATGGAATTGCTAACACCTGTCCGATCAGATAGCCCCTTTTATAATCAGGCGATTTCCCAACAGTCTGAGATAGCTTGCTTTCTGAATTTATTGTCACAGAATCCAGAAACTTATGCAACCCGTTATCTCCCTCAGAATCAGGACCCCAGTATGAAAAGGTGTAAGCGTACTTATCCAGGAGAAGTATCAGGGATGCATAAACAACAGTATCAACATTAATTGTGTTTGCGATGACTTTATATGCGATGAAACCATTGAAATCAACTTTAACTGAGTCAGTTACTTCAAAACCGTGGTCCCTGGCAGTTTTGTTGTAACCTCCGATGAAATACTGATAGGTTTGTTCAAGACTGGTGCTGTCATATGGCAGATAGTTTATTTCACTATCCTTTGAATTTAAATCCATTCGGACGACAGTAAATGAGTATGGGACTGTATCAGATTCAAATTCAAGTAGTTTTAAATCCTGACTGACTGAATCGTGAGCTGTCAGGTTCTCAGGTTTTTGAAGTGAGATGAAATTGTCAAAGATTATTGACTGTGATGATAATTCAGTTAACATCAATGAAAACAGTGCGATAACGAATAATTTCTTCATATGGTGTGGTTTAAAATCGGGTTCGTGATATTTATTCTTTCCTTTTGTCTCTCCGCCCATTGACTGGTAAATAGATTCGTTAGGACAGAAATTGACGCATCGCATACATTGCTCACAGGTAGATGACCAGACAGGTCTTTTTTCTTCGATCATTATGCTTTTAGTCGGACAGATCTTTGAACATAATCCGCATCCGTTACATGTGTCATATACCCTGAAAGTCCTCCACAGGTTTTGTATGCCCATATATTTAAACAGCCAGTAGTCCTTGTAAAAGCGAACCCTGCCATATCTTCTGGGGAAATTGAATTCATGAAGCTTTATATTCCCGTTTAAAATATCCTGAGCGATGCTTTTAGCCTGTTCAATTCCAGCTTCGATTATAGCACCGGCTTCTTCCTTTGCCGGGGGAAAAGGTGGAACCGGCGAAGTAGTCCAGTTAATTGGCATTTGAATTACTCCGGAATAAACAATGTCGCAATTTTTCTTTTTTAGAATTTGTTCGCATTCGTTAAGTGAAAACCCGGATTCATCAGAATCACCTGCGGTTACTAATACAAATACTTTTTGGCGGTTATTAAACTTTTGTATTGAATTTAAATATTTTCTGCAAATCCGGGGTATTCCAAACGCATATACAGGGAAACAAAATCCCAATAAGTCTGAATTATCCGGATTTGTATTTTCAAGGTTTATTTCTGATATCGTTGCCTCATGATTAGACTGTGCAAAAACTTCTCTGCAAGTATCCAATATCTTGAATGAATTCCCTGTACCGGTAAAATATCTTAACTCAATTTTCATGTTTAAATATATTGTTTCTTTTTGTTTAATTGTATCCAATGTTCGGCGGAACCTGGGCCGAAGGGCGGATGAGGCCATGGGCCGAAGATCTCATGAGGCCGCGGGCGGAAGGGCTCATGAGGCCGAGAGCGGAAGATCTCATGAGGCCGAGAGCCAACTGGTTTCAGTTTGACCGGCGTTCACGGTACCTTGCTGAAAGCGTGACACAAGGTGCAAGCCCCGGCGTCAGTCGGGCAACCGGCATCGCCATTGCTGATCTGTTGACAAATACGCGGGTATTCCGCGGTGCTGAAGTCAGTTGAATTTTCCGTCCTGTTAGCCACTGCCGATATTATTCAGTATAAAAGCTTTTCTCATTTAATTTTTGATGTTTTGCACTTTGATCTCTTGGGACTGTGGCTAACGGCTGCCCGTTTTGTCGGCTGCCGGTTCCAGAAAACTTCCACGTCAAATTACAACTAATTCTGACACGGACTTTACTGCCTGAAGTTTTGTTGTGCTTTGTTATTTTAACAAATCACTGCATCATTTAATGATCCCTTAACTTAATATTTAATTCATTAACAAAAAGTTAAGAATTGCTTTGCGACATTTGACTGAGTCACTAAAACTAATTAATCATGAAAAATCCACGAAAAATTTCTCTCGTCCTCGTGCTGTTTTTTGCCTTAGTTGGCGCTTCTTATTCTCAAAGTACAAGTTTGAACAATTCAATCGGAGTGCAGCTTAATCCGTATTTTGATACTCAGTTTTTTCAAGGGAATATTTTGAAGGCTGTATACGCATTGAGGTATAGCCATAACTTCAACGAGCACTTATCATTCGGGCCGGAGTTCTCCGGATATACTATTAAAGCCATTCACCATCCGGATGATTATAACGGTTTAGCAATGAATTTTGGTTTTTTTGTTCGATACTCTGTTTTGCCGGATTCACGAATCAGACCATTTCTGGAATTCAGTCCTTATTATGCACTCGGCCATGCAAAATCAAGTGTTATACAGACAAGAGAAGGTATTGGAATTGATTCTTGGAATAATCGTTTGACTGGATATCTAGCACCCGGGATTACCCTGGTTTCTAAATCCAACAGAATCACTCTTGATTTGTTCTACAAGTTTACGAATACGGGTTTTGTTAACGGTAACAAATCTGCCTTTACTTACAGGTTGAACTTTAACTTTTAATTGATCTGGAATAGTTAACAAGTTAGCCCGACGGCTGGCGGAATGGAGGCAGCAGGGCGGACGGGCTCATGAGACCGTGAACGGACGAGCTCATGAGGCCACGAGCGGGCGAGCTCATGAGGCCGTGAGCCGATAGATGAGTGGGCGGATAATTGGGTGTTGGCGTAGCTTCGCGGTGGCGCGTCGTGCCCCGGACCGATCGGGATGAAGGTCGGGGTGTTTTGCACTCGCGCTTTTTACTTTGTCCTGGATATTTCAGGTATTAGTCATGCAGGCATTCCCCCTGATACTTTCGTCATGGCCAGAATCGGTATTGGAAATTTTGGTTCTTTCCAGCCTGTAGGTATAGCACAAGGCGAAAGAGTGAGAAGAGCAAACAGGATTCCTTCCGCTATCGGTTGAATGTCTGGATCAATCGCTGCGATGAAGAATCCCACCACTGCCTGGATTGCAAATGCAATTGTTGGGCATAAGCTGCGCCCGGCTAAAGTCCGATGGTACCGCAAGCCCGCAAGACTAAAATCTTCACAAACCAAAGTTGCGAACTTTGACAAGGTGTCAGCTTAATGCCGGGTAAGGCACCATTATGCATCAGCTATAACTACCCCTTTTGATATTCAGATAGTTCCCCCCGGATCCCTTTCCAGCGACTTCTGTACTTCACCCACCCCATTACCAGTAGCCCATCCAGTAGTATCATCATTGTTATGATCAATCCCGCTTCCGGTCCGAATGCTCCTCCTGTCCATAGTTCCGGCCCGTTTACCTGGCTTCCGATCAACCACCCCACCGGTGATTGCCCGCTGTTGGCAAATCCGTACACAAACTCCTCAAAAAATCCCCACGCAATGTGAAGCCCGATCGGCAGAGCCAATTGTCCTGTCACAACATATCCCCAGCCCAGCAACATGCCCGCCAGGGCTACATTCATGCTGCTGAACAAAGTCGCATCCTGATTCATCAGATGTGCTATCCCAAAAAACACGGATGTTCCTACCCATGCTAAGACCACTGCCAATCCGTTTTTCTTCCCGAACCGCAAACCTTCTGCCAGATTCCGCAATTGATACCCACGGAACACCAACTCTTCAGTGACACCAACCGCCAGTAAACTCAGCAAAATACTCCCCCCAACCAGAATGAAAGACCCATCAAACACCGTTTCGGTAAAAGATACTATCCGGACCCAGCCTGCCATCCATTCAACGACAAATACCACCGTAAGAGTAAAAGCTCCTATCAAAAGCCCTGCCCCCATGTCCATCCACCATTCTCGATTAAGACGAAATCCATAGTCCACAAACTTTCGTCGGTCAGGCCATCGACCGGCCCCCCAGACCATTCCCAGTCCACCCAGCAGGTATAAGCAGCCGCCAATGCCGAACATCAGGGCATCTCGCCGCTCCCGGGCATCATCCTGGATATTTTGAACGATCACCAACAAAATAACAAACCCTAAGAATTGAATTAAAATCCGCCAGCCTGAACGCAGGCGGTGTTCTGTATTAAATAGTATTTTCACCTCTCAGTTTTTCATTAATGCATAATTCATACTGCTGACTTCCGTCCAGTCAGGGATTCCTCAATAATAACTTTTGTTTTTTGATTAACATATCAGTACTTGGAGCCCTGATCCATCGGGATGACGGGGCGCTGTGTCCTGTACCGACTGCGGAGAGGTCGGGGTGTTTTTACACTCAAGGTGTGATGCAAGGATATGATGTTGTTTTGTTTATTGTCGCGTTGGTAAGAACCGAGACACCAGGAGGGAGTCCCCCGCGCAAACCGGGATGGGCCGTGGCGCTTGCTACAAAGCATTCTTCTTTAGTTACTCAATTGTTGCGCCACGGAGCGGCAATTGCATATACCGACCTGTCTCCCGTTACTGGCCTTCCCAGCGGGAACTGAGCTTGCAAACTAAACTTAAACCGCTATGTTTTATGACCGCGTGTTACCAAACATAGTTTTGTCTAGTCACAATCAAACAAAATCTCACTTTCACTTTTGGTTTTTATTGTACCCTTCCAATTGATTGTCACATTTTCATTTTTTATTACTATCCTATTATTATCAAAAAGTTCAACTTCTTTTTCCGGAATGAATAGGATTACGCTGTTAACATACCAAATCTGATCAGAATAATGAGTAATAGCAGGCCAACCTGTGATGAAGAGCTCGTTGTTGTTACTACCCTTAAGCTTAAGCAGGGTTGAATGCAAAACGATACTGTCGTTTATCGCTTCAGCATTCATTGGGTCAAAACCTCTGAATTGTGGAGTGTTTATAAAATTAAGGATAATTTTTATTCCACTTTGATTGTAAAATTTATTTAAGTTTTTGGTGTGATTGTCAATTAATAATTGAGTATGGAATTTGCTCAAAGCATAATCAATTTCTTTTTCTGGTGAAATTGATTTTTCGATGTTGAATTGAGATATGAAATAATCATAAAGTTTGATTTTTGATGAATAGTATTCATTCTTCCAGTTTTGATTATACTTATCGAGGATATAGCACATAGCCATCCCCGATGCCAGATGCCTGTACCTTAGTTTATCGCGGCCATAATAAGGAGTATTTAAAACTCCGAAAAACTCTTTCTGAATATAATTATTCTTCAAAGAATTGTTAACGGTTGCATATTCTTTATAATACAATGACTGACAGTAAAAGGCAGGGCCTTCCAAACTTTCCACATCTTTTTCATAATCAATAAACTTTTTTCCAATTATTGTCTCACGGTTTACCCTGATGTTGTTTATTTGATTCAGTAATTCTTTGAATTCCTTTTCATCATCGCAAAAACACAAGGAAAATAGCAGTTTTTGTTCAGCTATTTTCAGTGCATCATTTTTGTAATTTTCCGGGTATAGCAACAAGGTAAGCGGATCATCAGGTTTTTTATCAGGTACACTTTTAAATTGATATGCATGATGCATTTCATGAAACAATTCAGAAAAAGCTTCCTCAGGACAAGAAAAGTCAGGGAGATCATAGCTGTTTATGGCGGTTAAAATGCCATTAATATTTGCTTGTGTTGCACCTGATATCTGCAATTCTTCCTGAGTGCCCATATAAAGATTATCCCTGACTTTTTTTAATGTTTCAGGAGGATTTGGATGGTTAAATAAGAAAGCAGGACCGTTTTTTCGAAAAATACAAATTGGAGAAAGGGTCATGCCCGGCCATGCTTTATTGCTGAATTGTTCAGCATTTTTATAAAATTCTTCTATTTTACTTAGATATAATGTATCTATAGGCAACATAACATTTTGTCCTATAGACAATTTACTTATTGTCGCAAATAAAATCAGAATAATAAATCTTGTTTTCATCAATTGATTTTAATTCTATGACGAATTATTGAAGTGTTTTGTTACAGCAGAAGTGTTTCGTTGCAATGTGTTGTCCTGATATACGACTCACAATGATGCATAAGGTTCGGCGGTATGTGGCGTTGGCGCAGAGTCGCAGAGTCGCGGTGGTTCGTGTTTTTGCACTCGTGGTGCGATGCAGGGTTATGATGGTTATTAATTAGTCCCCGCGTTGGCAAAAACCGTGACACCAGGAGGGAGTCCCCGGCGGGAGCCGGGACAGGCCGCACAGCTGACCACTTAACTGTCCTCTTTAGCCAGAAGATTCTCGCGGTGCGGAAAGCCAATGACATATACCGACCTGTTATAGCCAGTGCCCTTTATTAAGGCCTGTGTATAAGGTTTATCTCTGATAATTCCTGTCCAATTTGATGAATTCCGAGCAGAATTTTTTCTGTCTGGGCATCGGATGGTTTCTTACGACCCTGCACGTACTGAGAAAGTAAGGTTGGATTCATGCCAATTTTGTTGGCAAGGAACTTAGCGTTAATGACTTTGTAGTACTGGAAGAACTGTTTAAAGTCAATCTCAAACTTAAGGTTCTCTTGAGTAATACGAATGCTCTCTTCTTCAAAAAAGAGGTTTGCAGCGTCAAGAGAATTATCAATTAACTCAGGAATTGTCCTGCCAGTAGTATAGATAGGATAGTCTTCTGAAAAGGCAGAAAATCCTGTATCTGTCTTTTCCACTATCATTTTTATCTTTCTGTTTGTTGTTTTCATCTCCATTACTTTTAATAATTCTCCAACTTCAGACCAGCATCCTTGAGTATCTTTTTCTCAAGCCCTTTACCTACTTCCTGACTGCCATGGTTTGGGAAGATGATCATACCTGGTTTCTTGTCATGTTTGAGTTTTACATGTGAACCTTTTTGCGAAATGGGGTACCAACCATCTTTTGTCAGGATCTTATATAGCTCAGAACATTTCATTGCCTGCTGCTAGGTTATAACGACACAAAGGTAAATAATAATTTACCTGAATGCAAGTTTTATTTCATTTTTGTTCTGGCATTGGCTAAAACGTTCGGCGGATTGTGCAGTTGGCGCAGAGTCGCGGTGGCGCGCGTTTTTGCACTCGTGGTGCGATG
>CAZWOC010000004.1:0-177040 GCA_964635655.1 uncultured Rikenella sp. | reverse complement strand
AAAATTACAGATTTCTGTCTATAATTTCGTCCGATGAATTAAGGGGCTAATACACTGAGGCCAAAAATTACAGCAATTTCTACCGTAACCTGAGCATGGAGCAGGCAACTGAGATGGCCCGGAACCTGCACGGCTCTCTTTATTACGGTCACAATGTACTATGGAACAAACTGATAGAGCCGACCAGCACTAAAAAATACATACTTAACCGTCTTGCGGCAAATATTGCAGCGCTTGGCACCGATTATCTTGCAATCAAACTGCCTTACGGATTTGCATTCCAGCACGAGGAGTTTCACCGGGCCGTCATGTCAGCAAGGCATATCTACAGCTATGACGAGGTCTGGAAGTTTGGTAAGGGGCTGGATATCGCCGTCACCAACGTAAGGGACGAGGATCTTATTTACCTGAAGATGAATCATCCTGCAGAACAGGTAAGATTATCGGCCGCCGGCGTTGAAGGTGAGTATGCCTATATGCAACGGATGAGGGAAGACAACTTCTTCAGGCAGGCCGGATACCCGTTCCTCGGCATTTCCCTTCTGGGGACTATTCATACCGTGAGTTATGTAAACCTGCCTTTTACCGACAGATTCAACTCAATTACTGACAGCATCCTGTCACATGACAGGGATAATATACTGGCAAGGGATTTCACCGGATGGGATTTCTCCGCGTGGGTTTATGATCTGTTCACCCCGGATAAGCCGTATGAAGACCGCGGTACCTGGCCCGGTGGCCTGGGTATAAAGCGCCCTGTAGCGGAGTCTGACCTGACCCCTGAGATGAAGGATTTTCTGAGGGAAACAGGAAACATGCAGTACCTGAATTTCATCTCGCCGTTTATGGTTGGCATCAACAGACTTCAGCTCCGGCCGGGATATTATTTCAATTTCGCCTTGCGTAGCATACCCACATCCTTTGGTTACTACGCCGGTGGCGATTTCTTCCTGGATTTTAATGACCGGCAGCTGATGCTGAACCTCGGGATCAACAGAAGCAGGAGCCTGACCCTCCCTTCCCTTGATGTAACTTACTATAATATAATCAGGAACGAAGATTCCCGTTTCAACGCAAGCATCAGCCTCTCCGGGTGGTTGCAGCCGGAGGATCAGATGTTTGCCGCTGAGAAAGCCTCTCCGGGAATGGCGGTAGGAGTACAGCCACGGTTTGATATCGCAGAGCGATTCTCAATAATGGCCGATTTGTCTTATAAAACCATAGGCTGGGTATTCGGAAACCCGTACCTTGACGAAAAGTTTACATTCCGGCTGGGCTTTGGAATCAATACCCGTAACTGGTGATGTGAAATTCAAACGAAAAATAATTAACAGCACAAAATGAATCCGGTATATTTTAAAGATCAGAATGAATTCAGGACATGGCTTGAGAAGAACCATAAAAGTGAATCTGAAATAGTTGTCGGTTATTACAAAGTGGGAACTGGCAGGCCTTCCCTGTCATGGTCTCAGTCTGTTGACCAGGCAATCTGTTTCGGATGGATAGACGGAATCCGCAGATCGATTGATGAAGAAAGATATTGTATTCGTTTTACACCTCGCAAACCAACAAGCATCTGGAGTAAAGTCAATATCAAGAAAGTCGAAGAACTCAAAAAGAAAGGGCTCATGACGGAACCCGGACTTCAGGCTTATAATAACCGTAAAGACTCAAAATCAGGCATATACAGTTTCGAGAAAGATGCCGCCAGACTCGATGATGATTCTGAGAGGTTGTTTAAATCCAATCAAATAGCGTGGGACTTTTTTGTAAAACAGGCACCGTCATATCAAAAGACCAAGATATACTGGATTATGAGCGCCAGGCAGGAGGCGACCAGAATCTCCAGGTTAAACAAACTGATTCTTGCATGTGAGAAGCATCTCCGGTTCTTGTAGAGTGAAGAGAACAATAATAATGAGCTTCATCGGCAACCCTGGTCTGATAAGATGAATTAATGCCTTTCCCTGAAGGATTTGTTCCCGCACAGCACCAGTAATCTGCAACTGGCAGGTATTATTTCCTGCCTGATCTGACCATACGGTGTCCCAATATTTAGTATTAACTTTACCTTAGTAATCAGCACATCTGCATTCCAATGCAGACAGAAAGGTTAAGGTAAGCCTTATCCGTTTGGGTATCCATTTAAAAGGGGGAATTATGATCAAGAATTCGTTCAGGTGGATTGCCTCACATCAGGTAACATCTTTTTTCATTATCACATTCCTGATAACATGGGGTCTGGGCTTCTCATACATCGCGGTCATGCGCGAAAAGTATCTCTTTCTGCCGCTGGTGTTCCTGGCAACATGCGGACCCGCGCTGGCCGGGATCATTGTTGCATGTATCTCAGGCTCAGACCGGCAAGCGGCAAAAAAGCGGTTTTCATGGCTCGCTTTCTTTATCTCATGGATCATTGTGACAATGGTTTTTGTTGCTAATCAGTTTTTTGTCAACAAAGGACCAGTCTCAACGGCGCTTGTGATCCTGGTGGCTGTCTCAGCACTTCCGGTTGCATTTATCTTTAATCTCGCTTATACACGGTTCCCCGTTATTCGGGGTTTTAAACTTAAGTCAACCGTTTCAGGTGGGAATCTTGCATGGATCATAATTGCGTTTTTACTCTTTCCTTTCCTGACGATAATCTCAGTTTTAATCAGCAGGTTACTGGGTCATGAGACACCCTTGTTCTCCACTTTGCCTGCTACCGGTTTTGGCCTGGCCGGATTGTTTGCCGTCAAATTCCTTTCACAATTCTTTTACTTCAACGGAACCGGGGAGGAGGTCGGATGGCGGGGTTTCGCGCTTCCCAGGCTGCAGGCTCAGACCAGTCCTCTTGTTGCCGGCCTGATACTTGCCCTCTTATGGGTGCCCTGGCACCTGTTTCTCTGGATCAGTGAAGGAAGGGAAGTCATGACATTTTCTTTCTGGGTCAGTTCGTATCTTCTTCACATACCTTCCGGAATCATTCTCTGCTGGTGCTATAACCGTAGTCGCGGCAGCGTCCTTGCCGCCGGTATCGCACACGCATCTGCAAATACTATTGTGGCATTTCTCCAGCCTCTGGAACATAATATCATGATTATAGTGTTCTTTGTTTTTACTGCGATAATAGTGCTGGCTGACCGGATGTGGAAACGCCTGCCTGAAGAAAGTCCTGCAGTTCAAAGGATAGCTGAAGCCTGACCATGTTACGGATTGTCCGGGGCATGCCGCGCCTATAAGCCTGCCAGAGTCCGGGACAGCTTTATTTAATACCGTGCCGTAATGAAAACACTGACAAAAAAAGAAAAACTTGCGTTTTTTACCAGATGGACTTTATTAAGCTTCGGGATAATCCCTGCAAGCTATCTGGTAAGTTTGATCGTTGTCCTGTTGGTCCACGGGGCTTTCGGGTTTAATCAGATGGAAGGGGGAACATACCTTTCCCAGACAGCAATGCAGGTGGCCGGCGGAGCAGTAATAGGACTTGGCACGGGTTTGTACCAGAGATCACTTCTTAAAAAGGTCTTTAATGTTACATGGGCCTGGGTATACGCACTCATTCTTGGATTCGCAATTACGGAATTGATTGTGTGCCTGATTCTCTGGCGCCTGAATATTAACAGGTATGAATTAAGGTTTATCGAGTCCAATCCGCTTCCTGAAGCCCTGTTCTTTGCATGTGCGGGTTTATTGACCGGCTTTTTGCAATGGCCGGTACTGAAAAGGTATTTTTCAAGAAGTATTCTTTGGGTACCGGCAAGTACTCTGGGATGGGGCTTGTGCATTCTCGTTCCCTATTTTGCCGGCATTATGATGACAGGCGGATTGTCGATTCTGACCTTTATTTTTGGTGCTTTATTGTATGGTTTAATCACAGGCGGAACACTGATGTGGGTTTTGAAAGAAAGAGCAGGGTGAAGCCTCAAATGTATTTAAAGAATAATAAACATTAACTCATTCCGGCAACACTGAGTGAACTATATTTGAAATCCGGAGAAGATTAAAATGAACTATATAGCTGATCAAAAATTCGGGAACATTTCCTTTGCAGCGAAACCGCTGAAAATGGGTGAGTACGAAAATTGCCAGTTTAAAGACTGTGACTTTTCTGAATGCAATCTCTCAGATTTCGTTTTCACCGACTGTGAATTCAGCTTCTGCAATTTAAGCCTGGCCAAACTGACGGGGACAATCTTCCGGGATGTTAAATTTCTTAGCTGCAAGATGCTCGGGCTTCATTTTGATGATTGCAACGAGTTTGGTGTATCATTCAGTTTCGGGAATTGCACCCTTGACCACTCATCATTCTATAAACTGAAAATCATAAAGACGGTTTTCAGCGGCTCAAGGCTGACCGGGGTTGACTTCTCGGAGTGTGATCTTACCGGTTCGTCGTTTCCCGATTGCGACCTTAGCGGTGCGGTTTTCGACAGTACAAACCTGGAAAGGGTTGATTTCATGACCGCCGTCAATTATTCACTGGATCCCGAAAAAAACAAGCTGAAGAAGACAAGGTTTTCCGCCGGCGGCCTTCCGGGACTGCTGAACAAGTATGATATTATTATTAGTTGAGAAAGACAGGTCGTTTCTGATGTTTCAATAAAAAAAAGTTTGAAAATAAATAAATAATTATTGTAAAACAATAAATAGTTGTTATATTTGAGCCATAATTTTTACAATTGTCAATTATGTCAAAAAGTAACAACTTCGTATTTACAGCCCTGCACATTGTTGCTTGGATCATCTTTGTCGGGCTGTGCATTGAAGCCGGAGCCCTGCTTGTAAACTTTGTCTTCAGTCTCTTCAAGCCTGAGGTGGTGCATAACCTTTATGAGAAGCTCGACCTGAGTCAGATCTACAGTCAGAATAAATGGGTCTATTTTGGCACGTACAGTTTCATACTGATAATCTCGGTTTTAAAAGCCTTCCTTTTCTATGCAGTCATAATGCTATTAATGAATCTTGATCTGGAAAAGCCTTTCAACAGCGCTGCTTCAGAACGCATTTCAAGGATCAGCTATATAACTCTGGCCATAGGTATTATAAGTTACATAGCCCGGCAGACTGCGATGGGATTAACGCATTACGGATTCGATACCGCACCTCTGGGCAGGTTCTGGGCTGACAGCAAGGCTTTCATCCTGATGGCAGCAGTAGTCTATGTTATTGCCTCAATTTTTAAAAGAGGAGTCGAACTACAGAACGAAAACGATTTAACCGTATAGACATGCCGATCATTGTGAATCTTGATGTAATGATGGCGAGACGGAAGATGTCGCTTAATGAGCTGTCGGAGAAAGTTGATTTAACCCTGTCGAATCTTTCAATATTGAAAACCGGGAAAGCAAAGGCGATACGGTTTACAACCCTCGATGCAATCTGCAGGGTCCTGGACTGCCAGCCGGGAGATATCCTGGAGTACAGGGATGATGTTGAGAATCCCATGATCATGACGTAGAATGGATTCCTTTACCGGGATGCATCACATTAATAATTAATGCTTTACATATAATAATTATCAATTATTATGGCAGATACAGAGATAATCGACCTGACACCTGATACTATATTCAGTAAAAAACCTGGATGCCATACTGAAGACTTCAGAAAAGCTTAAAATCAGATCTCGGTTGATTGAAGCCGGGGCATGAAATTTGTGGTTTATCATGAAATTGCCTGCTCCAATGATACAGAAGTCAGAGACAAAGTCAGCGTTAAAGGTTCTGGTCATCCTGATGGTCCTTATGCTTGCCGGATGTGACAGCATTCAGATCGGTGAACCGTTCACCTGCAGGACGGACACAAAGTACTACCTCACTCCCGGCTTCTCCTTCTCAATAGACAGCGTAGGTGATTACCGTTGCCCGAAAGATGTTATCTGCATCTGGGGAGGTGATGTGGACCTGTATTTCAAGATCAGGCAGGATATGGGTACGATTGACACATTGCTCAGGATGTCCGGCGGGCCTTACCTTTTTGAAAATTATTCCTTCAGTATCATGGAAGTAAATCCTTTGCGCAATCATGATGAGGTTGTGGACCAGGAGGATTACCGGATTAAAATGTTGATTCAGAAAGATTAAGTGTAATTTTCAATTCTCAGAAGTCAGTTGCGCATTTTCGCAGCCGGGACCTTGCATTATACGGTCAGGACTCCTATTTTTATAGATCCATTTCCCCGAAAGTCAAATCCGGCAATAGCAGAACAGGATCATACACTCAGAATCATGCCAATTCCAACATCAAGAGCGAAAGAAAAAAGTAACATTAAAATTGACAGGGATCTGTGCATTGGTTGCGGTGAGTGTGTTGAGGTGTGCAAGGACTTCAGCCTCGTGCTCAGTGACGATAAGGCTGAAATAAGCGATAATCCCGCATTCGGATGTATCGGTTGCGGACACTGTATGGCAATCTGCCCTACAGGTGCAATACAGATAACCGGAAGGACCCTCTCGCCTGAGGATATGTTCGTGCTCCCGGCTGCGGAAACTGCAGCAGGTTATGATCAGATTAACAACCTGTTCATCAGGCGCAGAAGCATAAGGGAGTTTGTTGATAAACCCGTTCCTCCTGAAGTGATTGAAAAGATTCTTGCTGCAGCACGGACTTCGCCGATGGGATTGCCGCCGTCAGATGTCAATGTTCTTGTACTGGACAGTAAGGAAAAAAACAGGCAGTTCGCTGTCGATTTCTGTAATTTTCTTGAAAGGATGCGGTGGTTCGTTTCTCCATGGTTCCTGATCCTGATGCGTCCGTTCTGGGGAAAATCAAATGACGAGATGTTCAGGGGTTTTGTGAAACCGATGTTTGATATTTTCACCGGAATGATGAAGAAGGGTGTGAACGTAGTAACCTATGATGCCCCTCTTGCCATGTATTTTTACGGCTCGCCTTTTTCAGATCCTGCAGACCCGATTGTAGCAGCAACGACGGCCATGTATGCGGCTGAATCACTGGGACTTGGAACCTGTATGCTCGGGTCGGTACATCCGATGATCCAGAACGGTAGCGGTGGAAGGAAGTTCAGGGAAACGCACGGAATAAAATATGCCAGCAGGGAAGGAGTGATAGTCATTTTCGGATATCCTTCAGTGGTGTATAGAAAAGGGATCCGAAGGACCTTCGCCTCGACAACATTTATGAACTGACCAAAGGCAGGAATGGATCGCTCTGCGGCAATTCCGGCCGGATACAGTCCTTGAATTGTAAAATGCTTCGCTCCGCCGCACCGCCAATCTGATCCGGTCCGCGAAGCGTGAAATACTGATCGGCATAAAGTTACGGCAATGAGAAAGTCGTCTGAGAGGAAAAAGTACAACACTGCTATCGTCTTCGAAAAGGAGATGATAGCACCGTGCGGCATGAACTGCGGATCATGCCTGGGATACATGAGGACTGAGAATCATTGTCCCGGTTGCAGGAGCGATGCTGACCCGAAGCCCTCATATTGCAGTGGTTGCATAGTGATCAACTGTGATCTGCTCAGGGAGACGGAATCGAAGTACTGTTATGATTGTCCGAAATACCCGTGCAAAAGATTGAAGAACCTCGACAAAAGATACAGAACCAGGTATGGCACGAGTTTCTTCGATAATCTTGCCATGATAAAGGAACAGGGGATGGACCGGTTTCTTGCTTTCGAGACCGGAAGAAGAAAGTGTCCTCAATGCGGATCGACACTCTGCATTCACCGGACATTCTGATTTGAGTGCGGATATAAATATCAACAAACCAGTTGATCAATGAAATTATAATATGACTGTATCCTGAAGTACCGGAGACAGATCACTGACAAGAACAATAAAATTACCATGATCAAAAGACAGATTTTCAACCTTTCGGTATTATTGCTTCTGCTGGCCTCGTGCGGCAGGGACTACACCTCAAAAGAGTACCTGAACACGGTACTTGACAACCTCAACAAGATAGAAACGGCCTCTTACTACCGGTATGCTGAATCATGGAGTCCCGGTGACACAGCAGCTTCCTTTGCATTCACGAAATATTTACAGGAGTACAGGAATCCGTCTGACACTGCAATAGGAGCAAGCTTTGTGGTGCTTGATTCCGCGACAAGATCAAAGGCCTCTTTTTGTTATGATGGTCAAATGCGGGCAACGTTCTATGAAGAAGACAAGGATATAGTGGTTGACAGTTTCAGGGTGAGGCCGCTGCCTTTCAGGCCGGTAACCGGACCTTTCTATAACCGTGTTACGAACATAATCAATTATGCCCTCACAACCGGTGACAGCATTGCACTTGAGATGAAGGAACAGGAGAAGGATGTATTCATGCGTCTGACAATAAATGAGGACGAGCAGGTTGAGTTCTTCGGGAAAGCTTTCCATATGCCGCCTTCTCCTTATACTTATGGCGATAACACCTCAATTTATGAACTGTGGATAGATAAGAAGACGGATCTTCCGTATAAGATCAGGCGCGAGATGTCTCATGATATCTCGGTTTCGACATCCATTGACCCGGAGTTTAACAAGCTTGATATCAACGATTTCAGAGCTACGGATTTCTTCACTCCTGATTATGAGATAACGCAGTATGGGTACAAAACTACAGATGAAGACAAGAGTGCCCTCCTGAACGGTGAAGCACCCGGATGGACACTGCAGTCAGCTGATAATCAGGTCGTCTCGCTGGCAGATATAACTTCAAAGGTTATCCTGTTACAGTTCACCAGTGTCAGTTGCGGACCTTGCAGGGCGTCTGTTCCCTTTCTGAAGGAGATAAACAAGGAATACGGGAAAGATGATTTTGCGCTTGTGGCAATAGAATGCACCAGCAAAAACCTTAGTGCACTCAGAAGCTACATGAGCCGGAACCAGTTTGATTACACATTTCTGCAGGCAGATAAGGAAGTACTTAAGAATTACTCCATCGGGTCTTATCCGGTATTTTTTATTCTTGACCAGAAACGTATAATCAGGGAGATTATCAAAGGGTATGCAGAGGGGGCCACAGATGAAAGAATCAGGTTTGCAGTCAACAACTTATTGAAATAAAGCCCGGAAGATAGAAAAGTTTTTTACGTGGCTGACCGGGAGGCAATACAAGGCTGCAAAGAACTTATTACCCGCATAACAATTAAATAAGAAAAATATGACAGGAAAAATTCTTGTTACCTACTCGACCATGACAGGGTCAACAGAAGGTGTCGCGGAAGAAATTGGCAAAACCATTGAAGGGCTTGGTGAAGAGGTCGATGTGCTCCCGATGGATGCAGTCAGCGGGCTTGAAGGGTATAAAGCTGTTGTTGCCGGCAGCGCCATTCAGTCAGGCAGGTGGCTTCCCGAGGCTATGGATTTCATCAGGCAGTATAAAAGTGATCTGAATGCCAGGCCATTTGCGGCCTTCCTGGTCTGCATGACCCTGGCAATGCCGAAAGGACCTCAGTACAGGGATACTGTATCAGGATGGCTGCAGCCTGTCAGGGATCAGGTGACTCCGGTGAGCGAGGGGCTATTCAAAGGTGTTCTCGACATACGAAAAATTCCGTCATTCAGTGACAGGTTGAAATTCAGGATGAGCGTGATGTTTGGCGTGTGGAAAGAGGGAGACCATCGGGAATGGGATTACATAAGGAAGTGGGCGTCTGAGACCAGTGGGTTGCTGAATATGGCATTAAAAAACGCCGGTCTGTAATTCTGTCTGATAAGACCTCTTTTAGCCGCAGACACTTGAATTACCAGGCAATTCAGGAATAACCTTGCCCGCCTGAGACTCTTGCCTCCGCAGGCTACATCATGTCAGCCTGCTTGTTATAATAGTTAGTGCTTTCGAAGATCTTGTCGGCGTTGGCAGCAATGAATCCCGGATACTGTGTGCCGTCCGGTCTGTTATACCGCAGGGTGAACTCATAGAAGCACGATGGAATCTCATGCACTCCGTCTGTAAATTCAACAGGCCGGAGTTCAGCCAGGGTTGCTGACTGCTCAAGCAGTTCCTCCGGTGTGCCATAGATGATCTCTCCTCCTACGGTTGTCATGAGATAACCGTTGGCCTGTATAAAACCATTGACATCCTGCAAGGTCGGGAAATTTCTGAGCTCGTTTACTTTCACCGCAAAGTGGTTCGCCCGGTAACCGTATACCAGCAGCCAGGCTGCGTATTCCGATTCGTGGCGCAGCCTGTTGTAGGTTTCAAATGAGATCTTTCCCCAGATGCTGCCTCCGTAGACCAGGTCCGGATCAGCATATACATTGTTTCCCGGCCTGTTCAGACACTCACGGACGGTTGCCTGCAGGTAATCACTGAACTGACCGGTAAGCAGTTCACTGATAAAAACCTTGGGTGCCCGGGGATCTGTCTTATGTTCCAGGTGAATGCCTCTCAGCTTCTTGGCTTTGAATTCATAGTTACCGCGTTGCTCATATCCGTTTCCGGTGAACAGCCGGGAAACCACATCGATATTCATTCTGGGGTCATCGAATGTTCGCAGTGCGATATGATCATGCACTACCTTTTCGCCCCTGGCGGAAAAGAGATCAAATATCTGTTTAGCACCGGGATTCTCCGTGATATATCTATTCCAGAACAATTCGAATATCATAGTTGTTTCCATTTTGAATAATTTTACACGTCATTTCAAATCTAAAACAATTCCGGGAATCCGGCAACCTGTCTGTAATGTTATGAGATACATTAAACTGCTTCTGTTGCTTCTGCTTCCGCTTACAGCGTGCAGCAATGACGATGATGACAAACCTGACAATTCAATGTACTTTCCTTCAGGAGATGACTGGGAAACGGAGTCGTTGTCCCGTCTCGGGTGGAATGAAGACGCTGTTCAGCCATTGAAGGATTTTTTAATTCAAAAGCGAACGAAATCCTTCATGATCCTCGTAAACGGACGGATTGTAATCGAGGAGTACTTTGACGGGCATACCCGGACGACTGCATGGCAATGGAACAGCGCCGGAAAGACTCTGGTGGCAGCCACCACCGGGATAGCGCAGCAGGAGGGATTTTTAGATATCGGGAATAAAGTCTCTGACTATCTGGGCACAGGGTGGACCAGCGAGCCGGTGGAAAAGGAGAGCCTGATTAACCTGAAACACCTTCTTTCAATGACCTCCGGCATCAACGATGAGAGCAATCTTATACGGAAGGCGAATCTCACTTACCTTGCCGATGCCGGTACCCGCTGGTCGTATCATAACGTTTTCCAGGTGCTGATGGATGTCGTTGGTGAGGCTGCCGGCCCTGATTTTGAGTCATATTTCAATGCCAGGCTGAAGCAAAGGATCGGTATGGACGGGTACTGGGAGGAAGGGGTGATTTTCACTATCTATCACAGTACCACCCGGAGCATGGCCAGGTTCGGGCTTTTGGCGCTCAATAACGGGAAATGGGGCAATGAGCAGATACTGGATGAAGGATACTTCGATGAGAGCATTAATTCTTCGCAGTCGATCAATCCGTCGTATGGATATCTGTGGTGGTTGAACGGAAAGACGAGTTTCATGGTTCCCGGTTCGCAGACAGTTTACCCGGGTTCCCTTGTACCTGACGCTCCTGCGGATATGTTTGCAGCGATGGGGGCAGCTGATCAGCGCATCTACGTTGTGCCGGGCAAAAAAATGGTCATAGTAAGGATGGGTGAGTCGTCAGACCCGCAGAATCCTGATTTTGCCGTTTCCGGGTTTGATAATGAGTTATGGGAAAAGATCAATGCTGTAATAAATACGAAATAGTAACATTTCTCCCCCGGTACCGGTGTTCGGACCTGATCCGGGAAACCCCGCCGTTGAATTTGAAGATGCCATTTCCTGTTATGCATTCAGGTTCCTCGCGCAGTAAATGCTGATGAGCCTGCCTTGCAATGTGCCGGAAGTTTATTCAGAAATGGATGCACCTTTCTTTTTGAAGGCCATGCTGGCTCATTTTGCAGGAGATGAGACTATCTCTGCTGAGACGAACGCTGAAATAAAATCGTTGTTAAGTCGGGCTTCGGGGTAATTTGTTATTCCTGCACATTTTTATAGTCTTTTATTAGTCAAAATGAGCATATGGAATTATTCATTAACAACCGTAATTAGTTGCCAAACCTGTAACCAATGCCAGATTCTGTATTCAGCCATTTGGGTTTTACAGGATCGTCTTCAATTTTTTTCCGCAACTGTGCAATAAATACCCTTAAATACTGGGTTTGTTCAATATAACTCATCCCCCAGACTTCTTTCAGAATATATTGATGTGTCAAAACCCTTCCTTCGTTTTTTGCCAGTATGGCTAACAGGGAAAACTCGGTTGAAGTGAGCTTAATCAATTCATTGTTTTTTCGTACCGTATGATTTGCTAAATCTATTGTAAGTGTGTCAAATTTTACGACAGGATTTTCAGCAGAAATTTGGTTTTGTCGAATAGCAACCCGTATACGGGCAAGTAGTTCGCCTGTCCTGAAAGGTTTGGTCAGGTAATCGTTGGCCCCGTTATCAAGGGCTTTAACAATGTCTTCTTCCGAGTTGCGCACAGAAAGAATTATGATAGGTTTCAGATACCATTCCCGAAGTTTATTAATCACATCAAGCCCGTCAACATCGGGTAATCCCAAATCGAGAATAATTAAATCAGGTTGTTGGGAAGCAGCGAGCGTTACCCCCTCCTTTCCCGTAGAGGCTTCGATGATTTTAAATCCGTTGGCTGAAAGTGTAATTTCCAGCAAACGGCGTATTTGTACTTCATCGTCAATTATTAAAATGGCATCCTTAAATGTCATTTAATCATGTGTTTTATTTAAAGTGTTAATATCGGAGATTTCAACCGGAATTTTTATTGTAAACATAGCTCCTCCATTTTGTCGGTTTTCAACAACTACCGAACCTTTATGTGCTTCAACAAAACCTTTTACTATGGACAGGCCTAAGCCAGTGCCTCCTGCTTTTGCTTCTGAACCACGATAAAACTTATTGAACACCGAAGGAATATCAGTTAAGGAAAAACCTGTTCCCCTGTCCATCACCTGAACGGTAAGTAAGCCATTATCGAAAAAGAACTTAACCCTTATCCGGCTTCCGGCAGGGGAATGCTGTGTGGCGTTGAGTATGAGGTTATGCAATACCTGTTCCATAAGTCCAAAATCTATGTTTACCATAGGCATGTTGGATGGAATAATTACAGAAAGTTTAAAGGGTATCAGCTCGTTTTGCAATGAATCGGCAACCCTGTTTATGAGGTCGTGAACATCACACCAGTCGGGACGCGGGGAAATAAGACCCGATTCGAGCCGGGACATGTTCAAAAGGTTTTCGATAAGCCTGTTGAGCCGGATTGATGCGGTATTTATCTCACCATATAATTTTTTCCTTATGTCCTCTGAATATTCGTGAGCCAGCAAAGTATCGGAAGCCCCTAAAATTGTAGCTACCGGAATACGCAGCTCGTGTGAGAGCGAATTAAACAGGATCTTGTATAATTTTTCGGATTCACTAATGATATAAGTCTTTTTGGCTGCTTCACGAAGCATTTCACGTTCATATTTACCTGTGATTTGGGATAAACAGGCCTCCCAAAACTGTTCTTCGCCAAAAGTAAATGATCTGTATTGTTTGAAAGCGATGACGCCGATAGTGCTGTTATTGCCCATCAACGGGAAAAATGTATAATCGCTTGAAGGAAGGGTATCGGTATTTTTACCCGCTTTGGAAGAGTTTTTAAAAACCCAATTGGCAATACTCCTGTCGTTTTCGGAAAAGTAATTTACTGAATTATGTTTAGGTTGGAATTCAAGTTTACCTGACACGTCTTTAATGAAAATTGAACAATCTAGTTTAAAATATTTTTGGATATAATTTGAAGCAACTTTAGTGACCTCGTCCAAACCCGAAATTACAGTAAGGTCTTTGGTTAGCTGATACAAGGCATTTGTCCTTTCTTCCCGTACCCTGATTTTAAGTTCCTGCCGCCTTACCCGTGATGTTAATATGCCATTTAAAAGAGCTATGATAAAAAACATTATCAGCATCAGCACATCTATAGGTTTGTCGATATTCAGGGTAAACTGGGGCGGGATAAATAACAAGTCCCAGATGAATGCGCTTAGCACGGCAGCAAGCAATATCGGCCCGGTCCCATAGAAAATAGCCAAAACCGAAACAAGAAACAGCAAGGCAAATGAAACCGTCTGATAACCTATGTGGTCTTTTACTGAATAGCAGCCTATCGAAAACAGGATAACAAATATACCAACAGTAAGATACTGCTTATATCCCGAAGAAAAGGAAGGCAAAGCTGCCTTTTTACCAAAATGGTCTTTGGCCTTACTGTCAGAACCAAGAATATATACATCAATATTACCGCTATACCTGATAAGCCTGTTTACAAAATTGCCCAGTCTGAGCATTGAATATACGGTACGTACACGGGGTTTGCCAACAATAATATGAGTGATATTTTCCTTTTGTGCGTACTCAACAATTGCCCTTACTATATCGTTATTGGTATTTATGCGCAACTTTATGCCTAATTGCTTGGCAAGTTTTATGTTTCTGTCGAGTTGTTCGCTTTCTTTTTTGGTTAGTTTGTGTGATGACTCGACATATAAAGCCTGAATCTGCGCCCCCATTGAATAAGAAAGGTTTTTAGCCCATCGGAGCAAACGTGTAGATTGCTGTCGGTAGTCGATTGCAACCAGTAGATGTAAGCCCGATTTCCAGGGGCCACGTATGCGTTTATATTGCATGTAATCATGCAATTGCTTGTCAACCCTGTCGGCTACAATACGCAAAGCCATTTCACGCAAAGCGGTAATATTACCCCTCCTGAAAAAGTTTACAACGGCCTCTCTTGAACGTTCCGGCGTGTATACTTTACCTTCGGAAAGACGCTGTAATAATTCTTCGGGTGTAAGGTCAACCAGTTCAACTTCATCGGCACTTTCAAAAATTTCGTCGGGTAATGTTTCCCGAACGATAATACCCGTAATCTGGGCAACAGTTTCTGAACGGCTTTCGAGATGCTGAACATTCAGAGTTGTGTAAACGTTAATGCCATTTTCGAGCAATTCCTGAACATCCTGATACCGCTTTGCATGCCTGCTCCCGGGGGCATTGGTATGAGCCAGCTCGTCTACCAGCACAATTTGAGGTCTAAGGGCAATAATAGCATCCAGATCCATTTCCTCCACTGAAGTTGATTTGTACTCATAGATTCTGCGGGGTACCAGTTTAAACCCTTCTGCCAGACTGGCAGTTTCTATTCGATTATGGGTTTCAACATAACCAATAATGATCTCTCTGCCTTTAGCCTTTTCGGCCTGTGCCGTTTGTAGCATGGTGTAAGTTTTACCCACACCTGCACACATACCGAAAAATATTTTCAGTTTTCCCCGCTTTTCTTTTCCTTCTTCGTTAATTAAAGAGGCCAGGAGTTCATCGGGGTTTGGGCGGTTATCTTCGAAATGGTTCAATTTAATTTATCAAGCTCTAAATTAAGCAATAATACATTTACTCTTTCTTCTCCCAATACCATCATTTCCGGTTTCTCGGTTAATCGGATTACACAATCAATTAGCCTTTGTTTTTGACTATTACTAAAGTTGCGGGCGTTTCCAATGCGGTTAATCTGCAGCAAAGCCGATTGTTTTGAAATGTGGGGATCGAGGCCGCTTGCCGAGGCAAATAGCATTTCAGAAGGAATTTCTGTCGTACTGTCCAATTGATTAAACTCAATGAATTCCTGTTTTCGGTCAATAACCTGCTTTTTCAATATTGAATTTGTCAAACCGAAATTTGAACCGCCCGAGGGAAGAGGGTTATATGAAATTGCGGAAGGACGGGAAGTAAAATAGATTGCGCTGTCAAATTGTTGCCCGATAAGCTCACTTCCAATGATTTGATTGTTTTTAATAATCAGGCTTCCGTTTACTTTTAAGGGGAATAACACCTGTGTGACTCCCGTAACTAGGAGCGGATAGAAAATCCCCGTCAAAACGGTAAAAAAGATGAATGCTTTTATAGATTTTATAATTGTTTTCATTCTTATCTTTTTTTAGCAGAAGTAAAATGTTGTATCATCTCATTCATCTTCCTGTGGAGGAAGATTTCCTTCAGATTAATCACAAGATTTTCCATTCTATAAATTGATTAAAAGGTCAATGATTTTAATCCCGATAAAGGGAGCAATAAGTCCGCCCAGCCCAAAAATCAGCAGGTTTCGGGTTAAGGCCCTATTTGCCGAAACCGGGCGGTAACTCACTCCATTGAGAGCCAGGGGGACTAACAGGATAATAATAATTGCATTGAAAATAACTGCACTCATGATTGCACTTTGAGGTGAACCCAGTTTCATTACATTTAATGCTGACAGTGGCCCTGTACCTGAACTCTGCGGATAGAGCGAAATGGCAATTGCCGGAATAATGGCAAAATACTTGGCAACATCGTTGGCAATACTAAAAGTTGTCAGAGAACCACGGGTCATAAGCAATTTCTTGCCTACCTCCACAACTTCAATTAATTTAGTCGGGTTACTGTCAAGGTCTATCATATTTCCGGCTTCACGGGCTGCCTGTGTGCCAGAGTTCATTGCAATACCAATATCGGCCTGTGCAAGAGCAGGTGCATCGTTTGTGCCATCGCCGATCATACCTACCAGATGCCCGTTTGCCTGTTCTTCACGTATGCGGCGTAGTTTGTCTTCCGGTTTAGCTTCGGCCATAAAATCGTCAACGCCAGCTTCGGCTGCAATTGCTGCTGCGGTCAATGAATTATCGCCGGTTATCATTACCGTTTTGATCCCCATTTTACGCAGTTCGGCAAATCGCTGTTTAATACCTCCTTTCACTATGTCTTTTAAATGAATCACCCCCAATACAATGTTATCTTCCGCAACAATAAGGGGCGTAGCACCCTGATATGCCAATTCGGAAACTATATCCTGAATTTTTTGAGGGTAGAAACCATTGTTTTTGAATACAAATGTTCGAATGGCCTCCGATGAACCCTTTCGGATCCGACGTACCTGACCACCTTCAGTTTTTATATCTACGCCACTCATGCGTGATTGGGCTGTAAATGGAATAAATACAGCATTCATTTCATTAACTTCACGACCACGTATATTGAATTTTTCCTTCGCAAGAATCACTATAGAACGACCTTCGGGCGTTTCGTCCGACAATGAAGAAAGTTGAGCAGCATCAGCAAGTTTTTCAATGCTTACATTATCGGCGGGGATAAAATCGGTTGCCATACGGTTCCCTAAGGTTATTGTTCCTGTTTTATCCAGCAAAAGAACGTCTACATCTCCGGCAGCTTCAATGGCGCGACCACTTGTAGCAATAACATTACGTTGCAAAAGCCTGTCCATCCCGCTTATTCCGATAGCACTTAACAGCCCGCCGATTGTGGTAGGAATTAAACATACCAGCAAGGCTATTAAAACGGGAAGCGGGAGGTTTTGAGACGCCGGTAAACCTGATGCGGCAAGACTATATCCAAAGAATGCCGGAATTGTTACAACTGCCAAAAGGAATATTACAGATAAACCTGAAAGTAAGATAGAAAGGGCGATTTCGTTAGGTGTTTTCTGGCGTATTGCCCCTTCAACCAGTGCAATCATCCTGTCAATGAATGTATTGCCCGGTTCGGATGTAATTTGTATTATAATACGGTCGCTAATAACCTTTGTTCCACCGGTAACTGCCGAACGGTCGCCTCCACTTTCCCTGATCACCGGGGCAGATTCGCCTGTAATTGCCGACTCGTCTACACTTGCGACACCTTCAATTACCTCCCCATCCGAAGGTATCACATCGCCTGCCTCGCAAACAACTATATCTCCTTTTTTAAGTTCGGTGGCAAAAACGGAATATTCCTGTTTCTCTTCAATTTTTCTGGCTTTGGTCTGGGTACGGTTTTTACGTAAGGTATCGGCTTGTGCTTTGCCTCTTCCTTCGGCGATGGCTTCGGAAAAATTGGCAAACAACACAGTAAACCATAACCAGATTGAAATTTGAAAGTTAAAAGACGAAAAAGAGCCCTGAATGACTTCGAAAACGACTACAAATGTTGTAAGCAGAGAACCTGAAGCAACAATAAATATTACAGGGTTTTTAATTAGTAATGCAGGGTTTAATTTTACAAAACTATCCTTTGCAGCCTGTAACAGGATCGCTTTATTAAAAAGACTTGTATTTTGTTTACTACTCATGGTAATTCAGAATTTAAAAAGTAATTCCACCGTTCAACAGCAAATGTTCGGTTACAGGTCCAAGTGCCAAGGCCGGAAAGAATGTTAACCCGCCTACGATAAGGATTACAGCTATTAACATGCCAATGAACAGCCAATTGTCGGTATGAAAAGTACCTGCCGAAGGCGGGATAGTTTTCTTTCGTGCCAAACTGCCGGCAATCGCCAATACAGGAATAATAACACCAAATCGGCCTGTTAGCATCCCCAGGCCCAAAGCCAGATTGTAAAAGACTGTATTGGAATTTAGTCCGGCAAAGGCACTGCCGTTGTTCCCGGCTGCTGAACTGAATGCGTAAAGAATTTCGGATAGACCGTGCGGCCCGGCATTGTGAATACTTGATAATCCATAACTGCTCACCGATGCCCAGGCAGAAAGGAGAAGTATTACAGCACTTGGTGCAAGTATTGCAATTATTGCCATTTGAACTTCAAACGCTTCAATTTTTTTGCCTAAATACTCGGGTGTCCGCCCTACCATAAGCCCGGCAATAAAAACAGTAAGGATTATAAAAATTATCATCCCATATAATCCGGCGCCCACACCACCGAAAATAACCTCTCCAAGCATTATATTTATCATGGTAACCATCCCGGCCAGGGGCGACAAGCTATCGTGCAAGGCATTTACAGAACCGTTTGATGCCGCAGTTGTAGATGTTGACCACAGAACACTGTTTATAATCCCGAAGCGGGTTTCTTTTCCTTCCATCAGAGACAAATCCCCGAAGACAGGATTGGATGAATATTCGGCATACAATGAAATACTTAAACCAGCTGCCAATAAAATCAGCATTGCAGAAAATACTGTCCAACCCTGCCTGACAGAACCAACCATTTTGCCGTAAGTGAATGTTAATGCTGCCGGAATGAGAAGTATAAAAAGCATTTGAAGAAAATTACTTATTGGTGTCGGGTTTTCGAATGGATGCGAACTGTTGGAATTGAAAAAACCTCCTCCGTTTGTCCCCAATTGCTTAATGGCTATCTGACTGGCTGCCGGTCCCATCGGGATAACCTGTGGAGCCCCTTCCAGGGTTTGTGCTGTTTCATACGGTTTGAAATTCTGAACAACCCCCTGACCGGCCAGAACAATGGCAAATAAAATTGAAAGAGGCAATAAAACGTATAATACAGAGCGAGTTAAGTCGGTTTGGAAATTGCCTAATTTATCTGTGGTTTTACGTGAAATACCTCTTATGACTACTAATAAAACAGCAATTCCGGTAGCGGAACTAACGAAATTCTGTACCGTTAACCCTGTCATCTGAACAAAATAACTCAATGTTGTCTCACCTGCATATCCTTGCCAATTGGTGTTTGTTACAAAGCTAATGGCAGTATTAAATGCCGAATGCCAGGTAACATTGCCTGAATGTGCAGGATTTAATGGCAAATAGGATTGAATAAGCTGAATTGTAAACAGGCAAATAAGTCCGATGAAATTAAAAACCAACAAAGCAAAGAGGTATTCTTTCCAATTTGTTTCTTCTTCAGGTCTCACTCCGATAATCCTATATGTAAGTTTTTCAAGCCAGCCCAAAACCGGTTTCATCATGTGCTTGTCATCTGAAAACACCTTGAACATGTAATTCCCTAATAGTGGTGTTAATCCAATGAGTAGGGAAAAAAACAAAATCACCTGTATAAAGTCGGGTAATGTCATGATCTGAAATTTTTCAGGATTGACAAATTAATAAAGCGGGTATTCTGAAATGTACAGGATAATTGTTGCCCCCGCGGTATACCCTGTTGCATTATTTATACCTGGGTTAATTGGTAAGGATGTTGCATTCATGTATGTGATATTTAATTTGATACAAATTTGCAACGGAACTTATAAGGGTTTCGTAATAGAATTATAATAAGGTATAAAGATTTTATAAGGATGATGACTCAGGTAAAGTGTCAACATTCATTTGGCAGATTGCTGTTTCTTTACCTGTAAGGCTGCAGGCATATTAATTTTAAGCCTTAACTCTCTCATATCCACGTATGCTTTTTGCTGAAATTGTTCAATCGACAATGATTTGCAAAAAAAGGAAAAGCCTGCAAATCTTATGATTTGCAGGCTTTTGTGTCGGACTGCTGCCCATTTTGTCGGGGTAGTGGATTATTCGCTCGCTGACGCTCGCTCATGATCACAGTCTGGGGGATGACTATAAGAAAAGGCCTCTCACTCGCTTCGCTCGTTTCAGTCTTCGTTTTTCCCGGTGCTCCCTGAAGCAAGCTTCGGTCGCACCGTAAAAAAACAAAGCCTCCTCTGCTTTCCGCAGAGGGAGGCTTTTTCTTGTGTCGGGGTAGTGTGATTCGAACACACGGCCCTCTGGTCCCAAACCAGATGCGCTAACCGGACTGCGCTATACCCCGAAATTCACCCCGGGAACCCATATGTACCAGCCTGATCATTCTGAGCAGACCGGATTGGGCTAATCCCGAAACGGCGATGCAAAAATAGAAAGATTTTCGTATATTCGACCTCGTGCATCGTTTTATTCAGGATGCAAAAAACCATTTGGCATCACGTTTGTTAATTGGTAACTCAAACAGCATAAAAAATGAAAAAAAGACTCTTTGCAATTGCAGCCCTGGCAGCCTTGATACTTGCTCCTGCGCTGTCACAGAAATCGTTTTACGACTTTACAGTCGAAACCATTGACGGGCAGCAGTTCAGCATGGCCGACCTGAAGGGCAAGAAGGTGATGATTGTAAATACTGCGTCCAAATGCGGCCATACTCCGCAGTACAAGGACCTCGAGCTTCTTAACAAGGCATATAAGAACAAACTCGTCATTATTGGCTTTCCGGCAAACAACTTCATGAGCCAGGAGCCAGGCACAAACGCGGAGATAAAGGAGTTTTGCGACAGCAAATACGGGGTGACTTTCCCCATGATGTCAAAGATATCAGTGAAGGGTGATGATATGCATCCCCTTTACAAATGGCTCACAAGCAAAAGTGCCAACGGTGTGCTTGACTCTGACGTATCATGGAACTTCCAGAAGTACCTGATTGACGAGAACGGAAAGCTTGTAGGCTTTCTGAAACCCGCTGTCAAACCCCTCTCCGACGAGGTGGTGCATTGGGTGACAAGGGGCGAATTCACACAGGCGAAATAATCTGCTGAAAATTCAACAGGAGGAGGCTGACCCGGGAGGGCAGCCTCCTTTTCAGATATGCCGGCCGGTCTTCCCGGCCGGAGTTTTTGCCCGGCTTTCACCTGCCATTTATGGCGGTCCGCCATAAATAGCGGCATTCATTCTGGCACCGTACACGTTTTAAGCCAGCATGACGAACTTTTTGTTTAACCTGTTGTTATACATAATAAAATAAATCGCCATGGCAGATCTGAGAACGCGTTACATGGGCATCGAACTGAAGAGCCCTATCATTGCAGGTGCCAGCAACCTGGTGACTGACATTCAAAAGCTGAAGAGTCTGGAGCAGGCCGGAGTCGCAGCCATTGTCTACAAATCTCTTTTCGAAGAACAGGTTCAACTTGAAAACCTTGAGCTGTCAGAACTGAAAACCGAGTACGAGCACCGCAATGCCGAGCAGGTGACGCTCTTTCCTAACTCGCAGACGGTTCCGGAATCGCCTGACGATTATCTTCTGCACCTTAAAAAAGCCAGGGAGGCAGTGTCCGTTCCACTTTTCGCCAGTCTTAATGCAATTACTGACGAGGTCTGGGTCGAATACGCTGTCAAAGCAGCTGCTACTGGTGTCAGCGGGTTGGAACTGAACTTCTACTCTCTTCCCGATGAGTCAGGTATGGACAGGGAAACAATAGAGAAGAAACAGGTTGAGACACTTCGCAAGGTTAAGAAATCTGTTAAGATACCGGTGGCAGTGAAACTCACACCTTATTATACAAATACTTTGAAATTCATTTCAGAACTTGACGAAGCCGGTGCTGACGCAGTTGTTGTTTTCAACAGGTTGCTGCAACCCGACATAGACATCTTTGCTGAAAAACATACTATGCCCTATAACCTCAGCAGCAGCGAGGACAACAGGCTCCCTCTCCGTTTTACCGGGATGCTGCACGGAAACGTGAACTCGTCTGTATGCACCTCAACGGGAGTGTATTCGGCCAATGATGTAATAAAGATGATTTTGGCAGGCGCTGATGCAGTGCAGGTTGTCAGTACACTCTACCGCAACGGTGTGGATGTTGTGAAATCGATGATCGAGGATATTGAAAAGTGGATGGATGGTCACGGTTATAAAAGCCTTGACGACTTCCGTGGAAAACTATCCCTGAAGAAGTCGGAAAGCAAGTTTCCCTATACGCGTGCACAATACATCGATTTCATGATGAACACCGGCGACATTATGAAGAAATACCGCTCACTGAGCTGAATTGGCGGGCCGGACCGGCATAACCTGAGCCCTGGATATAACCTTTGCCTCAGATTCCCGTGACAGTCGCGGGCATCAGCTATCAGGAACCTGACCGGAGAGGGCGTTGAGCAACAGCCATGATGCTACTGACGACAGACGGATGGCCTCATTGAGACCGTCCGTTTTTGTCAGCAGCCTGTCGTTGCCGCGAAGCATCCCAAGGTAGAGTGTGGCGCAGTCTTCAGGGGTGATTTTCACCCATGCCCCTGATGATGACAGAAATTTCCTCAAAAGAGTAACAAATATCTGCATCTCACCTTTCTGAAGTTTATCTCTCAGCCTTTCTATCCTGCTGTGACCCTGTGCAAAGTCCTTCAGCAGAAGAGGGTTCCGTCGCATCAGCTCGTTCAGCAGCAGCATCCTCTCCTCACCATAACGTGTTATCAATGTTACAGGATCCTCTGTTGACTGTACAAGAGCGTCAAGCGGAACAATAATCTTTTTGATTTCATTTTCAACCACCGCATCATAGATCTCAGCCTTATTTCTGAAATACATGTAAACAGTGCGCCTCCCCCGTCCGGCCGCTACTGCTATCGTCTCCATGGTGGTTCTGCGCAAACCGACCGTTCCGAACAGTCCGGCAGCGACGTCAACTATCATATCACGCGTACTCCTTCTGGTCATTGCACAAAATAAAAATTTTGTGCAAAGGTAGCAAAGCATTGAATTTTAGCCATACTTTTAAGGTTTATTCGTCAAACGGACTGTAATGAGAAAAATTCTGGTGGTTTTTATGTGTCTGCTTCCTTTCACGGCAGGAGGGCAGATTATTGTTGACAGGCCTCTAAGTGCCAGGCTGACAGGTTATGACATCAATGTGACTCTTGATGCGGCAAAGCACACGGTTGCCGGGCAGATGACGGCTTGGTGGGTCAATAACTCAGCCTCTCCGGTGAGTGAGGCAATGATGCACATCTATCTCAACGCTTTCAGCAGTAACCAGAGTACCTTTGCTTCAGGAGGAAGGTGGTCGGCTGCAGGCGAAGACGGCTGGGGCTGGGTTAAGATCAGCTCCATGAAAGATGGCAACGGCAATGACCTGATCGGGTCACAAAAATATGTTTCACCTGATGACGGTAACGAAAATGACAGGACTGTGCTGAGGATTGACCTCCCTGAGCCTGTAGCTCCCGGAGACACTCTTGTGCTTGATGTTGAGTTTACATCCAAACTGCCTTCGCCAACGGTGAGAACAGGTTACGATGGCGATTTTCATTTCGTTGCCCAGTGGTTCCCGAAGTTCGGGGTTTATGAGACTGCCGGTATGCGCCAGCGCGAAGCCGATGGCTGGAACTGTCACCAGTTTCATCCCAACTCGGAGTTCTATTCGAACCATTCGGTTTACAATGTCTCGGTGACAATGCCCGCAAATTTTGTTGCCGGCTCCGGAGGCAGGCTTATCGAGGAGATCAGTCTTGGAGACAGCCTTAAAAAAGTAGTTTGGAGAGCCGAAGATATTGTCGATTTTGCATGGACAGCCTGGCCGGGATACAAGGTTCTGACAAGAAAATGGAATGACGTTGACATTACCCTCCTTACAACCAAAGAGGGTTTATCAAAGGCTGAAAACCAGTTCGAAGCTGTAATATATGCGCTGGATTATCTGGACAAGAAAGTAGGGCCTTATCCCTGGCCGCATCTTACATTTGTTGATCCGCCATTATCAGGCTCCGGCGCCGGCGGAATGGAGTATACCACACTATTTACATCGTCAGGCGGCGGTGTAGTGCCGTCATTCCTGAAGATGGCAGAGATGGTGACAATTCACGAGTTCGGCCATGCTTATTTCATGGGCATCCTGGCCAGTAATGAGTTTGAGGAACCATGGCTTGACGAAGGCGTCAACTCATACTGGGAGCAACGCATCGTGGACAATTCTTACGGTGGGGGATATGGTTTGCTGAAGCTTCCTTTTCTGAAAATGTCTGACACGGACCAGGGAAGACTTGGCTACATCGCTTCCGCCAGCAGGAACATAGCTGCAAATGACCTTCCGTCGTGGATGTATCCTCACAATACCTATTCAATGATGTCATACAACAAAGCTGCTGTATGGCTGCACACTCTCGAAGGAATTATCGGTACGGAGACAATGGATAATGTATTCAGGGAGTATTACCGCCGCTGGGCCTTCCACCACCCTTCCGGGCGCGACTTTATTGCCGTTGTGAATGATGTTGTTAAAAACGAGCATGGTGACAGGTTCGGGGAAAACATGAACTGGTTCTTTGACCAGGTGCTTTACGGAAGCGGAATATGCGATTACCGGGTGTCGGGAATAACTGACAACCGGATCAGAAGCTACTCCGGAATTGTTGACGGCGATTCTGTTACATACAGTCGCAGCGACCGCAAGAGTGACACCCTGAGTATCTCACGGGTAAGCCTGGAGAGGCTTGGCGATGTTATGCTTCCGGTTGAGGTGCTTATCGGATTTGACAACGGGGATGAGATTCTTGAGACATGGGACGGCAAAGCCCGTTACAAAGACTTTGAGTATACCCGCACTGGCAGGGCTGTATGGGCTAAGATTGACCCTTATGACAAGATTGATATGGATGTCAATCGTCTTAACAACTCCTGGACCCGTGAGCCCGATCGTTCTGTAACAAGGCGCATGATGAACAAGTTTATGCTGTTTGTTCAGATGTTGATTTCAATTTTCACCCTTTAAATTTCCTGAGATGAGTTTCTTCAAAACGCTTGAAAGAGGCGCCGTATCGGCTGCATCATCATATAAACTGATTCTCTTTATTTGGGTAACCACCCTGGTTCTTGTACTGGCAGTCGGATTTCCGCTGAGGTCATTCCTTAACATGATATTCGGGAACAGCATGGCTATTGAAAGATTAAACGACGGGTTTGACGCCGGCCTTGCCGGAGACATAGGCAAACCCTTTGGCGCTCTTATGGCAGCTGTTTCAGCCGGCACTCTTCTCACCGGAACTGCAGGATTTTTTATAATGACATTCTTTTCCGGGGGACTGTTTAAAAGATATTCGCTTGCCTGGGGTGAACTGAAGGTATCTGACTTCCTGAGAGCGTCAGCCGGTAATTTCATCCCTTTTTTCAAGATCGCATTGCTGATGATGCTGATAATAGGCGCCTACTCCTTCTTACTTCTGGGCGTTCCCGGCATTGTCGGATTAATTGCATCAGAATCACCCGTTCCCACCGGCAGTGGTTCATATATTCTATATGGTGCCTGGGCCCTTGGCCTGCCGGTATGGCTGTTTGTGGCCGATGCATCGAGGAGGTGGATAGCTGCCACCGGATCACGCAAGGTATTCAGAGCTCTCGGAGCAGGTTTCAGGGCTCTCAGGGAGAGGTTCTGGCGCTCATACCTGACAGTTCTTGCAATTATGGTAATCAATGCAACTTTTTTAATTGCTCTGATATGGTTTGCCTCCACCGCAACCCCTGACAGGGGGATATTTGTATTCCTCTTCTTCATCGCCACACAGGCGTTGTTTATCATCCGGCTGATGATGAAGGCCTGGAGATACGCGGCCGTGTGCGAACTTTCCCGGCCTTGATATTTTCCCGTTAAGGCCATTTTCCGGTTATATTCATTCATAAAAAATGTTAAAAAGGAAGGAAAATGTCAAAAGTCTTGCTTTTGCCATGGGTATTGTTATATATTTAACAATAAAACCAAACATTTTTTTGATCAATAAAGTGTATAAGTTACACTTCACCTGATTACTAACCAAACCAAACAATCATGACAAAGAGAGCTTCCTCAGTTATTATGGCTGTATTGTGCATTTTTCTGATATCAGGGATGCCGGTGCAGCTCTTTTCCCAGGCAAAACAGCCGGTATTAAAGGGTACGGAGCGCGTAGAAATGTTCAGCGCGCAGGCAGCTTTAAGGACTGCTTCACCATATAAAGATATGCACTGGCAGTATATCGGTCCGACGAATATCAGCGGGCGGTGCACTGACGTGGAGGCCATTTCACCCAGGGGCGGACAGAATATCATATGGGTAGGATCAGCAACCGGTGGTGTATGGAAGTCAGTCAACGAAGGAACCACTTTTGAGCCTGTCTTTGATGATATGCCCACAGCCTCCATCGGCGATATAGCAATAGATCCGAAGAACCCGGATGTGGTATGGGTCGGGACTGGCGAGGCCAATATTTTCCGTAGTTCAAATGCCGGGTGCGGCGTGTTTAAAACCACGGACGGGGGAAAGACATGGAGTCTTATGGGTCTTGAGAACACCCACACTATAGGAAGGATAAGGGTTAATCCTGAAAACACCGATGTTGTATATGTTGCAGCTCCCGGACATGAGTGGACGCCGAATGAGGAGAGAGGGCTGTACAAGACAATTGACGGAGGCAAAACCTGGACTAAAATTCTTTCTGTAAATCAGAATACAGGTGTTTTTGACCTTATTCTTGATCCGCGTGACCCCAACACGCTGTACGCTACCACCTGGGAGCGTATGAGGCTGAAGTGGAGTGACCCGCGCACGTGGCCGGAGACCCGCAATTGCGGAGTCTGGAAATCGACTGATGCCGGCAAAACCTGGAAGGAAATCAACAATGGCCTTCCCGCACCGCAGCATCGCGGACGCATTGGTATAGATGTTTCTCTCTCCAATCCGGATGTTCTGTATCTTCTGCTTGATAATTATGAGATCGCTTACATGGCGAAGCCTGGTGAACTGGATTCGTACGGCCGTCAGAAGCAGAATGTGATAAAGGGTGCAACCGTATACCGTACAGACAATGCCGGCGCATCATGGAAGCAGGTAAGCGGGCTCACGGAAGAGACAAAAGTTTACATGGAACACCACTCCGGGACTTATGGCTGGGTTTTCGGGCAGATCAGGATTGACCCGAAGGATGAGAACACGATATATACTCTTGGCATTGAACTCCACCAGTCGGTTGACGGAGGAGCCACATACAAGACTCTTGACGGGCCCCATGCTGACCATCACGGCCTTTGGATTGACCCAAACAACGCCAATTACCTGCTCAACGTGCAGGATGGCGGTCTGACAATATCATATGACAAGGGTGCCACCTGGAAATATCCGATTGATGTGCTTCCTCTTGCACAGTTCTACAACATTGCGTACGACTTCAGCGTACCTTTCAGGGTATTCGGTTCAATTCAGGATCATCACAGCTTTTACGGTGGTGTTGATATTTCGCGCGGGCGCGACAGGGTAAGACCTGTGGAATTTACTAACACCCTCGGAGCAGAAGGAAGCTCACATGCAATAGATCCACGTGACAACAATACAATCTACTCAAGCACATTCTACGGTGCACTTGCAAGAGCTGAAATAAACAACTATCCGGCAAGCCGCAAGGATCTCCTTCCGGTAAGATATGCCGACGAGCCACGCCTGAGGGGACAGTGGGTTGCCCCCACACTTCTTTCTCCGCATAATCCGGAAATAGTCTATCACGGAATGCAGTATGTAATGATGTCACGCGACAAGGGTAATACCTGGGAGTTCATAAGCCCTGACCTCACATTCAATGATCCTAAAAAGCAGGGTGACATAAGCTATCAGACAATACAGACTCTTGATGAGTCACCTCTCAGGGCCGGGCTGCTTTATGCCGGTACAGATGACGGAAGGATATGGAGGACAAAGGACGGCGGAAAAGCCTGGACCGAGCTGAAGCCGAAAAATATTCCGGTAAGATGGGTATCACGCATTGTGGCATCAAGATATGACATGGGTACGGTTTATATGACACAGACCGGCAGGCGTGACGATGATTTTCAGGTATATGTCTGGAAGTCAACTGACTTCGGTGATACATGGACAGACATCTCAGGCAATATCCCCGTGGGGCCGGTGAATGTAATCAGGGAGGATCCGGTTAAAAGGGATCTGCTTTATGTCGGTACTGATGCCGGCGTTTACATCAGCAAGGATGGCGGTGCCCGGTGGGATGTGCTTGGTGATCTTCCGTTTGCATACGTACATGACCTGCAGGTTCACCCACGTGACAATATGATAATCATTGCCACTCACGGGCGGGGGATGTTTGTGCTTGATGCCAATAAGTTAAATGAAAAAGACAAGGTCAGGTGGCCCAGGTGGGACCCTGCCGAACTGGAATAAAACAATAATTCAAAAGAAACATTTTTTTTTCTCATAGTTTCCTGGATGTGAGTTGATTAGTGCAGTTGATGCAATCAGGCAGCTGTAACAGTGGCTTTTTTAACCCTAGTTATAACCAAACCAATCCTTTTATGAGAAAAATTCTATTGTTTTTCGCTGTGCTCCTTGTTGCCGGCTCTGTGGCTTATTCACAGACACGGCAGGTACAGGGGACTGTCACAAGCGCCGAGGACGGATCAGGAGTCCCCGGGGTAATGATCCAGGTCAAGGGAACAACCCTGGGTGTTATGACTGATTCCAACGGTAAATACACATTGGCAGTTCCGGCTGGTTCAAACACACTGGTCTTCAGCTATGTGGGGATGAAGAAGGTAGAGGTGGAGATCTCCGGCCGCAACACTGTGGATGTGGTGATGGAGCCTGACACCCAGGTCATGGACGAGATAGTCGTCACAGCCCTGGGCATCCGGACTGAGAAGAAGGCTCTCGGGTACTCCACCAGTGAAGTTAAGTCCGATGAGCTGACTGCTACGAAGACCAACAGTTTTGCCACTGCATTGAGTGGCAAGGTTGCAGGTCTGAACATCTCAACCACTTCAAGCCAGGCCGGTAGCGGTACAAGGATTGTCCTCAGGGGAGGGTCATCCATCACCGGGTCGAACGAACCCCTTTTTGTGGTTAACGGTGTGCCGTTTGATGCTGAAAACTCCGGGTCTTCATCTGGCCTGGCCGATATCGATCCGAACGCCATCGAGTCGCTCAGCGTACTTAAGGGTGCTGCTGCTTCAGCTTTGTATGGCAGCCGTGCAGCAAACGGGGTGATTCTGATCACGCTCAAGGCCGGCGCTACAGACTCAAAACCTGCAGTATCCTTTAAACATACATCCTCATTTGACAAGATCTATGAAATTCCGCTTCAGAAATCATGGGCACAGGGCACTTTCAGTGTGTCAAGAAATGACTGGACATACATAGATGGTGAGACTCAGTACACTTCATCCTCCTGGGGTCCGCGCATTTCAGACCTTGAGGGAGTAGAGTATTATGACAGGTGGCAGGTCTTCCGCACAGGTTACACAATGGATAACACTCTTAGTGTGACAGGCGGTACCGACAAGGCAACTTATTTCGTCTCATACTCCAATACAAACAATGATGGTGTCATAGGCCCCCTGGGATACAAGAGAAACTCAGTAAATGCCAATACAACCTTCAAGTTTACCCCTAAGCTTACAGTTTCTACAAATATCATGTATTCTAACCAGGATATTGACCGGATGGAAGAGGGTAATGCTAACTACACATTTATGAATACCCTGATGGCTTCGCCTCCGTCATGGAATCCCTATCCGATTTACAGGGAAGACGGAACACTGAGACTCTTCAGGGGCGCAGGACGTGACCCGTATCTTTACACACTGCAGAGTACTGGTACAAACATCAAGCGTGACAGGTTTGTAGGTTCGGCGACAGTGGAATATAAAATTGCCAAACATCTGAATTTCAGGTCAGTTACAGGGATAAGCACAAGTATGGCTGTCTCGCAAAATTATAAGAATAGAGGCGGTCTGGTGGAAACTGAGGGTGTCTACAACCGTTACAACGATAACAGTAAAGACTTCGAGTCAACTGAGATGCTGACCTATGACAACACATTCGGTGATTTTACAATAAATATCATGGGAGGCCATAATATTGTCCAGAATACCAAGGACGGAATGGTTTTCGAAGGAACGGGACTTGTCGTTCCGGGTATTTACAATTCATTAAACATATCAAACTATGAATCAAGTTCATCTGACTACATGTTCAGATCATGGTCCCTATTTGGAGAAGCACGTGTCGGGTACAAGAGCATGCTGTATTACACTGTCACCGGTCGGAATGACTGGGCCTCAAGTATCAACAATGACTATTTTTATCCAAGCCACAGTCTTGGTTTCGTGTTCAGCGAGCTCACAAGAAATCTGAAATTCCTTGATTTTGGTAAAATACGAGTGAGTTATGCAAAAGTAGGAGCACCTGCTGATGCGTATGCAACAAACATCATACTTGAACAGGCATCTGCAGAAGAATGGCTTGGTCATACCTGGCCTTTCGAAGGGCAGAACAGCTATCTTCCAAGTGCAACATATCCTAATCCTGATCTTCAGAATGAGTTCAAGAGCGAACTTGAAGGAGGGCTTGAGCTGAAATTCTTCAAGAACAGGCTGGGCCTCGATCTTGCAACTTACAAGAACTGGAGTACCAACCAGATATTGTGGCAGCAGTTGCTTAACTCAACAGGCTATAGCGGTGGTTGGATTAACATTGGTGGTATTACCCACAGGGGTGTCGAGATCGGAGTCACATCAACTCCTGTTAAAACAAACGATTTCTCATGGGATCTCTCGGCAACATGGGCTAAAGACAAGTCCGTGGTAGATGACCTCGGTGAAAATGACGAGCCTATTGATCTTGGTTCGGCAGGCTGGGCAATTGTGGGTCAGCCTTATCCAGTTATTTACAGTGATGCATTTCTACGTGATGACGAAGGCAACCTGGTGCTGAGCGATCAGGGATCGGCTGGTAATGATCGTACCACTTACGGCAGACCTATGATTGACCCCAGGTCAAGAAAGGTCCTTGGAAAAATTGAACCCGACTGGGTGAGCAGCATCAGGAACTCTTTATCATATAAGAGTTTCACCCTTATGGCCCAGATTGACATTCAGAAAGGAGGGCTTATTGATAATTTTGATGAACATTACCTTACCTATTATGGTATGTCAGCTCTCCAGGAGAACAGGCCTGATGACAACCGTATTGTCTTCGAAGGAGTAATGGGTCACTATGACTTCGACACCCAGGAGGTTGTAGTAACTAACCCTGTAAACACTGAATGGACATATTACAGCAGCTATTATCAGACTGTCTGTCAGTCAACAGAGGAGGATAATATTCAGCCCCGTGACTTCATCAAGCTGAGAGAAGTAAGCCTGACTTACCGGATGCCTGAAAAAGTAACAGAGTCACTTCATCTGAAAGGGCTTGACCTGTCACTCTCAGGCAGGAACCTGTGGAGGAAATTCAAGGATGGGTTCTCCGGACCAGACGTTGAGACAAATACAAATGGTGTTTCAAATGGCAACGCTTGGTTTAACTACAGCTTCCCGTCAATGAAGACTTATACATTCACTCTCAGCATAACTCTTTAAAATGAAGCCAGATGAAAAAGAATCTTTTAAAAATCAGCATTATTGTTCTGGCTCTGTCACTGATGACTTCATGCCAGAAGTGGTTGGATATTGATTACGATCCGAATGCAATTACAGATTCACCCGCCGTTAATGAGGGTGTTTATCTCATAGGTGTTGAGTCAGAATGGGCTCAGCAGGCCGTTACATTCTATGTTTGGTGGAACGGCATGAAAGACTGGTTGCTCTGGTACGCCGCCGACGGTACCCAGGGTTATGAGACCAGGTTTGAAATAACAACCGATTATGGTGGCGAGATCTGGGGAGCTTACTCAGGTGCTCTCATGCACTCCAATGCGCTCTATGAAAAAGCCAAAGAGAACGGCAACGTACGGTTCCAGGGTATTGGAGCTGTAATCTCAGCATGGCACTGGTTCAATATGGCCGACTATTATGACCAGGCGCCGCTTGATGAAGCACTCAAGGGAGCAGAATTCCCATACCCTAAGGTAAATACCCTGGAGGAGATCTATACTCATGCCAATGCTCTTCTTGATGAAGCAATCGGGTGTTTTGCGGCTGCTGATCCCGGTGACCTTGTCCCAACCGCAGCACAGGACTATATCTATGGTGCTGACTTTGAGAAGTGGACCCGGCTCTGCTATTCACTTAAAGCCAGGTATGCATTGAGGCTTACCTACCTTCCCGGCAAGACAGCGGCAGGTCAGGCTGACCTGGCACTTCAGTATCTTCAGGACGGGATGCAGGATAACGATGATATGTGTGCATGGAATCATAAGCCAAGCCTTCAGTTTGACAGCTATATCTATGAGGAGTCACTGTATGATTATTCTGGAGCCGGAATGACTCCATCAGTATATATTGTTGACCTGATGAACAACCTCAATGACCCCAGGAGGATGATTTTCTGGACAGAGGCTGATGCCGGCGGATATATCGGACACTACAGCGGTACTTCATCGGTATTAGGCAACAAGCCCTCAAGGTGGGCAATGAGTTACTGCACCCAGACCTATCCTGATATGATCATGATGTACTCCGAAAACCTTTTCCTCAAGGCTGAGGCACATGCACTCAAGGGTGAATACGGCCCCGCAGAGACGGCTATGAAGGCCGGCATCAGGGCAGACATGGAGTATCACGGTGTGGCTGAGGCTGATATTGTGACTTACCTGGCACAGCCGGCACTCACTATGCCAACCAGTGTTGAAGCAGCCCAGGAACTGGTAATGACCCAGAAGTATATTGCAAATGCTTTCGAGACAACTGAGACATATTTCGATTTTATCCGTACAGGTTATCCAAAGCTGGATTTCACGATAATTAACCAGGTAATAAATACAAATACTTTCCCGAGAAGAAATCCATATCCACCTGATGAACTGGAGAAAAATCCCGCTATCAAAGTCCTCGGACAGCCTGACTATTTCAGGAAAGGAACGGCATGGGATACAAAGCCGTTCAGTTGGAGGACCGGAACCAAATGACTTGATTTAAGTTTTTTTAAGGCTGCTGATGAGCTTTTCATCGGCAGCCTTTATTATTTTGTCACGATAAAATCAGGACCATGAAAAAAATCAAATCAGAGTTGCTTTCGCTGGTAATTATCTTATCTGTTTCAGTCCTTTCAATCCCGCTCCGGGCACAGCAGTCGCTTCCCGGCGGGTATGACGCCTTCACATACCGTAACCTCGGTGCATTCCGCATAAGCGCCTGGGTGGGGGCTGTGGCTGTGCCCGAGAACCCCGGAGAGAAACACAAATACACCTGGTACGTCGGGCCCCGCAGCGGTGGTGTCTGGAAGACAGTAAACAACGGTACCACTTTCGAATGTGTCTCTGACTCATTCAATACCGGAGCGGTTGGCGACATCGCAGTGGCCCCTTCTGACCCGGAAACTGTATGGGTCGGCACCGGTGATGCATTCAACGCCAGGTCATCATACTACGGCAACGGCGTCTGGAAATCGACTGACGCCGGCGCAACATGGAAGAACATGGGCCTGAACGAATCGCGTCATATTGCCCGTGTGGTCATCCATCCGAGTGATCCCCAGACCGTCTGGGTGGCAGCCATGGGGAGCCTGTGGTCTGATAATGCTGAAAGAGGCGTTTTCAAAACCACAAACGGTGGGAAGAGCTGGGAGAAAGTTCTCTTTATTGATGACAAGACAGGGGTGATTGACCTTGTTGTAAACCCGGTTAACCCGGATATTCTTTATGCCGCAACCTACGAGAAGGTTCGTACGGCATGGACCTTTGAGCCTGGTGGCAAAAAAAGCCGTATCCATAAAAGCACTGACGGAGGAAAGAGCTGGAAGGTTCTTGCCGGAGGGCTGCCCGACGGTCCCATCGGACGTATTGGCCTTGATATCCACAGGGCAAACCCGGATATAGTGGTGGCGGTGATACAGAACCTTAATGTAAAACCTGGTATTGATCCAAATGCTCCTGTACCCTTTGACGGGTTTACTGACCACTCCTTTGACAACCTGATCGGAGGCGAGGTCTATATTACCCGCGACGGCGGGAAAAAATGGAAGAGGATCAATGACCCTGAAAAGAACGATGTAAGCGGTAAGGCTGCCTACAGCTTCAACAGGATAAACATAGACCCGCTCGATCCGGATAAGATATATGTTGTTGGTGTAGGCATGTTCTATACGCTTGACGGCGGAAAGACCTGGCCGCTCGGGTGGGAACAGGACCGCTTCCAGACCAACTTTGGCGACAACAGGGTCTTCTGGATCGATCCGAAAGATCCGAGGCACATGATGCTGGGATCTGACGGAGGCATATATGCGACATGGGACGGCGGGCTGTCAATGAATCATTATTATCACCTTCCGCTTGGCGAGGTGTACCATGTTGAGGCTGACATGCAGACACCTTATAATATTTACATCGGGTTGCAGGACCATGAGACATGGAAGGCTCCCTCGAACGGCTGGTCCGGTGCTGTGACTCCTGCCGACTGGGTTGTCACAGGCATGTGGGACGGGATGTATTCAAAAGTTGACCGGGAGACCAACAGGTATATTTATTACACAACCCAGTTCGGGTCACACCACAGGGTTGATCAGGCCACAGGCGAGCGCGTGGCAATTACCCCGGCTGCGGCTGAAGGGGAGCCTTTTTACCGTTTCACGTGGACAACGCCGCTGGCTTTGTCTCCTCATAACACTTCAATCATCTATACCGGCGCCCAGATGGTGCTTCGTTCCCTTGACCGGGGCAACCACTGGGAACCAATAAGTCCTGACCTGACTGACAATGATCCTGGCAAAATTCTTGGCAAGGGTCATATCCGTTACTGCACAATTACAACCCTCGCCGAATCACCGGTGAAAGCCGGAATAATATGGGCAGGAACGGATGACGGGCATGTGCAGGTCACAACAGATCGTGGCCATACATGGAAGGATGTCACTGCAGCACTTGCAGTGGCCGGAGCTCCTGAAAAAATGTGGGTCAGCAGGGTGTTCCCGTCAGCCTTTGACATGGCTACCGCATATGTATCCAAGTCAGGATATACTGATGATGTCATGGATCCGCATGTTTATGTGACAAATGATTCCGGGGCGACGTGGAAAAGGATTACAAATGGTCTTCCGGATTATCCGGTCAGCGTGGTCATTGAGGACAGCCGCAACCGAGATCTTCTCTTTGCCGGAAATGACAACGGAGTCTGGGTTTCTCTCAACAGAGGTGAAAACTGGGAGTCCCTCAGGGCCAACATGCCACCGGCAGTGGTTCGTGACATAATGATCCATCCGCGTGAGAACGACCTGATAGTAGGCACATACGGGAGGGCAGCATGGATCACTGACATCTCCCCCCTGCAGCAGATGACGCCTGAGATAGCTCAGAAACCTATTCACCTCTTTGCAATCGAGCCAAAACCGCAGATGAACTTTTCCCAGCAGGCAATGTGGGGCAATTACCAGATGACAGGAAGCAACCACCTGAACACGCCAAATGAGCCAGCCGGGCTGGAGATATGGTACTATCTGTCCGGCACACTCAAGGATGAGCCTACCATTACGGTAAGGGACGGCTCTGGCAAACAGGTGTTCGAAAAAAAGGTAAAACCGGAGCAGGGAATTGGCAAGATTTACTGGAATACAATGAGATCAGAGCCCGGAGACTATACCGTGACAATAACCTGTGGCACAATCAGTGAAAGCGTCACGGGAACTGTGACCGGGAGATGGCTGTGGCCTGTGCTGAATTTCAATTCTGGAAGTGCTGTTGGAATTCCGGGGCAGGAATAGTTTCTTTGCGCATTACAAAAATATCCGGATATTATGGGAGTGACAACAGAGAGAAACGGAAATGGCGTAAAGGTCAGGACAATAAGAAAGATCCACCGTCTTACTGCCTCATTTCTCTCTGTTGTCCTTATCATTGTTGCGGTTTCAGGGCTGATGCTGGGGTGGAAGAAGAACAGCAACGGGTACCTTCATCCCGTATCCCATACCGGGACCACCACGGACCTCAGTAAATGGCTTCCCCTTGATTCGCTTAACGCGATAGCCATCATGACTCTTCATGAGACGGGCAGGAAGGGGCTGAGCGAGGAGCTTGACCGGATTGATATCAGGCCTGACAAGGGGATGGTGAAGTTCGTGTTTGCACATCACTATCATGGCATCCAGCTGGACGGTGCCACGGGCAAGGTGCTCTACATTGAGAACAGGCGGTCAGACATGGTTGAGGATATTCATGACATGTCAATAGTTGACAGGATACTGGGATTTGACGGTGAGATTTTCAAGCTGATCTACACGACATTCACCGGCCTTTCGCTTCTTGTTTTCGCCGTTACCGGCGTATGGCTGCGGTACCTGCCACGCAATGGCAGGAAGAACGGGTCGGGAGACACCAGGTGAATTGCTGTCGCGGGAGTCTGTCTCCGTCACCTGGCGGTATAGTCTGAGATTAAGGTTCAGGGGTCAGATAGTAATATGCCGTCGCTGAGAAGTCGATTGTGGTCTTTACCCAGTGCCACATTTCCAGATCGACCCTGAGTGATTCAGTGAAAGGTATTGCATCGAGGATGCGATATCTCATGTTCACGGTCATCCCCGGGTGAAAGTTCCCGTACCCTGCCGGTTGTGCAGTCAGCGGGTGATCAAACGGCTCGGGCCGGCACCATGCATAACCGAAATAATCTTCGGTTCCGGTGCCGAATGATGAAGGAAATGTCTCACCGTCGACGTATATCTTTTCATCGCCCTCACCCCACCATGCATCCGCTGTGTTGAAAACCATGACGGCGTCGCCGACATAAAGACCCCGGCCCTTCAGGTCGGCAATGTTCAGGTCGGTGTGCAGTCCGGTTCCGCCGGTGTGTTCCGAGCCGGCAGTCTCAAATCCCGGATAATCCCTGAAGGAGGCGCCGAAATGCATTGACTTTTCATCCCATTTATACCTCGTAAGTGAAACAAGTGAGCTGACAGTTATCGTATCATCAGTTCTGTTGAAGATAACGACCCTGCAACTGTCACGGAACGGCATGAGCCATGAGGAGTGAAGCGTCCCTTCAGCGTCTGCTGAGGTGAACCGGGTATTGTAGCCGGTGTATGGATATCCTGTCCCGAAGAAGTTCCCGGCAGGCACTTCAGCTGTCTGCCTTCCGTCAAAGAAGAGGCGGATGACTGCACCTTTAAGGGAGACGGCGGTCTCTGCGGCGGCGGCCTCTTCGCCAGCGGTATCTGCGGCAGCTTTTTCTGAGGCGGTTGTCTCTGGAGCGGCGGCCTCCGGGGCTGGAGCATCTACCATGTGAGTATCTGCAGTGGTGAACCTCAATGAGAATCCGTTTATGGCAAGACCCCTGCCGCTGACTGTCAGTGAGAGACCTGTGCCGGGTGCGATCTGGCCGTCAAGCGATTTTTTCATCTCGTTGTTCCCCACGCCGGAGCTATTCACTTCTTTCTCACCGGCTCCCATTCCCTTCTTCACGCCGGAACTATTCACTTCTCCCTCACCGGCTCCATTTCCCTGCTTCCCGCCCGAACTTTTCATCATCAGTGCTGAAGCACAACCTTTGATTGCAAGAGTGTCATCACGGAATGTCTCTCTCTTTACCGACATTACCCTTGTTCCTTCTTCGTACAGCCTTGCGTCTATATTGTAATAAATTGAAGGAGAGCGTCTTTGTGCTGTTATTAAAACTGAGTCGTTTTCAAGTGTTATCTTGCATTTCCCGGCAAAGGGTATGGGCAGGTAGAGGTTGTAACCGCGCCGCTGTGGTTCTGTCAGGGGTGAGACCGAGGTGCTCAGGGGTGCAGGTGCCAGCACTCCCTCACCAACCAGCTGAGGCGCCATCCCCTCTATTACCGGTTCTGCCCGGCCGTCGACATAAACCCTGATATATGAGTTCAGTGCATCTGCATCGCCGAAGGTCATCCACCAACGGACAACAGCCCCCGGACCTTCAGTCTCAAGCATCACAAATTCACGTCTGCCGTCGGTGGGCTCCTCCCTGATAAACTGCGTGTAATCATAGTTTGCAAACCACCCGGCGCTATCAGGGTGAATGCTTCGCCTGTCATACGAGCTGAACTGCACCTGGCGGTAATCCGGCGAAGGGTATCGTGTCAGCGTTTCTTCGGAGGCCATCTCCCTGAGCAGTGAGCGGAAGGTGATGACCTGTTCATTCCTGCATGATGTGATTGTCATCATGATTGACAGAAATGCCAGCGCGGCCAGGATGGGTAATCGTTTTTTCATTTGTCAGGGGTTTGACAATAAAGTTATCCATTCATTCATAAAAATCTATGGTTCCGATTATAAATATCGTGGGTGGTGGGGGTGGGGGGCATGCCTGTTACAATGCTTAATTGCCTGCGGCAAATATCCGCTCGTGGCGGTTGCCGGGTTACAATGCTTAATTGCCTGCGGCAAATATCCGCCCCTGACGATTGCCGGGCTACAATGCTTTAGCTATCATTGCCAACACTACTGCCTATTGCCTATTGCCTCCTGCCTCCTCTGTAAGTATAAATACTCAAAAAAAATGGGCTAAAAGTCCGTTCCCGGCGTCATAAGTCATTGCTAATTTTGATCTTCCCTAACAGGGCTATAAAAGTGCTTATGGAAGATCTCTATTCAATGCTGATGCAGGATATCCGTTTCGAGGAGGGGCTGAAAGCCTGTATGAACTGCGGGATCTGCACGGGTATCTGCCCGGCAGCTGAATATTACCACTATGATCCCAGGCAGGTGGTTGATCTTGTACAGACCCGTAACAATGATGTTATCAGGGAGTTGCTTAAAAGCGATACAATCTGGTACTGCGGCCAGTGCATGAGCTGCAAGACCCGGTGCCCGCGGGGCAACACCCCGGGCATGGTCATAATGGCCCTTCGTAAGCTCTCACAGGAACTTGGTTACTTCACTGCATCGGAGAAAGGGAGACAGCAGTTCGCCATAAAACGCACCGTCGGTGACAATGTTTTGAAACACGGGTACTGCGTGGTCTCTTATGACGTTGACCCTGAAGCACATCCCGAGCAGGGTCCGGCATGGGAACACTATTATAATCACATGGATGACTCCCTGGCCCGCCTGGGTGGCGAACTCAACGGCAAGGAAGGTCCTACACGACTTATTCCCGAAGAGGTGCTTGACGAACTAAAGAGCATTTTCAAGGTCACCGGAGGCCAGGATCTATATGATTCAATCGAGGAGGCGTCAGAGAAAAAAGCGGTTGAGATGGGCATGGAATTCAAAAAGGAAGGGCGTGATTTCGAATACTTCAGGCATGTTGTATCAGCCGACAGCGGCTGTCACCAGTGTGAGCCTGATGATGTGAGAAGGAACGTCTATGAAACGACAGAGGGGAAGGAGGGGCGCCAGTGAAACCGGAAGGAAAGAAGAGAGTCTGGGCTGAATACCAGAAGGAAATTCCCGATGATCATTTCTTTTACGTCAGGTCATGCATCAGGCAGACATTCTTTGCAGGTTCAGAGCAGACTTTCCTGAAGATAATGCGCGATGAACTGGGAAAGGACGTCTTTGAGGACCCGAGACACACTACCTGCACCGGAATAGGTTATCACGGTGACGTTGTGCCGTTTGAAACGATTCAGGCGGTTGTGGCGAGGCATTTTGCGCTTGCTACTGAGGCAGGCTACAGGCATATTGCCATCTCGTGTGTCACCTCTTTCGGAATTTACACCGAAATACTTGAGACATGGAAACATTTCCCGGAAACCCTCGAACGCACCCGCGAGGATCTTTACAAGGCTACAGGCCGCACCTTCGAGGTGCCGGAAACGATCTCCCATACAAGTGACATTATCTACAAGTTCAGGGATCAGATAGCCCGGAAGGCAAAATACAACCTTGTCGATATCAGCACTGGAAAACCGCTGAAGGTGGTTGAGCACATCGGATGTCACTACTCGAAGATGTTCCCGAAGCACGGCATTGGCGGGGCGGAATTCCCCCATGTGCTGGTTGGCATGGTTGAGGCCTGGGGAGGTGACATAATCGACTATCCCGAGCGGCGTCACTGCTGTGGCTTCGGCTTCAGACAATACCTCGTCCAGGCAAACAGGGGCTATTCGCTGTTCGCCTCAAGAAAAAAGTTCGAGTCGATGGAGCCTTACCAGCCTGACCTTATAATCGGCAACTGCCCCGGGTGTACAATGTTCATGGACCGCTGGCAGTATACAATTAAGGAAATTGACGGCATCACCTACGGAAAAAACGGGCAGGGTATTCCGGTCCTGACTTATGAGGAACTTGCCGGGCTGGTTCTGGGTTACAATCCTTGGGAACTCGGCCTGCAATATCACAATGTACAGTCGATGCCACTGCTCCGGAAAATGGGTATCAAAGCTGATCCCTCAGATAGATTTCTTGCAAGGGACGGTTCGAGGCTTCCTGAGCCTGCCAACCTGATAAACGAATGAAAAGCACGCCATTACATGTTATTGTAGCCGGAGGAGGTGTAGCCGGCATGGAAGCAGCCGGCACCCTGGCAGAGATGGGTTATCACGTCACCCTGGTTGAAAAGAGCGAGGAGCCGGGAGGGCATCTCCTGCAGTGGCACGCCCTCTTTCCTGACCGAAGACCGGCGGAAGAAGTGAAAAGTTACCTGAGGAAAAGGATCGAACACCGGAATATAAGTGTAGTAACAAAGACAACCGTTGAAAAGATAAGGCATCATGGAAGCGGGCTGGCGGTGAACCTCTCGGGAGGGACGGAGGAAAAGGCTGACGCAGTCATAGTGGCTACGGGCTTTGATCTCTTCGACGCACGGCGTAAGGAAGAATACGGGTACGGAATTTATGACAATGTGATTACATCGGCTGAACTGGAGGGAATGTTCAACAGGGGAGGAGTCATAAAGACCGACGGCACCGTGCCTCAGCGCATTGGCCTGATACATTGCGTGGGTTCGCGTGATGAGAAGGTCAACAACAACCACTGCTCAAAGGTATGCTGTGTCACAGCTGTAAAACAGGCAATTGAACTGAGAAAAATGCTCCCGGCATGTGAGGTCTTCTGCTTTTACATGGATATGAGGATGTACGGACCTTATTACGAGGAACTGTACCGTGAAGCGCAGGAGTTTCATAATGTCAATTTTATCAGGGGCAAGGTGTCAGAGGCCTCGGTCAATATAAACAACAGGCTGGTAATCAAGGTAGAGGATACTCTTGCCGGAAGGCCGTTGCGGATGGAGCTTGACATCATGGTGTTGATGGTTGGCATGGAGATGGCCGGGGCAGGCAGGAAGCTGGCTGAGGGCTCAGGGATGAAGATGGGAATAAACAGGTTCCTCGAGACGGCTGATCATCATTACGGCAACAACAGGAGCAGCATAAAGGGAGTATTCTATGCAGGCACCTGCACCGCCCCGATGAATATTACCGATACGATTTCGCACGCCAGGGCGGCAGTGGCTGAAACCGTAAGATACCTTAACAGGTGATGAGCACAAAAGAGGCAAACAGGTTCGGTTTCGCAATTAACCGTAGCAGGCAGATTGATTATGACAAGTCTGACCGGACGGTCAGGGAGTATGTCACCCTTCGGGAGCCAAGCTTCAGCCTCTGTTTTGCCTGCGGAGGATGTACGGCAACCTGTACGGCCGGTCAGCATACTTCATTCAACCTCAGGCGTATGAACACGTATATAAGGAGGGGAGAGATTGAGCCTCTCCGTGAAGAGGTTACCAGATGCATGCTTTGCGGCAAGTGTCTTCTTGTCTGTCCCCGCGGCGTAAACACGCGAAATGTGGTGGCTGCTGCTGCCGAAGCAATAAGGAAACTTGACAGGAATGAGATCTGACCTCTTCATCATACCGTTCAACCTTGGCCTGTATTTCATACTTATTTACAGTGTGGTACGAAGCACTGTCTGGTTCCGCAACCTGTCGAGGTCAGACAAGCTCAGGCTGCAGAGGGGGTTTTTCGGCAGGCCGTTCATGGATAGCCTGAAGGAGATCGTCATGGAAAGCCTCCTGCACAGGAAGATCTTCAGGAAGAATCCGGTGTTGGGATACATGCATATGAGCCTGGCTTTCGGATGGTTCCTGCTGATAGTATTTGGTACAATCGAAGCTGACTTCTTCGGCGAAAAACATCTCAATCCTCCCGCACATGCAATTTTCTTCCGGGCATTCAATCCGGAGCATGGAGCTGAAGGATTTGCAAGGCTTTACGGGGTACTGATGGATTTTCTCCTGGCCTTTATTCTTTCCGGTCTGCTGCTGGCAATAGTCAAGAGGTTCATACCGGGAATGATGGGGATGAAAAAGACGACGAAGCATACATGGATTGACCGCCTTGCACTTATCAGTCTCTGGCTGATATTCCCCTCACGGTTGCTGGCAGAGAGCTTTACCTGCGGGGCACACGGAAGCGGCAGCTTCCTGACGGGAAGTCTGGGTCATGCCCTGGCCTCTTTCCTGCCGGTGGCAGAGATAGCACCGTGGTTCTGGTGGCTCTATTCGCTCTCTTTAGGGACTTTCTTTTTCCTCCTGCCTGTCTCAAGATACTTCCATATTCCGGTTGAATTATTCCTGATTTTCATGCGTAACTCAGGCATCACAACAGGTGACAGGCATTCATCATACACCGAGGTGCAGACCCATGCCTGCTCATCATGCGGTGTGTGCATCAGCGTATGCCAGATGAGCTACGCCGCTGGTATACATGATATACAGTCGGCTTACTTCATAAAGGGGATGAGAAATGACAGGGACATATCGGCCATCACCGCCAATTGTCTTATGTGCGGAAGGTGCGAGGAGGTGTGCCCTGTTGGTATCGAGCTTGGTCCGATGAGGCTGATAGAGCGTCGCCAGGGCGGGAGGGAAGACAGAAAACTGCGCCTGGCTAAAAGATATTCATTTTCGCGTAAGCGTACCGGTATTGAAAAAACTGTAACGCAATCTTATGATTATCTTGTGAGGGAGGATCCTGAAAAAGCTGACGTACTCTTTTTCGCAGGGTGCATGACCCACCTGACGCCTTCAGTTATGGTTGCAATGAAAAAGATTATGGACAGCGCCGGCGTGAAGTACCGCTTTATGGATGAAAACGGAGGTGTCTGTTGCGGCAGGCCTCTTATGCTTGCAGGCCGGGACAGGGAGGCACGTGAACTGATAAACCACAACTCGGATATAATCTGGAAGTCGGAAGCCAAGATACTTGTCACTTCATGCCCTATCTGCTACAAGGTCTTCAGGGAGAGTTATTACCTGGAGGCAAGGGTCATGCATCACTCTGAATTCATCAACCTGCTTATAGAGGAGGGTTCGCTCCGGCTGGGATATCTTCACAGGAAGGTTGTATACCATGATCCCTGCGAGCTCGGGAGAGGGTCAGGCATTTTTGAAGAACCCAGGGAGGTTATAAGTTATGTGGCAGAGCTGCAGCAATCATCGCAGGAGGGGAATATGTCACTTTGCTGTGGTGGCAGCCTGGGGAACCTGACTCTTTCATCTGGCAAGAGGGCCCTGATTGCCGCTGATGCTGCCCGCACACTTACAATGTCATCACCTGATGAACTTATAACGGCATGCCCGTTATGCAAAAAAACCTTCAGTCAGGCAACTGAAACAAAGGTCAGCGACATCGCCGAGCTGGTTGCGGCTGCACTCCCGCTGCCCGGGAGGGAGCCGGTAAAAGCGAGACCTGCAAGAAGAGCAGCAAGAGCTGTCAGCAACGGTTGAAAAGTTTTTTTTAAAAGGTTGCAAATATTTGAATACTTGATGCTTTGTATTCAATTTATTTGCATTTACTTTGGCTCCATAAAATTCCCGGAGTACTCTGGAACAGTTTTTGAAGATAAATCTAAAGAAAAATATTAGTCGCAGAATGAAAGTGATGAAGGGAGCTGCAATTGTATTGGCAATTGCGGCATTTTTTGGCCTTGCTTCATGCAAGAATGACAATAACCACAACAGCAGAAACAACTCCTCAGCAGCCAACGGGGAAAGCATAGTGCTGAATATTACTGAAGCTGAGCTTATACAGGTAGATGACAAGCCTCAGTACAATACCGCTGAATGGCTGTTCAGTGTCGAAGAACCCGGCCGGTATGATGTATGGCTTTCAAGCCTGACTGTTGATACCACACAGCTTCTTTTTGCTGAAAATGTGATAATTACAGCGGGTGAAACCAAACTCGAGAAAAAACCTGTCGGTGACCGCATTGTGACTGAGGACGGAAGTGCCTCCGGACCGTGGTTCAGAGCTGACTCTCACATGGGTTCGGTATTCTTCTCAAAACCTGGTGAATACCAGGTTCAGGTAATCAGTGACAGGGTTGAACCTCACGGCACCGATATTTCACAGCTGAGCCTCGACAAGCACACTCTGATCAACTCAGTGATCCTGAAGCCTAAGGTTAACTGATCTGTTCAACCGCTCCTGCGGTACTGTAATCATTTGATTTTTTCCTCAATCCACTTCCTGGCGTTGACGAATGCTTTCATCCAGGGGGTTATGTCATCATTTCGCCTATCGGCGGGATAATGTGCGCACTGCCACGGAAAGAAAGCCCGCTCGAGGTGAGGCATCATTACAAGATGACGACCGTCGTCAGAACAGACTCCTGCCGTGTCAAACATCGAACCGTTGGGATTGGCAGGATAATGACTCCTGCTGTATTTCATCACTATGTTATATTTTTCCTCAGGATACGGGAAAACAAACTGTCCCTCACCGTGTGCTACCCATATTCCCAGTTCCATTCCCTCAAGGCCGGAGAGCATGACTGATTTGCCGTCAGTTACCCTCACTCCCAGAAAGTCCGATTCGAACTTATGTGAGGCATTGCGTTCCAGCCGTGGCATTTCCGGATGTCCGGGCACAATAAGGCCAAGTTCTGCCATGAGCTGGCATCCGTTACAGACGCCGAGCGAAAGAGTATCCTCCCTTCTGTAAAAATTTTCAAGAGCTATCCGGGCTTTGTCGTTGTAACGGAATGCCCCTGCCCATCCTTTGGCTGAACCAAGGACGTCAGAGTTTGAAAAGCCTCCGACAAACACAATCATATTCAGCTCTTCGAGTGTTTCGCGACCTGAGATCAGATCGGTCATGTGCACGTCCTTCACGTCAAATCCGGCCAGCCAGAGTGCGTAAGCCATCTCGCGGTCTCCGTTCACGCCCTTTTCCCTGATTATTGCGGCTTTCACCCCTGTGACTGTTTTACGGTCAGGAGTGATGCCCAGGGCACTAAAGCTTCCGTGAAAGTTCTTAAGATCAAAGTTAAGAGCCTTGCTGCCATGGGTTTCAAACCTTTCGAGGGCAAGTTCGGGTCCGCACTGCCGGCGGTCAAGCAGGTATGAACTCCTGTACCACAGGGAGCGGCACCTGTCGATATCGAATTCGTGGCGTTCTTCTCCGTTTGCGACGAACAGTTTTCTCTCCATGACCGGATGCCCTATTGAAGCGAATCGTATTCCCTTACTGTACAGGAATTCCTCGGTTTCCCCCTCATCTTCAACCTGTATGACCACGCCGGGATTCTGGCTGTAGAGGAGTCTTACAGTATCGGTTTCTCCCATCTCAGTCAGGTTCACCGCCATACCACCTTTCCTGTTGGCGAAGCACATCTCCAGCAGGGTGACAATCATGCCACCGGCTGAGATATCATGACCGGCAATGATCTTTCCGTCTTTAATCAGCTGCTGCAGAGCTTCAAATACTGCTGCGAAGTACTCCGGGTCTTCCACTCCCGGTGCTTTTTCCCCAAGGCTTCCAAGTGTCTGGCCAAGCACCGAACCACCAAGTTCATGTCTCATGCCACTCATGTCAATCCAGAACAGGGCGGTCGAGTCATCATTCCTGATGACAGGTCCTGAAATACGCCTTACATCCTCAACCTCAGCGGCTGCAGTGATTATAACGGTTCCCGGGCTGTAGACAGTCCCGTCAGGATATTTCTGTGTCATCGAGAGGCTGTCCTTCCCGGTAGGGATATTAATGCCAAGAGCTACTGCAAAATCACTTGCTGCCTGAACCGCTTCGTACAGCCGGGCATCCTCTCCGGGGTTTTTGCATGGCCACATCCAGTTGGCGGAAAGAGATACGCTCTTCAGTCCGTCAGGGAGAGGCGCCCATACTATGTTTGTCAGAGCCTCGGCAATTGAGAGGACTGATCCTGCTGCAGCGTTTACAAGGCCTGCTGCAGGGGCATGTCCGAGGGAGGTTGCCATACCGCTTTTACCGCGGTAGTCAAGGGTGATTGCCCCGAGATTATTCAGAGGCAGCTGAAGTTCGCCGGCGCATTGCTGCATAGCGATTCTGCCGGTAACAGACCGGTCAACCTTGTTTGTCAGCCAGTCTTTGCATGCAACCTCTTCCATCTGGAGAACTGCATCAAGGTAAGCGGAAGGTACAGCAGGATCATAGACAATTTCAGCGCCCTGGCTGGCGACGGAACTGTCATTCATTACCGTCCGTGGGGGCTTCCCGAAGAAATCGCTGAGCTGAAGGTCTATGGGTTTCTCTCCGGTGACCGGATTATAGAAAGTGAACTGGTTGTCGCCGGTGACTTCACCGATGACATAAAGAGGGGCCCGTTCGCGTCGTGCCACCGATGTAAGTTGCTCCACGTCGCTGCTGCGGATCACCAGTCCCATCCGTTCCTGTGACTCATTCCCGATGATTTCCCTTGCCGAGAGAGTGGGATCACCTACCGGCAACTTGCTTATGTCAATTATGCCTCCCGTTTCCTCTACCAGTTCAGACAGGCAGTTCAGGTGGCCGCCGGCGCCATGATCATGAAGAGATACCACAGGATTACAGTCGCTTTCAGCCATAGCCCTGAGCGCATTATATACCCTCTTCTGCATCTCGGGATTGGCACGCTGCACGGCATTCAGCTCAATGGCGCTGTCATATGCACCGGTATCAACAGAGGAGACGGCTCCGCCACCCATTCCTATCCGGTAGTTGTCACCGCCAAGAAGAACAATCAGATCACCCTTCGCGGGTGTATCCTTTGTGCTGTCAGTCTTTTTGCCCAGTCCTATGCCTCCTGCAAGCATAATTACCTTGTCAAACCCGTACTTCTTCAGGTCGGTGAAATGCTCGAATGTAAGTACAGAGCCGCAGATGAGAGGCTGACCAAACTTGTTTCCGAAATCACTTGCCCCGTTGGATGCTTTTATAAGAATCTCTTCAGGGGTCTGATATAGCCATTTCCGGGGTTCCGAGAACTTCTCCCACCCGCGCGGACCGTCAGGTCTGGGGTAGGAGGTCATGTAAACAGCCGTACCGGCAACAGGCAGTGATCCCTTGCCTCCGGCGATGCGGTCACGTATCTCTCCGCCGGTTCCGGTAGAGGCGCCGTTAAAGGGCTCTACAGTGGTCGGGAAGTTATGTGTCTCCGCCTTCAGAGTGAGTACTGACTCAAACGGTTTTACAGTGAAGTAATCAGGCTTGTCCTGACTTTCAGGGGCGAACTGTTCAGCAACCGGCCCGTCGAGGAATGCACAGTTATCCCTGTAGGCAGATACGACATGATTAGGATTTTTCTTTGTGGTATGCCTGATCAGGCTGAAGAGAGTCGCAGGGCGCTCTTCACCGTCGATTACGAAAGCGCCGTTGAATATTTTATGGCGGCAGTGTTCGGAGTTGACCTGTGAAAAACCGAACACTTCACCGTCAGTAAGTCTGCGACCGAGATTATGGCTCAGCTTTTCAAGATAGGTGATTTCTTCCGGGCTCAAAGCCAGCCCTTCCTTTTCGTTATATGATGCAATATCCTCAATCTCCCTTACTGGTTCAGGCTCATGGTGTATAGTGAATAAGTCCTGGCCCAGGCCGTGATAGACGCGCTGCAGCATCGGGTCGTGAGCAGGATTGTCACCCTGTGCCGGCATGTACTCCTCGATCCTTGTAATCCCGGTCACCGCCATATTCTGGGTAATTTCGACGGCGTTTGTGCTCCAGGGGGTTATCATCTCCCTGCGAGGCCCGATGAATGTGCCGCTAACAGTTTCTGTATCAATGACAGAGGCATTCCCGAAAAGCCATAAGAGTCTTTCTGTCTCCTCTGAAGACAGTTTTTTATCCGCCTCGACGGCAATAATTTTTCCGGTGGAAGTTTTGAAGAAAAGTACAATCCTGGTGGTCATAATATACTGATGAACAGAGTAGTGGCAGCTAAGGTGCTGCTACTCCCGTCGGTTTCAAAGATAATAAAACAACAATTGTCTGTGTCATGGTTAAGACGGTCAATCTTAGTCAATCCCGGTCAATCTTTCTCAATCCGGTCGGCCACGGTCACAGTCAGCCTGCATCAGCCTCCGCGGAGTCCTGTGGCGTATGCTTCAAGCGCCCTTTTCCGCGCCAGGGTGTGATCAACCACAGGCGCCGGATAAGCGGGGCTGTCAAAGTCAGGAACCCATTTCCGGATATATTTAAGGCCAGGGTCAAATTTACGGGTTTGTTCAGCAGGGTTGAATACCCTGAAATACGGGGCTGCGTCACAACCGGTGCCGGCTGCCCACTGCCAGTTGCCGTTGTTTGATGACAGTTCGTAGTCAAGCAGTTTTTCCGAAAAATAAGCCTCACCCCAGCGCCAGTCGGTCAGCAGGTGCTTCGCCAGAAAGCTGGCGGTTATCATCCGCACCCTGTTGTGCATGAATCCGGTGGCGTTGAGCTCGCGAATGCCCGCATCCACTATCGGGAAGCCTGTTGTGCCGCTGCACCATCTTTCAAACTCTTCCTCATTGTTTCGCCACCTGATCCCGTCATACCTCCTTTTAAACGAGTTGTCGGTTACATGAGGAAAATGCCAGATGATGCTCATGAAGAACTCCCGCCATATAAGCTCGTTGAGCCATGTTTCATTCAGTTCGAGTGCGGTCTTTACCAGGTTGCGGATGCTTACTGTGCCGAACCGAAGGTGCACCCCGAGCCTCGTTGTCCCTTCAACTGAGGGTATATCACGTGAAAGGTGGTAGTCTCTTATTATTTCAGTGTTGACAGCCGGCAGGGCCGGAACTGTTTTCACCGGCCTGAAGCCAAGATCTTCAATGGCAGGAATTATTGCCGGCGTAGTTCTGAGAAAGTTACCGGCCAGTGACTCTGAGGCAAAAGGCTGAATATCCCCGGATGTCAGAAGCTTCTTCCATGCACGTGAGTAAGGTGTAAATACAGTATAGGGGGTGCCGTCCGGTTTGACTGCTTCGTCTTTTTCAAAGATCACCTGGTCTTTATAAAAGCGGACCGGTATGCCTTTATCCTTCAACAGGGAGACGACTGCCGCATCCCGTGAAATTGCGAAGGGTTCATAGTCGGTGTTTACATATAGCGCTTCAATTGAAAACTCAGCCGATATCTTGCGGAACGCCTCAAGGGGGGGACAGTGAAAAATTTTCAGGGCTGATCCGGCTTCTCTGAGTTTTTTGTTGAGTTCTTCCAGGGCAGCGATTATGAATGACACCCTCCGGTCTGCCTTTTCTTCAAGTTTATCCAGGATTTCAGGGTCGAAGATAAAAACCGGCAGCACCGGAAATCCTGACCTCAGCGCATGGTACAGGCCTGCATTGTCGCCGAGGCGCAGATCACGCCTGAACCAGAATACAGAAATCTGTTTCATTTCGCTCATTGTCATGCGTCCCTTAACTGTATCCCTTACATTGTATCCCTTACCTGTATCCAACAGCAGCATAACCCACCCAGTGAGTCAGCTTAGCCGGAGCGGTGAGTCCCATTCCAAGATCAGACACCGGTATGGAAGCGTTCGAAATACTTGTAGAGTATCCTACAGGGGTGCCTGACAGAGGCTCCCCCTCCATTTCAGAGATCCTGTATGCAGTCAGCAAACCGAGGGGGACCGCATATCTTCCGCACCAGGTCCATTTATACTGATGATAGTCTTCCTCACTGACGGTGCATGAGCTGAATGCCTTTATCTTTTCAGGCGTCAGTTCCCCTGCAAGCATCGAATTCATGATTTCTTCCTCATAGCTTACAGCCAGTCTGAAACCTGCCGAATCAACGCCAAACCTGTCATAGTTGCTTCCGCCCCAGTCCTCATTGCCATAGTGAACAGCATCTGTCGAGATAACTGCAGACCATCCGCTTCCCCATTTGAGTCCGGCCTCATCCATTGTCTCCTTAATGGCTTTTGCAAGCGCTCCCGAGATTGTTTCAATTCTTTCGAAAGGCATGTATGGCACAATCACCGGAATAATCTCCGTGTCAGGGTTATAATGTTCAATAAAGGGTATCAGCGCCTCAAGGGAATGCTCGGCTGCCTGCAGGCTGTCATGCATGATGAAAATATCCTCCGGAAGCTTCCTTATCAACGATTCCTGCAGGCCTGACACCTTTACAAATCCACGGGGGCTCTTCCACCTTTTAAATGAACCGAAGACTATTTTATCTTCCAGGCCGAACTGTTTCGCCTTATGGCCTACGCCGAAGAGAATAGCAACATCGGTATTGACGTGCTTCAGCAGTGCAGGATAGAGGTAGCCTACATACGAGTAGTCATCATGAGGAGAGATTGCAACGCGCAGCGCTGTGACACCTGCGAGTGGTTCAGATGCGGCAGCAAGTCTGTCATGCTGGAGTCTCTCAATGCGTGCCAGCACACTGTCTGTCTGCCATCGGTACTGTGCAAAGCCGACAGTGTCCACCGGCTGGCGGTCTGACTGCGGCTGTCTGCCATTACTGCATGAGATTGTAAAGACAAAAGTCAGCAGGGCAGGAATGATGCGACGCAGAGGTTTCATTAAAATTCCGGGATTACGTGGTTTTTGATGCATTGACCTCACTCTTCCTGCGAAGCCGTTTCCTCAGGCTTGTGAAGATCAGGATAACCAGCAGCAGGAAAATTGCAAGTACGAAAAACGGAATTATGAGTGACAGCACTGAAGTTCCGGTAGCTGCCACGTTTTCAACAGTGGCCACTACCGGGTTGCCTATTCCGGCTGTCAGTTTGGTTGAGGTGAGCCGTGTAAGGGCGCTGCCGCTCTGCACCACTGCTGCACTGCCTCCGCCGACGGCGGCGCCGGTGATCCATCTCATCAGCTCACTGTCAATGGGCAGGACGGATGTAAGAAGGAGCGTGCCTGCAACAACCGCCAGAGGTGTGGCCACAGTGTCAAGGAGGTTATCGACGACGGGGACATAATAGGCAAGTATCTCCACTACTGTGGCTGTGCCGAGGATGGCTATCGAAGTCCATGACGAGAGCCACATAAAGCTTTCATTGAGGGGCAGCGCTCCGGTTCTGGCCGCGATGGCGGCTACAAGCATCGGTACAAACACCCTGAACCCGGCGCTGGCAGCCAGGCCGATACCAATTGCAACAGCTGTAATCAGTTCTGCGTTCATTTCCTGTTCTTTTTGCATGGCAGGAAATTGTTTTCCCGCAGTGCAGTTATAAGGGCTTCCTCAAAGGTATAAAATGAACCTGATGATCCTTTGCCCAGACCACCTGAAATGCCGTTTGTTATGAAAATGAACCCGTACTTTTTTGCCGGGTCAAAATAGAAATCTGAGTTCAGGCCGTATGCAGAGCCGGAGTGACCAATGAAGTGCGAGTTTTCCGGAAGTATCCCCCCGGCTGCCGCTTCAGGCAGTATCTGGACGCTCAGTCCGCGGTTTCCTGCACGCACACCCTCGTTGTCACTGTTTGTGGGGGTGCAGATAAACTGCGCTTTGTGCATCAGTTTTATGCTCTTTTTTGAGACAATTCGCTGACCCTCGTATTTCCCTTTGTTCATGTGCAGAATCATTATCCGTGCCAGCCCGGCGGCTGAGATCCGCAAACCTCCCTGTGGTGAGAAAACGGCAGCATTGGTGCCTGTGACATACCCTGAGAAATCACGGGGGGCCGACATCACTCCCCGGAAATTATCCGTACCGGGCACCCAATTTCCGTTATCATTGCCATAGATAACAGCCAGGTTATTAATGTCAGTGACACCTTCGGCGATATAAGATCCGGTAATTCCGAGCGGGATAAACAGATTCTTCTGGATATATTCCTCAAACCGCTGCCCGGTGATTCTCTCTATTATGGTTCCGGCCAGCCCGAAATTGGCATTGCAATAGGTGTAATAGTCTCCCGGAGCCTCCTTTCGCCACATGTCATCAGTGTAATATTTGCCTCCCGGCACGAACAGTTCACTGAACGAAGGAGGGTTGCCGACATTGTTGTATGTTGCCGCCAGGAAACCGTCGTAGCCGGAGCCCTCATTCAGCGAGCCGGTGTGAAGCAACAACATTTTTACGGTTACAGGCGTCCCGGGATGGTTCGGGTTCCTCAGGCTGAATCCCAGATAGGCACTTGCATCGGCATCAAAATCGATCATCTTGCTTTCATGCAGTTTCATCATGGCTGTTGTCATGACAAACTTCGAGATTGAGGCTATGCGGTATTTGGTATTTTCGTCGACAGGGAGGTTGCGGTCATAGTCACGCAGACCCGTGTACCAGTCACCTGCTATCTTCCCGTCACATATTGCAACCACAGAAAGCCCCATGAGACCGTAGTCCTTTGCAACACGTTCAACAGCCTGCTGCATCTGACCGTTAAGCGACTGAAGTGAGATGATCAGGGTCATTGCCAGAATTGTATTTTTCATTGCTTTACAAATTTATGTATCCGGATGATGTCAGATTCACGGCATTTAATCGTTTCGCCACCGTCAGCATTTCTGCTGTCAGTCGTTTCCCGCCACAACGAACTTCACAGTGTGCCTTCCTCCGTCGGAGGTCAGTACGCAGAAATAGATCCCGGGAGCCAGGGTGTCAGCGTCGATTGTCTCTTCCAAAGTTCCCGGAAAGGCCATGCCCTCCGCTATCAAAGCCACCTGCCGTCCCCCGGCGTCATAAAGCGCCAGGTTTATCGTTCCGGGACGCACGATGCTGAATGTTATCCGTGTTAAATGATTTGCAGGGTTGGGAGAGACTGACAGTATTCGCGGAGAATCACTTCCAGGCAACAGGGGCAGTTCATCGGAGGAGACTGTACCGTCTGTCACAGCCCTGATACCGCTCCAGAGTTCCGGCCTGCCCGCTTCGTAGCTCAGCGCCCATATGCCCACTCCTGCCAGGTTCCTGTCTTTGGCAAATTTTGTTTTCTTCAGCAGACTGAGGCTGTCCTCAAACCACATCTGTCTCCACTGTGTACCGCTTAGGTAACTCATCCAGGGAACACTGGTTGAGCTGTCGAAGGTCTTGCCGTGGCTGATGACCATCTGCAGTGTCGAAATATATGTTTTTGATGATCCCGTTCCGGTTGTTGCCGATTTCCTTGTATTGTCGTTCACAGGCCAGTCATATCCGTACCATGGCATCCCGAGGAGGAGCTTTGCAACAGGCACGCCTGCAGCAATATAGTCGTCATCGATGCTTCTTGTGATGTTGTAGTTTTCACCGTCGAGAGGGGCCACAGGGCCGGCTGTTGACGAGCCGCTCCAGAAGTAGTTGTAGCCCATCATTATGATGTAATCACATATTCCGGCAAGGGCTGCCAGATCCCATCCGTCAGACCAGTTCACAGCGGGTGTGGCCATTGAGACTTCGGCCTGGGGAAGTTCTGCTTTTATCCCCCTTACAGCTCTTTTGCAGAAGCTGACCATATTGGTTTTCATCGCTGCGGGCACAGTCTCAAAGTCGAAGTTGACACCGTCGCCATTACGTGCTTTAAGCTGGGAGATCATTGTGTTGATGAGTGTCCACTGTTTTGCGGTGTCAGTCAGCAGCTCGGTATTCCGGTTGGAGCCGAAGTTGGTGACGGTGAGCATCACCTTCACGCCCCTCTGGTGTGCATAGCTTATCAGTGGCGTTGTGTCCCAACCCCTTAATGTGGAAAAAGAACCCGATGCCGTGTCAACCTCATAGCTGAAGTAGGCAATATGGGTCAGTACGTCATAATTATATTGAAGATATGCGGTGGCGCCAGCCCAATAGGGGTGCCAGCCGAAGACCATGAACTCCGGGGTTGCATCATTTTTGCTTTTCAGCATTAAAGGCCTTTCAGGTGAAGCAGTTGCAGCCGGAATGACGGGGACAAAAATCTTCGAATAGTATTCGCTTTCAGCCTGGTGTATCCCGATGAAAGAACTGTCAGGCTCCTGTGCTGCAGACCGGATGCAGACCAGGGTGAAAAGAATGGCTGTAAATATGATCCTTCCGGGCATTCAGGCTTTCGAGAGACTGGTCAGTTTGTCTTGAAATACTTCTTGTAAATCTCCATGTTGCGCTCCAGCAGGGTTACCGAGACCTCATAGGCCCGCTGGCTGTCTTTAGTCCTCAGAGCTTCGAGCAGTTCACTCTGGTATTTCATAGTATATTCCTTTTCACCTTCGATGTTGCCGTAGATCAGGTTCCTCATACGGGGCAGGAGGGAATAGACCGGCTCGAGGCTGATTATGACAATAGGGTTACCTGTTGCCTTTGACAGGTTCATATGGAAGCGGTTGATCAGGTCGACTTCCAGCTGAGTGTTGTCAGGATTGCATTTTTCAAGGTCATGCTGGTTCTTCTGAAGGGTATGTATGTCTTCATCTGTCCTGTTGTGTGCCGCCAGCCGTGCAACCTCCGGTTCGAACAGCCGCCGGACCTCGATAATCTGCAGGATAAGGTCAGAATTGAATCTCAGGTCATAAAAGAGATGCAATGAGTTGATTGCATCCTCGATCTTGAGCTCTGAGATATACATTCCGCTTCCTTTCCGGATGTCGATAAGGCCGCGGGCGCTGAGACGCCTTAGAGCTTCCCTCAGGGCAGTACGGCTCACTGCAAACTGGGCACATAGTTCCTTTTCGGTTGGCAGTTTTGAGCCGGGTAGCAGTTTTTTCTGTCTTATTGCCTCTTCGATGCGCCTCTCGATCTTCTGGCTGAGCGTAAGCCCTGAACCAATTTTACTGAAGACATCATTTGTCATGGAACGAGTTTTTTTCAGGCCGGGCCATCAAGGTGCCCTGACCGGTAATGTTATTTATAATTCTCCCGATAAAATTCCAGTGCTTTTTTTACCGATCCCTGCTCGATAAGCAGTATCCGGGCAGCCTCTCTCTGTATATTCAACTCCTCCACTATCATTCTTGTGCCCCGTTCAATCAGTTTTTTGTTTGTAAGCTGCATGTTGACCATCTTGTTGCCTTTGACCCTTCCAAGTTTGATCATAAGGGTGGTTGATATCATATTCAGAACCATCTTCTGGGCTGTCCCGGCTTTGAGTCTTGTACTCCCGGTGACGAATTCAGGGCCGACAACCACTACAACAGGGTACTCGGCCACTTCCACTATCGGTCCTTTCGGGTTGCAGGTGATGCATCCTGTGAGTATGCCGTTTTCCTTTGCAAGCTGCAGACCTCCGATAACGTATGGTGTCGTTCCTGAGGCTGCAATGCCTATTACAGAGTCTTTTGTGTTTATGTTGAAAATCTCCAGTTCGCTCCAGGCTTTTGTCGGGTCATCCTCTGCAGACTCAACGGCTTTTCGCAGAGCTGTTTCGCCTCCGGCGATAAGACCTATGACCACCTTGTCAGGCACACCGAATGTAGGCGGGATCTCGGAGGCGTCAAGAACCCCGAGCCTGCCGCTGGTGCCTGCTCCCAGGTAAAAGAGCCGGCCACCCTTCTGCATCCTGACATTAATCTGGGAAACCAGTCTTTCAATCTGAGGAAGCGCCTTCCTGACAGCCTCATGCACCTTCGCATCCTCATGGTTTATGTTTGTGAGCAACTCATTGACGGTCATCTTGTCAAGATCTTCGAAATTGGAAGGCGATTCCGTAATGCTCAGGTCCTGTTTTGTCTCACCCTGTCTGGTCATTTGCTCAAAGATGTGAATTCTGTATATGGTACTTTACAAGGTTTTCCATGGGAGTCAGTGTAAATATCCCCGGCTGAAGCCTGTATTTTATCAGCAGTTCTTCAAGGAACGGCCTGAAATGGTATGCAATGCTGCCGGTAAAATGAACCGGATACCTTCGTGCCTCAGGATAGGATAGCACATTACGGACGATGAACTCGTCAAAGCTGGAGGTGATCATCGCCTGGAGCTCAGGCACATGGATATTGTCAGATATGAAACGTGTGAATTGCCCCAGAAACCTGTTCGGGAATGGCATGTTATAGACATTGTCAAGGATCTCTGCCGGTGTCAGTGGATAAGCCCTGAAAAAGTTCTCTATCACTATCCCGGGCAGCTGTTTTTTGAGAACACCCGCCACCAGTTTCCTGCCAATCACTGCACCTCCTCCCTCATCACCCAGTATATATCCAAGAGGAGACACATTGGCAGCTATGTTTTTGCCGTCATAATAGCAGGAGTTAGACCCGGTTCCGATTATGCATGCTATGCCCGGCTCGTTCTGGCACAGCGATCTTGCAGCGCCCAGCAGATCACTGCCGATAAACAGCTCGCCGGCGCCGAAATAAGATGCAAGGGCACCCCTGACGATGTCAGCCTTTGCTTCATTGCTCACACCTGTGCCGTAAAAGAAAATACGGTTCACACCGGCACCCCTGAGGTCCGGGATTTCAACGCCCAGAAGCCGGACAATCTCGTCTCCTGTTACAAAAAACGGATTAATTCCTGTAGAGATGTATGACCTCCCTGCACCACCATCCCTGACCTCTCTCCATTCAGTCTTGGTCGAGCCGCTGTCAGCAATCAGTATCATCTGTGTCCGGAATAGAAGTAACTACTTATAATCAGGATGTTACATGAGGCCTTATTCTTTCTCAGCCTCCCTGTTACCCTTACTTAAAAACAAATGTAAATAATTATATTGAATTAAACAGTTTTTTGTCAGATGTATGACATATTTTAAAAAACTTTCTACTTTTGAAACATTATTACTATATTCAGCAAAATCCATTCGAAGATGCGAATATCACATCCCCTTCATTTACTGGCCTTTATTATTATCCTGGTGTCATCGGCTGAGCCTTCAGCGGGACAGAAGGGAGGACGGGCCGGAAGAATTGCGGAATCGAAGCTCAGGAACTGGATCAACCCGGTCACAGAATGGATCTACCCGGCCGGGTTCGGGATTGATTCACTGAAAGTTGACGAGACGGGGAAGGAAGTAAGCGTTTACTTACCATCTGATGTTGCATATAATCCTGTCAGGGAAGAGACATGTCTGACAATCAGGAACTCCGTGAAAGAAGCTCTCGGAAGAAAGTTCGCCGGTTACAGGGTTAATGTGTATGCAAACGGATTCACACTTGAAAGTCTGATTCCCAATTATTTCAGGAGTGTCATTCCGGATGACGGCAGCCGGGTGTCACAACATTCTGCCGGATCACCCAGGCTTGTAACCAGGGTGGGAGCAGTCGCCCCTGCCGATGGCCTTGACGGCAGGTACATCGCCCTGTGGCACAGCCACGGTTACTATTTTGACATGCCGCTCGACAGGTGGGAGTGGCAACGGGCAAAGCTGTTTGGCAGCGTTGAGGATCTGTCAGTTATGGCATATGTAGTTCCTTATCTCGCTCCAATGCTTGAAAACTCCGGAGCCGTCGTTTTTCTGCCTCGCGAGAGGGATATTCAGGTAAATGAGGTCATAGTGGACAATGATCGTTCTGACGGTCAATCGCAGTTTGTATTACAAATTCCGGGAAAGGCTGAGCCGGCAGGAGCGGGATTTGCAAAAAAAGACACTCTTTTTTCCGGTGACAATCCATTCAGGTCGGGCACATCACTCAGAATCAGCGGCGGGTCAGCCCTCTATGTTCCGGACATACCTGAAAGGGGTTGGTACGGTGTTACACTGTCATATCCGCAAATCAGCGGATATAAGGGAAGGGTTTCGGTAAAAGTGACCCATACCGGAGGAGTAAGTGAATATATAATTGATCAGTCACTCGGAGGTGGCACGTGGCTCTGGCTCGGATCGTTCCTGTTTGATGCAGGAGCAGACCCTGCCCGCGGGGCTGTGACGATCTCGGGTCTCGACGGTGCTGGTGCACTGCTTGATGCAGTCCGCTTTGGCGGCGGCATGGGCAATGTTGCAAGGCGGCCTGCAGAATCTTTGGTTTCCAACCAGTGGTCACTCAATGCAGGAGGTCAGCAGAGTACGGCGGAGGCTGCTCCCCTGATCCGTGAGCACAGCTGGAAGATAAGCGGCAAGCCGCGGTTCCTCGAGGCCTCAAGGTACTGGCTGCAATATGCCGGCATGCCTGATACCATGGTTTACAGTCCCAATAAGGGAAAGAACGATTACAATGATGACTATATGTCAAGGGCCGAATGGGTCAACTACCTGGTGCGCAGGCCTGACAGTGCCGGTTCGGCAGGAATGGGCATCCCTGTCAGTCTGTCATTTGCATTCCATACAGATGCCGGGGTGACACCCGATGACTCGATTATCGGAACGCTCGGCATATACTCTACAATCACAAACGGCGGCAGCTTCCCTGACGGAACCAGCAGGCTTGCCAGCAGGGATCTTACTGACCTGGTGCAGACGCAGGTGACTGATGATGTCAGGGCTCTGTTCAACCCCGACTGGACCCGTCGTGCAATGTGGGACAAGTCATATTATGAAGCACGCAAGCCTGATGTGCCGGCAATGCTTCTCGAGCTGTTGTCACATCAGAATCTTGCCGACCAGCGTTACGGTTTCGATCCGCGGTTCCGCTTTCATGTTAGCCGGGCTGTTTACAAGGGAATACTCAGGTACCTTGCAGATGCATCCGGGAGCGGGTATGTTGTTCATCCCCTGCCTGTCTCTCATTTTTCTGTTTTGCCCGTTGAGGGCAAACGTGTCAGGCTCACCTGGCAGCCGGTGGTAGACCCGCTTGAACCGACAGCTGATCCGTCGTCATACAGGGTCTATATGCGCAGAGGAGACGACGGTTTTGACAACGGCACAGCTGTGACAGGAACCGAATACATCACCGAGCTCCCGGAATACAATACTGTTTACAGCTTCAGGATCACTGCCGTCAACGATGGCGGTGAGAGCTTCCCCTCGGAGGAGCTGGCTGTGGGGCTTAATAATGATGCCGGAGATCCGGTTCTTATAGTCAATGGTTTTGACCGTATATCGGGTCCGGCCTGGTTCGACCGTGACGGTATGGCAGGCGTGGCCTGGTGGGATGACCGCGGCGTGGCTGACAGGTACAGTTTCATCAGCGTGGGCGACCAGTATGATTTCGAGCGTAAATCGCCCTGGACCGATGATGACAATGCGGGCTGGGGGGCATCCTATTCAAATGATGAGGGGAGAATTATCGCGGGTAACACATTTGATTTCACACGTGTTCACGGAAGGTCCGTACTGGCTGCAGGAAAATCATTCTTCTCAGTCAGTGATGAGGTGTTCACTTCTGACGGCTTTGACCCTTCTGGGTGGTGTGCCGTTGACCTCCTGTTCGGTGAGGAGAAGACAACCGCTTCGGCGTTCTGGTCTGACAGGAAGGATTTTGCAATTTATACCCCTGAATTTATCCTTGCCATCGAAAAGCTGAAACAGTCATCAGTACCTGTCTTTATGTCAGGATCTTACCCGGGAACAGACCTTGAAATGGCTGCTGACACGGCCCTGTCTTCAGCGGTTAAGAGACTGCTTCATTTCACTCCGCGAACAGGGCATGCTGTCAGGACAGGGGGCGTTTGTGCAACAGATGTTGCAGGGCCTGATTTTACAGGGAAGCTTGAGTTCAATACCGGCAGAACAGACAGGCTCTATGCAGCCGAAGCACCTGATGCGATCGAACCGGCAGGAAAGCTGTCATTCACCGCACTGCGGTACAGGGAAAACAATACCTCTGCTGCAGTGATGCATCGCGGTGAGGTGAGAACCTTCGTAATGGGCTTCCCGTTTGAGACAATACTACTTCAGGATGAGCGCGATGCACTCATGAAACAAATACTTGACTTCTTACTGAAAAAATAGAAAAACCATGGAGAAATCCGTTACCTGCTTCCTTCCCTTTTCCGAACCCGGACCGGTGGCAGCTTCTATATCCTCACTGAAAGCCTCCGGTCTTGTTGACAGGGTCTTTGTTGTAGTTCCCCCGGACGGTGAAAGGAGTGTTGCCGGACAGGAGGCTGAATCAATTGCATCGGGAGGGTTTTCTTCAACCGATGCTCTTAAGAAGATGGCAGCCGCTGCAGCCGGATGTAAATATGTGCTTACAGACAGCAAGGGTTTCCCCCTTGACATGGGTAAGCATGCACTGGCAAGAATGATGCAGATCTGCGACGACACAGGCGCCGGAATTGTATATTCTGACTACTACGAGAACAAGAACGGAGTCATGTCTCCGCACCCTGTTATAGACTACCAGGAGGGAGCCTTGCGTGATGATTTCAATTTCGGTTCAGTCATACTGTACAGGGCGGATGCATTCAGGGAGGCCTGCAGCCGCATGGACACAGAGTACAGGTTCGCCGGGCTGTATGACCTGAGGCTGAAGATATCACAGAAATTTCCTCTGATCCATATCCAGGAGCTGCTTTATACGGAGGTTGAAACCGATACCCGCAAATCCGGAGAGAAGCAGTTCGACTATGTTGATCCGCGTAACAGGGCCGTCCAGATTGAGATGGAAGATGCATGCACCGGTCACCTTAAATGCATCGGCGGATGGCTTCCACCGGAGTTTCGCGATGTGAGGTTTGATGCTGACGGTTTTGAATATGATGCATCTGTTGTAATCCCTGTCAGAAACAGGGTAAAGACTGTCGGCGATGCAATCAGGTCTGTGCTGAGCCAGAAGACCAGGTACATGTTCAACCTTATAATCGTTGACAACTACTCTACTGACGGCACAACTGAGATTATCAGGTCTTTTGCCTCTGACAGCCGCCTGGTGCATATAATTCCTGACAGGAAGGACCTGGGCATCGGGGGGTGCTGGAACGAAGCCGTCTTCAGTGAGCGGTGCGGCAGGTTTGCGATCCAGCTTGACAGCGATGATCTGTATATTGATGATACTGTAATAGCAAGGGTGGTCGATGCCTTCCATGAACAGAAGTGCGCCATGGTGGTGGGTTCATACAGGATGGTTAACTTTGATCTGAATGAAATCCCTCCGGGGCTTATAGACCACAGGGAATGGACTCCGGACAATGGCCGCAACAATGCTTTGAGGATCAATGGTCTTGGTGCGCCAAGGGCTTTTTATACACCTGTGCTGAGGAGCATCAGGGTGCCCAATGTGAGTTACGGTGAGGATTATGCGGTTGGGCTTGCAATAAGCCGTCATTACAGGATAGGGCGTATCTATGAACCGCTATACCTGTGCCGCAGGTGGGACGAGAACTCTGATGCGGTGCTCGATGTTGCAAAAGCCAACACCCATAACCTGTACAAGGACAGGATACGGACAATTGAGTTAATGGCCAGGAAAAGACTGATTGCAGGCAGCTGAAGTATCAATTACATGACAGACTGGTCCATAAGGGTAAACGAGCTGTTTGACAGCCAGTTCCGTGAGTGGAAGCTGGCGCGGGACAACTATCGGCAACTTGATGATGTCAGGGTTCGTACAGTATCATTTTCCGGGTATGAGCTGTCAGTGCAGTTCAATCCCGGCCGCATAACCTCATCGGCTGCAAAGGTAGATGCAAAGGCAATTGAGGCCAGACCATGCTTCCTGTGTGGAAAGAACCGCCCGCCGGAGCAGCGCGGAGTGCCATTCGGAGATGAATATGAGATACTTATAAACCCGTTTCCGATCTTCCTGAGACACCTTACAATCGTTTCGGGCAGGCATATCCCGCAGAGGATAGAAGGCAACTTCGGCACAATGCTGTCACTGGCGGAGTCACTGCCCGATTATGTGATATTCTACAACGGACCCCAGTGCGGTGCCTCAGCCCCTGATCATCTCCATTTTCAGGCTGGCAACAGGGGATTCCTGCCTATTGAAAAAGATGCGGAAAATCCTCAGCTTTGCAACAGGGTGGCAGGTGCCGGAGCTGCAGAGCTGTTCCTGTGGAACGGCTACCGATGTGGCATAATGACTCTCAGGGGAAGGAACGGCAAGGATATGGAAGCTGTTTTTAAAAGGTTTTATAACCGTTTTTTCATGCAACAGCCTGACCGTCCGGAACCGATGTTAAACATACTGGCTTATTATGATAAGGGCATGCTGACTGTACATGTCATACCCCGCAAGACGCACAGGCCCGCTTGCTATTTTGCCGAAGGCGGGGAAAGAATACTTCTCAGTCCGGCATCAGTTGATCTCGGGGGAGTCTTTATAACCCCCAGGGGTGAGGACTTTACCAAAATCACCGCACATGATATCAGTGCAATTCTTGACGAGGTTTGCCTTACGGAGGAGGAATTGAGAACCCTTACAAATGAAATACTATGACCGGTAAAAGTGAACCTGAGATAAGTGTCGGCATCGTATCGGGCAGTGGACTGACATTCACCCTTAACGGTGAATTCTTCGCCGGTGACGGCGGAAAGAAATTTTACGGGAGATACACTGCCGTTGTCGCCGGTGACTCGCTTCTGCTTAATAATGAGGATGAGACAGTGAAGGCCGGTGAAGAGATTACATTCGTACCTTCATCATTTGCCGGCTGCAGTTTCACACTTCATGCCGTGACAATAGGGGTGAATTTTCACTGGCAGAGGAATGAAGATCAGACATTCAGGGGCAACCTGAAATTCATCGTCCGGGGAGGGCTGGTGACTGCAGTGAATATTCTGCCTGCAGAGGACTACCTTGTTAGTGTCATCTCGTCGGAGATGAGCGCCACCTCGTCGGGCGAGCTTCTTCGTGCCCATGCTGTCATCTCCCGGAGCTGGCTCCTGGCACAGATAGATAAGACACTCCGCCTGTGCGACACCGATGAGAAATACCGCACCAGTTTTGTTACTGACGCCGAGATTACAAGGTGGTATGACAGGGAAGACCACAGGGATTTTGACGTCTGCGCCGACGACCATTGCCAGCGTTACCAGGGAATAACAAGGGCATCGACTGTGGTTGTTGAGGAGGCGGTGAGGAATACCGCCGGTGAGGTGCTGATGAGCGGTGATTTCATTTGTGATGCCCGTTATTCAAAATGCTGTGGCGGCGCCACGGAGCTGTTCGGAAATTGCTGGGAGCCGGTGAACCATCCTTATCTGCAAAAGATAATTGATGCCCCGGGTGCGGCAGCCGCCTGTTCGGAGGCTACTGGTGTGGCAGACCCCGGTGAGTCTTTCGAAAGATCCGCATCGGCCGGGACTGATGTTCCCGGTCAGGTTGTAACCGCTGAATCTGACCTCGCTGATGAGGCGAATGCCGTCAGCTGGATAAACAGCACTCCTCCGGCATTCTGCAATACGACCGACAGAAAAATCCTCTCGCAGGTGCTGAATAATTACGACCAGGAGACGAATGATTTCTTCCGCTGGAAGGTAACATACAGGCAGGATGAGTTAAGTGCACTGATACGTGAAAGAACAGGCATTGATTTCGGAACTGTCACCTCGCTGGAACCGTTGACGAGAGGCACCTCCGGCCGTATTACAAGGCTGAGAATAACAGGTGACAAAAAGAGTATTGTGATCGGGAAGGAGCTTGAGATACGGAAAGCTCTTTCAAAATCTCACCTTTACAGCTCTGCCTTTTATGTGGAGAAGGCTGAAGATCAGGAAACAACACACTTTGTGCTTCACGGCGCAGGGTGGGGGCACGGTGTGGGTCTGTGCCAGATAGGGGCAGCGGTGATGGGTGCTTCGGGGTACACATACAGGCAGATACTTTTTCACTATTTTGTCGGTGCGGAAATTAAAAAACTGTACTGATATGAAAAGGGTTATACTCACGCTTCTCATCACAGCAACCTTTATGGGCGCCGCGAAGGGTGATTCATGGATCCGGATCAACCAGCTGGGATATCTTCCGGCATCAGTCAAGGTGGCAGTATATATTTCACAGGAACCAGGCGCTGAAAAATCATTCACTGTTTATGATGCCCTCACTGACCGGCCGGTATTCAGGGCTGCCGCCGAAATCAGTGACGGTGCGAGCTGGGGTATGGCGGCTGCAGCCAGGCTTGACTTCTCCGGGCTCACACTGCCTGGAGGATACTATATCGGGTACGGCCGCACAAAGTCGGAGACCTTTCGCATCGGTGGCAACGTTTATGACGGATCAGCTGACTTCATACTTAACTATATAAGGCAGCAGCGATGCGGCTATAACCCTTTCCTGGCAGATTCATGCCACCAGCATGACGGGATGATAGTCGATCACCCGACACTCTCCGGTACCCCGATAGATGTCCGGGGCGGATACCACGATGCCAGTGATCACCTCAGGTATACCGCCACCACTGCCAACTCGGTGTACCAGATGATGTTTGCTTACTTGAAGTCGCCGGAGATCTTCGGTGATACCCATGATGCCGCCGGCGCCGCCGGGAGCAACGGCATCCCTGACATCCTTGACGAAGTGAAATGGGGACTTGAGTGGCTCCTCAAAATGAATCCTGACAGCGGAGTCATGTTCAACCAGGTGGCTGATGACCGTGATCACAAGGGCTTCCGCCTGCCAAACCTTGACAGCGCCGGTTACGGACTCGGACCTTACAGGCCTGTTTACTTTGTCACCGGAAAACCTCAGGGGCTTTCGGAGTTCAAAAACCGGACAGAGGGTGTCGCCTCGACCGCCGGCAAGTTTGCATCGGTCTTCGCCATGGGCGCCAGAACCTTTGCAAAGAGTGATCCGGAACTTGCAGAAAAGATGGCTTCCAGGGCCGTTGACGCCTTTGAGTTTGCCCACACTGACCCTGGGGCCACTCAGACCGCATGCAACGTATCGCCTTACTTCTATGAGGAGGACAATTACGTTGATGACATGGAGCTTGCCGCATGGGAGCTCTGGACTCTCACCGGTGACAGGTATTACCTTGAGCAGGCCGATTACTGGGGAACGCTTGAACCTTATACACCCTGGATTGAAATAGATACGGCACGGCACTACCAGTTTTATCCATTTGTCAATCTCGGTCATGCCGGGCTGGGATTGTCCGGTTCGGAGTATTCGGCCAAATATCTTGATTTCATGCGCAGGGGGCTTGAGATCATCAATTCAAGGAAGAGAGATGATGTATTCCGGGTGAGGATACCCTTTGTCTGGTGTTCAAATAACTATGTTGCAGCGGCGCTGACGCAGTGCCGGCTCTACCGCGAGGCCACAGGCGACACCCGTTTTGACTATATGGAGGCTGCCATGCGCGACTGGCTCTTCGGGTGCAATCCGTGGGGCACATCGATGATATGCGGACTGCCTGCAGGGGGCGATTACCCGTTGTATCCCCACTCTGCCGTGACTGTGTTCCTCGGGAAAACAACAACCGGCGGGCTTGTTGACGGCCCCATCAGCAAGGCAATCCATGAGAACCTGAAGGGACTGAGTCTCCTCAGGCCTGATCCGTATGCTGCTTTCCAGGGCGGGAGAACGGTCTATCATGATGACATCGGTGACTACAGCACGAATGAGCCCACCCTCGACGGAACAGCAAGCCTCAGCTACTACCTTTCAACCCTGGAGAAGGAGGGAAGGACCTGGAAATCAGACCAGGCTATCGTGGAGAAGGAGGGCAGTGCCGGGAAATCAGATCAGGCCCCTGTGGAAAAAGAGGGAAAGGCCTGGAAATCAGACCAGGTCAAAGACATCCGTGATTCACAGGGTGCAATAATCAGAAGAGGCGCCGGTCAGAAGAACATATATCTTGTATTTTCCGCCGATGAATACGGAGAGGGTCTGGACCATATTCTCGGAGTTCTTGATGAAAAGCATGCCAGGGGATCATTCTTCCTTACCGGGAATTTTCTGAGGAACCCGGAATTTAAATCCCGGGTAAAGCAGATGATTTCCGGAGGCCATTACGTGGGGCCCCATTCAGACAGCCACCTGCTTTATGTTCCCTGGGAGAACCGTGACACCCTGCTTGTTACAAAGCAGCAGTTCAATGACGACATGAAAAGGAACCTGGCGGCGCTGAGAAAGGCAGGGCTGAAGAATGGGGAAACACGCTGGTTCCTCGCACCGTATGAATGGTATAACAGCGCCATAAGCCGCTGGAGTGAGGAGATGGGAATGAAGCTAGTCAACTTCACCCCCGGAACCGGCACCAATGCCGATTACACCACACCTGACATGGCCGGGTACAGGTCTTCAGACTTTTTGATTCAGAGGCTTGCTGCATACGAGGAGAGTACTCCCGGCGGCCTGGACGGAGCTATTATCCTGATACATCCGGGCACTGCGCCGGAAAGGACAGACAAACTCTGGTCAAGGCTGGGGGAGATAATCGATTATTATTCAGCTAAAGGATACACATTCAACAGGTTATAATTAAGCATGGCAACGACGGAAAAGAAACGTTCACCCTGGGCATGGATACCCACACTTTACCTGGCCGAGGGGCTGCCTTACGTGGCAGTCAACATAGTATCCGTAATAATGTACAAGCGGATGGGCATCTCAAATGCAGACATCGCGCTGTACACAAGCCTTCTTTACCTTCCGTGGGTGATAAAGCCGATCTGGAGCCCGCTGGTTGACCTGCTTAAAACAAAAAGATGGTGGATAGTAATTACTCAGCTTGTCCTTGCGCTGGGTTTCGCAAGCATTGCGCTGACAATTCCGGCATCGTTCTTTTTCAGGATCACACTGGCCTTCTTCTGGCTGCTTGCATTTGCCTCGGCAACGCATGACATTGCGGCGGACGGTTTTTACATGCTGGGGCTGAACACAAACCAGCAGGCCAAATATGTGGGCATACGCAGCACCTTTTACCGCGTTGCTACAATCACCGGGCAGGGGCTGCTGGTTATTCTGGCCGGCTTTCTTGAAAGCTCTTCCGGCCGCGAACCGGTTTCATTATTTGTTGAAGCATCACCACAATATTCGAAAACTGTGCTGCAGGTGCCGTTTATCGCGAATGCAGCCGATGTCTCACAGGGAGGTGATGAACTTTATTTCATCCTTGGCAGTGACTCGCTTCAGATAAGCACACAGACAGCCGATAAGGACAGCCTTTCTGTTTTGCTTGATTCTGTCAGAAGCTCCAACCTGAGAAACGGTTTCTTCACAATGGAAGAGAAAAAGGCAAAGGAAAAGGGATGGTGGTCAGAAAAGGTTTCAGAACCCTTTGGCTTATGGATAAGGGATAACTTCGGAGAGGAAAGAAGTGAAGCTGCTGCAGTGACCGGAAGCGTGGCCGTGGTGCCGGTCATGATCTCCGGAAAACCTGAACACGGCAGGGAGGTTGTTCTGAACACTTCGCTGAAGAAAGGAGATAAAAGCATCGCCCTGATCCAGGGCGAACACCTTGTATTCAGTGAATCAAACTGGGACAAGCCGGCTTACATGGTTTTCCAGGCTGATGCCAAGCTCAGCAGTTATACTTCGGTTAACTACGTGGGATTGTCAGGTAACATCCCGATGGCATGGGCAGTTACCTTTTTTGTGCTGGCAGGATTGTTCCTCGTATTCAGTTTCTATCACAGGTTCATGTTACCGAAGCCGGATACAGACAAACCGCATGAAAACCTGAAACCTTCGGATGTTCTTAAAGAGTTCGGGGCAACATTTGCTTCCTTCTTCAGGAAGCCGCAGGTGGGCGTGGCTCTCTTCTTCATGCTTACATACCGGTTCGCGGAAGCGCAACTTTTAAAGCTTATAAATCCGTTCCTGCTTGATCCCATTGATAAGGGAGGTCTCGGGCTTACAACCGGGGAAGTCGGGCTGGTTTACGGTACCGTAGGAATAATCGGGCTGACAATCGGGGGCATTATTGGAGGCATTGTTGCGGCAATGGGAGGATTGAGGAAATGGCTGTGGCCGATGACACTTAGCATGCTTCTCACAGCTGCAACATTCCTTTACCTTAGCTTCACCCAGACTGACAACCTGCTCATCATCAATCTCTGTGTGTTCGTGGAGCAGTTTGGCTATGGCTTCGGGTTCACAGCGTACATGCTTTACCTGATCTATTTTTCTGACGGGAAGTACAAGACAGCCCATTATGCAATCTGCACAGGATTCATGGCCCTTGGCATGATGTTGCCCGGGATGTTTGCAGGCTGGTTGCAGGAACAGCTCGGTTACAACCATTTCTTCCTCTGGGTGATGATATGCAGTATAGTTCCGCTGATCGCTGTTTCACTGCTGAAGATAGATCCGGCATTCGGGAAAAAGGCCGCCAGGAGTGATGATAAGTGATCATGATAATTGATGAATGTATAACAATGAGTGCGGATGAAAGTGTTATTTGCGGAAATGTAGCCGGAGAGAACCGTAAATGAAAATCATGCATGAAGAAGGATAGAGTGTTTGACAGTCTCGGAATGGACCTTGAAGGTGATCTTTATACTGATGATACACAAAGGATCCTTTATGCAACTGATGCCTCTGCATACAGGGAGATGCCGTTGGCTGTCACGCGGCCTGCGTCGGTTTCCGACATCAGAAAAATACTGGCATTTGCGCGCAGTAACGGTTTTTCAGTGATTCCCCGCGGAGCGGGAACATCACTGGCAGGGCAGGTTGTGGGTCCGGGCATTGTAATGGATATCTCGAGGCATCTCAACCGTATCGTGGAGTTCAACCCGGAGGAGAGATGGGTGAAGGTGGAGCCGGGGGTGATTCTGGCTGAGCTGAACAAATTCCTGGTTCCCCACAGGCTTCAGTTCGGCCCTGAGACCTCAACCGCCAACCGGTGCTGCATGGGGGGTATGCTCGGCAACAACTCGTGCGGTGCGCACTCTCTCATTCATGGCAGCGTGAGGGATCATATACTCGAGGTTGATGCGATCCTTTCTGACGGTTCCGAGGCACATTTCAGGGCGTTGACGACAGATGAGTTCTTCGCGAAATGCGACGGTGACTCCAGACTTCTTGAGACGAGGATCTACAGGAACCTGCGTGACATGCTTTCAGATAATCGCAACGCGGAGGAAATCCGCAGGGAGTTTCCGCATCCTGCACTAAGAAGGCGCAATAACGGCTATGCCCTCGACACACTGCTTGAAACTAATCCGTTCACCGGCAATGGCGAAAAGATAAACGTTTGCAGGTTGCTGGCCGGCTCCGAAGGCACGCTGGCCTTCACCGTTTCAATGAAGCTTAACCTTGTGCCTGTCACCGATGATGTCACCGGCCTGGTCTGTGCCCACTTCAACAGCCTGCAGGATGCAGTCAGGGCAAATATCGTTGCTCTCAGACACAATCCTGCCGCAGTAGAACTCATTGACGACTATATACTCAACTGCACGAAGGACAACATTGAACAGAACCGCAACCGGTTCTTTGTCAAGGGTGATCCGAAGGCTATCCTGATAATTGAGATAGCCAGGCCGACTTTTGCCGCGATTGAAAGCGCCGCTGCCGCGATGGAGCGTGACATGGCCGCTGCCGGTTACGGGTATCATTTCCCTCTTTACACAGCAGCAGACGAGATTGCAAGAGTATGGGAACTCCGGAAGGCAGGTCTTGGCGTACTGCTTAACATACCCGGCCGGAGGAAAAGTGTACAGGTGATTGAGGATACGGCAGTGCTGCCTGAGTTCTTTCCTGATTACCTGGCAGAAGCTGTGGAAGTACTTGAAAAATACAATCTCAGCTGTGCCTACTATGCACACATTGCCACGGGTGAACTGCATCTCAGTCCGTTACTCGATCTGAAGGACCCGGATGACATCCGGACATTCCATGGCCTGGCGGAGGATATTGCACGTCTTGTGAAAAAATACCGTGGCTCACTCAGCGGCGAGCATGGTGACGGCAGGCTCCGCGGGGAGTTTATCCCCCTGATGCTCGGCCCGCATAATTATGAGCTCCTCAGGGATCTGAAAAAGACATGGGACTCTTACGGACTGTTTAATCCCGGCAAGATTACAGACACACCTCCGATAACTGAAAGCCTCCGTTACCCGGCAGGAGAGAGGAGACGCTTCCCGGGGCTGGTCTTTGACTTCCCGGAAGAAGAGGGATTGCTGTATGCGGCCGAAAAATGCAGCGGTTCGGCCGACTGCCGGAAGAGCTCACTGATCGGAGAAACAATGTGCCCAACGTTCATGGTCACCCGTGACGAGGACAAGTCGACCCGCGCCAGGGCCAACATCCTGAGGGAGTTCCTGACAAGGTCAGCAAAGAAGGAGAAATTCGACCATGAGGAGATTTACCGGGTTATGGATCTCTGCCTCTCATGCAAGGCGTGCAAGTCAGAATGCCCGTCAAATGTGGATGTTGCAAAATTGAAGGCAGAGTTCCTGCAGCATTATTATGACATTCACCATGTGCCGTTCCGTGCCTGGCTGATAGCATGGCTGCCGAGACTCTATGTGCCGGGAATGATTTTGAGGCCGCTGACCAACATGATTACCGGAACAGCTCTGTTCAGGAGGATGATTGGTTTCTCTGTCAAACGGCCTGTTCCGGCTCTGTCCCCAGTGACACTCAGGGGATGGGAAAGGAGGCGCAGGCGGGAGAACGAAAAAACCGGGGCGCAGGCCGTTGCAAATATGTCAGCCCGAAAAACAGTGGCACCGGCTAATGCAAAAAGGTCAGCCGGTGAAGGAGGTAAAGAAAGTCCTGCCAGCGCTGACAGCTTTAAAGGTACAGTGTACCTCTTTGCAGATGAGTTTACAAACTACAATGAGAGTGATATCGGAATAAAGGCTGTATTGCTGCTGGAGCATCTCGGGTATGAAGTGGTCATACCGCGGCACAAAGAGAGCGGACGGACATTCCTCTCCAAAGGATTGCTCAGGTCAGCGCGGAAAATTGCGGTGCAGAACATTATGATGCTTCGCGGTGTTGTAACCGCAGAAAAACCGCTTGTAGGCATTGAACCATCGGCGCTCCTTGCATTCCGCGATGAATATCCTGAGATGGCAGCGAAACACCTTGCTGATGATGCAAGGCATATTGCAAAGAATGCACTGCTCTTCGAGGAGTTCATTTGCAGGGAGATTGACCGGGGGAAAATCGCTCCTTCATTCTTCACGGAAAAGCCGGCAAGGATCCTTCTCCACGGTCACTGCCAGCAGAAGGCCATAGCTTCGACAGCGCCTACAATCAGGATGTTGTCGCTTCCGGCCAATTACATTGTGGAAGAGATTAAGGACGGGTGCTGCGGCATGGCGGGCGCCTTCGGTTATGAAAAAGAACATTACGACATGAGCATGAAGATCGGAGAAATGATATTATTCCCGGCAGTAAGGGCCGCATCAGCAGAGACGGTCATAACCGCTCCGGGTACATCATGCCGCCACCATATATCAGATGGCACCGGCAGAAAGGCACTCCACCCGGTGGAGGTGCTTTATGACGCACTTTTAAAATAAACAGGCAATCAAAAACAGTTAACTATGGATATATCAGGATTTAGCAAGGTGGAACAGACATTCTTCAACCGTTCAGGAAGGGAAAAAATTACGGCGAAGATGCCGTATCTTGTGGTGGACAACTTCCCGGGGCTCGGGCTACTTACATCACTCAGGTTCCTGGAGTGGGTGGCAGCAAATCCTGAAGGAGTAATCAGCCTTCCGACAGGTAAAACACCGGAGTATTTTATCAAATGGACAAAGTACCTTCTGAACAACTGGGACAAACCTGAAGCAATAAAAATCAGGAAGGACAACGGACTCTTCATAAAGGAAAAACCGTCGCTGAACAGGCTCCATTTCGTTCAGATAGATGAGTTCTATCCGATAAATCCCAGGCAGCACAACAGCTTCTTTGATTATGTAGTGAATTATTATATAGAAGGTTTCGATCTTGATCCGTCCAGGGCGCTGCTGATCAACTGCGAGGAGATAACCCTCGCCGAAGGGAAACATTTTTCCGAGGTCTTTCCGGATAACACGATAGACCTCTCGCTCCGCAACAGGGAGGCTGCCAGTCCGCTTGAAAAACTTCAGCAGGAGTCGCTTTTCAGGATTGACAACTGGTGCACGAACTATGAAAAGAAGATCCGTGCCCTGGGAGGAATAGGGTTTTTCCTGGGAGGGATAGGCCCTGACGGTCATATCGCTTTCAATACAAGAGGCAGTGACCACAACTCGGCAACCCGGCTCACAGCAACAAACTTCGAGACACAGGCTGCTTCGGCAGGTGATCTCGGAGGAATTGAGGTGTCAAGAACGCGCCTTGTCATAACTATTGGCCTTGGAACCATTACATTTAATCCGGAGGCTGTTGCAATAATTTTCGCAGCGGGCGATGCTAAAGCTTTGGTAGTCAGGAACGCCCTCGAAAATGAACCGGATAACCTGTATCCTGCAACTGTCTTGCAGCACCTTAAAAACGGCCGGTTCTACCTCACCGAAGGGGCAGCGGTTCAGTTGCATGACTCAGTCGAAAGGTATTACAGGGAGGGCGAATGGACCTTCGAGAAAACTGAAAGAGCGGTCTTCGACCTGTGCCAGAAGATTGATAAATACGCACATAAGCTTGTACTTGACGATCTTAAAAACGATGAATACTGTTCCCTTATCCCCGGGCTCAGTCTGAACACCGTGGCTGACGTGATTGAATCAACAAAACGGAAGATAGAGGCGGGACTCAGGAGAGAGAGGAATACAACATTCTTCCACACCGGGCCGCATCATGATGATATAATGCTTGGAATTTTCCCGGCAATAATTCCCCAGCTCAGGGAGATAACAAATAAATTTCATTTTTCGGTTCTCACATCAGGGTTCACGGCTGTTACAAACAGCATGCTCCTTGAATTGCTTGAAGAGACCCAGCGGCTTATTTCAATCGGCATGATACAAATGCTCAGATACCCTGATTTCTTTGAATCCGGATTCAGGTTCAAATGGGACAAGGATGTGAGCCATTATCTCGATAAGGTTGCTGATAAGGATGAGGCCGGTAAACTGAGAGGGTTATGTCACAGGATAGTTCGCGCTATGGTGGAGATTTACCGCCTGAAGTCGAAGGATGAGCTTGTTGAACAGATCAGGAAGAACATTGAACTTATCCGCAGCAGCTACAGCGGTGAAAAGAATCCGTCTGACATACAGAGGCTCAAGGGTATGCTGAGGGAATTCGAGGAGGAGCTTGTATGGGCACACTATGGGGTGCCGGTTCGCAACATTGAACACCTGAGGCTTGGGTTCTATACAGGTGACATCTTTACCCAGCAGCCTGACAAACACAGGGATGTTGAGCCCATACTGCAGTGTCTCAGGCGTATACAGCCAAATATTGTCAGCCTGGCCTTTGACCCCGAAGGCTCGGGGCCTGACACCCATTACAAGGTCCTGCAGGCTATAGCTGAGGCCCTGAGGCAATGGAGCCTTGAAAAGGATCTCTCAGAGCTCAGGGTGATTGGTTACAGGAACGTATGGTTCAGGTTCCTTCCGTCTGAAGCAAATGTATTTGTACCGGTCTCACTGAATTCAATGGCTGTGCTGAACCAGTCGTTCCGCGACTGCTATGTAAGCCAGGTAAACGCCTCCTTCCCCAGTCCTGCTTATGACGGTCCGTTCAGTGATCTTTCGCAGCAGGTATGGGTGGAGCAGTTCAAGCAGGTTCAGCTGATACTGGGAAAGGACTTCTTCTATGAGAATGAGAGCCCGAAGATCCGGGGCACCCATGGCATGGTCTATTACAGGGAGATGCCGCTGAATGAGTTCCTGCAGCATGCCCGTGAGCTTGAGAAGAGCGTCGAGGGGGCAAACATCCACTGACAGGATAAGGCCTGCATTGATGGGGTCAACTTACACTGACAGCATCAGGCCGGCAATGATGGGGTCAACATGCACTGACAGCATCAGGCCGCCAATGATGGGGTCAACTTACACTGACAGAATCAGGCCGGCATTGATGGGGCAAACAAAAACTGAAAGCATGCCACTTCAGCAGGGCAGAAGTCTCTGTTTTCAGGCACCTTCTGACCTGCCGTTCGCAGTCACTCGTAAAGGAAATATTTCGAGGCTTTGGCCCTGAAAGCTGGAATGTCATTGGTCCACAGGTCCATGATATCACTCACAAGGAACGACTTTGTGAATGCTTTTCTTACCTCGTCGGTACCGCATACCTTGTCAAACATCTGGAGCCGTGAGGCCTCGCACATAGTGAAGAGGTTTTTTCCCGGCCAGAGCCGGTGTGCCTCCTGCATCAGGTAGAACTGAAGCAGTGTAAGAGGTGCAACCGAAGTATCAATTATATGTATCTGCACACCGTGTACCATTTTACCTTCAAGTGTGCTGAAATATGGTTTGTAATGAACAGGTCTGAAGATCACACCCGGCAGTTTCAGCCCGTTCATTGCTTTGGCCAGTGAATCGGCATTTATCCACGGAGCAGCAAAGGTCTGGAAAGGTATCGTATAACCCACTCCTATGCTGACCGTGTACAGTTCACCGGTAATCCCGGTGGCAGGGTAGAACAAGGGGGTGTCGCCGTGAGGCACCTGTGGTGAGGAGGGGACCCATTGCAGACCTGTCTCGTCAAAGTACATTTCCCTGGACCATCCGCTCATTTCAACAACCTGAAGTCCGCATACAACCCCGCCGGCAAGCATTCTTTCCCCGTTGAGGAACCTTGCGAGTTCACCCACGGTCATCCCGTGGATATAGGGTATGGCAAACTGGCTTACAAATGAAACGAAACCGGGCCGGGTGACTGCGCCCTCCATCCGGATGCCGCCGAGAGGATTGGGTCTGTCAAGCACTACAAGGGGGATGCCGTTTTCAGCGGCAGCTTCCATTACCAGCCCGAGTGTGCTGATAAATGTGTATGACCTTGAACCGATGTCCTGTATGTCATAAACGAGGATGTCTATCCCTTTGAGCATTTCCGGTGTGGGTTTACGGGTTTTTCCGTAAAGACTGTACACTGGCAAGCCGGTTACGGGGTCTTTTTCAAAGTCGACATGCGTTCCGGCGGTAAAGTCACCTCTTACCCCGTGTTCAGGACCGTATAGCGCCACAAGCTTAACTCCGGGAGCATGAAACAGTATGTCAACAGTTGACCTTAGATTACTGTCCACCCCGGTGGGGTTTGTGATCAGCCCGACCCTTTTTCCCTGAAGGATGTCAAAGTTGTGTTTTACCAGGACTTCAATCCCTGTTTCCACTTTTTGCCCGAATGACTGACCCGTGGTTAAAAGGATCATAACAATAGCCGCTGCTCCGGTGATAATGTTTTTTGCCAATGTCTTCATACGCAGGGGTTCAATATTTTCTGTATGACAAATTAAATAAAATTCAATTGCCTATTGACTTGAATATTATAAATATTTATTTTTGGATTTGTAAGATGTAATACAACTTTCATGAAACCCTTAAACTACCTTGTCTTATCATTACTCGTAATTCAGCTTGCAGGTTGTCAGAAGAAGGAGGTTCCGGCAGAACTGACGGATCAGCTTGATTCAATTGCGGCTGTCATGGTACCACAGCATGCCGAATCCATCTGCGACATCAGTCTCCTGATGTCAGATGGCGGTGTGATTACAGCAAAAGGAGAGACTGATCTCCCGGAGGCAAAAAGCGCCGTTATTGATCTGCTTGAAAAATCAGGGCGGAAATATGCTGACAGCATTACTGTATTGCCTGATCTTTCGGTTATTGAGAAACCGTGGGGTCTTATCTCGGTCAGTGTATGCAATGTAAGAACGAAGCCTGCGCATGCTGCAGAGATGGCAACACAGGCACTTATGGGCACGCCCGTGAAAATACTTGACAAGCGTGGAGGATGGCTGCTTGTTCAGATGCCTGATTCGTACACCGGCTGGACTGATGATCCGGTTGCCGGGCTTACCGGTGAGGATTTTGAAGCCTGGAAAGAAAGTGACAGGGTGATTTATACCGGTCACACCGGCGTGATCACTGACAGCAGGGGAGAAACCGTGTCTGATATTGTTTTCGGTGTGATTCTGGTGAAAACCGGTGAAAGGGGTAATTACCTGACTGTTGCGCTGCCTGATGGCAGGACGGGTGAGGTAATGAAGCAGGAAACTGAAGATTTCAGGAACTGGGCTGAGAGCGCAAGTACAGAGCCGCAGGGGCTGATTAAATTTGCAGGGAAATTCATGGGCTCACCGTACCTCTGGGGTGGCACATCAACCAAGGGTGTCGACTGCAGCGGTTTTACAAAGACTGTCTATTATTATGGCGGGGTTATTATGACCCGCGACGCATCAGGACAGTTCCGTTACGGTGAAGAAGTCAATATCGAAAAACCTCTTGAAACGCTTGCCCCGGGCGACCTGCTGTTCTTCGGCAGGGTCAGGGATGGTAAACCGAGGATTACCCACACAGGTATGTACATAGGCGATTCAGAGTTCATTCACTCATCAGGGTTGGTGAAGATCAACAGCTTCGATTCCACCAGGACCAACTACAGCGCCTACCTGCTCGAGATCCTGCAGGGCGCAAGAAGGGTTACATCTTTCACCGTGGGTAAGGGCCTTGAACGCGTTTCACAGCACAGCTGGTATTTCTGATCAGACAAGGAGGCTGCGCGATTTACCTGCAGACTCCTTATTGTATTATAAATCTGATTTATTTAAATGAAAAAAAGAGATTTCATCAAGATCAGCGGCCTTGCCGCAGGTGCTCTTGTTGCAGGTTGCAAGGCAACACCGTCTGATCGTCAGGCAGGCATGACAAAAGGTGCATTCAGGGCAGGCGGGAGCCTGAAGCTCAGCTACCAGCCCTATGAACTGCAACTCAGGCATGTATTTACCGTGGCTACTAATTCCCGGACCACCACCCCGGTGGTTCTGACGACGCTCGAGTATGACGGTGTCAGGGGTTTCGGCGAGGCATCGATGCCCCCGTACCTGGGTGAGAGTCATGAGTCTGTGCTCAATTTCCTTTCGAAGGTCAACATGGAGCAGTTCAGTGATCCGTTTCTGATGGAGGATATTCTTTCATATATTGACGGTATCATGCCCGGCAACCATGCTGCAAAGGCTTCGCTTGACATAGCCCTGCATGATCTCACAGGCAAGCTGCTTGGACAGCCCTGGTTCAGGCTGTGGGGACTCGATCCGGCAAAAACGCCGGTTACAAGCTTCACCATCGGCATAGACACCGCTGATGTCGTAAGGGAAAAGACCCTTGAGGCATCAGCTTTCAGGCAGCTCAAAATCAAGATGGGCAGGGATAACGACAAAGAGATGATTGATACTGTCAGATCGGTGACAGACGTACCTGTCTTCGTCGATGTGAACCAGGGATGGAAGGATAGGGACTATGCACTTGAAATGGCAAATTATCTCGGTGAAAGAGGTTGCCTGTTCATTGAGCAGCCAATGCCAAAGGAGCAGGTTGATGACATCGCGTGGCTGACAGAGAGGAGTCCGCTGCCAATCCTTGCCGATGAAGCGTTGCAGACGGTTGACGACCTGCTTCCTATGAAGGGTGTTTATTCCGGGATAAATATCAAGCTTATGAAGTGCGGCGGGATGCATGCGGCATACAAGATGGTAACAATGGCCAGGCAGATGGGGATGAAGATTTTGATAGGATGTATGACCGAAACTTCATGTGCCGTTTCAGCAGCGGCCCAACTTTCACCTCTTGTCGACTGGGCGGATCTTGATGGCAACCTGTTGATCAGCAATGATGTATATGAGGGGATGACAGTTGTTGACGGGAAGATCACCCTTCCTGACCGTCCCGGCATAGGAATTATTGAGAAAAAAAGTTGAAACTTGTAATACATCCCGCACAGAATTATGTATCTTGCTTGTGGGATACGGTTCCTTCTTATCGAATTATAATAACCTAACTCAATACTAAATTAACCCTAAATCCAATCACATGAGAACAAAACTATTAATGTTGTTTGCGGTTTTGGGACTGATGCTTTCACAAAGCATATATGCTCAGCCTAAGATCGTGACAGGGACTGTCACTGACGCCACGACGAATGAGACGTTGCCTGGCGTCAACGTGATAATCAAAACCACTACCACCGGTACGAGTACCGACCCGAATGGTAATTATTCAATTAGTGTTTCTTCGGGTCAGGTACTGATATTCAGCTCTCTGGGATATGCCTCAAGGGAGTTGACCGTTGGTGCCGGTAACCGTTACAGTATTGCCCTTACACCTGATGTTCAGATGATCGAGGATGTGGTGATCACTTCCGAGTTCGGGATGAAGCGTGTATCGCGTGCTGTCGGATCATCGGTGCAAAACGTAAAGGCGTCCGATATTGCAGAATCAGGCCGTGACAACTTCATTACTGCTCTCCAGGGGCGTGTCGCCGGGATGAGCGTAGGAAGCACCAGTGGAGCCCCGGGGGCTTCAACCAAAGTGGTACTCCGAAGCCTTACTTCAATATCGGGCAACAACCAGCCGCTTTATATTATTGACGGTATACCGATGAACAATACCACTTTTAACCCGCAGGATCAGGTGGTAGCCAACGAACAGTATTCAAGCCGTGACCTTGATTATTCTTCACGTGGCAACGACCTTAACCCTGAAGACATTGAATCGGTTACTGTTCTGAAGGGAGCTGCTGCCGCTGCCCTGTACGGATCTGATGCTTCAAACGGGGCAATCATAATCACTACCAAAAAAGGGGCGCCTGGCAAGGGTAAAATCAGTTATAACAACTCGGTCAGGTGGGATAAAGCATACGGTTTTCCTGAACTTCAAACCAAATATGCAAACGGGAACTATGGAATGACAAATTATTATTATACAAGCCGTTTCGGAGCCCCGTACGTAGAAGGAATGACCCTGTATGACAATATTGCTGCAATAATGCAGACAGGCTTTTCTCAGAGACATAACATATCCGCTGAAGGAGGAACTGACAAAGTAACCCTCCGTGCATCATTTTCGACACTCAACCAGACCGGCGTTGTCAAAACATCTGACAATTCAAGGTTTAACCTTTCACTGTCAGGGAGAGCAGAGATAAACAGATGGCTGACTGTGGAATCTTCAATGCAATATGCATCAACGAAAAACACCAAAGTGCCGATTGGCACCTCAGGGCCACTTTACAGGGCCATGTTCTGGCCTATGGTTGACGACATGTCAAAATGGCTTGCAGAGGATGGTTCACATATGAGTACTCCCGAGTATTATCTTGACACAGACCTTTTAAATCCTATTTTTGGATTTTACAGGAATAAATTCTATGATGAATCTGACAGGTTTTTGTCAAGTGTTTCCGCTAACCTGACTCCTATCAGAAACACTTTCTTCCGTGCCCAGGTAGGCTGGGATGTCGGCCTTCAGTCATTTGTCACCTCAAGGCATCCATACTACAGCGATGACCAGATCGGGAACGGTTACTATAACCTGACGCACTCAAATTTCTCGGACCCGACGTTAAACCTTCTTGCAGGGTACAATAATGAGTTTCTTGATAATAAACTTTCTGTTTCTGCACAGGTCGGCTACCACCAGCTTGAAAACGGTGTTACCCGGATGGCAACTACAGGGTCCAAATTTGCTGTTGTCGATTTCCAGTCGATTCTTAACTGTGATCCACTGACGATAAGTTCGTTGCAAAGGACGACCAAGCGCAGGATACAGGCTATTTCAGGCCAGTTGGAGGTTGGTTATAACCAGATGGCTTATCTGACATTGCGTGCAAGGAATGACTGGTCTTCCACATTGCCGGTAGAGAACAACAGGTATTTCTATCCTGCCGTTGAAGGTTCATTTATCTTCACGGAACTTCCTTTCATGAAAAGCAATGACATCGTCAACTATCTTAAGCTGCGTGGTTCAATTGCACAGGTCGGTAAAGATGCAGGCCCGCTGCAGATAGATCCACAGCTTGAAGCCACATACCTGTGGGGAGGAGGTTACAAGTACGGCTTTACAGGTCCTAACAAAAATCTTGTACCTGAGATGACTACCTCCAGGGAGGTGGGATTTGAGGGCCGTTTCGTCAATAACAGGATCAATGCTGATTTCACCTATTTCTGGACACACTGCGATGACCAGATCATCAATGGATTCAGGTTGAGCTACGGAACCGGATTCGTTCTTAATACACTGAACGTTGGTACTTTTGAGACATGGGGCTGGGAAGCACATATTGACGGAGATATTCTCAAGACAGGTTCAGGGTTACGCTGGAACCTCGGGTTTAATGCATCGCATACAGATTCTGAGGTGGTTTATCTACCGGAGAATGTTACCGAGTATTACAATGCATATACCTGGAATGCCGGTAACATCCGCAACGGGATAAGCGTGGGCAACCCTGTCACAACAATTACAGCACTGCCATACAAGCGCAATAACAACGGTGATGTGCTTATCAACCCGACAACCGGCCTTCCGGTACTGGGTACACTGTGGACAGTAGTCGGTGACCGTGAACCAATGCTGCGTTTTGGTATTAATTCAAGCTTAAGCTATAAAGGATTACGCCTTTCAGTCCTGTTCTCTGGCAGGTATAAGGCAACTGTCATTAACGGAACCAAAAGATATATGATGAGTAACGGTCTCAGCTGGGAATCTGTAGAAATGCGTGAAAGCGGGCCCGTTATTTATAATGGAGTTCTGGAAGACGGAAACGAAAATACCGCTAATCCTACTAAAAACACTATAGCAGTTGATCCGACACTTTTCGCGACTACTGATGTCGGGAATAATGAAGACTGGATAGAAACTGATGTTCATTACCTGAGACTGCAGGAACTTCGCCTCAACTACAACCTTCCTGCAAAGTGGCTGACGAAAACTCCACTTTCCCAGGCAAGTGTTTTCCTGTCAGGCAATGACCTTTTTGTTCTGACTAACTATTCAGGTCTTGATGCTGTAGGTAATACAGTATCTGCTGCTCTTGGCGGTACCGGTGGTGAAGGAATTGATATGTGGTCACTTCCAAACCCGAGAGGTTATGCGATAGGATTGAGTGTGACCTTCAAATAATTGAAACCAAGAAAAAACTAAAACAATGATAAAAAAGATATCCGTTTTCGTTCTTCTGGTGGCGACAGTGCTTGTTATGACAACAAGCTGTGAAAAATACCTGGATGTCAACCAGAATATTGATGCGCCTGCATATGTGGACGGCTACCTGTACCTTGCAGGAATAGAGCAACAATTCCAGGGTTTGTACTGGGATGTGCGTGTTGCGGCTCCTTTGACCCAGATGATGGGAACAGCCTATTACACAAGTTTTGCACAGAACTACTACAGCCTGTCAAGTGATGCCGGCGGTGAACTATGGCGAATGGCCTACTGGAATCAGGGAATGAATCTTGAGAACCTGATAAACCAGTCTATTGAGGCAGAGAACTGGACACTTGCTGGAATTGGCCTCGCAATCAAAGCCTTTACATGGGATCAACTGACCAAGTACCATGGGGAGCTTATACTGAAAGATGCCTTTGTTCCCGGACTCCTTTCACACAGGTATGACTACCAGGATACTGTCTATCAGGCAGTACGAAATTGGGCATACAAGGCAATTGAATACCTCGAAATGCCTGATAATTCCCAGTATGGAACAAAGATCAGCGCCAACGATTATATCTACGGCGGTAACAGGGACAAATGGATCAAATTTGCATATGGTGTCATTGTCCGTAACCTGGCTTCACTTTCAAATAAATCAGACTTCAATACCCTGTATGCCCAGGAACTGATCACAGCTGCCGGCAAATCCTTCGCTTCATCAGATGATGATGCAGCAGTCACTGTTGGCGGTGGTGGCGGCTCAGCTGCACAATCTGCATACAACAACTTCTGGGGTGTCTGGAGAGGAAACCTTGCTTACAAATCCGGCAGTACGGACTATTCTTACTGGCAGCATGATTATGCAGTCCAGGTATTTACCGGTACAGTTCCCAGGTATGATGAGTCAACAGGTAACAAGTACCCAGTTTCCGGAAACACGTATTATCCGTATGAGCTTGCTGCCAAACAGATTGTCTGTGATACAATAGTCACTTCACCCGGACATTATGATCCCCGTGTTGCTGTCAAACTTGCAACTACAGATGATCCTACTTATGATAATATGGATGTTGCCAGCAGTATCAAAAAGCGCAAATATTACGGAAGTTCCTTTACAGGAAGGACCGGACCGATTGGGACAGCAGCCTATATTTACGGACGAAACGCATACGGTGACGTGACTAATGACGGGAAAGGCCGTTGGATCTACAGGGACGATGCTCCCTATATCCTGATGACCTATGCAGAACTGAAATTCTGTCTTGCTGAAACATACTGGAAACTGGGAATGAAAAATGATGCATTTGAAGCCTTCAAAGCCGGTGTTGCAGGAGATATGAGTTTTACAGCCAAATACATTTACCCGGGTTCAAAGGGACAGGCAGCAGGTGGCGATAAGATTACAAAGGCTACATTCAACACCCTTGCTACTGAATATCTTGCAGGGCCGTATGTAAATAATCTGAATCTCGCTGATTTTTCATTATCACATATTATGATGCAGAAATGGATTTCTCTGTATCCGTGGGGTGCACTCGAGGCCTGGGTCGATATGAGAAAATATCATTACGATATTGATTATACCGGAGACTATCCTTCAAGCGGAAACGGATGGGACCTTTCAACCGTCTATAATAAGTGGGATTCAGATCAGACCAAAGTCTATAAAGGTTTTTATCTGCAGCCTGCCAATGTGTTAAACCGCAGAGTCGCTTACAACGTAGATAACCAGGGTTCACCCTGCTATCGGATTCGTCCGCGTTACAACTCGGAGTATATGTGGAACAAGCCCTCGCTTGAGACTTTAAAACCAATCTCGGGAATGGCAGCAAACTATCAGTGCTCGATACCGTGGTTTGCCTATCCGGGAGATATGCCAACTAACTAATATCTCAACTAAATAACACAGACATGAAAAAAAATAAATATATAGGTCTGGCCCTGGCAGCAGTAGTTTTGATTTCATGCGAGAAACATGAGATCCAGTATGATGCTGAACAGGCTGGTGCGGTGGCTGAATTTCAGCTGCACTATATGAATCCGGTAAACGCCGTAGCTGCGAATAACATCAACAAGGTTGAAATCAATGGCAAGATGATTGCAAACAGCAAGGCTCCGCTTACAACATACAATGCTATTCCTAAAGGATCAGTCGGGCGTTTCTACACTGTTACCCCGGGTAATGTAAATATCAAGTTGTACTATACGACTAAACTGTTACCTGCTTCTGATTCTCTGGTTTATGATCAGAATGTTACCCTGACTCAAAAGAAGCAAAATGTCTTTGTTCATGATTTTAATACGCCGCCGGTTGTATTCGACAATTTGTATCCTTATGTCAGAAGGCAGACCGTGACGACTGATTCAATAACCTGGGTAAGATTCTATAACTTCCTTTACGAAACTGCCGGTGTGCCTACCACACTGAAGCTGCAATACCAGTATGTCAGTCACCGTACGAGCCAGCCGGTGAATATCGGATCACCGGTAGCTTTCGGAGAGTCAACCGGCTGGGAGCCGGTCCTTCTTCTGAAATCAAGTCTTTTAGTCAATGATCGAAGGATTGATTACAAAATCAAGGTGGTTGATGATAACGGGAACGTCGTTGGTGATCTGCAGATCAAAAACAGTTCAGGAAAGTATGTGGCGTACTCCGATTATTGGACAGGCACCCTGGGCCGATTTGTACACCATACATTAAGCGGTATGAGAGATGCCTCTCCTGCGTGTGCAGTCAGATTGTTTACTGCCCTGTAAGAGATACTACAGAATATCTTAGTTTTTTTCGAGGCTGTCCTGATACAAAGAGGGGCAGCCTCGTTTTTTACCCGTGAATTTTGAATCCGCTTCTCTCAATGAGAGGTTCCTGTGAAGGTTCCCGTCCGCGAAAAGTTCTGAAGAGTTCGTCAGGTTCACGGCTGCCTCCTTTTTCAAGTATATTCCGGCGGAATGAACCGGCCGTCTCCTGGTTGAATATCCCTTTCTCCCTGAAAAGGCTGAATGCGTCGGCATCCAGGACTTCAGCCCATTTGTATCCGTAATAGCCTGCGGCATAGCCGCCGGCGAACAGGTGGGCAAACGAAACGCTCATACATGCTCCGTCTGCCGGGGGAAGAAGTTCTGCCGGCGCCATGGATGTACGCTCAAAGACAACTATATCACCCCTGAATGGTTCTTCAAGAGAATGCCATGCCATGTCGAGCAGTCCGAATCCAAGCTGTCGCATGCAGGCATATCCCTCATTGTAAGTAACTGATTCCTTGAGCTTCAGAAGGATTTCTTCAGGTATCTTTTCACCAGTCCGGTAATCTGCGGCCCAGGTGTCAAGCCATTCTTTTTCCCATGACCAGTTCTCCATAATCTGTGAGGGAAGTTCCACGAAATCACGTTTCACATTGGTCCCTGAGAGACTCTCGTAGGTGCAGTCTGACAGCATCCCGTGGAGGGCATGACCAAATTCATGGAGAAATGTATTCATCTCACTGTGAGAGAGGAGTGATGGTCTCGCGGGTGTCGGGCGGGTGAAGTTCATTACAAGTGATACAACCGGAATGATTCTTTGGCCGTTTTCTTTCCACTGCTCGCGGAAACCGGTCATCCATGCCCCGCCGCTTTTCCCTTTCCGTGGATGGAAATCGAGCATCAGTATAGCAATAATCCCATTATCTCCGTCATGTACCTCGATGGCGGTCGCCTCTTCATTGTATACCGGGATTTTTCTGTTTTCAATGAAGGTGAGTCCGTAAAGCCTTGTTGCAAGCTCCAGTACCGCCTCCCTGACCTTTTCAAGAGGCATGTAGGGTCTCAGTGCCTCATCATCGATGCTGAACCTTTCCAATCGCAGTTTCTCAGACCAGTATGCCCAGTCCCACCTTTCGAGTTTTCCTTCATGTCCGTGGCTTCGGGCATAATCTTCGACATCCCTGAGATCTCTTTTGCCGGCAGGGGCTGAAGCCTCGAGCAGTTTCCGCAGGAAGGCGTTAACCTCACCGGGGGTGGAGGCCATCCGTTCCTCAAGTGCATATGCGGCATAGTTTGGGTATCCGAGCAGCTTAGCCATTTCAAGCCTCAGTTCAGTTATCCTGAGAACCAGTTCCCTGTTGTCAAATTCATTGCCTCGGAAACCGCGCCGGGAATAGGCCCTGAAGAGTGTCTCCCTCAGGTCACGCCGGTCAGCGTACTGCATGAATGGTACATAACTTGGTGCATGCAGGGTGAAGAGCCATCCTTTCATGCCTTTCTCATCAGCAAGTGCCGATGCAGCTTCGCGTACTCCGTCAGGAAGCCCTGCCAGCTCTTCCTCAGAGGTGAGATGGAGAGTGAAGTCATTTGTCTCAGCAAGGACATTCTCCTCGAATTTCAGTGAAAGGGAGGAGAGCTCCACTGTTATGGCCCTGAACCTTTCCTTAGCCTCATCTGCCAGACCTGCACCGCCACGGATAAAGTTCCTGTACTTCCGTTCAAGAAGTATCAGCTGTTCAGGGTCGGTAACCATGTTTTCCCTTCTGTCAAAAACATACTTCACCTTCTTGTACAAATCAGAATTGAGTGAAATATCATTTGAAAAATTTGCAAGCAGCGGAGATACGTCACGGGCCGCTTCCTGCAGTTCAGGGGTTGTGTCTGAGCTGTTCAGGTTGAACAGGACAGGTGTGATGCGGTTGAGCAATGATCCGGCCCGCTCGAGCGCTTCAATTGTATTGCCAAAATCCGGTTCATCAGGATTTGCAACTATTGCATCGATCTCTTTTCTGGCTTCGTTAATTGCCTCTACCACAGCCGGTTTAAAATGTCCGGGCCTGATGAGGTTAAAAGGGGGAATGCCGAAGGGTGTCGTCCAGTCTTTAAGCAGGGGATTGTCTGAATTCATGGGTCAGGGATGTGATTTTGGCAAATATAACAGGATTTACGATCTGGGAATTGGAATGTCCGGGTTAGAATTTATTGCCGGCACTATTGCCGGTTGCCTTCCTTCCAAGCCGGCTCCTTCCTTTAGATTAGCCGTGCAATTTAATTATTATACGCTAAAATGACCCACCGCGTCATTTTAAACGCCCGGCCCTCTATCGGCTCTTGCCTGATATAACAAAAATGCCACACCCGTAAGGATGTGGCACTGTTGTTTTGTCAGGATACAGATCAGAATGGCAGGTCGTCCATCTCCGGGCTGGGGGATGGGGCATCCTCGAGATGCGGGTTGACAATGGCCTGCTGGCCATTCTCTGTAACTGCTATTCCCCTTGTTATCGCCAGTGCATTGAGGTTGGTGATGTAATTCGCCACACCGTTCTTTTCCCACCGGTTACCCCTGATGTTGAATGTGACTGTCACCTCCTGCCTCAGCCATGACTCATCAATTATCTCGCACTTTTCCTGCGTGAGCTGAAACTTGATGAAGTCGACATAAGCCTGTCCGCTTCCGCTCTCCTTATGTTCAATGACGAATTCGCGCTTGCGGAACCGTTCATTGATCCTGTTGACCGGATAAACTTCAGCGACCCTGCCGGTGATCTGGTATTCCATTATTCCGATTCTGTTATTACTATCTTTTCGATCGTGTCACCTGCCCTGATCTGGTCAATCACATCAACACCCTCAACAACCTTTCCGAAGCATGTATGATTTCTGTCGAGGTGTTTTGTGTTGGTCCTGCTGTGGCAGATGAAGAACTGCGAACCGCCGGTGTCTCTGCCAGCGTGCGCCATTGACATTACGCCACGGTCATGGAACTGTTTCTGGCCGGTAAGCTCACACTTGATTTTATAACCCGGACCGCCTGTGCCCACGCGAGGATCACTCATGTCCTTCGAGAAGGGGCAGCCTCCCTGGATGACGAAATCGGGAATGACCCTGTGGAATGCAAGGCCGTCATAAAATCCCTGCCTGGCAAGCTTCACGAAGTTTGTTACGGTGCCGGGGGCATCGTCATCGTAAAGAACAGCTTTCATAACCCCTTTCGGGGTATGTATCTCGGCTGATATCATTGTTTTACAATTTCGAGGAGCTCAACTTCGAATACAAGTGTTGAAAAGGGAGGAATCGGGCCCTGTCCCTGTTCGCCGTAAGCCAGTTCGTAAGGAATGTAGAACTTGAATTTTGATCCTACAGGCATCAGCTGAATGGCTTCCTGCCATCCCGGAATGACCTGGTTTACGATGAACTGTGCAGGTTCGCCGCTGTCAAGTGAAGATTCGAATTTTGTGCCGTCAACCATTGTGCCGGTGTAGTGGACCTTAACAGCATCGGTGGCAGCCGGTTTTTCGCCTGCACCCATTGTGATTACCTCATACTGAAGTCCGCTGGTTGTTTCCTGTACACCTTCACGCTTTTTATTTTCAGAAAGGAATTTTTCACCTTCGTCAATGTTCTTGCCATACATCTTCTTCATCTGCTCAATCTGCCTCTTCTGCATATATGTCATTACGTAACCCTGTGCAGCCTGATTGTCAAGACCGTTCTTGCCTTCCTTTGCATCGAGCATGCCCTTTGCAAGCAAAACGGGATCAATATCAATACTGTCAGTCATATAGTAGAAATAGTTGGCAATGCCAAGTGCGTAAGCGAGTGAGTCTTCAGGACTCTTGACCTTTGTGCCGGTTACGCTTGATTTTGTATTGCAAGAAGATACAATCATAGCTGTTGCAACAGCAAGAATAACTAAACCTTTGATTTTCATCGTGTATGTTTTAATTTGATTTCTGGCAAAGATAATATTTTGAAGTTCAAGTCAGGGATATTACTGTTCTTTTATTACCTCGAGCAGTTCCACTTCAAATATGAGTGTTTCAAAAGGTTTGATTACATTTCCGGCCCCCCTTTCGCCATAGGCGAGGTCATACGGAATGTAAAGCATCATTTTGGAGCCCTCCTTCATAAGCTGGAGACCTTCCACCCATCCGCGGATGACATTGCTTACCCTGAACTGGGCCGGCTCACCACGATCATAGGATGAATCAAACTTGTTTCCTTCGATAGTATTTCCAGTGTAATGAACTTTGACAATATCTTCGGGTCCCGGAGCAACTCCTGTCCCTTCCTGAAGCACTTTATACTGCAGGCCGCTGGCTGTTGTGACAACTCCTTCCTTCCTGGCGTTGTCAGACAGCCATGTTTTGGCAGCTTCTATCTCATTCCCGTACCGGGCCATAAGCCGGATTCTCTCACGTTTCTGCATGTAGCTGGTAATGAAGATGCTGGCAGCGGTATCATTCATCAGCGGTTTATCTTTTGATGCATCAGTCATCCCTTTTGTGAACATTTTCGTACTGATATTGATACTGTCTCCCTTGTAATACATGTAGTTGGCAACGCCAAGGGCGTAGGAGAGGGAGTCATCAGAGGTGACAAGTTTTGATTTCTGACCGATTGCCGGCATGACTGAAATTGCAGTGATGGCAATAAGGAGGACAATCCTGTTGATTTTCATGATCTGATTTTTAGTTTGCTGACTGTATCTGATTTTTCGATATTTACTGATTAAGTGGCGCAAATATACCGAATTTCATCTCTTCACTGCCCGCGTGAAGACTCTTTTTCCCGGCGGGCCGGGAAGGTGTGTTACTTCAAAACCGAGAGACCTGAGCATTCTTTTCAGATCACCTTTTGCTGAGTAGGTTACGAACACTGACCCCTGGCGGGTCACATCCGCTATGCGGCGCAACACCTTCTCCGTCCACATTTCCGGCTGTTTGTCGGGGCCGAAGGCGTCGAAGTAAACGAGGTCATAGTTGCCTGCGGGACTTTCATCAGTCAGGTCTGTCAGCCTCTTTTCAAGAGTGAACCATTCAGTTATCGCTGACGGAGTATCCCAGGGAGCATTGTGGATTGCCCTGAAAAGTTCTTCACCTCCTTCCCCTGCCAGGGCGCCGTAATTAAGCATCTCTGTCAGTGACTGGTCAAGGGGGTATTTCTCGAGGGAGACGAAGCTGACCCGGATTTTCATGCGGCCGGCATAAAGTGCCGTAAGAAGCGCATTGAGTCCGGTGCCGAAGCCAACCTCGAGGACTGATACGTCGCAGCTGGGAATGCTTGCAAGGCCGGCGTTGATGAATATGTGTCTTGACTCAGTAATTGCCCCGAAACGGGAATGGTAATGTTCATCCATCCCCGGCACGTAGAGTGTGTGGGAGCCGTCCTGGGTTATGATAAGTTTTGTATCCATATTTTAAGAGTCAGCAGTCGGCATTAGGCATTAGGCATTAGGCAAGAGGCAATAGGCAGTAGGCAATAGTGTTATATAGTTTATAATCAGGTCATTGCATGTAAGACCGCCCGACCGCCTGCCCGCAAGACTGCCTGACCGCAAGGCTGCAAGACCGCAAGACCTTCAGACTTTCAGACTTTCAGACCTTCAGACCTTCAGACCTTCAGACCCTCAGACCCTCAGACTTTCCGTCCACGAAGAGTCATACCATGTCCTTACATCAGTGGCAATCATCCCTGCGCGTCTGGCTGCCTCTATTCCCAGGTCACCGTCTTCAAACACCTCGCAGTCAGCAGGAGCAACACCCATCAGTTCAGCACACCTGAGGAAGGTCTCCGGATGCGGCTTATGGTTAGTCACGTCATTTGCCGTCACTATTATATCAAAGTATTTCCTGATGCCGGTTATCTCCAGGGTCTTTTCCACCGCCTCTCTGTGTCCTCCGGTACCTACAGCCATTGGCAGGACCCCGTAATACTTCTGTGCCAGGGCAGTTACCGGTTCGATGGGTGTTACATTATGCTGAATTTTATAGAACTCTTCGAGCTTAACCTGCATTATGTCATCGGGCGAGACGATACCCGTTTTCCCGTTTATTGCAATCACCTCCTCGGCAATTTTCCATCCCGGAGCCCCTGTCTGCGCCTGCAGGAATTCAGTATCCATTATTATTCCAAATCTTTCACATGCCTTCTGCCAGGCCTGGTAATGCCATGGCATTGTATCGGCAAGGGTTCCGTCAAGATCGAATATGAGTCCTTTGACTCCCGGGGAGATGTCGTACACAGTGATTGTTTATATGTCAGTATTAAGAAGTCGGCAGTGCCAGCAGGCAGTCAGCACAAAGAATTAAACTATTTGGTTTTGAGCGGCATTGCAATTAGTGTAAGGAGCTGGCCGGGATCTGTGGCTTCGGCAGGGTCGGAGAGATAATACTCCCAAGCCACCCCTTCGAGTATGATGCCATTGTCCTTAGCATATTTTTCAAGCGCCTGGTAGCTTGCGGTCAATTCGTCATACGGGCCGGCATGCATTCCTTTCAGTGCCACGAATGATCCGTATTTCACCAGTCTGATGTCACCTGCCGATTTGCCTCCGGATGACACCGGCATACCTGCTGTCATCGTAAATTTTCCGGTTACCTCATCATAACCTCCATAGCGTGCGAAAGGCATACCCTGCGGCTGAATATTCTGTGCCTGCTGTTCAGCCATTACCCTGGCGAGGCCCTGCCCATACCAGGCCTTCATCTCATCCATCGTCATTTCGGCGGTGAGTGTCAGCGCCTCAATGGCAGGGTACTCTTCAATTCCGATCTCGGTTAGTTTGCTCAGCTGTACACCATTGGCCTCGAGCCAGGTCTTCAGTTCAGCCTTGCCGCTTTTCATCGTTTTCAGAATAATTCCGGAGAATGCCTTATTGGCCAGACGGCCGAAGGGGGATCCGGAGCTCATCGTAATTGTCCATGTAGCCAAGGTCCCGTTCCCCGAAGGGGTGAACACCCATTCTTCGGGAATGAATTTCCCTGGCATCAGTGAGACCCGGTTAAGGATGTATGACCCGAAGACTACAGAGTCTACAAGCATCGAACCCTTTCCTACAACCGGCCCATCCCAGTTGTATTTTGATCCGACGTAACCGGGGACGATGTCAAACGTGCATTTCACAGCTGTATCTGCCTTGATCCATGGATCCCAAACGGTGCGGTCAACGAAACCGGCAACGAAGTGAAATACCTTGGCGGGAGGAAGATTAATCTCTTCGGTGACTGTCACCTTTGTGTCCTTAGGCATTGCAAAGCCCACAGCTGTGATCAATGCAAGCAGGGCGAGGATGACGATAAAGATCCATTTCAGTACTTTCATGTCAGTATGTTTTAATGATCCTTCGGTTCAAAATTACACTAAAAGGGTGATACTGTCTCAAAAAAAAGTGCGGTCACGTATGAGACCGCACCACAGGCATGAAGGCCTTATTTCCCGAGAAACTTCTTCACCTCCTTTGCGATGTTTTCACCGGTGAAGCCCAGTTTCTGATCGAGTATTCCGTAGGCTGCCGAGAAACCGAAGCTCTCCAGCCCCCATATCTTTCCTTCAGATCCGGCTAAGCCGAGCATTGTCACAGGCAGTCCTGCAGTCAGGCAGAACACCGGAATGCCCGGGGTGATAATGCTGTGCCGGTATTTTTCATCCTGCAGTCTGAAAAGGCCTTCCGAGGGAGCTGATACAATTCTTGACTTTACTCCGTCAGCCGAGAGGAGGGCTGCAGCCTCCACGAGGGTTGCCACTTCGGAACCGCTGGCGACGAGGATCACGTCGGGCCTGCCGTCGCTCTCTGTCACTGTATAGGCGCCTCTGGCGGCCATTGCTGCAGCTTCGGCGCGTGTCTTTCCTGCAGCCGGCAGTGTCTTTATATTCTGGCGTGAAAGTATCAGTCCCGTCGGTGTCGTTTTGTTTTCCAGCGCCAGCTGCCATGCGATGTTCGTTTCTAGTGCATCAGCAGGGCGAAGCACCAGCATGCTGTTTTCACCATGGTGGTTCTTCAGGTGTTCCATGAGCCTTATCTGGGCCTCCTGTTCCACCGGCTGGTGGGTGGGGCCATCCTCACCCACGCGGAAGGCGTCATGAGTCCATACATACTTGACAGGCAGACCCATTAGCGCCGCGAGCCTTACCGCAGGCTTCATGTAGTCGGAAAAGACGAAGAAGGTGCCGCATACTGGAATGACGCCTCCGTGGAGGGCCATGCCGTTCATCAATGCTGCCATTGTCAGCTCGGTGACACCGGCATGAAGGAATGCACCTGAGAAATCACCCCTGACCAGCGGCTTGCTTTTCTTGAGGAATCCGTCGGTTTTGTCAGAGTTAGCCAGGTCGGCAGAGGCGACAATCATGTTGGGTATTTTCCCTGCAAACAGTGAGAGCAGAACCGCGGAGGCATTGCGTGTGGCGTCATTTTCCTTCTGTACCACCCCGGCGAAGTTGATTTCCGGTACGGCTCCTGAATAGAAACTGTCAAGCAGTTGTGCTGCCTCCGGATTGGCCGCTGCCCAGGCTTGTCTTTTCTCTTTCCAGTCTGCTGCTGCTGCTTTTTTTGAAGCCATTGCATCCTCGTAGAGTTTTCTGACGTCGCTGAAGATGGCAAACGGATCTTCCGGGTCACCGCCGAGATTTGCAACTGATTTCTTAAATGAGCCGCCTGCATGTGTTACCGGCTGACCGTGTGTCGAGGTTTTTCCTTCGAAGCTGTTACCGGCGTCGTCGACAAGTCCTTTTCCCATTACGGTTTTTCCGATAATAAGGACCGGTTTTTCGTTTTCGTCTTCCGCAAGACGAAGGGCTCCCCGTATCTGGTCGTGGTTATGACCGTCGATCTCCATGACGCGCCAGCCCCATGCCCTGTATTTGGCGGCTGTGTCTTCCGAGGTCACTGCCGATGTTTCGGTTGAGAGCTGAATATCGTTCGAGTCATAGAACATTACCAGGTTGCTCAGGCCAAGATGGCCGGCCAGTCTGCCGGCGCCCTGTGAAATCTCCTCCTGGATGCCGCCGTCAGAGATATATGTATAGATTCTGTGTTCGAAGAGCCTGCCGAACCGTGTTGCGAGAAACCGTTCTGCAATGGCGGCTCCGACGGCCATCGTGTGGCCCTGACCCAGTGGTCCGGAGGTGTTCTCCACACCATGTTTCACATCACGCTCGGGGTGACCGGGAGTGATGCTTCCCCACTGACGGAACTGTTTTATGTCATCAGTCGTAAAGTGCCCGGTAAGTGTCAGCACTGAGTAGAGCATAGGCGACATATGTCCCGGGTCAAGGAAAAAGCGGTCACGGTTGATCCATTCAGGGTCTGCCGGATCAAACCTGAGGAATTCAGAGAAAAGGATGTGGATGAAATCAGCTCCGCCCATTGCTCCACCCGGATGTCCGGAGTTTGCCTTCTCAACCATTGCCATTGAGAGAATACGGATATTGTCAGCTGCGCGTTCGTTTAGGTTCTTGGTCATAATGATTCAGGCCTTTAAGTTCAGGGTAAAAATATAGAAAAAAGTCAAACCGGTGCCCGGTTCAGGCGTTATACGTTGATGAAGCTGTATCTCCTCCGCGGCCCGTCCAGTTTGTGTGGAAGAACTCTCCTTCAGGTTTGTCGGTACGCTGGTAGGTGTGTGCTCCGAAATAGTCGCGTTGAGCCTGGAGAAGGCTGGCCGGCAGCCACTCGGAACGATAGCTGTCGAACCAGGCGAGGGCGGCGCTCATCGCCGGCACGGGGATGCCTGCAGATACGGCCCGGGCAACCACACGGCGCCAGCTCTCACTGTTCTCCCTCAGGATGCCTGTAAAATACCTGTCGGTTATCAGGTTGGGCAGGCCGGGTTCGCGTTTGAACGCCTCGTATATTTTGTTGAGGAAGGCAGACCGGATGATGCAGCCACCCCTCCATATCATTGCGATTTCCCCATAATTAAGATCCCATTTATACTCTGCAGCTGCATTCCTGAGAAGGTTGAATCCCTGGGCGTAGGAGACTATCTTCGATGCATAAAGTGTCTTGCGGATATCGTCGACAAACTCTTTTTTATCCTTAAGAATTATCTTTCCGGGGCTGTCGAAGAGGGGAGAGGCTTTCACCCTCTCCTTCTTCATTGACGAGATGAACCGTGCGAAGACTGATTCGCCTATGAGGCTGAGAGGCACCCCGTGATCGAGAGCGCTGACCACTGTCCATTTGCCTGTTCCCTTCTGGCCGGCTGAGTCCAGTATCCGGGCGACAAGTGGCTGACCATCAGTGTCTTTGTATCTGAGTATCTCGCCGGTTATCTGGATCAGGTAAGAGTCAAGCTCACCCGTGTTCCACTCGTCGAAGATATCAGCCATCCCGTCATATGTGAATGCGCCGGAGCTCAGCATCAGGTGGTATGCCTCACAGATGAGCTGCATGTCACCGTATTCTATGCCGTTGTGTGCCATCTTGACGAAGTGGCCGGCGCCGTTGTCTCCTATCCATGACACGCAGGGAGCGCCGTCGGAGGCCCGCGCAGCAATTGCATGGAAGATATCCTTCACATGCAGCCATGCCTCCCTGGAGCCGCCGGGCATCATCGAGGGTCCGAGAAGCGCACCTTCCTCACCGCCGGAAACGCCAGTGCCGATATAGAGCAGCCCCTTGCTTTCAACATAGGCGGTTCGCCTTATTGTGTCAGGGAAATGCGAGTTGCCTCCCTCGATAATTATGTCACCTTTGTCGAGAAGCGGAATCAGCAGTTCGATGAAGTCATCAACGGGTTTGCCCGCTTTGACCATAAGCATTACTTTCCTCGGCCGGCTGAGACTTGAGACGAACTCCTCAAGCGAGTAAGAGGCGATAAGCTTCTTTCCCTTGCCCCGTCCGTTCATAAATGATGACACTTTTTCAGTGGTACGGTTGTAGACTGCAACTGTGAATCCCCTGCTCTCGATATTGAGTACAAGGTTTTCGCCCATCACTGCCAGTCCAATCAATCCGATATCTGCTTTCATTTCAACACTTTTAAATAAGTCATTTAATTATCTTAAATCCAAGTTCTGTCAGAATATGTTCCGTCTTTGGGTCATTGGTTCTTACCATGTATGAAGAGAACTCCCGTCTGATCCTGTAGTTGTCGCGAAGGTACTCGAAATTTTCCCTGTTTTTTCTGAAAAGCCGGTCATCTGCTTCGATGGGGTAAGTATGATTCACTGCAATTGCAACCAGTTCGATGGGTGAGGCGCTGCCTCTGCCGGTAAGGTTGATAAGTTGCTGGTCAGGTTGCGGCAGCGTGGCCGGAGTCCAGTCTTGCATAGGCAGACCGAGTTCTGATGCCACCACTCTTACGGAACTGACAGTGGCGTTTGCTTTGCCGTCCACCGAGTATCCTGCAATGTGGGGTGTTGCAATGTCAGCCAGGTCAATCAGCTGAGGGTCGGCAGCCGGTTCTCCCTCCCAAACGTCAAGGGCGGCGCCGCGCATGCGGCCTGACTTCAGCGCTTCACGCAGTGCGGGATTGTCAACAACCTCCCCGCGTGAAGTGTTGATTAAGATTTTTTGTCTGACCGGCAGTGAAAGAACCTCCCTGTCAATCAGGTGGAATGTTTTATCGATGCCTTCCATTGTCAGGGGGACATGCAGTGTAAGTATGTCCGATTCGTGAAGCAGTTTGCCCAGGGGGTGGAACTGAGCATCACTCCGGCGGCCTTCTTTATGAAGATCCGAGCCTCCCGTATTCATGTCTCTGCCCTCTTCACGTCTCTGCCGGGGCGGGTCATTCAGCAGGACACGCATGCCTAATGCGTTTGCAGCCCTTGCCACCCTGGAGCCGACGTTTCCCACTCCCACCACGCCGAGGGTCATTGAGCCGGGGTCAAAGGAGTGCTTTTTAGCCAGGAAAAGCAGGAGGGAGGTGACGTATTGCATCACCGACCCGGAGTTGCATCCCGGCGCATTGGCCCATTTTATGCCATTTTGTTCCAGCCACACAGTATCTATGTGATCAAAACCGATTGTAGCCGTGGCAACGATCCTGACGCTGCTTCCGCTCAGGAGATCAGCGTTGCATTTTGTACGCGTCCGCACTATCAGCGCATCGGCGTCTGCAACCATCTTCGAATTGATGGCGCGTCCCGGTGCGTAGACAACATCAGCCCACCTTTCGAAGGCGCCCCTGATGAAGGGTATGTTTTCGTCAATAATTATCTTCATGGTTCTATTCATCTGCTCTCCATAGTCCCGTGGCAGGATTGGATATAAAATAAAATTCCTCCCCGTCAGCGGTAACATGAAATCCTGTCTGCAGGTTCTCCGGGTCATAAAGCTTCATGAGCGGCTCGATCTCCCCGAAGTTGTAGCCGACAGACTCAACTTCTGCGCGGGTAAGCCGGCCCGCAGCATATGTAACCCTGAACCTGTTCTCCGGTGAGCCGTGGATAAGATGGGCAGCAGCACTGAGGTTATCCTGCAGATCCTGGTTTGCTTCAGTGAAAGCAAGGATCTCCGGGGTGGTTCTGTAACCGTATTTCCTTATCAGCCTGTCGATTGCAGGGTCTTCGCCAAAAGTCCTTACTCCGGGGGCAAGTACCACAAGTTCGCCGTCATCGGCAATCATCATGCGGGTGCGGTAGATGCTCTTGTTTCCCAGCCATGTGCTCTTGAACTCCTCCGGGTCAAGCCACACCACCACCTTTTTCAGCCTGTGTGGCATCGTGGTGAAGTTGACTTCGCGCGAGAGCGCTGCGGCCTGTCTGAAGCATTCGATGTCATCACCGGCATAGAGGCCCCTTATCTTCAGGCAGCCTTTACTGTCAGGAGCCACCACTGTCAGGATGTAAATCAACGGCAGACGCGGTGCGGCAATCTCGGAGGCCTTGTTCAGCACCGCCCTCACCGGGTTGTCGGTGGTTCCGAGAATGTTTTCTATTCCGTGCACCGCTCCTATGAAGTGGCTCTTGTTGATAGCCTCGCTGCCGCCGCAGCCCACGAAGACATTCTTGTTGTAGTTGGCCATGCCTGTGACCTCATGAGGCACCACCTGGCCGACAGAAATGATCAGGTCATGCCCGCCGGATGATAGCAGCCTGTTTACCTGAACCGGGTAGTCAAAGCTGAGGCGTCCGCCCGTCACCTGCGAAACAAATGACGAGGGTACCCTGCCGAGTTCTTCTATATCAGTCCGCCAGCGGTGTTCCCTGAAAAGTCCGGGAGGTGTTTGACCGTACATTTTGGATATCTCCTCCGGTGTCATCGGCATATGTGTGCCCAGTGCGGGGAGAATATCAGTGACCTGTCCGCCCAGTTTCTCCCACAGAAGTTCGGTAATCATCCCCGCCCCTGAGTGTGCCCGGGTGATGTCGGGAGGCAATATCAGCACACGCTTCCTTTCGCTGAAGCTGCTGAGTATAGATTCAAGGGCTGCCCTGACCTTATCCCTTTTAATTCCGCTGTCAGGGCCGGTTTCAGAATGATGTATCATACTGTTGACTACAACATAATAAAAGACTTTTTGGTTAATAAAGGTATTGACTCCCGTGAATGTCTATACCCCGCTGAACGCACCAAAACCTCCGTCGACAGGTATCACCACTCCAGTGACGAATGATGAAGTCTCAGACAACAGGTAGAGCATAGTCCCGACAAGTTCTTCTGGTTCGGCATAGCGTCCCATTGGTGTGGCGGAGATTATTTTCTTACCCCGCGGGGTCATCCCGCCTGTTTTTTCGTCAGTAAGGAGGAACCGGTTCTGGTTTGTCAGCAGGAATCCCGGGGCGATTGCATTGACCCTCACTCCGGCAGGCGCGAAATGGACCGCCAGCCACTGGGTGAGGTTGTTGATTGCAGCCTTGGCTGCTGAATAAGCCGGGATCTTGGTGAGAGGTCTGTAACCATTCATCGAGGATATATTCAATATCACTCCACTGCCTCTGCTGACCATATCCTCCGCCAGGATCATCGTAGGAAGCACTGTCCCCTTGAAGTTAAGGTCGAAGACTCCGTCAAATCCTTCGATATCAAGGTCGAAAAAGGTGCCATGCAAGTCTTTTTCGCCTCCTGCGATGAACTCTTTTGCTGTCGTGGCATTGGCTTTGTTCCCTCCGGCGCAGTTAATGAGGATGTCAAGAGTACCGAATTTTCCCCTTATATGGTCACGTGCTTTTAGCAGTGAATCACGGTCGAGTACATTCGCATCGATACTCGTTGCCAGACCGGCTTCCTGTCCGGCGGTGATCTCTTTGGCTGTCATTGCTCCCCTTTCGACCTTGTAGTCCAGTATTATCACATTCACCCCTGCGCTGCAGAGGCCCCTGGCTAGCGTTTTTCCGATTATCCCGCTGCCACCGGTTATGGCGGCAACTTTTCCTTTCAGATCACTGAAATCTTTCATGAGTAATTTTTCTATTCGATTACTATTGGTTTGTATTTCGGAACAAGCATTTTCATCACAACCCATCCTATAAGGTATGCAACGGCGCAGATGCAGAATACAATGAAGTAGCCCGCCCTTATTCCCTCGAAACCGAAGAACTTCAGTGGTCCGTCCAGATACTGGGCTCCGGCAGCAAGAAGTTCTTTTGTCATGACTGAAGCCTTCCCGTCAATCATTGTGGTTCCGGAAGCGAAATCAAACAGGGCGCCTGAACCTTTGTTAATTATAAAGGCACCGATACCTCCGGCCATTCCGCCTATCCCTGTAATTGTGGCAATTGCCGATTTCGGGAACATGTCACCGATGGTGGAAAAGAGATTTGCTGACCATGCCTGGTGTGCAGCTCCGGCTATCCCGATAATTATTACCGGGAACCAGTAGGATGTGTGGCCCAGCGGCTGGGCCAGAAGCGCCAGCAGAGGGAAGAAGGCGAAGATCAGCATGGCGCGCATACGGCCGGCATAGGGATCCATCCCCAGCTTGTCAACAAAGTACTTGGGAAGCCAGCCTCCGATGATTGACAGCATCACTATAGCGTAGAGGACGAAGATCAGTGTCTTTGCCATTGTGGTATCAGATGTCAGGCCATAGACATCACTGAGATAAGCTGGTGTCCAGAACAGGTAGAACCACCATACCCCGTCAGTCATGAACTTGCCGAATGCGAAAGCCCATGTCTGGCGGTATCCGAATGTCCGGAAGAAGGGTATCTTCCTTTCCGGCCCGGCCACGTTGTTGTTTGCCTTTGTCTCCGCAACAGTATCCTGGTTGATGTAATCGAGCTCCGCCTTATTTACCAGCGGGTGTTCATGAGGCTTTTTGTACATGAAGATCCAGAATCCCATCCAGATGAATCCTAGTGCACCAATGACGATGAATGCCATCTCCCAGCCGTATTTTGCTGCTATTACCGGAACGGATATCGGAGCGATGAGCGCTCCTATCTGTGCTCCGGAGTTGAAGATGCTGGTAGAGAAGGCGCGGTCCTTCTTCGGAAAGAACTCAGCAGTTGTCTTTATGGCAGCCGGAAAATTGCCCGCCTCTCCTAGGGCCAGCACGAACCGGGCAAATATGAAGAGAGTGACACTGACTGATGTCACCAGCCCGATGTCATCCACAGTACCGATTATTTTGCGTGCCTCCTCAAAACCGACGAACCATTTCCCGGCAGTGATGCCTGAGGTTGCTATCCCGCAGAAGGCGTGCAGTATGGCACCTGCTGACCAGATGCCTATTGCCCACAGGAACCCCTTTTTGGTGTCAATCCAGTCGACAAACCGGCCGGCAAAAAGCAGGCAGACGGCATAAAAGATCGAGAAAAGACCGGTGATGGTTCCGTAGTCATTGTTGGTCCAGTGAAATTCCGGTGCAATGAAATCCTTCCATGTAAGTGACAGTACCTGCCGGTCCATGTAGTTGATTGCAACTGAAAAGAACAACAGTGAGGTGATGGCCCACCTGTAGTTGGTCATCCCGGTTTCTGAGGTTTTTAAAGGCATAATTATTATCTAAAGGGTAAATACCAGTGTTAGTTTTCGCGATCAGATCTTCCTGCCTTGCCAGGTCAGTTACGGGTTGTCCTCAGCTTACTGATCAGGTCGAGTGTGTTTCGCACCATATTCTCCAGGGTTTTCCAGTCGCCTGCATTAACTATTTTATCTGTCACCAGGGCTGAACCCATACCCACGCATGTCACGCCGGCCCCGAACCATTTGCCAAGATTTTCTTCCGTTGGTTCCACTCCGCCTGTGGGCATTATGCTTGTCCAGGGGCAGGGGCCTTTGATGGCTTTGACAAATGATGGTCCGCCGACGGCAGAGCCCGGAAAGATTTTCACTATGTCAGCACCCAGTTCCTCAGCCTGTGAAATCTCGGTCACCGTCCCGCATCCTGGTATCCAGAGTACTTTTCTCCTGTTGCAGATCCTGGCTACCTCGGGATTCAGAGAGGGGGCGACGATAAAGTCAGCACCCATCTGCATAAAAATAGCTGCCGTGGGGGCGTCAGGAACTGATCCGGCACCTATCATCAGGTCCGGTAACTCCCGGAGTGCCCATTTCCTGACATCAGCAAAGACCTCATGGGCGAAGTAGCCCCTGTTGGTAAACTCAAATACCTTTGCGCCTCCGGCATGGCATGAGGCAATTACTTTTTTACATATCTCCGGGTCAGAATTGAAGAAGAGAGGCACGAGGCCGGTCTCTTCCATTGCCAGTATTGCATTGATTTTTCTGAATGATGACATAATTTAATAAATATTTTTAAAATTTGAAATAGTGTTTAGCGTTGTAGTAGGAGATCATCTCGACCATTTTACCTAATGTATCGAGTTCAGAATAAGGAAGTTTGCCTTTTTCGACATCTTCTCCCAGCATGTTACAGAGAATCCTGCGGAAGTATTCATGCCTGGGATATGAGACGAAGCTGCGTGAGTCAGTGAGCATCCCTACGAACCTGCTGAGGAGACCCATCAGTGACAGGGTATTGAGCTGATTGATCATTCCTGTTTCCTGGTCGAGGAACCACCATCCGGCCCCGAACTGGATCTTTCCTGGGTTTGAGTCGTCCTGGAAGTTGCCGGTCATTGCGGCTATCAGTTCATTGTCACGAGGATTAAGGTTATAGAGAATAGTCTTGGCAAGGTGACCGCCGGAATCGAGTCTGTCAAGGAATTTTGAGAGTGTTCTGGCAATTGTGAAGTCGCCTATCGAGTCATACCCTGTGTCAGGTCCGAGCTGTGCCAGCATTCGGCTGTTGTTGTTGCGGATGGCACCGAAGTGGAACTGCTGAACCCAGCCGCTTTCGTTGTCCATCAACGCCAGTTCATACAGCATGGCTGATTTGAACTTTGATATCTCGCTGCTTTCCAGGTGTGATCCGGAGAGTACCTTCTGGAGGATAGACCCTGCCTCTTTTTCGGTGTAATCATCAGCATAGAATTGTTCTATACCATGGTCACTCAGAACGCATCCTGCTTCAGCAAAGAAGGCGTGTCTGATACGCAGTGCTTCAATCAGTGATGAAAATCCCTTGATCTCCGTTGCTGAAGCCTCCTCAAGCTTTCTGACATAATCGATGAACCTTGACGGATCTTCAGGTGACATGGCTTTGTCTGGCCGCCATGCAGGCAGGACTTTGATCTCAAAGCCCTGGTTCCTTATAGTCTTATGATGTTCGAGGCTGTCAACGGGATCATCGGTGGTACAAACCACCTCGACATTAAATTTCTTCATCAGTTCGCGTGCCGAATACTCCGGTTGCTGCAGAAGAGCGGTGCACTCTTCCCATATGGAGGATGCACTGTCAGGGTTCAGGAGTCTGCCAACCCCGAATACCCTTTTCAGTTCGAGGTGGGTCCAGGCGTAAAGCGGGTTACGCATTGTCATAGGCACTGTCTCTGCCCACCGGTCATATTTTTCCCGGAATGTGGTATCCTTTCCCGTAATGTATTTCTCACTTATACCATTGGCCCGCATTGCCCGCCACTTGTAATGGTCTCCCTCAAGCCATAGCTGGCCCAGGTCTTCAAAACGTCTGTCAGTGGCTATTGCCTCGGGACTGAGGTGGCAATGATAATCAATGATCGGGAATCCTTCCGAATGTTCGTGATAGAGTCTTCGGGCTGCCTCTCCCTGGAGCAGGAAGTCGTCATTTATATACTCTTTCATGGGATGAAATTTTATTCTGTTGTAAATAGACGTATTATATGACGCCTGTAGATGTTTTCCCAGACACAGGTAGAGATTATCCGTTCATTTTCCCTGAGTGCGTCGGTATAGTCTTTCCCCAGTTCAGCTGCAATCTTGTATCCGACGTGTATCAGCTGCCGGAAGCTGGGGTTGTAGTCAGGATCTCCGGGTATATGACGCAGGGTGCCTGAAAATTTTAATGTATCCCAATTGTCAACCGTATCAGGATGAGGCAGCATCTCCGGTCTGATGTCTATGACGGTGGTATAGGGGACGCACAATTCTTCACGCCGGAAATAGGCAGTACGGTAGATTTTCTTTGCCATATCAAGTCCGTTGCCTCCGGCCAGTGCGAGACCGATAACCTCTTCCAACCAAGTGGTGCCTGCAGTTTTGAGATGAAGACCGCAGTCGTGCTTCCGGATAAGATCACCCATTGCCCTGTAGATTGAGAACTTGTCACTTCCTGAGTGAACGCTCAGCTTGAGACTTTTTGGTAGCCCGAAATGACTGACAGCGTATTTGACAACAAGGATATCTTCCTCAAATTCCTGCGCAAAGCGAATGGGGTCACCTTGATAATCGACTCCCTTGTTAAACCTTCCGGTAAACTTTGGAGCCACTGTCTGAAGAGGTACTTTCATCTCTGCAAGGACTTTAAGGATGAAGAGCAGGTCTATCGGTTTCTGCGGTTCGTCTACCTCATCCATGGATACCTCTGTAACGAAATTCCCTTCTCCTTCTTTTGAAGCTATATAATTGTATAATTCAGCTGCTTTTTTCAATGCGAGGAGGAATTTACCTGCAAAATCCCTCAGATATTTTTCTGTAATGGTAACTGCTTCTGTAATACCTGGTATCTGCAGGTCACCACAGTAGGAGCGGTGTGAATCCATGAAGCTGTCAATATCGGCATCAGTCGCTGCAGTTCCGATATAGTCGGCTACATCGAGTGTAAAGAAATCACAGTGTCCGATATAGCGAATAACGGTGTTGAGATTGATATGGTCAGCATCAACGAAATAGGGCCCGGTAAAATTAAGGGCCTTTACTGCATCATCAGCCTCAGCCCGGGTATCTGCAGGTACCGAATGGACTATGTTATGTTCCCTGTTAGACTTGTTCCAGACCGGAGTAATGTTTATGCCTAATTCAGTTGCTGCCATTATCAGAGCTTCAAGCTGAGCCCTGCCCTGATGTGAGAACCTGTCACCTATCCCAAAGGAGTATTTATCTATTTCTCTCATTGATTTATAAAACATTCAGGAAATGGCGAAAATTAGCGAAAAAATTATGACTCACATTGGAATTTCTGATTATTAATGTGGCTTTATTGGTGTTACCGGTGCTAAGATGTCATGGTTTCCGTGCTGCCGGAGGACCGGGAGTCGCTCTCGGGCTTACCGTAATGCATATAAAATACATCTTAACCACAAGGTCTTCAGGAAGCTGTTGATGAATCGTCGTGAAGCTTTATTCTACGCCACCAGCCAGATAAAAGCCATGCTTAAAGCAAGCACTTCTGCTCATATCTGATAATGGGGGTAGTCCGGACACTATTGGCTGAACGTATTGTCAGAGAAAGCCTAAGGCTGCCTTTTACTGTCTGTATTTATCTGGTTGATATCACCGTGCTACGGGTAAAAATTCAACCGCAATTATACAGGGCATTTAAATAAAAAGATTGTTCCCGGGATATATCATCTATATGCCGGGAACAGTGCTTAAGTCACAATTTTCATTGCATGTAACCGGAATCATTTAGGCTGCTTGCCGATATATGCAAGTATTCCACCGTCAACATAAAGGATATGGCCGTTTACAAAGTCTGAGGCAGCAGAGGCGAGGAAAAGAGCCGGTCCGCACAGGTCTTCAGGTGTTCCCCACCTGGCAGCAGGGGTGCGACCGATAATAAACGAATTAAACGGATGTCCTTCTGTGCGCAGAGGCTGTGTCTGGGGTGTGGCAATATAACCGGGGCCTATGCCGTTTACCTGTATATTGAATTCAGCCCACTCACAGGCCAGGTTTTTGGTAAGCATTTTCAGGCCTCCCTTTGCAGCTGCGTATGCTGACACGGTCTCACGTCCCAACTCACTCATCATGGAACAGATGTTGATAATCTTACCACCTCCGTTTTTTATCATTCCGGGGGCAACCGCTTTTGACATAATGAATGGACCTGTGAGGTCAACTTCAATAACTTCCCGGAATTCCGATGCACTCATTTCAAGAGCAGGAATCCTTTTTATAATGCCTGCATTATTGCAAAGGATAGTTACAGGGCCAACTTCATGGGTTATCTTTTCAACATAGGATTTTGCCTCTTCTTCATTCGTCACATCGAAAACATAACCATGTGCATTGATACCTTCACTTTTATAGATATCAAGAGCTGATTTCACCTTTTCTGGGAAAAGATCATTGAAAACTATTGTGGCTCCTGCATGTGCAAAAGCTTTGGCAAGAGCCATGCCGATTCCATAGGAAGCGCCTGTAACAAGTGCAATTTGTCCTTTCAGATTAAATAAGTCTTTACTCATGCTTTAGTTTTAATAATAATATTGTTAATAGTAATTCAAAGTATACCGCAACCGGTTGTAGCATGTTCTGCTATCTGAGATCGCCTGGTTTCAGGAAGTCCTGATCGCCGTAATCCAGGTTCTCTCCACCCATACCCCATATAAAAGTATAGCACGATGTGGCAGCAGCAGCATGAATTGACCATTGAGGTGACAGGACTGCTTCGTTGTTTTTCATCCATATTACCCTTGTTTCGGTAGGCTCGCCCATGAAATGGCATACAGTATCACCTTCAGGTACTTCAAAGTAAAAATATACCTCCATGCGTCTGCTGTGTGTATGCGGAGGCATTGTATTCCAGACACTTCCCGGCTTCAGCTCGGTCATGCCCATCTGAAGCTGGCATGTTTCCAGTACCTGGTTCACGACCATCTTGTTTATCACCCTGTGGTTTGACGCCTCGGCTGAGCCAAGCTCAACTGAAATAGCATCATTTTTGGTTATTTTTTTATCAGGGTAACTCCGGTGAGCCGGAGTTGAACAGAAATAGAAAAGCGCAGGATTAGACTTGTCATCGCTTTCAAAGATCACTTCGCGGTCACCGCTTCCAACATAGAGAGCTTCCTTGAAATCAAGGGGATACAGGGAATCGTCAACCTTCACGGTTCCCTTTCCTCCGACATTATAAATACCAAGTTCACGTCGGTGAAGGAAGTATGGAGCCTTTATCTCATCAATAGCTTCGAGTTTGAGTGATTCTCCTGCAGGCATGGCTCCTCCGGCGATCATCCGGTCATACAGTGAGTATACCATTTTAACTGTATTTTTTTCAAAGAGGTCCTGTATCAGGTGTTCCTTTCGGATGCGCTCACTATCCCAATGTTTTACATCACCCGGATGTGCGGCATATCGGATTTCTACTATGGTTTTCATGATAAGGTTTTAAAAATTTATTATAAAAAAAGTCAATTATTTCCTGTATTCGGAAACAGGCAAACGTCTGATCTTGTTAATCCTCATTCAGAAATGACGGATCAGAAACCTGCTTTCCGTGACTGGTCTGCAGGTCTGCAACCAACCCGGATTGTTTCCGGATACAGAACTGTATTTACTTCCGCCAGGTCAATTTCTCTCCCTGGAAGCCTAGCACTTAATTATCTCAGTCAGTTTAACAATCCTATTCTCCAGGACAGATTTCCTGGCTGCAAATGCAATTGCAGCAGACATCAGGCTGTCATGGCCGGATACCTGCAGAGGCAGGTCATTCAGAACTGCATTGCAGAACGCCTTCATTTCATTTGCGTATGCTTCTGTGTATCTGTCCATGAAGAAATTCAACGGCAGGGAGCCATGGACACCTGCTTTATTGTATAATTGGTGATTATCAGGATAATTATTGTCTGCACAACACATTCCCTTTGATCCAAAAACCTCTACCCGCTGATCATATCCATAGACAGCCTTCCGGCTGTTATCAATCACCCCAATTGCACCGTTGGCAAATGTCAGGGTTATGACGGCAGTGTCTACATCTCCTGCTTTTCCCAATTCCGGGTCTACCAGTACGGCAGCTTTTGCAAAAACTTCCACAACCTCACTGGCAATCATGAATCTGGCCATATCAAAGTCATGAATAGTCATATCCATAAACATTCCGCCTGAGACTGCACTGTATTTTGCCGGGGGAGGTGCCGGATCACGGGATGTAATCTTCAGAATGTGCGGCTCACCAACTTCGCCCTCTGAAACCAGCTGTCTCAATTTCATGAAATTCGGATCAAAGCGACGGTTGAATCCAGGCATGAGTTTGACGCCTGCCCTTGAAGTTGCTTCTATTGAGTCTTGTATCACCCTGATAGACAGATCCACAGGTTTCTCGCAGAAGATATGCTTGCCCGCCTTGGCTGCTTCTATGATGTAGCGTGCATGTGTATCTGTTGAGGAGCAGATGGCGACGGCATCAATTTCCTTATTTGCTATTATTTCATCGGGATGATCAGTAACAGACATGACGCCAAATTTTTCAGCTACCTGTTTTGCTGAATTAAGATCAATGTCAGCTACGGCTGCTACTTCAGCCTGCGGGACACTCTGCACCAATGTTGCGATATGGACTTTCCCGATCCGTCCTGTACCGATAACACCAATTTTTAATTTTGCCATAGGTTTAATTTTAAGAAAGTTACAGGTCTTTTACAGACCGATTGAGTTGAGATATTGCCTGTTACGGAGAGCACACTGTTTGGGATTTCCCATTCCAGGGAGGACATCCTGTTCAACGACAATCCATCCGGAGTATTTTCTGGCTTTTAGTTCGGCAGTAATAGACTTAAAATCAACAGAACCTTTGCCAAGTTCGCAGAATACCCCATTTCCAATCGATTTGAAATAGTTCCACCTCTGATTCCTGGACCTGTCAGCAATCGTGGGTTCACAATCCTTATAATGTATATGCCAGATACGTTCCCTGTATTTCTTCAGGGCTTCAAGCGGATCTCCTCCTCCGAAGGCATAATGGCCCATATCAAGAACCAGGCCGAGAAGAGAAGGGTCCGTGAGACTGAGAAGTGTTTCAATTTCTCTGGGTGTTTCAACATAGCCTGCACAGTGATGATGGAAAACGGTACGGAGACCTGTTTCGTTTTTAACCTGCCTTGCAACTTCCTCTGCCCCTCGAGCAAAAATCTTCCATTCCCCGGAAGACAATCCCATTGAGTCAGTAACTCTTCCGGCGTTGAGGGTGCGTTCTTTAACCGTGCCATTATTGTCGGCAAGGACAATAAATGCCTCAGGGAAACCGGCGTCGGCCATTAATCCTGCAATTTTTACAGCGGTTGCAATACCCTCAGGATGGGCAGATTTGTTTTTCAGGAAGACCGGTACAAAGGCACCGACAAGAGTCAGGGTTCTTTTATCCAGCTCTTGTCTTAAAGCGGGTGGATCGGTAGGCATAAATCCCCAATCTCCGAGTTCAGTACCGGAATAACCGGTTGATTTGATCTCATCAAGGACTTGTTCATATCCGGCTGATTCTTGCTCAAGCTCGAATTCAAGGACACCCCATGAGCAGGGTGCATTGGCTACTTTAATCATCTTAATCAGGTATTTGGCATAGTTTAAAGAAAATATTTAAAGCTGGTTTTAGAATTTTCTTGCCCATTCATCATGCCAGCGTTCAATAACGACTTTCGTCTGGGTATAAAATTCAATTGCATGCATAGACTGCCCGTGCAAATCACCGAAGAAGCTCTCTTTCCACCCGCTGAAGGGGAAAAAGGCCATCGGAGCAGCTATACCTATATTTATACCTACATTCCCGGCTAATACTTCATGCCTGAATTTCCTTGCAGCATTACCACTGTTGGTAAATATGCAGGCAGAATTGCCATAACGGCTGGCATTTACAAGTTCAATGGCTTTGTCAAGGCTGTCGGCATGAACGAGACAGAGGACCGGTCCGAATACTTCTGTGTTATAGATTTCATTATTGGTGTTGGCCAGTTCAATTACCGTCGGTCCGATGAAATTACCTGTTTCATATCCGGATACTTTGATGTTTCTTCCGTCAAGGAGTATTTTCCCGCCGTCGTCCAGTCCTTTTATAATAAGTTTTTCGATTCGCTGTTTACTTTCAGCAGTAATGACAGGTCCCATCTCGACTCCCTCATCAAGACCGTTTCCTACCTTTTTGGCCTTTGCTGCTTTAACGATCTTATCAGCAAATTCTTTTCCGGTATTGCCTACCGTTATCACAACCGAAGCGGCAAGGCATCTTTGGCCTGCACAACCGAAGGCACTGTCAGCAATGATTCGCACTGCAGTATCCTCATCAGCATCAGGCATTACAACCACAGGGTTTTTTGCTCCGCCCTGGGCCTGAATCCGTTTGCCATGGCTCACGCCGGTCTGGTAAATGTGTTTTGCAACTATAGTTGAACCTACAAAACTGATGGCAGGTATAAGTTTGTTCTCCAGGATTGAATCCACCGTCTCCCTTCCTCCGTGGACCATATTCAATACTCCCGCAGGCAGGTTTACTGCTTCGAACAATTCGAAGATACGGGTCATGGTAAGAGGAACCTTCTCAGAGGGTTTTACAATATAAGTATTGCCGCAGGCAATAGCGTATGGCATGAACCAGAAAGGAATCATTATAGGAAAATTGAAGGGAGCAATGCACGCCCCGACTCCGAGAGGTTGCCTGATATAGAATTCATCGATGCCTGTTGCTATATTCTCCGAAAAGTCACTTTGAATGAGTTTTGGAACATTACAGGCTACCTCAATATTTTCAACAGCCCTGACCATCTCAGCTTTTGATTCGGAGAAGGTCTTTCCGCTTTCTTTTGTACAGATTGCAGCGATCTCATCAACGTTGTCTTCGAGTATCTGTTTCATCCGGAACAGGTACTGGACTCTTTTTACGGCAGGAGTATTCTTCCAGCCACTCCATGCATTGTGAGCTGATTCTGACGCATAATCTACATCTTCATGAGAGCCTGCCGGTACCTTCGCAAGGCATTCCGAGGTTGCAGGGTTGATTACATCAAAGTACTGTGTCCCCTTTGATTCGATCCACTGACCGTTTATGTAATTCTTTATTTTTGAAGCCATAATAGAAATTGTTAATCGTTTCCAAGAAAGTATTTTTGTTTTTTCTTATTTACCAGGTAATTATCGTAAGCCAGTCTGACCGACTCAATTTCTGAGACTTCAGAGACGGCAACTTCCCACCATCCGTAACCGGGGATGCTTTTATACAAATCAGTTTCAATGGTGATTACAGTGGTTCGGTCCTGAGCCCGGGCCACCTTCAGCGCACTTCTAAGTGAATCTATATCTGATGCTTCTATTACGAATGCCCCAAGGCTGCGTGCATTCTGTGCAAAGTCAACCGGCAATATGGCACCATCAAGTTGCCCGGTTTTTTCATTACGGTACCGGTATCTGGTGCCGAAGCGCTGAGTTCCCAATGACTGGGACAGGTTTCCTATGCTTCCAAATCCGTTATTGTTAAGCAGTATTATTGTAATTTTAATTCCTTCCTGAATTGCAGTTACAATCTCATTATTCATCATCAGGTAGTTCCCGTCACCAACCATAACATAGATTTCACGGTCAGGACTTGCCATTCTTGCACCTATTCCGGCTGCACATTCATATCCCATTGTTGAATAACCATATTCAAGGTGGAATCCTTTGGGATCAACTGTACGCCATAGTTTATGAAGGTCTCCCGGGAGACTTCCTGCGGCACAAAGTACAACGTCACGGGGCCCTGAAAACTCGTTCACGACACCCACTACCTCTGCCTGAGAGACCGGCAGATTGCCGGTGACCTTACAGAGATCACTTACTGTTTTGTCCCATGCCTGGTTCAGTTCTTTTATCCTTGAACGATAATTTTCCGGAACCCTGTAATCTTCCAGCATTTCTGATAACTCTTCCAGACATACCCTTGCGTCTGATGTAAGGGGAAGAGCCCCATGTTTGTAGGAATCAAACTCTGCGACATTTATGTTTATAAACCTGACATCCGGATTCTGGAAGGCAGTTTTGGAAGCTGTTGTAAAATCACTGTAACGGGTGCCTATGCCTATTACAAGGTCAGCCTGCTGTGTTATTTCGTTGGCTCCCGGAGTGCCTGTTGCGCCAACTGCACCAAGGTTGCATAAATGATCATAAGGTAATGATCCTTTCCCTGCAAATGTCTCTGCTACAGGAATCCCTGTCATCCCTACAAATTTTTTCAGGATATTGACGGCATCACTGTACAGCACACCTCCGCCTGCAATAATAACTGGTTTTTCAGAGGCTCTTATCATGGAAGCAGCCCGGTTCAGCAAGGCAGTGTCAGGTCTTGGCCGGGGGATTCTCCATACCCTTTTTCTAAAGAGTTCTTCGGGGAAGTCAAAGGCTTCAGCCTGGACATCCTGTGGCAGGGAGAGTGTGACGGCCCCGGTATCAGCAGGTGAAGTCAGGACTCTCATGACCTCCGGTAAAGCAGTAATAAGCTGCTCCGGTCTCTCAATCCTGTCCCAGTACCTGGAAACCGGTTTCAGACAATCATTCACTGATGTATCCTGTGAGGACGGTGATTCCAGCTGCTGTAATACGGGAGCAACATTGCGTCTCGCAAATATGTCACCCGGAAGTAACAGCACAGGCATCCGGTTAATAGTGGCACAGGCAGCCCCTGTTACCATATTGGTGGCCCCGGGGCCTATAGATGAAGTGCAGGCAAAGGTTCCCAGCCGGTTTTTCATTTTAGCATAAGCTGTTGCTATGTGCACTGACGCCTGTTCATTCCTGGTGATGTAATATCTGAAATCAGGATTCTCAAGCAGACCTTCACCTATTCCGGCAACATTTCCATGACCGAATATTCCAAGACAACCTGCGAAAAACGGCTTTTCCTCTCCGTCAAATTCCACATACTGACATTTCAGGAATCTTATTACAGCTTGTCCTACAGTTATTTTCATTTTATAAGCTTCTTACAGATTTCAAATAGGTTTACTTAAGCATCATGTCACGTACAACCACGATAAGGTCTGTGGTTGCCTGGCAGAATTGCCTGAGTGTTTTAACTGTTGCTCCGAATTCATCGAATTCTTCAGGTTTCATGCCATCCTCATAATAAGCTTTTCTGAAGTCCGGAAATTTTGCTTCAAGCTCGGCAATGATTTCCGGAGCCACAGGCTTCTCAATCCTGTTTTCTACGGATATCCCGGAATTAATGAACCTCTTCTGCCATTTTGCCGGAGGTGAAACCACCATATCTCCGCCAATAAATTCAGACCAATGAAGATGATTTCTGAAAGCTGCGCTGAGAAGTCTTGTTCTGTAACCTCTTTCCCGGTAAATCCGATAGGCTTTTTTCATTACTGCAACACCGGCCCATTCCAGTACTCCGGGATTGGTTGTCAGATTTTCCTTGTCTGCCACATTTCTCAACCAGTCATCAAGCCTTCCGACCATAATGGTACAAACGGGTCCCATGGTACTTATATCCAGGCCCTTCTTTTCACGTCTGAACAAACCTCTTTCTACTGCTTCTGCTACTGCTAAGGCCTGAGGCAGTGTAAAGCTGACTGTTGCATTGATGCTAATTCCCCTGAAAGTAGCTTCCTCAATTGCTTCCAGTCCTGCTTTTGTCACAGGTATTTTTATGATCATGTTTGGCGCCAGGCTGTTAAAATGTTCTGTCTGGGCAAGAATCCTGGCAGGATCTCTGTATAACCTCGGGTCTGTTTGTATTGACAACCTGCCGTTTTTCCCTTTCTCCCTGTCAAATGCAGGTTTCAGCAGGGCAGCTGCCTTAATTGACATCTCTTCAATCAGCTTCCATGCGATTTCGTCCTCAGTGGCAGTAGGGAACTGATCGATAATTTCCGGAATCCTGTCTTTCCATTGGTCCCATTCCTTTTTGAGTACTGAACCAACAATAACAGGATTGCAGGTTGCTCCAATAGCACCATGGCCAATGGACCATGTCAGCTCTTCTATTGAGCAGGAATCATTCCAAAGAACAGTTTTTGTTGTCATTGTCATCTCATGAAGGACGCTTTTTAAATCCTTGATTTCATGTGTTTTCTCTTCAATCATGTCTCTGATTATTTGTTTAATTATTCTTTATTCCATCTGTGATACAATATGGCTGTGCCTTGCGGCAGGGCTTCGAAAGTATGGCAAGGACCAGAGTCACTCATCCATCCGTTGCATAACATCAGGCATCATTCATGTCAGAAGTCACCATTGGTAACCTTGGATCCATCCCCTTCCATGTCCCGTAAATCCACTTATGATCAGGATCATCTGTACTTGCAAGGCTCTGATCACTTCCGGCCAGAAAATTAAGGTAGTAGATGTTGTATCCGTGACATGCCACCACTGGGTGGTAACCTTCAGGAACCATTACAATATCATTGTTGTGAGCCTCTGCCAGTTCGTTGAGACTCCGGTCATCATTATATACTTTCTGGTATGCAAAGGCCTGTGGCTTCTCAGTCTTATAAAAATAAATCTCTTCAAGATCAGCTTCCGTCAGCTTGCCTGTCAGGGGATCTGTTTTTCTCCTGTCATGTTTATGGGCAGGGAAGGAGCTCCAGTTACCTGAAGGTGTATATACTTCAACACATACCAGCCGGTGGCATTGCGAACCGGGAGGTAAAATGCTGTTTATCTGCCGGCTTGCATTGTCTCCCCCGCGAAACTCAATCCCCATGTTTTCTACATCTGCAGGGGTTATAAAATGGGCAGGAAATATTTTGTCTGAAGGAGTCCATCCACAGGCTATATCAAGGGGACCGCCAACCGGATTGATTTCAAATTCAGTTTGTGGCGGAAGATAAAGAGCATGAGGCAATCCGCTGAACGGATTTCTTCTACCATTTTTTGTTTTCCAGGTTCCGGCGGAGGTAATGGCTTCGAAATTGCCACCCATCAGCACGAATAGATACTCATTATTACCGGTGCTGCCGTTCCATTCTTGCCCTGGTTTAATAACTCTTGCATTGAAATTCAATAGGTTCCACCCTGCTCTCTCAGAAGGCATGTCCTGATATATATCTTCTCCGGAAGCCTTCAAAAGCACCTTGCATTTGCTATCTACTTTGGCTGCATTAGTTTTTTCAACTGTCATAATAACATGGTCAATAGCATTAAACGTAATATCTCAATCTTCTATCTTTTCCGGCAGTGCTTCAGACACGGCTTAGAAAATTAAAATCCTCTGTTTCAATGATATGTAATTTAATTTCAATATTTCTGCCCAATAACCTCGTTCCTTGAATCACCGTGGATTCACTGGTACTTTCATTAAATAACTCAGGAATAAAAGTAAGGAGACATACTGTATATTCTTTTGGAATTATTATCAACATATGATGTAATATTAGCTTCTTTTAAACCGATACTTCTTTTTATAGCTAATCCAAATGAAATAATCCGGTCTGGCAGAGTATTAGCCTGAGTATAGTTCCGGTTCATTTAGCCGAAATCTTCATCATTACCGATAATAAGAAAATGTCTGACCAACAGGGAAGATAAGATATTGGATGACCTGGTATCTTATTGAAAGTCCGAAGAGGATGATCTTAATTGTCGAAGAGTCTTAATAATTTTTCAAGTGTATTGATTTCTGGTTCTCTTGCGTTAGCAGATGAAATATAGGTTTTCATGTACCTGGTCGGTTTGGATATAAGCAGTATCTGTTTACCGTCATCCTGTCTCATCAGGAAGTCATCCGGACAGTAAATGACGGCAGCTCCTATGGGGTTTGGTTCAGCGGCAATATCAGGCGGATGAATTCCCCATGTAGCTATCAGGCCATCCTTCTGTACAACTTCAACACCATCATGATAATTCAGACCGGTTACAAATTGAACCGGTGATTTTGTTAACGCGAATGCCTCAACCATAGCATTCCTCTCTCCTGAGAATACAGTAATCCTTACCATTACATCTGTTTTTTCTCCATTATAAGGAATCCCTTCAGATATCATTTCCATGTATGAACTGGAGAGACCCCTGTTGACAACAGCTGTACGGTTTGATACCGGATCCAGTAATTGAACATTCAGACCATTCCATAAGCGTACACCTCCAAGGCCGACTGTTTCGCCCACTATATAATAGTCTGCGCCCCAGCCGTTATTTTGTTGTTCCGGCGTAGGATACCAGCGGGTTTCCCGCAGTACAAGGCCTGGCCTTGATTTTGAATAAAGGTCAACGGATGTTTTATAATTAAAATAGAGCCTTAATCCCATCCATTCATTTTCAACAGCTGGTCCGTGATGCCCGAGAGCTTCAAACAGGTCACCTGATGCTGAACTGACCGTACTCAAATACTTTTTGTGGTCAGAGCGTAAAAAGAGACTTACGTCGGTTTTATTGTCTTTTATCATTGCCTTTACAAATCAATAAACAAGAAGTCGGGCAGGATTAAGCTGCCTGCCCGGCAACAGGCAGGAATTTAGTTTCCTCCAAGATTAACGAAGAAAAACAGAGTTCCGATAACCACCAACACAACTACAATTGAAACCAGGAACCCGATAAGATCCTGTTTGTCCCATTTATAGATTTCAAGGGAGGTATTCGGAAAAGCCAGGATTGATTTTGTCTTTTCAGGATTAGCATATGCTTCTTTCAGGTCATTTTTGTCAACCTCTGCCCCAAGGCCACGAACGCGTGTCCTCATTTTAAGGAAAAAGCGCATTGTTTTTTCATCATTTTGTGGTTTTGTAAGTAATGCCACAATGATCATGAGGATGAACGGGAAGATAAGTCTGATGAGCATCCTGACTGTTTCATTCAAAGCATATGGTTTGTGATTCAAAGGCACCCCCATTTTGTGTAGAAGCAACAATTCAGGGAAGAGATAACCGCGGGCTTCAAGAGAGCCGTCATCCTTTATTGAGGGCTGTTTTGACCAGAAGATAGCTTTGGTCGGGAGCTCATATGTTTTTGAGAATGTATCACCTGCTTTCAGTTCTGCAGGACATTCCCCTATAGCAGTTCCCGCCTCGTTCATCAGGTTCCAGTGAGTAATCTCCTTCATGCGGTCTGTAACATCAGTATCACGGGCAGTGTAGGTACGCATGATAGGAGCAGGTTCGGTTTGAAGCAACAATTCGGGATTTTGCTTTATGGAAGGAATCAACATCGGGATAATTACCGGCAAAATATAGAAAACGAAAAGAGTAACCAGGATTGAAGTCCAGGCTCCCTGCCTGTTAGCACGTCTCCATTTCAGGCCAAGCCAGAATGCTGCTGCAAATATCACAAAGAACTCCCATATGAATTTCAGGATCTCAAGTATACTGTCGAACTGCGTAGCGATAAGGGCTCCGCCTACAAGGAAGGCGGCGCCGAATATCCTTCCAACCCAGACATAGTGTTTTTCCGACTTACCTTGTACCAGAGGTTTATATACATTGTGAAGCATCAATCCTGAAACAGTAAGCATGAGGGCAGAAGCAGTGGACATTAATGCCGCCATCATTGAAGATATCATAAAACCGACAAGACCAAGTTTTGCAGGCCCCAGCAGATCATGGATTGCATAACCCCACACCAGGTCGGGATTATGTACTTTTCCGGTATAAAGTAAAATAGCAGAAAGCCCGACCAGACCCCACATTATTGTACAAAAGCGTTTAATAAAACCACCTGTAACCATGCCGAAGCGGGCAGAGTATTCGTCTTTGGCGGCTGCATTTGTAACCAGTTGGTTTGGTTGGGTAACTACTGTAACTGCCGCTACCAGGGATGCTGTAATAATAAAATACCAGGTAAAATCAATCAGGGTAGGGGAGCCGAAGATTTCAAAAAATGCCTGAGGTAATTTATCATGCAGAATGTTCAATGCCGAGTCACCGGAACCGGCGCCATATACATTCTTAATCCTTATCCAGGAGAAGGGGATCAGGAGAAATGAGAGAATAATTATGAAGATCCCCTGAAGCATGTCAGTATAAAAGGCAGCCTCCAATCCGCCAAATACTGCATAAATGATGATTACAAGGCAGACAATCCAGACAACTACTGACTCATTGAAATATGAGAAGACTGACCTGGGCTGTTCAATCCTCAATTCTTTAAGCTGTGCCTGTTCCTGCTCAGTCAGACTGACATAGTCACGTTCCTCAAGTGAATTCAGTACCATTGCGCGATCATACTCCTGCTTTTCAACAGGAGTATATTCCTGAACCGTTTTGGGAGTAATTGCCAGGATGGTTTTGTTCATCGCCACATAGCCAACAGAGATAAGCCCCATCATACCAATGGCACCTATAATGGCATATGCACCAGCCATTTTCTTTGATCCGAAACGCTCTTCATAGAAGTCGCCTAATGTCAGAACCCGCATTCTTCTTAACCAGGGCGATGTGATCCAGTACATAGGTGTTGCAAAGACCATTAACAGAGAGCTCCAGATTCCGGCCGCTCCATTCTTGAAAGTTGTCGTTACGGTACCTACCGGACCATCAGCAGATGTGGCCTGACCAAAACTGGCAAAAGTCTGGACCAGTCTTCCAAATTTCCTGCCTCCCAGCAGATAATCTTCCTGATTTTTTATACGAAGGCTTGCCCAGACTCCTATGGCAATAATAGCAATGAAGTATAAAACAATTATTATAATATCAATCAAGTTTAATCCGTACATGGTTAAAGATCCTCTCTATTTAGTTTTAATTGTTCGGTGTCTTTAGTAAATAAGGCGGGTATTAATCAAATTTAACATAATCAAATACCAGGGCTCCATCGTAGTTTACGATGTTATGATTTTTTATAAGCTTTAAGATTTCTGTTCCGGCCATTATGGTTGGTCCGTACCCGTGAGCCGCATAAACGTTTACCGGACGGTTATAATAAAACATCGGTTCAAACCCCATCCCTGTGCCAACACATATTCCTTCAATATGTCCTTCTTTATTAATACGTTCAGCTAAAGCATTCCATGCAAGTACAGCAGCAGGTCCAAAATCCTTTGCAGAAATAAATCCCCTGTTTATTGCCTTTGCCATACAGTAGATAGTAATAGCCGAGACTGATGATTCCGTATAGGAATCGTTCTTGTCCAGCAACTGGTGCCACAGGCCGGATCCGGATTGTACTGCTGTTATACCTTTTAAATGAGAAATAAACAAGTCCAGAATAGTATCCCTGTCTTTGTACGACTCAGGGAGTGTATCCAATAATTCTGTCATTGCCATAAGTGCCCAGCCATTAGCTCGCCCCCAGTAAAATTTCGGGCGGTAAGGTGCGTTTTGGCCCCATCCGTGTGCAAACAACCCCAGATCACGGTTAAACATCTTATCTGAGAATAAAATAACCTGTTTAACTGCTTCATCAAAATAGGTATTATCACCTGTAGTCAATCCTGACTGTGACAACAGGGAAACACTCATATAAAGATCATCTATCCAGAGAGTTTTGGCATAAGGGCGGTTCCTTGCAAAAGTGCCGTCACTAAGGCGAAATTGGTTGTTGCAAACAAAATCAGTATAATTATCAATAAGAGGAGAGTAAGCACTGTTTTTCCTCATCTTGTCTGCCCTGATCAGTGCCGCTGCCATTGTGCCGGCATCATCCAATGATCCGGGATGCAGAACTGAATGAACAGGGGAGGAGTATTCTGGTTTTTCTTCTTCGAGTCTTTTAAACCATGGAGACGTTTCTGCAATAAGGTCTAATCTTCTGAAAGCAAAATCTGCGAATTTTTCGTTGTTCAGGGCTTCAGAGGCCTTAAGCATTGCTGAGTACAGAATTCCTATTTCATAACTCACAACCCTGAACGCGCCTGGTGTAAACTGAGAGTCCCTGGTTATGTCTGAAAAATCTTTGACCGGATCTCCTCCGGCCTGATTGACAAGACCAGCAGGAGTCTCTCTGTCAAGAAACAGGAGCATTCGATCAAGCCTTTCTTCAATACTTTCAGGTGACGGGCTTTCATAAGGAAAACCATAGTCAGGCTGTATCAGGTGAAGACTGGTGTTGGCGTCGGTAATTTTCTTATTAACAGGTGCTTTATGAGCAGATCCTGATCTTTTTATATTCATCAGCAGGGTTGTCGATTAGATATTTATACTTCAATATTCTATCAGTCATAATGATACCCCTGAATGATTTTGCCATCCGGGGGCGAATGCAACTTTTCTGGTTGCAGAGGGTCTCCGGTCCGTCAGGGAATTCCCGGTTTATCCTCTACTTATCTTGATACGCGCCCTGATGCATTCCCTTTCATGAGATTTTCCACTTCCTTAACAGAAACCAGATTAAAATCTCCATGTATTGTATGCTTGAGGCAGGAAGCGGCAACTGCAAAATCCAGAGCGAACTGATCGTCGCCCGGGAAACTGATCAGGCCATAAATTAACCCGGCCATAAAACTGTCGCCACCCCCAACTCTGTCAACTATGTGAGAAATATCATAATTCCTGGATTCAAGTAATTTGTTGCCATCGAAGAGAACTCCGCCCCAGGTATTATGATTTGCGTTGATGGAACCTCTCAGTGTAATAATCACTTTTTTGGCCCTGGGGAACCTCGCCATCAATTGACGGCATACCGATTCATATGCAGAGGCTTTAATATTTCCACTTAAAACATCAACACCATCAGGACGAATTCCAAAGACCATTTCAGCGTCTTCTTCATTTCCCAGGATTATATCGCAACCGGCTACCAGTTCAGGCATTACTTCAGAGGCTTTTTTCCCCCATTTCCACAAATTCTTCCTGTAATTCAGATCTACTGATACAGTTATTCCTTTGCGGTTGGCTGTTGCTATCGCCTCCTTGCAGACTTCTGCTGCACCTTCGGAAATTGCAGGGGTAATACCTGTCCAATGGAACCAGGTGGCACCTTCCATGATATCATCCCAATTCAGCATTCCTGGATTTATTTCCGAGATTGAAGAATGGGCGCGATCATAAATGACTTTGCTTCCACGAGCGACTGCACCTGTTTCAATGAAGTAGATCCCCAGCCTGTCACCTCCGATGATGATCCGTGATGTTCCCACATTGTAACGGCGCAAATCCATCAGGCAAGCCTGGCCGATGTCATTGTCGGGAAGGCGTGTAATGAAGTCAGTATTCAGCCCGAAATTTGCCAGGGAGACTGCCACATTGGCTTCACCTCCCCCGAATGTGGCCTTGTAACTACCGGCCTGACTGAAACGTTCATAACGCTCAGTTGACAATCTGAGCATAATTTCTCCAAAGGTCAAAACTCTTGCTTGCATCTTCTGACAGGCATTTCGTTCTACATCTTTAGCTGTCAGTGCATTACATGTGACAGCTCATTAAATATCATTCAAAATAAAAATAGTTAATGTTTTTTTACAAGATTATCTCTTTTTTATCTACATATAATGTTATATTAGCCTTTCTGTCAGGCAACAGAAAATTCATGCAAATAATCAATAAATATGAAACCTTTTTATCAGAAGCTGGTAACGCCACCATCACAGTCTGTTATAATATTTGATGAAGAAAAACCACATTTTACAGTACCCTGGCATTTTCATCCTGAAATTGAGATTCTTTATGTGGTAAAGAGTTCGGGCACCAGTTACATCGGCGATTGCATTAACAGTTTTAATGCCGGTGATATTACGATTATAGGTGAGAATGTTCCGCATTGGTGGAAAAGCCATGTCAAATATATGAATGGTACAATAAAGGAAGGTATAAAAGCTCTTATAATTCAGTTTAACAGGGATATATTCGGTGCAGATTTTATAAATACTCCCGAGATGGGCCCGATAAAGGATTTACTGGAGAAATCAAAGCGGGGGATCAGGTTTAATGGAAAGTCCAGGGAGGTTCTGGGGAAGCAGATGTTAAAGATCTTCAGGGTAAAAGGTATACACCGCATAACAGAGTTAATTTTGCTGCTGGATATAATGGCCGGTTCAGCCGAATACAGCTATCAGTCAAGTCTGGGATATTCAAAGCTGCTAAACTCGTATGATTTTTACCGTTTTAACAAGATACATGAATTTCTTGTCACAAATTTCACACAGCCGATCAGTCTGGAAGATATCAGCAAAATTGTAAACATGAGCCCTACAGCGTTATGCAGGTATTTCAAAAAGCACACCAGCAAGACCCTGTTCGCTTTCCTGAACGAAATCAGGATAGGTCACGCATGCAAGCTGATGATAGAAGAGAATGTTGCAATCTCGAATGCTTCATATGAGAGCGGTTACAATAACCTTTCACATTTTAATTACCAGTTCAAGAGAATAATGAAAGTAACGCCCACCGAATATGTATCGGCATATAAAAATGGTAACCATGTGGTCACCGGGTAGTATTTAAGCGATATAAAAAAGAATGAGTGAGATCACAGATCTCACTCATTCAGGGATTCTTCTGACAAATATGATCCACATCAGTAAATAATATCCCCCATCAATTCGTCATTTATTTGCATAATTAATGACTAACCTCAATAATCTGTCAGAAGAAGACAATTTTATGTTCAAATGGAGTAATTCCCGTTAGGTAAACGTGCAGGCCCGGTGTCCTCAGGTTCCCTGAGTGTGTGCTGTATTTTTCACCTTCAAGGCCCTGAATGCTCCTGTGTGAAACGATTCCAGGTCCGAACTCGATAACATCATTTCCTGCCTGATACTTACCGTATCCTTCTTCGAGGAAATAGTTGTCAGTACCGTTGCTGGCTTTGGTCACACCTGTCAGTTTACCTTTTGCATCGAAACAAAGTTCCATTGTAACCGGGACCTTATCCGATCCTGTGGTCAGGAAAGTAAGCTCGCTCCTGCCTTTCTCCTCTTCCAGTGATATCGTTGTTTCCAGGATTTTCATTGTAGTTGGACGGTGTTCGAAATCCATCTTACTCCAGAATCTGTCATCGATACTAGGAGAGTGCTTATAATCTCCATTCGGATTCCTGTATTCAGCCGGGAGTGGATGATAATAAGGTACTTCCAGTCTCTGGAATAAAACGTACCTGTCACCCTCCTGGCGGAGGCCCTGGCTACGGAAATAGCCGGTGCTGAAGAATCTGGTTGAGTATCTCATATACCTGAGGATAGCCTCTCCTTTCCTGTAAGCAAAGAAATTTGGAATATGGGATCTGCCGGAAGCAATAATCAGAGGCCAGTCATTACCGCCGAAAAGGGTAGTAGTGGTGTTACCTCTTCTTATTCTGACCAGAGATGAATCAGTGTAAACCTTCTCATAGTCAACCGGAATGAGAACAGGTTCTGGCAGATATTTCTGCAGAAGCGGTTCATGCATAAAACTGGGTAATGACCTGTCAATTATTGCTTCTTCAAATCCGTCAAGCGCCTCGATTGTCTTTGCGACTGATGCTAACTTTCCATCATTGTCATGGATAGCAAGATATCTGTAGAACAGGTATGACTCCATAATACTCTGAATAGAGAACTGATCCTGTCTACGGGAATTATTTGTAATAACTTCTCCGTTTGGCTCCATCTGATAGTATGTCAGATCAAGATTTTTACGGACGAGGTCAAATAGTTCCGGTTTGTCAAGCAGTCTGCCGATCTCAATGAAGGCAGAATTGTTCACCCTGGCGTAATTCTTGCTGCGTTCGCAATATTCACCGTCATTATCGATGAAAGGTTTCTCTCCCAGCCAGTCATTGGCTCTGTCAACATATTTCTGATCAGGATAAAGAGCATTGACATTTGCCAGAACGGAGCTGACTGCCCACCTGTGGTTTGGTGTATGTATACCTCCCTCTGCAATTGTATTTGCTGCTTTGGTAAGAAACAGTTTTGATTTTTCCTTGACACTGTTCAGCTCTTTGGATTTATCCTGAAGCAGTATATGTGTCCCCTTTATAAGGTTCTCCATCATAAATGCAGTGTCAGGAGGAGATTGCAGATTACCGGCATCCATTGTTCCGTCCGGATTCTGGTTTTTCAGAAGATCATCAACAATAGACTCCATTGTAACTATCAGAGTCTTGTTCTGGTAATACTTTGACAACTGACAGCAATAAGCTGCGGATAATACAGCGAAATTTGCGGTATAGTTTCTGTAGCCATAAGAACTTTCCGGATTTTCGCTGTACATCTTCAGTATTGAATCTGCCTGCTTATCATTACCTTCAGCAAGACGCTTAAGGAGGTTCTCGTCAATATCCTTTTTTGAGGATGACTTCTTTTGCCCGTTCAGGACTCCGATACCCATCGGGCTCATTGCCAAAATGCCTGCCAGAGAAGTTTGTTTTATGAAAGTCTTTCGACTCATTTTTGCCATGACTTGAAAATTAGGAATTTTGAATACTTTTTATCATACGTATCAATACCCGGGATTCTGAACGATGTAGTCAGGCATTGAACTGGTAGCATCAATGACAGTCTGCGGGATCGGGAAGATTCTCCTGTTTTTGTCAGCATTGGTTTTTGAGGTCCATGAATTTTCAAATTTCCCGAACCTGATCATGTCAGTTCTTCTCACCTGTTCCCAGTACAGTTCGAATCCTCTCTCCCTGAAGAGATCATCGAGAGTGATTGAAGAAAGCTGAGAGACTCCTCTTGCCAGCCTTACTGCATTTACGTCATCCAATGCCAGGCCGGGGAATCCTTTACGCAGGTTTGCTTCTGCTCTCATGAGGTAAATGTCAGCAAGCCTGAACAGAGGAATGTCAACCCTGCCCATTGTATTCTTTGATGATTCAGGGTCAAACTCATATTTTAACACTCTGACGCCATCTGAATGTCCTTTATGAACTTCCAGGTCCACATCAATCGTATAATTTATTGGTTCGCCTGTTCGAGCTTTGTTATACAGCATTTCAATTGCCAGAGTACCATCTTGGTTTTTCTTGACATCTGTGCCGGCTTCATTCAGGACAATGCCATACTGCTGACCCTGAAGAAATCCTCTGTTCAGGGCATACTGAGATGCAGGACATGAGGTTACTGATCCGTCCTGTGGAATGATCTCCTTATAGAATCTCGGATCATTATGATTTCCATCCCATGTATGGTAGAAGTCGCTTGTACATGAACCTCCGTCAGTTCCTGTTGAACGGAAGGTTATTGAGCCGATTGTATTTCTTGAGAGTGTAAACCATGCAAATCTGTTCGTTCCGTTTGCCTCAAGTCTCTGGTCGAGAGCAAAGATTATTTCCGGGTGATTATGATTATCTACGTCGAAAATAGAGAAGTAGTCTTCAGTTTCCAGGGAGTAATTTCCGGAGTTGATTACCAGGTCACAGTAATCTATTACATCATCCATGTCTGCATCAGCGAACTCGAAACTATCAGCATACCGGTTCACATAAACTGCTTTATTCAGTAAAAGTCTGGCTCTTAAAGCATGTGCTGCTGATAAGGAGAAACGTGTTGATCCGGCTTCCCCGAGTTGAGTTTTGGTCTTGAGATGAGGTTCTATCTCATCAAGGATACCAATAATATAATCAACAGCTTCCTGCCCTCTTAAAACTCTTGACATGTTTCCTGTATTAAAGTCATTGGGATCTTTCTCAAATGCTACTCCGAAAAGGTCCAGCAGGACTGAATTATAGAAAGCAACCATACCAAGAGCTTCATAAGAATAAGGGTGGTCAGTTCCAAGGGTTTGCCCGACGATCAGGCCTTTTGCAATCCCGGAAACCAGCTCAGACCATACAAGACGAATGTTGTTATGGTTAGCAGTCCAGGTATGCTGATACATTTCAATCAACCTGCCACCGTTATACCAGTCGGTTCCGCCTCTGTAAGGAACAATGCACTCATCAGTTGTTACTTCCTGACAAAGGAAGTAGTGTTCCTGATTATTAAACAGTTCGAACATCCTGGCGTATACAGGAGCCATCACACCATCAGCAGCTCCTTCTCCCTCAAGGAGATTATCACCAAGGGCTGTGTCCAGTACTTCCTCATTCAGGTCAGTGCATGCGACCAGCGTGGAAAAGACAACTAAAAGTGATATTATTGTTTTTTTCATGATCTTGATTATTAGAATGTTATACTCAGACCGAGGATGTAAGTCCTTGACTTGGGATAGCTGGTATAGTCAATACCGTAAGATCTGAATCCACCTGAAGATTTTGGTGTATCAACTTCAGGGTCATTACCGGGGTATTTTGTTATTAAGAACAAATTCTGTCCGGTAACATAGACGTTAATATTTTTGATATTCAGGATAGTATTACTAAGACTATAAGATATCGTAGCATTGTTCAACCTGAAAAAGTCTCCGTCATAAAGATACCTTGTTGAGGGTATAGATGAGTTGAGAGGATTTTCGTTTGCATTATCAAGCACGTATTTGGATACGTTGTTACCGGCAAGGAATATCGGATAAGTAAGCCATGCGTTTTCCGTTTCGTTATATATCTTGTTTCCTGCGGCACCGTTGAAATTCAATACCAGGCCTACTTTCTTGTAAGTAACACTCCCGTAGAGGTTATATTGGATTTTTGGCAGTGCAGAACCTGCAACAACCCTGTCGTCATCATTTATTATTCCGTCAGGCTTTGCGTCTCTGAAAATACTAAATCCGTCTTCATCAAGGCCAAGGTATTCCAGTATATAGAAAGTTCCAACCGGATGGCCGTTCATATAACCGTTAACTTCAACTGATGTCAGTCCGGGGCCACTTAATGAACCTGTCCGAAGGATTGACACTGGTAAGTCTTTTACCGTATTATAAATGTACGAGATGTTTCCTCCGAAGTCCCACTGGAAAGTTTCACTGTATTCTGACCTGAATCCCAATGCAAGTTCAAGACCTCTGTTGATGATTTTCATGTCATAATTGTTCCAGTTGGAACCGGTCGGAGTTATCGGATCTATTGCGGTTGTTGTTTCCCAAAGAATGTCTGTTGACAGTTTGTCAAAACCATCCAGTGTTCCATACAACCTGTCATTGAATAATGAAAAGTCAAGGCCCACATTAGCCTGCCGGGAGACTTCCCACCTGATGTCCTTATTTGGTATTCTGACAAAGCTGTATCCCGGGGCAATAGTAACTCCATCAAGAGGATAACCCACAGCATTCCCGGTACTGACCGTCAATTGTGCCTTGGTTATTTTTGGGGGTATCTCCTGGTTTCCGGTTAATCCCCATCCGAATCGGAGAGTAAGATTGTTTACAGCATCAGCATCAGCCATAAATGCCTCTTCAGAAATTCGCCAGGCTGCCCCGAACGAAGGGAAGAATGCATACCGGTTGTTGCCTCCAAATTTTGAAGACCCGTCCATCCTGGCTGTTGCAGTTAAAATATATTTGCCGTCAAAATTGTAATTAGCCCTGCTAAAGAAAGACTGTAATTCATTGATTGTAGCACTTCCTGACGGCCTGTTATTTGCTATATCCAGGGTTGTTCCGATTGAAGGATTGTAATAAGGCTCTATCTCAGTGGTTGAGAAACCGTTAATGCTCCAACCTCTTGACTGGTATTTAAACCTCTGGTAGGAGTGACCCAGCAACAGATCAAGTTTGTGCTTTTCCTTCTGAAGAGCATAGGTAAGATAGTTTTCAACAATTTGGTTTCCGTTCTGGACGTTACCCTGGCTAAGCCTACCATTATTGTTCGCAAGATCAGGGATGTTGTGTGCCTTGCTCTGGCCGATTCTTTCACTTAGTGAATTGTCAAGGGCCACATTTATTTTATATTGCAAGCCTTTGAACAGGTTCACAGAGGCTTCTACATTGCCAAGTACGCGGTCAGTGGTTCTGAAGTCCGTATACAAATCGAGCAGCATAAGCGGATTCAGCCCGTCGGGAAACTGGTATATTGTTCCGTCAGGATTATGGGTGGGATAAGTTGGATTGGCATTCAGAGCATTTGTAAACAGCTCACCATTAGCATTACCGCCATCACCTGAAGGTGGTGAGTTATTCCAGACATGACTTGCTGTAAGATTGAACTTAATATTTACATTGTCATTGAGAAATTTTTGTTCGGCACTTATTTTCCCCGTATATCTTTTCATCTCTGATTTCTCAACAACACCTTTCTGATCCAGGTAGCTTATTGAGGCATAGTACTTTGACTTTTCCGAACCACCGCCAAACGATAAATTGTGATTCTGTGAAAAAGCTGTGCGGTATATCTGGTCGAGCCAATCTGTATCATAATCTTGCAGGATTGCAGGATTACCATATTTTGTTGTAAGGTCAATGAACTCCTCGGTAGACAGTACGCTAAGTTTTGAGGCAACCTGTGAAACTGACAGGCTTGTACTGTAATTGAGCTGTTCATTCGTGGAGCCCTTCTTCGTCGTTATCATTATAACGCCGTTTGCTCCCCTGGAACCATATATTGCTGTCGAGGATGCATCTTTCAGAACGTCAATTGATGCAATGTCAGCCGGGTTCAGGAAGTTAAGCGGATTTGAATCCCCGGCTGTTCCTATTGCAGATGATACAGAAGGAGTTGATGAAGTGTTGTCTATAGGTACCCCGTCAATGACATACAAAGGGCCACTTCCGGATCTTACTGATCCGGGTCCCCTGATGACTATTGTCTGTGCTTCCCCGGGTTCACCGCTTCGTGATGTAATATTAACACCTGATACCTTCCCTTGCAGCAATTGTTCAGGAGACAATATTACGCCTTTGTTAAAACTATCCTCCTTAACAGAACCAACTGCTCCGGTTACTTCCTGCCTCCTTTGAGTTCCGTACCCGATAACGACTACTTCCTCAAGATTTAGCGTAGATTCACTCAGAGTAACATTTATTTCTGTCTGGTCACCAACCGGTATTTCCCTGGTGGCCATTCCAATGAATGATACAACGAGAACCGAATTAGGTGGCACATGAGTTAGCTGGTATGCCCCTGACACATCTGTCAGTGTACCAATTGTTGTACCCTTCACCTGGATAGTAACACCAGGCATGGGTTGTTTGTCGGTATCCGTAACAATACCACTTACTGTTTTTTCCTGAACTTGTAGTTGAAGAACAGGCACATCATTATCACCATCTCCGGATTCCGGAATCGTGATTTCTGGCATACCCGATGCAACAAGACCCATGGATGCAACAAGAAATAATATTAAGGATAACTTCCTTAAAATTACCCGTCGCTCTCTCAAGGCTCTGTGTAAGGGTTCTGGCAGATCTTTACCTCTTTTTTTCATAATTCTAGGTAGCTTAAGTTTATTAACTATATGGTATTATTGATTAAGGTTTTCGGTTTTTCGGCAATCATTTTGTATCCATTTTTTATCTTTTATCCGAAAGCTTTAAGTGTGTTAATCTTCTTCCAAATACCTGTCCAAAGCGAAGCAAGAGTTTATATCATTATGGTCGTAACATAATTATGCGAAAAATCAGGTCAAATCCATTGCATCGGGTATACCTTTGCACTTTTGATACTATTGTAAAAGCAATTTTGTGACTTTTTACACTTTTGGTATTTGAACCTCTCCAAAGGTAGGGGGTCAATATAGTCAATTCTTAGCCGATCTTATCCAAACCTGATGCTAAATTAGCAATAGCACATTTAAATACTTGATGAAATACCAAAATACCTTTAGTATTGCGGGAATCCGGAAATAAAAGTGACAGAAAACAGCTGATTCCATTGACAAGATTCAAACGGGGGAATTATATAAGAAAATAATCACGTGTCATTCGGCTATAAAATCATAAGTTATTAAATATCATTAATATAGGAAGATATGATTACAGTCCTCTGATTTGGTTTTCCTGGTTTGACTGAACAAAACAATGTAATGTTATGCTCATTCTTAACCGGTTCAATGCAGAGCAAGACTCATGGGTTGATTTAACTGCAAATAATTCAAGATTTCAAGTTTCCCGTATAAAATTGTCATATTGCATTTTATATGCAATACAACTTATGAAAGCCTCTAAAGGGCCTCACACAATGCGAATTATCATATATTTACATTGGAAATTGAAATCTTATCATAATGAAATATGCATTAATCATTATAACCCTGTCATTAAATTCAATTTTGATGACTGGCCAGGTCCGGCACATCACTGTAGCCGCGGACGGAACCGGTGAGTTCACCTCCGTTCAGGAGGCGGTCTTTTCCATCAGGGCTTATATGTCTGACACAACCTACATGCACATCAATGCCGGTGTATACCGGGAGAAGATTGTCATTCCCTCGTGGGTTACCAATCTCTTCATGAAAGGGGAGGGTGCTGACAAGACTTTCATTACCTGGGATGATTATGCCGGCCTGCGCAATATGGGAACATTCCGCACTTACACAATCTGGATACAGGGTTCCGGATTCACCGCCGAAGATATCACCTTTGAAAACAGTGCCGGCCCGGTGGGGCAGGCTGTGGCAGTGCATGCTGACGGTGACAGGGCTGTATTCCGGCGCTGCAGGCTGCTGGGCAACCAGGATACGCTTCTCACTGCCAACCAGGACAGCAGGCAATACTATGAGGAGTGCTACATAGAGGGGACCACTGATTTTATTTTTGGTCCTGCCACTGCCTGGTTTGAGAGATGTCATATTCACAGCAAGAATAATTCATATGTTACAGCCGCATCCACCGTTGAGGACTGCGAGTTCGGATATGTCTTCAACCGTTGCCGTCTGACTGCCGGTGATGGAATAGAAAAGGTTTACCTTGGCAGGCCATGGCGTCCGTTTGCAGCAACGCTCTTCATGAGGTGTGAACTCGGCAGTCATATTCTGCCCGAAGGGTGGCACAACTGGGATAATCCTTCCAATGAATTGAGTTCCCGTTATGCAGAATACCTGAACACAGGCCCCGGAGCAAACCCGGGAGCCCGTGTACAGTGGAGCCGTCAGCTCAGCCGCAAGGAGGCAAAAAGGTATACCGTTGAAAATGTCTTCGCCCGCCATGACGACTGGGTCCCCGGCAGATAATGCCAACACTTCAGCTCCTGACTTTTTTTCCGTTTATGAAGAAATTCCTGAACCTGATCCTTTCAGCCCCGGTGACTGAAATTCCCTCTTCAACACCATTGAAGCTGCAGTTCAATACAGTCACATCCGAGACATTCACGGCGCTGTCGAGCCCGATGATATAGACACCGTACCGGCTCTGATCAGAGGTTACATTCTCAAGAGTCACATTCCTTACATAAGGAGGAAAATCCCTCCGGCAGTTCTCCTGGGGTTCATACATCAGGTTGATCTTCAGTACAGCCTCTTCGCACTTGCCTACATTCACGTTGCGCACGTTCACATTTTCAATTACTCCTCCACGGCAGTCCGAAGTCTTGATCCTTATAACCCTCAGCAGTTCAGGACTGTCCATCTCGCAATCCTCCACGAAGAGATTGGCAAATCCTCCCGAGATCTCGCTTCCGATCACTACCCCTCCGTGTCCGTCAGCCATGCGGCACTTTCGTACAATTATGTTTTTCGACGGTACTGACCATCTGCGGCCGTCATTATTGCGACCTGACTTGATTGCAATGCAGTCATCCCCGGTATCGAAATAGCAGTCCTCGATCAGAACGCCATTGCATGATTCAGGATCACATCCGTCTGAATTCGGCCCGGCACTTTCGATTGTCACCCCTCGCAGGATGATATTGTCAGTCAGAACCGGATGGATGACCCAGAAAGGGGAGTTACGCAGTGTAAGATTATCTATCAGTACCGTGTTGCAGTTCATGAAGTTCACCAGTTGCGGCCTCAGGGCTCCTTCGAGGCCGAAACGGCGCTGTTCCACAGGGGCCTGGCTCTGTTCGAATCCAAGCAGCTGTGCCCTCCCTGACAGTTTCTGGTTATTCATACCTTCTTTCCATCCGTAATCGGGATTACCGTTCATCCACCACCATGCTTCGTTGGAGGCCTGGCCGTCAATTGTGCCCTTCCCGGTCAGGGCGATATTAGAGGCTCCGTTTGCATAGATAAGCGGATGGATATTATAGCAGTCCATCCCTTCCCAGCGGGTCAGGACGGGAGGCAGGTACAGCTCACCATCAGTTGAAAAGAGCAGTGTCGCATTCTCTGAGACATGGAGGTTGACATTGCTCAGAAGGGTTATGGGACCGGTGAGCCATGTTCCTGCAGGTAAATAGACGACTCCGCCGCCGCTGCTGTTGCAGGCCAAAATTGCTGCTTCAATGGCTCCTGTGTTGAGAAATGAGGAGTCATCGCGGACAGCCCCGTATCCGGTTATATCGAAAGTGTCAGCAGGAAAATCAGTTCTCAGCAGAGACTGTTCAATTTCAGCAGCCATCTTCCACCTGTCACCGTCGGTGCAGGCATGCACGACGGTGACGAGGAAGATAAGAAGACATGGGGTAAAACGTCTCATGATCAGTAGCCTGTGTTCTGCCAGAAGCCTTCAGGATCGGGGCCGGCGGTCTTGTTGGTGACGGCATCCATCTGTGGCTGCGGTATTGGTCTGAGGAGGTGGAATGACTGAATATTCGGTGCGGCAGCGCCGTTATACAGTCTGACCCTTTCAACCAGGGTGCCGGTACGCTTGAGGTCGAACCAGCGCTGCTGTTCACCGCACAGTTCACGTGCTCTCTCGTCAAGAATCACATCAATGTCTTTCGCAGAGACCTGTGCCTGTTCAGATGCTGTGAGACTGTTATCTTTCCCGGTGATGGCACGTGCCGTGCGAAGGTCATTGAGCTTCTGAACAGCCGGACCTGACTGTCCTGCCATCATATAACCCTCGGCTGCAATGAGATACATCTCCGAAAGCCTGAAGATGAAAGCATCCTTTGATCCCAGGTCCCTTATTACCAGGCCGGTATAATCGTCAAACTTCTTGCATGCAATGTACATACGGTTGCCCTTGTTGTTCTGCACCCCGCTGGTAGAGGTAGCGATTGTAGGCATTATTGCTGCTTCGGTCTCATACAGCGGCCATACCACGGGGTCGCCAACGTCGGTCCTTGAGAAGAGTACATACCTGTTGGCTGCCTGTGCCACCTGGGCAGGTGTAACCGTCCCGGGAGAAAGGTAGATTGCAGTATCGCGCATCAGCGCATATCCGGCCGGGGGAGCTACTCCGCCTGTAAAAGCAGCTGTAAATTGCGGTGCCACATAATAAACATCGCGGAATGATGCCTGGTAGCGCTGATCCGTTTCCCTGTTGAAGACATCAAGCAGGTAGCCAGAGGGGACATACCTTGTAAAGCCTTTGGAGTAGGGCTGGTAGCTCAGTCCGACATTATAAACCACGCTTCTGAAGTTGATATTCTTGTTGGCTTCAGTATCTGTACGTTTGAGTATTGCCGAAGTGGCCGGAACGCTGTTCCAGACACCTGTATACATAAGATGCGACGCATTGCCACCCAGTGCGTTGGCAGCGTTGCGAAGAATCATCTGTGACCAGGTCATCTGTTTGTTGCTCGCGTCGAGTTTTAGCCTCGGAGGCATGATGTTGAAGGCCAGTTCCGTTGAGTAATCAACATGCCATATCACTTCCTGGTTGTTGACGCCGTCTTCGTTGGCGCCGAGCCAGCAGTCAGCATAGTTCGTGAAGAATGATGCACCGCTTCCTGCAATTACTGCTTCGGCTTCCGTAGCTGCGGCTGTATATGAAGCTGCATCATTAAATTTACTTGCCTTGTAGAGTAGTAATCTTGCTCTCAGCGCTCTTGCTGCCCAGAGATTCATGCGACCTGTTTTTGCCGACCGGGCTTGCAGGTGCTCCACGGCTTCGTCAACATCGTTGAGCATAAACTCATACACCTCTTCTTCAGAAGCACGGTATGCAACACTTGAGATGTTGCTGACAGGTTCGCTGTTGATCTGAACCGGTCCCCAGGTTTCCACAAGGTGCCAGTAATAGAAGGCACGAAGAGCCTTGAGCTCACCCAGGTACTGGTCTCTTTCAAGTTCAGAGAGCACCTGTTCGCCGGCGTTGTTGACTGCTTTGATTCCGGTGTTGCATACGTTCACGGCAGTGTAGAGCATCTCCCAGTACTCATCAAAACACGCGTTCATGGTTTCGCGGGTTGAGCTGGCGACTTCCGGTGTGATGCCGGAGTAATTGATGAGAACCTTCTGCCTGTTGTCATAGCCTGTCAGCCAGGTGTCAGTGCCTCCCTCGCTGAGCCCGATAGCCGCCTCCTTGCCATACCAGCCTCTCAGGTATGAGTAGCTGGCTGCCACAAGTCCCTCTATACCGCTCTTTGATGAGTAAAGGATATCCTCGGTGTTGCTTGTACGGTTGTTCTCCTCGAGGAAGTCCGTACATGACGTGCCTGCCACTGTTACAAGCAGAAGCACGAGTATCAGTTGTCTTATCTGTGTTTTCATTGATTCTTGTTTTTCGGGGAGTCTGTTAAAAGTCCAGGTTGATACCAAACACCATATGTTTTGCCATCGGGTTTGCGATGCTGCCGCCCCGTTCAGGGTCATAGTTGTCAAGGTTGCTGAAGGTAAGGAAGTTCTGGAGTGAACCATAGACTCTCAGGTTGCTTATGCCTGCCCTTGAAATGAGCTTCCGGGGAAGGTTGTAGGCAAGAGTCACCTCGCGCAGTTTCAGAAATGATGCTTTTTCAAACGCCAGTGCAGGCATGTCGTTCTGGGATGCTATTCCCGGCCTTGGGAATTTTGCATCCTGGTTTTCAGGTGTCCAGAAGTCGACATCGGGAGAGCCATCCTGCTCGGTGGGCTTATATGCTGTATTATATGCATACTGTATCCACTGTCCGACTCTTGCAAAGAGCTGTCCTGAAAGGGTTATGCCCTTGTATGACACGGAGTTGTTCCAGCTGAGTATGAACTGCGGGCTTTTATTATAAAGCCTTTTGTCAAGGTCACTGATCAGCGTGTCATTATTGGCATCGACGATCTTTATGTCACCCGGCACGCGGTTGTACAGGGCCGCGGTGGCAGCCTCTGCTATGCTCCAGCATCCGTCAGCTTCATAGTTGTAGAAGGCCCTTACCGGTTCACCAACAACGAGTGCATTGTCCGGTATTGAAACATCCCGGTCTTCGCCGCTGGCCAGTGCAAGTATCCTGTCGCGGTTTGTTGCGAAGGTAAAGTCAGATGACCACAGGAAGTCTTCAGTTTCAATCACCCGGGCATTTACCGAAGCCTCGAAACCGATGTTCTCGGTCTCACCTACGTTGGCAAGTACCTGCGGGTAAACCGATGTGGCAGGCAGACCCTTGTAGAGAAGCAGGTCTGACGTCTTTGAATAGTATGCATCGAGAACCAGTGAAAGTCTTTCCTTCCAGAGGGAGAGGTCAATCCCTGCATCATAGGTTGAAGTGGTCTCCCAGGTCACATCCGGGTTGCCGAGCACTGCCGGAAGCATCCCGTTATATAAGGTGCTTCCGAATGTATAGGGTACCAGTGTCGATCCCAACCGTGTCTTTGTCATATAGGGGTCGACAGCCGAGTTGCCGGCTTTTCCCCAGCTCAGACGGAGCTTGAGGAGGTCTACCGGCACACTGCTCATGAATGGCTCCTCAGAGATTACCCATGCAGCAGCCACGGAGGGGAAGCTTGCCCATTTGTTGCCTTCTGCAAGCACCGATGATCCGTCTGCACGGAGTGTGGCTGTGAAGAGGTACCTGTTCAGAAGCTTGTAATTGACTCTGCCGAACCAGGAGAGGAGGGAGCTTTCAGTATAGATGTCTTCCAGTTGCCGTCCCGATGAAAGAATGTTCTGGAGGAAGTAGAAGGAGGTCTTTGTATAATGGTCCTGCAGGCCGAAGCCATAGATCCTGTGCGACTCGTATTTTTCCCTCTGGGCTGCCTGTCCGGCCAGGATCTGCAATTCGCTGTTTCCGCCTACTGCGGTAGTATAAGTAAGGGTATTCTCAAGGACCCACTTCATTGTCTGGTCATTCTCGGTTGACAGGTATGAACCACGGCCGAACTGGTAGTTTGCGGTGCACATGTAATCTTCATAGATCCCCTGGCGGCCCGACTGCCCGTCAATACCCAGTGAGGTTTTAAACTGAAGCCCGCTTAAGATGTCATATGTGACGAAGACATTTCCGAACAGACGGCTTGAGAGTGTATTATTTGAATAAAAGCCTTCCACCTCATTGAGGAGCGGGTTAGTATGGCTTACAGCCAGCTCTGAGGGACGGTCAAGGATGGTTCCGTCAGCCAGGTACGGCTGAGCCATTGCATGCATCTTGATCAGCTGTGTATAGACATTGTCCTCCCTGCGGTCCCAGTCGCGGTAGGTGAACTGCAGGTTAGCCCCGGCCGTAAATGCTTCTGAAATTTTCTGGGTGACATTGACCCTGCCGTTATACCTTTTAAGATTATCATTCTTCAGCAGCCCATTCTCATCCATGAAACCAAGACTTATTATATAAGATGTCTTATCCGACCCTCCCGAAGCTGACAGCTCGTAATTCTGGGTCACTGAGTTTTGCATTACCAGGTCAAACCAGTTGACTCCGCCCTCATTGTAGAGGTCGAGCACTGTCTTCTCCCACGGGGATGAAAGCACATCAGAGAGGACTGTCGCGGGCGGATAGCTTGAGAGGCTGGTCTGCCCCCATGTGTCGGCCACATTTTCAGCCGCATAGCGAAGACGTTCAGCCATGAACAGGTAGTCCTTTTCCACATCCATCAGTTTTGGCAGGTTGGTGGGTGAGTTTATTGAGATATAGCTGTTCAGCGAGACGGTTGATTTCCCGCCTGCGGCGGCATCACCCCTTTTTGTCGTGATAATAATCACGCCGTTTGCACCTCTTGTACCGTAGATTGCTGTTGAGGATGCATCTTTCAGCACCTCAATTGATGCAATGTCTGAGGGGTTGATGTCGAGGGTGGAACCGTACTCGACTCCGTCAACCAGGAACAGGGGTGAGTTGGAAGCGTTGATTGATCTTACTCCCCGGAGGGTCATGTTTATTTCGGAACCGGTCTCACCGCTCTCACGGGTTATGTCAAGGCCGGCCACTTTGCCCTGAATCGATTGGAGGGCGTTGCTCGATGCTGTTTTGACTATCTCGTCGGGGCGTACTGAGGAAACTGACCCTGTAAGGTCTCTCTTCTTTACGGTACCGTACCCCACAACCACTATCTCGTCAAGTGCAAGGGTACTCTCCTGCATCACGACATCGATAGTCGTTCTGTTGCCTATAATCTCTTTCACCGGAGCAAGGCCGATGAAGGAGAACTGGATAGTTGTCGCATCAGCAGGCACTGAAAGGGTATAGAAACCGTCGGCATCTGTCAGGGTGCCGGATGTGGTTCCCGGAACGCTGACGGTGACGCCGCTCAGTCTTTCACCTGCAGCCCCTGTGACGGTGCCCCGGATGGTCCTTGTCTGTGCCTGGACCATTATCCCTGCTGTGAGCAGGATGATAAGGAGCGCCATTTTTCTGAAAAAGTGTTTGTTCTTCAACATAGTTGTCAGTTTAGTGTCGATTAGGGTGTTGAATAGTTCAATATCAAAGTTATGGCATCAACCTGTGCCCGGGGGTACACTTTTTTGGCAAAAGGGTGGATAAATTGGCCGGAGGGGGGAGAGGTCTGAGAGTCTGAGGGTCTGAGAGTCTGAGAGTCTGAGATCTGAAGGCTGTCGCTGCGCTCTGTCTGATGTGGGACGAAAACTCGGCACCCGAGTGGTACCGGGGCTTTCAGTCTATTCCTGAATCATCTCGTATTCAAGGCTGGCGAGGATGAAGGGCCCGACACCCTTGGGGTCATTATCGCGGATCACTTCTCCTATATAATATTCATATGAGCCGTCGCGGTAGGGGTCACCGCCCAGACCGGCCACACCGCAGATATTTTTCATTGTAACTGTTCCGTCAGTATTCGTGACTATGAAATTGTCAAGGAGACCCTTGTAGGCTTTGTCAGCCACAGCCAGGAATTTACTGTCAAGGTATCCCTTCCTGACTCCCTTGAATATTGAATATGTAAACATGGCGGTGCACGATGTCTCAATATAATTTCCCTCATCGCCCGACCTGTCAAGCACCTGGTACCATCCGCCCGTTGCGGGATCCTGGATCTCAGCCAGCCTGTTCACCATATTTCCGAGTATTCCAATCAGCTGATCCCTCCCTGTCTGCTCTTCAGGGAGGAAGTCCAGGGCATCGACGATTGCCATGGAGAACCATCCCATGGCCCGGCCCCAGGCATGTGGCGCCTGGCCTGTGATGCTATCGGCCCATGCCATCTTTATGGAGGCATCGAAGGCGTGCCTGTATAGTCCGGTGGCAGGATCATAAGTTCTGGCAGCCACAATCAGGAACTGGTTTACAACATCACAAAAATTCTGAGGCTGATTATACCTGAGGGCATACTCGGCATAGAATGGAGCGCCCATGTAAAGACCGTCAAGCCACATCTGTTCCGGGTAGATCTTCTTGTGCCAGAATCCGCCTTCGGCTATCCGGGGCTGATTTTGAAGCTGTTCGTAAAGAGTTTTGATCACCTTTTCATACCTGGGATCACCCGAGCGATCATAAAGAATGAACATCATCTTGCCCGGATTGACCTGGTCAATGTTGAAGTTGTCCATGTTATATTTCAAGATGTTGCCCTCAGCATCAATCAGCGAATCGGCATATCCTTTTGCATAGTCATAGTACCGTCCGTCACCGGTTGCCTCATTGAGCTTCAGGAAAGCGAGCCCCATCAGACCCTGGGTGTAATTCCATTTTTTTTCAGTGACGAAATCGACCATCCAGAGCGACGGGTTACGGATCATCTCAGACTCTGCCATCCTGACCGACCAGAGGGGTGAATCAAGTCCGCGGTTCCTGTTGCTCCCGCAGGAGATGAAAACGGTTAATGCAATCAAACCTGCAAGAAGTGCATGTGCTCTTTTTATCATTGTGTTGATTATTTGTCCGTTTCAGCCCTGTTTTTGTCTCATATGCCTGTCACGGTATTCCGAGGGGGTGATCCCGAAGCGCTGCTTGAAAATGCGTGAGAAGTAGCGAGGGTCATTGCAGCCTACCATATAGGTTACCTGAGAGATCGTATACTCGCCTGACTCTATCAGCTGAGCGGCTCGCTTGACCCTTACCTCCCTGATGAATTCCACAGGTGCCAGTCCTGTAAGACTCTTCAGTTTCTTGAAAAAGACCGATCTGCCGATCCCTATTTTTGAAACGAGCTCATCAACAGTGAGGTTCGAATTGTCTATATTCTCCTCCATCACCTCCATCAGATTCTTCATGAGTCTGTCATCGTATGATTCAATAACAGGTTCTGCGGGAGTTATATCAACTGATTTCCCGGCCTTTGACTTTGGGAAATTGGCAAGGGATGAAAGGAACAACTCCTGCAGCTTCCTCCTTTGCTGCAGTATGTTTTCAATCCTGGCCCTGAGGTATGTTGAGCTGAAGGGCTTTGCGATGAAGTCGTCTGCTCCCCTCTTAAGCGCCTCCACCTGGGTGTCAAGATCTGTTCTGGCTGTCAGTACTACGACAGGAATGTGAGAGGTGGTGACCTCCTCCTTTATTTTGCGGGCGAGTTCAAGACCGTCCATCTCGGGCATCATCAGGTCAGTGATTATGATGTCCGGCAGCTGGCTGCGGGCTATCTCGAATCCTTCCAGACCGTTGCCTGCCTCAATTACGTGGAAGCCGTCGGAAAGAATGATCTTGATAAAACTGCGCAGCTCCTCATTGTCTTCGATAAACAGCAGGACCGGTTCGTCATCGGCATCATCCCCTGTTTCCAGGTCTTCGTCTCCTTCCTGGATTATTTCTGATTTCTGACGTGACCTCAGCGGGTTCTGTCCGTCTGCAATGACGAATTCCGTCTCATTGTCAAAGTGTGAGAATCCCAGCCTGAAGATAACACGGAAGGTGGCACCCTTGCCTTCCTCGCTCTCTGCCGTCAGCTCAGCACGGTGAAGTTCAGCAAGTTCCCTGCTGAGTGAAAGGCCGATTCCTGTGCCTGGCTGAAGGGTCATTACCTCCCTGTCATCACTGCTGAAGCGGGCGAAGAGATTTTTCATCTTCTCCTTTGAGAGCCCTGTGCCCTCGTCGGCGACAATGAGCTCAAGCGAGTCAGTGTTTTTCCTTATTGTGACTGTCACGTTCTTTCCGCGGGGGGTGAACTTGAGGGCGTTGGCAATAAGGTTGAACACTATCTTCTCCACCTTGTCGCGGTCAGCCCATACCTTTTCACCATCCGAACTGTCTTCGAGGGTAAGCCTGATCCCCTTGTCCTCTGCCGCCTTGCGGAAATCGGAGCAGATACCTGCGATGAACGGACCCAGGGGGAACTCCTCTATCCTGAGTTTCATTTTTTTGTTCTGCACCTTTCTGAAGTCGAGTATCTGGTTAACCAGCCTCAGCATACGCTGAGTGTTGTTCTGCACCAGGGTGAGCTGATCTCTCACTTCCGGTTCGAGACTGTTGTGCTGCAAAATATTGGTCACCGGGGAAGAAATGAGCGTAAGCGGGGTGCGGAGCTCATGGGATATATCGGTAAAAAACTTAAGCTTCAGGTTTGTAATTATCTGCTCCACCTCAACCTTGTGGCGAAGCTTGTACATCGTGAAAATGACATAGATGGCAAGGGCAATGAGTGCGGCGCTGATGAGCACAATAAGGATCTTTGCCAGCAGCGTCTGCCAGAATGATGGCATGACTGTCACACTGATGGTCCGGGTGTTGTCGACCCATATTCCGTCGGAGTTGGTTGACCTTACGCTAAAAAGGTAGACGCCGGGGTCAAGGTTGGTATAGGAAGCGACTCTCTGACCGCTGGCGATTATCCAGTCTGGGTCTACTCCCTCGAGCCTGTGAGCATATTGTATGTTTTTAGGGTTGCGGTAATCGAGGGCTGCATACTCAATCGTCAGGCTTTTCTGGTCAGGTTTCAGTTCGAGGGTGGTCTGATCGCCCTCTCCGCCAGCCGGTGAGGGTGTTGCGCCAGCCGTGTGAACATCGGTTCCCGACACCGACAGCCGGGTGAAGTACAGGGGAGGGACATAGTTAACCTTTCGCACCTGTGCGGGATTGAAGCAGTAGATGCCGCTGTCAAACCCGAACATGATTTCATTGTCGCTGGTCCTGAGCCCTGTTGCCTCGGAAAAGTATCTCTTTTCAACCCCGCTCTGCTCACTGTAGATCTCAAATGATTCTGCCTGCTTGTTGAATTTGAGGATACCCCTTTCACTGCTGAGCCACAGATTGCCGTTCAGATCGTCAACGATGCTCAGGATCACGTCATCAGGGGCGCCCGTCCTCACGGTATAGGACTTGAATTCAGGTTTTTCACCGTTGCCGATCACTCTGTTCAACCCTCCGCCGAATGTAGCCACAAAGATCTCATCATCAGGAGAACAATAGATATAATGAACATCATTGTTTGCCAGGCTCGTCTCAGACTGCGGGTCAAAGAAACAGGTGGTGAACTTTGCCTCTTCAGGCTCACCGAAATTGCGGCTGAAAATAACAAGGCCGCTTGTTGTACCTACCCAGATCCGGTCATGGTTGTCAGAAGTGATGTATCTCACCCTCTTATGGTTGGAATAGGGGTAGCTGGCAAGCCTGTTATTTGAGTTGATGAACCTTATCTTTCCGTTTTCTTCAGAGATATAATTGAGCCCCCCGTTGAATGTCCCCACCCATATTCTTCCGCCCGGGTCTTCATGGACTGAGTATACGTTGTCATGGCTGAGGCTGTAGGGATCAGCATCGTCATGCCGGTACCCGGTGATACGGTAACGCCGGGAGGGGCCTGTCGCCAGAGGTTCCAGCCTGAAGAGGCCTTCGCCCTTTGATCCCATCCAGATGTTTCCCCTGCTGTCCTGTGTGATCACATACACCAGGGCTTTGAATGGTTCACCGGAAGTGAAGGTGCCGTTGTCACGGAGATATCCCACCATTTTTCTCTCACGATCGAAGAGGTAGACCCTGCCATCGCGGGTTGCCGCCCAGAGGAACCTGTTGTTATCTTCGAAGATGGCCCTTACCTCGTTTTCAGAGTGGGAAGCAGTCACCGGCTTCGGGCTCATCACCCTGAACAGGTTCGGGAAGAATGAAACTTTCTCGATGCCTCGGGTAATTGTGCACATCCAGAGGTTTCCCTGGTTGTCAGAGAGTGCCGAATGGATCAGGTTAGGAAACCGCCTGCCGGCAGTGCCGGGCTCGTTGAAGAAGTATTCAAGCTTTCTCTCCACACGGTTATAGCGGGAAAATCCTCCTCCACGCGGATAGACCCAGAGCATGTCATTGACATCCTCAAAGATGACGAAGCTGGGGAGCAGTACATTCGGGTTGGTCTTGTCGACATTCATCCTGAAGTGACTGACCGTACCGGAGAAAGGATCATAGTGTGTCACACCGCCGGCGGCCGTTTCGATCCATGCCTCACCATAACGGTCAACATATACCGAAACCATCCGGTTGGTTGGCATGACGGGATAACGTGAGGTATCAAACTGTTTCTTTTCGCCGGTGACAGGCGAATATATAAAGAAACCGTCGCCGGACGTAAGGATGATAAGTTCGCGCTGGTTGAGGGGCCTGATGCTTATTATGTCGGATGTGACACCGAGATTCATCTCTTCATAAATGGCTGCATCATCATCGGTCACAATGATTGATCCGTTTCCGCTGCCGAACCATAACCTGCCTCCGGCTTCATGGATGCAGAAGAAACCGTTGCTGACTCCGGGGCGGTTGTTGCCTGCCAGTGCCGGCAGGGGCGTCTTGTCATCTCCTCTGACGCTGAAGAGCCCTCCGGAGGTCAGGATCCATACTGTGCCACGGCTGTCCCTGCTGATGAGTTTAACCCTGGCCCTGGTTTCATTGCCGTTTCCGCATTCGAACCTGTCAATACGGTATTCCGGGGAGGAAGCCGTGGAGATAACCCTGATGCATGTTCCCGCCTCTGTCTGGAGCCATGTCTCCCCTCCGCTGAAGCAATAGATCTGGTTGACCGGCGTGTAGTTTCCGGGACCGACGGAGCTTACTTCATTGAAATTGATGAACTCTTCGGTGCGTGTGTTCATACGGTATACCTCACCGTCATTGTTCATGATCCAGAGATAGCCCAGATCATCCTCAGTGATCCGGTCAACACGGTTGTTTGTAAGGCCGTATGAAGAATTGAACCCCGATTTGTAAACCTTGAAGCTGTATCCGTCGAACCGGTTCAGACCGTCAAAGGTGCCGAACCACATGAGTCCCTCATGGTCCTGGTGCATCGTGAGGACGACTCCCTCTGAGAGGCCGTCTTCTACCGAATAGTGGGTGAATGCGCTTTTAAACTGCCCGTAAATTGTGGGGAATGGTGCCGTAAGTATCAGCAGCAAAAGGACCGTATTACGGGCGGTGATTCGCATTTTGCCGTTATTCAATCCTGACTTTCAGGGGTGAACTGATTTTCTGTGAGAATTCATCGATATAATCAGTCCATGCCGCGTCAGACTCAAATCCCCATTTGCTCCAGCCGGCACCGGTAAAGTAGGTGAGGGGTGTCCCCGGAGTGTGCCTGGTTACGATCAGCGTGTGATCAGCCGTGTCCCTGACCGCTGTTGCAGGTGTTGTGAGTACGGTTCCGATGTAGGTTATGCCTCCCTCACCGCCATCAAGCCTGTATGCTATTGCATTCTTTTCTGGAGGGAAGAGGAGCGGAGACCCTTCCGGTCTTTTTACTATTCCTGCCGCCACGGTAAATTCGTTTTCAATACCTGAGTATTCTTCAGTGATTTTTGTGAGCTGGCTGCCGGCATCAAGTGAAATCGTCCGTGTCTCCGTCACCATAACGCCACGGACAGGGAAAGGTGGGTATGTCAGCCGGAATGATGTGCGTATCGGTCCGTTATCGAGGGTTTTCCAGGTCTCGAAATTGATAGCCAGCCAGAGCGAGTCATCAACATAAGGTGCCATAGCTCCTGCACCCAGTGTGCGGCCGACCTTGTAACAGTCGCATCCTTCGCCGTTGTCATCATGATACGTGTTCTTACCTGCGAGGTAGTCGGCGTACCACCTGTCGATAACCAATTTGCCGGTGCGTTTGATCCATACGTCGAGGCCGTTGCTGGGACCGTCTTTGGCTATGAGAGCCGGTCCGTAAATGCGGAAGGCGATACGGTCATTCTCCCATGCATAGTCATCATACCTCTCCGGCACGAACCGGCCGTAAGCCTTTGGTTCATAACTCTGCGGGGTCCCCGGGGCGATGTAGTATCTTGCGGAAGAGCCCGCCTTCACATCCGCCTGGAATATCAGTGACTGAGGTTCAGCCTGGCCGGCGCGGATTATCTGAGAGGGTACCTCGGCACCTTTGCTGTCAGAAACTACCAGGCCGGCAGGATCAATCTCCCCGAGTACGGCAGTGATGTCACCGAATTGTATCTCAACCGTCTCGGCTATCCTGTCAGTCTGAAGGGAATTTTCAACTGTGACCTTCACCCTGTTACCGGTACACCCGGCAAGCAGCAGGAATGATATAAGGAAGAGAGAGAGCTTTTGCATTGTTTCTTTATTTTACCTGGGTTGTTTGCCGATATATGCAAGTATTCCGCCGTCGACGTACAGGATGTGACCGTTGACGAAATCGGAGGCATTGGAGGCCAGAAAGACGACGGGTCCCTGAAGGTCTTCAGGAGTTCCCCACCGTGCCGCAGGGGTGCGGCCGATAATGAATGAGTTGAACGGATGGCCTTCCGTGCGCAGCGGCGCTGTCTGGGGTGTTGCGATATATCCGGGCCCTATGCCGTTCACCTGGATGTTGTGTTCGGCCCATTCGCATGCCAGGTTGCGGGTAAGCATCTTCAGTCCGCCCTTCGCAGATGCATAGGCAGAGACAGTCTCACGACCAAGCTCGCTCATCATTGAGCAAATATTGATGATCTTTCCGCCCCCTTTCCTGATCATCCCTGGCGCAACTGCCTTTGACATGATGAACGGGCCGGTCAGGTCTATGTCAATCACCTCCCTGAATTCAGCGGCGTCCATTTCCAGGGCAGGTATTCTTTTTATAATGCCCGCATTGTTGACCAGGATGTCAATCATGCCAACCTCAGAGGTGATTTTTTCAATATGCTCCCTGACGGATTTTTCGTCGGTCACGTCGAAGACATAACCCCTGGCATCAATACCGCTTTTTCTGTATTCCGGGAGGGCTTCAGCCACCCTTTCGGGATTGCGATCATTGAACACGATGGTTGCCCCTGCCTCTGCCAGTGCTTTTGCCATTGCCATTCCTATGCCGTATGATGCGCCGGTGACCAGTGCCACCCTGCCGTCGAGTCTGAAAAGATTGCTGTTCATCTCACTGCACTTTATCGTTTTTGCATTCCTATCGAAGATCAGTCTGCTTCAGGAAATCCTGGTCGCCGTAATCGAGGTTTTCACCTGCCATACCCCAGATGAATGTGTAGCTTGAAGTTGCTGTGGCTGAGTGGATAGACCACTGGGGTGAAATCACCGCCTCGTTGTTTTTCATCCAGATATGCCTGGTCTCATCTGGCTGGCCCATGAAATGACATACAACACTGTCATCAGGTACTTCAAAATAAAAGTAGACTTCCATGCGGCGACCGTGGGTATGGGGTGGCATTGTGTTCCAGACGCTTCCGGGCTTCAGCTCGGTCATGCCCATCTGAAGCTGGCATGTTTCAAGAACCTCCTTTACAAGCATTTTGTTGATGATCCTGTGATTGGCTGTTTCAGCCGATCCCATCTCGGCGGTTATGCACTCCTTTTTTGTCACCTTGCGGTCAGGGTAGTTGCGGTGGGCAGGTGCAGAATTGAAATAGAAGAGTGCAGGATTTGTGGCATCGGAACTTTCAAAAATCACCTCCCTGTCGCCGCTGCCAAGATACAGGGCTTCCTTGTATCCCAGATCCCAGGCTTTTCCCCCGGCGGTAATCCTTCCGGGCCCACCGACGTTGAAAATGCCAAGTTCGCGTCTGTGGAGGAAGAAGGCGGCTTTTACCTCGTCAACAGGTTCAAGCTTAAGGGCTTCGCCGGCTGGTTTGGCTCCGCCTGCAATCATTCGGTCATAGAGCGAATAAACCATTGTTACAAGATTGTCCCGGAAAACCGGTGATACAAGATGCTCCATCCGCAGCCGGTCGGTGGTCCAATGCTTAACATCATCAGGATGAGCTGAATATCTTACTTCAATGCTGGTTTTCATGTGAATTGTTTTGTTATACACAAAGATGGCTTAAAATACAAAATAATAGTGGACGAATCGGGCAAAAAGGGTAGATTAATTGGCATTCCGGAAGGTGTAGTGTGGGGTTTGGCGCAAGTGAAACCTACAGGAGAAGCAGGTGTTTCAAAACATTTATTTGACAAAACATGACATATGTAAGGTTTTTTATAAGTTTATTGTTATTATTTTCACACTTGGAATCCTGGTAATATTATCAGTAAGAAATAACAACTAAAACCTAAACAGAAATGTATCAAACCGGTAACATGGTGAAGGAGCTGGCGGAAAAGTACGGGCGAAAGAGAGAGAGCCTCATGCCGATCCTTCAGGACATTGTAAAGAAACACAATTATCTTACAGACGAGGCGATGGTAGAGGTTGCCACCGAGCTTGACATCTCGGCGGCAGAGGTCTACGGAACGGCATCGTTTTATACTTTTCTTGACACCGAGGAGAGAGGGAAGAATGTGATAAGGGTTTGCAAGACTATCACATGTTCAATGAAAGGAAAGAATGACATTATCAGTACTCTTGAGGAGATTCTCAAGATCAAGGTAGGTCAGACCACTCCTGACAGGATGTTCACCCTGCTGGAGACGAACTGTATCGGGTGGTGTCACAAGGCTCCTGCGATGCTTGTCAATGACATGCCGTACACTGATCTGACACCTGAGACTGTAATAGATGTTATTAAAGGTTACATGCGTAAATAAGAGGAGGCACTGCAATGAAAAGCAAAGGACTGACCAAGGTTGATCTTATATTCGAGAGTATAGATTCGAAAGAGGTGCTGACAAAAGCCTTCTCAATGGGACCTGATGAAATCATCAGCCAGGTACTTGAATCGGGCCTCAAAGGCCGTGGCGGGGCAGGGTTCCCCACCGGAATGAAGTGGAAATTCACTGCTGCGGAGAAGGACCCCGAGAAATATATAGTGTGCAATGCCGATGAGGGAGAACCCGGCACCTTCAAGGACCGTGAGATACTTGACCGGGTGGTATACAAGGTGTATGGCGGTATGGCAATTGCCGGCCGTGCCATGGGAGCAAAGAAAGGTTTTATCTACCTCCGCGGAGAATACAGGTTCCTGTTGCCGCAGCTTTACCTTGAGCTTCACAAGTTCCACAAGATGATTTCCGAAATAGGTTATGACTTTAACATCGAGTACCGTATGGGAAGTGGTGCCTATATCTGCGGTGAGGAGAGCGCTCTCTTCGAGTCGATAGAGGGTTTCCGCGGTGAACCGCGAAACAAGCCGCCCTACCCGACAACTTCCGGGCTGTTCTCAAAGCCGACATCAATAAATAATGTGGAGACACTGGTGACCGCGATGATGATAATTGCCAGGGGGCCCCAGGAGTATGTGAAGCTGGGTACGAAGGATTCGCGTGGATCAAAGGTCTTCTCCATATCTGGTGACACACCCATACCCGGGATTTTTGAACTGGAGCTTGGCATGACGGTACAGGAATTCGTCAATGAGTTCGGCGACGGTGACACAAAGGCGGTACAGGTGGGCGGAGCATCAGGCTTCTGCGTCCCGCGCAAGAAGTTCGAAGACACTATAATAGGATTCGAGGGAGTGCCTACAGGTGGTTCAATGAAACTCTTCAACAGTTCACGTTCGATGTATAACGTTCTGCATAACTACCTTGATTTCTTTTCCGAGGAGTCATGCGGACAGTGTACACCGTGCCGCGTAGGATGCCAGCAGCTTCTCAAAGGAGTCGAGAAGGTAAAGAAGGGCGAAGCAAAATCAACATATCTGAATGAACTTGTAAAGCTTGCCGACACAATGAAGGTAGCTTCCAAGTGCGGCCTCGGACAGTCGGTTGGCAACGCCTTCAGGTCGATTGTTGAGAATTTCAGGGAAGAGATAATTTACTAACACAAGCAAAAAAATGGTAACTCTAAATATAAATGATCAGGAAGTAAAGGTAGCAGAGGGGACGACAGTACTTGATGCTGCCAAAAAACTGGGCGTAATCATTCCCACCCTTTGCAATCATCCCGACCTTTGTGTGGCGGGCAACTGCCGTGTATGCGTGGTTGAGCAGAAGGGAGCCCGTACATTGATTGCCGCATGCGCGATGCCGGTATCCGAAGGGATGGATATACATACAAATTCGCTCAAGGTAAGGAACGCCAGGAAACATATTGTCGAACTGCTTCTCTCGGAGCACAGGGCTGATTGCACAAAGTGCTACAAGAACCAGAAGTGTGAACTGCAGACACTGGCCAATGAGTATGCATTCGGTGAGCACCTGTTCCTTGACCTGGTTGAAGATCATAACTATACAATCGACAGGTCTTCACCCTCCTTCACGAAGGACGACAGCAAGTGCATCAGGTGCCAGCGCTGTGTGCGCACATGTGCCCAGTTGCAGCATGTTTCCGCAATAGCAGTGGCTAACAAGGGAGCTCATATGAAGATTTCATCGTTCCATGACAGACCGATGAGCCATGTAGTGTGTACCAACTGCGGACAATGCGTCAACCGTTGCCCGACGGGTGCTTTGACGGAAAAGACATATATCGATCAGGTCTGGGATGCCATCTATGACAAGGACAAACATGTGGTTGTTCAGACTGCCCCGGCTGTAAGGGTAGCCCTTGGAGAGGATCTCGGCTATGACCCGGGTGAAAGGGTGACCGGCAAGATGGTCACTGCCCTGCGTCAGCTGGGATTTGACTCGGTACTGGATACCGATTTTACAGCAGACCTTACAATTATTGAAGAAGGAACCGAATTGCTGACCAGGCTGAAGAAGAATCTGGTTGAGAATGACCACAGCATGGCTTTGCCGATGTTCACTTCCTGCTCTCCGGGCTGGATCAAATTCATTGAGCACAAGTACCCGCACATGCTCCCGAACCTGTCTACGTGCAAGTCGCCCCAGCAGATGTTCGGTGCCCTGGCCAAGACATTCTATGCCCAGAAGCGCAACCTGGACCCTGCAAAAGTGGTTTCTGTCTCAATAATGCCCTGTACAGCCAAGAAATACGAAGCCGACAGGCCTGAGATGAGATCAAGCGGATACAAGGACATTGACTTCGTTCTCACCACACGTGAACTGGCGGTGATGATCAAGCAGGCCGGAATAGATTTCCGCTCACTTGAGCCGTCGCATTACGACTCAATAATGGGTACATCAACAGGTGCCGCAGTCATCTTCGGTGCTACCGGCGGTGTGATGGAGGCTGCACTGCGTACTGCATATGAGCTTGTCACCGGCAATCCGGTGCCGTTCAAAAACCTGAATATCACTCCTGTCCGCGGAATGGAAGGGGTAAAGGAAGCCACGGTTAAGATTGAGGGTACAACTGAAGAGTGGAGGTTCCTTGAGGGAGCAGAGCTGAAGGTTGCAATTGCCCATGGCCTGGTGAATGCCAACAAGGTGGCGAAAGCTGTGAGTACCGGCAAGGCAAGCTATCACTTCATCGAGATCATGGCCTGCCCGGGTGGATGCATAGGCGGCGGAGGCCAGCCCATACCCACAAACGCAGCAGTGAGACAGAAACGTATGGATGCGATCTACTCTGAAGATATGCATATGGATCTGAGAAAATCACACGAGAATCCCGAGATCAAGGCCATTTACGAGGAATTCCTCGAGAAGCCCAACGGGCATAAGTCGCATGAACTCCTGCATACACATTACGTTGAAAGAGAATCTTATTAATTGATCTGCAGAAAATATGGCAGAGACGCTGGCATCAGCGTCTCTGCCTGTTTTAACCTGCAAAACAAATTATAAACATAAATCCAATCCTGACCTCTAATGCACAAGTTCAATGATTTCCTGGTAATGCTCGACGGTTACCTTGGCGGCCATGTATGGTTCATGGTGCTTCTCATCGGCACCGGACTATTCTTTACTATCTACCTCGGTTTTCCGCAGATACGCTATTTCAGGCATGCAATCAGGATTACGAAAGGGAAATACGATCACTCGCATGATGTGGGTGACACCTCTCATTTCCAGTCGCTGGCGACAGCGCTGTCCGGAACGGTTGGTACAGGGAATATAGCAGGAGTGGCGCTTGCCATCCACCTTGGCGGCCCGGCGGCGCTCTTCTGGATGCTGCTTACTGCTGCGATAGGGATGTGCACCAAGATGGTCGAGGTATCTATATCACACAAATACAGAGATATACTTCCTGACGGCAGCGTATCCGGCGGGCCGATGTATTATATGAAAAAGAGGCTTAACATTAAAATGCGGAACGGAAAGGTCCTGAAGACCGGGCTTGTACTAGGGGGATTTTTTGCCGGAGCAACAATCCTCTGCTCATTTGGCACGGGAAGCCTGCCGCAGATAAACAGCATCTCGAATGCCGTTTTTACAACCTTCGGGATAAAGCATATAATTACAGGGGCCGTTCTTTCTGTGTTGCTTGCCCTTATAATTATCGGAGGCATCAAACGTATTGCAAAGGTCACCTCGGTGCTTGTGCCATTTATGGCGCTGCTGTACCTTGTCGGTTCACTTATTGTTATCTTCTCGAATTATCAGAATATACTTCCGTCACTTGGAGCTATTTTCGGTGATGCATTCACAGGTTCTGCAGCAGCGGGAGGTTTTCTGGGCGCATCCTTCGCCTTCGCGATGAACAGGGGGGTGAACAGGGGTCTCTTCTCCAATGAGTCAGGCCAGGGTTCTGCTCCGATAGCTCACTCAGCTGCCCGTGCACCGGAGCCGGTCTCCGAGGGAATGGTAGCTCTCCTGGAACCGTTTATAGACACCATCTGCATCTGCACCCTTACCGGGCTGGCGGTTCTGTCTTCCGGTGCATGGAACACCAAGACCGAGAACCATTTCCAGACTACAGACATGCAGTATATCGTTGGCTCCTTCGACGACAGCAGGAGCGAGGATGTGGTTAACCTGGGAGGCCATGTGCGCGGTAATGCTCCGCTTCCGCTCTTTACCGGCAAGCTTGAAGTGGAGAGCGGAGTGATGAAAAATGAAGGTGTCTCACTGATTCACTCCCGTTCCCTGGCCGAAAATGTCAGGTATAACGCCGGAAATGCGCCATTCACAGGGGTGATTGACGTTAAGGATGGTAAACTGGTCAATCCTGCCGGTTTCGACATTATTGGCGAATCACTCATCCACAGCGCACCGATGACGACGTTCGCCTTCAGCAGAAGTGTAATGAAAGGTTGGGGAAAATACATAGTTGCCTTCGGATTGCTGCTGTTCGCTTTTTCAACAGCTATATCATGGTCGTACTATGGAGACAGGGCAGTGACATTCCTGGTGGGACAGAAGTATGTAATCTGGTACCGGGTAATTTTCGTAGTGGCATTTTTCATTGCCTCTTTTACAGACACAACAATAATCTGGTCGCTTTCCTACATCGCCATCGTCCTTATGGCAGTGCCGAACCTTATAGGAATTCTGATCCTCCGCAAGGAGGTGAAACAGAGTGTGAAGGACTATTGGCTGACATTCTCTAAACAATACCCGGAGGAGAAAATCTCCGGCAAGATGCTTAAAAGATTTGGTGGGCAGAGGTGAAACGTTCGCCGTCTGAAGACAAAAACGGCTACCTTTGGAATTACAACAAAAATGTAATGAAGACCTATATTCATTTGTTTACGGTGACGGCTTTTCTGCTTCAGGTGGTATCTGGTACACTGATGGCACAGGACCAGTGTGCGGTACTGATGAAGAGCATCAGTGGAAGATATGTTGGTGAATGCAACAAGGGACTTGCTCATGGCGAAGGCGAAGCATGGGGAGTTGATCACTACAGGGGAGTCTTTAAAAAAGGTCTTCCGCAGGGGGAAGGCACCTGTTATTATGCCGACAGTTCTGTTTATGAAGGGATGTGGATAAAAGGGGTGAGGCACGGTACCGGTAAATACACTTTCAGATACAAAGGTGCAGACTCAATACAGGAAGGTCAGTGGGTTGATGACAAATTTTTCGGCACTAAAGAGGATGTGCAGGGTTACAGGCTGATCACCCAGAGGGCTGTCGAGCGCTATCATGTTTACAGGATCTCTGACGGCAATGAGATCAGGGTTCATCTCAAACCCATAACATCCGGAACGCTTGATGTGACAAATCTCCAGATTACGGGGTCATCGGGCCTTGAGACCGAATTTCTCAATTCACAGATGGAATTCAGAAATTGCGAATACCCTTTCAAACTGCGGGTTACCTTTAATAAATGGAGCAAACTGAAGACAGTCAGGGTTGACACCTCTATTGAGCTTGAGATACTCCGGCCCGGAGTCTGGCTTGTAGATATCGGAGCCTGATTACTCCCTTTCAGGCATGGGAGGATACAGATCTTCAACCCTCACCGGATTATCATTTTCGGTGGTTACCTCAATAGCAACTTCCTCGCCCCTGTTCCTGAAATAGAGAAGAAATGCCAGTATCGGCATTACAGGTGTGACAAGGCCTCCGGTCAGGGCGCTGAGGCCAATGTAAACCGGGTTTCTCGTCATCTCAAGCATTGCTCCGGCTTCCTCCGGGTTGGTTATCGACTTGATGAATGACCCTGTAAAAGGCACCATGACTATGGCACCAAGAACCATGGCGACGACAATCATTATGAGTATTACAACTATGACCCATCCCATGTTTGACCACAGGTTTGTGTGAGTCAGCCTGAATGAGCGTGAGAGCATCTCAAACGGGTTGCGGGTTTCGGCAAGTGCCACGGGCATGATAAAGAGTCCGACAGTCATCATGTAGAAGGCTGCAAAAAGCCCGGGGAGAACCAGGAGTACAAGTCCGACAGATATCAGCATTACTGTAATTATTCCGAAGAGTATCAGTGCAGCCAGGCAAGGTAAAAGTGCGACAAGTGACTGCCTGAGAACAGACATGACGAAGCCGGGCTCACCTGCAGGCTTCTCAAGAACCCAGGCATGCAGCAGCACACCCAGGACCATTGATACAAGAATTGTGAGAGCATAGGGTCCGGCAAAACCCTTCATCATTTCGAGCATCTCGACAGGATCGGTGGTTGTCTGGAGTGACGAGAGGTCTATGCCTGCCACGAAGACGGATGAGAGCAGTGAGCCTGCAACTGAGATCAGATAAAGCCCAAGGAAGTATTTTTTATAGAAGCTCCAGAGTTTGTTGAACGCAGTGTCAAGGTCTGTGGCTCCGGCAAGAGGATGGTTCTGATAGGTGTTCATTGCAGCGTTGTTTCAGGATTTGTAAATTCAAGGGTAAATCTAATACAAATTCAATTAAGAATCTCAAGCATTTCGTTAATGTCGAGGTCTCCCAGGGGGTTGTTCATCTCGATAAAGGCATCAGCCAGGCGCGACTTTCTCTCCTGCAGACGCTGGATCTTCTCTTCGATTGTATTACCTGAGATGTACCTGTATACGAACACCCTCTTTTCCTGTCCGATCCTGTGAGCCCGGCTGAGGGCCTGGATTTCGGAGGCCGGGTTCCACCAGGGGTCGAGGATGAATACATAATCGGCCTCAGTCAGGTTGAGCCCTACACCCCCTGCCTTGAGCGAGATAAGGAATACTTTTATGTTTCCGTTGTTTCTGAAGTTATCTACGACCTTGCCCCGTTCCTTTGTTGAGCCGGTAAGCATCGTGTACCCTATGCCATTTTTTTCGAGCCATTCCGGGAAAAGCTCCAGGTGCTTGACAAATGAAGAGAATATCAGTATTCTGTGCCCTTCGGCCACGACGCTCGAAATGTTGTGGGTAACGGCCTCGAACTTGCCAGACCCTCCGGAGTAGTTCTCATCCGTCATGACAGGATGGTTGGCAAGTTGCCTCAGTTTCATTAGCCCCTGCAATACAACGATGGCTGACTTTTCAATTCCCACAGATTCAATATTCTCAAGGATCGTGTTGCGTACAGCTGACTTTTCCCTTTCGTACACCGCAGCCTGTTCATCTGACATGTCGCATTGTATTACCTGTTCTGTAACAGGTGGAAGCTCGCTGACAACCATTTCCTTGGTACGTCGCATGATAAAGGGTTGAATGATCTTTCTGAGTCTTGCCTCTTTTTCCATTTCATAGTTTTTTTCAATCGGTCTGGCAAACTCTCGCCTGAAAAATGCCAGTGAGCCGAGAAGACCGGGATTTACAAAATTCAGCTGAGTCCACAGGTCTGTCAGTGAGTTTTCCACCGGAGTGCCGGTAAGAACGAGCCTGTGTTCTGCCCTGAGCCGCATGACCGACCTGTAAAGATGAGAAGAAGGATTCTTTATGTGCTGGCTCTCATCGAGCACCACATAAAAGAAGCTGATGCTTGTAAACAGTTCAATGTCTTGTCTTACAGTATGGTAGCTTGACAGAATTATGTCATAGCTGGTGAAACGCGAGGCTGATCTGTGTCTTGCTGCCCCGTAGTGGATGAGAGTCTTCATTGAAGGGCAGAAGCGTCTTATTTCGTTGTGCCAGTTATGGCAGAGTGATGCCGGCACAATTATCAGGGATGTTGCCGGTGGCATGTCAGCGCCGAAAAGGCTTAACTGCATGCCGGCTGTTTTGTCACCGTCACCCCTGCTATCGCCTGTGCTGATGCTGCTGACCTTCAACTTCTCCCTGTTCCACATCAGCAACGCCAGTGTCTGCAGTGTTTTTCCCAGCCCCATGTCGTCAGCAAGGCATCCCCCGAGATTGTTTGACTGCAGAAAATGGAGCCAGCTCATCCCCTCAAGCTGATAGGGCCGCAGTTCGGCGTTCAGCCCCAAAGGTACCGTCAGCAGCTTTAATTTTTCAGGCATTACGAGCTTCTCCAGCCTGGCACAGGTGTCACAATCCTCTCCTGACAGGGCTTCGCTGAATATGCTGAAATGTTGTTTGTGGAGAAGCAGTTCGTCGTTATTCTCCTTGCCCATCTCGAAGAGCCCGCGGTAACGGGCAAACCACTCCTCCGGGAGGAGAGCCACAGTACCGTCAGGAAGGGTGTATTCCCGGATACCTTCAAGAATATTTCGTCTGAAACGTGTAAATGGAATTGTGAAGGTTCCGATTATCACGTGAGCTTTCAGGTCAAACCAGTCATTGATAACCTGGTGACTGATTTTTAACTCCACATGGTGCAGGGAATAGGGTCTGTCAAGACTTCCGGTGCGTATAATCAGCCCTGCATCTTCAATTCTTTTCCTGTTGTAGGCGATAGTCTCAATCAGGTCATACATTGCCTGTATTTCATCGTCCCTGGCTCCGGCAGTGATGAAATTAATACCGTCATCGCTTGTGAGGCCTGCCTCATCAAGCACTGACATGCAACGATTCTCCCACGCAAGGTCACGCTCCTTTCTTATGAACAGAAATTCTCCTCCGTTACTGCTGAAAGATGTAAAATGCATTACATCGTCAGGTGAATAAACGTCCCTGTTATCATACCTGAACTTGAGTGTTGCTGCCGGAACACCGCTGACGGTGCGTTCCACTGTCAGTATTGCTTCCTTCTCAGGTACCGCGTTCCGGGTTGAAAAACCGGTGCCTGTGACCCTGTGGCTGTTGATCACCTGGAGAACGAATGTAGAGAAATATTTCTCGGCGGTTTTTTCCGGGATGATAATCCTGTCGCGGGTCAGGAAGGGTTTGAGCTTGGCTCCTTCAATTCCTGAAACAAAGTAGACGGAGTGCCCTGACCTGATTATACATGGCCTGTTTGAGATAATCTCGACCTGCTGACCCCTGAGGCTGATGGCCTGTCCTGAAGATTCTGCAATAAGGCTGTAGCTGGTCATGCCCGGCAGATGGTCAAACCTGAAAACCGGGTCGGCCGGTATGGCATTGATTGTCAGCTTGTCCTCCTGGTGGAGTGAATTGACCCCTGATTTCTGAAGAAACACGGGTATCTCTTCGTTAAGGGCAATCTGAAAACACTGGGTTATCCTCGATTCTATATAAGGCTTGATAAGGTCACCGAAGGTCTTTTCCGACACATTTTCGAGAAACTCCTTTACATTCTTGTGCTTTGAAAACAGTTTATGGAGGTTTCTGTCAGAGTATTCATTTACCAGCCTGACTGTTTCCTTTTCCTCGTTGTCAAGTCCTGACAGGGTTATGCTGTTTGGGAAGGGAGAAAGAGCTTCACTGAGAGAGTAGTATTCCCGGCCCACAACCTTCTCGAGCATATAGGGCACGAGCACAGTCCCCCACCTGCGGTGCTGAGTCAGTACAAGTGCAAAGAGTCTTTCAGGGGCTTTAAAAACCGGGGGTTGCATCTGCTGAAAAAATAAACCTGCAATTTTGGAATTCCCCGGGTAAATTCAAATAGCGATGTGAAAATAAATATTCAACCGGTCTGGTTCACGGTTTAGTGATTGTGTCTTAAAAGCTCATGTCAGGCACCAGTGTGGCATTAATCCTTTGCCTGCAGCCGGATGAACCGAATATTTTAATATCTTTCCATGCTTGATTAATGACGGAATACCAGATGAAAAGAGCCATTATAATCAGTTTTTTATTAAGCATTACTCTCCTTGTTACATCGCAGGAGACACAACTTTCAGCCGGCTGGAAAGCAAAAAAAGCCTCGGAAGTTAATCTTGATGGCAGGCAGCTGACTGCTGAAGAGCCTGATATGTCAGGATGGATTACTGCCACCGTGCCGGGGACAGTGCTGACCACCCTGGTCCGGAATGGCATGATGCCAGATCCCTGGTATGGCATGAATAACGAACTTATCCCAGACATATCGACTGAAGGGCGCGATTACTACACATACTGGTTCTATACACGGTTCTCATCCGGTAACCTTGACTCGACGAGGCAGGTATGGCTCAATTTCAGGGGTATCAACTACAGGGCAGAAATATGGCTTAACGGAACCCTTCTGACTGACACAGTTCATGAGGGGATGTTCCTTCGCAGTAAATTCAATGTAACATCCCTTCTCAACAGGGAGGGTCATAACCGCCTGGCAGTCAGGGTAGAGCCTCCGGTTAACCCGGGAAGCCCCAACGGGGGACAAGGTGGCGACGGTACAATCGGGCGGGACGTGACAATGCAGTTCACAGCAGGGTGGGACTGGATTCAACCCATCAGGGACAGAAACACCGGTATCTGGGATGCGGTCACAATAGAAGTTACAGGTGATATAGACGTAAGGAACAGTTTCGTCCGGACAAGGGTGCCAGGCGTACGCCTGCCAGGTGAACTACAGGACCCTGCCTACGTGACATTCTCTGCTGACCTTGTCAACCCGACTGACAGGCTTGTGGAAGGCGAGGTGGCGGTTGCATACATGGGTGCAACTGACAGGAAAAAGATGAAAATAGAGCCTCACAGCACTGTTACTTATACCTTTTCCGAAAAAAAACAGACTGATCCCAGGATATGGTGGCCCAACGGGATGGGTCAACCGGCCCTTTATCCGGCCGTTATTACATTCCATGACAAAAAGGGGGAGACTTTTGACAGGGAGGATCTGATGTTCGGTTTCCGTGAAACGGGCAGCTATTTCGATGATTCCACCGGCGCCCGGATATTTACAATTAACGGACAGAAGCTTTTTGTCCGCGGAGCCAACTGGATAGCTTCCGACGGCATGCTGCGCCTCAGCCAGTCAAGGTACGATGCAGAGGTGAAAATGCATGCCGAGATGAACATTAACATGATCAGGGTCTGGGGCGGATCAATCACTGAAAGACCGGAATTCTACGATGCCTGCGACAGGAACGGGATACTGGTGTGGCAGGACCTGTGGATCACCGGCGACTGTAACGGCAGGTGGCGTGATACGGTAAGAAAGGCTGACAGCCAGGAGGTACGACGCCGGTATCCTGACGACGACTCCCTTTTCCTGCGCTCAGTGGAGGATCAGATACGGATGCTCAGGAACCATCCGTCACTCTATCTTATATGCGGTGGAAATGAATTCCCGCCGCCGGAAGGGCTTGACACACTTATCCCGAAAAGGCTGCAGGAACTGGACGGATCACGTATCTATCTTGACGAGTCTACTTCAGCATCCCTCACCCGTAATACAATTGGCGGAACAGCTGACGGGCCGTATAATATAAAGGAACCCATCTGGTTTTTCAATGAAAAATGGCATCCGTTCAACCCGGAGATAGGGTCGGTGGGCTTTCCCAACATTGAAAGCCTCAGAAAGATGATGGATGAAAAGGATTTGCAGATTCCTGCAGGCAGGGAGGTCAATGAAGTATGGAGATATCACAAATTTATGGGTTATGACGGGATGATCGAAAAACTTGGCGAACCCCGTGATATTGCCGACTACGCAAGGAAGGCACAATTGCTTAATTATGAGCAGTACCGTGCAATGGTTGAAGGCTATAGCTCACATATGTGGGACTGGTACACAGGATTTCTTGTGTGGAAGAGCCAGAACCCGTGGCCTGCTCTCAAAGGGCAGTTTTATGACTGGTTTCTTGATCAGAACGGAGGATTTTACGGATTCCGGCACGGGGCAGCTCCTGTGCACCTGATGTTCAATCCGGCCGATTCAGCAGTATATGTTTTTAATACAACGCCAAAGGAACGGAAAGGGCTTCGGCTTGAAGGAATGCTCACCGACGAGTATGGCAGGGAGATATGGAAGAAGGCGCAGGAGATGACTGTGGAAGGTAACAGCATCAGCAGGATATGGGATATCGATTTGAACAGCACACCTGCCAGCGTTCATTTTCTGAAACTCCGGATAACATATGTATCTACCGGTCTGCCGGTTGACGACAACACATACTGGTTCCCGTACAACGGGGAGAGAACCAGGCTTATGACTTTGCCTGAGTCAAAAATAGTAGGCCAGATGATGAAAAGCAGCAACGGCAAATACACTGTTGATCTTGCCAACAGCGGAAGCGTAGCAGCTTTTTTTATCCGGATGAAAGTAATCCGTGCCACTGACGGTGAAATGATTACGCCTGTATTTTTTGACGACAATTATATCGTTTTGTTGCCCGGTGAAAAAAAGAGTATTCAGGTGGATGTGACCGGTGTAAATGATGAGGAGCGGAATACGCCGCTGCTGCTTCACCTTGAGGGATTCAACCTGCAACCTTCCCTTGTCAGGTTGTAGGAATCAGCCCAGCCGGCTGATCTCTTCAAGCCGTGCCCGGTCATTAATTATTATACTCTTATCTGAAAGCCTGATCAGTCCATCCTTTTCAAAGCTCTTCAGCACCTTCACTGCACCCTCGGTGGAGATACCCGCGAAGTCGGCCAGTTCACGCCTTGAGAGGTGTCTGAAGAGATCTTCTCCACCGAAGTTTTCCGGCGCCATGCCAAGCAGGACCGTAGCCATGCGGCCGTTGGTCTGCTGATGCAGAATATTGTCAAGTGATGTGTATAGCCTGCCGTTGTGCTCGCAGTAGCGCCTGATAATGCTGAATGCAAACTCGCCGTTCTTTTTTACCAGGCCCGCAATGGCTTCTTTTTCGATAAGGAAACCGGTTGTCTCGGTTACCGCCACGACAGAGTAACTGAAAGTATTACGGTTGAAGACAGCGGAAAGGCCTACCATTTCGCCGGGGCTGATAATCCTCAGGTTGTAGTCGCGGCCGTTGCTGCTTTCAATATACTGTCTTGAATAACCGCTGACAATAAAGACCACGTATGAGGCAAAAGCTCCCTGTTTGGTGAGGTTCTCCCCGCACCGGAACACAACCTGAACTCTGCTCTGGCGGATGAGGTCCGTTTCTTCCGGGGTGAGAGCCGAGAAGCATGGGAGTGTTATGTCACATACAAATTCCTTGTCAGTATCGCGTAATGTTTTCATTCTGTTGTTTGACATGCAAATTTAATAATTAGCAGGCATTATTGAATGAGTATACATACCGTTGTATGTCAGTTATTTGTCTGTATGCTGCCGGATTATGACAACTTTTTTGTTGTCTTATTTCAATTCCGGTCATGAGGTGGACGAAGGCTTAAGGGGCCATGTCAGCCTTGAGTCGGTCTATCTTTGCCGGAAAAAATAAGGAACCGATGAGACACAAGGCAGAAGCGGAATGGAATGGCAGAATTAAATTTGATACAGAGGTCAACGGACACCACTTTTATATGGATCAGGCCGGCGAACACGGTGACAACAGCGGGCCCCGCCCTAAACCGTTGATGCTGGCAGCGCTGGCAGGATGCACCGGCATGGATGTAATCTCGCTGCTTCGTAAGATGAGGCAGGAGGTTGAGTATTTCAATGTTGTGGTGGAGGGTGACACTGAGGAGGAGCATCCGAATGCATTTGTGAAGATGCATATCATTTATGAGTTAAGGGGAAAGGATCTTGACACTGAAAAGATAGAGAAGTCAATCAGCCTCTCGATGGAACGGTATTGCGGAGTATCAGCTGTCTACCGCAAGGCAGGGATAGAGATGACGCACGAGGTCAGGATGGTCTGAAGGTCTGAGGGTCTGAAGGTCTGAGAGTCTGAGAGTCTGAAAGTCTGAAAGTCTGAAAGTCTGAAGGTCAGGAGTTAGTAATCAATAAAAAAAAAGAATATGCTTTACACGAATTTGAATCATGTTGAGTCTGCTGCGCAGCTCGAAAAAGTTATCAGTGAAAACGAGAATGTAATGGTCTGTTGCGGACGTATGGGGCCGATGTGCATACCGGTCTACGGTATAATGGAGGAACTGGAACCGTCATACAGCCATGTGAAGTTTTTCGATATGGAATTTGACAATCCAGAGGCACAGGTTATTCGCAATGCGCCGTTAACAAGAGGATTCATGGGGCTCCCGTACACCGTCTATTACAGGAACGGAAAAATGGTAAAGGCCACTTCGAGTATCCAGACGATGGCCCAGGTGAAATCAATCCTTGATGCTGAATTTGGTCAGCCAAAAGCATAAATGATGGAGAGCGATAACCATTACAGTGTAATTATCCTGGGAGGGGGACCGGCAGGCCTGACAGCCGCAATCTATCTCTCCCGCGCCAGGATTAAGACTTTGCTTCTGACCGAGGGTGCCCCGGGCGGACAGATGACGCTGACCCACGAGATCGCCAATTACCCCGGAATAGAAAAGATCAACGGTTATATGCTCGGCACTGTGATGAAGAAGCAGGCAACAGCCTTTGGTGCCATCGTCAGGGGAAACGCTGAGATCAGCTCATTTTCCTTTGAGGGTCCGTTAAAGAGTGTCACCACTTCTTCCGGAGAGACATACACCTCCGATGCAGTAATACTGGCTACGGGAGGCAGGTCACGCACACTGGGCATACCGGGTGAGGATACATATAAAGGGAAGGGCATTTCTTACTGCGCCACCTGCGACGGAGACTTCTTCACAGGAAAGGAAATCGTTGTTGTCGGAGGAGGAAACTCAGCCCTCGAAGAGGCTGTGTCACTGACAAAATACGCCACAAAAGTGACTGTGGTTCATCAGTTTGATCACTTCCAGGCATTTCAGTATGCCGTGGATGAGGCCATGGCCAACCCGAAGATCAGCTTCGTGATGTCATCGACTGTCTCCTCGTTCTACGGAGATGAAAAACTTGAAGGGGTGAAGATCAAAAACCTTCACACAGAAGCGGAGACTGACTTCAGGACAGACGGCGTATTCGTGTTTATCGGTTATGTGCCAAACACTGAGCGGTTTAATGGGATCATAAGCCTGAATGAAAGAGGAGAGATAATCACCGGGTCTGACATGTCAACCAGTATTGAAGGAGTGTATTCGGCAGGTGATGCCAATGCAAAACGGTACAGGCAGGTGACAACCGCGGTGGCAGACGGAACCGTCGCAGCACTGGCGGCAGCTGATTACCTGCATTCAAAAAAAAGAAAATAAGGAGTAATGAAGATGAAAGGAATTATTATTGCAGCTGTAGTGATAGCTGTTCTGGCAGTACTGATCATAAGGTCATACAACAAAATGAAAAATGCCCCGGCTGTCGCTGACAGCGAGCTGATTGAACACCTGACAGCACAGAATTTTGCCCATAAAACAAAAAACGGGATCGTACTGGTCGACTTCTGGGCCGACTGGTGCATGCCGTGCAAGATGATGGCGCCGATACTCAATGAGGTAGCAGGGGCCATGGAGGGGACTGCGACCATATACAAGCTGAATGTTGATGAACAGCAGCAGGTTGCCGCTAAATACGGCATAAGAAACATACCTACAATGATACTTTTCAAGGACGGGAAAGAGGTCGAGAGAATTATCGGAGTGAAACAGAAGGATTATATTATCTCCAGCATCAACAGGGCAAAATAGACTTCAAATGTCAATTGGTTAAGAGGGTTTCCGCCGGGGCTTCACCTGCCGGAACCCTCTTTTGCTTTCTCATAATCGGGTGCTTCGAGAAGCTGGTAAAACTTCGCCGAAGGCCTTATCCGGCCAAAAGAGTCAAAGTAAGCCTTCCTGGTCATCGAGTCCCAGTGAATTGCCCCGTGATAATACTGGAGATTATAAAAGACCCCGGCAGATGAAAGGAGGAGGAAGGAGGCAAGGATGTAGAATTTCATCCTTTTTTTTGCATGGGAGATACCGCCGTAGAGCAGTGATGCGGAAGCCACGGCCATCAGCGGATAGCTGTCTATGAAGGCACGTTGCCCGAATCCGCCGCCGTACCACCAGCACCACCATGAGAATATTATATAGATGTTCAGCGGAACGAAAAGTGTTACTGCCAGGGCGTGTGGTGACCGTTTTCTCCAGAGATGGATTATTCCGGCAAACGCGAAGATCATCAGCGGGGTATAAACAAAGAGTCCTTTGCGCCAGCTGAAGAGTCCCTTTATGATTGCCGGATCGGTGAAGAAGAAGCGCTCGTCGTTTCCGTATGAAAACCACAGCCAGTGACCAGTCATTTCCTTCCAGTAGATCATCTGGGGAATCCATACAACCAACGCCATTATTGCAATGACAGCCATGCGTCTGTAATCCCCGGCCAGCTCCCTTATCCTCTGTCTGAATCCTTCAGCCGAAATTACTCCGTAGAGCAGGAAGAAGATCAGGATAATGACATTTGTGGGCCGGATCAGGGTTATCAGCCCGAGGATCAGGCCGAGCCTTGCGGCAGGCCACCATCTGCCATGATTTTCCTGCCATTTCATTGAAAACCATACGAATGCACTTATCAGTGCGAATGAGTACACATGGGACATTGTACCCTGGTACAGTGTATACCAGTACAGGTTTGTTCCGAAGACAAATGCAGCCAGAACTGCTGCCGCCGCCAGGTCCGGAACATGCTCCAGCAGGATGCGTCTGAGGTAAACAAGGCCGATGGCAAGGAATGTGAGCGCTGCAACCAGGAGGAAGAACTTATATGGCGGGGAGTAACCGCCGGCATCTTCGCCGGAAATGAGCGCCACTGCATGCCCTGCGAGGAAGAAGGGCGCCCAGAGCATTGAGAGCCCCATGCTTGTTTTTATCACATATCTCCCTTCCGGGCCCTGCTCCGGCCAGACAATGAATTTATGCGGACCTTTATAATCATCTGCAAAACTCAGCGACAGGTCATTATAGATGAATGTGGCCGGCAGGTAAGCATAATAGGAGACAGCATCCCATTCGATAACCCTCTGTTCATCCTTCCAGTGCTGCTCTGTAAGCATTATTACACTCATCAGTGCAACTGTCAGGATCACTGTAATCAGTGACATCCAGTTTCTTCCGGCCAGTCCGTACCTGAACAATTTCAGAATTATCCCGATTCCGTCACCGGCATGGATCTTTTTACCTTCACTCTTTCTTCGGGGTGAATATGTAACAGGCTCTTCAGCGAAGGTCGTTCCGCTTTTCCGGAGAGCCTTGAGCATCAGTTCAGTCTCAAATCCGAATCTTTCTTCCTGAAGGCTGAGGCTTGAGAACAGATCTTTCCTGATGAGCTTGTATCCGCATGTCAGGTCGGTGATCCTTCTTCCGGTTATCCTTGCTGCCATTGCAGAGATTATTCTGTTCATCAGTATGGCGACGGTTGCATGCCCCGGATGGTCTTTTGCAGCAGCGAACCGTGTTCCGCTTACGAGCCCGAGGTTTTCGCCGTGCATCCTTTCAAGCAGTGCGGGGATGTATCCGGGATCCAGTTCCAGGTCTGCATCCTGGATTAATATGATGTCACCCTTCGCCTCCTTCACCCCGGCCATCACAGCAGCGCCCTTTCCTGAGTTGACCGGGAGGTGCACGACCTTTATATCCGTCGAAAATGCAGCTGCCTTTTCAGCCAGTCCGGCTGAGCCGTCTGTCGAGCAGTCGTCGACGATAATAACTTCCACCTGTTCGGCAAAGCCGGGCATCACTGTATTACGCACCCTCTCCAGCGTCTGTAGTATGACACCGGCCTCATTATACATGGGAATGATAATGGTCAGGAACAATGCTGGTCTGTATTGTCGGCTAAAGGTACTGTACAAATTTCAAAAGACAAGAGGCGGAAGAGCTACAGGTTGATATTCCTTAGCCTCAGGGCATTCCAGACTACGGAGACAGAACTGAAGCTCATGGCTGCGGCAGCAATCATAGGGTTGAGCAATGGCCCTCCGAACAGATGCAACAGTCCCATTGCAACGGGGATCCCGAGAATATTGTAGAAAAATGCCCAGAAAAGGTTTTGTTTGATGTTACGGATCGTGCCGTGGCTGAGTTTCAATGTTCGCACAACGTCGCCGAGATCATTTTTTATCAGTACCACATCAGCAGCTTCGATAGCGACATCAGTGCCTGAGCCGATGGCAATGCCCACATCAGCAGTGGCCAGGGCAGGGGCGTCATTTATTCCGTCACCCACCATGATTACACTTTTTCCCTCGTTTCTGATTTCTCTTATTTCTCCGGCCTTATCGCCCGGCAGTACACCTGCGATTACTCTGTCAATGCCGGCCTCTCCGGCTATGTGTCTGGCAGTCTGAATGCTGTCGCCTGTTATCATCATGACTTCCAGGCCCATGGACTTCAATTCTGCAACTGCAGCTGCAGAACCTTTGCGTATAGTGTCGGCAACGGCCAGGACGCCGAGGCATTTGCCGTTCGCGGATATATACATTACCGTATTGCCACGGCCTGAAAGATCATCCGCTGCGCTGTCGGCATCACCGGTATCAACTTTTCTTTCAGTCATAAGTCTTTTGCTGCCGGCAAGCAGATGCATTCCGTCTGCTGAAGCCTCAACACCGTAACCGGGCAGGGCGCTGAAACGCTCTGGCGCTGAATAGGTGATACCTTTCTCTTCGGCATACCTGATTACTGCCTTGGCAACAGGGTGTTCAGAACGGCTTTCTGCAGATGCCGCCAGTGACAGAAGGGTCTTTTCATCAGTCCCGTTTGCCGCGATCACTCCTTTCACCACAGGGACTCCTGTAGTAACAGTGCCTGTTTTGTCAAGTACCACAACGGTTGCCTTGCGTGCTGTTTCCAGAGCCTCGCCGCCCTTGATGAGGATACCCTGCTGTGCACCGCGGCCTGTGCCGACCATGACAGCCACCGGTGTTGCCAGTCCCAGTGCACACGGACAGGCTATTATCAGCACCGAGATCAGGACCCTGAATGCCAGTTGGAAATCGCCTGTGCCGATGAGCCATGCTGCCCCTGCGATGAATGCCAGGCTCATGACCACAGGTACGAAGATGCCTGAAATTTTATCAGCAAGTCTTGCTATGGGTGCCTTTGAACCCTGTGCCTCCTCCATGAGTTTGACTATGCGTGCCAGGGTTGTTTCACTTCCTACGCGTGTGGTACGGCAGATCACCGAACCGTTAAGGTTTATGCTGCCGCCGGTGACCTCTGAACCCTCGCTCTTTTCAACCGGGATGCTCTCACCGGTCAGCATTGACTCATCTGCCGAGGTGGTTCCGCTGTCTACCGTACCGTCAGCAGGAAACCGTTCCCCAGGTCTGACCACGAACAGTTCGCCCTCTTTAATTTTCGATGCGGGAACTGTTTTCTCCTTCCCGTCGCGTATCACAGTTGCAAGGGGAGGGGCAAGGGAGAGAAGCTTACGGATTGCGTTGCCTGCCTTCGCCTTTGACCGTGCCTCGAGGAACCGGCCCATTGTTATCAGTGTGATGATTGCTGCAGCCGACTCGAAGTACAGGTTATGCACAAAGTGCACATTTCCGCCTGCGATGCGGACAGTGGCATAGACACCGTACAGAAATGCTGCCGCAGTACCCATTGCAACAAGGGTGTCCATACCCGGGTTGCCTCGCAGGAGTGTCTTTGTACCGGCAATGTAAAAGTTGCGGCCAGTGATGATAACCGGCGTTGTAAGCACCAATTGCAGGAGGGCGAAAGAGAGTGGACTTTGCTCCGGTGAGATGAAGGCCGGCAATCCTGCTCCTGCCATTGCAGACATTGTGATTATCAGGAGGGGAACAGTAAATGAAAGCGACCAGATGAGCCGCTTCTTCAGCCGGTCGGCTTCCGGGCGCGATTCCCGCCTTTCCTTCTCATCGTCGATGGCTTTGTAGCCAGCCCTGCTTACAGCATCAAATACCTGGTTTACAGATGTCTTTCTATCGTCATATGATATTGTCAGTCGTTCCGTTGCCAGGTTGACGCTGGCAAATGTTATACCCTCCACTTTTGCTGCGGCTTTCTCGACGTGTGCTGCGCAGGAAGCGCAGTTCATCCCTTCTATTGCGAATGATTTTTCTGTCATCGCTTAATTACGTGTAAAATTAAAACAATGTGCCGGCGATAAAGTTGCAGAGCGGCCATCGTCTGCACGAAAGAGTGAGCGGGGGCAGGGCAGGGGTGAAGTCCGGGTCAGGATGCTAGTTATTCTGTACTTCTGCAAAAAGGATCATGTAATTATGTCCGAATTTCTTTGCGCATTTCGGGCAATAGGCGTAATGGACATAATAATCCTTTGCCTTCTTCCCCGTTTCTGCCAGGTATTGATCCATTTCCTTTATGAACCCGGGGATGGCATTATAACCTCCGTCAAAGGTTCTGCTTACGAAGTTGCCGGATAGTGCCACATTATTTTCGCCGGGGACTTCCTTTTCCACAGAAATGAGGATATCTGACCTGAAGGCGGACGGGTCATGAAATAATACGAGGGTATCAGTTTTATCCGGTTCAGCTGATCCTGAGGATTCAATTGACTTCCACATCCTTGTGATCTTTTTTCCGATAGTCGGCGGAAAGGGAATGTGAAAAAGGGTAGGAAGGGAGTCCTTGACGAATTTCCGGTTGTCCCAGTTAAAAGATTTCCTATCCCATTTTTCCGGGCTGAATTCGGGACAGCATTCCTGTGATTGTGCCTCTTTTTCCATTGCTCTGTCGATTCTGTTAATTACTTCAGGTTGATGGCAAGTTACAAATTTCCTTAAACCGGCGTCAATAGCTCCGAGTCATTTCCGGTCTTAGAAGTTGCCTGTAATGACGAATGACTCAGTTGTTACAATCCCTTCGCAGGACAGTCGCAGGAAATAAATTCCCGGTGCAAGCTGCTCCACAGGGAGTATCGTGCTCTCTCCATCCATAGGCTTTGTCATCACCAGGCAACCGGACGTGTCATAGACATAAACAGTGGTTTCGTTGCACGTGTATCCGGAAATGCTGATGTTCAGTAAATGATTGGCAGGATTTGGATACAGCGATAATGATATCCTCTCTTCTGCAGTCTCCTCTACCGGATTAAGTGTACCCCAGATCTTTTCCGCAAATTGCGGATCATCGATAAAGGGATTACGGTTACCCTGGAGTTTGTATACTTCGTTGTTGCGGTTCTGCTCCTTAGTGCTTACTGCATCAGCCCGGTGCCATTCAAGGAGCATGGACAGTGCCCATGGTTCAGGCTGTGCTCCGTCAGTCATCTCACTGCCAGGCCACTGGGTGTCTTCGCCATAGTACCGTGTTGCCATGTAAAAGTAAGTTCGCGCGAGATCTCCCTTGTATTCGTCTATCGGTTCAAAAACAGTGCCGCTGTAACCCTGAACAGAGTTTTGACCTACCATGCTTCCATTGGTTGAGGTCCATGATGGGTTGGCCGTTTCGCCGTATGGCAGGTTTCCTCTTTTGTTGTTGACCCAGCCGTCAGTAGGATAGATATGGAAAAGATCGGTATTCATCGGAGGAGTATCATTGAACCAGCTTTTAGGAAATGAATGTTCACGGTTGTAGCAATCGCCCTCTTTCTGATAGTTGCCGCACTGTTTCGTAAAAATAGTATAGGTATAAGCCGGTGTTCCCCCGGGGATGTCGGAATAGATATCCCACACAGTCACCCCGTCTGTCTTTACGTCAGTGTCTGAAAAGGCTTGCCATAGCGCGCTGTATTCAAGCCGGGTATGCCCGTCGATAATATCGTGAAGCGCCTGATGCAGCGCTTTACCCGTCAGGCCGGCAGCACTGTTGTAGTATCCCTCCGGTGGCTGTCCTGCCACTGAACCCGCAAGGCAGACCAGGAATAATGCCGGGAGGAACCGTTTTGTCATTTTTCTGCTACGATCACCTTGTCCACCTCCCAGGTGGTTGTACGTTCTGTACTGCCGTCATAGACCCATGCGATCCATACCTGTCCACCTTTGTAGGGTGACAGGTCAATCTCCCCGGAGTTTACAAACTCGCTGAAACCTGTTGGGGTTGAAGGAGGCATTGCGAAGCTCTTCTCAGTCCAGGTATAGCTCCATGGCGTTGCAGAGCCATCATAGTTTGTCGATATATTCAGCTTCATGGTGGCACCCTTGTCCCAACCGTTGGCGCTCATGAACTCCAGGTAAGGTGCCGTTGCCATTGTCAGGTCAATGACGGGAGCCATCATCCATGTGATCACCGAAGCCTGTCCGGAGTTGTGGGCGGTAGCCTGTACCCATTTTTCTGTTCCCACCTCGTTGCAGTACCATGTTTTGGTGCCGGCCTGCGGATAGGTTTTCCAGCCTTCAAGTGTGCTTACGTCAGCATATTTGACAAGAGAGGTGAAATACTCTGTGAGATATACAAGTCCTGCATCGCCGCACCTTGCGCCGGTCATGCCGTTTTCAGTGTTGTCCCTGAGAAGAAACTGCCTGCCGTTGAATTCAGATACGACGCCACAGATATATCCGTTTCCGGAAGGAAGGGTCTGTGTCGAGAAACTGGCCTCAGGGCGTGTGTATACCTCCAGCTCAGCGATACAGTCCGTCAGAATATTGTCGCCGGAGTATGTCCCCGGATCTGCAAACTGAACACCCTCAATCCTTACATAACTGGCCTGAAATTCTCCTGACAGGATTTCAGAGATAGTCACTGTTTCAGGCTGGATTGCAGGAGGTGTCAGGCTTACGACAGTGACCTGGTCAGCGATTGTGATGTCGCCGAACTGCAAAAGTCCGTTATATTCAGTGAAGGAGACACCACGGCACAGGATCTTAACTTCTGAATCGCGCGAGAACGTGTTGTTTCCGTCGATTGTGAGGCAGATACCTGCCGTGGAATCCTGGATATAAGCTACAAAAGAAGGTATGTTGCCCAGTTCAGGGGTAAGGGTGATGATTCCCTGAACATAAACGTTTGTATCAATTGTTGTTATCCCTTTTTCATGCATTTCGCGCAGCTGGCCTATTGTAATATAGTCAACCTGAGGCTCTGGCGGAGGAACAGGCTCTCTGCTGCACGAGGCCGCAAGTATGATAACTGATACAATACAAAGGGTTGTTATGATTCTGAAGTTGATTTTCATGATATATTATTTTGCTGCCGAGACAGTGATGTTGTCAATACGGTATGATGTGCTCTCGGTGTTGCTTCCGGTGTACCGGAATGCTATGACAGCAGATTTGCCGGCTTCCACGGGCAGGTTTACATTACCCGAGCTGATGAATGTATGGTCAGGATCAGTCTTTTGAGCCAGTGCAGCCGAAACCGGAGTCCAGGTGGCAGTTGCAATGTTGCTGCCGTTATAATCAGTTGAGATAAACACTTCCATGGGATGGTTTGTATCTGCATGAGCCCAGTATGCCTTGGCTGTCTGGAAAGTCAGAACCTTTTGAGTGGAAATATTCACAGGCCGTGTGATAAGCCATGTTACCATGGAAGTAAGGTTCGAGTTATAACCTGTAGCCTGTGCGTAGCTGTTGCCGCTGAAGACCTTGGCGAGCCAGATGCGGCCGCCTGCCGTAGCCATGTTCTGCCAACCGTTGATGTAAATGTCATCATTGTCGCCGAAGCTTTCAAAGTCCTCACTCAGGGTTTCGACGGGAGTACCCAATGGCTGGTCTACCACTCCGCACCTGGTTCCTTCCATATCAACTTCGTCAAAATTGCACACCAGGAACTGGTAAGTACCGTTAAAGATGGTTACTATCCCGGTGATTGTACCATTTCCGGCAGGAAGCAGTTTTCCGGCAGCTGATGAGTATCCGCTGGTACGAACGATAATTGTTTTGTCATTGCAGTCCTCCAGTGTCCTGTTCTCCGTCGCCAGTTCCTCAGCGTTTGCCCAGGTCTGTCCGATCATGGCGTCGGTGAACTGCACGTTGCTGAACTTAACCAGCCGTCCCAGCCAGGCAGAGCTCCTGGCCTGGGTAATTGTAACCTCTGCCGGTTGGGTCTGGTTTCCGATTGAGAGCTTCAGGCACTGTTTGTCCATATTCATGCCTCCCACGCGGACAGTACCATCCTCCTGATAATAAGGAAGACCGCCGAGCTGCCAGAAGTTACCGTAGTCGCCTATCCAGAGCCCCTTAAGGTTGACAATCACCGAGTCACCGATGTAAAGACCGCTGTTGCCTTCGAACAGGAGCCTTAGTCCGCCGGTGGCATCTTCAATAAAGGCTTCCTTATAAAAGTTACCGTCCTTCTTGTCGCTGGCGGTGATTATGCCTCGAAGTGCCCAGTCATTAACGATCTCAACGGGATGACGTTTGGTATAGTCTGTTATGGCAAGCTGGTCAGCATAAAGAGCCCTGACCTGTTGTACTGTCACTGTCTCACCCGGTATAAATTGCTCTGCCGGGGGAGGTGTTTCATTGTTGTCGGTGCATGAGACTGCCAGTAGCAACCCCGTCATAATGGCCGTAAATGAGAATATCCTGTATATTTTGTTCATGATCTGTTCCTCCTTCATTTATTAGTACCTGATGCTGAGATTAATGAAGTAGTTAAAGCCGTTGGCGTAATAAATCCGCGGCTGAAACAGATCAGGTCTTTCCGGGTCATAACGGTACTGTTCGTACCCCCCTGTGACCAGTGTGCGGTTATTCAGAATATTGCTCACGTTGGCGTTCAGGCTGACATACAGGTCATCAAACCGCCACGATTTTCCGACGAACAGGTCAAGCAGGAATCCGGGCTCGGCCTTCTTCTGGTAATCCCAGTACGGATAGTAGCCGCTCTCGTCCTTAGTACGTGTTACAGGGTTGAAGTCGAGCCAGATATTGTCATAGTAGCTCCCTGTCAGGCCCGCCCACCAGAACCTGGATGAGTTGTATTCAACACCCAGTGCCAGCGCGGTCTGCGGGGTACCGCTCTGACGGAAGTATTGGATCCATACCTCTTCATCACTGAGCACCTGGCTGTTGTTGTCCTGCGTTATTGTGATTTTCGGGTTGGTTATCCACAGGAATTGTCCTATTGAAGCCACGGCGTTAACCGACAACTCCGAGGTGATGCCCACTTCTGCACCGGCCTCGATGCCGTAGTTTTCCTTGTCAATGCCGGTCATGGCGTAGTTCACGAGTGTCTTCCATTCATCATGATAGAAGCTTGTTACCTCAGTCTGATTCATAAACCGCGTGTAGTAAGCTGTCAGTCTTCCTGTTATCACAGGTGAACGCAGCACGTAGCTCACGTCGCCTGAGAAGATGGTCTCCTCGGAAAGCTCCGGTGTCAGGCTGTTGCGTGTACGGGGTGAGAGGAAGCTGTTTTTAAAGAGTGGAGGGTTGGTGGTCAGCAGGGTGTTGATGAGAATCATATGTCGGCCGGTAAACCGGTAATCGCCCCCGGCCTTTACGCCCCAGGTAGTGAAACTGAGTCTTTCCGATTCACCGAATGAGTTGTCAGGGAAGAGTCCCTTCCGCATGAGCCCCTCGCGCCACATGGCTGTATGCCTGGCGTGGGCGCTGATGTACAGCTTATAGCGGTTGCCGGTCCAGGTGCCTGTACCCCAGAGAGTAGTGCCCCTCTGGAAGGCATAATAATCACTTCCGAAGGTCTCTCCCGTGGTTACCGCATTATCCGGATTGTTCAAATCATTCTGGAATGCCTCCGGGTTGTCAGGGTAGTCTCTTTCGGCAAACTGGTCTACATCAAGCCAGTAATCGCCGCCAAGAAGGTCCTTTATGACGTTAAAGTTGTGCCCGCGGTAGATGTCGACGAGGAGACCACCTGTCAGGTTGAGGCTGGCTGATGCATTCCATGATGCCCTGGTGTTGAGCTGGAACTGTGACAGGTCGTTGCGCCGGTCCTCAATGATATACTTTGAGCGGTTTCCGAAGAGGGTATTTCCTTCGATACCTCCCTCATTATATACAGAGTAAATGTTTTTCCTGTTGGCAAAATAGAAATGATCCCAGTCGATCTGGCTCACGGCAGGATCGGTTCCCCAGGCTTCGGTAATAAGGTTCTGGTCAGACTCTCCGGAATAGTAGCTTGGTAATTTGCGGTAATAGTCAGGGCGTGGGTCAAGCACGTCATACCAGTTCAGGGCTGAGTATCCGCTCTTGCCGAACCAGTATCCGGCGGTGGTCTGAATATCAAGCTTGTCCGATGGTTCCCAGATATGTGCGATGGTCATCAGGGGTTTGTTGTTGCTTCTTACCCGTGCGCTTCGCACCTCGCCGTTCTGGTAACCCCAGTAGGGATTATAATAGTTACTGCCGGCGAGGTCATAGACTTCCTGCGTGGATCCGCCGCCGACACCTCTTTCGTATATTGCATCAAGGGCCGTGAAGTTTAGGCTGTGGCGGCTGTTGATCTTCTTCTCTGCTGACAGAAAGAAGGAACTGGCATTATAGAAAGTGCCCTGATCATACCCGTGTTCACCCCAGCGATGTGAGAAGCTGCCGGTTACTGCCCAGTTGTTATTCATCAGTCCGGTACTGTATGTAAGCATTGCCCTGTTGGGATAAGTACGGTTTGAACGGGACAGGGCGGCGCGTATGCCTGACCTGTATTCCGAGGCCCTTGTATTTATCCGGGTGGCGCCGCCCACAGGTTCAAAGAGGAACCCGATGGGTTCAGGCCCGGAGCTGGTCATCGAACTGCGCATGACATCGTTAAGACCGCCCCAGTTGGACCAGTAAGGAGCTCCTGACTCAATGTCATTGACGACGAATCCGTTCAGGCTGACGTTCTGATAGTTGTTTTCATAGCCCCTGTTCCGGTACATGACCTGGCCGAAAGTGTATGCTGCGGTGCTCATGAATATATCGGCAGAAGCGCTGAGGGTACCCTGTATTGACTGTGTCTCGAAGCCGTCTTCGGAGAAACCCTCCATTGTGCTCTCTGTACCCAGATCCATCAGATATCCAGCCATTTCAGCAAGGACTATCGTACCGGCATCAGTTGTTTTACCGGCAGTCACAGTCACACTTACAACAGCCTGTTCATAATCTGTCATGTTGAAGAAGAGCATCTGCATGCCTTCATTCACTATTACTGTGAACGATCCATCGTTGCCGGAGCGCCCCAGTTCATTTCCGGAGGCGTCAGCGATTACTGCTCCCGCCAGGGGCTCCCGGCTGCTTTTTCCGGCTACGGTTCCCTTGACGGCACCCTGTTGTGCAGCTGCTGCTCCACAGGAAAGGATAACGATTAGAATAAAGAAAATCAGCTTGTTATGTTTCATAGGTTGTCTGAAAGAAAGGGTTGAAAGATAAGGCTTTTCTGAGAGACGGCAAAGGATAAAATCCGATTCCTAAAAGCGTTACCTTTGCCGACAAATAACAGGTTTATGATAGCAAGGATTACCTTAATAACAATACTGTGTTCCTCACTGATGACGGTGCATGCCCAGCAGCAGACAAGAGCCGGGCTGATAGCATTTTACAACCTTGAGAACCTTTTTGACACGATTGATACACCCGGTGTGCTGGATGAGGAGTTTACCCCGGAGGGCCCCAATAAATGGTCCGGTACCCGTTATAAAGAGAAGCTTGACAATATGGCTTATGCCATTTCAAGGATAGGTGAGGATGAAGGCTGGAAAGGTGGTCCGGCTGTCCTTGGCGTTTCGGAGATTGAAAACCGCTCCGTGCTTGAGGATCTTGCTGCACACCCCCTGCTTAAGGAATCAAATTACCAGGTTGTTCATTATGATTCTCCTGACCGCCGGGGCGTTGATGTAGCTCTTATGTACCGGCCCCGTTTTTTCAGGGTGACTGCTTCGGCGAGCCCCTCACTGCCGCTGACCAATGATGAGGGTGAACCGGTTTATACCCGTGATCAGCTTGTGGTCTCAGGGGTTTTTGACGGTGAGCCGATGCATTTCATCGTGGGACACTGGCCCTCGCGCTCAGGAGGTGAACTGACAACCCGTCCGCGCCGTAATGCTGCTGCAGAGCTTTCCCGAAGGCTCGTAGACAGCCTTCTTGCGATTGACAGCAGCGCGAAAGTGTTTGTTATGGGTGACCTGAATGATGACCCGGTGGATGAAAGCCTGAGGAAATACCTCAGAGCTGCCGGTGATCCCGAAAGACTGAAGGAAGGGGAGATGTTCAATACGATGTTTCCTCTATTCAGGAAGGGTATCGGTTCACTGAACTACCGTGATGGGATGAACATGTTCGACCAGATTATAATCTCCCCCTCGTTGCTTGGCAGTGACCAGTCTTCCTACAGGTTTCATCATGCGCGTGTGTTCAATGCTTCGTTTCTGATGCAGAAAGACGGGCAGTACAAAGGATACCCCCTGCGGTCATTTGCCGGAACCGTCTGGCAGGATGGCTACAGCGACCACTTCCCTGTATATGTGATGATAGTTCGCAGCATCCCCGGCTCCAACTGATCCCGGGCTTCTTTCAGGGATTGATCTTTATTCCGATGGGCCGGTGGTCCGATAATACTTCCCCGTAATCGGGGTAACAGGGACTGACCTTTAATACAATCGTAGTATCAATACGGGTAAAAAGCTCATCAGTCACCAGGATATGGTCAATATGGCTGGGCCAGGAAGGGTATGACCACCAGAGCTGGCTTCCCTTTGCAATGGCCATGTCGGCAAAGGCATAGTCAGAGGCATCTTCTATAAAATTCAGGAAAGGATTTTCCGAGGCACTGGATGATGTTATCTCGTCGTTGAAATCGCCGAGCATCACAACAGCAACGTCGTTTCTCTGTTCATCGATATATGCTTTCAGCTGTTGGGAGGCAGAGCGCCGGCTGCTTTCGTTGTCCTGACCACCGCAGCATTTAAGGTGAAGGTTGATCAGCAGCAGTTCACTGTCAGAGGGTTTATGGCGTACAATTATCTCAAACGGAGGTCTCGGGAAAGCCTGGAAGTCATTCTCGAACAGGGTCCGGACAGACTCCGGTATCAGGGTGATCTCGCTGTCCTTTAATAAATAGGCAAGGTTCCAGTCGTCGTTGTTGATTGGATAGAATATGCCTGTCCATCCCGGCATCAGCTTCACCATCCGCTCGAAGTCAGCTTCCGATGCCACCTCCTGAAGGGCCACGATATCAGGGTTTATGGCCATGATAAGGGCTGACAGGGCAGTGACGCTTGTATATCCGGCTTTTGGGAATCCTTCGATATTAAATGAGATAATGTCAAGGGCTTCCGCGGTGCCGGGTGTCACGCAGGCTGAAAAGATGCTGGTGTCATCCGGTGCAGGAGGATCCGGGATCCGGCGGCAGGAAGAAGCGCCAAAAACGGTGGCCAGTACAAGCGCAAACAGGCAATTATTGAAATGTAGACGAAACATATGATGCAAAGGTTATTAAAATTCCTTTAACGGCAAAATGAACCTCCGATGGCTTTCTTATCTGCAGGTGATGATTCCGCCGGATACAAAAAAGCCGCTCTGCAGGTGATGAATTCGCCGGAGACAAAAAAGCCGCACGGAATATCCCGTGCGACTTTTTTTGCGTAAGGTGAGAGTAGTGTTGTTTATTCCTTGATAAATTTTTCCATAACCACACCCTTCGGGCTGATAAGCTTCATGAAGTAGATGCCGCGCCTGAGATTGGCGACAGGTATCACTTTAGTTGTATCTTCCACGCAACGTATTGAAGCTACTTTTTTACCTGTAACCTCATAGATTTCGATCATGGTTATCCCTTCAATTCCTTCTGCGGTGATCTCAGTGCGTGCAGGAACCGGGTAGAGCCTCAGTCTGCTGTTAAGGTTATCCTCGATGGCTGTGGCAACAGAAAATACTATTGTATAATTCTTAACCGATGACTTATCATGTGAGGTGACATCGATTTTTGCCGTGCGGGCAGTGGCATCGCCTGTCAGTGATACCGGCGGGGTGATGACAACAGTGGCATTGGCCTCGGCGGGTGTGGCTGTTACGCCGGGTATGGTTGTAGTTCCGGCAGGCAGTGAGACATTGTATGTCAGTGTTCCGGATGCAAAACCTGTAACAGAGGTGCCGTTAACCTTGAGGTCACTGAGAGTGGCATCAGATGAGTAGATTACAAGGTCAGCGTAGTTTCGGGGTGCCAGCTGGGCATCAGTATCGTAAACGGTTGCAATTCCGGTGACATCAGCCATATACGGAATGATCTTGCCTGTAAGGTCTGTCCCGAGGAAGATGGTTCGCAGAATGGTGGCATCGGCGCCCACACTGATGCTGTAATTTTTCTTCTCCTGGAAGGCTGCGGTGCCGTTTCCGTCAGTGAATTTTACCCCGACGATTTTCACCAGCTCTGATTCATAGCTTTCCCGGTTGGTATTGAACTCTGTTATTGTGATAACCTGCGGTGTGAGTGTATTGCCGGTTGATGAGGCTGTTCCCGGGTCACGGTAAGGGATAAACTCCAGCAAATTGGCATATTCGGTCAGCGAACCTGTCAGCCCTTTTATTCCGTCACCGACGCTATATGAGGTAGTGATCTTTCTATCCACATCATCGATCAGCATACCTGCGGTGGCGTCCTGGATGTATTTCTGGTGTCTCTGGGCGTCATTTATTCCGGATATGACCACTTCTCCTGTCACCTGGTATATCCTGCCGTAGTTTTCCGGCGCCACGGCGCGGAGGGCGGCGAGGTCAGCAACGGTGATGATCGGGTTGAAGAGGATGCTGTAGGTCTGTGTGGTTGTGCCGTTGGCAGCGATGACCATCACGGTGGTGGTTCGTGCCGTAGCGTCACCGGCAAGGTTGGATGCATTTTCGATGACGATGGATGCTGCCGGGTCAGTGGTGGTTGCCAGAACGACAGGCGGGGTTGTGACAGTAGCTTCCAGGGTCATTTCATAGGCGAGCGTGGCCGGGCCAAAGGAGGGGATTGTAGTGCCGTCAACAGTCAGGTCTTTAAGTGTAGCGTCCGAACCCTGGAGGAGATAGCCGGTGATTTTCACATCATCGACTTCCCAGGTTGCTGCGGCATCTGCGGTTGATTCATATACGAATGCAATATAGACATTGCCTGTATAGGCGGACAGATTGAACTCACCTGAATTCACTGATTCCCAGCTGCCTGTTGAAAGACTGAAATTCGACGTTATATCTGTCCATGTTGCTGCATTGACGTCCGTGACAGTGTAGTTTCCGCTGAAGTTTGTTGAGACCATTACCTTAAGGTCCGGACCGGCATAGTTCTTCATGGTCCGGAAACTGAGCATGTTTGTTTCCGAGGCATCAAGATTTATTGCCGGCGAAATGAGGTAGTCAAGGTTGGCATTGTTGGTTTGGGAGGCATAGCCTGAGATCTTTGCATAACCTGATGTCTGAGCCCAGACCTGATCTCCGGTTATGCTTACTGCTGTGAAGGGCGACAGGGAGCCGGAGGTCTGAAAATCTGCGTTAAGGATCACATCCGGCGGGCTCACTGTATATAGGTCAACCTTTACTGCTTCTGTCTGCAGGTTGGGGGTGGCCTCATCGTCTTCTGCAACTACGTAGATGTCATAGTTTGTCTTGTCCGTCAGGCTTGTCAGGGTTGCTGAATAGGTGCTGCCTCCTGCGGTGACATCTATTGCTCCGTTAGCCACAAGGGTTACCGTTCCGTAGTTTGTTCTTGCGACAACCTCTGCCACTGTGGGGGCGGTTGAGCCGTCAGGTACAACTATATAATAGGCTTTCCCTGCTTCGTTGAGGCTTACCTCGAGGTCAGCCTGGGTGGCGTCAATGTTGGCCAGTTTCGGGAAACCGGTGGAAAAGACGGGAGGGGTTATATCAGATGCTGATGTAACCGGGACTACTTCTTCCCAGGTTTTGCTGATTCTTAACTCGTCCATTTCGATCAGAGGAGTTTCACCTTCGGAATCCTGCCTGATGAAAATCGAAGAGATACCTGTAAGATCAGTTCCTCCTGTATTTGTTGCACTCAGAGTGGCAGCAGGCGCAGTTGTGTTTCCAAAGCTAGAGGATGCCGGATTAATCCACAAAGAGACTACATCATCTCCTGTTGCACTGTTAAACTGATAGGCAGCGACAATCAAGACTTCGGAATTGACTGTGTATGACTCTGTTGAGTATACAGTTGCGGCCACTGTGGTTCTGGGACTTATTCCGATCTTAAAGTTATCACCGTCTTTCTTTAACCATAAAGTAGCCCCAAATTGTGTTGTGGTCTGTCCAAAGCCGACAAAGTAACCACCGTCTGTATTTGTGGCAGCGGATACGTTTGTCACCTTGAAGATCAAGGAATAGAATAAAGTTCCTGAAGACTCTGTAGTAATTGATTTATACGTGTCAATTCCGCCACCCCCAAATGTGATCTTATTACCTTTTGAAGTGATATAATCCGGATAGGTAAGACTACCTTCGGCCACTACAATATCGTCACCAGTGTTGTTGGCTGTCCATCCTCCCTGTGTCTGAAGGGCTGATCCTGTTGCATATTCGAATCCCTCATAATGAGGGACAGTTACCTGGGACCAGGCACTATTGCCTGTGCCAATAATAATTAATAATCCCAGATAAATTGTTAAGGGTAGAGATCTCTTCATAAGCAGT
>CAZWOC010000003.1:180050-238991 GCA_964635655.1 uncultured Rikenella sp. | reverse complement strand
TGGATATGCTCCAGGTCACAGCTTTGTTCGTGGCATTCGACGGCGTGATAGTCGCCGTCAGGGCAAGGGTGCCTCTGTTCTGGGTGATTGCAGTGGCTCCGCCCGCTCCGGTAACGGTTATGCCGGTTACAGGTACATTCTGTCCGCTGATTGTTATCACAAGCTGACCGTAGACACCGCTGCCGTCATTGGCTGTGGCCCGCGCTGTAACTGTACCGCTGGCGACTGCCGTGACTACTCCTGCAGTGCTGATGGTGGCCTGACCGGTACCATTGGATATGCTCCAGGTCACAGCTTTGTTCGTGGCATTCGACGGCGTGATAGTCGCTGTCAGGGCAAGGGTGCCTCTGTTCTGGGTGATTGTAGTGGCTCCGCCGGCCCCGGTAACGGTTATACTTTGGGCCAGCACAGTTCCGCTTCCTCCATCCCATCCGGCAATTCTGGCGAGCATCCACCACATGGCTTTTGCCAGCCTTATAGCTCCCGCCTCTCCTATATGACCTATACTTGCATCCCCCAGATTTGTGTTCGTTATTACAGGAAATGTATGACCATTCCATGTAAGTGTGTTCATCCTTCCATCATCATCATAACACAGTATATCTGCATAGTCAAAGAGAATTCTCGTAGAATCTCCTGAAACATATTCTCTTATATACGTATTCTTTATGCTTCGCGTGTATTGACGCTCTGTTGCTGCCTGTAAATCAACCACCCCGGTCGTGAAAAAAACTTCTGTCGTATATCCGTTGGCCTTGCAATAGTCAATGTAACTCTGTGTCGCATTCAGATATGTGTCCAGACAAACAGTGTTACCCGTCACTGAATAATCTCCTGAATTGAGACCCCAGGCCAGATTGCCTTCAGGACCTTCCTTCGATGCACCATACCAATGAACACCGTATTCAGAATCTATCCCAGAACTTGCGTTGTCATTTGTCATATCATAACACCAACCAAATCCTATCGCTGCTATATTCAAATTATGTGTGTTACAATACGTTATACCAGCCTTCGTCCTTGACACAGCCGTGGAGTTTGTCCACCAATCCTCTTCCCCATATCCATATATCCAGCCTGAAACATTATCATGATCTCCCCATGTCGCCCTGCTTGCCCTCAGGTATTGACTTGTATAGCCTTGAGGTGTTCCTCCCTCGGTAACATTTGTCTGGTATCTGCTATCCATGGCTTCCAACATGGTCAGCCCTACCCTTGCTGCTTCTGAATGAGACTCACCAGCATAGACAAGCCACATCTCCTTTACCTTGTCAATGTAATACTGAGGTATATCATCATACTTGTCAACTACTGTATGATCAGCTATAATCTGGCTGAAAACAGCTGATGAAACAGATAGAAATAATGTGAAGAGGAAAACATTCTTCATAAATTTTAAAATGGTATTATTTTGACGAACATCATGAAATATGTGACAAACATACTAATTTAAACGATTAAGCATCACTTAAGTTTCATTTTTTGCCAATCGACAAATTTCTTCACGGTCTTTCACTCTTTATACCAATCAACTTATCAAAGGCCATTAGAGGGCATTCTACTCCAAGTTAACAAAAGTAGTTAACCAATCACCGGAACCATGAAAACCTACCAGGAAACGCACTCTTCATGTCAAAATATTACTTCTACTATTTCACCATGAAAACTGCAAAATCATAAATTTCCCCCAATACCAAACTGTTATTCTGTGAGTTGAATTATCCATAATTTAATCGCCGTAATTCAGATGATTATTCTCCAAAAAAGCAATATCAGTTATAATTAAATCCTTTGGCAACTATTCATGTACAAAAAAAACAATTTCCTCTTCTCTCATGAAACTTGAGATCGACTTTTACGTTAATACTATAATCAATTATAAAACGCCAGATGACAACTCATAAAACAGCCATACTGATTGCTTTGTTCACTCTGGCTGGTATGCGGGCATCAGCCCAGCACACCCCTCTTACTCCTATCACCAGCCGGATATTTACGCCATTCCTTATCAATCCGGCAATTGCGGGAAGCAAGGATTTCATGGCAATAGATCTTGCTGCAACAATACAGGGGGAGGACTACTCTCAACTGCTCAGCAGCAACAGTCGTATTGCAAAGAAAGGTCCAAGGTATTTTGGCGCTCCTGTCGGTAAAAGCTTTACCAATTTCGGAGTTGGAGGCGCACTGTTTAACGATAAGTCCGGCCCGTCAAGAAATTTAGGCGCAAGTGCAGCTGTCTCATACCACATACCGCTGAATGACAAGAATATTTCATTTATTTCAGCCGGTCTGGCAATCAAGGGAGTCTATAATATCATGGACTCGATCATTGATCTTGGCTTGCCCCGTAAAGAAAGCATTATCCCTAACGTGGATGCGGGCATATACCTTTACAGCCAGAACCTGTATGCCGGTATCTCTGCTACAAACCTCCTGGGAAGTATGATTGACAGCACTGAAATGGCATTGTATAATATCCCCGTCTCAAGACAGTACTTCTTTCTGGCAGGATACAAGATAGTCTTGAGCAGGTCACTGAATATAATACTTGAACCATCGCTGATTGTTAACCTGGACGACTCACTCCGACTCAACAGGAAAGAATCATATAATCCGATGCTGAAACTCTATATGGATGCATTTTGCCTGGGAGCTTATATTCATGACTATGAGAACCTGACCTTCTTTTTCCAGTACAAATTCCCGAAGCTTTACATCGGGACACTGGTCGATTTTCCCCGGAACGCTCCCTTCTACAAGAGAGACCTGACAGTGGAAATAGGTGCAGGATTTAACTTCGGTGGTGTAACAAAATCATCCGGAAGCAGATATCAATGGTAAACAGACAAGAAGATGAGAACCGCCATAATAATACTTCTCGCATTTCTCGGCAGCCCTGTGCTGGCAGAAGCCGTAACTGACCTCAATGCACCTGGGTTTAACCACCTTAGTATTTCAGAGATGCAGAGAACCGACTCTGTAAGTAAAAACACTCTGCGCATAAGACCGTTCGATCTTGAAATAATTCCTCCTTCATCCGGTGTTCAGTTTTATCGTAATGGCATACTTTTTCTGTCCCATTCAAAACAAGGGGAAAAGATTCCCGAACGTCATCTTTCATTCGGATCTGTAAGGACACATGCATCACTTATTGAAGACACAGTTCCTGGCAGCAGTATTTCCTTCGAGCTGAAAGGCAACGCTCTCTTCCCCAGTGAGGCAACTACGTTTTCAGATGATTTCAATACGATGTATCTCAGCTTGATACCTGAAAAATCAAGCAAGGAAAAGATATTCAAGGCAGAGTACACATCCGACGGATGGAAGATTGAAGAAGAACCATTGGCTATCTGCAACGGTGACTTTATCTATTCCCATCCCTGCCTGTCTGCAGATGGCACTTTTTTGATTTTCTCGTCAGACCAGCCTGGTACCAATGGAGGACTGGACCTCTGGATTACCAGGAAAAAGAACGATGGATGGAGTAATCCCGAGAATCTCGGAAAACAGATTAACTCATCTGGAAACGAGCTCTTTGCAGCACTTGACGGATCTGACAATCTTTACTTCTCCACTGATGGTCACCCGGGCAAAGGAGGCTATGATATATTTCTTGCCGGATATAATAGTTCAGGCTGGAATGAGCCTCATATTCTCCCTGGCGGTATTAACACTCAGGATGACGAACTGGCGTTTAAAATCAGAAAAAACGATGGCCTGACAGGGTTTTATACCACACGAACACGTACCGGCAAAGTCAGAACCCGGCTTAATATGATAGATTTTGAAAAGGTTCAGTCCAAGAGCAAAAACAATAGCATAAGTGATCTTCTCCTGGCGATGGCAGGAGAAGGTAAGACTGTTGCAATATACCAGCCAGTTATGACGCCCCAGGGTCCAGAGGCAAAGAAGGAGGTAACTCCAGACACAAAAATGGAGGTGTCAGCCCCGGCCAACCAGGTAACTGAGGCACTGGCACAAGAAACAAAGAAAGAGATAACTCCAGAAGTAAAGAAGGAGGCGTCACCGGTAGCAATGCCGGCAGCAAAGACCACACCGACGCCTGAAAAGCAAGAATCCACAAAACAGGAATCCACAACAAAAACACCTGCAGCACAAGCGGCCCGGCCTGCCAAGGATGAGATTATCTACCGGGTCCAGATCATCGCCAATACGAAACCTGTCGGCAGCCAGAACATAACAATAGCAGGTAAAACCTATAAGTCATTCGAATACCTCTACCAGGGTGGTTACAGATCAACTATCGGCGAGTTCGGCACTCTTGCTGAAGCTGGCAAACTGCAATCGGTATGTCGACAGAATGGTTACAGCCAAGCATTTGTGGTTGCTTTTAAAAATAATATCCGTTCCACTGATCCGGCTTTGTTCAAATAAGTTCCATGTCCGGAATCTGCAGGGGGTGTTGGTCACACTACCGGAGCCGTTCGTCAAAAAAGGAGCTGTTCTTATTCAGTGTAGCTCGTTTTGACTAAACTGCCCTACAAAACCATAAATAAGTCCGTAATAAAGACCAACAGCAATTTGAGCTACTTTCTCGAGACTGTTTCTGACTCCCTGACAGCTTATATCGGCTTGCTCCGCCATATGATTAAGTATACCTTTACCGTTAATTTATAACACCTGTGAGGCCGGAGAAATTGTATCCGCAGACTTTATAACATTCCTGCTGTCTGACAGAATAAAGAATGCTAAAAAGTCGTTTATACATAAACCCGGTTTCAGAGGCTGACTAAATTGAAGAACTGCTGATGGATATATTCAGTACATTATATCGTTTGCACATTATTCCATTTCTCAAGAGATGGAAACTGCTTGGCTTGATACTGGGAGCTCTCGATATTCTGGCTATTTTCATGGCATTTGAATGTGCCTACCTGATTGTCTATTCGGGAGCCATCAAGCACTATTTCTTCTTCCTTGACAAACGTTTCCTGCTTCTCTTTGCCGGTATCACGCCTCTTTGGCTACTTGCAATGTACCTGCTGAAAGCCACAGAAATTCCTCGTACGAAGCAATACGCTGCAATTTTCTGGGAGTATTTCCTTTCTGCAGGAGCTATATTCATGTTGCTGATTGTCATTTATTTTATTTTCAAACTGTATACTGTTTCTAGAATCTTTATCATTCTGATTCCCACCTTCGGGTTCTTCTTTCTTTTTACCCTTCGCATTTTGGAGTACAAGGTGTTCAAAAGGTATCGGTCAAAAGGTTTCAACTACCTGAATGTCGTATTGATTGCCGACACCTCATCTCTCCCCTTCATCGAGAGCATGATAGAACACAAGGAATGGGGCTATAAGATAGTCGCACTTTTTACCAGTTCCGAAGCAATCAGGAAAAAATACGAGGAGTCAATAATTATCCTTCCCGAAGACTTCATCGAGGTTCTGAATGACCTGATGGAAGTCGACATGATTGACGAAGTACTTTACGTGAAGAACAAAGTTCTTCCATCGGAAATCAGGAAGATCGTACGCTCCTGCGAAGAGCTTGGGGTTGTCTTCAGTGTTATGTACCGTGACGAGAAGCTCACTCTTTCAAACGCTGTCAAAAGCGAAATAGCCAATTACAGGTTTCTCACATTCATCAATGTGCCACACAATACATATGCCCTGGGAGTCAAGAAGATAATGGATATTTTCGGATCGCTACTCGGAATTATTGTGTTGTCCCCGCTGATGATCCTGATGTCAATCCTGATTAAATTAAGCTCTCCTGGTCCGATAGTATATAAACAGCCACGTGTAGGACTTCGGGGAAGGCAATTTGAACTTTTCAAGTTTCGTACAATGGTGGCTAATGCCGACGAGATGAAAAAAGAACTCGAGGAACTGAACGAAGCCGACGGTCCGGCGTTTAAGATTGCAGATGATCCGCGGGTGACAAAGGTGGGAAAATTTCTCAGGAAGACCGGATTGGATGAGCTCCCGCAGCTCTTCAATATCCTCCGGGGCGAAATGTCCCTGATTGGACCCAGACCTCCTCTGCCGGAGGAAACCACACAGTATGAGCGCTGGCAACTCAGGCGCCTTTCGGTCAAACCGGGATTATCATGCTTCTGGCAGGTAAAACCTGACAGAAACAGCATTAAATTCGAAAAATGGATGGAACTTGACCTTGCTTATATCGATAATTGGTCGCTGCGACTTGATTTTGTAATTTTGTTCAAGACAATCAAAACCATCTTCCACAAAACAGGACTGTAATTAACCAACCAGAACAAAAATGAAAGTAAATAAAAGTACCTTTCTGAGATCGTCACTATTTGCTCTTGCAATTGCATTGATAACGGCTTCATGTGTTCCAACCACTCAACTGAGCTACTTCAATGACATGGATGACATGGACCAACCTACTGTCAATCCGAGGACCCAGAAACTTATCAAACCGTTTGACAAACTCTATGTCAGGGTTCTCAGCATCGATCTTCAGACAAACCAGATCTTCAATGCCTCTGAAGAACTCAGGATGGGATCTTATGGCAGTACTGCCGGTCTGATAGGGTACCTGGTTGATGAAGAAGGAGATATCAATTTTCCGTTTGTCGGGAAAATTAACGTGGAAAATCTCACAACAGCCGAAGCCGGGGATAAGATACAGAAAGCCCTGAGCGATTATGTTCCCCAGACATCAATCATTGTAAAGTATGTCGATAACCAGGTGACCGTTATGGGCGAAGTACAAAGGCAAGGAGTCTACTCTTTCTCGCAGGACAAACTGAATATCTATGAGGCTCTTGGTCTTGGAGGTGGTATAACCCGTTACGGTGACCGCAAAAAAGTGATCCTCGTCAGAAATGACGATGGGAAGGTAACACATTACAGGTTAAACCTGTCCGATTCCAAGATAGCAAACAAAAGCTACTATTATGTAATGCCCAACGATGTTTTAATCGTGGAACCGCTTAAGGCAATATCAACTAGCTATTCAAATATTACATATACGACCATACTGTCTACAATATCGACAGCTATTGCCGTTCTACTATTTGCAGGTTTAAGATTTTAACAATACCTTCGGATGACAAACAATCAACTCAATGATTCGCAGAGCGAAGCCTTCAACATCAAAGAATTCATAACAGAGGCTTTATCGTACAAATACTTCTACATTGCCAGCTTCTTTATCTGCCTCCTGATTGCATTCCTTGTCAACAGGTTCTCTCCTACTGTTTACGAGGTCAATTCGGTTATCGGACCCGTGGAAGACAAACGCTCTTCACTTCTTGGCTCCAATGATCTTTTCAGCGGTCTTGGGGCGCTCGCTGAATCGCGAAACCTGGAGAACGATATCAATAGCCTGAACTCATTCAGCCTGGTTGCCAGCACAATCAAGAACCTCAACCTGGAGATAGGCTATTTTGCAGGCAAAAGCAGCTTCCTGCAAAAGCCATCACAGATTTATCTGGGTAACCCCTACACAGTAAGCATCGATAAGTCGCACATTCAGCCAATAAATGCCAGGTTCCGGATTGACATCCTCGATGACCAGTCTTACAGAATCACTGCATCCGAGGATGAAATTGCTTACTACAATTACATCGACAATGCCGTTGTAAGTGAGAAAAACCTGTTCAAGGTTGATACAATCTGCCGGTTTAATGAAACAGTATCTTCATTCAACTATAAGTTTTCAATCTCCCTGAACCGGGAATTGTATAATCCCAAAACAGTAAAAGAGACGGATTTCTGGTTCGAGTTCTATCATCTCGATCAGCTTACCAAATCATACCTGAAAAGACTTGAGGTAGAACCTGTAAGCATCAGATCATCACTTATAAACCTGCTTTTTACAGGTGAAAACAAGAGGCTGACAATAGACTTCCTGAATAACTTCATCCAGGCTTACCTTGATGATAATCTTTCGAAAAAGAACAAAATCGCCCGTAATACAATTGATTTCATCGATTCGCAGATATCAGAAATTTCCGATTCACTGACAATTTCCGAATCGAAACTGCGTGATTACCGGTCAGCCCACCAGGTCACGGACCTCAGCTATCAGGGACAACAGGCTCTTGAGTCAATGCGTGAAATAGAAAACGAGCGAACCACCCTTCAGGTTCAGGAAAGATATTACAATTACGTCCTGGATTACATGGAAAAGAACCAGGACATGTCAAGCCTGTCACCCCCTTCAGCCGCCAATGTGGTTGACCCGATAATGAACTCCCTGGTCCTGGAATTACTGACGCTGAATTCACAGCGGGCAACAATTCTGAGCAATAACGCTGAAAAGAACCTCTTCCTTGGCCAGATTGAAAACAAAATCAAGCTTCAGAAGCAAGCTATCATTGAAAATGTCAAAAATAACCTGAATACCCTCAACCTGACTCAGAATGAGCTGGTCTACCGTGAGAGTAAACTATCAGGGGAGATCTCCAAGCTTCCCCGGACGGAGCTCAATATGGTAAGCATGCAAAGGCAATTTAACCTGACTGACCAGATCTATACCTTCCTGCTCGAAAAGAAAGCTGAAGCAGCCATAGCCATGGCATCCAACTATCCCGACTATGAAATTCTTGAACCGGCCAGGGACATTACCGCCTCTATAATTGCACCACGCACCAGCCTGAATTGGTTAATTGCCCTTTTCATGGCTTTCATGATTCCTACTCTGTATATTATACTAAGGAACTTCTTCAACGAAAAGATCACCTCTGTCAGGGATGTGGAGCGGATTATCGGCCAGCCTGTAATGAACCTTATCTATACAAACTACTATAAATCAGAGTCAGTTGTAAAGGACTATCCTGGTTCATCAATTGCAGAATCATTCAGAAACCTTCGCAGCAGCCTGTTCCTGAAGTTCAGGTCTGAACCGCATAAGGTCCTGATGGTCACTTCTTCACAACCACAGGACGGAAAGAGCTTTGTCTCAAGCAACCTCGCTGCATCAATTGCCTCTGTCGGGCATAAGACTGTGCTGATTGACTGTGATCTGCGAAGGCCTACTCTCCATGAAAAGCTTAAGATTGTCAACTCGGTGGGCCTCTCCAATTACATGGTAAAAAATGTTACCAGCAAAGAAATACTTCGGAAGACTGATGTGGACAACCTTTGGTTCATCCCTGCCGGCCCTGTTCTGCCTAATTCCTCTGAACTTATTGAAGCCGGTGTTCTCGATTCCCTTATTGAGGAGCTTAAGCAACAGTTTGATTATGTAATTATTGACTCTACACCGGCCGGATTGGTGGCGGATGCAACACTCATGGTAAAATACGCTTCATTCATACTGCTGGTCTGCAGGAACGATTATACCCGGAAGGATGTGTTTGCAGATGTTCTGAACCTCTTCCAGACCAATAGCATCACAAACTATGACATCGTCTTTAATGACCTGAACCTTAAAAAAAGCAGGTATGGCCGTTATGACAACTATTATAAACAATAACTCACATTTTGCGTTTATTACCCAATAATCATTCACTTAATCATGACCTTAGACATAACCACAACCCAGGAGAAAATCAAGAACTATATTGTTCAAACCTCCCACGCGGATGCAAATAAGATCAAAAACGAATCCCTGATCTTCAAAGAGGGCTTCTTCGATTCAATGGGATTTATAATGCTGATTACCTATCTCGAGGAAGAGTTCGGCATTAAAACCGTTGACTCTGACCTAATCGAGGAGAATTTCGAGTCTGTTAATGCCATAACTGAATTTATCCAAAGGAAAGCAGCTGCATAGATATGTGCGGGGTTGCAGGGATAATAGACTACCAGGGAGGATCTGACAGCATTCCTGCAGTGGAGGAAATGCTTCGTTCTTTCAGCTATCGAGGCCCGGACGAGAGCGGCATCTACCATTCACAGGCTGTCACTATCGGTAATGTCAGACTGAGTATTATCGACCTGGCAACCGGGCAGCAACCTCTCTCTGATGTTTCGGGCAGATACTGGATCGTCTTCAACGGCGAGATATTCAACTATATAGAGCTCCGTAAAGACCTTGAGGCCAGGGGTGTAAGACTTAAAACCCATTCGGATACTGAGGTTCTTGTCAACCTCTTCGCCCTGTTCGGGGAAAAGTGTCTGAGCCTCCTGAACGGGCAATTTGCAGTAGCTATCTGGGACAAGAAGGAGGAGGTATTATTCCTTGCCCGCGACAGGGTAGGCATAAGACCGTTGTTTTATACTGTTGCGAACGGAACCCTCTATTTCGCTTCTGAAATAAAAGCCCTGTTTACAAACAAGGAGATCCGACGCGAACTCAGTCCGGAAAACCTGGCACAGATCTACACCTTCTGGACTGCCATTACCCCGGGTACAGCTTTTAAGGATATTAACGAACTCTCGCCAGGGCATTTCATGACATTCAGCCGTAAAGGGCTAACGATCAAAAGATTCTGGGAACTGACCTTCAGCAGCAATAATTCATCAGTATCTGTCAATGATGCCATTGAAAGGTTCAATGAGCTGTTTACCAACTCAGTGCGAATCCGTCTCCGTGCTGACGTTGAAGTAGCAGCATATCTCAGCGGGGGTATCGACTCCAGTACTACCGTTGCATATATCAAGGATATTGAACCAGGAGTCCTTAATACTTTCTCCATTGGTTTTGAAGATAAGGACTTCGACGAAAGCAAGTACCAGGAGGAAGCCGTACGGTACCTGAATACAAATCACAGGGCAATCAGCTGCACCTCAAAGGAGATAGCTGAAGCGTTCCCAAAGGTTGTCTGGCATTCAGAGACACCTTTGACACGCACCGCTCCAACCCCGATGCTTATCCTGTCAAGACTTGTCAGGGACCACAACATCAAGGTAGTTATCACCGGCGAAGGCTCGGATGAAATACTGGCGGGATATGACATTTTCAGGGAGGCTATTATCAGACGATTCTGGGCTTCGCAGCCTTCATCATCACTGCGCCCCTCACTGCTCAAGAAGATTTACCCTGATATCCCTCACCTGCGCAATGCCAGTCCCAACATCCTGAAAATGTTCTTCGGCTACAAGCTTGAGGATACTGCAAATCCCCTGTATTCACACCTGTTGAGATGGAATAATTCCAATCATATTAAAAAGCACTTTTCAGAACAAGTAAGGGGCTCAGTTAACGGATATGATCCTCTGACCGATCTTGCGGGAAGGTTGCCTGAATCATTTATGGAATGGTCACCCCTGGCCAGAGCCCAGTGGCTCGAAACAACAGTTTTCATGTCAGGCTACCTGCTGTCATCACAGGGCGACCGAATGGCGATGGCCAACTCGGTTGAGGGACGTTACCCGTTCCTCGATTACAGGGTTATCGAGTACTGCTCATCACTCCCTGATAAGCTCAAGCTAAACGGGCTTAACGAAAAATACCTGCTAAAGAAGCTGATGACCGGAAGGATTCCCGAGAGTATTGTCAGGAGACCCAAACAACCTTACCGTGCACCTATAAGCAGTGTCTTCATGGGACGGGAACGACCGGATTATGTGGATGAGATGCTCTCTGAGAATATGACGCGAAAGGCCGGCATCTTCAGCTATGAGTCTGTTTCAGCATTACTGGCAAAAATTGAAAAGGCCGGTACGGCATCGGAGATGGATAACATGGTTCTGGCAGCTGTGATATCGACACATCTTATTCATCAGCAGTTCATTGATAACAAGAATTCACAGTTTCAGAATAGCCCGTTGAAAAATTTAAGGGTAATAAAAGACTAAAATAAAATACAGAAGATAATGCCAGCTAAAAAGCCATTCTCCAGAGATATTGTTCTGCTGGAAAACATTGAAGAAGTAGTCAATAACATCGTTGAACAGCTTCGCGAGGATATACTGCACAGGTTTAAGAGACACGGTGCAGTTGTCGGGATTAGCGGAGGAATAGACTCCTCAGTATGCCTTGCCCTGGCAGCCAAAGCTTTCGGTCCCGAGAAAGTGCTGGGGATAATGCTTCCGGAGAAGGACTCAAGTCCTGACAGCGAGATGCTTGCCAGGGACCTTGCAGCCAGGTTCGGAGTGAAAGCTATTAAGGAGGAGATCACCAGTGCTCTTTCAGGATACGGATGCTATGAGCGCCGTGATGAAGCTGTGAAGCGTGTGTTTCCAGAGTATGACCCGAAATCATGGAAGATGAAGATTGGTGTCAGACAGAACGGACTCTTTACAAACATCCCCCCTATCTTTTATCTTACAGTGATTGACCCTGACGGAAATGTAAAAGATAAAATTCTTCCTGCTAATGAATATCTTCAGATTGTCGCAGCCTCCAATTTCAAGCAACGCACCCGTATGTCGATGATCTACTATCACGCTGAGAGGCTGCACTATGCAGCCATCGGCACACCGAACAAGCACGAGCAGGAACAGGGATTCTTTGTAAAATTCGGTGATGGGGCAGGCGATGTAATGCCGATCGGCAATCTTTACAAGACACAGGTGTATCAGCTTGCTGAATTCCTTGGAGTTCCTCAGGGCATTATTGAACGTACCCCAACCACTGACACTTACTCTGCCGAGCAGACCCAGGAGGAGTTTTTCTACCAGTTGCCATTCCACCTGATGGACAGGTTCTGGTACGGTTTCGAGAACAGTTATCCACCTGCCGAGGTGGCTGCAGTGATGGGTGAGACAACCGAACGGGTCGAAGCCCTCTTCCGCAACTTCGAGCGTAAGCGTAACACTACAGAATACCTGCGCATGCCTCCGAAGAGAGATTACTTTCAAGGATAAAAAAGAATAGCCATGAATGCAACAGACTATTTCTTTGAGAACACATGGCAACTGGAAAAGCCTTTTCTTGTCGGGAAGGAGGAGATAAGCCACAACGATCTTTACACCTCGGCATTCGATCTTGCAAAATGGATCAATGAACAGGTCGGAACTGATAAGCATATAATGCTGTTGTCTCACAACAACCTGTTCTTCCTGAAGGCGTACCTGGCCATAATCAAGTCCGGCAACATCTGTATTCCGCTGGACCCCGGCATAGAGAAAGAGAATTACAGGTACATTCATGATCTTACAGATCCCGGACTGATATTCATGACCCGCGAGGTTGAAAGAAGGCTTGAACTGAACTCGTCTATAGCATATTTCCCTGACACTCTGCCTGTCAGCAGTGAGGCAAAGATTCCTGAGGCTCCCGGCGGCACATTTAACCGGGAAAAATGTGCTGAAATAATATTCACATCCGGTTCCACAGGCAAGCCTAAGGGAGTTATGATCTCACATAAGAATCTGATTGCCAACACATCATCAATCGTTGAATATCTTCAGTTGACTCCTGATGACCGGATGCTCGTTGTGCTTCCCTTTTACTACTGCTACGGGCTCTCACTGCTGCATACCCACCTTCGTGTTGGCGGATCAATTGTTTTGAACAATTCATTTATCTTCCTGGGCGGTGTGCTGAAGAGCCTTCTTGACAACAGATGCACCGGATTTGCCGGTGTGCCGAGTCATTTCCAGATATTGTTGAGGAAGTCCGACTCATTCAAGCAGACCCGGTTCCCGGACCTGAAGTATGTCACCCAGGCAGGTGGCAAGCTTGCACCTATCTTTATTGACGAATTCCGGGAGGCCCACCCTGAAGTCAGGTTTGTTGTAATGTACGGGCAGACCGAGGCAACTGCCAGGCTTTCCTGGCTCCCGCCGGAGATTTATGAGCGCAGGAAAGGATCAATGGGAAAGGGTATTCCGGGAGTTGAACTGAGGGTGGTAAATGAAACAGGCACCTTGATAAAACCGGGCGAGACCGGGGAGGTCATCGCCAGAGGCGACAATATCATGATGGGCTATTTTGCCGATGAGGAGGGCACAAAAAATGCCATCCGTAACGGAGGATGGCTTTACACAGGCGACCTGGGAACCGTGGACGAGGACGGGTATATTTACCTCACTGCCCGGTCAAAGGAAATCATAAAGGTCCGGGGCAAGCGTATCAGTCCAAAAGAGATAGAGGCAGTAATACTTGCCCTCCCGGAGGTTATAGACTGTACTATCGAAGGAGTTGAAGACGAGATCGAGGGAGAAATGCTGAAAGCCACGGTCACAGTCCGTAAAGACAGCATTGGTTCAATGACAAGGGACAGGCTGATTCAGCATTGCTCACAGCATCTGGCACTGTTTAAGGTGCCGCAGGTTTATGAGTTTAAAGATGACCTAACTATAAGTGCTACCGGGAAAAAAATCAAAAAAGTATAAATCTGATTAGTGCAGGCAAATTCATTTCGTCATTCCCCGTCACATATCTTAATTGCCATCCCACCCGGCAATTCTTGCGAGCATCCACCACATGGCTTTTGCCAGCCTTATAGCTCCCGCCTCTCCTATATGACCTATACTTGCATCCCCCAGATTTGTGTTCGTTATTACAGGAAATGTATGACCATTCCATGTAAGTGTGTTCATCCTTCCATCATCATCATAACACAGTATATCTGCATAGTCAAAGAGAATTCTCGTAGAATCTCCTGAAACATATTCTCTTATATACGTATTCTTTATGCTTCGCGTGTATTGACGCTCTGTTGCTGCCTGTAAATCAACCACCCCGGTCGTGAAAAAAACTTCTGTCGTATATCCGTTGGCCTTGCAATAGTCAATGTAACTCTGTGTCGCATTCAGATATGTGTCCAGACAAACAGTGTTACCCGTCACTGAATAATCTCCTGAATTGAGACCCCAGGCCAGATTGCCTTCAGGACCTTCCTTCGATGCACCATACCAATGAACACCGTATTCAGAATCTATCCCAGAACTTGCGTTGTCATTTGTCATATCATAACACCAACCAAATCCTATCGCTGCTATATTCAAATTATGTGTGTTACAATACGTTATACCAGCCTTCGTCCTTGACACAGCCGTGGAGTTTGTCCACCAATCCTCTTCCCCATATCCATATATCCAGCCTGAAACATTATCATGATCTCCCCATGTCGCCCTGCTTGCCCTCAGGTATTGACTTGTATAGCCTTGAGGTGTTCCTCCCTCGGTAACATTTGTCTGGTATCTGCTATCCATGGCTTCCAACATGGTCAGCCCTACCCTTGCTGCTTCTGAATGAGACTCACCAGCATAGACAAGCCACATCTCCTTTACCTTGTCAATGTAATACTGAGGTATATCATCATACTTGTCAACTACTGTATGATCAGCTATAATAGGACCTGTTGTAATTGGCTTTTTATCAGGGATCTCCTGATGCTTGCATGATAAGAAAAATATCGAAATTGCCGGAATGGCATAAAATATTCCTAATTTATTTACCTTTTTCATATAAGTACCTCTTTTAAACTAAACAATTACCAATATCATTATGATTTTTGTCTTTAAAAATCGATCCCAGCCTGGAAAATTGGACCCTTCAGTGCCTCATGAGTCCAAAAGTCCGGATTACGAGCATTCCATTCAACAAGTTTGGGCTCACCAGTAACAGTAATGCAAACGTCCCAACCTATCAGCCTGATATAAGGAAATTTTCGATGGCCTTCCCTGCATTTGTCCAACATCTTGTCAAACATTGGAATCTTAACATCAGAAAAGAGGAAGCCGGTTTCAGGGTGCCGATCACATATCTTGAATCCGTAATCATCATATGACCATTCAGAAGGCTTACCAAAAGCATCAAATTCTATGCATTGCCCTCCCATGGAAAGGTTGTCAACTCTTGAGTGATGTACTCCGAACCGTAAGAACACATGCTTGATTTCAACAGAACCGTCACTTCTCATATAAGTATTTACCCTGAAAGTATTCAATGTCTCAGGATTGAGTTTACTCAGGATTCCATATTGTTCTATATAAGGCTGAATTACATAGTTCTTCCCCTTTTTAAGCTCATCCGGGTTAAAAGCAGAGGAGTGTTGTATTTTAACCTGGTAACCACCACATCCCCCTTCTTCCTTCACTACGATCCTGTTGTTGAAATCATGCAGAATTCCATTGACCTGATTTCTGTCAAGAAATTCAAGGTCCGTGCTCAGAAAATTATCTGAAATGAATAACAAAAGTGGCATAATCGCAAAATCCCCGTAAAGCCTGTAATCATATGTTTTAAGGTCATTCAGGTAAACCTCCGGCTTCGGATTAATTTTGGGTATTAATATGCATTTAAAATAGTCATAAGGAATCCACCCCTCAATAAATTCACCTCTGATTTCTGTATAAAGAGTCAAATACGGCCAAAATGCTCTTGACCCAAATTTTTTTAAGGCATACTCCTTTATCTTTCTCTTCATGGCTTTGTCAACCACGGAGTAGCCTTTCCTTTTAATTACTGTTGCTCTTTTATCTATCGCTTCATTTCTCAGATACGGAATGTGAACCTTCAGGATCAGAGTGTCTATTGACCTCTCGAGTTTTTCTCTGAGGTATAGAAGAAGTTTCTCATAGTAAACTCTATAATAATGACCGAACATCTTTCTCATTTTATAAGAAAATTAGGTTGTAGCAATTTTAGTTATATAACCATGAATAAGGATTATTTTAAGCTGACAATTACAATTCCTGAAGAACAGGGTACATAAATTATCGAAATGGTTTGTTGAAGAGCTTAAGCATTTTCCCTGGGGAACTCAAAATTTGATCTGAGAAACCAAAAACCTAATATTTTCGCCCGGATAATACCAGAAATACCTTATAACTTTAAATACTTTAGAATGATGGAGCGAAATTCTGAATAGTGAAATATACTCTTCTCTCAGGAATTCTTTGAGTGATGAATTCCCTTTATAGAAAGAGTAAAAGTAGGTCTTGATTTTAATGATAGCCCGCAGAAATGCCTCACCTTTTTTAAAGTTCCCAAAGTCTGTAGATGACCCTTCGTGTTTCCGGTAGACCGCGAAACTGTCATCGAAACCATACATCCTGGAGTTTATGAATAGCCAGAAGTAAAAAGGATAGTCTCCCATTATCCATTCTTGCTTATAAGCCTGTGTTTCTAATTCAAATCTGTCAAACAAGTTCTTTCGGAAACAAATCGTTGCAGTTCCGATGCCATTTACCCTGAGTATATCCTCAAAAGTTGATATTCTTCGGCTGCATCTTGGATACAGTTTACCCTCTGAAGTCAGGACCATTACATTGCCAAATGTCAGGCCATACTCTTGATTTTTTTCAAGAAAGTCAACCTGTTTCTGAAGCTTGTAAGCGTCAGCCCAGTAATCGTCTCCCTCGCAAATTGTTATATATTTACTTTCAGAAGCCTCTGATACGGACTGTTGGTTGGCTAAAGCTCCAACATTTTTATTATGTAGAATCAGCTTGAATTTCCCGGGGTATTTTTCCGCGATGCTTTTTATTATATTCCTTGTCTTATCCGTGCTGCAATCCTCTCCGATTACTATGTTAAAATCGTAGGATGTTCTTTGCATAAGAATTGAAAGAATCGCTCTTCTGACATACCTCTCATGATTATAAGTGATCATTTGAACGCTCACCATTGGTTTAGGAGAGAATGCCAGGTCAAGAATCATTTTTTCCCCATCTGAGGCCTGATTAAAGCCGCACCTCTGATATAATTTTATTGCTGAGCTATGCAATGGGTTAACATAAAGATATAAACTGTTGAGGTTCAGTATTTCTTTAGCATATCTGATAATCTGCAAGGTTGCCTGGGTTGCGACTCCCTTACCCCAGAATTGTTTTTCTCCAATGAAGATATGATATTGGCCGTCAATATGTTCTGCAATATCTGTAATCTGAATATTGCCCACATACATTCCATCAACCTCAATGGCAAAACGCCTGGAAGTTGAATCAGCTAAGGCTTTTAGAATCCAGTTATGTTCAATTTCCTGTGTTATAATTCTATCGGGTCTTTTGCCGGTATATTTCCAGATATCTGGATCATTTCTCCACCTGAAGGAAACTTCGGCGTCATTGACAGCAAGGGGGCGGATCAAGACTCTATGCATAACTAAGAACTGTTGAAATAATTGTTCTCATATCATTCAGATCATATCGCTGATCAACAGGAAGAGGCAGCATCTCAGAAGCCAGGAAATATTCTATCGTATCCCTGTCTGAAGATTCAAGCAGATGTGACCAGTATCTGGCAACGAATATTCTATTTGAGATAAGGTGGTCTCTAAGTCCATGTTGATCTGACAAGAAAGGGTAAACCATTGGTATGAAGCCGCTATCATCAGGTATTCTAAGCATATTTGATTTTCCCAGGTGGTTATGTAAATACATAAAATTCCGCTTCCTTCGCCGGATTACTTCTTCGTAATTAATATTACATAACAATGCCTGAGTTATTTCCGACATTGTTCTAATCGGCTGCTTGCTAAGATAATCTTCGTTAGATTTAAAATCAGGATATCCTGCTTCAGCTCCTAAATCAATTCTCTTAAGTAAGTGAGAAAATCTGGCAAAAGATTTATCCCTGGTCAATTCTTCAGACAAAACTTTGTTACTATACAAATATGCCCCATCAGGCACTCCAAAAAACTTCCGGGCTGAATAAAAAGAATCTACCCCTTTAATCTGCCTGCTGAAAAAAGATTGTGCGTTGTCGATAATAAGGTTATTATACTTTCCTGATAATTCCAGAACAGTAGCATCCTTTATTCCAAAGTAGTTTGTGTAGAGTAATGCCTCGTTTGATTTGACTTCCTTTTTAAATTCGGGATCCAGATTTTGGTCTATGCAGTAAAATTCATAGTCAATTCCAAGACTTACACATTGCTGCAGAACTACTTCACAAGTATAATAAGGAATGTATAGTTTTTTATACTCATTTACCTTCAGGATATAGACAAGGCAGTTCTTTCCGCTGTTTAGTCTTATGGCTCCCGGATGAAACCCCTTATCCTTATTGAGCTCCAGTTCAAAATATCCGCCTATTTCACTCATAATAATTCATATTCCGTTAACATCTCCTGTACTCTTTCGCTTTTATTAAACATCAGAACATCAATAATGGAGAGATTAGGGACAAAGGGATTGTCAAATTGCTTATACGTAATATCCTTCATTTTGAGGAACCTGAATTGGATACCATATTTGCTGAATGTTTCTTTTGAATAGAGAGTGACAGCCCCAATTGAATTATACATTGTGTCAGCCCGTTCAACCTTGCAAATCTCAATAAGCCTGATTTCCTTGGGTTCAAGGTTAACGTAATTCTCTGAGATATATTCTTTATTGAGAAGAAGTGTTTCAATATTCTGGTAAATGTCCTGGTCGGCTTCGATTTTTGTATCAATCCCCAGATAATTGCATATTGTTTTCACCGAGTTGATATTCAGTTCGGATAAATATCTGGTTGGGTAATGAATCAAAGATTCCAACAAAGGATATATTTCCCCAAACATAGGTGCACGCCTATAGTTGTCATATATTGTTTTGCAGATTTTATCCCTCCATTTCACACTACCGTTCAGGTCATCGATCTGAAGGTCGCGGATTTTGATGAATGAACTTCTGTTGGCAAGTGGAAGTGTAATCATAAAAGGGGTCCCATTATTTAACAGTATATTATTCCGGTTGACCCACCCGCGTGAAATAAAGTTCAGGTTATCATATAAGTTGAACTTGTCTACTGCATTTATTAACTGAAAATAGCCTAGATATGGGAAAAAGTAAGATTGATTTCCGGCGATTATCATGTGTTCAAGCTTTTATGATTTTTATTATCTGATCTACTGTTCCCATTTCCAAGGCAGGGTAAACAGGCAAGCATATTACTTGTTCAGCAACTCTGGTAGCAACAGGTAGATTTCCGGGATTGGCCGAAGGAAATTCTTTATAAATAGGAAACTGACTAATCAGAGGATAAAAATATCTTCTGCCATATATGTTGTTCTTTTTAAGCTTTTCATAAAGTTGATCCCGTGACATGCCATATTCTTCCTCATTTACAAGGATGGGAAAATATGAATAATTTGACTTCAGATTTGCCGGTATGGGTATAACTGTTATCCCCTTAAAGTCCTTCAGCTCATTGTAATATACCTCAGAAATCAGTCTTCTCTTCATTATGGCCTCCTCAATGTACTTAAGCTGCAACAAACCTATAGCTGCCTGGAATTCGTTCATTTTCGCATTTATACCTGGTGCCACAACAGTAGTTTCATTAGCAAATCCAAAATTTTTCAGGAAGTCTATTCTTTGTTTGGTCTTTTCGCTATCAGAAACTATTGCACCTCCTTCGAACGTATTGAAGACCTTGGTGGCATGGAAACTCAGGATTGAAAGGTCTCCAAATCCACAAAGGCTCAAGTCGTTATATCTTGATCCGAAACAATGTGCAGCATCATAGATTAGCTTTAACCCATAAGTATCTGCAATCTTCTGAATTTCATCAATATTGCAGGGATAACCGTATACATGCACCGGCAGTATTGCGGTTGTTTGAGGGGTTATTGCAGCCTCAATCTTTGCAGGATCAAGTGTAAATGTGTCCAATGTGATGTCTGCAAAAACAGGTTTGATATTGTTCCACCAGAGTGAGTGAGTTGTAGCTACAAAGCTAAATGGCGTTGTAATTACTTCACCAGTAATACGAAGCGCCTGAAGGGCCGTTATCAAAGCGAGGGTTCCATTTGAAAATAGGGAAATATATTTTACACCGAGAAAATCGCATAGCTCTTTTTCGAGTTGAATGTGGAAAGGGCCATTATTGGTCAGAATTTTATTTTCCCAGATTTTCTCAAGAAACGGCATAACCTCTTCAAGCGGTGGGAGAAAAGGTTGAGTGACAAATACCTTGGGGTTTATCTCATTCATATGTTGATAGTTTATATCGTTAATTTTTACCGAAACCAGTTTGCTTATTAGTAGTTCCTTAAAATTGATAATTGTTCCCTTGCTTATGTAAGTTATTCAAAATTTTTATGGTATTCTGACTTGCAAATCTGGAAACTAATTCACTTGAGAAACTCAGGTCTAACTTCATAAACAACGTATTCATTACTAGAATCTTTTTTCTGCAGAAAATTTATTGCATCAAATAAACTGGCAAACTGCGGATTTAAATAGATAATAATGATGTTATGTGGATGATTAATAAATTGCTTCGTAAAGTTTTCAATTACTTTTACCATAACCGGTTTATCAAAAGGGTTGAACATAAATAATATGTATTTATCATTCGGAAAGATATATTCAGTTGCATCCATCAAGAAAATAGAAATTTCCCTGCAGAGTTGAACATCTTTAGGGAACAATTCCAAGTTTTTCTTGGTGATAGCATTGAGGCTCTCCGAAAATTCGACTCCAATAATTTCTTTAAAAGGCAGCATACTTGCCATCAGAATTACTCTTCCTTTGCCTGAGCCCAGATCAATAAAGTAATATTCGGAAAGGTCAATTGAGAATGAAGAAAGTAGTTTTGAAAGAGAAAAAGAAGAATGTGTCGCTTTATAAGCTGAAGCATATTTCCAATTTTTGCTTTTAGTCTCCAAATTGCCCGTTCTGATTACCGTTGCTGTATCAACATTATATTTTTTATCAAAATCGTCATCGGGTTTATAAGTTTTCTTGTTTAGCATTTCCTGGCACAAACAAAAAATTAGAGAAATTGTTGAACGCACTCCTCTTTTTGCAATGCTCGAATAGATGTTTTTAAGCAAACTCCAAATATGTTTCCTTTGCAGTTGTAGGTAATTCATAGTAATATTATGTATCTTTTAATAGTTCAGATACCTGTAGCATCATAACCAATTTCACAATTACTCCTCAGTCTCCATATTGAACCCCATCATCAGTAATTCATTTCCAATTTGTGAAGAAATAATTCTTGCTCCTTCCTTGTTAGCATGAATCGCGTCATAAAAGCAATTTGTGTCTAAAAGAAGCTCTGTAATGTCAATAACTCTTATGTCCGTAAGGTCTTGTATCATTCTCTTATATTCCTTAAAATCCCGGTAACATTCATTACATTCATCAGGATTTACAGGCATTAGTACAATAACATAATCGATCCCTTTCGTTTTAAAGAAATCGTGGACTTTTATAAGAAATGATATTTGGGTTGATGGGAAAGATGACCTTTTAAAATGACTGCAGTCAAATTCATAAACGGGATAATTGGGATGTCTATTTGAAGTAAATGAGTGAGGAAAATAAATACTGCCTCTTGCAACCCTGTCAGAAGTCTCATTGTCAAGTACGGGCCTCAAGATGTTTGAATGTATATAACACCTGATAATTGATCTTGATTTCAGATAATTAATAAATGGACGGCCATCGAAAATCGGATTGTAATTCTTAATCACTGATTTTGTTTCTTCGTTTATCCTATATCCACTGAGGTACATGGAATATGCCACATCATCTTGCAACTCATGCTTGATGTCTGTTGAAAAAAATGATGGACTTGTACATTGAATAACGCCTTTGGTAGTACTATCTAAGAGGCCATAGAAATAGCTGGATTCATAAATATTTTGACCAACCGAAGATAAATTCAGCACCTCATTCTGAAGTGTCATACTATCCTTTATTGTTCTTGTATCCACTCCAAACATTGCTCGGCTGTCTCCAAAAACAATGAATTCTTTATTCTTTTTCCTATCGTTTAGAACATTCATAATTACAAGATGCCTATCCTTATCACTTGGCAACCTTCTGTATAAAAAAGGCTGAACGTATGTTAGTGTTACAATGATCGCTAACACAATTATTGAAGTGACAAGAATTGAATACATGAATTCTTTCATCAAACCTAGAATTTGAAATAGATAAAATCCAATGATTCTCCTGTAAATAAGTAGATTGATATTACTAATAAGCAAACAACAGAAATCTGATAATAAATATTCCTGGAAATCATTTTTTCAAATACAAAATCACATTTTCTGTTTTTCCATTCAACAAATAAAAAAACAACTGAGAAACAAATTGCGAGAAGTAAATTTGTGTTTTGAATACCAATGAGTTTGGGCAGAGCAAAGGGTGATTGGCTGAAAATACGGCCAATGTATAATGCTGCATCATGAACATTTTCAGAACGAAAAAACACCCATGCTATTGTCACAAAACCAAGGGTTGTAAATGCCTCAAAAATCCCAACAATTATATTATTGTTTCTAATCCCAAATTCCTTAAATATTCTCTTCCTGGGTTTTAATTGCCACCTATACGCAATTAGAACAAACCCATGCATTAATCCCCAAATAATAAATGTATAGTTTGCTCCATGCCAAAGACCAGTCAAAAACCATACACCTATACTTGCAATACTGTAGATAAAAAGGTCTTTATTAATGAAAAGGACTTTTTCACTTTCAAATTTTCTGCAAAGGTTAAAGGATATCGGCAAGAAAACATAATCACGAAACCATGTAGTCAATGAGATATGCCACCGTTTCCAAAACCCTGCTATGTCTCTCGAGAAATATGGGAATGCAAAGTTTTTTACTAAATTAAATCCAAAAAGCTTGGCAACTCCGATAGCCATGCTTGAATAGGCTGAAAAGTCAGCATAAATCTGGACTGTAAAAAGCAAGGCTCCTATCACTAACAAGCTACCACCATAGGTGGAATAGTTTTTAAAAATATCATCTACCAATGGTGCTACGTTGTCTGCAACGACCACTTTGGTAAATAAACCCCAAAGTGCCTGCCACAATCCAGATACCGCTTGATTATAATTGAAATCACGTTTATTGGCTATCTGAGCAAGCAGAGCAGCAGGACGCTGAATTGGGCCTGCAAGAATAATTGGGAAGAAGCTTAGTGATAATAAGACCATTATGATGCTTCGGTTAGCATTTAAGGTTTTTCTCCTTATATCAATAATATAACTCAAAGAAAGAAAGGTATAAAAACTAATTCCCAGGGGCAGAATAATTTTTGTTGTTGACCATGGTAAATCATAACCAGAAAGAGAGACCAAATCAACAAAACTGTCAATAAAGAAGTTGTAATATTTAAAAACTACAAGGATTCCAAGATTAATTATAAGGGCGGCAGCAAACCATACTCTGCTCCTTCTTTTCTCTTGATCGTTTTCTATCTGAATTCCAATAAAATAATTGGCAACAGACAAGGCTATTAGCAAACATAAAAAACGCCAGTCCCACCATCCATAAAAAAAATAACTTGCTATGAGCAATAAAACATTTTGATACTTAGTACTCTTATTCGTTAAAAACCAATAGAGTACAAACACAATTGTCAGAAAAAACGTAAATGGAATTGAATTAAAAAGCATCAGTAATTATAATGCTGAGTATTTGGCCCAGGAATCTTCTAATATTAATTCCGTCTTATCACTAAGCCATCTAAATTATTAGTACTTCGCACTAATCAGATTCACCCTCTGAATTTGCAAATCTTTCAATTGATGGCGTCAGTTTTGCTCATTGTGCCGGCCAGCGGACATGCCTCCTACATAAAAGGTCAAAAGCTGCAAATCAGGCTAAAATTGATGATGTAAATTTTTCTGTTTGTCAATAGCGGAGGTGCTTAATAAGGATATTTTCTTTTTGAATCAAATCTTAACGAAAGTGAGCAAAGAATTGCCAGCTATAAACCCGAGTCATCAAAACTACCTGCTTCCCTTTGCGAATTATTTCTAAGTACTAATGTGGTGATTTCCTTCATTTCATCCATTTTAAGAACGTAAGCCATTCCAAGGTAGAAAGCAATTCCGGCAAGCCCTCCCGCCAGGAGCTGATAATATGCATTGCTCATTAAAGCTGATGGCAACAATGCGACCAAACCAGCGATTACTGATGTTATTAAAATTAGTGCTATATCTTTAAATTGCTTTAAGAAGCCGAGCTGGATCAGTTGCCCAGTATAATATGTATTTATCGACAAGGAAAGAATAGATACAACAATAGTACCAATACATATAGCTAGGACTCCAAAAGAAAAAGAAACTAAAAGTACTGCAGTGGCCATAATTTTTTTAATAATTTCCAAACGCAAAAAAAGATCCGATCGACCCTTAACCTGCAATAGATTCAGGTTTATAGCATGAATTGGCGCAAACATGTGAGCAATGCATAAAACCTGTAATAACGGTACCGCGGGCAACCATTTCTCCGTCAGTAAAACTGCAATAAGTGGCTTGCTTAAAGCTGCCAGTATTAACATTATCGGAAAAATGACGAACGCTGACATCCTTAGTAATCGTCTGTAGTTTCTTGCCAGTCTTTGTGAGTCCTCCTGCATCTCACTAAGCACCGGATAAGTAACCCTTTGAAATACACTTGTAATTTCTAAAGAGAACAATTGAGCAATTCCGGAAGCCCTGGTGTAATATCCCAGGTCATTCGCGCTGTATTTCTTCCCTATAATCACCTGATATATATTTGTGTAAATCGTGTCCAGCAATCCGGACAACATCATTTTGGAACCGAATCCAAAAAGCTCCTGAAATGATCTTTTCGAGAACACTTTCAAAGGCTTCCAACGAACGAAATACCATAATAATCCGGTTGTAATTATTGTCGACGCCAAACCCTGAACTATTAATGCCCAAACGCCTAACCCGATGTAGGCAAGGTAAATCCCTAACGCTCCCGTGATCAATAACGAAATTGCTGAAATTTTTGTTTGTGTTTTAAAATTCACAGCAATTGTCAGCTTTACACGTTGCATCGTACCGAACGCCCCGATAATTATATTCAATCCAACCACTCTTGTAACTGAAGTCAGAATTGGGGAATTATAAAATCCGGCAATCAGAGGTGCGCTGAAATATAACAGGATATAGAAGAAAAAACTTATCGTAATATTATAGTAAAAAACAGTTGAGAAATCGATTTCGGTTCGATTCTGCTTGCGAATCAAGGAGGACCCAAAGCCCCCATTTATAAAAACGTTAGATACACCTATAAAAATAGAAATCATACCTACTACTCCATAATCCGATGGAGATAGTATTCTGGCAATAATAACAGAGATAATAAAATTAATTCCCTGAGTAGCCACACGTTCGTATGCGCTCCATTTTAATCCTGTAATTGTCTTTACCTTAAGATCACTCATCTGCAGCCAGCGGTAGAATTTTCTTTGCTCAAGGCAGCTTTGTCATTCCCACCGAATAAATCTTTCTTTATCCGGCCGGCAATGATTTTTGAGTATTCAACAGCTCCCTGATGGTTCAGGTGGAGCTCATCCCTGAACAGTTCCGAATGAGAAAGGAAGAAGGGATCTTGTTCATAATCCCAGAAAGTGACTCCGTATCTGCTCATAACATCCTTCAGTGATTCAATTGAAAAATTACATTCTTCAAAATTTACATACCGTGGTGAAACAATCAGAATAAGTTTCACATCGTTCTCAAGGCATAATTTTGCAGTCTTCTCAAACAGGCCGATTTTGAAAGTATCAAGAACAATCTCCTTTTCTCTATGCGTAGAAAACGGGGGTGAAGAGATTTTTCCATCCAGTGGAATATATCCGTCCATAATCAAAAGGGGATTTCTGCCCTTTTTTACGTAAGAAAATACGATCGATGTCAGTTGGGAATTGAAAGGATATATTCCTGACTGAAGCTTGATTCTTTCCTTATTGCCTCTTAGGTCAATAATTTCCTTTATGCTTGGGCTACTTTTATAAAACGGAAGCAATCCGGAGAGACGGTCAGTATCATGCCCTCTTACTTCAATGTCACTGCCCAGTATATCCATTATTACAATTCTTGGGGTGTATCGCTCCAGAATTGCGCCGACGATGCCGTAGAAATAGTAGATATTTTGCCCACCGCTTCCGTTATTGAAGCAACTCATGCCGAGGGTGTCAGAAATAATAGAAGGTATATAATGGCTGTTTGCCCTTGAAGAACCAACAATAATTATTTCTGCCTCTGTCTGTTCAATGCCATAGGTAGAATTACTCTCAGCAGAGAAATATGCAAGCCGCAATAAGCTTCCTATTCCCTGATCAAGAAGTAGGAATACGATCAGGAAAACAGTTGCTCTGATAATGAGTTTTTTGGCCGGGGTAGCTTTATCCGATTTCATTAAAACTGGAAATAGACAAACTGACCAGCGTCTAAAACGCCTATCATTAGTATAAAAGCAGCCAAAACTGCATAAAGAATCGTTTCCTTAATCCAATGATTAGTTTTGAACGGCAGATTATTAGCATCTTTCTTTTCTGCCAGGAAATCAATTCCAACCAGAAGTATTATCCCTGCAAGTCCATATGTTACGGTTTGAAAATCAAAGAATAAGCTTCCCTTTAAGGAGAATATTTTTTCAATAATCCGGAACGCGTCTGCGGCGTTATCTGCCCTGAAAAATATCCATGCGAATGATACAAGTAAATAAGTGACTACAATATTAAAGAATCTACTAATTCCTGATTTTTTAGAAATATGCATTGTCTTTCTGAATTTTTTGGCATACCCGCTTGTCCAGACTGCTGTTGTCTGAAAGGCGCCAAACAGAATGCCCCAGATAATAAAATTCAATCCCTCCCCGTGCCATATTCCGCAAATTATAAAAGTGATGTTTACAGCAAGCAAGAAGATCCATTTATCTGTTGTAATACCCAGCCAATGGGTTCTCTTAGAATAACCGGCAAAAAATGTTGCCAGTGGCATAAAGATGTAATCTCTCAGCCATGTAGAGAAGCTTATGTGCCACCTGTTCCAAAAATCCCTGACTGATGTTGCAAAGTATGGTCTTCTGAAGTTATTGGTCAGATCTATTCCAAGGATTTTTGCTGAACCAAGAGCAATGTCAGTATACCCGGAGAAATCTGCATAGATCTGGAATGAATAAAAAAGTGTCGCAATTAACAAGGTAATTCCACTGTGCTGTTCATAATTTCCATATGCGGCATTAACATATAATGCCAACCTGTCAGCGACCACTAACTTTTTAAAATAACCCCAGAGCATAAGTTTTGCTCCTTCTGCTATCATATTGTAACTGAAGCCTCGTACCTTTCTGAATTGCAATAATAGACTGCCGGGTCTTTCAATCGGACCTTGCAAAATTTTTGGGAAAAAAAGCATCGATGAGGCGAAAATTCCAATATGTTTTTCTGCAGTGATTGTTCCCCTTCTTATTTCAATCAGATAGCTCAGAAGTGAGAAGATAAAAAAAGACAATCCCACAGGTAGTATTATTAAAATGGAATTATTAGTCGATGATAGTCCTGTGATGTCACTGACAAGAGATTTAAATAGTCCAAAGTATTTAAAAAACGCCAAGGCCAGAACATTTAACCCTAAGCTTATAATGTATGTAAGTTTCTTCGCCTCACCAGCTCTTTCAATTGCCAGGCCAAGGAAGTAATTCAAGATTGTAAGCGCTACAAAAAGGATTAAATAAACCGGAAGAATCGTATAATAAAAGAAGGTGCTGCAGATCAACAACCAAAACCAACGATAACGCTCTGGCAATAAATACAATACTATGCCTACCGCCGGCAGAAAGATGAGGTATGTCAGAGAAGTAAAAAACACTGTGTCCGTTAAATTGGGAAAACACTGTTTTCTCCGGTTCGGAGAAATTCACAAGCTAAAGCTGATTTTAATAAGAAAAGCGCTGCAAGAACAAAGATCAGGGCAATTATTCAACTTTCCCCTCGACTACATCGATGACAAAACTGGCAAACAAAGGAGCTATACGACCCGAAAATTGCTTATTGGGATGGGAGTCTTTAGGTCCGGCGGCATATTTATCCTGTAAGTATAAACCACCTTCAGTCTCGTATTGATAAAAATCAAATAAGAAAATATTATCTCCCTTATCATCCCACTCATTTACAATCCAATTGTAAAAATCATTTGCTCTCTTTGCCTCTTCTTGATAAAGATTATTGCTTACATGTACGGCCGGAGTCCATACAATGAATTTGTTATTGGAAAATTCATGCATTTTGCTTTTAAGAGCATTATACTGAAGCTTATAATTCTCTATTGTCTTTTCATTTGAATTGATATCCGGCTGGCCTGTATCCTCTTTAATTCTACTATACGGAAAACAATGTTTGAAAATAATTACATCATATTGTGGCGTTAGCATTTCCAAAGTAGGCTCATTCATATAAGGCTCGTTTCCGGCGTTTTTTACCCATATATTATAATAATCATATGGTCCATTCTTCCATCCATAAGGAGATTCAGCAGGAAAATTTCGCTCAACAATAGAGTAATCTGTTCCATGCTTACGGTTGTGTTTCCTGAAATACGATGGAACATCGCTTTTTTTGGTTAGTTTATGGATGTACCGATTGGTTGAACCTACCCAGATTTTTCCGCCTGTACTATGATGAAGGAATATTATTCTTTTCATTTGATCTTTGTCTCTGGTTTCACAATTTGTAAGTAAGAGTGTTATTAATAACAATAATGTAATTCTCATGACATGTCGCTTAAGTGTATTTTTAGAGCATTTTCTGATATTTAAGACTTACTATAATAAAGCTTATTAAATATTCCCCATCAAGTTTAATAACATCATTTTTTTGCAAAATGTTTAATGACAAATGGCTTTTTCTCAGGGTCAGTCATTTTTTCGGTGCTTAATCGGCCCGGATTTGTTCTGTATAACAATCTCTGGACTGCCATATTCGATAATACCTTTGCAGGATTTCCTACAATCACCGAATTGTCCTGGAACTTTCCTCTGACAACACTCCCGGCTCCCACAATAGAATTATTGCCTATTTCGGTATTGGGTAGAATCGTACAGTTCATTCCGATGAATACATTATTGCCAATTTTTATCTCACCAAAAACATCATCTATCGGAAATTCATCCCTGAAACATCTGATACCGGCGTCATGATTAATGAATACTGTTCCGTTTGCAATTGCAACGTGATCACCGATCTCGATAAGGTATGGTTCTGTTCCAAAAGCCAATGTTTCCAGGTGACAATCTTTCCCGATCTTCGTGCCCTGCTTCCTCAGAAAAGTTATTTTACTATCTGAGGATGAATTATTGGCAATAAATCTTGATACCCGATATTTTGTCTTCTTAATTGTTCCAAATACTCCTCGCATATCAAACAAATATTTTCATTTAATGATACAATGATATGTTTATTGCAGGTTCCATAAAAGTTAACCAAGCATTGTTAATCAGTTATTCACTTATTTTCCAACACCCTGAACATAAGCCTGCTTTCAGATCATAACAACTTTTTTTGTTATGGCTTTTCCCGAAGATAAAACTTTTACGATATAAATCCCCTCTGAATCCGGAACACGGACTTCATTGAATTCTGCATCTTCAAGCTGACTTACCGAGGCTATACACCCTTTCATGTTATAAACTGTGCAGGTCGCATTTTCACCAACCTCGCCTTTAATGATTATTTTACCATTGGTGGCCCATATCCTGATATCCTCTGAAGCATTATCTGCCGGCTGCCCGGAAATTCCGGTTAAAGTAGCGGAGGCCTTTATGTAAAACCGTCCGGTACCGGAACATTTTGCGGGTATTGAAACTGTATATGTACTTGTTGTCAAATCTGTTAAAGTTCCAGTAGACCTGTCTTCAAGATAATATTTGTATCCTTCGATCGGTACTGTAACTGCTGAAAATGTTATTTTGCCTCCTTCTTCTGAGTCTATACCTACAGCAATGCTGTTTTTGTCGCAGTCAACAATTGGCAAGGCCTGGCGTGTGAAATTGACTCCATTATCTTTTACAAGGGTCGTATAGACTTCAACATCAGAGCCAGAGCTCATAAGTCCCACATCATATCCCGGATCAAGTCCGGAGGTCATGCCCTCGTTATATACAACAGTCGTCATATTTTCACTTTTCCCGGATTTTACCTTAAGCTGCAACCCAGGCCAACGGTTATCTGCAATAGTTGATTTTAGCAGAGTAACTTCGGTATCATGTTCCTGCATTGACCTGGAAAATGTAAAGGATGAAAAGTCATTCATTGCAAGGACAAAAAAGCCCTGTCCCACCTGGATATGTTTTTCATTATCAGGTCTTACAATGCCCCATCCGGTCGAATTGCCAATATAGTAATATGTGCTGCCATCATACAGGTAGACGGCAACATAGTTCGGATCGAACTGAGTGGCATTGGCATCAATGAAACCAGATACATTTATGGCGGAAGTATAAGGATTACCAAGCAGGTTCCACCCGCCTCCGCCATAATTGTCCGTCAGACTTCTTGTCATCCCGGAATGACCGTTATCACCCACTCCGACATATTCCCGATTGGTATAGTTTTCCAATGAAGTGGTAATTATATCTTTATAAGGTGATGTTGCATTTACAACAACAGGAGTCTCAGGTGCCAGGGGCCCGGAAAAACTCAACAAATCAATTCCGGTATCTATTGTATAACCCACGCCGCTTTTACATGCAGTGTTTATGTCCCAGGTCCCGGCTGGTTCATTATATGCCCAAACTGTTGCCAATGTGGGGAATGTGCCTGAAACAACAGGAGAAGAGAAATAATGATAGTTTGAGGCATTCATACCTCGGTTGTAGGAGACACTGCCAGTGACCAAACCATTATTAATTAAGGAACCGCTATGATTGGTTCCTGATGAATTGATAACAAGTGATCCATGAACAGTAAGTGCCCCACCTGATCCAACTGTCATGTTTGCAGATGGTTCAATAATTAAATTATTACATGTAACTATTTCAGAAGAGGAAATGATTGGCTCATAAACTGCGCTAAAAATACCCACGTCATTCATTGCTGCCGGGATTATTCCAGGTGTCCAGTTATCGGAATTGTTCCATTCATTGCTGACTGCCCCGGTCCATTTAATATATTGACCCTGAATTTCGTAGGCTCCTATGTCATATTGCCCGACCCGGCCATTGCCCACAATGTCCAAAACCGGAGGGGCAGGAGTTCCCAAATCAGTGCCTTGATCCCGACAAGGTGATAAAGATGTTATATTGTAATTACTAAGAGGGTAAATGAAGTTTGGACCATCAGTTGCAGAGTTATTTGAATTCAGTTTCAGGCTGTTTTGAAAAAAACTGATGGTGAATTCTGTATTGAAATTGTAAACACCCTGTACTGCACAGTTAATCAGGTTGAAATCTCGTGGGGTCTGACCAAAATCATAGTAAACGGATTTGACTGACCCCCAGACTATTGAATTCCTGACAGAGAACCTTGCTGATCCCCTGAAAAATACATCGTACCGGTTATTGTTTGCTAAGACACAATTAATTATATTAACAAGGATGCTGCCTTCAGTAGTACCGCCAAAATTGACACCTCCTCCGCCACCACTGTTTGCATTTGTATTATTGTATATAAGTGTGTTTTGTATTGTTACGGCTGCATCAGTTAAACCGTGAACTGAGGATCTGTCAGTAGCATGGTTTGAGTATATTTTGCATCTGTTAATGACAGGAGTATTAGTATTCCCCACGAAAAACAAGGCACTACCCCTGTAAGCAGTATTTCCTTCAAAAATACAATCCGTTATTTCAGACGGCGAATTGTCTAGTTCAATTGCTCCACCATGGAATGCTACATTATTTCTGAAGATACAATTGGATATTTGTAACATTGAAGATACTGAATATAGCGCTCCACCATGGCCATTACCATCAGACAGAGGAATCATACCTTTTTCGAAAATGCAGTAATTCAAAACAGAACCATTTGAGTTATAAAAATAAGCATGTCCCCAGTTATTGTTGTCAGCAGTAAAAATGACAGGCGCCTCTTTTGTTCCAACAGCATTCAGTTTCCCATTATTGGTAAAACTGATATTTATATTGTCATATATCCTCAGTGTTGTACCTGGTTGAATTGTAAGAACATAAGCATCATTTGAAATATTCCCATTTATATATACAGTTCCAGGGCCGAAAACAGTAGGTTGGGTTATGTTTCCGTTGTAAGGATTAGCAGAAGAACCGTTCCCGTTCAGCCCAAAAGCATCAGCAATACAGAATATACTGCAAACCAACAATACTATCCTTTTCATATATTCATTTAACTTCAAAAATAATTCATACTGACGCCCATTGGCGCTTAAGTTTGACAAGTTAAAGCAATATGTACACAGACGGCTGTTTATCACTGACCTCAGAGCCTTTTGGCTACTTTGGATTGCCAGTGTACTTTCCGGCTGTCTTTTCAAAATCAGTGAAACACTGAATGGGTATTTGATCATTGTACTATTGATTCCATTTTTTTCTTCCCTGTTACAGTTTGAAGAATTATCAGAATATCTTTAATGAAACTCCTGTTTTCATAATAGTTGAGATTCATTTTAATTTTGTCTGGCCAGATTACTTCATCCGTGTATTTTTGAGGATCCTGAACTGATGCCAGAAGCTCTTCTTCATTTGCATACTTTATGGAGGCAGGACATGTTATTCCGGGGCGAAGTTCAAGTATCTTTCTTTCCTCACCTTCTAACCTTGCAATATATGTCTCCATTTCCGGGCGAGGTCCGACAAAACTCATATCACCGATAAGCACGTTCCATAGCTCAGGAAACTCATCAAGTTTAAACTTGCGCAATTTTGCGCCGAGAGGGGTTATACGGCTTTCACCTTTGACTGAGACAGTATTGCCTCCATGATTGATAGTCATAGTACGGAACTTGTAAATTGTAAAAGGTTTACCGTAACGTCCAATCCGCCTCTGAGTAAACAAAACAGGCCCGGACATGTACAGTTGTATAAGCAGGGCAACACATAACAGTATCGGGCTGAAAAAAATCAATCCCAGAAACGAAGCAACAATATCAAAACATCTCTTTAGCAATCTTTTATTCAATGATTTTTGGTAATATAAGTGTGCCCTCGCTCATCAGAAGGGTTTGTTTTGTTCTCTGGAAGATCTTTCCGCCTTACAAACTCAACGAGGAGATAGTCATTCTGCAGCTTCTTCAACACAATCATGTTTTGATTCTTTGAATGTGCATTCATAATTAATTCATTATTGAGAGAAATTGTTGATAAACATCTAAACTTCATCCTCCAGGCTACCTGATACATGATATTGTTCATTACAGATCCGATTCCTTTGCCACGATAGTCTTTATCTATCAATCTTCCGACAAAACACTTTTTATTGGCAAAGAAACGGAGGAAAAAATATCCAACCATCTTAACTCCGTCAAATGAACCCATCATAAGCATGGAGCTATTCCTGAGCTGCTCCTTTATTGATTCCAATTCAAATCCGTGTGGGTGAAAGAATTCAAGGTCTGAAGCCGGTTGTTGATTTATAAGAGTCCATAACATATCCGAATCGGAAAGGCTTAGCCTTCTGTAAACAAAAGGAGGGTCTGAAAATTCTGAAATGACAACAGGAACAATTTTCAACAATTTTGATCTATAAGTAAGACTGAAGACAAACCTGTTGATCCACTCAATTATTTTCCAAAGCGACGTAAGATGGTGCTTAATAAAAATCAAGACTCTTTCTATCATGAAAACCCCTCCAGATCTTTCTTAAGTCCCTTCCCCACAGGCAACTGCCACAGGAGCTTACACCAGTTATGATTACCTTCAATAAGCTCCGGACCATCATTTGTTATTGCTATATCCCATCCTACAGACCTGTTTCCAGGCGTATTAAGGGCAGCAAGTTTTACAAGTTCGATCACTTCCTTCCAGAAGGGGACAACAAATCCGATAATGGCAACTCCTGTTACCGGGTGGACTGATTTTCCTTCTTTTGTAATATCGCTGTATACTCCGGGACCGGTTACCACTCCTGAATCAATATCAATTGGTGCTGCCAGATTACCTGCAGCCATATTATCGACTGGTGAATTAACTGAAATACGTAAACGTGCCCCGAGGAATTTAACATCTTCATTCAGGAGCTGAGTAAATATTCTGACTGTATTCAACCCTGCAGGAGACAAAGCCATCAGCAAGTTGTGCTGAATAACAAATTCTTCCGCCAGATCGAACTTTTTCAACTTCATTTGTTTAATTAAGCTCGCAGAAGAATACTCTTTGCAGCTAATGACCATAACTTCTGCCCCAGCCTGCCCTCGTGATCCTTTCAGTACAATGCGGCCCGATGAATTAGCCAATAACTTGTCCGCCAGCAACAGGTTGGCCTGGATTTCATCCAAACTGTGAAATTCACGTTTCACAAATTGTTTAAAATGTTGCAGAAAGCATATCTTGTTTTCCAAAACATCCCTCACCCCCTTTGGGTTCATAACTAACTGATATTCATACATAAATCCCGTCCCCGCCCACTCATCCCTTTCAGCATCTTCAAGAGAAAAGAACCTGAAATGAAAGTAGTCTGTTAAAGAAATATTATACTTAAAGACAGAATAAATCGAATCTGCAAACAATCTGATTCTTGATTTTCCAGAGATTTTCGATGAATAGTTCAGATTTCTGATGAACTTACCGAAATCAATTTTTCTGAAATAGTATATCAGGTATGTGAGGCGGGTAATGAATTTCATATATTGCTATTCCTGGTGAGTTTTTCTGAATTAGTGACTATCCTGCTGCCAAGAAAGGTTCCTTATATCAATGCTCTGACCGATTTCCCGAAAACAGAATTCTCAACATTTGTGCAGTGCTGAGGAACTCAACATCAGGCCAGTTTTTAACAATTTCGTTAAGTAATGACTTCAACTCAAGCAACCCATTCCTCCTGTTTCTTTCATCAATACTTCCGATATAGTTTGCCCTGTGAGTAGAAATTATAGCTGGCTTTTTCCAGCGAAATGCGGCTTCTATTTGCCTTAAGGTTGATTCTACTCCCTTATAAGATGGAGTTATGGGCTCAAAAGCGCAATTTCTTGAATAATACATTAATCCATCTCTCGATTTTCCATTAACCGGGTAGTATTTAAACTTAAGCCTGCCATTTTTCCCAGGGACAGGATTAAAATGGCTGACATTGAGGTAACTTATTCCTGCATCTGCAACTGTTTTCTCAAATACAGGATGAAAAATGCTATTACTTGGTGTAAAAGCCCGCGGTACGTAACCGAAAATATCCTTAAACAGTTTTGCCCCGTCGGAGATCGAGGCTTTCAGGAATTGTATCTGATCCGGATCATCAAAATAGAATTCAGGGCGGAAGTTGGCTACTACCGGATGAACTCCATTTACATGGACATTGACAAATTCATGATCAAAGGCCGTTCTTACTTTTTTATTGCCGTTTTGAAGTGTTTGCAGCCAGAAATGAACTGAAATATGTTCCCTCCCATGAAATTCGGGTAAAAAAATTCCAGCCTCCCTTCCCTTTTCCCAGGTCATGAATGTTTCGCGGTGGCGCCCATACCGTTTTAAGGTATCAGTAAATGGCTCATAAAAATATTGGGTAAATCCGGAATCCTTTATTCTGCGAAAGTCCGGATTGGCAACGTTTGTGACCGGAGTAAACACAGCCGGATGGTTGTTTTTATCCCTGACACTCAGAAGTACTTCAAAGAGGTCGTCCAAATCCTGTTTATCTGCCAGGGTATCATAAATGTCAAATTTCCCGCCTATTGGAATATCTGCTTTTATCAGTTGATTATAAACATCCTGAGAAGGCATCCGGATACCACCCCAATCATCACTTTCAAAAACAATGAATCGGCTGTCAACCTTTTTGCCTGGTATATTTTTAAAATTGATCTTGAGAATGTTCCAAAAGTCAATCATATTTCCTGCAAGATATGAATCTCAAAATTTAATATATAGAAAACGTAAGACCTCTCAAATAGTTGGTCCGATGACATCATTAATAACGGAACGAAGTGTATTAAATTGAAAATCATTAAGTAATTTGTCCAGTTTTGGCAGTACGGACTTTCTGTTGAACCAATACAAATACAGCTGCATTCTGTTTTTGACTGAAGACATTTTTACTGCATCCATATAAAACTGCTGAAACGGAGGGGGATCAATCTCATACGGGTGCAGATAAACTATCACTGGTCTGTTTGCCAGTACCTTCCGGAAAGCAAAATGGGTGAAGAAAAAGGGGAATACCCTCAGATAACCACCCCCGCAGACCGGTATTCGTTTCCCAAAGAAGGTTAAAGTAGACATTGGGACCTCAATTAATCTCCGGCCGTCTTCCAAAGTGAGCCAGGCAATATCCTTTGTGTAACCGGTCCATCCATAACGTCTCATTTTCACCGGGAAAATACTACTGTCGTATTTTATTCCAGATTCAATTAAAATTTCCATCACCCATGACATTCCCGGATTAATTGAAAATTCAGGAGCACGATGGCCAAGAACTTCAATACCTGTAATATCTTCGATCAACATTTTTGCCTTAATGATCTCCTCCCTAACAGCCTTTTTTGAGAGTTTATAGTATGGGGTATGCGAATACCCATGAATTCCAATTTCATGACCACGGCCAGAAATTTCCTTTACAAGCTCAGGATGAGCCGCGGCAATTTCTCCAAGAACAAAAAAAGTTGCACTTACATCATATTCATCGAAAAGGTCTAGCAAGCGCATTGTATTATTACATGCACGATATGTTGGCACTATATCTGTGCCAAAGAAGTTTCTCATTGCCAGGCTAATGGCATCTTCCACATCAATTGTCAGAGCGTTTGCAAAAGAATGATGCATAAGTAATTTGCTTTACTATTTTCGAAACTTTGACCTGAAGCTCGACAGTTTGGTATACTTCTTTATCATCCCCAAAAAGAAACCAAAGCCTGTAAACGGATCATCGAAACTAATCACCTGGTCCGTCATGTTCTTACCACAGAGCTTGAAAAATGGCGGTTCCGTTTTCCTCTTCATTTCAAGGTCGGAAAAAATAAACCAGAGCATTTCAAGGAAAAAATTACGGCAATAAACCCCAAGCTTGTATTTATCAATCATTTTAATTTCCTGCCCAAGTGCAAGTTTAATGTGTAGATCAGCAAAATCTATCCCGGCTGCGAATCCTACCTTTATACCTGCCGTTACGCGCGGATTAATCTCAAGAATTTTTACTACGCCATCCCGTGGATCAAGAATAAAATCGATATCTGCTGCCCCTTTCCAATGTAATCCTTCAAGCAACTGCTTAGCAATATCCTTTATTCCCGGATGAGAAATTGTTACGTTAGCAGTGCTTGTTCCTCCTGTAACCGGGAAGAACCGTGGCTTCTCGATTATGAGGCATACTTTCATCCTACCCTCTCCATCCATGAAGGCTTCCGCCTGATATTGCGGGCCATCAGCAGGAGGAATATATTCCTGTATAATAAGATCCCCATATTGCTCGATTAACAGGGGGTAAAGACTTTCCAGTTCAGTTTTCTCATTAAACTTATGCAATCCTACCGCTCCGACACCCCGGGTTGGTTTTACAATTACTGGGAAATCCAGCAAAACGTCAATTTTGTTTACTGTTTCTGGATCAAGGTGATATGTTCTGGGGCACGGCAATCCATTTTTCATGCAGTAGTTCATGAGATTGAGCTTGTCTGCTGCCTGGATAAAAACAGGGTAGTCAGGATTGACAATGTGAGTGTACTCAGATATAACTGCTTTATTTGCTGAAAGAATATCTGAAGAAATATCTCCGACGCTAATTGTAACATCAATATTATTATTCTTTAGATATTCTATAAGCTTTTCTTCAAATAACGGCCTTTCCCTCACATAACTTGGCCAAAGTAACCGTTTGGAGGCATATCTTGAAAAGTATCCTTCACTTAACCGTGTATTACAAACAATAATTGCCTCATGGCCCTTGTGATGACATGATTTTAAAAAAGGCAGAACCTGACGTCCCTGATCAAGGAAAAGTACTTTCAGTTTCCCTTCTGCTTTACCAGAATTACGCATTGATTAGAAAATGTTGGTCCAATAATCAGATTACGCTGTATGAAAATGACTCATAATTATTTCATAGCTATGGGCCACGGTATAGTTACTTAATAGATATCGACGTCCGTTTTCACCCATTTCCTTCCTCCTGATTGCGTTTTCTGACAGATACTTTACAGCCTTAATGAACTCATTCAGATCTCCGTGGTTGACAGTCAGGCCACAGAAATTCTGCTCGACTATTTCGCCTATGTCAGTATCTGTATTCACTGCGCAAAGAACTGCCTTTTCATAATCAAAATAACTTAAGAGCCTGGATGGAAATTGAGGGACAGTATATTTATAAAGCAAAATAAGGCCAACATCGCTGGTTGATAGCATTTGTAAAAAATCCTCACGAGGCAACCACTCGTATATAAAGGCGTTTTTTACTTTTTTTTCTGATAATGTTTCCTTCAGAAACCTGTATTGTGTACCTGAACCGCCAATAACAAAAAACGCCTTTTCATAATCAGAAAGCTTCATGATAGCATCAACCAAAAAATGAAGTCCATGGCCAATCCCAAGATTGCCTGAAAATAAGAAAACACATGAATCTGTGGGTATCTTGTACTTTTCCCTGAACTCTGTAGAGGGTATTACCGGAACCATTGGTGTTGGCAGAATTGAATTTGGCAAAACATCAAGTTTAGATATCGGCAGAAATTTGTTATGGGTAAAAAGGTATACCCTCCCCATGGGTGACATGCATCCAATGAAGTCTGCTGTTTTATAAAGCCGCTTCTCATGCCTCCTTAACCATATCCAAGGAAGACTGAATTTTTTCAAAACTCCAAGATCAACTGATCCTTGTGGCCAGATATCCTTCAGCAATAAGTAGAATTGAGCTTTGTAAATTTTTTTCAGGCTAACGTAGAGTCTGGAGAGTGTGACCGGGGGAGTTGGCCCCATTATCAGATCAAAATTGTTATTTCCGTAGTTTCTTCTGATAGCCCGTCGCATTTTCCCGGTAAGCAAAATAAGAGCAAGAGCCTTTTCTATATGTGACGACTTTCTTATTTTCCCGGTTCTTACACGAAGGACACTTATCCCGTTTTCAAATGAGACACCCTGAGGGAGATTTAAGCCACTGTCACTTGTACCGGCCACACATACATTATTCCCTTTTCGGATAAACTCGCCAATAAGGTCTGTATATAAGTTGCGCTCTCCTTTTTCAGGCCATGCAATTGAAATGAAAAGAATGTTCATTTTCAAGAAATCAATGTCAATGCTGAATTATTTGAATCTTAAAAGAGTATGCCAAGTAGTTCAATTGCAGCATTCTTTATTCTTTCCTCATACGGCTGATAAAAAATATCATCCTGATTTCTGGACGGATAGTTTTTTAAAATGGTGGCAAGTTCCTCAACGTTATGCGGATCAAAATAGACTCCGTTTTCTCCAAGTTGTTCAATATTTACTTTTAGATTTGATGCAACAACAGGAACCTGAAGTGACTTAGCGTCCTCAATTACCGTACTCCAACCTTCGAATAAGCTTGGCTGAATGACTGCCTGAGATTGTTTCATTATGGAAAGCTGGTCACTTCGGGAAATTACACCAAGCATGCTGATTTGTCCGGAAAGGTTATTCTCCTCAATAATACTGTGTAATTCCTTCAGATACGGAGAGTCAGATTCATCAGGCAGTTTGCCGGTAAAGGCAAAGTGCTTTCTTATGCCAAGTTCATTAAGTCTTGCCAGAGTAAGCAACAGGATTCGATGATTCTTATGTTTATGGAACTGGTTTGACACAAGAAAATAATCCGAAGGGAGGTTGTACTTGTTTTTAATAGATTCAATCCCCAGTCCATTTTCCCACTTAAGAACAGAGACGAAGTGATATACGTCCAGTTTCAATTTGTCTGGCACGCTGAAAAACATTTTAAGATCACTCAATGCATCATTGCTGGATAGAACAAGGTTATCATTATTTCTTAAGGCCATCTTTGTACGGATATTTCTTCCCGTCCTCTGAAAAGTCGAAAAGAATTCCGGATAATGCCTGTGCTGAAAATCTGCACACCATGAAACGAGTTTTGTTTTTGTCTTTGTTCTGACAGGATAATCCTGGAGCGGGTATACTGTATCAAGATTAAACCTTGTAAGAATATCCGCAATAAAGAGGTTCTTCCTAAGCAGTATTGATTTCACTGTTCCTTTTGCCAAAGGAGGAAAATTCCATTCTACCGGGTTCAGGTAAGGATATTCCATTTCGTCAATAAACCTCTTCAGATCGGGCCGGTAGAAAAGGAAAATCTCTGGTTTATCTTCATCATCAAGGAAATTCAAAGTATTGATAATATTAATAATGTAAATTATCCCTCCCATCCATTTTGAGCTGAAGTTAAAGAGAACTCCAAGTTTCATTCTTTCTGATGTCATATATAATGTTTTAACTGTTAGTACCCTACCAACTTTCAATGAGATTCTTAATTCCATCATCAATTCCCCATTGGGGCTCCCATCCTGTTGACTGTTTGAGCTTTGAAACGTCAGCAAGAAGATGCTCCCTCTCAACCTTCCGAACCCTTTGAGGATCTACCTCAATTTCTATTTTTTCATTAAGCTGTCTTTCGAAAGCATTGACAATATCTACCACTGAGTATTCGATTCCTCTTCCAAGGTTAAAAGTATCAAATCCGGCATCTTTGGATGAAAGCAGTCTGGCAACAGCAGAGGCCATATCGAACGTATGTATAAAGTCTCTTTTCGGGGTCAGGTTACCAAGTTTGATTCTTCTTTGGCCCATCTTAAGCTGTTTTTCAATTTCAGGGATGAGGTGAGGATTGGTCTCTTTGGGGCCAAAGGCATTAAAGAACCTGCACACGACCGTATTCACCTGAGTTTCAAGCCAGAATTTTTTCATCAGATGCTCACAGGTTAATTTCGACAGTCCATAAATATCCAATGGAAGAGGTTCATTCTTCTCATTTACTGCTTCATTGCTTATTGGATAAACAGCAGCTGTGGAGGCGAAGAATAACTTGTTCAGTCCGCTGGATCTTCTGCATGCATCCAATATATTCATTGTACCTCTTATATTAATATCAGCAGCCTCAAAGGGATGCTGATTGCAGTAAGGTATAAAATGAATGGCAGCAAGGTGCACTACATTTTCAGGGCGAATAGCATCAAAAATCTCCATGATTTTGTTTTTATCCCTGATGTCAGCGAGACAGAAGTGTGAATCAGGAATATCAATAAAATCTCTGTTACCGAATGACAAGTTATCTATCACAAAGATCTCATGGCCCTCCTTTATAAGTGTCGGGACAATGGCTGATCCTATAAAACCTGCTCCACCAGTTACGATTGTTCTCATAAGCTTCAGTTGTTATGTTTAAAGAGTTTTGTCCAGTATAAAGCTATAATATCTCCTGCAAATAATGTCTGCCGAGAATGCCTTGACATCATGTATGGCTCTCTTACCGAAAAGTTCCCTGAGATCATTGTCTTTCATCAGACTTTCAAGTCTGTTCTGAAATAGGGCAAAATCATTTACCGGAACAAGGAACCCATTCCAGTTGTCTTTAATCATTTCAGATGGTCCTGCAATACAATCAAATGCAACGACTGGTAATCCGGCGGACATGGCTTCTCCAATTGCATTCGGGAATCCTTCTGATGAGGAAGGAAATGCGAATATCCTGCTCCGTCTATAAAAAGAGCTTACATTTTCCTGTTTCCCTGCAAGGATAATCCGATCTTCCGCGTTGTTATCGGCTATAATCTTCTGAAGAGTTTCTGTGGTATTTTGCTTAAGGTGGTCATAGCCCACAAGAACAAGTCGCCAATCCGGCATTCCAATCCTGAGAAACAGTTCAATCAGCTTGTCCTGATTTTTCGACAGGATCAAACGGCCGACCATAAGTACTATGTTTTCTTTTTCAGAAATGCTACCGGGATCAAATTCCTTTATAGGATTCCCAATTACAGTAATATTTTTATGCCTGAACTGTGTGGAATACAACTCCCGGGCTTTTACAGTCTGGGCTATAATCCCTGTAGCTCTTGGATATAATATTTTCCGCAAAAAAGTGTGGAGTGTACCATATGTTCTTGCCGGGCTGCATCTGTCAGAAATATATATTTTAAAGGGTAACCCTGCTAAAGCCAGAAGTACGAAACTATTCCAGACTTCTCCAAAACTAAGTATAGAGTCAGGTGATATTCTCCTAATCTCCCTTCTGAGATACAACATCCTCCTTATGGTGAATAGAAATCTCAGCCTGTCATTAAAAGCAAACCCTGGTTTATGAATAATTATGTCTGGCGGTAAAGAATAGAAGATTTCACAATTCTTACCATAGATAACAAGATGAACCTCCAGATGCTTTAAAGTGCAGAAATAGGCTGCCAGTTCCGACATGACCCTCTCCATTCCTCCAGCCTGAAGAGATGGTATTACCAGACAAAGCTTCATATGCTTCACTCGATTTGCCTGTCTCCCCGGATGTCTTTAATCAGTCCTTCCACCATCCATCCAAAAGGATTAAAACTACCTTCGTGCCAATGCATCTCGGAATCCCAATAAGCATAGTGCTGGGCATCTTTGTAACCAAAGCCATAACTCATTTCGAGCAAGAAAAAGTCACCTTCAGGTGAAAGAATAAAATCAAAGGCAACAGACTTTAACTGCAGTTTTCTGCTAAGGCTGAATGCAGTTTCAATAACCTCCGCCGGAACTCCTTCCGGTGAGAAAACCTGATCATCACTGCCAGATGCTCTGAAGTCATTTTTTCTTACCATCCTTTTATAGACCCAGCACTTATCATCAACAACTTTAACCCGGATGTCAAACGTACAGCCATTAATGAAATCCTGGAAATATGCATAACCTTTGTCCCTGCCAGCATTTTTCTCAAAATTTGTTTTGATAAAGAAATGGCCAAATGCCTCCAACAGATCAGTAAAATTTGCCTTACCCAGATTATACCTTCTCCACCGTTCCTGAAGGCCATTCCATGGATTGTAACGTCGAAAACCCTGACCGAAAGCCTTGTTGATTAATCTTATAGCCTGATGTTTTGTTTTTACGAGCCTGACATTGTCTGAACTTGCCCCACCTCTGAGTTTAAAGACTTTAGGATAAGAGGTCTGACGTGCCCAATTCAACGCCTCACTTTTTGAAAAAAAGACATATGATGGCACAAGGGGAGCTCCAATTGCCTCCAGCAAATACTTCTGTCCGACTTTATCATCAAAATGCCAACATGTATTGAAGTCAGGAAATACTTTCTTGCCAGAACTCTGAACAGCATAAAGTATTTGTTTTGCACACATAAAATCTCTGGGATCCGCCTGGTAAAAATGCCACATCAGTCCATCACAATCCTCCAATTGTTGAATTATATCAGATTTGTAGCAGTCCACAACTTTATAAGGAATTTCCTTTTCTTTACAATAAGCGATCCATCTTTCGCTATAAGATATTTTGGATGAATGAATTGCAATTTTCATGGTTATGGAAGATTAGCGTTTAAATGAATTGAAGGAGCCTGATGTAATTAAAAGGTCAAGGTCATCCGGGGGTGTAATTAAGTATTATCAGATATCTTTTAAAGATTCACGTGTATCCAGAAGGTTTAACAGTACTTCTCTGTGCGACTCACAGCGCATAAGATTCAAGTACAAAGTCTTTTTCTTTCCAGTCAGAAGGGAAGGGAAAAGTCTTCTGCTGCGTAAAGAGTGAATTAAATTGAAAGAGTGTGGTTCAAGAAATGAAAGGTACCTCTCTTTTACTTTATTACAGTATTTCACGAATTCTGCTTTCAATAATGCGTCATCAGAAATTATGCTGTTGAGATATTCAATATTGTCATGAAATTCCAATTTATCCTTGCCCTCCAACAATCTCACACCTGGTTTTGCATTGCTTTGTTCATAAGGAATAATACTAAAAGTAACTGACTTATCTATGAACAATTCAACTGCATATCCATAGTTCCAAGGTGAGTTACGTCTGCTTGGCTTATCAAAAACCAGATTCCCAAGACCGTAAAAAATAGGAACTCCTTTAAATACTTCATATCCGCTGTAACAATGGGCATGGTGACTCAAGATAACACTGGCACCAGCATCTGCGTAAAAACGGAACGTGCTTTTAATTCTCGGACTAGGGAGATTATACATTTCATGTCCGCCATGTACAATTACAATTACATGGTCTGCATCCCTCTTTGCTTTTAGGATGTCATAGTAATTCTCAACAGGATCAATGGGATTGGAGCCATAATGATTGTCATTTGTTGTGGAGAACTCATTTTCTGCAAAATTAAGTATAGCAATTTTGGTATTCCCCTGTTTTGTAATAAAGGCTGCCCTCGCCTGATCTAGGCCGGCTCCGGCTCCTACATGTCCGATGTTATAGTGATTGCAGGCGTCCAGGGTAGATGTCAGGCCAGTTGGGCCATAATCCATTATATGATTGTTAGCCAGGGATACTAAATTGAATCCGGCTTTTGAGAGTATTTCTGCTGTATCAAATGGCGCCTTCAAGGCAGGACCTGATTTTGATATCTTTGATTTTGAATCTGTTAAAGGACATTCAAGGTTTGTAACAGCTAATCCGGCATTTTTGACAAAGGATAAAAAGTCATTGAACAGAAGTTCAATTTTAGCCTCTGAAATCAAATCAGCAGTCCTGTTAACCGGGCAGAAATCACCTGTAATTAATATACTTGGATTAAAACTCATGTCATTCTTCTTTTTTCCAGATTGATTAAATCTCCCAATTGATTTGAAGTCATATATTCCACTTCAGGCCATTTTTTATTAATTTCCGTTAACAGTTTCTTTAATAAGGGCAGATTCCTTTCTCTGTTTGACTGTTCAATAGAGCCTATGAAATTAACGCGATGCATAGCTATGATAGCCGGCATCCTGAATTTAAAAGCTGTGCCTATCTGAGCCAAACACTCGCCAACTGAGTCTTTACTATAATCAAAACTTGGCTCAAACTGACAGTTAGTAATAATGTATGTTTGATCGAATTTATTCCTCTGACCGGTATAGTGGTGAATCTTTTTAATCTTTGTGGAATCTGATTCTGGAGCAAGCTGTACCATACGACTCTGAATATATTGTATTCCAAAGTCTGACAAGTCTTTTTCAATAGAAATTGGCCAGATATAATTAGGGGCTATACAGGCTTTGGCCTGATAGCCAAAGATATTCCGGAATAGCGACAGCCCATCCATGATTATCTCTTTTAACTGAAGGATTTTTTCCGGCCCATGAACGTCAAATGCAGCAAGATAGCTTCTTCTGTTTTCATTTGAAATGAATGTGCTTAGACCAAACATATTCAAATCAAATGCAAATAGGGTTTCAGGAAGGTTATCTTTCAAGGCTTTCATCCACCTGTCCACATTTAAATGTTCTCTACCATGGAACTGGGGCAGAAATACTTTATTCTCAATCCCCTCCTTCCATAATTGAAATGAGCTCAAATGACCAGGATATTTCTTCAAAGTTTCAGTGAATAGTTCATAGTGATATTCGTTGAAACCGGATTCTCTTATCTTATCAAAGTCAGGATTAACGAGCACACAATTAGCTGTTAACACAGGAGGATTTCCGTTAATATCGCTGAAACTGGCCAATATCTCAAAAAGCAATGTCAGATCCTTTTCACTTGCAAGGCAATCAAATCTGTTAAACGGGCACCTGTCAACCCTTATGCCTTTTGCCAGGAGTTTGTCGTATGTGGCTTTGTCTGGCATTCTGATACTGCCCCAATCATCAGACTCAATAACAATAATCCTTCGATTGGTATGCCAGGACTGAATACCCGTAAATGTTTTCTTAATTAAGCTGAGAAGGTCCACAATATTCTATTTATAATAAATTATATCAAGGTATAAACTCAGCAACTATTCTATCAATTGCGGACTCCTTAGAGAAATTGTTTTTCCCGATATCTGCAATATATTCCCGACTGAAATTCTTTTTAAAGAAACTTGTTAAGTCAAATCTGCCCGGATCCTTTAACTCAATCTCTTTGACAAGTATACCAAGATCATTTTTAACAGCATAGTCAGAGTAATCTCCAACGCCTTCCGATATAAGTACGGGCAATCCACATAGTATATACTCCGCAAATTTAGTGGGTGATGCAACATTGTTCATTATTGTATTTTCCCTGAATAAGATGCCATAATCCGCAGCATTCAAGTATCTGTGTACTTCATTATTCGGAACTGAAAATGTGAAAAAACAAGATCGGATTAGCGGATACCTGCTTATAATCTTTTCAAAACTTGCAGGAGTTTTTGTAAGACAAATTAAAATCAAGTTTCTTTCAAACTGGAATAATCGATTTAAAAATGCGAACATTTGTTCAGTAATATGCCATTCGCCTCCTATTCCGCCAGAATAAATAAAGACTTTCGATTCAGATTTTAATCCTAATGAAGATCGCATTTCAGTCCTGATGTCAGGGCTGTAGAAGAACTTACGAGAGTTAGAAAGGCATGGGTAGGGGATGAACTTTTTATTATGCAAATTATATGTATCCTGAAAATATTTCCGTAGAACCTGTGATACAACAAAAACCTTATCCGCAGATAATAGTGTTTGGTAAACAAGGTAATATGTATTAGCAATTATGTTGTACCTTTTTTGAGAAAAATCATTCTGTAAAACTGCCAGATATTTGTTTTCTTCAGCGGCGGCAGCTCTTCCATCAAAATAAAAAATAATACTAACTGGCGATATCTTTCTCAGCAGGGATATTTCTTTCCCAATTATGGCACGGGAAAAGATCAGTATCTCATTGTACGAAAAAAGGTACTTTAATAGCTTAGTGTAAATTATAAGCGAATTTATAATATGGAAAAAACTCTTACTTGGTAACAGGTACACCGAGCCGGCATAAAAATGTGAATTGGATTTTAACCCTTTCAATTGTTTCCTCAAGAATCCCGGGTTACTGATGCTTTTAATATGAAATGCCTGAATAAGGTCAAAATCCAAACCCTTGCCTTGAAATTGGTATAACCAATCAAGAATCTGCGTCTGAAAGACTGTCCCGCTGTAGTCCAGATTGCTTATATAAACGAACTTCCTTTCTTTCTTTTTCATAAATAGGTTTTTAAATATGTGGCACAGCTCTTATAATTTATACTTCAATAAATTACCAACTTAAAAGATTATAGTTATAAAGCTTTTGCCAAATCTCAGATCTGAAAGCAGGAGCAAAATGCTTCATGTTTCGGATCATTTCCTGTAGAAATTCAGTCTGTATAATCATATTAACCCTATTTAGCCTTTCAACGGGGTGAAGCTATGAATCTGGTCCAGAATTGATAGAGTATAATCCGTCATCTCGATATCAGTTTCAAAAGGCATTATAAGTGACTCCTTATTCCGGAGGGCTTTGGAAAGTTCCATAATCAGGGTTTTGTGACCTTTGTCTGCTGTTTTAAGCTTGATGTTATTCTCGGTTAAGTTATACATTTCAAGCTCGAGGAAACTATCGATGACCATTGAAGAACCGTCTGTGAATACTTCAATTCTCTCTTTGCCCAATTCCAAACCTCCAACCGAAGCATATGTGAGTACACCTATTGAACCGTTATCGAATGACATTGTTACTATGACGTTATCCTCTGATTTTACTGTCTTGCCATCGATAGGAATATGTATGGCATTTAATGAGTTTACTTTACCAGAAGCCAGATAGGCGATCAGGTCAATGAAATGACACACTTCCCCAACGATTCGTCCACCACCTTCTTCAAGGTTTTGCACCCAATTCTCAGGTGGTATTTGGCCTGCATTTACTCTATAGTTTATTACTGCCGGGGAACTGGTTGATGAAATTACTGATTTAACTTTCTGGATAAGAGGCGAGTATCTTCTATTAAAGCCAACTGCCGCAATTACATTTGGGTTTTCACTAATCGCATCTTTGATCATTGCCAACTCGTGATGATTCATGGCAAGCGGCTTCTCGACCAGGACATGTTTTCCAGCCTTAATTGAATCTGCAGTCATAACTGCGTGAAGATTATGCCTGGTTCCGATAATAACCAGGTCAATATCAGGATCTGATAATATTTGCTTATAATCAGTAGTGACATATTTTACTTTGTATCTCTCACCTGCTGCGGCAGCTGAAGCTGAAGTTTTTTCCGCGATTGCGACAACTTCATAATCCTCTGGCAGAGTAAGGATATTTGCAAGATGATTTTTTTGAATAAAACCGCCAGCACCAATTATTCCAACTCGAATTTTACCCGAATGAACAATGTGAGGTATGATCTCCAGACGGCTTGAAGGCACTTCTGTCTCAGAATGTGTATAATTGAATATGGCGGATATGCTTTCACCGGGCTCCTCCAAAAGACACTGATAAGCAGCTTCAGCCTGGTCTATATTGAAAGACTTTGAAATAAAACGGTCAACCTTAACAAATCCCGTTTTTAGAAGTCTTACAAATTCCATCATATTTCGGTTTTCTGTCCATCGGACATACCCAATCGGGTAATCGATTCCCTTGAGCTCATACTGGTTATCATAACGTCCTGGTCCATATGATGTTGAAATAACAAAGTCAAGTTCTTTCAGATACATATTTTCGCGTTCCAACGCCATTCCAACTGATCCGACAACTACGACACGTCCTTTTCTTCGGCAGGCTTCCATTGCCTGATTTGCAGGTTCAGAGGCTTTTGTAGCCGCATATATGATTACTGCGTCCGCTCCGTTGCCATTTGTAACATCTTTGATGTTTCGAATCAGATCTTTGTCATTCGCATTAAAACAGAAATCTGCACCCAGTTCTTTTGCAAGTTCCAGACGCTTTGGGTTAAGGTCAGTGCCAATTACAATCAGCCCCCATGCTTTCGCTATCTGGACAGCTATCAGGCCTAAAAGACCTAATCCTGTAATTACTATTACTTCGCCGAAAGTAACGTTGGCTCGTCTTATTCCCTGCATGGCAATGGCTCCGATCGTGGTAAAGCCTCCTGACTCGAATGAGACATCATCAGGTAACTTTACAGCCAAATTCACTGGTACTGCAACATACTCAGCATGAGAAGCTATACCTGCACCTGCACAGGCTACCCTGTCACCCACGTTAAAGCCTGTAACAAGCTGACCTTTTGCAACAACAACTCCTGCATTGCTATATCCCGCAGGCTTATACATAAGAGCTTGCTCTGCGGGGCTTAATTTGCTTTTTATTGCTTTTATTGCAGCATCAAGACCTTTTTCATTTATTGTACTCGTTACTTTCCTCAACAACTCTTTCTTCTGAAGCAGCTTCTCAAGTATTGTTGCGTCATCTTTTTTCATCTCCATTGTCTCAGTGCCTGTGCTGATGACACTTGTATATACAGCAACAAGTAACTCATTCTCACCTGGTGTTGGCATAGGAGTGTCATAGGCTTTCCGCCCATTACTGTTAACAAGAATCTGTTTCATTGTTTTATTAGATCTGTTTGGGGTTTAGTAAAATATTAAGTCCTGCAATAAAGCATTAAAATATAAAAGCAAAATCAACTGCCGAAATCATACCTGTTGGCATTTTGAAATCTCAATCTCCAGTTCTATCGGTGCATTTGCTTTTAAAAGAGCTACAAGCGTCAGTCCCTCTTCCTTAATACCGTAAGATTTGGAAACATAAGACCCTTCTTTTTTTAGAATCAGGTCGGGATTATTTGGAAAAGTAATGGCGATATTCTTATGATCAGAGCAAATTGTATTTGCTGTGTTTCCCTGTATAACAAAGTCAATCCCGACATTAAAATGAAAGAACCATTCAAAAATATGCTGTCCCTTTCCGTGAATTAGATCTTTAATAATCCATTCCCCATTTAGTTTATCAAAAGAAACTGTTCTTTCATGAAGAACCGGTTCCGGCAGCCGGTCATATCCATTATGAATTGCTGTAACTTTATCCATGTTTTCATTGGATTCCCAATGTAAAATACGAGGTATGGCATTCCGTTTGAAATCCCAAAGCACTTCCTTTCTGATAATATTTTGTGATTGGCCGTCTATTGTAACAGTATTGTGCATTTTTGTGCTTCGGTACAGCATACGCAATTCAATGTCAGAAGTATATGCATATGTACCGGGATCTATTAAAAATGTTTTACCCAAAGTGAAAAGCTCAAACGAGAACAGGTCACTATGAGTATGAGAAGCGGGACCTATTTCCGGATATTTCCCTTTTCCCGTGGCATTGAACAATAAATAATCATTTCTCGTTCTCATTACATAAAGCCCTGAATCAGGGAAAGCTTTTGACTTAAGTTCTGCAGTCAAATCAGGTATTTCATTCCATGTTTCAAATGCATGTTCACCGCCTAAAATTGAACAGTATATATTAAATCCTTCTCCGTGTCTTTTAAAATCTGTACGATTAAATAAAACGGCTCCCAATGAAAGTAAATATCTAAAATTATTGGTTGACTCTGTTCCGAGTGGCAGTAAACGGCCATTATCCTTATCACCAATAATAGGAGAATCACCGTCAGGCTTAATACTGTACATGATGAACTCAAACATTTTCTCAAGCCTGTACCAAATATCCGACGGGATCTCATGATTATTCCTTTTCAGAACCAGAATTGTAATAAGTACAAGTTCCAAGACCAATCTGTTATAATTGGTCGACCTTTCAAAGGACATACCTGTGGGTAAAATTTGCAATCTTATTTCACGGAATAATTCATTTTTACCATTCTCAAGCCATTCAGAGGGCTCTTTCATGTTATGAAAAAGCAAACCCAAATGGATCTGTCCAACCAGATCTGAAAGGTAGTGGTTCCCATTATAGGTACTACTTTTTTCCGGATTCCGAAAAATGAACCATCCATGTTGATATAAACTGCATTTGATTTTATTTATTGATTCACTATTCAGCTCTTTTGAATCATTGATCATGCCAAGCGTCCAAATCCAGTTAACGGCCCTTATTGCAACATCCATTGTACAACCCCAGTTAATGCTGAACATCAGCGGATTATCATCTATCCATTCTTGCATTTGGTTAATACAGAATCTGGCATATTCTTCATTCCCGGTCATTCTGTAAGCCAAACCAGACCTCAGCAAATGGTGGCTTCGGCTTAATTCACGTGGTACTTTTACATCAGAGCCAGACCCAATGTTTTCCTGATTAAGTCTTTTGTAATAGGTACCAGGGTTCCATTTATAACCGGTCTTAAAATCTGTATGCCATTGAATGGGGTTAAGTTCAACATCACCTGAACCAAGAAGGTTATATATTCCTTTAAGGGTTTTCTGCGCATCACAGATAACCGCATTTCTTTCATCCCCGGTAAAAATAATCTCAGCCGGAATGCGTAGCTCTGAAGATATGTTATCTAAGAATTCCCGGTTATTCGTTGAACCCTGGCATTGCTTGTTAATTCTCCGGACAATATGTTTTCGAAATATTCTGAAATATGTGTCTGAAATAAGAATCCTTATATCAATTTGGAATTGCAGAAATCCGTTGAAAGTTTTAAAATAGTAATTCGGGTTTTTCATAGCTTATCCTCAATCTGGGACTGCTTTACCAGTAAGTTAAGTTTACCTGACCTTGTACGGAAGGGAGTTGAAAGTTTTTGGAACGTAAATTCCATCTCTATATTAGTGCTGTCAAACAGGCTTTCCGGCCTTAGGTCTGAATTATTCTCAAGTGGCACATAAAGAATCAGGGCCTTCCCGTTTTCGGGTTGATATACCTGAATATGGGAACAAAAGTCAAAAAGCTTGTGATGGCGACCGAAAACCAATGCTGTCAGGGATATATTTTTCCCATTTCTGTCTTTCACATATTCTCCGGCTCTCCCCTCCTTTATCTCGAAAGAGATTAGAAATCCGTCCCTGATATCAGGGTCGGAAATTACATCCTCGGTATCATAGCGTATAAAGGGAGTAGCTTGATCATAAAAGGAAGTTCCCATTAGGTGCCCCTCCTCACTAATTTCAGCAAAGCCGTATGTCTGAAATGGATAATACCTGAACTTCTCGTGTTTCTCCCATGCAAGAATCGCTGCTTCAGTGTGCCCATACCAATTTACAGTATCAATACAAAAAACACTTTCAATTTTGTCGCGAATTCTGGAATAAGGAAATTCAGAACCCAAAAATGCTCCCTTTAATGTTTTTCTCAGAATCTCCCTTAATTCATTATCCTCATTTTCACAAAAAAGTGCAAACTCATAAATAATACTTGGATATCCATGTAAAAATTTCACAGGATACCTTTTGGCTATCTCCTTTAACTTCTTTGTTGTCTGTTTGAATTGCTTATAAATATCAAGCCGGAGTGAATTAGTCTGAAAACAGAAATCCACATCATTTTCGATTCGGTTCTGACCATTCAGTACCAGTTTAAGATCAGAACTACAGTAGCCGAGCTTTTCCCATATAGTTGTCATATGAGTTGCCTCGTTAGTTTTCCTGACTTCTTTATCTGTATAAAAAGCCAAACTATGACCTGAAGAGCCTCCTGTATTACTGATTACTGCACCTTTTGACAGATAACTTCTGTTTTCTATCGGGTATTCTGATAACAGGCTTTTTGAAATTGCCGGAATTTTCGTGATGTCTTCAAAACATCGTAAATCTGCAGGCTTGAAATTGTTCAAGCCATAATAATCATGGTAGAAAGGGATATTGGCATAAGCATGATCGACATTTTTCTTAATGCTATTGAAGATAAATTGCTTTCTCCTGTTAGTATCCCAGCCTTCAAAGCTTCTTACGATTGAGTTTGAACTGGAGCTCCATGTTTTGTAAAAAGGATTAAAAGCCCCGGCAACTGAACCAATACAGCCCCTGATGTATATCGGCATCAATGAAAAAAGATCCGAACCAGTAACGTTCATAAAACTCCTGTTAATAAATTGATTATTACCCTGGAAATACCTGCAGTATCCTTCTCATACCTCCAAAGACCATTTGTGGGTGGTCTATACCGTGTGCAATATTTATCTCCAGAACCTTAAATCCATTTTCGCCGATTGCAACGTCCCATCCGAGGTCCTTACACTCGCAAAGCAATGAAGAGTATTCGATGATCCTGGACTTTATTTCCTGCCAATTATTTATTTTATTGCCCTTAAAAACATACTTACTGTCAGGATGCTCAAAGTACTTTTTATCGTCAAGCTTTATCTGCGCAAAATCAGAAAGCAATCCAGTATTAACATTTATAATATTCATTAATCCGCCCTGTGACAGATTATCAACAAACGAATTATTTACCCCCATCCTAAGAATGCATGCAGCCAAAACAGCCTTGCCATCCCTTATTTGAGTATAAATACGGAGAGTATTAACAGAGCTTTTATTAATTTTTGACATGCTCTCACTTTGAATAAAACGTTCCTGTATAATATAGTTTTCACCATTCGTAAATGCTTCTGAAACCTTCTCAATGGAGCAAGGTTTATTATTCATGTGAAGAGTGTTGTTGACCATCGATAAATAAATGATCCCTTTACCTCCCCTGCCAAACTCCGGTTTGCAGAAGAGTCCATTAGCTGCAGATTTTAAATATTTACATATCAGGTCATTGAATGTAATCGGCGATCCGGAATCATCAAAAAGAACACCAGTTTTATAAGTTGCAATTATATCGACAGATGGTATATTATTTTTGGCAAACAACTGATGTTGAAAGAATTTGCTCTGATAAAGCGACTGATTTAGATCTTTGTTTCTCTTTTCCCAATAGATATTGAAATAGAAAAATGGTGGTATAAAATCCAAGATTTGATCCTCCGAAAGTTCTTTTTCATATAATCTATATCTGTAATAATGGTACGGAGGGTATTTCCAGTAGTTTTGAAGCAGGTTCAATTCTTTCCTGACTATTCTTTTGGGCTTTTTTGGGGTTGTAAAATTCAGATAATGCAAATATCCCTTACGGAACTTTTTGTCAGTATACAGTGTATAGAGAAAGTGCAAAAACTTGTTACCCTTTAAAAGAGATCTCAACGTCATATGGGCTTAGTATTTATTATTGCTTCATAAATCCCTAATAAATCTGAAACAATTTTGGTTTTATCATGCCTTGACAGAGCAGTCGCTCTGGCTTTTCTTCCATAATCGACGGCTTTTTGTTTATCGCTATGCAATTCCAAAATGGCACCCGCCATTGACCATGGATCACCATCCTGTATAATCAGACCTTCTTCTTTATCTTTCATCAGAGTTGACGATCCCCCAGCTAGCGTGGATATACACGGCATTCCTATGATCATTGCCTCACAAAGACTGTTCGGACTATTTTCAATGTGCGAAGGCATTACATAAATGTCTGCCTCAAGCATCTTCGTTATCAACTCCTTTTCAGTAAGATTTCCTAATAGATAAAGTCCCTTATCGGGATAAGATTCTTTTAACTTTTTCCGGACTATTCTATCCAAGGCGCAGTTCTTAGAAAGGCCTGCAACTCTCCATTCAATATCTATTCCGATATGGTTAAGTTCATTTATTGCCTGGCATATAGTCTCAAATCCCTTAAAAATAGACTCTCCCGTTGTGGTATGGACAATTATTTTTTTTCTTTCATGCTGCATCTCCCATTTTTCCTTGTAAAATGAATCGCGCAAAGCTTCATCATTATGAAAGTATTTGCTACCGGGAGCTAAGATTCTTGTTATACGTCTGTCCCAATCAGTACGTCCAATGATGTTCTCACAATTTATCAGGTTTCTTTTCTCACGCTTTGTTTTGGGTACAGATGAAATTCTATAACGGCGTGTCCGTGAAGCATTAAAAATCCAGGTATACGGTGATAAAATCTTTATATCTCTTCCTGAAGCGTATCTTCTTTCGATACCAACGAAATATTTGTGATTACAAACAGTATAGTTCCCTTGCATACTAATTACTACTGGTATCCTTGTTTCACCAATTATGCAACCAAACGGGTTTTCAGTTCCGTGTATATGAATAACATCAGGTTGTACTTTATTAATAATATCGAGATAGATACCCAGGTCTTCCTTGTCAATAAAGTCTCCGAACAGTTTATTCTTCAAGATGTTGACCTTCCAGTTTTTTTTGCATATAGGGAAGTAATTCACACCATCATACTCAAACGGATCTGCAAATTTTGCATAGTAGAAAGCCACAGAAAGATCCACCTTCTCCTTTAGAACCTTACAAAGTGAAATAATCCAACCACCACGTGTTGTTTTGAATTTCAAATAATCTTCAGCGCCGGCCGGGGTATTTGAGAACCAGAGAATTTTCATATCAATTGAAATAATGATTTTATAATAGTCTGCTCAGATGAATTTATGAGCGTTAATTTTTAAAATGAGAATTGATTTTCTGAAATATTACCTCATTGCTTATGTTCCTTATATCTGGCGAGAAGCATGCTGATGCTGAAATCCAGACAAAAATGTAATGCGTTGAATAATCTGGCAGGTTAAAATATGCCATTAAAATGACATATATCAGCAGATATGCAGCAAGAGCTTTAGACAGATCATTCTTGCTTCTAAAAAACCCCATGTAACTTGCGCCAAGAATGATCACAACAAATGGGATCGAGTACAGCAATCCTCCCTTAAGCAATATTGTCAGAAATCCGTTCTCTACAGAAGAGTAGAGGCTATTTGAAGCAAATGATCGCAAAACGGTACCGTCAAGTCCACGACCTATAAGCCAATCTCTAATTGATCCGAAGTCATAGAAAAATGTCTCAAACACATAACCTCTTGATTCCTCGATAGCGCCGCCTGAAAATCCTCTTTGAAAAGCTAAAGTTGACGAGAATAAATATCCGAATGAAAGCAAAAGTAACAGAACAACTAAACCTGTGAAGTATATTCTGAAACGGTCTGCTAATTTCAATACTGAACTTCTCAACCTTATTAGTACCATAAATAGTATAAAAAGCAAGTTGTCAATCATCATACCTCTTCTTCCATAATATGCCCAGAGGATTAACCATATTAGAAAATATAACAGAGCAAGATTAAAAATGTATTTCTTCCTGATCAGGTGGCCGGTAAACAGCAGTAAGAAGACTGAAATATCAAGCAACCTGATCATTGAAGATTGCATACTCCAGTCTTCCTGAGATAAGCCGGAGAGAATTACAACCAATTGAATAACTACTGTTGGTATAATTAATATATATGAATATCGATATAGTTCACTGAAGAAATCCAAATCGAATTTCGTGTATAAAAGTATTATTGGCAGTAAATATGGAATGAAGTAATAAGGTACTGCAAACACCATCTGAATAAAATAAATGCTGGTCGCTTTAAAAACGGAACCTATCAATAATATTGATGACCACGCGATAAAAACAATAACAAGAATATTAAACCCACTGCCAGGTAAATCTTTCGAAGGATTCACAAATCTGTACCAGATCAGCGATCCCAGGACAGAAACCGCCAAAATATATTTGACAATCTGAGGGATACCATAAAATACTTCTGCAGATATGACCCATCCATAAAGATTCAATAATAACAAAGCCAGAATGACAATTTTATGCTGTTTAAACATCGGTCACATTTTTTCAAGGACGACCCTGTATGAATATAAGGCCATTATAAATATTAACATCTGAAGTACAACGGTAATCTTTAAAATTCCTCAAACAAAAATTTCTATTTGATCCCAAATTACAAAAGCATTGATGAAATAACATTATGTTTTTAAAACTCCTCTATATACACTCCTATTGTGTTGACTGGCTGACTTAAAAACACATTGTTGAAACATATTCATAATTTAATCGTATAAATTTGCGTATTAGTCAAGCTTTTTTGTATGTTCGTCAAATTTTTCAATTCATTTGTCAAAAGATGGTTCGAATAGTCAAGTCCTTGTTTATGTTGTCATTGCTTGTTGGTTCTGTTGCTTCTGCTGCAACATATTATGTAGCACCATCAACTGGATTTCCGGCTGGAAATGATTCTGCTGCCGGGGATATAAATCACCCATGGTTGACATGGGGAAAAGCTTTTCGTACGGCGCAACCTGGAGATACGGTGTTTTTCAGAGGTGGTACTTATAACATTGAAATCAAAAATGGAAGGGGAATCCGATATAGTCCTTCTGATGGGATGGGCTATGATGGGACTGCTAATAATCCAATTTGCTATTTTAATTATCCTGGTGAAGTACCAGTGCTCGATTGTTCGTCTGCGTCTGCCACCTATGATGGCGTATATAATTATGGATTGTGGCTTAATGGAGTAGACTATGTCCATTTGAAGGGGTTAAGGATTGCAAATGTTCTTCAAGTTCCATCTCCTTTAGGGGTTGTTGCAGATGTGTGCATGGGATTATGGGCTGATTACTGTAATCATCTGAAACTTGAAAACATTGAAATTTACAATATCAATGGCTATGCCTTTAGAATAGTCCGTTCATATTATGCTGAGGTTATTAATTGCGATGCACACGACTGTTGTGATTATTACCATGAAACTTTACCGGGAAATTGGGGAGCTGGCTTTGGAGGAGGTAACAGTACATTCAGCAATGGGTATACCTATTATTATGGCTGTCGTGCCTGGCGGTGTTCAGATCAGGGTTTCTGTGCGAGTGGTTCTGTTTCACCAGTTGTATTTGAGAATTGCTGGAGTTTCAATAATGGAAACTCTATTGGTGGCGGGGGTTTGGGCTTCAAGCTTGGTTACTGGAATGACGCTCCTGATCCGGCAGTAAACCCTCAAATTGTGGTAAAAAATTGTATTACAGCCTTTAATTCGGGATCGGGCCTCACAGGGAATGAAAATGACCAGACATATGCTGGGTCATATCAGTTATATAATAATATAGCTTACAAGAACAGATGTCATGGAATCACTATAAGGGAAACAAAGTCAACTGAAAATGAAGAATATAAAAGAGTGGCAAGAAATAATATAGCGTATGCAAATGCCATTAATGGGTCTCCTACATATTCTGATTTTCATCTTCAGGGTATCGGAACAGTTTATACTCACAGTAATAATTCATGGGATACCGGAATGCCACTTGTATCAGATGCCGATTTTATCACTGTTGATAGCACTGGCATATCCGGATCCAGAAAACCTGATGGCTCATTACCAGACATAAATTTTTTGAAGCTTGCTCAGTCATCTGATCTGATTGACGCCGGTATTTCAGTTGGGTTAGTTTATAATGGTAATGCTCCTGATCTTGGCTGGTGCGAAACATCTTCTTCAACTTCAGTACCACTCCCCGTCTACTTGAGTTCAACCGTACAGGATGCTACTCCCGCCAGGCTGGAAATGACTTATAACCTCTCACTGGCAAACATCGTCCCAG
>CAZWOC010000003.1:0-179950 GCA_964635655.1 uncultured Rikenella sp. | reverse complement strand
ATACCAAACCTGCCTCGAACCAGCTCCAAACTTCTGCTGGTGGACAGGCTGCAACGATTACCGCCCAGAATGTTACCAACAGGGTAGCGGCTTCATTGCCTGTTTATGTCAGCTCAGTAATTGAAAATGCCACTCCCGCCAGGCTGGAAATGACTTATAACCTCTCACTGGCAAACATCGTCCCAGCAGCTTCTGCTTTTGCTGTAAGAGTCAATTCAACTTCCAGAACAGTGACTGCTGTCTCTGTTTCCGGAACCAAAGTGTTCCTGACCCTTGCAAGCCCTGTCGTTTTTGGTGATGTTGTCACTGTCGCTTATACCAAACCTGCCTCGAACCAGCTCCAAACTTCTGCTGGTGGACAGGCTGCAACCTTCACTGCTCAGAATGTAATCAATAACTGTACAATTCCAGGGAATCAACCACCAATTATAAATATATCATCACCCACCAAAAGTAATTCATATATTGCTCCTGCCAATATAACTATTGATGTAACTGCCTCTGATCCGGACGGATCGGTAAGCAGGGTTGAATTTTGGACAGATAATGTAAAATTGGGTGAAAGTACAACTGCACCGTATTCTTTTGTCTGGAAAGAAGTACCTGAGGGAACTTATTCAATAACTGCAGCTGTAATTGACAATCAAAACCTTAAAACAGTATCAGGAGCTGTTTCTGTTATCGTAGAAAAGTCTGCGAACGTTACCAATCAACTTCCTGTTGTCAAAATTTCCTTGCCAAATAACAACAAAAAGTACAAAAAGAATGAAAAAATCTTAATTGAGGTTATTGCCACTGATGCGGATGGCAGCATCAACAAGGTTGAACTGAAAAATGGAAAAACGACGATTGTTGAAATGACAACAACTCCATATATATTCAGTTGGGAACCTGCTGAGACCGGCACATACTTTATATCAGCAATAGCAACTGACAATCAAGGTGCAACTAACTCTTCCACTGATTTAGAGTTAATTGTGGAAAATTTAACTGACCCTAATGCTTTTACTGTCAGCCTTTATCCAAATCCTAATGACGGTCGTTTTACAATCGAGTTTCCTGTATATGACAATGATATTAGCAGAAAGATATCGATTATCACTTTAACCGGGAAACGTGTTTATGAAGCAATAGTTGAACCTGAATCTTACCTGAAAGAAATTGATGTTTCAGGTTCTATCCCAGGTACATATATTATTATGATTTCTGACAATTCTGGTGTAGTAATGACTCAAAAGTTCATAAAGTATTAAAAAAGTATCTGCCAGATAGGTTAACCGGGAAAAGAGAAATCATTAAAATCAACTTAATCGCAAGCAAATTTTGTTATTAATTAGAGGGTATTTGAGGATCATGAGCTTCATTGCTTTTAACTTTCGAACCCTGCAAGACTTCTCTAATCTTAAAATCAGAGCGATAATAATCACATTGCTTTCTTAAATCTTTATTGCCTGAAAAGGTAAACCGACCTATCAGAAAGGGGTTAAATCCATTCAGGTTCATTGGGAGATAATTTTTCCTTGGATATGTAGTGATACCGAGTTTCAATCCTGTGTCAATTGATGCATTTAAAGCTTCCTCATTATAATTGCCGTTTGGATAAGAGATTATAATAGGAGTAATGCCTGCTATTTTATTTATAGAACTTTGGCCCTGAATAATCTCTGCGCGTATCTCCTGTGGAGAGTAATTTGTAAGTATTGCGTGATTAGCTGTATGATTTCCCAGATGGACAAGTGGATCCATTGCAAATGAACGGAGTTCGGCTGGAGTAAAAGGTCTGTCAATATCACTAAGTGGTTCCAATGCTTTTTCTCCGAAATTATCAAGAATATAATGTTCAATCACCTCATATTTGACCTTCTTTAACTGTGATATTTCGTCGCGAATTGCCTGGCTTGAAGAATTTCGCCTTAACCTTTCCCGGTAGATGGCATCCCACCAGAAACAATGATTTCTTTCAATGAATCCGGTTGAAATAAAAAAAACAGCCGGAATATTATATTCGTGTAATAATTCCAACGACAGGATATTATTGAAGTAACCATCATCAAAGGTTAGGAGCACATACTTTTTATCTGCAGATAATCCGTTAAGAATGTCTTCCGGGGATATGAAACAGTAACCATTTCTAAGGTGGTACTCAATAAATTGACGGAAAATGTCAATTGTAATTCCCTGCTGAGGACGGACATGATTTAAGTTTATCTGGGAACGGTCTTTAAATAATCCATGAACGAGATAAGTAATTAAGGCATTCCTTTCCCGGGTAAAAAGCAAATAGTAGCTTGACACGAACTGATCAAAGCGATCAGCAATACTATTTAATGAAAAACTCATATTTCACCTTATCTGACAGACTCCAAACTTGCCAAAAGCCTTCCCGTGCTGCAGCGTTTCCTTGTAAAAATCGCTGACCTGTTAATTCAAAACAGGTCTTCCCCTTTTTCTTGATCGCTTCTTCAGCTTCCCTTTTTCATTTGTATAGCCATATTTCCCTCCATACCCATAATGTCGGCTATCTGATTTAAGATCATTAATTATCAAGCTTACTTCTTTCATCCCACTTGCATTGACTTCGACAAGGGTATTTTTAAGAATATCCTTTAATGTGAACCCGGGTCTTACAACAAGCAGGCAAGCGTCAGCAAGGGAGGCCAGGTGATATGTGTCAGATACTAAGCCGATAGGAGGCGTATCAATAATTATGAAATCAAATTTTTCTTTTAGCAGGGTTAAAAGTTCCTCTGTTTTCTTAAGTGCGATTAACTCAGACGGGTTGGGAGGTACAGGACCTGCGGGAATAATTGACAGATTTTTGTATTCAGTCTCCTGAATTATATCCTGCAACTTATCCTGACCAATCAACCATGTTGAAACTCCTCTTTCATTCTTGACATTAAAATCCTGAAAGATTTTTGGTTTTCTAAGGTCAAACCCGACCAGAACCGTTTTCTTATCAAGCAGGCTGTAAATTGATGCCAGATTTATTGATGCAAAAGTTTTCCCTTCACCTGGTGAAGATGAGGTTAGTAATATAATGGGAGATTTGGCTTCCTTAGTGAAAAATTGCATTCTTGATCTCAATAGCCTAAACGCCTCGGCTATTGATGATTCCGGATTATCCAACACAATTGTATTAGTATCTTCGGAGATATGTGGTATATTGCCGACAACAGGAATGTTTGTGATCTTTTTTATGTCTTCTTCCTTGATTTTATTGTTGAATACAAACCTCAGGTAAATAAATAAGAAAGTAAATACCAATGCAGCAAGGAAACCAATAAGATAGACTTTTGTCGGATTTGGAGAAAGAATGGAGACAAAACGAATGTCTGCATTGTCTATAACCTCACTATCAGCCCTATTGGATGCCTTTTGCATTTGTTGTTCTGCCAGGGTTTCAAGAAGGAATGTATATAACTCATCATTTAATTTAAATTTCCTTTCAATCCCTAAAAGCTGTCTTTCTGTCACTGGCAATGACGAAGCCTGGGTATTTGCTCTATTGATCTGTGTTTGATTTTCAGATCTTGCCAGACTGTTGGCCCTGCGAAGGCCATTCAGTGTCTCACTTAATGCGCTCTTGGTAGAAGTAACCTTCTGCTGGAGATTTCTTTGTAAAGGATTCATCTGGCCTGCACCGGTAGTTGCCAGTTGCCCCTGAAGTTCAGACATTTCTTCCACTAGTCTTGTTAATCCAGGATCAGTAATACCCATCGTAATTGGAACAATGGGCAACTCTCCGGTAACCTCTTTTGACAAGTATTCAGCGAGGTAATCATAATAGTTTGCTTCAAGTTCAAGTCTGGCCTTTTCATTCTCAAGTAAGGTAACCTGGGCAATAATTGCCTGGCCCTGGGCAGACAAATCCATCACCCGGTTAGCAGAACGAAATTGTTGTAGTCTATTTTCTGTAATTGAAAGAGAATCAGAAATACCAATGAGTTGATCATTCACAAATTGTATCCGACGTTCTGCTTCATTGTTTTTAGTATCGAGCGAAATACTTTGAAAGTTTTCCAGATGTCTATTAAGAAAGGCAACATCCATAGCAGGATTCGTACCATTCATAGTAATTTTAAGGATAGAGCCACCCCTGGAAACCAATTCAACATTAAGCCGGCTGACAAAGTGATTTATCAACTTTCTGCGGCTATTAATTAAAAAGTATATTTTGTTGCCTATATTATTTTGCAGCCATTCAGCGTCTCTGTAGTTAACGCAGAGAGCACTTCCGGCAATTTCGATTGTATCGCCAAAAGAGGCCGTTTTTTGGAACGAGAAATTATCAGATTCTGATTTTATTGTGAACATATTGTTTCCCTGATAACTGATTGAAAATTCATTATCCTTGGGGATTGAATTATCATCCTTATATGTAACCACAATTGGAATATCAGGATAAATCATTATCTTGGTTCTGATTGTTTTATTATAATAGCTTACTTCAAACGGTAAGTCCTTCAACGTTTTTTCAGCCAGAGATTTGGATTTAATAATCATTATCTGATTTTCCAGATTTTTCATTCCGCCCGGAAGGCCAAGTCCCTGCAAAAGCTCAGAGTTATCTACCAGTCGTCTTTCATCAGTTTCCTGAATGAGAATTGTTGCTGAAGTTTGAAATACTGGCAATGTGTGTCCGATATGGAATCGGGCACAAGCTAAGGCAAAAACAATTGCAATTAAAAAATAGTACCAATTCTTTTTGAATAGAGTCCAAATCACCAACAGATCGTTCTGTCGCTCATTATCACGAACTTCCTGCTGATGTTCATTCTGTAAAAGGCTCGGATTATTCATAGTTGGTCTGTATTGAAAATATTCTGGCAGAAAAGTAGCAAATAGCCCATTTAAGTTGTAAATAATTAATCTGATTTAGAGATAAACTTTCTAATACTTTAATTATGAAATTAATTATCTGAAGAATCCAATGACAACAAGCGCGGTGGTAACAGTGCTAAGGAATAATGAATAAATTGATGAGTTGACCTGGAAAGGTCGCCCTTTTATTGGCTGAGCATAAATGATGTCATTTGGCATTACATAGTAAAGGTCTGATGACAGGATGCTTCTGTCAGCAAGAGATAATTCTTTTATTGTGGGCCCATATGGTGAAGGCCGAATAAGCAACAATTTTTGACGATTGCTGTAAACACTTAAGTCACCTGCCAAAGAGATAGCCTCGAAAATGTTCAACCGATCCTTGGTTAAATTATATCGTCCGGGGGCGTTAACCTCACCTAGTATGCTTACATAATTATTGACTAACCTTATTGAAATTGAAGCATCAGTCACATAATTTTTAAAGATTGAATCCAATTCAGTTTTAATCTCCGACAAGGTTTTTCCACCTACTGCAACCTTCCCTACAAAGGGTATTTCTATCGTACCGTCGATATCAACCGGATAACCCAGTAATGCTGCACTTTCTTGGGTAACAGCCCCCCCGGCCCCAACTGGCATAATATTAAACAATGATGACCACTGAGGATCAGGTGTTATCACTCTGATAAAAAGATTATCGTTTGGCATAATTTTATAAGCACCCGGAGTTGCCGAACTTCTTTGATCCGGTTTAGTAATCTCATACTTCGCCGATTGGTCTGAAAACCGGAGATAAGTCAGTTTCTTACGTGAGACGCATGAACTTGATATCAATGCGATTGTTAATGAAACCAAAATTATTGAAACGCGCCTTTTCATCACAATGATTTTTATTGAATATTATTTATTTCAGTCTCTAATACAATCTGATTGGCATATGTGCGTAAGCAGAACATTGGCCGGCTATTTTCGTTTTGAGGGAACTACTCCATGCCATATGTTCGAGAGTAATGATAAACCTTGGATCAGTTTCAGTACCCGCCACGAAGTATCAGGGACCTTGTAATCACTTGATACCAATTTAGGGATATCGCTCCTGCCCTCCTCAATTGCCAAATTAACTGAGGCCAATACTACATCAGGTTCAAAACCGGTGATTATTATAGTTCCAGCATCCTGACTCTCAGGTCTTTCCATTGAGTTCCGAATCGATATGGCCGGAAAATCAAGTATTGCCGATTCCTCACTGATAGTGCCACTGTCAGACAAAGTACACAATGCATTAAGCTGCAGGTTCACGTAATCGGTGAATCCAAAAGGCTTTAAGAAGTGTATAAGAGAATTAATCGTTGTTTTATCAATTGACTCAAGGCGCTTACGCGTTCGCGGATGAGTTGATACAATGACCGGTAACTTATAATCTTCGGCCAGAAGATTTAGAATCAGTAATATTTTTTCAAGGTTACCTGGATTGTCAACATTCTCCTCCCGGTGAGCTGAAACAACAAAATACTTACCTTTTTCCAGATTAAGGGTCCTGAGTATTGTAGATGAACCTATTTTGGGAGCATAATGATTTAGCACCTCAAACATCGGGGAACCGGTTAAATAAATACGCCTGTGAGGCAGACCTTCTGAGATTAGATGGCGCCTGGCATGTTCGGTGTATACCAGGTTGAAATCGGCAATATGGTCTATTACCCGGCGATTGATTTCTTCTGGTACATTGAAATCAAAGCAACGGTTCCCGGCTTCCATATGGAAAATCGGAATATGAAGCCTTTTTGCCATATAAGCCGATAGACACGAGTTGGTATCTCCGAGCACAAGAAGGGCATCGGGTCTCTCCTGGCGTAACAGCTCCCCCGACTTTCTTATAATATCACCAACTGAGGCCTCAAGTGAAGAAACATCAACATTCAGGAAGAAATCAGGTTTCCGAAGTTCCAGGTCATTGTAAAATATCTCATTCAGCTCATAATCATAATTCTGGCCTGTATGTGCAATAATGTGATTGACATGCTTATCAAGCAGGGACATAACCCTCGAGAGGCGTATGATTTCTGGTCGTGTGCCAACAACTGTGAGTACTTTGAGCTTTGTTCCTTCCATGAAAAATTAAAATCAGATAATCTGTTATCTTGTAAAGTTAGTCATACCTTTTCAAAAAAAGTATCAGGATCATTCGGATCATACTGTTCATTTATCCAAAAGATCGTGTAGAGATCCTCGCCTCCTGTATTGGTTATGTTATGTGTATGCCACACCGGCATATCAACATATGACGGTGCACATCCGTCAAGTTCAAAGGATATCACTTTGTCAGTTCCAACCCGGCGCAACTGTATCCGTGCCTTTCCTTTGATCACAACAAATCTCTCTGCTTTGCGCGTATGGAAATGATTCCCCCTTGTAATGCCGGGTCTGGTAGTGGAAAAAGAAATCTGGCCTCCACTGCTTAGTTTGGCAGTCTCGACAAAAGAACCACGGTCATCAATGTTCAGCTTCAATTTGAATGGGAAATACTGGCTATGATCAATATAGCAAACAAAAGTATTAAATAAGTTCCTTTCAAAAGGATCAGATAGATCAGGCAAGATACCATTTTCGAAATATTGAGCCTTGAAACTCTGCAATAATGCAAGGATCTCAGTAACCTTTGCTTCGTCTGTAGGTGCAACTTTAAACTCATTATCAGAAACCTGGTTTTTAATAAGATACCAGATTGTATTAATAAGGTCGCTAATATGTATAAGCTTCAACTGTGCGTCAAACTCCACCTTTGGCTGCTCATTATGAGTCAGCTGGTGCGAAAAGGTTGCAACTACAGAATTATAGTAAGGATTGCCAAAAGGACCAAAAACATTAGGAATAACCATACCAGTGAACCTTCCCCCGGAACGATCAGCCCAGTCAGCCAGTAATATCCTGCCATCCCGTTTTGACCTGCCAAATTCATTATCCCGTTCCTCCTGTGTTGAAGAGGAAAAGAGTACATGTGGTCGGCTGCCAGTTATTTCCAGAGCTGAAATAAGCCTCTTAACCAGGTCTAAATTAGTATTATATATAACATGAGGATCATTATGCCGGTTCAATGCAGCAAGATGGACTATTGCATCACATTCTTTAACAAATTTTTCGAGCCTGGGTGAGTCAGTAAAGTAATCATCATTAAATGGTACCCTGATAACATCCTGATTAATACCCAGAAAATTATAGAGATGTGTACCAATAAAACCAGTTTGTCCTGTAATTCCGATTTTTATCATAGCACAATTTCAAAACTTCTTACAATGAAAAAGGTCTCTTATAATCCATATACTCATCAGGTAGTTAAAAGTTGAAATTATAAGAAACCTTTATAAAAGCCGCCAATGAATTATTTAAAAGCATTCCTTCATCATAAGCCCCAATGACTGCAAATTTCAATCCATTATTAAGTTGTTTGTTCAGTTCAATATATGCTGACAACTGTCGCTGTTCATTAAAGACACCATAAGCACCAGGATCAGATATATTTGTGGACTGTTCTTCCTCTGATGTCCAATAGGTTCCTATATTACTTGACCAAGAAACTTTTAATAAATAATTCAAATCCCCTAAATATCCTTCCATTCCCATATGAAGCACCAGCACTCTGTTGTTAACGAAAAATTGCTGGGGAGCAGAAGGGAGTTCGTCCCTTACATTTTCTCTGGTGCTGATAAATGGATTCCCAAGGCTTTTGCCATGAAATGACCAGCCAGTCAGGTATTGCCCATGATTATAATATCCTTCGTAGAAGGAAGCTGTGGATGGAGACCATGGTCTTCCAGCCTGATTCTTGGTGTAAAGCAATTCAAGAACTACCTTGTGGAGATAAAATTTGTCTTTAGGTTGCCCCAGGTTCTCCAGAGAAATACCATTTAATCCGTCCTGGATATTCGCCAATTTTGCCAATGCACCTGTTTCGTAAAAGCTTTGCCTGTAGAGAAATAACTTAGTCTGTTTGAAGACATATTCCATTCCCAGATCAACCGATCCAAGGTGATTTCCCTGACGTTCCTCCTGAATATATCCGTTACTGTATCTTTTCCCGGTCAGTACAAAATAGTATGTCTCCCATGGACTCAGGGTGTAATTCTCCAGGTAATAATCCTGCTCGCTCCCCCAGACTACCTGATGGTTGAATCCGGCATATAATCTGAAATCCCATGAAGGTTTCCCAAACCGACCATAAAGGGATTTCTGATGCAGGTATGATTTTATCGTCAGGGTATCCTGCATGATGTACCTTGCCATCCGGAGATCACCAATCCATCCATGGGATAAGTTTCCTTTGAAGGCAAACAGTTCCCCGAACCATGGCAGGGTCCAGAAATCACGAACAGCCAGTTCCACTTCAGGAATTCCCAGGCTGGTGCCTGAAATTGCCCATGATCCGGTTGACAGGGTTGAATCGCACAGTCCTGTGATCTTTTTTGAGCGGCCGGCCCGAAGCTCTAATATCCCGAGGCGTAACTTGCCATATCCTTCAATCAGGGTCAGGTTTGAGCCCTGACCCAGATTTGCACGTCCTTCAAAGGAAGCGCCCCAGTCGAAGAGCTTTTCTTTCCCGGAATCAAAATCTTTCCGGGCCATGCCGACCAGGCTAAAAGAGGCTCCGTCAAGCGGAACGCTTCCATATTGATTCGATCTGAGCCAGAAGGGCACAGTTCCGTTTGAAGTATAACCAGCCCAGCTTTCAATTCCAAAAACATAATTTCCCTGCTGGGCGTATGTCTCCCCTGCGTAACAGCAAAGAGCGGCAATTGCCAGAATGTGGCCAAGTCTTTTCATCTGTTTGGTTTTAGGGTGAAATCCAATCGTAACAGAAGAAGGCAGCCCGGTCAACTGATCCCGGGCATGAAACAGAACCTGCAACAGCGCGGCCTCACGGCTCGTAAACCCGCTCCGGCTCCTCGCTCAGCACATCCTTGCGGATAAACCGCAGTGAGAGAAGCAACTCCTTCGTCTCCTCCAGGCTCAGGCGGTAGGTGTTGTGCGAGTGATACTCCTCAATCTGGGATACGGCCTCGGTCCCTTCAGTAAAATATTTGTTGTAGTTAAGGTCGCGGGTATCGGCGGGTATTCGATAAAATCCGCCCATGTCAACCGCCTTGACCATTTCCTCGCGGTTCACCAGCGTCTCATATAGTTTTTCGCCGTGGCGGGAACCAATAACCTTGACCTCTGAATCTGATCCGTACAGTTCTTTTATTGCCCTGGCAAGAGTCTCAATTGTGGTTGCAGGTGATTTCTTGACAAAAATATCCCCGTTATCACCGTTCTCAAATGCGAACAGGACAAGGTCAACTGCACTCTCGAGGCTCATCATGAAACGGGTCATGTTCGGATCGGTCACCGTTATGGGCTGACCGGCCTTCATCTGGTTTACAAACAACGGAATCACAGACCCGCGCGAGGCCATCACGTTCCCGTACCGGGTCCCGCAGAAGACAGTTCCACTGCCGTTCAGGTTCCGCGACTTTGCAACCATGACCTTTTCGCTCAGCGCTTTTGTCATACCCATGGCGTTGATCGGGTAAACGGCCTTGTCGGTGCTAAGAACTATCACCCTCTTAACATGATGAAACTCTGCAGAATTAAGCACGTTTTCACATCCGAGCACGTTCGTCCTTACCGCCTCCGTCGGGAAAAATTCGCAAGAGGGGACCTGTTTGAGCGCAGCGGCATGGAAGACGTAATCGACTCCCTTCATCGCATTATCGATGCTCAGCCGGTCACGTACGTCACCAATAAAATACTTGATTTTCGGATTTTTGTAAAACTGCCGCATGTCATCCTGCTTTTTCTCGTCGCGACTGAAAATTCTGATCTCGCGGATATCAGTATCCAGAAACCGTCGCAGGACGGCATTGCCAAATGAACCGGTTCCGCCGGTAATCAATAAACATTTTCCGTTAAAGTCCATTATAAAATCTGATAGTTATTGTTTAATTTGATTCAGAAGCCCTGTTTGCAGGATTGGGAACCTTCTTGAACTTGCCGTTGGTTGTTTGATATTCAGGAATTAGGTCCTTCATAGACTGAACCACCTCGCAGGCGCACAATGTATATAGTTCCTTCAGCAGCCAGTCGATCCTTTCCATGACCTCCGTGCTGTCTATCTCCTCTACATGGGCTTTTTTGATCTTTTCATGATGAGTCGGTATAGTCAGCTCCGCATCCGTAAGAAGTTCCTCGTACAGCTTCTCTCCCGGCCTGAGGCCGGTATAGACTATCTGTATGTCCTTGTCGGGGATGAACCCCGAAAGTTTTATCATCGCCTTGGCGAGATCAGCTATCTTAACCTGTTGGCCCATGTCGAAGACGAATATTTCTCCGCCCTGCCCCATGAACCCGGCTTCGAGAACCAGCTGGCACGCCTCAGGGATAGTCATGAAGTACCTGTATACTTCGGGATGTGTGACAGTTACCGGACCACCGGACTCTATCTGCTTGGCGAAGATAGGAATGACAGAACCGTTCGAACCCATAACATTCCCGAACCTGGTGATAATGAACTGCGTGGAATGCCCCTTCTGACGCGACCTCGCCTGCACCACCTGCTCGCACAGGCGCTTCGAGGCGCCCATGACACTGGTCGGATTAACCGATTTGTCGGTTGAGATCATTACAAACTTCTCGACACCATATTTTATGGCAAGGCCTGACACACACCTGGTTCCCCCCACATTCACCCTGATTGCCTCATGCGGATTCTCCTCCATCATTGAGACATGCTTATAGGCGGCGGCATGGAATACAATGTGCGGCCTGTATTCATTGAAAATCAGTTCAAGGCTTGCACAATTGGTTACATCTGCCGGAATGATTTTGAATCTTGTATCGAGAAATTTTTCGCGCAGCTCATTCTGGATAAAGAAAAGCGGCGTTTCGGCCTGATCGAGCAGGATGACCCTTTCACACTGGAAGCTTGTCAGCTGCCTGGCTATCTCTGACCCTATCGAGCCTGCGGCTCCGGTGATCATGATCGTTTTCCCGGCAAGACCTTGCTTGATTGTGTTTATATCCAGCTTTATAGGTTCGCGCCCGAGCAGATCCTCAAGGTCGACCCTCCTTAGCTGTGGCATCCGGAACTGTCCCGCCATCCATTTATCCACCTCGGGAGTATCAAGTACCTCCAGCTCGAGATTGACAGCTTTGCGGATAATGCTGCTCTTCCGGTCGACTGTAAGAGCCTTTATTGCAATTACCAAACTCTCTATCTTATGCTTCTCAATAAAAGTGTCTGTCAGGACAGAGGGGCTGTAAACATTGATTCCATTGATTTTTTTCCCCTGTTTCTGTCTATCGTCATCGATAAAACCCGAAACATGAAAACCATACCGGGAATCACTCAGAACCACTCGCTTGACGACGAACCCAAGCTCTCCAGCTCCGTAGATCAATACACGCTTTTTATTCTTTGTGGTGCCTATTGCAAACAAAAAGATCATCTTGATGAAAATGCGACCGGCAAACAGAAGCAGAGAGACAGCCACATAATGTATCAGAAGGATCGACTGAGGTATTGCGAGAACCTGATTCCAACCCGACCAGTTCGCCACTGCTGAGAGGCCAACCAATGTAGCGGCAGAGCAGGTTGTCACAACAAACACAAGAGTTACGTCTGTCAGCGTTGTATGCCGTATCAGACCGGTATAGGATTTGAATATCAGGCAAAATCCCGCATACACGGAGGTGGCAATAAGAGCCTGATAAATAAAAATAGGCTCCCTGTCTTCCGGCAGGTTGAAATTGAATCTCAGCAGGTAAGCAATTATAAAAGCTGTAAACACCACGGAGACATCTACGGTAAAAACCATCCACCTTGGGACAGAATGCCTGTTGAAGAAGAAAAGTACTTTTCTCCTTATTGATAATATCCAGTTGGGGTATCCTTGCATATTATTACGAGCCGTTCTTAATGCGGCCAAAATACCAGGTTATAAACTTAAGTTCCAGACTGAAAACTTCACGTCCAGACGTGCTTCCGCCCCGTCAGTCCCAGTCTCTATCACTTGTAAACGCCTATAATTGAATTGAATTGCAATACTAATGCAATTTTTATCTGCCAATTATTTGCAAGCGGTAGCCTGGTCGGACAAGGCTTTGCACATTATTTTCGGAATGTGAATTTACACAAAGTAACGGCCGTTGGCAAGTATTGTTACTTCCAAACCCCTCAAAAAATCGTTCTTTCCACAACGTTGACCAACAGTTTTTAACAGCATTATGCCTCTATCAGGCTTATTAACAACCAAAGTGGCTTAATTGGTCAAATTGACCACTTTTTGACGAACGTACGGGAAAATTTGACTTATCCTAAAGCACTAATATTCACTGATTTTACCCTGACACTCATTTGCCGGCAGTTAGTCAATGCTGCAACAATTTTATTTGTTCGTCGTTAAAAAGAATGTGTTGGTCAACAGAAAGGATATATTTGTCAACTTTTTCGGGCTTATGAAATATTCCACAACTGCAGTTTTTCTACTTATCACTTCCTTCCTATGTGCTCAAACGCCGCTTACAACGGAAGGGCAAACATTTTTCAATTCAGATGACACCTGGTACGGAGTGAATATAACCCGTACCCAGCCCACTGCCCTTATATTCAGGAACAATTCAATAACCTCAGTCAATCGCTATGGGTACCTGCTTTCCGCCGGCGATGAGATTCCCGGAGCATACAACAACAACCTTGACGGAGCGGTTATTTCCGGAAATGTACTCACCTGGAACGGCACACCGGAAATAGGGATCATCCCACACGGAATATTTACCGGGTACAATATCAATGTAAAAGTGAAGTATAATTATCTCAGCCGCGTCCCAATGGCAATTGTCCGTAAATCAAACGGAATGACCGATTTATCCGGAGTAGTGGCATACAACATAATTAAAGACCCGGGGGTTGGGGTGGTTGTGAAAGGTATGAACGGGGTCAGGATATATAATAATACGTTCTACAGTTCTCTGACCACATCCCAGACAAACCGTGCCCTTGTAGAAATTTATGAGAATCCAAGCGTGACCCCGGCCGGATCAGCAACAGGCACCAAAATTTTCAATAATATCTTCTATGCCAAAAACAGTATCAAGATCATAAGCATAGCAGCCTCATGTCAAAGCGGATTTCAAAGCGATTACAATGTTTTTTACTGTGAGTCAGGCAGTCCGGTCTTCTCGGTAGACGGATCGCGGAAAACTTTTGCAGAGTGGCAGGCAATGGGTTATGATCTTCACTCCGTTGTGATCAATCCGGGATTTAAGGACCTTGTCAGCTTCGTTCCGGCCGAAAGGCTGGATTACGGGACCGATCTGGGCACTGCATGGGCTGAAGGACTCTCAACAACTGCAAGATGGGGCACCACCAGCCCTGAGACTGCAATGCAGAACGGCAAATGGCAGGCAGGAGCGGTTATATACAAGGCTGTCAGCAACCCCGCCCCTGTAAACTCACCGCCTACGATAAATATCTCCTCACCTGTAAAGAGTACGGCATTCATTGCCCCTGCGACAATTACAATTGATGCCAGCGCATCAGACTCTGACGGTTCAGTTGTTAAAGTCGAATTTTACCAGGGAACAGCCAGGTTAGGGGAGCGCTCGACCGCACCATGGTCATTTACATGGAAGAATGTCAGTGAAGGAACGTACACAATTACTGCAGTTGCCACTGACAACTCAGGCTCAAAAACTATTTCCTCAGCTGTAAACATTGTCGTTGAAAAAGCAGCTCCTGCCATCAATCAGCTGCCGTCAGTGTCAATAGCCACAGTTTCAGGCATAAACATATTTGAGGCCCCGGCGACGGTTACGCTTACTGCTAATGCCACAGATCCTGACGGATCAGTCACAAGAGTAGAGTATTATATCGACGGGATCAAGACAGGAGAAAGTACAACGCCCCCTTTTTCATTTTCAGTGGACAGTGACACTGCAGGCACAGTCGTGGTCACTGCAAAGGCATATGATAACATGAATGCATCTGCAAATTCGATGCCTTTAACTATTTTGTTCCATATGCAAAAGCTTTATCCAGACCTGGTCAATCTGTATCCGTCGCCCAACAATGGGGCTTTTACCGTCGATCTTGACTCTCAGGCTGAAATCGAAACGGAGGTCAGCATGCAGATCATTAGTTTGACTGGCAGAAGTGTTTATTCAGCCTGTTTCTCTCCGGAAGAACTCTCCCTGAAAGTCAATATGACAGATGCCCAGCCTGGTATTTACATCGTCAGGGTTGCCGACAAAAGCAGGATTCTGACAACCAGAAGATTTGTGAAATTCTGAATCACCACGGTTTATTTGTGGGTCAAATCCTTCCCGGATATGTATCCGGTCTGAATAATCACGTTCCCCTCCAATAATAATGTTTTGGTCAAATTATTTTGTTGGTCAGTTAAATCCCGGCTTTCTTTGCCTCACATGACTGTCTAAGGTTTTCTAAGTTCAGACTCGTATAATTAACAGGGAGATGTTTCGTTTAGGTATAATACTAAGCTTATTTAAAATGTCAATAAACAGGAAATATCAGGTAATAATTTCTTTAACCTCTTTTCTCACCGGAGTAATGCTACTGAGCGGTTGCGTAAAGGACCCGACCCTGCCCGAACTCATTACCGGGGAAGTGCAGGACATAACGATAAATTCGGCTCTTGTTACCGGGAATATCACCAGTGACGGCAGGGCCGAAATCACTGCGCGTGGCGTATGCTGGGGCGCAGAGGTTGAGCCATCGCTTGATGACAATTTCAAACCATCCGGCACCGGATCAGGGCAGTTCACATGCCCGATCACCGGGCTTGATCCTAACACTGAATATCATGTCAGGGCATACGCTGAAAACAGTGTCGGTATTGCCTATGGAAATGAATTGACTTTTACCACTGGGGTAGCTGCTCCGACAGTAACCACCGGGCAGGTCTCAGGTATAACGAATACCGCAGCTGTTTGCGGGGGTATCGTTACTTATAATGGCGGCGATCCCGCAACTGAAAAGGGCATCTGCTGGAGCCTTGCTCCCAATCCAACTCTTGAAGATGCTGAAGATGGCCATCTTGCTGCAACCTCTGGCAATGATGCCTATTCCTGTAACATGACAGGTCTGCAGCAGGGTTCCAGATATTATTTCAGGGCTTATGTTAAAAACAGCGGCGGAACTGCCTACGGTGAAGAAAAATCGTTCAACACAAAAGTTGCTGATATTGAGGGCAATCTTTATGGAACAGTGAACATAGGGAACCAGGTGTGGATGACTGAAAATCTGAAAGCAACAATGTATAACGATAACACCTCTATACCCAATGTTACTGACGATACTATATGGGTGCACCTCTCAACACCCGCATATTGCTGGCTCAAAAATGACATACAATATAAGGATATCTATGGTGCATTATATAACTGGTTCACCGTTGAAACCGGGAAACTCTGTCCTTCCGGCTGGCATGTTCCCAGTGATAACGAATACAAGGTTTTGGAGCAGACGCTCGGGATGGCAGCAGATAAGCTTGATGTACCCGAATGGCGAGGCACAGATCAGGGGGCAAAAATGAAAAGTACAACAGGATGGGCAGAAGGTGAAAATGGCACCAACAGCAGCGGTTTTACAGCACTTCCCGGAGGTTACAAATGGGGTAAGAATGGCGCCTTCAACGGTATTGGTATGATCACCTATTGGTGGACTGCCGACCCTAACGATTCTTATGCCTGGTACAGACGCATTGACGGCACCAGAAATGATGTCTACAGATTTTATACATCAAAGAGGGGAGGTAAATATATCAGGTGTGTGAAGAACTGATTGCTGAATTTTGCATGACCGGGCAACAAAATTCCATTTTATGAGTATAAAATAACAAGAAAATAGTTGAACTGTAAATATATTATCATGAAAAAAGGATCAAGCATTTTATTCTTAATCAGTATTGTTGCAGTAATCGGGGTGTTCCAGGGATGTAAGAAAGCCACAGTCCCCGAACTGACAACCATTTCTGTAACAGAGGTAACTCTGAACAGTGCCGTTTCCGGCGGAACCATTATCGGTGACGGAGGAGAAGATATTACGGTAAAGGGAGTATGCTGGAGCGAATCGGCAAACCCCACCATAGCTGATACCAAGACGACTGACGGAACCGGATCAGCCAGTTTTACAAGTAATATCGTAGGCCTTTCTGAAGGCACAACCTATTACGTGCGTGCATATGCCACAAACGAGGTAGGTACTGCATATGGCAATGAGCTCACTTTTACCACCGACGAGATAACTGGTGCTGTCCTGACAACCACTGAGGTGTCATCGGTAACATCTACATCTGCTATCGCAGGAGGAAACATCACTGATGACGGTGGTGGCAACATTACCGCAAGAGGTGTTTGCTGGGGTACCGCTCCCAATCCTACTGTCAATAAGACAACAAACGGACTTGGTACCGGAATTTTCACAAGCGAGATCACAGGACTTACTGACGGAACAGTTTATTATTACCGTGCATATGCTACCAACAGTTTCGGAACCACTTATGGACAGGAATTCCAGTTTATTACTCCGGTTACTGATATCGAAGGAAACCTATACAAAACTGTCAAGATCGGCAACCAGGTTTGGATGGCTGAAAACCTGAAAACGACGAAGTACAACAACGAAGCAGTTATTCCCAATGTAACAGAGAGCTCTGAATGGATTGGCCTGACTGCAGATGCTTACTGCTGGGCTCAGAACAATGAAACAACATACAAACCACTCTACGGTGCCCTGTATAACTGGTATGCTGTGGCTACAGGAAACCTTTGCCCGACAGGATGGCACGTGCCGACAAATGCAGAATTTGAAACTATGGAGATCAGTCTTGGAATGACCGCAGAAGAAGCCGCACTGGAAGATTTCCGTGGCACAGACCAGGGTAAGAAAATGAAGAACAATACCGGGTGGCCGGAAGGTCAGAACGGTACCAATAGCAGCGGATTCTCAGCATTGCCTGCAGGATACAGAGCGCATGCAACCGGAATTTTCGAAGGGTTAGGTATTACAACATATTTTTGGACACAGACATCAGTTGGGTCAACAGCAACTTACAGGCGGCTTGACGGCGACAACGATAAGGTATTCAAGGAAAGTACCTACAAACATGCCGGGAAATCAGTCAGATGCTTAAAGAATCTATAGACAGATCAAGAACATAAATAATGAGGCTATCTTAAACGGATAGCCTCATTCATTTTAATTGGCCTGGCTGTGCCGGATGCCATTACGGCAAATTGTAATATCTTTAGCGGTACCAGTATGACAGAAGCCTCTATGAAAAAAATTCTGGTAATAATTACTCTGATTACCCTGACAGGATGCGTAAATAAAAAGTCAATGGAAAAAGCAATTTTTCTTCATCACAGCACAGGTTATTCGGTATGGCTTGGCAAAACGAACAATTATATATACAAGCTTACCGGGAAATGTGATGTTCAAAAACACATTGGGAAATACAACAGGGCGAATAAGACAAATTACCGGGTTAATGAGAGATTTTATCCCGCGAAAGACCCTTATGGCTGGAAAAACTATCCATACGACTACTATAACATCTGGGTAAAAAACTCTGGTAATGACCCTTATCTGAATGAGCCCACACTTGAGATCCTGACAAGGGAATATGACCTCATCATTTTCAAGCATTGCTTCCCTGTCAGCAGGATACAGCCAGACTCCGGATTTCCGGATATTGATTCAGATATAAAAAGCCTTGAAAACTACAAGCTGCAATATGGCGCTCTTAAAACAAAATTGCGTCAATTCCCCGGAAACAAGTTTGTCGTCTGGACTCCAGCAGTTAACACCAGGAATGTTTTATCCGAAGATGAGGCAATCCGCACAAGGGAGTTTCGTGACTGGATAGTAAATGAGTGGGACGAGAAAGGCGATAATATTTTTGTCTGGGATTTCTATTCGCTTGAAACAGAAGGAGGACTATATCTTGCAGAAAAGTATGCCGTAAGCACCGACAATCCTCACCCCAACCGTGAATTCTCCGGTCGTGTTGCTCCGCTTTTCGGACAGTTTATAATTGATGTATTTGAATCAAAGGTTGAATAGAAAGTTTTGCCAAACACTGATTTATAGCGATGACTTTACGGTATATAATGCAGCGGCTTACATTAGCCTTCATTGCCAAAGCAGGAAGCAACACAAGGATTAAATACTGGCGGAGGCAGGGGATGAAAATAGGTGATAAATGCCTGATTAATAACGTTGGTTTTTCTACAGAACCATATCTTATCGAGATAGGCGATCACGTAGCCATTGCTGCGGGTACTGATTTCATCACTCATGATGGTGCGGTTTGGTGTTTCAGGGATGAAATAGCAAATGCCGATGTTTTTGGCACAATCAAAATAGGCAATAATGTGTTCATTGGCAACAATTGTACAATTCTGCCCAATACTGTCGTTGGAGACAATTGCATTATCGGGGCCGGGAGCATTGTCCGGGGGCAATTTCCGGACAACTCGGTTATTGTTGGAAATCCTGCCAGGGTAGCCCTGTCAATGAGCATGCAAAAGTTATTTTACCTTCAAAATCCAAATTTTCAAACCGTCAGAAATCTTAAGCCAGAAGAAAAGAAAAGAGCTATTAAGAAGCATTTCAACCTCGAATAAAAAAGGCGACCTATAAGGTCGCCGGACTGATATCTTAATACTGGCAAAAAAATCAATCTTAAGCTGAAGGTGGGATAATTATCTCCGCCTTCTCATCAGTATCGATCAATTCTATATTCATACCATATTTCCCCAGAAGGAATGCTATACTGTTATTATTAAATGCCTCACCAGGCTGAGGCGCAACCAGCGTAATCAATCCTTTGGCATTAAGGTCCTGCATTGTTGATCGGATATCATCACACCGGAAGCAGATATGGTGAAATCCTCCTCCCCTGTTGACAAAGTTCTGCAATGACTGATTATCTTCTGCAGGCTCAATAAGTTTCACATTGATACTATCCTCTTTGCAGAGAAATACAACTTTGACTTTCTGAAGAGAATTGGCCACCACACCGGTCAGTTGCCTGTAACCGAAAACACGATTCCAGTACCTGATACCCTCTTCCAGATCTTTGACAGCGAACGAAATATGATCGATTACCATCTTAACTGGTTTTTTGATTAAAAGCTCTTCTGAATTTTTCCTTTGTCACCAGCCAGAAGAATTGAAATATGCCGATAAGATACCTTTTCCACAGACGACGCGGCTCCTGCATCAGCCTGAAGAGCCATTCAAGACCTGTATCCTGCATCCAATGAGGCGCCCTCCTGATTAATCCTGACATTATATCGAAATAACCACCGACGCCAAGTATATACCTCGCTTCCAGCCTATGTCTGTAACTCTCAAAAAATAGCTCCTTTTTTGGCGAAGACATCCCTAACAATAAAATGTCCGGCTTTGCCTGGTTGATGAGATCAAAAATACCCTCTTCCTCTTCAGGTTTATAATAACCGTTACGACTCCCGGTGATAACAAGATTAGGAAACTTAACTGCGATATTCTTCTGGCACAACGAGAGAGTGTCCTGTTGCGCGCCAAAAAGAAAGATACTCATTCTTTCGCGGTCTGCCATTGCAAGAATGTCATCAGCGAGATCAGGAGTAGCCACCCTTTCCGGAACAGTGTATCCAAATGAACGGAGAGCCCAAACTACTGACATGCCGTCAATATGGACCAAATCGGCGTTATTGATTGTATGCCTGAATTCCTCGTTCCTGACTATATCATTTATGGTGGCAGAGTTGACGCCAAACTGTGCTATCTGTTTACCATTCCTGATACTGTTTTCAATAATGGACATAAATGCAGATCTTGTAAGCGGATTAATCCTGATGTTGAAGACATGTACCTCATCGATGTCTTTAACTCCTGTAATATTCTTAAAATCTGTTGACATTATGTATTGAACCCTCTTTTTCCTCTGATTTAACAATCATACAAGCTGCCAGTAATGCAAAATATCATCTTTCAGCCTGTCAGTTGAGTACCTTGTCACATGGTCATTTTTAACAGGTCGTTGCAGCCCAAGCGCCTTCTGCATGCTTTCCGCGAACAAATCTTCGTCACGGTTCCTCATTATAAAACCGTTGACTCCCTCGATAATGATCTCATCTACAGAGCTGAATTCAGTGGCACAGGCAGGAACTCCGCATGCCACCGCCTCCATAAGGGCTGTAGGCCAACCTTCCTTGTATGATCCCATAATATACAAATCAGCAGCATTGAGGTAGGCAGCTATTTCCTCCCTGCTCTTTTTTCCCGTCAGTAAAATCTTATCAGCCAATTCATTCTCTGAAATATACGATTTAATTTTATCATAATCCTCACCTTCACCCACCATAATAAACAGGGCACTGGACGACTTGTCTCTGAATCTGGCAAAACTGTCGATCATGAATTTCCAGCCTTTCCACCAGGCCAGCCTGCCTGTTGTCAATACAATGAGAACATCTTCCGGCAGGTTTAGTTTAACCCGGGCCTCTGCCTGGTTGAGGGGTCTGAAAATATGTGTATCTATCCTTGTCGGGAATTTAATAACCTCACGCCCGGCCATGGAGCCATTGCTTCTCGACAACATATCCTGAATTGCCTTATCATCTCCCCGTCCAAGAATTACATTGGCGACACCTATCTTCCTGAAGAACCTGGCCTCAAACCAGTTTGCCAACAGGCTTCCGTAACTGTATTTGGAATTTACAAGTGGATTATCCATCCCCGCAAAAGAGTAACAAATATTCCTTTTGCAGTCTGAAATAGCAAGTAATGATTCCTGCCTCTGCAGAAATAAATTGTTAATCCCTAATCCCAGAATCTTCTTCCTGTAATGTTTGACCAGCAGATAGTTAACAAGTCTGTCGGGAACAGCCTTCTTGGTCTTTGTACTGCCATACCTTGCCATGGCAAAAAAATCAAACTCTACATCGTTAATAGTCTTTTTAAACCATTTACCAATCGGATCCTGACGGCTGGTAGTAATACCAGCCAGGGCAAGAGTGTTTCCGAAAGAGGATATCATGTTCCTGGCAAATGTGAGGTAACCTCCTATTGGAAAATCCTCATAGTTAGAAAAATCAATTATCAGTATCCTTTCTCTTTTATCCATAAAGCTCAGTTATCCGATTACTAATTGCCACAAATCCTGCTGTAGAGATTTAAATAGTCAGCAACCATCCGGTCAATTGAAAACCGGGCCTTTATTCTTTCCTTCCCCCTGTTGCCAAGCCGGGATCTCAGTTCACTGTCATCAATCAGCTTTTCTATTCTGTCTGCCATCATATCAGGGTCAGAAGGTTTGACCAGAAATCCGGTTGTGTCCGATAGCACGAGTTCTTCAGTTCCACCTCCGACCGTGGCTACAACGGGTTTGCCAAGAGCCATATACTCCATTATCGAATTTGATATTCCTTCAGTATATGTCGCCAGAACACATACATCCATGGCATTTATGTATGATTCAATGGCGCTCTTCCTTCCAAGGAACCTGAAGTTCTTCCTCAGACTTTCGTCGACCAAACCTATGGATTCCTGCGAATCTGTTTCAGAACCGACAGCAACGAATGTAATATCACCTCTTTTATTAAGCAGTTGCCTGGCTGCACTGTAATAAGTCGGGTAATCCTTCTGCTTACAGAATGAAGCAACCATTCCTACGACATACCTGGTGGTGATTCCAAGTTCAGCTCTGACAACCCCGGTTTCCTTAAGGCCTTCAAGCCTGGAAAAATCGAATCCATTATAAATAACGATACCCTTGTGCCCCGGCACTCCGTATGCCCTTAACCCGGCCTGCGAGTTGCTTACAATAACTTTTGATAAAGGAAATGTCAGTCTGGCCCTGAGCCAATGATGATTAAGAATCTTGCGGTTCATCGGGACATTGGTGACCATGCCATTTATCAGGGGACAACCGGTCACCAGGCAAACCGGTGCAAGATATACAGCAGTCATGCTTTCCCAGCAATGAACCACGTCAGGACGCTCTCTTTCAATAATACTCTTAAACTGTCCGAAGACGGAAAGGTCCTTGCGGGTCTTTCTTATAATGCTTGTAATCTCCAGTCCAAGATCACAGATTTCAGTATAATGGATTGTGTCGCTCATTAACACGAGCCTGATTTCCAACCCGGGTTGGTTGCTCAGGGCCTTCATAAGCTCAGTGAACCTCCTCTCCTTTCCACCGGCGCCCAAAGTATCTATGACTGATAATAATTTCATCTCGGACTTTAACCAGGGTCATGCCGGCTGGTTCACTTTATTTTTGTCATTAAAAAAGAAATCTGCAAATTTCCCCGTAAACAACCGTATATCAAGTTGTTCAATTACAGTGTTGTGAGCATTCTTTACTATTTTCCCCGCCTGATCATTATAATTGAGAATTATGTATTCCAGCTTTTCAGCGATACACCCGGCAGATCCCGGTGGTATGATGTACCCGTTGAAATTGTCTTTTATGTATAATGCATTGTCGCTGACATCAGTCACCAGAACCGGGACGCCAGACACGAGATACTCCGAAAGCTTCGTCGAAAATCCATACTTCGTTCGCATATTCAACGGCCTGGGAAGGATGAGCAGGTGATACCTGGAAAACTCAAACTTCAATTCCTCAGGATCCATATTTCCTTGATAGAATACCTTTCCCCTTAGCTCATACTTTTCAGACAGATGCCGGAGTCGAAGGCTGTCTTCTTCCTCCAGGTTTCCATATAAATAGAGTTCGACTCTGTACCGTGTATTCAGCTCTGAAAGAGCTTCATAAACAAGGTCAAATCCTTCCTTATCGCACTTGATGTAACCAGCAAAACAAATCTTGAATGTTCCACCGTCAAATACCGGAGGATCTAAAAGGGGGTCTATCTCATCGGCGTCACACAATATGGGCACCCTGATCATTCTTTTGGTATACCTGGCAAAATACTTTTCAAGATTCGTCGAAATCACTGTAATTCCGTCATAGAATATTGTCTGGATCTCATTCAAACTGAATACAACAAAATCCTTAGAGTTTTTAAATAAATACAGAATTCTGTGGCCTGATCCCGACGGGGGTTGTGATGATAACGGAATTGCTCTTCTGAGTTCATTAATTTCACAATAGAACCTGTAACGTTTCAGGAATTTGAAATACAGCAGGTAGATAAAATCTTTCAGGACAAATGTTGTCGGATAGAGGTAAATAACTTTTTCGGTCTCTCCCCGGGAGAGAAATCTGTTTACAGTTCTCATGAACTGCCAGAAGGTACCTTTCCGCAGGCTCTCTTTGCTTCCAGACATCAATGTAAAAACACCTGGACGAACCAAGTTCATTTCTGACGGATCACCCTTGAATCCGGCCAATGAACATAAGTAAACCGTGATGTTACCAGCTGCCATGGACTTTGCAAAATTCAGCATTCTTCTTGAACCTGCTGTTTTGCCATTCAGTATCTCTCCCGTTGATATGATGAATACCTCCCTCATTACCCGAATAAAACCGGAATCCGTTTATTCTGCATGACCAAAGAATAGTCACTGCATGTATTTCATTATCAGATCCCGGGTTTCCTGAATATGAGCCTTTGAAGATGCACCAAACAGGACCGATTCAATTTTTGGAAAGCCGGCCAGGTATTCAATGGCCTCCTTTGGTCTCAGAGCACCCGCGGCGAGGACCTGCATGGCTATTGGCCTGAATGTCTTCTCCCTGAGATACTTTTCATAAATATCCTTCCCTCCTGACATTCTGAATCCTATTTTATTTATAGAGCTGCAAACGATCGGATTTTGAATCCCGACAGAATTCAGCACATCCAGCAGGGCTGGCATATTCATCGTTATATAACCAGGTTCGGCGTTAAACTTTTTCCTGATGTAAGAGTCATATTCCCTGAAGACCTCATTGAGGCCGAGGCCGAGGATAAGGTCTACAACAACATTTTGTATAAAAATGACAGGGGTATTTATACCCTTGAACATTTTCATCTCAGCATCAATAAATATCTCCATCAGCTTGATGAAGTCCTTATTCAGGTAAGCGACTCCGCCCTTTGTAAATGTGCTGAATATATTTCCGGGCACATATTGCTTTACCGTACCCAGGATTCCCAGCTCAGTGACAGCATTTGCATACTTATGAGCATACGGCATACAGGGATATATCTTAAAATTGCTGTATTGCCCCGGGTTAGCACGTAAATGATTGCAGATGTTCCCGATACGGTCATGAGTGGTACACATGAATGTATTTATCCCGGTTTCAATAGCCTGATCAAGCACCCTGATAATGGAAGCGTCATCCTTAAAACGCATCGCCTGTTCTCTTGACTTCTCGTCTGACAGGTGGTTTACGGCAAAAAACTGGTTGTCACCTAACAATACCTTTTCCATCTGTATTTTCACCTTTTTGAATCTTCAATTATTAAGTCTATAGTCTCATCAGTCCTGAGTGCCTGGGCAAAGGAGTTGATCTCAGTCTGTTTATTCATGACAACGCACCGGATAAAATGGTCTATCTGTGCGCTGTACTCCTCTCCTCTCAGATAAAAATCGACAGGAATCGCCAGGTCAGTAATATACCTGATCGTCCATCCCTTTTCCAGGTTTTCTTTTGCATTTGCTTCCTTGAGGTATATCTTCAACTCTGTCGCATCACAGATAATTTTGCCTTTCTTTCCCATGATCGTCAATGATGTGGACATTTTTCTATAAGTCTCATCGCTCCAGTTCACTGAAAGAACTCCTGTTACCCCGCTTTCCAGTTTCAGAAGTGAATAGACTGCATCTTCAACTTTCTTTGAATAGATCTTCTTCAGTTGAGATCCGCTGGCTTGAACCGGGTAGCCGATTATTTCCTGAATCAGGTTAATTACATGAGATGCATAGTCAAGCAAACATCCACCCCCTTCCTTCGGATCAGAGCGCCATGTCTCTCCCTTTTCACGAACCACAACCGGGCCATAGGCTTCTCCGGAAAAATGTACAAGTTCACCCAGAATACCGGCCTTAAGCAGCCTTTTAAGCTCTCTGAAAGTGCCGATAAAGTGATTATGGAATCCCACCTGGTTTACTACACCTTTCTCCGCTGCTTTTCTGACCAGTTCACGCCCCTCCCTGATTGTCAGGCTGAAGGGCTTTTCACAGAAAGTGTGTATACCCCTGTCAAGGGCATAACTGACCATTTCATAATGATACTTGGTTGGCGAGGCCACAAAAAGAAGATCCAGCTTCTCCGTATCAATCATCTTTTTGTAATCCTCATAGACCTTTATTTGGCTGAATTTTCTGAAGGCTTCCAATACTATCGACGAAGTATCACAAACACTTACAAGATCTACGTCCGGATGGGGATTAATTATGGCAGCATGAGATAAACCCATTTTGCCAAGACCTATAATTCCTGCGTGTAACATATCTGTTTATTAGGTTGTATTATATATTCTATACTCCAAAATATCCGGTTTATCCTGATCGCTCTCCAGTGAACACTGGTCAGCAGCCCAAGACTTCCTATAGTCTGAAACGTGAATGGAAGGGAAAATAGTACATACCTTCCAGAAAGCAGCAATTCATTAAAGGCCCGGGCGACGTGTCTCACTCCTGTTCAGGAGCCGGGCCTGAGATCCTTTTCAAATATTATCTCGAAAAGGTAAAGGAAGAAAATATAATATACCATGATTTCAGAGAACTCCCCGATATTAACACCGAAACCGCCATCTTCCAGGATGTTAAAATCAACAAGCAACCGCGGCACAGCATATGAAAGGATTGTAATTACAGCAGTAACCACAAACCATTTGTTTGGTATCAGATATTTAAATACCGGGTTTTTAAATTTATGAACATAGATGGGAGTGATGATGAATAATAACAACATCAGCGGGTAAATAGATCTTTTAAATATCCTGGCATTGTTACCCAGGTTATGCACATTGGCCTTGCCTGTCATGTCCACGAAGAAGGTATCTGAACGGCCCTTGAAATACCTCAGGAAGTGAGCGCCATAATCTATCTCCTCAAGGAGAACAAACAGGGCAAAGACTGAAAGAAATGAAAACAATACTTTTTCAATCGTGTTCTTCTTTCTAAATACGGCTATAACACTTATTATCAACATCATGATCAATAACAGGATTTGCAGATTTTCTACAATCCCAAGTTCCCAGTTGACAGACGGGCAGACGAGCTCCTGTGCCCATTTCACATTGGAAAAGTACATGATCATAAGGGGGACAAGTACCAGTAAAGGAATTATCCAATACTTCAGGTTATTAACAGCTTGTTTCTTTGACATCTCAATATCTGATTATTAGTGTTCATAATCTTTAAATTCCGGCAGACCATTAAAAACATCTTTCGTTTTAAGCGATTGCTTTGCCCAGCTGATATTTTCAATAAATGATTGTGCCTTTAACACAGCTTCATCAGGCAATGGTCCCTGACTCATCTGATCCTCTATTGCAATAGCCACCTTCCCTGGGTCATTTACCGGCACAATCCTTATTGCTGCTGTCCTCTCAGCCATATATTCAGTGTCACCAACCGGGGTTGCAATAACCGGGACACCGACTGATACCGACTCGAGATAAGCAACCGGGAAAACTTCGTGATATGAAGTACGTATGGAAAGGTCTACATTCCTGATAAGATATTGTTTGTCCGGTCCTCTCACTACTCCAAGAAGAATTACTTTGTCTTGCAATTGTTCTTTTTCAATATAATCGGAAATCAATCGCTCAAGGTTCCCATTCCCGGCAAAGTACAGTTTAAAGTTTTCACCTTTCAGTCCCCGTATAGCTTCAAGGAGGTCTTTGACTCCGTTTTCTTCAATCAGCCTGCCCATAAACAGGATCTTATATGCATCAGTATTCAACCTATCGCGGAGTTCATTGCTCACATTCGCTTCACTGAAACTGACCACATCCATTCCCGGATGTACCACAATTACATGATCATCTTTGAAATTATATCTTTCATCAAGGTATTTTTTCAGTTCGAACCCAGCCGAGATTACCCTGTCAGCATTACGCAACACTATTTTTTCAATATATCCGTAAATTTTTGCCGCCCGGCCAACATGAGCAGGTGTGGCTGCAAAGATGTGGACTGTCACTATATATGGGATACCGAACAACTTCCTGAGCACGTATCCGACAAATCCGCTTAACGGTGTCTGAGCATTTACCAGGTTGTACTTTGTTCCGGTAATAACCTTCCAGAGAGCTATGAAAAAAGAGAATATTGTAAGGGATATGGGCTGAAGTGCAAATTCCCCTACAAGAGGTACACTTATTACCTTTACATTGACATCATCACTGTGAGAATAACCCGCGATGATTGTAAAGCGGAAATCTTCCTTCAGGTAACTTATTATTTCACTGACATATACCTCCATTCCTCCCGAAATAATCTTCCGGGATGAAAATGCAGGATAATTCTTACAGCCCAGGATAAGTATGTGCCTTTTCATTCGACTGAACCTGTATATGCGAAAATTTGTCTGTATACTGACCTATAAGCTTCAAATAGCCGGTCAGGAGTTTGTCTTCATTGAAGCCCTCAGAAATCAGCTCTTTACTGTTTAGCCCAAAAGCATGCCTCAGTTCCGGGGAAGTAACAAGCGCTTCCAGTTTAAGAGCTATCTGCCCGTCATCTTTTACAGGCAGGATGTATCCATTAAAGCCATCTCTGACCAGGAAGCGGTTGTCTCCCACATCTGTAGCTACAATGGGAAGACCTTCAACCATGGCTTCCATCAGGGAGTTTGACAAGCCTTCAAAGAGTGAGGTGCTCAGATAAATGTCTGAACGTTTGAGATAATCACTTACATTAGGCGGATTCAGCACCAGGCTGACTTTTTCACCGAGCCCGAGGGAACTGATGAGTGATCTGATTCCTGACTCCTCCGGACCATATCCTATTATATCGTACCTTATTGAATGACCGGTATTCCCGGCTGACAACCTACTGAAAGCTAAAAGCGCAGTTTTAAAGTCCTTCGCCTTGACAAAACGTGCTACTGTAATTATCCTTACCTCGTCGTTTTTCAACACACGGGAAGAGACCCCTGAAGCTTTAATTGCATTATGTATCACGTAGCCCTTTGATGCATTAAATCCACGTCTGTCGAACTTATGTTTGCCAGACCAGTTATTAAAGACTGTTGCGTCATTAAGGTGATTGTGTACAAATTTTTCGGACAAAAATTTACAGAGAGGCAATTTTTCAGATCTGATGCCTCCGATAGTAATCAAATTCCTATGAAACAAGGTGCTGACTCCGGCAACAAAGTTTGCAAGGGTGAGATAAGAAAGAACAATTATTGCATCTTCTCTTTTCAGTATACGGTTGAATTGCACGAATTTCATTATACGCGTCCCACGGAGCCCGTAATACTTAAGCGAATTATCGGTCAGAAATTTTTTATTTAATGTATCTACTCTCGTTCTGCTCCAGCTTACAACTACAACATACACACCTCTGTCTGCCAATAGTTTGGCAAGAGACAAAGCCTGCTTCTCCGCTCCTCCCTTCACCAGTGTTTTACAGAAGATGACTATTGACGACATAAGGAATGATTTGTTTTCTTAGGTAATGTATGTTATTCTCAGTAAGTAGTTTCCCAATTATGAACTCTGCCGTGATCAAAGCGATATTCGCCTGTGGAACCTGTACGTATCAATTATGATGATGTCCTCATCAGTATTGAGTGTGTGCACTCCTTTCAGTCCGTGTTCCCAGTCTGGCTTTATCTCTCTGACCAGGACTTCATTGTACTCATGCTCGTTTAGTTTTGTGACATGGTTAATATTCAGACCTCTGCCATACCTCACCGAGCAATCCTGTGACGGGCGAAAGATATTGCCATTTTCAATGAAGAATTTCCCGGCACAACGAGCTCTGCTTTCATCAGATACAATAGGATTGAGCGGATGGCTCACCCAGTCTCCATGAACAGGATCATCACTGTAAAAAAGAAACAATTCGGTGCTGCAACTTGAAACACCTCCCGTCTGGTCTATGGTTGTAAAAAGCCACCACTTGTTTTCATAATGAAACAAAGTAGCATCAGTAGCACTTACATCTTCCATTATATTCCTCTCGAACTTCCATTCATAGGGGAAACCAACACATCTGTACAACTCAATTGTTTTGTTCTGATTCGTTTCTGGTATCATATAGTATATACCGTCTGTTTTAAAAACGAATGGATATGACATATGGTATGGCCTGTCAATTATCTTTTGAGACCTGACTGGTCTGCCATTGCCGTCAAGGACAAGGACTGACAGATGAGCTTTATTGGTTTTATAAATAAATTCCTCAACAAAAACATAATAGCTCTTATCATCGGCTACTACAAAAGGATCTGCCCAGAACAGTTTTCGTGGAGGATTTATGGTTGTGAATGCGCTGAGGTCAGTTTCACGAATATTGTTGTGCCTTGCGATATTAGTCCTCAACTGCCAGCTGAAGGCATCAGTATGGAAAATCTTGTACACTCCAAGACAGAATAAATATCCGGCATGTTCACCCAAATCCCTGAGCACTGTGAGAAAGGAACCCTGGTTTGTTGTTCCTCCGGAAACCGGTGTGAGAGCTTTATGTCTTTCTTTCATCTGCTGCAGGTAAATATCACCGTACCTGCAGAGTCCCTCAATTATCCTTGGAATGACGACAGTGGCACGCCAGAAAACTTTGTTCCTGTTTTCGGTGATGGAATAATGGTAAGTAGCCTCACGTGTAGCGTAGATAATGTCGTTTCGTGACTTGTCACCCGCCACTATTTCCAGCGACATATCTGTAAGAGGCTGATGTTTAATCACCTCCCGGAATCCATGAGCTGGCACTCCGTGAATCTCATTCTTATCTATTGAAAAGGTCCAGACACCGTATTTTGGAATATTCAGAACAGAGTCCTCAACCTTATGGCGGCCTAATAAGACAATCACATCGGGGTTAAGATCGGATATTGCTTCTGTCTCACCTGTTCGCAATGCAAGACCGGTCAGATCGGTAAGGTTGATGACAGAGGCTGTTCCCTTCAGGGATGAGATATCTCTGTCAAGGTGAGAATAGTAATTGCTGCGGAAAAGTAATCTGTCTATCGTTTCGAATAATCTGATGAGAACAGAACCTGAGTGAGACAACTTGCGTTTTGCGGCGCTAAGTGGCGGCTCCGGGCTGATTATTACTGAAACATTCGCAGATTCAGATAGAGCAAGGTTCTCAATGCATTTAAAAATCCACTGGGGGACTGTATTATCATTTACCAGGACACAGATATTCAGTCTTTTATCCATTGTAAGCATCAGGCGTTTTTCTGAAGCCGGTTCATGAACAGGTCAAAGGACCTGGAGAATTCGTCCTCCAGGTTGGAGCTGCCCTCGAATTTAATCCACTTCCCGTTTTGATATTCGTGCCAGAATTTTGATCTCTGGAGGGCGGATGTTCCAATATGGATCATCTGGAATTCTATCAGATGATAAGACTGACCGTCAAATCCGATGTCCATCCCGATTATGGGAAAGTCTATTTCAAGAGTCAGCTTGCGGGCAAAGTCAAGGACACCTTCAAGTTCATTGTCCGGGACCTGAAAGAACATTCCGCTGCCACTGGCTCTGAAATCGTTTTTCCTGTTTTTCCTGTACATACAGTAGAATCTGCCCCCAAAGTAAAGTACCTTGTAATCGCCGCTGAGGCCGGGTATGAAATTCTGCACCACAAGGGCACTGCTGACAGGAGTAGTATCATATTGCACATAACCTTTGCGTGAAGGGTATAGAACCTTGATACCCTTCTTAACAAGGTTTTTAATTGAAGTGATTGCGAGATCACCCGGTCCGGAGGCAATTATCGTACGTCCGGCTTCCCTGACATACTTTTTGTATTCTGTTTTGTTGTGTGCCAGGAATACTCCGGCGCCGGCTGAACTTGAGGCATGTTTTATTACTGCCGGGAAGCCTTTGTCATATGTCATGGCATCAACCCATGATCCATAACAGGTGCTTTTTATTGTTTTCAAAGAGTCCTCAGAAAATTTCATTCTCATAAACTCCATGAAAACCTTGTTATGGTGAACCTTAAGATATTCGTATGACGGCATCACAACAGCCCCCTGCTTTTCAAGGAAATATACCAGGTCCTCGATGTACCTCTTATAGAAAGCGCCCGGCGCTTCGGATGTCTGATATAAGAAATAATAACCCCGGTAATTCAGTGTCTGATCCAGCTCGCTGAATTTGCATATCCTGACATCATAGTTTCTGTCCCTGAACCATTTCCCGATTTTCAGAACATCCATTGATGTAAAATTCCTCAAATTGGCTTTGGAGACCAAAAAGGCGGAGTATTCATCTGTCAGGATAATAAGTTTTTTCATATGTGCCGATGATAATTAAACATGGATAATCATAACGTGTCAAATCATAATTTCTTGCCCTTCAGAAGCTTAATGTACCTTAACATTATTTCTCTGTGTGTTTCACATTCGAAATGGTTCTGAATCGTGTCCAGCTTTCGCCTTGGGTAAATAAGTCTGGTCAAGGGGCGGTTCAGTACTTTATCGATTCTTCTGACTGTCTTTCCCAGGCCGGCGAGTGTCGCAAGATAGTATTGGCCATTCAGACTGCAGTACTCATCGAATTTGAGTTCGACAAATCCCGGATTCTGTATTTCTTCGGATCTTTTATGAAAGTCTGCCAATATTCTGGCACTTTGGTCAGGGTCCGGGGTCTTCACACCGTTTCCATTCTTGAGTATGGGTATGAAATCGAAGTAAATTGCACTGTCCATTTTCACGTTTACCAGCAGTCCCGTCTGGTAAAATTCATCATTGTGCCTGTCAAAAAGAAAGTTTCCCTGCCCATATACGATCATTGCATCGCCATATTTTTCATAAGCTCCGATGCAATGACTATGCTGGCAGATAATAAGGCCGGCGCCACTTACCGCCATTTTTCTGCAGATCTTCTGAAGATCCGGTGTAGGATACCTGTAATACTCCTTTCCACCATGGAACAGTACAATAACCAGATCACAACGTGATTTCAGATTGGATATATGGCCGAAAACTTCAAGAAGGTCCAAAGGATTGGCTCCTGCCTGGTTTTCTCCTGCTATTGAAAATTCGTGCTCTGCGCAGGCATATATTCCTATTCTGTGACCCTGTTTTTCAATTATAACAGGCCGGGCTGCTTCGTCAATGTTTTTCCCTGCACCCACATACGCTATATTTTGCCGGGAAAGTTGCTCAATTGTATTAATCAGTCCTTCTTCACCATGATCCATAATGTGGTTGTTTGCCAGGGTGAAGACAGAAGGATCAAGCAGTTTAATCCCCCGGATGGCAGAAGCAGGTGCGCTCAGTACAGGTCCGTCCTTTTTTATGGGAGTATCATTTGAAGTCAGGGGCACTTCGAGATTGAATATCCTGAAGTCTGCAGAAGAAAGGGTGTCAATTAATTCAGCATCAATGAGTCTTTCGATATCAGCTGCTGAAAATTGCGATGAATTCGAATTGGTAGGCCCAAGATCGCCACCTATAAGGATTGATGTCAGATCCATTTTGTTCATTCCTGGTCAGTAGTTAAAAACTTCAGAATTTTCTTCATACTGCTTTTATATCCCAGTAAATCATAAGCTGTTGAATAACCTCTTTGTGCAATTTTCTCCAGTTCCTCACTATTCTGCATCATCCATTCAAGCTTTTGAGCGATGGAGGCCGGATTGCCACATTCTGCAAAAACAATGTCACTTCCGTCAGCGAAGTATCGTTCCATGTCTCCAAACCTCGTTGCAAGTATAGGCTTCCTCAATGCAAAATACTCTCCCAGCTTTGTAGGGAATCCTGCCCGTGTCTGAATTGTGTCAGGGCGCGTTATAGCAAGTATATCACATTGAGAGAGATATACCTTTACCTCCATCGATTCCACAAGACCTGTGAATGTAACCTTATCATTTATTCCCAGCTTATGACATTCCTTTTTGAGGTCAGGAATCAGGGATTTCCCAAATGTGGCATCCCCAACGATCAGCAATGAAGCCTTTATATCCCTGGATGACAGAATACTTATAGCTTCCATCAGATCATTTAGCCCATCCTTCATGTATGGAGCGCCACTGTAACCGATTGTAAATCTGTTTTCACACTTACCTGCTTCCCAAAATTCAAAATCTGTAAGGTTGGGCTGTACTAATATCTTCTGCTCATCAAAACCCATCCTGAGGATTTCACTCTTAAGATAATGACTGAAAACAATCAGTTTGTCAGACATTTTGTTCAGGTATTTGAAGTTGCTCATATAAGCAGCCTTCGAGATACTTCCTATGAAGGTTTCCCCGAACTGCGACTTGTCAATAATCTCTGCTGCAAACTTGACCAGTCTGATTCCAGTTGCTTTTGCAATCAGGTGGATGGGCAGATTAAAAAAGAGGTTGCTGTTATAAAGTAAAATAGTGTCCTTCCTGCGTTTGCCTGCCAGTGAAATCAACAATAAATGAAGACGGAAGAAACTCACCATCTGATCCGCAAGTTTGAGGACAAAATTTTTGGACCTCTGCCTGAAACCCAGATAAGTGAACCGGATACCATAAGGAGAATATGCTGTTCGAGGACCTGTGTACTTCGAATTTCCGAATGCATGTCCCTTTAGCAGGTAAGCTTTTACTTCCGCCCCATTTGCCTTCAGTCCTCTGCAAAACAAATGAAGATAGTTCGCACCCGGACCTCCCTCAGGGAAATTGGTGGAGGTAATAAGAATAAAATTTCCGGTGTTCTGACCCATAAGAGCTTTTTCAGTTAACGAGATAATTCAATCCTTTGTTGTTAATTAAATCATGTTATGATTTCAATACAGGTATCGGCCGGGCAATCGTCATCTGACTGGTATTTTTAAAAAATGCCCGATTCATCATGATGGGAATCCCCTGAAACAGTAATTTTAACAATATCCTCCTGAAATTCATGACGGACCTTATTGATATCAAATTGTTGACTGGCGATATTAACCGCTTTGCGGCTCAGCTCTTTACGGTAGTTTTCGTTGCTGATCATTTCAAAGAACCCATCAACAAGCTTTGTGATACTATGCTCAGTCACGCAATGCCCACATTCATTCTCTGAAAAGAATTTTGAGACAGCAGTGTCACCATGGGAATAGACCAGGATGGGGGTTCCCGAAATCATAAATTCAGACGCCTTGGTGGGCATTGAATATTTCAGGAAGCTGATGCTCGCTTTATCAAAATTGTTTGCTATTACGAGAATATCTGCATTTGAGTAAATAGCAGGAAGATCCGAATACCTGGCCACCGGATTTATGATAACATTGGAACTTGAGGATAATCTTTTAACAAGATCATTATTAACCGACGGAGATTGAATATAGAGCTTCGATCTGATCCCTTTATGATTAAGTTCATTAATTGCATCTGAGATTTCAATGAGGGATGAAGTGATTCCTGTTCCGACCCTGCCTGAAAACAGTATCTTAACCCAATCTTCCTGAAGCGTGAAATCTGTCTTTAAATAAGGATTCCAATTACTGATGTCAATTGGGTTATGATATGGCTTGAAGGCTTTACCATATCTTCGAAGATACTCTGCAGACATTGCTTCGCTTATGCTAAGGCAAAGATCGGTTTTGTCCAAAAGCCGTTTGATCTCCCTGTCAATCCTTTTACTCCAAAACTTTTTAAAAGGCCCCGTCCTGCTTATCGTGGAGGGCCAGTCATCCATCATATGCATTACAATTGGAATTCCGAGAAAATCGTGCAGCTTATGGGCAAACAGAATTGTGTCATAGGAAGAAATCTGAAGATACAGCACATCAGGCTTAAATATTTTCAACCATTCCTTAAAATTGTCAGAAAGTAAATAGGTTGATGAAGAATGATAAAGACCCATCCACTCTAATGCCGGATAAAATACTTTGGTCACGAAGAAACGCCTTCTGCCTTTTTTGACTGGCCTGGGTGATTCTGACAGTTTATCATTAAAACTGATAATTCCGGACGGGAATTTTTTTTGGAACAGGTTGAACGGGAAGCGCCATTTGAATTCCTCTACACCCAACTGATAATATGTATCACAAACATCTGTCGTTACATCAGTCATAACATGACCCGTTGCGGCAACAGCAATTCTATTCTTATCCCAACCCTTAAACAGATTGGTGAGGGTGATGCCACCACCATACTTCTTATTGAAAGGTTGTCCGAATATTAAAATCCTGGGCAAAAGCATAACACAAAACTGTCTGAAAGCTCCTATTTGAGATAATTCATTTCCCGCAAAACCTTTCTGAAGGTGACGTTGGTCATGTAACCACCATAGGCACAATCATTTGCTGTTACTCCATAGTCAGAATTACCTTCTATAATAACCGGCCCGTCAACGCTGATCCCCACATCCCATCCTACAAGTCTTAGTGCAGGCATTAGTTCAGCGGCTTTAAGCACCATTTCCATGGCTTCTTTCAGAAATGGAATTTTGAAATTTTCAAATCGAACCCGGGTCACAGGGTGTTCTGTGAGAACTTCGGTACCACGGTACTTCATTTTTGAATACGCATTTCTTCTGAGCACGCCGGAGCTGAGATCAACTCCCACTGAGCAGCCTCCTGTTGAAAGGTTGTCAACCCGGGCATTATTAGTGCTCATTTTCAGCATTCCGGAGATTATTTCTATTTTTCCATCCTTATCTATAAAAGAATCAAATCTTATTGTATTCAGAGAAGCAGGGTTAATTACATTCAGATCCTGATGCTGCCGAACCGGTTCCTGAAAAACAAAAGCTGAATTAATCAGGGCATAGTATATTTCATCTACTTTTTCAGGAGAAGACACAAGACACTCAGCATCCAGAATGTGTATATTCTTACCGCCAGAACTGGAGTGGGTTTTTTTTATAAATACTGAGTTATATTGTGAGTTTTGTTTAAACAATTCCGATGCGAACTCCCGGAAATCATTTGCACTGTTTATCAGCCTCGTTGTATTTCCTGTTGTGAAATACTTCTTGTTGTTATAGGCCAGCAACCTGGGTAAACGGATACCTTCCCTGTTGTAGAAAAAGCTGAAATACAGTTTATCATCTACAACTTGTTTGTGAAGGCTATCATTAAATGTACCTGTAATTTCTGATGAATAGCGATTTGGCAGGAAGTTTTGAGGGTCAGTCACCCCTTTTTTATAAAGGAAACGCGAGAAATAGTGCGTCGCTGGCGATCTATAATGAAACGTAAGGTATACGAACTCCCTAATAATCAATGATAAATTCTTTCTGTCAGGATCTTTCAGAATCTCCCTGACCAATCCCGGAAATGTACGTCTATATGGTTTATTCATGTTATAGAATATTTGGTCAACTATTACTTAACAAGTGCTTAATTCTACCGTTCTGTCTGGCAACATCAGAATTACGACAACCGATCATCCAGAGCCTGTCGGTGCATTCCCTCATACCCTGCTGATTTCCCGGTAAATTTCCGATATTCTGGCAACTATTGCTGCTCTGTCATGTCTTTCAGATGCTGCTGTCATTCCATTTTTTGAAATCCGTTGAGCAAGTTCATCATTCCTGAAGAGTTCAATTATTTTGTATGCAAGTACTACATGGTCGTCAAACCGATATAATAATCCCGTTACGTTATCAGTAACCATATCCGGAACTCCGCCTACAAACGATGCAACACAGGGCGTTCCGATAATTTGTGCTTCTCCCAGGGAGTTGGGGCTGTTCTCAATCGCAGAAGGCGTTACACAAATATGGGCCATTCTGAATTCTTCAGCCATGCCTTCGTCTCCAAGAGGACCAATGAATGTAACGTTATCCTTCAGGTTTAATTGCTTGATTATTTTACGTATATATGCCCCATAGCTGTTCACCCTTTGAATCCATTTGGTTCCGCCGGTGATATCGTTTCCTGCAACTCTGAGATGAACCCCGGGATAGTAAGTTTTCACTATACTGACTGCCTTCAATAATTGATGTAATCCTTTCCATGGAGAATAAGACTGACTCAAAAAAATGGAATAATCCTTCTTATTCTCTAATGTCCATCGGGGCCCGCTATAAAATCCTGGACGCAGTGCCTCATTACAGAAGTGATACTTTAATCCGGGATTAACAGACATTACATGTGAATAATCCCAAAATGTACGGCCAATTACATGACTGCATCGCTTCAGATACTTTACTTCTATCTTTCCACGTTGATAAGTAGTCATCTTTTCACGAAAAGCCGGATTCGCAGTTCTAATCTCATTCAGAGTAAGATGCGCCAGTAACTTTGCCGGCGACAGGCCTGCATAATAATAATTTTGACATACACTGATCAGTCCTTGAATAGAGACAACATATTTATAATCGGTGCATGCGTTTACACATGCCAGACCTGGAGCATACTCAGTGCCGTGAATATGTATAAGATCAGGCTTAAATTGGCGGCAAACTTCTAACCATTTTGTTTCCAATGAACTGTCATACTTATACTTGGGTTTTTTCTGAGGAAGGAGAAAGTACTGAATTCCATCTTCATGATGCACGATCAGATCCTTCCCCTCATATACAGTAGCAATCGCCAGATTGATAGATTTATCCCCGGCCAATTCATATGCCAAAGACCGAATCCAGCCTCCTCCAACAGGTATAGGCTTATTCAATAATTTGCTGGTAATCGGTAGCAGTATATTGGTAATCCACAAAATTTTCATTGTTCCATCAATCTTTTAAGGAGAATCCTTTCGTAATAAATGCGTAATTCTGTTTTATTCCATGCAACTAAATTGTGCTTTTAGGTAAACCATTGAAACGGTTATATGGCACCCTGAAAAATGTTTTAATTTCTTTGTCATTCATTCCCAGGAGTTCTTCTGAATGACACATACCGATAACAATCCATATTATAACGTTGAGAAGATTATATGCAACCACATTTTCAAGGAATAGCATTATAATGTAGGAAGCCAATAAAAGTCCAAGTGATTTTAAAAAAGTATTCTTCGATTTTTTAAGTGATTTAACAATTGCTGTTACTATGACCGTGACATAAAGGATAAAACCAACAATCCCGGTTTTCAACAAGATCTGAAGAAAGCCAACCTCTACAACCATTCTGCTATATGTTTCGAAAGCCTCTGAGTAATAACCCGCATTTAATCCCTTCCCAAAAACTAAAGATTTACTTGCCCTCAAGTCCTGAAATACTTCCTGATACAAAAAAGTTCGTGTGTCAGCATAAGGATCCATCTGACTATATGGTTGGTCATTTTCTCCAAGGGTCATCTGAAAAATACTTTGTCCTCTGGAGCCGAGGAATAATCCAGCCGGGGGAACCATCAGGATCAGGAATACAATGGTAATCAATAGCTTTTTATTAATCTTCACGTATGCAATTAAGTAATATGCCGCTAATATTGAATAACTTATCAGAATACGAAGGATACCAGCCCGATTGGTCATTGAAACGATTAAAAGAGAAACAGAAATAAGTAAAATGTATATTTTTCCTGAGGGTGACCGCAAAGGGATCGTCAGAATAATATAAAAAATTGGCATTAAAAGAAATATCTGCAATTCAAAGTAGCCCAGGAAGAATAAAGAAAACAATCCGACAGCCACCATGTAAACAGTAAGTATTCTATTTGTGGAATAAAAATACCTTGGATTAACTCCTATCATGAGAAAAAGAACAGGAAATAATGAAAGTGCCATATAACTGCTCCTGAAGAAGCCTTTAAATCCTTCGGCAGAATCAATCTGCAGAAGGCTTCGAACCAAATTCACAAGTATACATAAAACGAGAAGATCAAATATTCTGAGAGAGGCTTTATCCTTGAAATCAATTCTCCAATAAGTGGTCAGATAGACAATGGCAATCAGTATTATTGAGGCAAAAGCCAGGATATATTTAACATTATTAGAGATCACATCTATTGAAGTGCCATAGGCATTGAAATAAAAAAGAAAATGAAAAACCACTGCCAGGATAAACGCAGCAAATGCTATTTGCTTTTTGCTGAACATCATGATGAAACCTCCGTGTCTAACCTATTAGATACATTTTTATCAGCCATTTCTATTCTCTTTATAAAGATCTGAACCAGCATGCAATTTCGTGTTAATACGGTTATTATCTTGTCCAGATTCCTGTCTTGTTTTTCTTCATAATCATCCGGTACTGCAAGGGGGCCAGAATAATGCCATTAAAATTGGCAATTATTGAGCTGATAAATAATGCATGTACCCCGAGTTTCAATACCTTGATAAGCAGCATAACAGTGGCAATATAAAGGAATGGGCTTATGATGCTTGCAATGAATTGAATTCTGAGAGCACTGATTCCATTTAAAAACTGAACGTATTTGGCTCCATACATCATTACAAGATAATAGGCAAAACCCCAGAATGACAGTGCAAAGTCAATCTGTACCTTGCCCTCTCCCAGCCACAGTCTGTAGAATATACCGGACAGTAAAAGCATTGCCAGGCATCCGACAGCAATCAGTACATTCAACTGTGAATACCTGTGCATACTATTTCTGATCCACTGGCGGTCATTTTTATGGTATGCCTCTGTCGAGGCTGACCAAAATGGAGTCAGAAAAATTGCGTATGCCATATAAGGCATCCCGAAGTATTTATATACAACGTTATATGAGGTCACATCCGCAGTACCAAAATTACGGGCAATAATAATATTTGCAGTCTGATATTGGATGATTGCGGCAACCTGGATAATAAAAAAAACAACTCCAAGATTGAACAGATCCTTCGCATAGGAAAACCTGACCTGGCCCGGGGAAGGCCGATATTTCCTGTATCTGCCATTGAAAAGTAACAGGTTTGCTGCAACAAGAACAATAAGTGGTGACACACATAATGCCAGACCAAGTTTTACAAGAGAGCCCTGTGTTACTTTTACCAGTATCAAGATCACAACCAGAGAGATGATCTGTCCGCAAAGATCTATCAATGACGACGCTGCCGGAAGTTGATCTGCAAGAAGGATAGATGTGATAATCCTAAATACAAACGACAGACAGAAGTATGTGAAGACAATAATGGCCAGTGAAGAAACATCCGGCCTGAGATCAGAGGAAACATTCAGAATCGATGACCAATCAAGAAAATTGTTGAAAATCAGGAACAACAACCAGATAGTTAAAAAAATCAATCCCAGAAGTGCGTAAGTCGTGCTTATATAAATCCGTGCCAGTTCTACGTCTCCCTTTGCTTTTGCTTCAGCAAACTTGTTCCTCAATCCCTGGGTTAATCCGACATCAAAAAATATAAACCACCCTACAATTGAACTCATTGTCAACCAAACCCCGTACGTGGCTGAATCAACATAATTAAGAGTTATAGGTAAGGTTACAAAACTTATAGCTATACTGGCTCCTTTGATAAAGAGAGAACTTACTATATTTTTCTTCGCCCTTACGCTTCGCTCATGACCCTTTGTAATGAATCTGGCAAAAAATTGTATCGGTTTTGAGTTCAATAAATCCATTTTGGCACTATAGCTTACATAATCAAACTTGAGAAACTACGCTTTCTTGTATGCATAAAAGATTTTTATTTATATATTGGACCCGGCTTTTTGATAACCTCAATGCAACAAAAAGCATCATTCGTCGTAAAAAAAGGTATGTTAGTCAATTATTTTAACGCATTCGTCACAACCATTTACATATGAAGGTTGCTTTAATTACACTCTTTTTATCTATAAGCACATACCTGGCTGCTACTGATTATTATGTTAAAAACGGCGGCAACGATCTTGCCAGCGGCACTTCTGATGCGACCGCCTGGTCAACTATTGAAAAAGTCAATTCCATATTTGATAATCTTAATCCGGGAGACAGGATCCTTTTTAAAAGGGGAGATAAGTTCTACGGGAAAATAATAATATCAAAATCCGGAATATCAGGGTCTCCAATATCAATTGGTGCATACGGTACCGGAAATAAACCTGTAATATCCGGATTCACAACAATATCATCATGGGTCAATGAAGGAAACGGAATCTATTCTGCTTCCCTGACTTCAGAGGGCCTTACTAACATGGTTATTCTGAACGGCAAACAATATGCGATGGGGAGGTGGCCCGATACCGACTATAATATTTTCGAATCTGCCTCATCAAATATATCGGTTACAGATATTGATATCGATTCTGAAATCAACTGGGCCGGGGCCGAAATTGTAATAAGAAAGAATGACTGGTCTTATGACAGGTGCAGGATCAATACTCAGACAGGGGGCACCTTCGCTTATACATCACTCGGATCTGCCCAGGTTTCAGAGCCAGGACACGGTTACTTTATTCAAAACGACATAAGAACCCTTACTTCTTTCGGCGAATGGTTTCATGATCCTGCAGCCAATAAAATATATATATACTTCGGAGCCACCGACCCGGCATCGGCAACTGTTGAGGTTGCATCATTAAACAACCTGGTCTATAATGAAGGATATGACTATATAACAATCGATGATATCAGCATTCAGGGCTCAATTGCCAATCTGCTGGAGTTTACAATCAATTCCTGCAATTACATCACTATTAAGAACGCAACTCTGCGTTATGCCGGCCTTGATGCAATTTACCTGTGGGGCAAAAACGGCAATATTTCAAATAATTCTGTTTCATATTGCAATCAGACTGGTATCAAAGCGCTTGGCGATGAACATAACATAGTCCAGAATACTATTGAAAATGTCGGACTGCTTGCAGGCCAGGCATTCTGGGGTAATCTCACAAACGGGATAGGTATTGCCAACAATAATTGCCTTGTCAGGAACAATAAGATACAGAATATTGGATATTGCGGCATAAAACTATCATCCACCGCAGATATCATTACAATTCAGAACAACTATATCAATAATGTATTACTCACAGTGAACGACGGCGGGGGAATTTACACCGCAGCCGAAGGTGTTTCAAGAAAAATAGATGGGAATATTATAACGAATGTGATAGGGAATACCACCGGCACACCATACCCTGATCGACACATAGCCAGGGGGATTTACCTTGACGTAAACTCAACCAATGTAATTGTAACCAACAATACAGTAGCAAATTGTAATGAGGCCGGATTCATGATCCACCGTGCTCATGAGAACAGGATTGAAAACAACACCGGTTTCAATAACGGCTATGGGATGTTTTTTCAGAACAGTTCAGGAAGCAGCATAAGAAATAACAGCCTGAAAAACAACCTTTTTATTGCCAAAGGCCCGACTCAGATATCACTCAAGTTCTACAGCGTCGCTGACGATATCCTGTCATTTGGTACTGCAGATTACAACTATTATACAAGACCGGTTGATGATGACGATGTTTTCCACACCTATTCACCTTCAACCGGCGCTAAATACAGAACCCTGGCAGGATGGCAGTCTTTTACAAACCAGGATAAGAACTCTAAAAAATCTGCCATCACTGTAAGCGATACTTCAAAGATTGATTTCCATTACAATCCGTCAACTACGAATAAGGTCATCACCCTGAGCCAGCCAATGGTTGATGTGACCGGGAAAAAATATTCAGGATCTGTCACTCTGCTGCCTTATACCTCCGTTATCCTGATGCCGGACCCTGATCCATCTACCCCCGTAGTTCCTGTATTTTCAGGAGCATCCGTTGAGAACAGCGCTCCAACCATAGTTGTATTGAACTACAGCATAAACCTGGCATCAGTTGTACCTGCAGCATCAGCTTTCACAGTTACTGTAAACGGTACTGTCAGAGCCATTAACTCCGTATCTGTTACGGGAAGTAAGGTTTCACTGACGTTAACAAGCAGGATCAATTACGGCGATATCGTGAAAGTATCCTACACCAAACCTTCCGGCAGTCCCCTTCAAACTTCCGGGGGGGCGCAGGCAGCCTCAGTTACAGACCAATCAGTCACAAACAATTGCGCCTCACCTACACCTACCCCAACCCCGGAACCACAAAATCAGCCTCCGGTAATATCAATTGCATCTCCGGTAAAAGGCAGTTCTTACACATCACCAGCCATAGTCGACATCGAAGTAAATGCACATGACCCTGACGGAACCATTCAATCTGTTGCCCTTTTCAACGGAAATGTGAAACTTGGGGAGAAGACCAACGCTCCTTTCATTTTTACTCTGAAAGACCTCGAAGTGGGTTCATATTCTCTGCATGCAATTGCAATGGATAACCTCAAATCCTCATCAACCTCAGGCGCCCTCGAATTCCACATCACCGCTCCTGAACCTGAAAGAGGATCATTTAAATTATATCCAAATCCGAATAACGGACGGTTTTCAATAGAATACACTGCACCCGGGGGATTTGATAATTACAGCATTACTGTTGTTAATTCCCAGGGAAGAACAATCCTTACCGAAGAGGTGCCGCAAAACCAGTATGTAAAGCCATTTGACCTCTCCCAACTGGCATCCGGGCTTTACATTGTGGTGATCTCAGCAAACGATATCCTTCTTACTCAGAAGTTTATAAAGAGATAACCGAACCTAAAAAATTACCAGAAGTTTTTTTACATATGGAAGCAGGTCGGCTGCCTCAAGGCTGACTGTGTACAATCCTGGAAGAATGTTGTCGGGAAGAATGATTGTGTTCACTCTTGCAAAACCAAGTGGTTCATTCAGCACGACTCTTCCATGTGAATCAATTACTTTCACTGAACTGTAAGCCTGATCATTATCAGTCAGGAGAACATAAAAAGATCCGTTCGAAGGATTGGGATAAATACTTGTCGTATTCTGCGGCAGAATAATTGAATCGTTCTTTTCTGTGCGGTATATCCGTGCTCCGGCCTGCCATTGTTCGCCCTGCCTGGTTGTGGCAGGGCTGACTGTACCCCAGACGGCATCCGTAGCCAGGCCTTCTGAAAAATCTGCGCCGAGATCAGTACCATAATCAAGTTGTCGCGCAGGAACAAAATCTGTGAAATTATTAAAATCCGGATTTATTACAACTGAGTGAACATCATATCCGAGAGCCTGCCATTCTGCAAATGTTTTCGAAGAACCTCCTGCACTGAATCTGGGAGAGCCTGATTCACAATAAAACACATTATAATCAGACTCCAGCCCTGCGAGACTTTCCGGGTCCATCACATTGATACAGTAGGTATTATCGGTAGTATAAAAGATATTGTTGAAAATCTTTGTCCCGGTAGACGGTGCATTCAACCCGGCATCAAGATTGGTGTGAATATCAATCAATCCTCTGCGTGTCTGGGTTGTAGTCCTGTCAGTATAAAGAGTGTTGTTGAAAATCCTTACTCCGTTCATCCCTTTAACCACAATTCCCACCTTAGGGTTTTTAATAATATTATAGGCTACAACACCTTTCACGTCAGTCATGCCGTCCGACTTCCTCTGGATGCCGTTCGGAGTGTTGAGGAGGTAATTGTACTTGATTATCACACCAAGATTATATCCGGTGAACATGGCATGAGTCCAGCTATCCGGATCTGTTCCGTTCCAGGTAAACCTGTTACCGGTGATAACTGCACCATCGAGATTATTATTGGTCACCCCGGGTCTTTCGTCTCCTGCCTGAAGTATATAACCAACTGAATTGACAGATGTAAGTGTGTTATTCCGGAACGTAAGTGCAGTCGGCTCGGATCTGGCAATACTATAACCGTCTGAAACCCCGGTTTCAGTATCCACAATCTCCTGACTTTCTATAAGAAGAATTCTCTGGGGAAGAAGAGTGGCAGAACATAACAGAAAAAGAATTACCGTCAGTGTATGCTTCATATACTGTTCTGAAAATGATTTAATAAAAGTGAAAACTCTTACCTGATAACATCAAACTCCACCCTCCTGTTCAACCGGCGGTCAAGCCAGTTGTTGTTGGAGGCTACCGGACGGGTGCTGCCGTATCCGCGTGGAGTCAGCCGGCTTGCAGCGATTCCTCTGTTGATCAGGTAGTTGACAATGACCTGTGCACGGGTCTGCGACAGGTTCTGGAGTACTGCGGGTACTCCCTGGTTATCAGTATGAACCCCTATCTCCAGCTTAAGAGAGGGATACTTGTTCATCAGCATCACAACCTGATCAAGCATCAGGTATGCATTGGTGACCAGCCTGTTACGTGAATCGAAATAAGTATCGGTCATAACACCGTAGTTCCGCTTCAGCACATTGAGTTCCCGTTCAGCAGGCTCAGTCAGTACATTTAGCCGTACCGTGGTGCTCCTGAATCCCAGCGCCAGCATCTCAGTGTATGCAGGGTACGCTGCCATCAGACTCATCTGCTGATCAATGACATAACTGTAAGTACCGGTCTCGGGATAATGAACTTCGCGTACCGAATACTTCGGAGGCACACTCCTGAAGAGCGGATTCGAGAGATCCATCTTCGTCGCAGATGACAATATCTCGACCTGGAAGACAGCCTCCTTCACAAGTTCTGCCTCAGCGGAGTACTGCCTGTGAACGATTACATTCTCGAACTGCCGCAGATCAACAGGATCTGCAGCAATGGCTGTCCGGGCTGCAAGCCATGCATTCTTGTCCTTATTGCTGCCGAACACATTTATCTTCTTTGTCACTGCCCGCTTTAGAACATCTCCGGTTGTCAGCGAGCGTAGCGTGAGACCCAGTCTCACATCATACTCGCCGCTCCGGGTATATGTGTGTGACGGCCCGGCACCGGTCTTCTGCGTCCCGTCGCCAAAATCCCAGAAAAAGCCTGTAACCGTGTATCCCGGACAGTATGACTTCATCCCGTCAAAATCAACCGCTTCGCCGGTGACAGCATAAGCCGGCCCTGAGATGTAAGGCTGGTCATAATCAACTATTTCAATATCATAATTCTGCTTGCGGAAGTATGATTTTCCGGTAGAACGGTCTACTATATCCAGCGTAATACTATATTTTCCGGGTCCCGGAAAACAGTGATGCCCCCTGGTGCCGGACATCTTCGTATTGTCGCCGAAGTCCCACACATACTGCAGGTTAACTGTGTCAACAAGTATCTTCCCGGTGTCGGAGATTGTAAAGCAATAAAGGTTCTCCTTCTGCGCTTCCGCGAACCAGACCTGCGGCATCTCCGATGTAAAGCGGTAGATATCCACTGAACGGTCCCTGGCAGATGAGAAATAGCCCTCCTTAACGTCAGCCGTGGCGATGATTCCGAAGTCGTCGAACTCCGAGTTCAGTGGCGCTGCCAGTCTGACGGGCATATGCCAGCCATTCTCCTTTTGCTTGGTTACGTAAATATCCTTTCCTCCAAGCCCTCTGCGGCCGTCAGACGAAAAGAAGAGCTCACCGGTTTCACTGATGAAAGGGTATGTCTCATTACCTTCGGTGTTTACATCCGGACCCAGGTTCACCGGATCCTCCCAGTAACCGTTTTTCCAGTTGCTGTAATAGATATCAAGACCTCCCACCCCGTCAGGTTTGTCCGATGCAAAATAAAGTCTCTTTCCGTCATGCGAGAGACACGGCATAGTTATGTTGAACCATTCGGTATTGAACCTGATCTCGCGGACCCGTCCCCATCCCTTCCCCTCAGCAACAGCATAAAACAATCCGAGCTTGTTACGGTAGGTGGAGAGGAGCTTGAAGTTACCGTCGATTACAAGATTCCGCGAGTAATAAATTGTATCGCCGGCCCTGTTGAATGTAGCCGGACCGTCATTCAGTTTGCTCTTCAGATACTTGGAGAACAATTGCGACTTTTTGTTCACAGCAGCGGTATCAGCATAAAACATTTTCACAACTGCCTGTCCCTGGCTGTTCACCGCCTGTCCCCGGTCTGTACAAAAGACCAGCCCGTTCCTGTAATAGACAGGGGCAAACTCATCATAATTGTCAGTACTGAAGCTTGTCTTGGTGATGTTGTAGGGTGATTGCTGGGCTGCAGCAGTATTTAGCACCAGGAATAATACTAAAACTGAATCCGGGGTCCTTAATTTCATAGTGCTGTAAGTTCGAACTGTCTAAGTTACACTAAAAAAATAATCATTTAGAAAAATAATTAGGAAACGTCTTCTGCATGATCAGTTTTCAGAATCCGTCTCATATTGATATTTCCGGCAAACTCCACAGGCTAAAAAATCAGCGGGTTCACCACATCCACTTTGTAACGGAACTCGTAGCGGATCATCACCTCGTGCGAGCCGTTGCTGTATGTTCCCAGTTTACCGAAATCGAAATCATATGAATAAGCCACCTTGAACTGGTTGTTTACGGCCACCTGCGCCAGTGCCGTCACCGAGCCGGTGCTCCTGTAAGTGGCTCCGAACCAGATCCTGTCATTAAGTATGAAATGGGCGCTTGCATCATAAAGCAGCTTGTCGCCAGGCGAATATGAAACCAGCGCCGATGGCATAAATTTCGCCTTCTGTCCGAGAGGGAAGAGGTACCCGGTGTTCAGCACGAAGTTGTAGTTCTCCGGTTCCACCAGCAGTGAGTATTTGTTCTTGTCTAAATCGAAACTATAGCCCAGCAGACGAGGGATAGAGAAACTCATGAAATAATTCCTGACATTATAATACAATCCGAAACTGAAATCAGGAACGACGAATACCCTTGAATCAACCAGCATGTATTCATCACCAGGATCATTTACAATAAGATCCGACCATGCGGTATTTGTCGCAACCAGTCCGGCACCCAGTCCGAAGGCCAGGTTCCCGCTTCCCATGTTTATCCTGAAGGCGTACGAGGTCATCACCTCCGTCTGCTTCGTTACCCCGATCTGGTCGTTTACCACGAAGAGCCCCAACCCCAGCTTGTCTGAAAGCACCGGGGCATCAACCTCCAGGCTCATTGTGCGGGGAGCACCGGCAATGCCCACCCACTGCTGGCGGTAAAATGCAGCAATACTCAGCCCCCCTCTGCTGCCGGCATATGACGGATTGATCCTCAGCGGATTGAGTACGTAATGATTGGTTACCGGTGTCAGCTGACCTGCCATGAGAAGAGGCAGAAGGATCATAGCTGACAGACATATTAGCTTTTTCATTATTCCTGGTTTTATTTCCTGGTACAACTTGTTTTTATTCTTATCGCGGAGCGAAACCTGCTGTTAACCGGATCCTTCTTGTCCCGGGATGCGGTCGTTTGAACCTGCAGGATTACCGTCTCACAACGATATACCCACTGATTGATACACTGTTCGCAGCTCTTATCACATAGAAATAGGTATCCTCAGGAAGAGGATTGTTGTTGTAGTCACGACCATCCCAGTCGTTGCTGTAATTGTTGCTCTCCCATACCTTGAGTCCGCGGCGGTCGAAGATGACCAGTTCAGTCCTGCCAAGGGTTTCGATTCCGCGTAACTCAAAATAGTCGTTATTTCCGTCTTCATTGGGAGTGATCAGAGTAGGAACAGTCAAATTATTAACCTTCACCACCAGGAGGTCTGTTACTGGATCACATGCACCGTTTGTGACAGTCCAGCTGAAGACATTTTCGCCTGCCGACAGTCCGCTGACCGGTGTCGATGGAGCAGCGGAATTGAATATATCGCCGGTACCTGACACAAGTTCCCAGAGGCCGGTTCCGATTCCTGGGATTTCAGCATTCAGAGTGGTTCCGAAGAGGTAATCAAGAACCTGGTCCTCTCCGGCATATGCAACCGGGAGCTGGTCAGCGGTGACCACTACAGGTTTGATTGTGCTGTAACCTGCCGTGGAGGTGCCCATTATATAATAGGTTCCGGCCGGCGCCACCTGCGGGGTGGCATAGGTGACTGTTCCTGCAGCGTCAGTCCAGTATGAGAATGTCAGATTAGCGTCAGATCCGGCCGTCACTGCCGGAGCAGTGAGGTCAGCTGTCTCGTTCTCGCAGATTGAGGGTGGATTATTTATCACAACCACCGGAGCTCCCGGGCGGGCGTTGATAACCACGTTGCCGGTGGAGGCTGAAGTACAACCGAAGGAATTGGTCACCATGAAGGTGTAGGTTCCCGGTTCGAGGTTACTGAATGTATAAGCTGTTCCCGAACCCGTTCTGGTTAATCCGTCAGGATACCGGATCAGTGTCCATCCTCCCGTAGCCGGCAGACCTGTAAGCAACACGCTTCCGGTTGCCACCAGCACAGTGGGATGGGTTATTGTACCCACTGCCGGGGTTGCCGGTGTAGGGGGCTGTGAGTCAATTGTTGCATTTGCCGATACCGGCGAGGTGCAACCCTGAGCATTCTGTACCGTGAAATTATATACTCCGGCAGAGAGTGCAGATATGGTTGTGCCGGATCCTGACCCGGTGGATGTTACACCACCCGGATAGCGGGTGAGAATCCATTCGCCTGTCTCAGGCAGGTTTTCAAGGAGGACACTGCCTGTTGCAAGATCGCATGTGGGTTGGGTTCTGTTACCTATCCTCGGGGCCGCGGGAGTGACGGGCTGAGCGTTGATTGTCACCTCTGCCGAGGCAGGAGAGACACATCCGGCTGCATTTGCCACTGTGAATGTGTATGTTCCCGGAGGAATGGCTATTACTGTCCGTGTGGGGCCTGTGCCTGCAATTGTCACGTTTCCGGGTGTCCTTGTCAGGGTCCATGTTCCGGTTGCAGGCAATCCGCTCACCTCGACACTTCCTGTCGACAGGGCGCAGGTAGGCTGTGTGATATCTCCGGTCACAGGTGCTGTCGGTGTATCAGGCTGGGCATTGATGACCACGTTCGCCGATGAGGCTGACACGCATCCGTTTGAATTGGTGACAGTGAAAGTATAGGTTCCTGGCGCCAAACCATTTATTGTAGTGCTGGTACCCGAGCCTGTTGTTGTCTGCCCTTCGGGCGAACGGGTGATGGTCCAGTCACCTGCCGGTGGCAGACCGTTAAGCACAACGCTTCCTGTCGGCAGGGAACATGTGGGTTGAGTTCTCGTACCGGGGACAGGAGCAGATGGCAGAGCATTGACTGTCAGAGCGTAAGTGATTGATGCAGCTGCACAGGGTGTGCCAAGCGGATTGTTTGTTGTAACAGTTATTATCACTGTTCTTCCTGCATCAGCTGTGGCAGGGGTGTAGGTGAAGGCAAACGGTGATGCAGATGCTGAAGCAGGCGAAACTGTCCCTCCTCCATTCTCAGTGATTGTGACACTTGTGGCGCTTCCCCCGAAGGTGTTTCCGCTGACAGTCACCGGCGTGACTCCGCAAGTGCTGCCCGTGGTGGCTGCAAGTATCAGAAGCGGGGGATTGACACAACCGCAGTTGACCGAGAAGAGTGCTCCGGTGGTGGTGCAACCCGCTGTATTTCGCACGGAGACAGTATAGTTGCCGTTAGCCACTTCACTGAAGATGCTGCTGGTCTGCCATGCGCCGCTGTTGAGCCTGTACTCGTTCCCGGCCCCGACGGGGCTGGTGACTGTGATTACAGCATGATTGAACCCGCCATCGCAGTTGACAGACTGCACAGGTACCGCCGGCACCGGCAGGGGTGCGTTGACTGTGATTGCAGCAGAGGCAGGTGATGTGCATCCTGCATCGTTGGTTACAGTAAATGTATATGTTCCCTGCGTTATACCGCTGACGGTAAATGCAATACCGGTGCCTGTCACCTCAGTCCCACCGGGGCTGCGGGTGAGGGTCCATGTACCTGAAGAAGGTAACCCGCTTATCCCGACACTGCCTGTAGTTACGGCACAGGTCGGCTGAGTAACCGTGCCGGTTACAGGGGCGGTCGGGATAGCGGGTTGTGTATTGACAACAACATTGGCGGTTGCAGCTGAGGTGCATCCGTTCGCGTTGGTTACTGTAAAAGTATGGGTGCCGGCTGGTACTCCGGTTAGTGTATAAGAAGATCCTGTACCTGTCTGGGTGACCGCTCCCGGATTACGGGTGAGGGTCCATGTTCCTGTTGCCGGCAGGCTGCTGAATGCCACGCTGCCGGTAGGCACCGAACAGGTTGGATGGGTGATTATGCCCACCACAGGCGTAGCCGGAAGCGGGTTGACAGTCACTGTGGTTACGGCAGATTGCGCACTCTGGCAGTTGTTTGCATCTGTGACCCTGACCCAATAGTCCCCGGCACTGTTGACAACGATACTCCGTGTTACAGCGCTATTGGACCACAGGTATGATGTGCTTGCAGATGATGTAAGTGTCACGCTGCTGCCGGCACAGATTGCTGTTGAGCCTGACGTCGTAATAGTCGGTGTAGCCGGTAACGAATTGACAACGATTGTCGTTGGCAGCGAGGCCGGGCTGAGACATCCGTTGGGATTGGTCACCCGCACTGTATAGGTGCCGGCAGTTGTAACGTCTGTTGACTGCGTGGTTGCGCCGTTGGACCAAAGGTAGGTTGTGCCGGAACCTGAAGTAAGAGTTCTGCTGCTGCCTGAACAGATGCTGACTGTTCCTGCGGGTGTGATTGTTGGTGCTGAGGGAAGAGCATTGACGATTACCTGGGTAAGTATCGAAGTACTCTGACAGCCGGCAGCATTAGTCACTGTGACAGAATAGAAGCCGGCTGTTGTTACTGTAATACTCCTGGTGGTTTCGCCGGTTGACCATAAATAGCTGGTTGACAGTGGAGCAGACAGAACCACATCCTCATCCTGGCAGATAGTCAGAGGGCCGTCTGCAGTGATAACGGGCTGTGCAGGTAAGGCGTTGACTGTGAGAGTGGCCTCATCTGAAAGATCGCTTCTTATCGTGCAGTTTGTGGCTTCGCACCTGTACCTGTAAGTACCTGCTGCTGTAATTCCTGAAACACCAAGGATGGCAGTATTGGCATTTGTGTAAACCGCCCCGGCCGGGATGCCGTTGGCAACATTTACCCAGGATGCACCATTGTTGTACTGCCACTGATATGCCGGGGATGTTCCGGTAGCCGTTACACTGAATGTGGCACTGCTGCCTGCACACATGCTGGCATTGACAGGGTCACCTGTAATGACAACCGGAACACATGATGAAGTAACTGTCACGGTTAGCGTAAAAGAAGTCCCGGTACAGGTCGGGGTTGCAGGTGTCACAGTGTAAATAGCTGTGCCAGTCCCCGTAGGTATAGTCAGGGTACCACTGATGCTGCCAACGCCTGTTGACTGCGCCTGGCCACCGGTGACTCCGTTGGTGTAGGTAGGAGCCGTCCATGTATAGGTGGTCCCGGTTGGCACTCCGGCCGGAGTGACGCTGAAGGTCTGACCCGTGTTGATTGAAGCTGACTGGCTGCCCACAGCAGGTGTCGGAGGCTGGTCGTTGACAGTGGCAATCCTGATTGGTGATGTGCAGCCGGCCAGGCTCCTGGCTGTAACATTGTATGATCCGGGAGTGACACCGGTGAAAACGCCGGTGGTGTTCGTATATGTAGTACCGTCAATGCTGTAGGTCATCCCCTGACCGGTGGGTGCAGATATATTTATTGTCCCTGTTGCTGTTGAACATGTCGGCTGGGTGACTGTCAGTGTCGGCTGGGCCGGTATCGGGCTGACTGTCAGCGTAGCCGGATCAGACCGGGCTGTACTGACAGTACAGTTTGTTGCGTAGCAGCTATACTGATAACTGCCAGCCAGAGTAATCCCTGAAACTCCGAGTGTGGTTGTGTTTGCATTCGAGTACACAGCACCGGTTGGAACCCCGTTTGCAACGTTTACCCATGAAGCTCCGTTATTGTACTGCCATTGCAAGGATGGCGAAGTGCCCGTTGCAGTTACACTGAACGAGGTACTGCCTCCTGCACATATGCCTGCATTATCAGGATGATCGGTGAAGACTACAGGTTCGCAGGTTGAGGTGACGGTCACAGTAAGAGTAAAAGGATTCCCGATGCAGGTGCCTGTTCTCGGTGTAACTGTATATATGGCCGTTCCCTGACCTGAAGGGATTGAAAGGGTTCCGGTGATGGATGCCACCGGGGTTGACTGTGAGGTGCCGCCCGTTACGCCTCCGGTGTAGGCCGGTGTGGTCCAGGTGTAGGTAGCGGGAGGTATTACGGAAGGTGTAACGGAAAAAGTGCCACCTGTGGCAATGGAGGTCTCCAGGTCACCCACGGAAGGAGTCGCGTTCACTGTTACAGTTGCGCTTCCCGAAATGGAATTCGTACAGAAAGGAGCTGTCTGATAAGTCACACTCACCAGGTTATATGTATAAAGGCCATAGGAGGTTGTAGGTACAGTAAGTGTCGTGGAGGTTGAGGCGCCTATGTTTATGTTGGCTTCATTTACCCCGCTGATGTTATAGGTGACTGTTACCGGGAAGGATTGCGGATTTGTAAATGTAATGCTTGGGGCTGCGGCTCCCTGGCATACTGTTGTCGTACCGCTGATCGAGGCTGTCGGGGTTGGTCTTACTGTCACATTTACTGAGGCAGAACCTGATGGCCCTCCGCAACCGTTGGCAGTTACGCTGACTACCGCAATCCCGCTGAACGAGGAACTAAAGTTGACGGTTGCCGTCGCCCCTGTCCCTGTTACAGTATTTCCTGATCCGCTTACTGTCCAGTCATAGCTGGTGGCATTTGCCGCTGAGGTAGTTACAGTTATCGACGGCGTCCCCTGGCAGATTGTCGCTGCTGAAGGAACAGGTACTGACGGAGTGCCGACGCCGGCCGGGACTGTGACGGTTCCGCTTGCGCATACAGTCGTGTTGCAGGCTCCTGCAGCCCTGACGTAATATGTTGTGGTTGTTCCCGCAGCAGGATTAACCGTGATACTTGCTCCTGTTCCGGCGGGAGTCCCTCCGCATGATCCGGTGAACCATTCCCATACAGCACCTGTGCCAAGGGAACCGCCCGATACCGAAAGTGTTTTATCCGTTCCGAAGCATGTGTTGTTATTTGTGATATTTACAGCGGTGGGTGCAACAGAACCTGTGCCCAGTACAATCCACCTGTCCCTGATTGGACCGGCTCCGCAGGAATTGGATGCATAGACAACCAGGTTTGCGTCGGAGGTACCCGCTGTGACTGTAACTGTCCTTGTGCCCTGGCCGGAGGTGATGCTCCCGGAACCGATGCTCCAGGTGTAAGAGGTGGCGCCCGGAACTTCAGGCACCTCATAAATAAGACCGGCAGTACCGGGGCACGGAAATGCCGGACCGGTAATTTCTCCCGGTTGCGTCGGTGTATTGAGACACGGATTGAGCAGATTAGAAACAGTATGGGAAGCCTGGACTGTAATTTCGGTGTCTGTTGTACCGACATATGCGTTAACAATTGTCACCGTCCCTGCAGCAGACGAGAAATTCCATGCAAGATCCGGGGTGACACTACCGAAAGGAACCGAATTTGACAGACGAAACCTCCCAATTCTTGTGCCTGGCGCCACATTTGAAATAACAGTCCCGCTGCCGGCACCGGGATGAGCTGTACCGGACCATTCAATACAGTTTGCAGAGGCGTTGAATGACAAATCCGTATCAACTGGTATCTGGGCAAGCAACAGCTCAGAAGACCCTGGTACAAGAGATACTGTTATCAGTCCGCCGTTGACCAGACCCGGGTTCACACTTATACCGAACTGCATCCCGGCATACTCCATGGCAGTGGCTCCTGTCTGTAACAGGTAGACATCGAATTCATATGTATTGGCATCAACTCTGGAATCATTCCTCAGTTCACATAAATACTCCGGATTCTGTGCTGAAACGGTTACAATTGCTGTCAGTAACAGCAACGATGCCATGATTGATTTTAGACAGAATGATTTGATTAATCTCATGATAATGCTTTTTAAAGGCCCCTGTTCCAGGTTAAATGATTACCTCAATCACAGCTTTACAACCCCCGGCACGATCTGTCTGAACAGATGACACTCTTGTTGCAATATAGAGGAATGAAGTAATTTAACCTACTGATTATGTTGCTATTATTAGCTGCAACAGATGCTGTTTTTATATACTTCCGTCCCGTCAGTCACACTGACCTCTGCTCAGGATGAACCGGTAAAAAACAGAGCCCGGCTCGAGGGAAAGGGCCGGGCATATTTAATTTAACCGGTAAAAACGGCAAAAACTGCTGCAATATCAGCAGTCAGGTCATTAGATATAAAAATATGCTCAGCCTTAAAAACACTCTAAAAGTAGTAATAAAGAAAGAAACAGAACTTTTTATTTGACTAACCGGGGAAGAGATTGGATAAAAAGGAGCCTTTCTTCGGTTAATCGGCAACACATACTCAGGACATCCTTAAGGCAAACGTCAGCCACCCTCAATGCATCAGCAAGGTATACACCAAGAATCCGCGTTGCATACACCCGGCACCCGCCATGCATCAGCAAGGTATACACCCGGCATCCGCCATGCATCAGCAAGACATATGCCCGGCATGCGCCACCATTCTTCCGGGTGTCTCACGGGCATTCCCCCATATCAGACCGGGACCCGCGTGAACAGAAAGGCAATTTTTCACTTTTATATCAACAGGGGTTGTATTTTTAAATCCTGACTACTAATTTAACATCATCCGAAGCGTTGGCAGCGCTGTTTGTGCAATTAATTGTAAATCATAAATTTAACGTCATGACAAAAGGACTCGTAACAAAAAAGGACAAAAAGAAGGAGCCGACAAAGAGCCTTAAGGAGAAGCGTAAGGAAAAGAAGGAAAAGAAGAGCACTAAATAACTTCTTTCTGCTTCGGCTATCCCATGCTCCTGCTCCTGCACCTGCCGGAGCAGGATTTTTTTCCCTCCCTCTGACACAATATTCTCCCATCATAATGGTTGAATAAGTACATTTTTCCTATATTGATACCCCGGCTGAAATCACCTGCAGTTACCAGATGAAAAAGAACAGCAACAAATCGCCTTTCCCATGGACTTCCGTGAGCGTGCTTCTCTTTACTGCTTTAGTCCTGACAGCTATAATTATCATTTATGCAGCCGGGCAGAAACAGAGAATACTGGGCGATGCTGAAACTGAGATGGAAGCTGTCGCCAATCTTAAGTCACAGCAGGTATCCGACTGGAAAAAAGAGAGACTTAATGACGCTAACCTGATACATGAGAACGTCACTCTCGTCGAGCATATCGACGCAATGTTCATAAAGGACAACTCTGAACGTGAGAAATCGAGACTCATCCAGTTGCTGACCACCCTTATCGAGAGCTATGACTTCGGAGGCGCTGTTCTGCTTGACGCCGGAGGCAATCCCGGAATTGCAGTCCCTCCTGAAGAAGCAGTAATGGGAGAATACCTGAGGGCCAACGTTACCAAAGTCATTTCAAACCCGGTGATTTCCCTGTCTGATTTCCATACTGCCAAAGTGGTCAACTATTTTCATCTCGACCTGCTCATCCCCATGAAAATGCCCTATGAAGGTGACACTGTGCTGGCCGGGGTTCTTGTGCTCAGGGTTGACCCCGAGAAGGAACTTTTCCCGATGCTGTCAATGTGGCCGACACCTGGCAGCACTGCAGAGTGCATTCTCTTCCGGTTTGAGGGTGATTCGGTTGTCTACCTTAACGGAGCACACCTGGCAGGTTATGACAAACCTGTGACCTTCGCTGCAGGCGAATTGGAAAGAAGCGTTATGAGACCGCAGACTGAGGGGAGGGAGACGAGGACATTCACTGACTATACAGGGACCGAGGTTGTCGCCTCCGTAAAAAAGGTACCCGGCACAGACTGGTATCTGATCGCCAAAAAGGAAACTCCTGAGATTCTCGACAGATTCATGTATGAGATCACAATGCTCTGGTTGATAATGGGCTGCGTTTACCTGGCGCTTGCCGGTATGGCTTGGCTGATAATCAAATCAACAAAAGCCCGATACATCAGAGAAAAACAGCAGGAAGAGCTGAACCGTCAGGCCATCATGAAACATTTCGATTTCGTGATGAAACACGGAAATGACATTATACTGCTGATTGACAGCGATATGAATATCGTAGAGTCAAATGAACGGGCAGTCGAGACATATGGCTATCCGCGGGAGAAGCTCCTCGGAATGAGTATTTCCGACCTCCGCACACCAGATGAGACTCCGCTGCTTGCCGAGCATGTAAGAGTACTCAATGAGACGGGCTCTTCATATATTGAAACCGTCCACCTTCGGAGTGACGGCACAACATTCCCCATCGAGATAAGCGCCTACACTGTTGAAGTCGAAGGGAAGCGCTTCTACCAGAGCATCGGGCGAGACATCACTGATCGCAAACGTACAGAGGAAGAGATGCGCGAAAGCAACAAGAAACTCAGCACAATAATCAATAACCTGCGGGGTGTCGTCTTCCGTTGCAACAATGACAGGAACTGGACTATGCAGTACATCAGTGACGGCATTTACGAACTGGCAGGCTATCTTCCCAATGAATACATCAACAGCAAGATAAGAACATTCAGCTCAATAATTGATCCGGAAGATGCTGAAAGGGTTTGGAATGAAATCCACAGTGCCCTGGTGACAGGATACCTTTATACTATTGAATACCGCATAATAACATCATCGGGAAACAGGAAATGGGTGTGGGAACGCGGACGAGGTTATTATGAAAATGACAAACTTGTAGCCCTTGAAGGGTTCATCTCTGACATTACAGAACGCAAAAGAATCGAAGAAGAACTTATCAGGGCAAAGGAAAAAGCAGAACAGAGTGACAGGCTGAAAACGGCATTCCTCCACAATATCTCGCATGAGATCAGAACTCCGATGAATGCCATAGTCGGATTCACCACACTCCTTGACTCTCCGGATACAAATGATGAGAGCAGAAGGCAATACATCGACATAATTTACCAGTCAAGCAACCAGCTTCTTTCAATTATTACCGATATTGTTGACATTTCAAATATCGAAACAGGCCTTGTAAAAATCACCCATTCCACAATCAACCTGAACACACTCATACGCAATCTTTTCGAGCAATACCGGATGAGAGCACAGCAGCAGAACCTCGTGCTGAACTTCTCTACTCACCTTGATGACGGTGAAGCGCTGGTGATAACCGATGAGACGAAAGTCATACAGGTTTTTTCAAACCTGCTGAACAATGCGCTGAGATTCACCAAAAAAGGAAGAATTGAGCTGGGTTATGTAGTGAGGGGGCAGATGGTTGAGTTCTTCGTATCTGATACCGGCATAGGGATCGCTCCTGAGCACCAGGAGAAGGTGTTTGAGAGATTTTTCCAGGTGGAGGGTCCCAGTTCGAAACAATACAGCGGCACGGGGCTCGGTCTGAGCATTTCGAAGGCATACGCCGAACTTCTCGGAGGCTCTATCTGGCTTATTTCAACCCCGGGTGAAGGTTCGCTCTTCTGCTTCTCAATACCATTCACGAAGCCTTCCGAGTCACAGGCACCGGCAAGAAAATCATCACGGAAGTAATTTGTTGCCTGAAAGGCGTTTGAGCGGCCGGCAAAATTTCCCCGCAGCAAACAGGTTACGCCTTTTTTCTGACAGCTATTCCCAGCTCGTCAAGCTGCTCCTGTTTTATCGTTGCAGGGGTGTCAATCATCACGTCACGAGCCTGGTTGTTCTTTGGAAATGCGATGTAATCACGTATTGTATCAGAGCCGCCCATTATAGCGGTCCATCTGTCAAAACCGAATGCGATTCCTCCGTGCGGCGGGGCGCCGAAGCGAAAAGCGTTGAGCAGGAACCCGAACTGCTTCTGTGCCTCCTCCTGGGTGAAACCGAGGGTGCGGAACATCAGCGACTGTGTTTCCGGATCATGGATACGTATTGAGCCGCCACCTATCTCTGTACCGTTTATGACAAGGTCATATGCGTTGGCACGCACCCGCCAGGGATCACTTTCCATATATTGTATATCCTCAGGCTTGGGTGCGGTAAACGGGTGATGCTTCGCGTAAAAGCGCTGTGTCTCATCGTCCCACTCAAGCAGAGGGAAATCAACCACCCATAGCGGTGCAAATACCGCGCTGTCGCGAAGACCAAGTCTCCTGCCCATTTCCAGTCGCAGTTCACCAAGGGCTGTGAGTGTTTTTTCCCGTGGCCCGGCCATCATCAGGATGAGATCCCCGGCATCGGAACCGGTCATCAGTGCGATGTTCGCCAGGTCATCAGGACTGTAATACTTGTCAGCTGACGACCTGACAGTACCGTCAGCCTCAACCCTTGCCCATACGAGGCCCTTTGCCCCTATCTGCGGGCGCTTGACGAACTCTGTCAGTTCATCAAGCTGCTTGCGCGACCACCCGGCACATCCCGGGGCAGAGATGGCGCCTGCATATGCTGCCAGCTCGAAGGGCGGGAAATTTCGTCCCTTTACGTTTTCAGTAATCTCCGTGATGCGCATGTCAAACCTTATATCAGGTTTGTCACTGCCGTAGCTGCTCATTGCTTCATCATACGGCATGCGCGGGAAGGGTCCGCTGAAGACTATCCCCCTGATCTCATGGAAGAGATGGCGGGCCAGCCCCTCAAACATGTCAAGGATATCATCCTGGTGGATGAATGACATTTCACAGTCTATCTGGGTGAATTCCGGTTGACGGTCAGCCCTCAGGTCCTCGTCACGAAAACACTTGACTATCTGAAAATACTTGTCAAACCCCGCCACCATAAGCAACTGCTTGAAGGTCTGGGGGCTCTGGGGAAGAGCATAAAACTCGCCGTTGTGAAGTCTTGACGGCACCACGAAGTCACGGGCCCCCTCAGGGGTTGATTTAATAAGCACGGGAGTTTCAACCTCTATGAATCCCTGGCTGTCGAGGTACTTGCGAACCTCACGGGCCATCCTGTGCCGGAGGATCATATTGGACCTGACATTCTGCCTTCGCAGGTCAAGGTATCTGTATTTCATCCGCAGCTCGTCGCCTCCGTCAGTGTTATCTTCTATTGTAAAGGGCGGCGTATCCGATGTATTCAGAACATCAATCCTTTCGGCAATTATCTCTATCTCTCCTGTCGACAACTTCGGATTTTTGTTGCTTCGCTCCGCGACAACACCTTCAGCCTGTATGACAAACTCACGTCCGAGCCTGCGCGCCTTACCACACAGGTCAGGGTCAGTTTCCATGTTGAAGACCAGCTGAGTGATGCCGTACCTGTCACGCAGGTCTATGAAGGTCATTCCCCCCAGGTCCCTGGAACGCTGTATCCATCCGGCCAGAATGACTCTCTCTCCCCTGTTGCCCAGTGTAAGCTCTCCGCAAGTGTGTGTTCTGTACATATCTCATTTTTTTGAGGTAACAAAAATAAGCTATTCCGGTAATAAACGGTAATAACTTTGAACAGACTTGTCGTTCATTTTTCCTAAACTTGCAGTTATTCAACAGCGGATCAGACGTCAATGAACACCACATTGAAGACGCGTACAGCAAGGCTTTCTGTTATCTCAAACAGTCTGCTTATTGCAATGAAACTGGCTGCCGGAATAATATCCGGCTCAGTGAGCATAATATCCGAGGCTATCCATTCATCCCTTGACCTTGTTGCAGCAATAATCGCATTTTTTGCAGTAAAGATATCAGGGACACCTGCAGATGACAGGCATCCCTTTGGCCACGGGAAGGTTGAGAATGTCTCCGGGGTGATTGAAGCCCTTCTGATCTTCGCCGCTTCGGCGTGGATAGTGTATGAAGCAATTGACAGGTTTATCCATCCGGGTGATACTAATGCATTAGGTCTGGGGGTACTTGTAATGGCTGTTTCAGCGATTGTCAACGTCCTGGTTTCAAGGCGCCTGTACAAGGTTGCACGTCAGACTGAATCCGTTGCTCTGGAAGCCGATGCGCTGCACCTGAAGACTGATGTGATCACATCGGCAGGGGTGGCGCTGGGACTGGGTCTCATCTGGATTACGGGATGGCATGTTCTGGACCCGATAATAGCCCTGGCTGTCGCCGTAATAATAGTATATGAATCGTGGATGCTTCTCAGGAAGGCTTTCTTCCCGCTGCTTGACACTGCCCTCTCGTATGACGAAATGAAAAAGCTTACAGGTATCCTCGAAGAGATGCAGATTGATTATCATGATCTGAAGACCAGGGCTGCAGGGCATCAACGGTTCGTCGAGTTCCATCTTGACGTGCCGGCACACGAGACTATTGATACTATTCACCGGCAGTGTGACCTTATCGAGGAGCGTCTGGAGCAGGAATTCAGGGATATTGACGTGATAATTCATCCTGAACCGAAGCATCAGAATTGACGGATTACGCTGAAAATAAATGCGCAGCAACAATATGGAACCGGGAAGTGACGAATACTGGATGAAGATGGCACTGGCGGAAGCAGCCAAAGCTGCCGGCCGTGACGAGGTACCCGTGGGAGCATTGGTTGTTGCAGGCGGTAAAGTAATAGCCCGCGCCCACAACCTTACAGAGACACTGAATGACCCCACCGCCCATGCAGAGATGCAGGCCATCACTGCTGCCACTTCATACCTCGGCGGCAAATACCTTACCGGCTGTACATTCTACGTGACTGTAGAGCCCTGCGTTATGTGCGCCGGAGCGCTGGCATGGAGCCAGGTAACTGAACTTGTATGGGGCGCTCCTGACCTTAAAAAAGGCTACACAACTACAGGCGCTGCCATTCTTCACCCGAAAACCGTAGTCCGCAGCGGAGTGCTCGAAGATGAGTGCTCTGCCATTATGAAAAAGTTTTTCAAAAAAAAGAGATAGTAAGTCATTCCGACATCCCCGGCCATTTCAAAATAAATGCTTAGATTTGCCTGAAACAGAGCGTTCATGACCCTTGACAACGGTAAGAATATTGTGTTACTGAGGCTGACCGGTTTTATCACTACCCTGGTATATGTACTTTACATTTTTCTGGCATATTTCCAGAAAGTTTTCAGGCACATTATGACTGAAAAAAGCGTGACAGTAATGACGGTGGTGGTCACGGTTTTCTATCTTCTTATTTTGCTTCGGCCCACATTATTGCGTTACATGTATCTTTACTTCTCTGCTGACGAGAGGAGGATAACCCTCAGGTGGTACAAACCGGGGCTGATGCCGGGTGAAAACAGGAGCATCGAGATCCCCGCAGACAGATTTGCCGGTTATGAGATAAGGAAAGGACTTCTTGGACTCCACACTGATCTTGTACTCTTCCAGGCAGTACAGGGAAGGAAAGCGGCATACCCTGCAGTCAGCATCTCAGCTCTTTCGAGAAAACAGAGAGAAGATATCCTGGAGACTCTTAAAAACTACAAATCAGCCGTTTAGCCGCCAACAGACAAAACATGAGCAAAGTCATTTTTCATGAAGGTCGCTTCATTGACCTTTGAGAATTAATTTATTATTACCAATAATCACAAACCACAAACATACATTGAAATGAAAGTAAAAGAGATTCTGACTGAGCTTGAGAAGAAGCATCCTGGTGAACCAGAATATCATCAGGCAGTCAAGGAGGTCCTTGAATCAATCGAGGAAGTGTACAATGAGAACCCCAAGTTTGCAAAAGCAGGTGTTCTTCAGAGGCTTGTCGAGCCTGACCGCATATTTTCATTTAAGGTACCCTGGATGGATGACAAAGGCAATGTTCAGGTCAATCTCGGTTATAGGGTACAGTTTAACGGAGCCATCGGACCTTACAAGGGTGGCCTTCGTTTCCATCCCACTGTAAACCTTTCTATCCTCAAGTTCCTTGGCTTCGAGCAGATCTTCAAGAACTCCCTCACCTCCCTTCCGATGGGTGGCGGCAAGGGTGGCTCCGATTTCGACCCGAAGGGTAAGTCAGACAACGAGGTTATGCGCTTCTGCCAGTCATTCATGCTTGAATTGTGGAAACATATCGGTCCTGAAACCGACGTTCCGGCAGGTGACATAGGCGTTGGCGGACGTGAGATCGGTTTCCTGTACGGAATGTACAAGAAACTTGCTGCAGAGCACACCGGCGTTCTGACCGGCAAGGGTCTGAACTGGGGTGGTTCACTGGTTCGCCCCGAAGCCACAGGCTTTGGCGGCATCTACTTTGTCAAGGAAATGCTGGCTACGAAGAATGACACTCTTGAAGGCAAGAAGGTATCAATATCCGGATTCGGCAACGTGGCATGGGGTGCAGCTCTCAAAGCAACACAGCTTGGTGCAACGGTTGTTACAATATCCGGCCCCGATGGTTACATCTATGACCCTGCCGGCATCTCCGGTGAAAAGATTGACTACATGCTCGACCTGAGAGCGTCAAACCAGGATATCGTTGAGCCTTATGCAAAGAAATTTGCAGGCTCGAAGTTCGTCAAAGGCAAGAAACCATGGGAAGTGAAGGTTGACATCGCCCTGCCGTGCGCCACACAGAACGAGCTTAACGGCGCAGATGCAAAGACCCTTATCAGTAACAATATAATGCTTGTAGCTGAGGTCTCGAACATGGGCTGCACACCGGAGGCTGTTGAAGAATTCCATAAGCACAAGGTCATGTTTGCCCCCGGCAAGGCAGTCAATGCTGGCGGTGTAGCCACCTCGGGCCTCGAGATGACACAGAACTCCATGAAACTCAATTGGAACAAGGACGAAGTTGACGAGAAACTCCATTCGATCATGGTCAACATCCATGCCGCATGCGTGAAGAACGGCAAGCGTGCTGACGGATACATCGATTACGTCAAGGGTGCAAATATTGCAGGCTTCCTGAAGGTTGCCAACGCAATGGTTGACCAGGGACTGGTATAAAACCTGTTGCTTTGCATCAATTATATTGTAGCGCCAGGTCTTACGGGACCTGGCGCTTTTGCTTAATTATATCTGCAGCCTGTAAACGTTCCCCGGGCATGGAACTATCATGCCGGCCAGCTCCATCTGAAGCAGAACAGGTGACAATTTGTAGACAGGGGTTTCAAGAATCCGCGCAAGATTATCGATTGTCTGATCACCTTCTTTTTTAAGTACATCGCAGATTTTCTTCTCGTTGTCGGTCAAACCGGCAAATAGTGTCGGCTGCATCGGCGCCGCCATTGAAGCAGGCTTCCAGCCAAGCAGATATTGAATGTGCTGACATTTTTCAACCAGAGAAGCCTTATTGCACCTGATCAGTGAGTTACAGCCGGCAGACCATTCATCTCCCGGCCTGCCGGGAACCGCCATCACATCACGGTTATACGATGCAGCAATGTCCGCAGTGATGAGAGCCCCTCCCTTTATACCCGACTCTACAATTAGTGTGGCATCTGATATTCCTGCAATTATCCTGTTACGCCTTATGAAATTGTTCCTCTCAGGCAGTATGGCTGAGGGGAAGTCCGTCAGAAGACCTCCGTTTTCAAGCATCGCCCTGGCAATACCGGCGTGGACTGATGGATATACTGTCTTCAAACCGTGCCCGAGTATCGCTACTGTGGAGAGACCTGTCTCAAGCGCAGCCCTGTGGGCAGTTATATCTATCCCGTAAGCCAGACCACTTACTATCAATAGTTTGGGGAAGTGCTCAGCCAGCCCGGCCACCATTTTATGACAGAGATCCCGCCCATGTTGGGTGGCTTGCCGCGTGCCTACAATGCTCAGTATCATCTGAGAGTCAAGGTCTGCATTACCCCGGAAATAAAATGCCACGGGTGAGTCCTCGCATTGTCTCAGCCGTTCAGGATAATCGTCATCAAGGTAGAAGAATACCCTGATGCCGTTTCTTGTTACAAACTCAGCTTCCTGTTCAGCGGCAGGGAGGTACTCATGGCCGGCCACTGCTGATGCCAGGGTCTCTCCGATGCCGGGAATCCTGGTGAGACTGCGGAATGATTCCCTGAAAACAGCCTCTACACCTCCGGCATATGATACCAGCTTCCGGGCAGTGATATCACCGACACCAGGAATCATGCCAAGAGCGATCTTGTAATGAAGAGCTACAGATGACATTTTTGTAATTTTAGCGAGACACTATAAAGATAGGAATAAAAAGGCAACAGGCAGTAGGCAATAGGCAATAGTGAATTTCTCTTCGGAACCGCCAAAGGCTGGCACTGGTAAAGATATTCAAATCAGAAGTCTCCAACGGTCTGATATTGTCAACACTACAGGCTATTGCCTCCTGCCAAATGCCTATTGGCTGAAATGATATACATTTGTCCCATGCAAATCATTGACACTCATAACCACATTTACCTGCCTGAGTTTGATGCTGACCGTGATGAGACGGTGATGAGAGCCGCAAATGCGGGAGTGAGGAGGATAATGATGCCCAATATTGACACCTCTTCCGTAGCCCCGATGCTTGCAGCCGAAGAACGGTACCCGGGCATCTGCCTCCCCATGATGGCGCTCCACCCCACCTCGGTGAAGGAAGATTTCCGTACCGAACTTGAAGCGGTTGAGGCAGCCCTTAAGGAACATAAGTACTATGGCATTGGCGAGACCGGCATTGACCTTTACTGGGACAAAACATTTATAAACGAGCAGGTGATTTCTTTCCGGCGTCATCTTGAGCTGGCCGTGCAATTCGGACTGCCGGTAATTATTCATGCACGTGAATCACTTGATCTCGTAATTGAAGAGATCAGCTCCTTTGGTTCCGGCAGGGTAAAGGGTGTGTTTCATGCTTTCCCTGGTAATTCTGCCGAAGCGCACAAGGTGACTGGCATGGGATTCATGATCGGCATAGGAGGTGTGGTCACTTTCCGTAACGGGAGGCAGACCGAAGCAGCGCTGGCCGCTGGCATAAGCAACATTGTCCTCGAGACCGACGCACCCTACCTTGCTCCGGTTCCGCACCGTGGAAAAAGAAACGAAGCCGCTTACCTTACATACGTTATTGACAAGCTCTCGGAGGTGTTGGGCATATCTCCCACCAAGATCGCTGACAAAACGACAGAAAATGCCACAAGACTCTTTAACCTTTAGATGATGGAAAACAACATATCTGTACTTATTGTCTATACAGGGGGAACAATCGGGATGGTAAACGACCCTGTTTCGGGAGCATTGGTACCGATCGACTTCAGACATATATCCGATCAGGTCCCCGAACTTCGCCGTTTCGGATTTGCCCTGGAGACTGTCACCTTTGATCCGGTGATAGACTCGTCGGAAGTAAGCCCGGATACGTGGACCCGCATTGCCCGGACAATAGAAGAGAACTATGAAAGGTTTGACGGGTTTGTTGTTCTGCACGGAACCGATACGATGGCCTATTCAGCTTCAGCACTCAGCTTTATGCTACAGGGTCTGGAAAAGCCGGTTATCTTCACCGGAGCCCAGCTACCCATCGGCGTGCTCCGGACTGACGGCAAGGAAAACCTCATTACGGCCATAGAGATTGCAGCTGCCTGTGCCGACGGGCTTCCCGTAGTGCCTGAGGTGTGTATATACTTCGAAAACAAGCTGTTGCGCGGCAACCGCACAATCAAGTACAGTGCCGAACATTTCAACGCATTCGTGTCGCCCAACCTCCCGCCTTTGGCTGAAGCCGGTCTGCAGATCAGGTATAACAGAAATTTAATCAGATATCCTACAATCAGACGGCCGCTGACAGTCTCCGGCAAGTTTGACACAGGGGTCGCATTGCTGCGTCTTTTCCCCGGCATCAGGCAGGAGACGGTTCATGCCATCCTCGGAATCGACGGCTTGAGAGGCCTCGTCCTGGAGACATACGGAACCGGCAATGCCCCTACTGCCGGGTGGTTTCTTGATGAGCTGAGGTCATTTATTACCGGAGGAGGCATCGTACTGAATGTAACACAATGCCAGGCCGGCAGCGTGGAGATGGGCTTGTACGAGACCTCCGCAGGGCTCATCAGTGCCGGTGTCATCGGCGGAAGTGACATCACCACCGAGGCGGCAGTGACGAAAATGATGATTCTTCTCGGCAGCGGGATTCCTGCAGAAAGGGTGGCCTTGCTTCTTGCCCGGCCGCTCTGCGGCGAAATGAGTTGAATCTGTTGCCGGAAGGAAAATTTTTGTAAATTGCGCCGTTTTTCGGAGAGATGCAGGAGTGGTTGAACTGGCTCGCCTGGAAAGCTAGTATACCCCTAAAGGGTATCGGGGGTTCGAATCCCCCTCTCTCCGCAAACCATATCACTCCCTTCCGCCCTGAGGCGGAAGGGTTTTATATTTTAAGACAGAGCGAACCCGGCTTGCCGCGGTGAGCAATGTCTAAAAATACAAAGACCTGATGAGCCCCGGCTCAACAGGAGTGATATGGTTTGAAGGTCTCCATCAAGGGGATCACCGAAGGTAATCCCCGGCATCTCACAAACCTGCATTGTCACTTACCTGTCACCCAAAAGGCGATCACCGAATGTATTCCCCATTATAAACCGATAATTCATATTAAAATAAAATGCCCGTTGTGCACTTACCATTTTTTTATATTTTTGTCACTATATTCCTATTAATAATCTGACATGATGAAAAGAGTTCTTGTATTTATGGCATTTGCAGCTCTGCTGCTTATCGGCACGGCACAGACATCACAGGCACAGACCGATCAGACTGCAACAACGCAACAGGCTACCGAACAGACACAGGCTGCCACAACGCAGCAACTTGATGAACAGACTCAAACCGCTGCTCCCGCCCAGGGAGAAACAGTCCTCCACAAGGAAATCAAGAGACTTTTTATTGAAGGAGGCGCAGGGTTCATGTCTTCAATCCTGCTCTGTCTTATTTTTGGTCTTGCAATCGCAATAGAAAGAATCCTTTACCTTAACCTGGCAACCACCAACACTGAAAAACTCCTTGCAAAAATTGAGAAATCACTTAAGGAGGAAGGCCTTGACGCAGCAAAAGAAATCTGCCGCAATACAAGGGGGCCGGTGGCAAGCATTTTCTACCAGGGTCTTGACAGAGCTCATGAGGGGCCTGAAATGGCCGAAAAAGCCATCGTATCTTACGGCGGCGTGCAGGCTGGCTTGCTCGAGAAGAACCTTTCATGGATATCACTCTTTATAGCACTGGCTCCCATGCTCGGGTTCCTCGGAACAGTTATCGGGATGATCCAGGCATTTGACGCTATAGAACAGGCTGGAACAGTTTCTGCAACAATCGTTGCCAGCGGTATCAAGGTAGCCCTTATCACAACTGTGTTCGGGCTGGTGGTTGCAATTATTCTCCAGGTGTTCTATAACTATATCCTTTCCAAAATAGACAGTATCGCAAACCAGATGGAAGATTCTTCAATCTCTCTCATGGATATGCTGGTCAGATACACCCAAAAATAAGCTGCCATGTCAGAAAAGGTAAAACGCTTGTCAACAATCGTCCTGTGGGTCTTTATGGGACTCACGGTGATTTTCGCCGTAATTTTCTTTCTTGGCGGTGTAGTTCCGGGTACTGAAGGGACAAGGTATGAAGAACCAAAAGTTACGAACTCTTTTATAATCTATGCTTATATCCTGTTTGGGATTACAGTTCTTCTTACCCTCTTTTTCTCAGTCAGGAATTTTATAATGAACCGAAGCAACCTGAAGGGAACACTGATAACAGTTGTTGCAGCTGTTGTGCTCATCGGACTGGCTGCCCTTCTGGCAGACAACACTGTTCTTGACCTGCCGCATTACAAGGGGAAAGATAATGTACCAAGGACTTTGTTCCTTACTGATGTAGGACTTTTTGTCGGGTATTTTCTGCTGGGGCTCGCTTTCCTGGCCATTATCTATTCCGTAATATCAAAGAATTTTAAAAAGTAACCGAATTTCCGCACTGGCGGAGCAAAATCTTTTCAGATGGCAAGAAAAACAAGGTCAGTACCGGAGATCAATGCAGGCTCAATGGCTGATGTTGCATTCCTCCTTCTCATATTCTTCCTGGCCGTTACAACGCTTGACACAGATACGGGGCTCATGCGTCAGTTGCCGGCAATCCCTGACCCGAATATTCCACAGGATGTCAACAAGATCAATGACAGGAATATCCTGGAGGTGAAAGTGAATAAGGACAATATGTTGCTTGTTGAGGGCCAGCTGACAGAATTCAGCAACCTGAGAGAAATTGCCCATAACTTCATACTCAATCCCAACGATTCTCCCACCATGCCTGAAAAGCATGTGGTGAATATCCCGTTTTTCGGAAATGTTGCCGTCACCAAGGCCGTTATATCGTTGCAAAATGATATTGGCACAAAGTATGGCGTTTACATTGCAGTGCAAAATGAACTGATAGCAGCCCGGGCAAAGCTTCGCGACAATCTTTCCAGGCAGGAGTTTGGCATGCCGTATGACAAGCTTGATGAAGATCGCAGGGGAGCGGTCGATGACTTTTTTGAAGTCCCGATTTCTGAAGCTGAACCAAAAAGGATAGGAGAATAGAGTTATGGCAAGATTCGTGAAAACAGGTGGAAAAACTGTAAAAGCCATCAGTACTTCGTCACTGCCTGATATTGTGTTTATCATACTGTTCTTCTTTATGGCCATAACAACCATGCGTGAGACAGACGTAATGGTTACAGTCAGGCTTCCTGAAACCACTGAAGGGAAAATACTGGAGAAGAAGTCACTTGCAAGTTTCATCTTCATCGGGGAACCTCTTGAAAACTTCAGGGCAATTTACGGTGCCGAGCCAAAAATTCAGCTCAATGACACCTACAAGGAGATAGCTGACATCCAGGATTTTATTGCCCAGGAGCGTGAACAGCTCAATGAGGCTGACAAGACAAAAATGCTTGTCGTTCTTAAGATTGACAAGGATGCCCGCATGGGTGTTGTGACAGACGTCAAACAGGCACTCCGGCGTGCCAGCGCACTCAAGATCATGTATGCCAGCATGAATGTCGACAAGATCACAATGTATTAGCATACAATTTTTTGGTCATATTAAACAAACAGGAGGCTGTCTCACAAGGGGCAGCCTCCTGTTGTTTATGACTGTAATCGCCTGCACGGAGGTGGTGCTGAAAGTAATTATACAACATGCCACGGAGGAGCATCTGCCAATCGATTATTTCAATAATTTTAAGCACATAAAATCCCGGTATACTTCATGTCGAGCAATTTATTCAGAACCAAGCCGCTAAGGCAAATGATTGAAGCTGTATCAGATTCAGAGCACAGTCTCAAACGAACCCTTACAGCATCAAACCTTGTATTCATCGGAATCGGATGCATTGTCGGCACCGGCATTTTTGTCATAACAGGTACTGCTGCCGCTCAGTATGCCGGGCCGGCCCTGAGCATCTCCTTTTTAATATCTGCCATTGTCTGCATGTTCGTGGCCATGTGCTACACAGAGTTTGCATCGATGATCCCGGTAGCCGGCAGCGCCTATTCATACGCATACACGACTGTGGGAGAACTGCTGGCATGGTTCATCGGATGGAACCTGGTACTCGAGTATATCTTCGGAGCATCGCTCGTAGCCGTTGGATGGTCAGGATATGTGGTCAGCTTCCTGAGGGACTTCGGGCTTGTGATTCCCCCCGAATTAAGCAACGCTCCGTTCAACTTCAATGACGGATGGATTGCCACCGGAGCCATAATAAACCTTCCTTCGGTCTTTATCGTCATACTCATTACGACGGTGCTTGTCTTCGGAATAAGGGAATCAGTCAGGTTCAATAACATAATCGTGATTGTCAAACTTGCGGTAATTCTGCTTTTCATTGGGTTCGGACTGTCATACATCAAACCTGATAACTATGTACCCTTCATACCGGAGAATACCGGAGTATCAGGCCAGTTCGGATGGAGCGGGATCTTCAGGGCAGCAGGAGTGATATTCCTGGCGTTCCTCGGGTTTGATGCAGTCTCCACTGTGGCCCAGGAAGCAAAGAATCCACAGCGTGACATGCCAAAAGGAATACTCGGTTCACTGGCTATAGTGACCGTGTTATATATCGCTGTCTCCCTGGTACTGACAGGGATGGTAAACTACCGGCTGCTCAATGTTCCCGATCCCATTGCCGTCGGGATTGACGCCGCAGGCAAGGGTCTCTTCTGGTTGCGGCCGGTCATCAAAATAGGAGCTATTGCCGGGATGAGCTCAGTTATCCTCGTCCTTCTCACAGGAATGCCAAGGATCCTTTATTCGATGTCGAATGATGGTCTCCTTCCTCCGATAATGGGCAAAGTTCACAGAAAATACCGTACTCCTTATGTGACAACAATTATTGTAGGCGCCATAGTCGCTGTAATCTCAGGGCTTTTCCCTATAGATCTCATAGGCGAACTGGTATCTATCGGCACACTTCTGGCATTTGCAATGGTCTGTGTGAGCATAATGATCCTTCGAATCAGCCGTCCCGGTTTAGACCGGCCATTTAAAACCCCCATGGTCTATTTTATTGGCACAGCCGGAGCGTTGGGTTGTCTTTACCTGGCCATATCTCTTCCAGGCTCTACATGGGTCCGCCTCGCGGTATGGACGGTCATAGGTATGCTGATCTATTTTCTTTACGGCCGGAAACACAGCAAACTCAATGATTGAATGCCATAACAGATAGGGCCAACAATTTCTTTGCAAAAAAGTCAGTTGAGGAGCTTATTGCCCAGATATAAGAGGGTGATAATAAGCTGAAAAGAGCCCCCGGCTCATTTGACCTGGTTCTGCCCGGCATCGGGGCGATAATAGGTACAGGAATTTTTGTTCTGACCTGACCTGACCAGATCACCAGCCGTCAAAATGAAATAACCATACAGAATCAGAACCTGCATATATGCGAACAGCACTGAAAATCAGTGCTGTTTTGCTTTAACCAAGTGATCCCGGAGCGACTCGAACGCTCAACCGACAGAACCGGAATCTGCTATTCTATCCATTGAACTACGGGACCATTCCGGTGCAAAAATACTTCGTCATAGCCGATTTTCAAAACTTATGACGCAAATTAAGGTCCGGCTATTGTTGCGGGAAGTCAATTCTAAGGTTTATCGCCATCCAATATGATAACCCCGCCACCTTCCTGACGGGAATTCTGCCAAAGATTTCCTAATTTCGCAACCCATAAGCGCTAACCATCAGCAATACATGAAGGAGTACAATTTTTCGGAGATAGAGAAGAAGTGGCAGGAGTACTGGGAGAAGAACAAAACATTTAAAACTCCTGATGATCTGTCAAACCCCAACAAATATTATATCCTTGACATGTTCCCCTACCCTTCCGGCGCCGGGCTCCATGTGGGCCATCCGGAGGGATACACTGCCACAGACATCGTGGCACGGTACAAGCGGATGAAGGGCTTCAATGTTCTCCATCCAATGGGATGGGACGCTTTCGGCCTGCCGGCCGAACAGTACGCCATACAGACCGGAACACACCCGGCTGTCACTACAAACAAGAACTGCGACACCTTCAGACGCCAGATAAAGGAGCTCGGACTGAGCTATGACTGGGACCGTGAGATCAATACCACAGATCCGGAATATTTCAGGTGGACACAGTGGATATTCATCAAACTGTACAATACCTGGTATGATCACAACACAAACCGGGGACGTGACATTAATGAATTGCCGATACCCCTTGATGTCCTCAACGCAGGCGATGAGGCAAGAAAAAAATACATTGATTCAAAGAGGCTGGCTTATTATGATGATGCCCAGATATGGTACTGCCCTTCATGCCGCATTGTATGCGCAAACGAGGAGGTGCTGACTGACGGCTCACATGAGAAGTGCGGCAACAGGGTTGTCAGAAGGAACCTGAAGCAATGGATGCTCCGTATCCCTTATTACGCCGAGAGACTGCTCAGCGGACTTGAAGGCCTTGACTGGCCGGAGGGGATTAAGGAGATGCAGCGCAACTGGATAGGGCGCTCCACCGGTGCAGAAGTTGATTTCAGAGTTGACGGCAGCAGTGAAAAAATAACAGTCTACACCACCCGCCCTGACACACTCTTCGGGGCAACATACATGGTCCTCTCCCCTGAACACCCGATGGTAAGCAGGATCACAAGTCCTGAGATGACCAGCCGTGTACAGGATTACCTGACCGCTGCCTCACTCAAGTCTGACCTTGACCGCACAGACCTTGCCAAGGACAAGACAGGCGTCTTCACCGGGTCCTATGCAATCAACCCCGTCAACGGCAAACCTGTTCCTATCTGGGTTGCAGACTATGTGCTGATGGGTTACGGTACAGGAGCCATAATGGCAGTGCCGGCACATGACGAACGCGACTTTGAATTTGCCAAAAAGTTTGGCATAGGGATAAAATGCATCCTTGACCCGGCCACGGATGACGTTGAACAACGGTCACGGATAATTGCAGGCGATGAGTGCTGGAGCGGTGACGGCCGTTACATCAACTCTGCAAGCAAAGAACTGAATATCAGCCTTGACGGACTGAACGTCGAAGAGGGAATTGCCTCAATCACAAAATGGCTCGAAAACAGGAACCTTGGTATCCGTCGCGTCAATTACAAGCTCCGTGACTGGCTGTTCAGCCGCCAGCGTTACTGGGGAGAACCATTTCCGGTGATCCACTGGGAAGACGGAACAATCAGCCTGCTCGACGAAAAGGATCTGCCACTCAGGCTTCCGGAACTGGATGTATATGAGCCGGGCGACAGCGGTGAATCACCCCTCTCCAACGCCACTGAATGGCTGTATGTTACTGACAGCAACGGCCGCCGTGGAAAGCGCGAGACAAACACAATGCCCCAGTGGGCCGGATCATGCTGGTACTACCTGAGGTTCATCGATCCGCGGAATGACAAAGTGATATTTGATCCTGAGAAGGAAAAGTACTGGATGCCGGTTGACCTTTATGTCGGAGGGGCTGAGCATGCTGTACTCCACCTGCTCTATGCCCGCTTCTGGCACAAGGTTCTGTTTGATCTTGGAGTTGTCTCCACGGATGAACCTTTCAATAAGCTCTTCAACCAGGGTATGATACTTGCCTTTGCCTATGAGACAACTGCCGGAGCCAAGGTGTCATCAGACCAGGTCTCAGAAAAAGATGGGAAATACTTTATTACCGCTACAGGTGAGGAGGTCAGGCAGATTGTAGCCAAGATGTCGAAGAGCCTGAAGAATGTAATTAACCCTGACGATGTTGTGAAGAACTACGGTGCAGACACACTTCGCCTGTTCGAAATGTTCCTCGGCCCGCTGGAGGCCACCAAACCATGGGACGAAAAAGGTATCAGAGGTCCGCATAACTTCCTGGCAAGAACCTGGCGTTTCCTGGCTGAAGGTGACAACATCACATCGGGCGAAGAAGACACTGAAGTGCTCATGACCCTGCACAAAACAATAAAAAAGGTGACTGAAGATATTGAAGGCCTCAGGTTCAATACAGCCATCTCTGCCATGATGATATTCCTTAATGCCGCCCTGAAAAAGGAAAGGATCACCGGAGCCTCCGCCTCCACATTCATCAGGCTCCTGTCACCTTTCGCCCCGCACCTCGCGGAGGAGTTGTGGGAGATGACCGGTCACAGTGGCTCGGTTGCCTATGAGCCGTGGCCTGTGGCTGATGAAAAGTACCTTAAGGAAGATCTGTTCGAATGCCCTGTTTCAGTCAACGGAAAAATGAGGTTTAAGATTGAGCTGCCCGTCGGGCTCTCCAATGATGAGGTTACCAGTATCATCCTTGCTGATGAGAGGGCTCAGAAATGGATAGGGTCTGCCAAACCCAAGATAATAGTTGTTCCAAACCGTATTGTAAATATTGTTGTATGAGGTTACAGCCCATCCTCTCTATCATGGCTGCAGCAACAATGCTGACAGCGGTTTCATGTGTTCGCAGCGGAGCTGCTGAAAATACAGCTCCGGGTAATTCATCCCGGTCTTCCGGTACTGAACAATCTTCTGATACAGCGGGCGCTTCCGGTTTGCATGCCGATTCATTGGTCAAGGACTCAGGCAAGAACACTGTTTTCGGAATACCCGTCGACTCCTACAATGTCACAACAGGTAAAGTAAAAAGGAACCAGTTCATCTCATCAATCCTTGCTGCACAGGGGGTCGACTGGAATGACATTGAAAAGCTGCTTAATGACAATAAAAATACATTCGATCCGCGGAAGGTACGGACCGGCAGTTCATATTCCGTTTTTACCTCCAGGGACACTGCCTCAAGGACGGAATACCTTATTTATCAGCATGATCCGAGGGTTGCTTATGTTTTCTCCCTGAAGGACACGCTTGCAATTTACAGGCATGATGCAGAAATAAAACGGCGTCTGCGCTACTCTTCAGGCACAATAACCACCTCGCTATGGGAGGCAGCCCAGGAGAACAACCTCAATCCCAACCTCTCAGCTGAGCTGTCAGAGATCTATGCATGGACAATCGACTTCTTCGGTTTGCAGAAGGGTGACCGGTTCAAGGTGATTTACGAGGAGGATTTCATCGGTGACGAGTCGGTCGGCATCAGGCGTGTCCATGCCGCGGAGTTTGAGCATGCAGGCAGCACAATTTATGCCATTCCCTACATACAGGACAGCACAATGACATTCTTTGACACTACCGGTGCCAGCCTGCGCAAAGCCTTTCGTAAGGCCCCGCTGCAGTACTCACGCATAAGCTCACGGTTCTCAGGCGGCAGGATGCATCCTATTCTGAAGATCGTCAGGCCGCATCACGGAGTAGACTATGCTGCACCCCTGGGCACTCCCGTCGTGGCCATAGGCGACGGCAGGGTGACCAGCACAGCATATGAAAATGGATCAGGAAGGATTGTGCGGATAACCCACAACAGCGTCTATTCAACCGCATATATGCATCTTTCACGGTTCGGCCCCGGCATTTCCCCGGGAGTATATGTGAAGCAGGGGCAGGTGATTGGCTATGTCGGAAGCTCCGGTCTCTCTACAGGGCCTCACCTTGATTTCAGGTTCTACCGCAACGGTTCACCCATTGATCCGCTGAAGGTTGAGGCGCCGCCGGTCAATCCGGTTGCCCCTGAAGCCATGGAACAGTTCAATAAGGTTGCAGAGGGGTATATCAATTTGCTGGCCACAATTAAATATTAAAGGCAGTAGGCAGTAGGCAGTAGGCAGTAGTGAAATTACTGCTGATAAAGCAGTTACTGCATATATTGTCAACACTCTTGCCTATTGCCTATTGCCTATTGCCTATTGCCTGACCCCATCCCATCCAGCACCTCTCTTATGACCCTGGGGTAATGTTCATACTCCAGCGCATGCACCCGTGATGCGAGGGTGTCAACATCGTCACCCGGCAGAACCGGGCAGGATGCCTGGAAAATAGTATCTCCTGAATCATAATATTCGTTCACGTAATGAATTGTGATTCCACTCTCAGTGCAGCCGGCGTCCAAAACAGCACGGTGAACCCTGTCGCCGTACATCCCCTTCCCTCCGTAACCGGGAAGCAAGGCAGGATGTATGTTTACAATCCGGCCACGGTATGCTTCGATAACATCCTCCGGAACCAGCCACAGAAAGCCTGCCAGAACAACCAGATCAGTCTCTTTCCGAAGAAGCATCATAAGCACCTCCCCGGTATCGTAAAATTGACTGCGGTCGAAAAAAAACGCATCCACCCCGAGTGCCGCTGCCCTATTCAATACCATGGCCTTAGGCTTATTCGACAAAACGAGGGTAACTTTTGCTGTTTTGTCGTTCGAAAAGTATCTTATGATGTTTTCAGCGTTGGTACCGGCGCCTGAGGCAAGTATAGCTATATTCTTCATTATCTGTGTTTTATCATATTATTCATGTCGGGCTGCCCTGACCCCGGAAAGAACCCTATAATATTGATTATTTGTTCTTTACACCTTCCGACATGTAAATTTCCGGTGAATTTCTTGAATTATATGGTACAAATTTATTTCTTTGCAGAGTTTTTAAAACAAGTATTAACGTAAAATTGACTAGCATGTCAGACATTTCCACAAGAGTTAAGAAGATCATCGTTGAGAAGCTTGGCGTTGATGAAGCAGAGGTTACTCCCGAAGCACATTTCACAAATGACCTTGGTGCAGACTCTCTTGATACAGTTGAGCTGATCATGGAATTTGAGAAGGAGTTCAACATCGGAATTCCTGATGATCAGGCAGAAAGCATCAGCACAGTAGGCGAAGCCATTAAGTATATTGAGGAAAACGCCAAGTAGTTATCTCTGGTAACCCCTGAATGAGGCGTGTAGTAGTTACCGGGATGGGAGCGTTGACTCCCATAGGCAACAATCTGCAGGATTACTGGAAAAGTCTTGTGGAGGGTGTGAGTGGCGCTGCCCTCATCACTCATTTTGATACGACCAAGTACAAGACTAAGTTTGCCTGCGAGATCAAGGGATATGATCCTTCACGGTATTTTGACCGTAAGGAATCACGCAAGATGGACCGCTATACCCAGTATGCGCATGTGGCGGCTGATGAAGCGGTTAAAGATGCAGGCCTTGATCCGGAAGCAACCGACAAGGATCGTTCAGGTATTATCTGGGCTTCAGGCATTGGGGGTATAGAGACCTTCCTGGAAGAAGTAAAAGGGTTTGTAACGGGTGATGGTACTCCCCGTTTCAGCCCCTTTTTCATTCCGAAAATGATAAGTGACATTGCCGCCGGAATGCTTTCAATAAAATATGGCTTCCGCGGACCCAACTTTGCCACAGTCTCGGCATGTGCCTCCTCCACCAATGCACTTATTGATGCTTATTATTATATTCTTCTTGGTAAGGCTGACCTATTTATTGCAGGAGGTTCTGAAGCATCTGTCAACCCGCCTGGCATTGGTGGGTTCAACGCAATGCAGGCCATGTCAACCAATAACGAGGAATATGCCACGGCCTCACGTCCGTTTGATGTGACACGTGATGGTTTTGTCATAGGTGAAGGCGCCGGTGCCCTTATCATTGAGGAGCTGGAACATGCAAAAGCCAGAGGCGCAAGGATTTATGCAGAGGTAATCGGCTCCGGCCTTACTGCCGATGCTTATCATATCACTGCACCTCACCCTGACGGAATGGGAGCCATCAACGTCATGAAACAGGCTATCAATGAAGCCGGGCTGAAACCAGTTGACGTTGATTATATAAATGTCCACGGAACAGCCACACCCCTGGGTGATATAGCGGAGATAAAAGCAATCCTCGCAGTCTTCGGTGAACACGCCTACAAACTGAACATCAGTGCGACGAAATCTATGACCGGTCATTTGCTCGGCGCTGCCGGTGCAATTGAAGCCATTGCTACAATAATGGCGGTAGTCAATGATATCATTCCGCCAACAATTAACTTCAGGAATCCTGATCCGGCAATAGACCAGAACCTGAACCTTACCCTGAACAAGGCACAGAAAAAAGTGGTTAATGTGGCCCTCAGTAACAATTTCGGTTTCGGCGGCCACAACGCCTCAATTCTGGTCAGGAAATTCAAAGAATAGTGTTCCTGCTTCACAGGAAGAAAAGCAACACACTCATTCACGACCGCGCTCATTTCCGGTCGGAGCTGAAAGACCTTCTGGGATTCCGTCCTCGTAATCTCAGACTGTATGAAATGGCATTCATACACCGATCTGCGACCTATACCCTCCCCAATGGCGTCAGGATCAACAACGAACGGCTCGAGTATCTCGGTGATGCCATTATTGACAGTATCCTTTCAGACTACCTTTTCCACCTCTACCCGGAGGCATCGGAAGGTTTCCTTACAAAGACAAGGGCACGGATCGTCAAACGTGAGACCCTCAACCAGTTGGGACTCTCAATGAAGCTTGACAGGCTGATAGTCGCCAACCTGGCCCCTTCTGATTCACCGCGCAATCTCTACGGCAATGCCGTGGAAGCCCTCGTGGGAGCACTGTTCATCGACAGGGGTTATGACCGCACCCGGAAATTTTTCATTCACAAGGGGCTGAAGAAACACCTCAATCTCGATGCAGTCCTTGCTGCTGAAACGGATTATAAAAGCCTTATCCTTGAATATTGCCAGAAAAACAAACAAAAGCTTAACTTCACCTCACGGGAGAAATCATCGGCAGGCAACGGCCATCCAATATTTACTGTCACTCTCGAGATCAACAATGAGGTGATCTCACAGGGCGAAGGATTGACAAAAAAGGAGGCTGAACAACTGGCGTCGATGGCTGCCCTCAATAAACTGGGCCTTACAAAGGGATGAGCAGCGAAAAGAAGATTACAAGGCATACGATCGAATCAGGGAAACAACAACCATTTTTTTTTCTCGGGGTGGTGTCAGCAGAACCCGATTACCGCCTCTCGGTAATGTTAAACATGCACCTGGGATCTGACCTCAGGAAATGCAATGATGATATAGTTATTCATGCCCCCTCCGGAAAACAGTCATTTTCACGCTTCTCGTGCGGAAATCAGTTGTTTACACTTGTTTCTAACCGAAGCGGCGGAAGCGCCCTCATTGGGAAACTGAAAAGCATCGATTACATTCTTGTTCCAGGTGGTGATCATGACAGAAAAGAGGCTGAACTCCTTGCCGCATCACTCAGACGTATCCCCGAAGTCACAGCAGTATTCTTATTTGACAGCCTTGACAACAACGACAAAAACCTCTCCTGGCTGATTCTATAAAAAGAGAAAGAGGAGACAATTTCTCGCCTCCTCTTCGGTGTTAACCCTAAAACTAACCTAACCTATGAAAAAAACTCCATCTATTCTCTTACAATTATCGTGCCATAACTGATGCAAATATCGGAATAAAATCCCGGATAAGTTCTTAAAGGTATGTTAATATATTGATTTTTAACTTTTTTTTTAATTTCTTGAATTTATTAAATTGCAGCGAACCTGTTAAATAGAGTTAAGTATATGTATTAAGGTTTTAAGAGACTATTTTTGTTAAATAATGAAGCGCTCGTATATAGTTCTCCTGGCAATATTTTTTTTTCTGGCCATATCTGCCCTGGTGATCATCCAGGTCAGATGGATCAGCAATGTCGTGAGCGCCGAAGACCAGGAGTTCAGATTTGCAGTCAACGAAGCGCTGAAAGAAGTGGTTTCGGAGCTGGAAAAGGCTGAAACCTATAAGCGAATAATGAGCGGGATAAATCCTGAACCAGTTCCGGCTGAAGACGAGGACCAGAATGAACTGTCAGAACAGAAGTCTGCAGAAGTCAGACTTCTCGAGAAATACGGTTTCGATCCAGGTGTAAGGTCAGTAATAATCAGCAGGGCTGGATATACTTACCTCCTCGGCTCTGACAGCCTCGGGGTGGAGCCGTACTTTGAGAACACCGAACCAGGCGAACAGATACTGTCAGCAGGCGCCAACTCACGGATGACGAGCAAAATAATTTCAATCGAGAACATTGTCAGCCGGATACTCCATGAGACTCCTCCTCTGCGAGACCGTTTCACCGCTGATGAACTGAATGTTCTTATCAGGAAAACACTTGACGCCGTTGGCATTCACCTTGACTATGAGTGTTCGGTACGTGGTGCTTATGGGGATATAATCTATACGACTCCTGATTATATGGAGAGCAGCGGTGCCAATAAGTATCTCCGCCAGCTTTTCCCCAATGACCCCGTACCGGGGAATAATATTCTTTCAATCTATTTTCCCGAGGAGGAAGAGTACAAGTTCAGCCAGATAGCTTTCATGGCCAGTGCGTCGATGCTTATAGTTCTGCTGCTGATACTCCTGGCTACAGGTACGTTCATCGTCATCTTCCGGCAGAAGAGGCTGTCAGAGATAAGAAGTGACTTCATCAACAACATGACTCACGAATTGAAGACCCCGATTGCAACTATTTCACTGGCTTCCCAGATGCTTGGTGACAGGTCAATTCCTGAGTCATCCAGAAATACCTGGAGTCTGGCTACCGTCATAAGCGAGGAAAGCAACAGACTGAAGGTGCTTGTGGAAAAAGTGCTGCAAACTGCAATCTTTGAAAAGGCAAAACTTGAACTTGACAAACAACCGGTTGACCTGCATTCCATTATCCTGAGAGCCGTTGATGCATTCAAACTCCAGGTAAATGGACGCGGCGGAACAATATCGACCTTCCTTGATGCGTCAGACCCGGTAATTGCTCTTGATGAAACCAATTTTTTCAACGTGATGCTCAACCTGATTGACAACGCTCTCAAGTATAGCATCGGGACCCCGGAAATAACGGTCACCACATCAGGATGGCACAGGGGCATCGTGATCACGGTGTCTGACAGTGGAATCGGGATTCCACGGGAGCATCTCAAACATATTTTTGAAAAATTTTACCGCGTACCCTCGGGCAATACACATAATATTAAAGGATTCGGCCTGGGGCTCAGTTATGTCAAGAAAATAGTTGAAGAACACTACGGTACAATTAAAGTGGAGAGCCAGACCGGCAAGGGAACCAGGATAATTATTCACCTTCCAAAAGAACAGCCCAGATGAAAAAGGCAACAATATTGCTTGCAGAAGACGACCCCAACCTCGGGCCGCTGTTAAGAAACTATCTCATTGCAAGAGAGTACGAGACAACCCTTGTGACGGATGGTGCACTCGCCATGCAGGTATTCAGGAAAGAAAGATATAAATTATGCCTGCTTGATGTAATGATGCCAGAGATTGACGGCTTTGCCGTTGCAAAGGAAATAAGGGCTCTTGACCCCTACATTCCGATTATCTTCCTTACTGCAAAGAATCTCAAGGAGGACGTAATAGAGGGATTCAAATCGGGCGCTGATGACTACCTTACCAAGCCCTTCTCAATGGAAGAACTGATTTACCGCATAGAAGCCATCCTGAGGCGCTCTGCCGGCAAGCCTGCAGATACGACACCCGGCTTCTATACTATAGGAAAGTTCTCCTTTGATGTCACCAAGCAGTTGCTGACCTTCAACGATCAGTCGCAAAAACTCACAACCAAGGAATCGGAACTGCTTGAACTGCTCTGCCGGCATCGCAATGAGGTGCTCGAACGGAACTTCGCCCTGAAGTCAATCTGGATCGATGACAATTACTTCAACGCGCGGAGCATGGATGTCTACATAACCAAACTGCGCAAGTACCTGAGCAGAGACCCGTCAGTAGAAATCCTCAATATCCATGGCAAAGGATATAAACTGCTATGCTGAAAATATAAAAGTAAATACCCTGTCCGGAAAAATCCGGACAGGGTATGAGTCTAGGTTAGTTTCAGGGTCTTTCGACTAGTATTGTTTTCTTCCCGTCAAGGCCCAACGGAGTGCTAAGTTAGTATATTTTATTTATTTGCAACACTTCGGCCTTTTTTTTTGCGTCAGTCAAGCTTGAGCACTGCCAGGAAGGCCTGCTGCGGTACTTCCACATTACCGATCTGGCGCATCCGCTTCTTCCCTTTCTTCTGTTTTTCCAGCAGTTTCCGCTTCCTTGTGATGTCACCACCATAACATTTTGCAGTGACATCCTTCCTGACTGCCTTGACAGTCTCGCGTGCAATTATCTTTGCACCAATTGCAGCCTGTATTGCAATGTCAAACTGCTGCCTTGGTATAAGTTCGCGAAGCTTCTCACACATCCTTCTTCCGAAGTCATAGGCGTGACCTCTGAATATGAGTGTTGACAGGGCGTCAACCATCTCACCGTTGAGAAGGATGTCAAGCCTTACAAGGTCTGCTTTTTTGTAACCGGTGATATGATAATCAAAAGAGGCATAACCTTTTGAAATACTCTTCAGTTTATCATAGAAATCAAATACGATTTCCGACAGGGGCATGTCAAATGTCACCTCCACCCTGTCACTTGTAAGGTAAACCTGGTTTTTGAGTGTTCCCCTCTTGTCGATGCACAGGTTAAGGATAGGCCCGAGGTATTCCGACTTAGAGATCACCTGTGCATGAATGTAAGGTTCCTCTATCTCGTCTATTGTAGTCACCGGGGGCAGCCCCGAAGGGTTGTGAACGTCAACTATCTCTCCCTTTGTTGTCAGTACCCGGAAAGAGACGTTCGGCACGGTTGTAATAACATCCATATCGAACTCCCTGTCAAGCCTCTCCTGGATTATCTCCATATGAAGCAATCCAAGGAATCCGCACCGGAATCCAAATCCCAGTGCTGCGGAGGACTCGGGCACAAAAGTCAGTGAAGCGTCGTTGAGCTGCAGCTTTTCAATTGAAGCACGCAGATCCTCATAGTCATCGGCATCAACCGGATAGATCCCGGCAAACACCATAGGCTTCACATCGGCGAAGCCAGAGATTGCCCTGTCACACGGCCGGGCCACATGTGTGATTGTGTCACCCACCTTAACCTCAGCAGATACTTTAATTCCCGAAATAATATAACCCACATCGCCGGCACTCAGTACGTCACGGGGCTCCCTCCTTAGTTTGAGAACACCGATCTCATCAGCATCATATTCGCTTCCTGTATTTACAAACTTAACCAGGTCATGAGTCCTGACTGTGCCGTTGGCTATCTTGAAATATGCAATAATACCCCTGAATGAATTGAAGACTGAATCAAAGATCAGAGCCTGCAGCGGTGCATCAGGGTCACCCTTTGGAGCCGGTATCCTGTTGATAATTCCTTCCATGATCTCCTCCACTCCCATTCCTGTACGGGCACTTGCTTCGATTATCTCCTCACGCTTGCAACCTATCAGGTCAACAATCTGGTCCTTCACCTCCTCGGGCATGGCGCTGGCTGAGTCCATCTTGTTAAGAACCGGGATTATCTCCAGTCCGTGCTCAATAGCCATATACAGGTTGGAAATTGTCTGAGCCTGAATACCCTGGGTGGCGTCAACAACCAGCAGCGCTCCCTCGCAAGCCGCAATTGACCGTGAGACTTCATATGAGAAATCCACATGCCCCGGGGTGTCAATCAGGTTGAGATAGTAGTTTTTCCCTCCCGTCTGGTAAGCCATCTGGATGGCGTGGCTCTTGATTGTGATGCCGCGTTCCCTCTCAAGATCCATGTCATCCAGCACCTGGTTCTGGAATTCACGTGCATCAACGGTCCTTGTCTTCTCAAGAAGCCTGTCGGCAAGTGTGCTCTTGCCGTGGTCTATATGTGCTATTATGCAGAAATTGCGTATGTTGTCCATCAGAGGGGGGCCGGTCTAATTCAGGTGCAAATATATATAATTTGACCTTTATTTGTCGGCCGGGGCAGCCATCATACTGTCCGGTTAATTCATTAATTTAGCAGATTGTTTAAAAAGGAACGGATGATAACCCTTGCTGTGTCGGTCACTATGCTTATCGTGGGATATTTTGTCTACGGAAGAGTGGCCGAAAGATTTTTCGGGACAGACCCGGCGCGGACCACTCCCGCTTTCACAAAAAACGATGGTGTTGATTTCATCCCGATGAAAGGATGGCGGGTCTTCATGATACAGTTTCTCAACATAGCCGGCCTGGGGCCCATCTTCGGAGCCATTCTTGGCGCTATGTACGGTCCGGTCGTCTATATATGGATAGTGCTTGGTTGCATCTTCATGGGTGCAACACATGATTACTTCGGGGGTATGCTCTCCCTTCGCCATGACGGAGCAAGCCTTCCGGAACTGGTTGGCACCTATCTCGGCAAATCAATGCGAGGATTCCTTCGGGTTTTTACCCTGTTTCTCCTGATTTTTGTTGGTGTTGCCTTTGTAAGCGGTCCGGCAAAGCTCCTGTATACAATGTCCGGATTCAGCCTGACATTCTGGCTGGGACTGATATTCCTGTATTATATTCTCGCCACACTCCTTCCCATTGATAAGATAATCGGATTGCTCTACCCCTTCTTTGGTGCAGCACTGGTATTCATGGCGATTGGAGTTTTCTTCGGACTGATAGTAAACTGGGCCGGGGGCAACCTGACACTGATGGAACTGACACCGGCAAACCTGAAAAATTTTCAGCCTGACGCTGAAACCAATCCACTGTTCCCGTTCCTGTTCATAGTCTTATCATGTGGCGCCATCTCCGGCTTTCATGCCACACAGTCACCTCTCATGGCCCGATGCCTCAGATCCGAGAAACAGGGAAGACAGATATTTTACGGTGCAATGATAGCAGAAGGCATCGTTGCAATGATATGGGCTGCCGCAGCGATGAATTACATGGGTGATGTGCACGGACTGAATTACGCCTTTACCCATCCGCTGGCTGATAATCCCTCTGTAAGACCCGACCCTGCCTGGCTGGTCAATGAGATATGCAGGTCATGGCTTGGAAAGACCGGAGCAATCATTGCAGTGATTGGTGTGGTTGCCTGCCCTGTTACATCAGGTGACACAGCCTTCCGGAGCGCCAGGCTTACAATTGCAGATATGTTTAAAATTCCGCAGAAAAAAATATCATCCAGGCTGCTTATAGTAATTCCTGTTTTTGCCCTGGCCTTTGCTCTTACATTCTTTATGAAGGATGAATTTGCAAGGATCTGGAAATTTGTTGGTATCTCAAACCAGGCCCTGGCGGCAATAACCTGCTGGACCATAGCAATGTACCTGGGGTTGAAAGGTAAGAGCCATATTATGATGTCACTTCCCGCACTGTTCCTTACTGCCGTTTGTGTTACCTATCTGCTCACTGCACCCCATTCCGGTGGGGGACTCGGTCTGCCGCTGAAAATATCGGTGATAGCGGGTATCGTTGCTGCGACGGGGGCCTTTGTGCTGTTCCTGACTGTTCTCAGGCAGAAGAAAATAAAAGCGGGTCAGTAATTATCGCCTGCTAATGGCGTTTCCGGTGTTTTACTGTCGGCAACTGCCATCCCGGGCATTTCCCCGGCAGTCTTATCCATAGCCCGATTTTTTCTGCCGGTAACCGGCATGTCACAGTTCAGTTTGCCGATCTCACGGTGGAAGAAGATAAACGAGATTACTGCCGCCACAAGATCGGATATCGGGTTGGCTATCCAGACACCGGCAACTCCCCAGAAATGAGGAAGTATCAGAACAAGAGGCAGCAGCACAATTATCTGCCGGAGAAGTGACAGGAAAGTTGCCAGCTTTGCCTTGCCGATTGCCTGGAAATAGTTTGAAGCAATAATCTGAAAGCCGACAACAGGAAGCATGGCGCAGTAAATCCTGAGTCCCATGATGCCTGCCTGCCGTAACTCCATGCTGTCAGAATTGAAGACTCCGATTATAACTCCGGGGATCAGCATGCAGATCAGCCACCCCCCTATTGCAATGTATGTTCCGTACCTGATTGCCTTGAGAACCGTTTCCCTGACACGGCAGAATAGTCCGGCACCGTAATTAAATCCGATTATCGGCTGCACAGCCATATTTATTGAAATAATCGAAATAACAAGCATCATTGTCGAACTGTTGACTATCCCGAGAGCTCCGACAGCAATATCACCTCCGTACCTGATGAATCTGGTGTTCATCACTGCCGTCACTATGCTTGAGGCAACGTTCATCGCAAACGGGGCGAACCCGATTGAGATAATGTATTTAATTATATATGTATTGGGACGGAAATTTTCCAGGGTAAGCCTCGTCACGCTTCTTTTACTGCGGAAGTGCGCAGTGACCCATATTGCCAGAATTCCCTGCGAGATGATGGTTGCAACTGCAGCGCCTTTAACTCCCATGTCCAGTCCGAAGATAAATATGGGGTCCAGAACAGCGTTGAGTCCGGCACTGATGAACATTGAGTACATCGCTATGCGGGGGTTTCCCTCCGCCCTTATCACATTGTTCATTGAAAATCCCACCGTGGCCATGGGAGTACCAATCAGTATGATTGTAAAATAGTCTGAGGCATACTGAAGAGTCTCGGGGCTTGCCCCAAAAATTTTAAGGACAGGATCCCGGACGAGAAACCCGGTAATCATAAGCACAATGCCAATAACAGTTCCAAGGAAAAAAGCATTACCAAGGATACGGTTGGCCCTGTCGAAATCCTTCTGGCCCAGACAGAGTGAGATCCGCACACCGGCACCTGCGCCCACAAGCATGCCAAATGCCATTATTATGATCATCAGAGGAAAAACAACAGTAAGGCCGGATAATGCCAGGGCGTCTACTCCCTGCCCTATATAGATGCGGTCAACCACATTGTAGAGCGCATTGGCCAACATGCTGGCAAATGCCGGGAAAAAGTACTTCCGGATCAGTTTACCGGGACTCTCATGTTCGAGTTCGTGTACCTGCCTGGAGTCATTCATGAATGCAAAGATGCGTGAAAATAGGCAATAGGCAATAGTTACGAGGCAATAGTGTTATTCCATGCAGGAGATTAAGCATAGCGCAGGAAATGAATTCCCCGCAGGGGATTCAGTATTGAAGAAGGGAACGCATCCGTTGATTTTTCCCCGCAGGGGATTCAGCATTGTAAAAAAAAACTGCCCCGTGAACCGGGGCAGCCTTCCAAAAAAATAAACTAATAAGCTTTTTTCGTTTTACATCATTCCGGGCATCCCGCCACCACCCATTCCGGGGTTAGGCATCGGATTCTCATCCTTCTCCTCGACAATTACTGCTTCGGTGGTAAGGAACATGCCTGCAATTGAAGCTGCATTTTCAAGGGCTATTCTTGTCACCTTTGCCGGATCGATTACACCTGCCTTGAGAAGATGTTCAAATTTGTCAGTCTGGGCATTGTAGCCAAAATCATCTTTCCCTTCACGTACTTTCTGCACTATGACTGCACCTTCCAGTCCGGCATTAATAACAATCTGACGCAGTGGCTCCTCGATTGCTCTCTTGACAATCTCAATACCGGTATTCTGGTCATCGTTGTCACCTTTCAGTTTGTCAAGTGCAGGGATGGACCTGAGGTAAGCCACACCACCGCCGGGGATTATACCCTCTTCAATTGCAGCGCGTGTTGCATGCAGTGCGTCGTCAACGCGGTCCTTCTTCTCCTTCATCTCCACCTCTGAAGCAGCTCCTATATAAAGAACTGCCACGCCGCCGGCCAGTTTGGCAAGCCTTTCCTGAAGCTTCTCCCTGTCATAATCGGAAGTGGTGGTTGATATCTGCTGCTTGATCTGGTTGATGCGGGCCTGGATCATGTCCTTGTCTCCTGCACCGTTGACAATTGTTGTGTTTTCCTTGTTTACCGTCACTTTGTCAGCTATTCCGAGGTCAGCCATTGTGGCATTCTCAAGTTTCATCCCTCTCTCTTCCGAGATAACTGTTCCGCCGGTAAGAATAGCGATATCTTCAAGCATCTCCTTCCTCCTGTCGCCAAAGCCCGGAGCCTTGACAGCACAAACCTTCAGTGAGCCTCTGAGGCGGTTCACTACAAGTGTTGCAAGAGCCTCGCCCTCAACATCTTCAGCGATTATCATAAGACCACGGCCGCTGCGGGCAGTTTCTTCGAGAATCGGCAGAAGATCCTTCATTGAAGAAATCTTCTTGTCATGTATCAGGATATAAGGATTATCCATCTCCACTTCCATCTTGTCAGGATTGGTGACAAAGTATGCGGAAATATAGCCACGGTCAAACTGCATTCCCTCAACCACTTCTACCTTTGTTTCGGTGCCCTTGGCTTCTTCTACGGTGATAACACCTTCCTTCTTCACCTTGTCCATTGCCATGGCAATCAGTTTACCTATCTCTTCGTCATTGTTGGCTGAGATGCGGGCTACCTGTTCAATTTTCTTGAGATCGTCACCCACACTCTGTGACTGGGCCTTAAGACTTTCAACAACTGTTGCGACAGCCTTGTCTATGCCTCTCTTGAGGTCCATCGGGTTCGCTCCGGCAGTTACGTTCTTGAGACCGACGCTGATAATGCTCTGTGCAAGTACAGTTGCGGTGGTTGTTCCGTCACCTGCTGTGTCTGAAGTTTTTGATGCAACTTCCTTGACCATCTGTGCACCCATATTCTGGTAGGGATCAGAAAGTTCAATCTCCTTTGCTACAGTCACACCGTCCTTTGTAATCTGGGGTGCGCCAAATTTCTTTTCAAGGACAACGTTGCGACCCTTCGGGCCGAGAGTTACCTTAACGGCATCTGCAAGACGGTCTACACCTTCCTTCAGAAGGTTGCGTGCTTCAATATTGAATTTAATTTCCTTTGACATTGCTATTCATTTTTGAGTTGTTACGAAATATACAGAACATCAGACTGAGAAATAAGGAGATAGTCTGTGCCTTCGATATTCAGTTCCTGGCCGGAGTATTTCCCATAAAGAACAACATCTCCCTTCTTGAGTTCCATTTCCTCGTCCTTTTTCGGAGCACCTACAAGAACAACAGTGCCTGCGCGTGGTTTTTCCTTTGCTGAATCGGGAATAATGATTCCGCTGGCGGTCTTTTCCTCTGCCTCATGAGGTTTGATGAGAACCTTACCTGCCAGCACTTTTCCTTTTAATTGTGCCATTGCTATTAGTTTTATAGTTAAACAATATTTTTCCTGCTTCAGGATTTCATAATCTGTGCCAAACGGATGATGGCAAAAAAAAAGTGTCAGTTCATGACAAACTGACACTCCTATGTCTTCACGGTGTCATTCTTATTTATTGTCGCCTTCAGGCTGCTCCTCAACCGGTGTCTGATTGGGGAGAACAGGTATAGCATTGGGATCCTGTGCCTTTTCGATAGACGATTTAATAACTGACTCCTTCTGGCCCTGTCCTCTGGGGATTGAAGCGGTTGCAGCCAGGCATAACACAAGAATGGCAGCTCCGAGGGTCCATGTTGATTTTTCAAGAAAATCTGCAGTCTTGCGTACACCCATTGACTGTCCGGCTGAAGTAAAGTTGGCAGCCAGGCCGCCACCCTTTGAGTTCTGAACCAGTACCACCATTATAACCACCAGGCATGCAAGGATAACCAGGATTGTAAGGAAGATATAAATACCCATTGTTGTACTATTTTATTAACTCTTTGATCTTTTCAATACGGCTTGCAAAGTAAGCACTTTTTTCCGGATATTGCAAAGAGAGCTTTTCATAAATATTTATTGCTTTAGAATAGTAGCCCTGGTTGATGTAAATCTTTGCCAGTGTTTCTGTTATGAATTTCCCGTGTTCTTCTTCATTTTGAGCCAGGAGGTCCCTGACAGGCTGAACTTCGCCCGGAGTGAGCCTCTCAATTGACGGGTTAATACGTATAAAACGGTCTATCAGGTCTGCAGGAGAGAGGTTTCCGGGTGATTCCGTCACTTCTGCAGGCTCATCAGGCAAGAGTTCAAGAAGGTCCTCAGGCTCAGGTTCGGGAAGTGATTCAGCCTCAGGCAGGTGCTCAGGTTCAGGTTCGGGAAGTGATTCAGCCTCCGGCAGGCGTTCAGGCTCAGGTTCGGGAAGCGATTCAGCCTCAGGCAGGCGTTCAGGCTCAGGCTCGGGAAGTGATTCAGCCTCAGGCTCCGGTTCCTGAACTGGTTCAGTTACAGGCACAGGCTCCTTAACCTGCGCAGGTGAAGGCGCCGGCTCTGTAGCATGTATCTCTTCAAGCTCCCTGAGCCGGGCTTCGATCTCGGCTATGAGTTCCTCCCTCGTACGGGGTTTATCTGAATGAGATGTCGCTTCTGCTACCTGATCTGTTACAATTGCTTCAACAACCTGCTGCTCCTCTTCAGGGACCTTGAGCTCCTCCTCAATTGCCGGATGGTCCTCTGCAGATACCTGCTGCTCCTCTTCAGGGACCTTAAGTTCCTCCTCAATTACCGGATGCTCCTCTGCAGATACCTGTTGCTCTTCTCCGGCGGTCTGTCGCTCCTCCTCAGTTGCCGGATGCACCTCTTCACCGGACGGAGATGCCGTCTCCTCTCCGGACGGGGCTCCAGTCTCCTCTCCCGACGCAGCCCCCGTCTCCTCTCCGGCGGTCTGAAACTCCACCTCAATTACCGGATGTTCCTCTGCAGGTACCTGTTGCTCCTCTTCAGGGACCTTGAACTCCTCCTCAATTACCGGCAGTTCCTCTGCAGGTACCTGTTGCTCCTCTTCAGGGACCTTGAACTCCTCCTCAATTACCGGCAGTTCCTCTGCAGGTACCTGCTGCTCCTCTCCGGCGGTCTTAACCTCCTCCTCAGTTGCCGGCATTTCCTCTGCCGGTACCCGTTGCTCCTCTCCGGCGGTCTTAACCTCCTCCTCAGTTGCCGGATGCGCCTCTTCAGCGGACGGGGAAGCCGTCTCTCCGGACGGGACTCCAGTCTCCTCTGTGGACGGGGATGCCGTCTCCACTCCTGACGGGGCCTGAAAAAGATAATGATAGAGAGCCTCCCTGTCATTGACGGATAACGCCGAGGCTTTGAGTTGCATGTCAAAACGTATGTCGGAATTTTCCTTCAGACTCCTGAGAAGAAGCATATGGGCGGAATGAAACCAGGGGAATAGGGCAACAATCTCCTTCAGCTCCTCAAGATCTTCCGGACCCGGGAGGTCAATGCCTGCTATGAACCTGTTGAATTCATTCCTGTTCATGAGATGCATTACCAGTTGACAAACGCCCTGTTGAATATATCCTCTGTAAGCATCTTGACGATCTCCTCTGTCAGGCTTGCCTCCACATCGCTCAGGTTAAGGGTACTGCTGTAATCCTGGTACCGGGTGAATGTCTGATCAAAGCTCAGATCGGTGTTAAAGCTGTTCACATACCTGATTCTGACTGAGATTGAAAACCGGTTCATGGCTGCCTGCTCGTCTCCGCTGACAGTGAGAGGCTGTGTCTTATAATCTGTGATTTCGCCCTCGAAGCTCAGATCGCCTCCGGAAGTTGAAATGTCAAGGTTGGTCTGTGCCCTGCACATGTCAATGAGCGCATCTGTCAGTGTTTGAGTAAGGCCCGGAACCACCAGGCTTGCCCTGTTTTGAAATGTTGCAATACTGACAGTCTTTGCTTCTACAGGTATTGAAGCACCGTTGAATGAATATTTGATCTTCAGCCCGCAGCCAGCTGCCAATAACAGAAGAACAAACGGCATTACTATTTTTGCAACCCTATCCATCCAGTCCGTACTCCTTTATTTTTCTGTAGAGAGTCCGCTCGGAGATACCCAGTTCAGCAGCTGCCAGCTTACGCTTTCCGTTGTTCTTGTCGAGCGCTTTTATAATGAGTTCCTTCTCCCGGTCAGTAAGTGAAAGTGACTCTTCTATAACCTCCTCCGTATCTTCAATCACCCTGCTCTCCCTCGGTGGCGCATAGCTTACCTTCACAGGCGACACGGGTTCAAAGGCTTCCTTTTGCAGTGTGCCATGATTAAACAGATTGCGGGCGGCCCTGGCGCCATCTTCAGTCAGGTTCCCGGCATCACCGCTGGCCAGCAGGTCATAAACCAGGTTCTTCAGGTCATGCATGTCGCTCTTCATGTCGAAAAGCACCTTGTACAGGATTTCTCTCTCGCTGTTAAAACTTTTGTCTTCCGAATGTGCCCTGACGGGAACAGGCAGTCTGCCGCTCTGAGTGTCGGGAAGATAATGTGCCAGAATAGGAGCTGTTACATCACGCTCCTGTTCTATGACTGAAATCTGTTCGGTGATGTTCTTCAGCTGTCTTACATTTCCCGGCCAGTAATAATTAAGGAGCATCTCCCTTGCCTGCATGTCAGGCCTGACAGCAGGCATACGGTAACGTTCAGCGAAGTCAACCGCAAATTTCCGGAAAAGAAGGATAATATCTTCGCCTCTTTCGCGCAGGGCCGGGACCCGTACCGGTACCGTATTGAGCCTGTAAAAGAGATCCTCACGAAACCTGCCTGAGCTGACAGCCTGCACAATGTCCACGTTCGTTGCGGCGATGACCCTCACATCTGTCTTCTGAACTTTTGACGAGCCCACCCGTATGAACTCACCTGTTTCAAGCACCCTGAGCAGCCTGACCTGGGTTGAGAGAGGCAGTTCAGCTACTTCATCAAGAAATATAGAGCCTCCGTGAGCAACTTCGAAATAACCTTTCCGGCTGTCAGTTGCACCGGTAAAAGCCCCCTTTTCATGGCCGAACAGCTCCGAATCAATAGTCCCTTCAGGTATGGCACCGCAGTTCACTGCAATATACGGGCCGTGCTTGCGCAGGCTGAATGAGTGTATCACTTGCGGGAACACTTCCTTGCCGGTTCCGCTTTCGCCCGTGATAAGCACAGAGAGATCAGTGGGAGCTACCTGAACGGCTATATCAATTGCCCTGTTCAGCCCCTCATAATTGCCAATAATTCCGAATCTCTGCTTTACGCTCTGTAAATCTTTCATCAAAATGCAATGAACTGCGAATTTACGACTTTTTTTACATTATGTTAAAGCTGTTTTTAGTAATTTGGAACCATGAAAGAAAGCCACTCCCCGCAATTTACCGGGATCATTCCTGCCCGCTACGGCTCGTCGCGTTTCCCCGGCAAACCACTTGCTGTAATCGGGGGAATGACAATGATCGAGAGGGTTTTCCGCCAGGCTTCAATTGCACTCATGGAGGTATGGGTTGCGACTGATGATGAACGTATCCGTGATACTGTCACCGCCTTTGGCGGGAAAGTTGTGATGACCTCCTCCGGACACCGCAGTGGCACCGACCGCTGCGCGGAGGCTGCAGCAAAGGTCACTGACGGGAGCGAAAACACAGTCATAATCAATATCCAGGGCGATGAGCCCTTCATAATGCCGGAACAGATCAGGGCCCTTATGGAGTGCTTCAGCGACGATGAAGTGAAGATAGCCACCCTGATACGAAAGGCTGAAGCCGATGAAGACCTCTTTAATCCCAATCAGCCCAAAGTCACCATAAAAACGAACATGGACGCAATCTGTTTCAGCAGATCGGTCATCCCCTTCTTCCGCGATGCACCTGCCGGCGAATGGAGCAGTAAACACACATATTACAAGCATATCGGCCTGTACGGCTACCGCGCCTCTACCCTTCAGGCACTGACTCTCCTCCCTCAGTCGCCAGTTGAAAAGGCCGAAAGTCTTGAACAGATGCGCTGGATAGAAAACGGATACTCAATCCGGTGCACCGTGACTCCCTGGGAAAGCATAGGCATAGATACCCCGGAAGACCTGGAAAGAGCAGCCATGATCCTAAGGGAGAAATAATTCTAAACTTTTAACCTCTCTCTTTGTTATACTCATTGAGTAAGTAACATTGAGAGAGATGAATGCAGGAACGAGGACATACTCCATCAAGGATCTGGAGAATTTCTGTGGTATAAAGGCACATACCATCAGAATGTGGGAAAAGAGGTACGGGATCCTTACACCCGAAAGGAGCGATTCCAACATACGACATTATACCGAGGAAGAGCTGAAAAAGCTCATCACTGTTTCTATCCTTAACCGTAACGGGATAAAGATCTCGAAGATCGCCCGGCTCAATGACAGCGAGCTGCTGCGCGAGGTTCTCCGTACAGGAACCGGCGACAAGGAAAGTGACGGCACCTTCAAGCCGGGTGACCTTATCATGTCAGCACTCCGCTTCAGCGAAGAGGAATTCAGGGAAAAACTCAGCCATTATGTCAGGGCAAAGGGACTGACTGATGCCTATCTTCAGGTTTTCTACCCGCTGATGCAAAAGGCACGGGCGCTGTGGCTGACAGACTGCATATCAAAACCCCAGGAACAGTTCATCAGGCATGTCATAAGAACAATCCTGATTGCAGAGGACATGTCGCACGATACACCGGCAAGAGGACAGAGCGCAGCTATAATTAATCTCGGTGACACTGAAAGCGAAAACAATCTTGTCTTCCTTAAGTATCTTCTCAGGCAAAAAGGATTTGACGTCGTTTATACCGAAGGCACCCTTTCAACAGAAGACATAAGGGGAATTCACTCCGTCAGGCCATTTTCGGTTCTCGCCCTGAATCTCCCGGCATCTGAACCTGACGACGAAATCAGGGATTATTGCAGTGAGATGGCCAGGGAACTTGATCTCAAAAAAGTACTCGTTCTGGGCAGGTATGACAGCAGTGGTACCTGGAGCAACGGTAAAACAAAAGCTGTCTGCTCACCCGCCGGCCTGACGGAATGGGCAAACAGCCTCTGATCAAAACAATAAACCTGTCTGAATTTCTTCCTTAAAAAAATACCGGAACCAGGATTTTATTCCATGGTTCCGGCACCTTTCTTTATAGTAAAATCCTATTTGCGGATCCTGACAACAACAGAGTCAGCTATCTGAAGCGCGGTTGTAAGCGTACTCAGGTCTGTGAAGAGTTCACCTGTCTCACCTGTCGGATGACTGTGGCCGACAGGCTTCAGAACGTACCTGTCCTGAAGGTCCCCCAGGTCAACAACCCCCTCATACACAACAGCAGGCTGGGCATTGTTCAGGTACCTCCTGTCATCCGGATACCTGTCATTCGTCCAGTACTCATTCCAGTCCCAGTTCTGATTTACCTCGAACATAACCCTGAACTTCGCCGGGAGCGGGTTGTCAGCCCGGGCTTTAAGCAAAAAACTGGTTGTAGGAGTGGCTCCGCTGTATGCATCAGCAACAGGACTTGAAGTATCAGGCATGTAAATGCCGTCAGTGCCCCGGATTCCCCTTTTATGTGACCAGTATGGAAGTGTCTGCGGCGCCCTCTTTGCAGCCTCAACCCATTTGCCGGATGCATCTGACCCGTATTTGAAAACACCTGTGGCAATCGCCTTCGGGACAAACAGAGTCTGTATGTACTTTCCGTCAGCATCTTCAAGCCAGACAGCCATCAGTGGGTAATAAAGCGAGGGCCCGCCGTAAAAACCGACCTCAATCTCCTGCCCCTTGCCTGATTCATTTGTCACTACATCCACCACCGTCTGCCTTTGTGCCAGTCTTGTGGCTGAAGGCTTCGATGAACATGATGCAAGAACTGCAGCCAGTATGATTATATAATATTTCATTTCTTTGATTTTTTCAGATTTCAATAATAATTCCGATTGTGGGAAGAACTGTTCCGGCTTCCGCATCAATATACTTCAGCAGGTAACGCTGCGGGTCAAGAGGATTGACTACAGGGGCACCGTTTCCGTCAGTCTGAAGTACAAGAATGTCAGGCTGATCAGCCTTGAAGTTGTATACGTTCTGGACGTCAGCGTAGAGCATGAGCGACCATTTGTCAAAATAGAACTGTTTGTCTATGCGAAGGTCCAGCTGGCTGAATCCCTTCAGCCTTTCAGTGTTGAAACGGCTGTAGTCAAGATATCCCTGACCTGTGACGTTCCATGCATCGATATAGGACGACTTGTCAGTGTCATATGGTGTGTAAGGAGCTCCGCCCACAAATCTCCAACGAAGGCCTGCGTTCCAGCTCTTGCCGATTTTCTTGGTGGCAGTGACACTGATAAGGTGCCTGTTATCCCATGCTGTGGGTATATAGTTCCCTTCCGTTCCCTTGAACTCGCTGCGTACGAAGGTGTATGCTAAGACCATGTTCAGCCCCTCGAAATCCCTTGCCCGTCCCATGAACTCGAACCCGTAAGCCCTTCCGACTGCGGTTGAGACAAGCGCCTCATTCCCGAATATCCCGTATCCGGCGCTCTTGGTAGAAAGAGGAACCTGATCAGCCACCGAGAACGGATAGTCAGAGTAGCTCTTCAAAAACCCTTCAACGGTGAACTGAAGCCTCTCGTCAGGAATAAGCTCAACACCTCCCACAATATGGTCAGCAGCCAGGTACTTGAGCTTGTTGTCCCTGTTTATATAGTTCCCTTCGTTGTCACGGAGACCCAGCGAGGTGTAAGAGGGAAGCTGATAATACCTGCCGACGTTGAAGTTCAGGTTCATCTGCCCCGTGAGTGCAAATGTTGCCGACAGACGGGGTGAAATCTGGGTCAGCGGGTTGGACATTACATCCGAGTAGGTGTTTGCATCGGTGCGGAGACCGAATGAAAGCCGGAGCCTTTCGTCTATGAAGGCACGGCTTAACTGTCCGAAGGCAGAATATTTGAAGAACACGAGGTTTGTGTTGTAAAGCTCTGTCTGAAGACCCTCACCTGCAAAAAACTGCCGGAATGTGTCATTGCGGTAACGTGACATCTCGACACCGGCTCCGTAACTAAGCCTGAAAGAGTTCGGCCACAACACCGTATGTTCATACCTGAGCCTTATGTCTCCCTCCCCGCTCTTGTAGTCAAATGTCAGATTGTCAGGATCAGAGTCATCATTGTTCAGGTATTTGTACTGTGCATTGTTAAGGTAGTTGCGGCTGAGAACCAGCATGTCGGAACCGTTGCTCCTGAAATGCCTGTAAACAGCCCCCACCGTATAGCTGTACTGCTCCTGCGTGGGTATATACCCAAGAATATAACGCTGGTATTCAGTTTCATTGGCATCAAGGTTCAGACTAAAATCATCTTTAGCCCCGATCCCAAGCACTGTCAGCTCATTCTTCTGGTCAAATTTCACTTTGTATTTAAACTGAAAATCAGTGTATGTCGGGAGAAACGGAAGTCCTATCGCCCCGAAGAGGAACTGAAGGTATGACCGCCTTGCCGAAACGATGAGAGAGCTGCGTTCACCAGCAGGTCCGTTGAAAGTAAGCCCCAGATCCGATGCACCCAGCGTCGCCCTGAGAGAACGCTTTTCACGGTTTCCCTCAATCATTGTAAAATCCATTACCGAGCTGAGCGCGTTGCCGCGCGAAGCCGGAAAAGCACCTGACAGGAAATCTACTGACCTGACGAAGTCCACGTTGATAATACCTGTAGGTCCGCCTGACGAACCCTGTGTCGAAAAATGATTGAGATACGGAATCTCCACGTTGTCTATAAAGAACCGGTTTTCATTGGGACCGCCTCCCCTGACAATCACGTCATTTCTGAACGCAGGAGTTGACGCCACGCCGGGAAACGACTGAATAACACGGGAGATATCACGGTTGCCGCCCGGATTGAGCTCGATCTCCTGTATGCCGATAATCCTGGCCGAAATGGGGCTCTCAACAGATTTCCTGAATGGCGATGGTTTAACAACTATCTCAGCAACCTCCACAATCGAGGATTCGAGCTTGATGACCAGGTTCACCTCGTTGTTGTTTGTAACCAAAACTCCTTCTGTAACATAAGGCTTGTAGCCCACCGAAGAGATCCTCAGTTCCACAAAACCGGGTTTGACACCCGTGAATGTAAAGTTACCGTCGAAGTCAGTCATCGCTCCGGTGGTAGTGTTCCAGATTACAACACTCGCAAAGGGGACAGGTTCATTTGATGTGGCATCAACCACCTGGCCGCGGATCACGCCGCCGTCTTTCTGCCCGTAAAGCCCTGTGAAGGAAAGGGCCATAAGTAGTATTAAGGTATAACGTTTCATTTTTTGTTAAGATTTCATGAAACAAAAACAACGATCAGGAATTATTGTTTAAATATTTGAAAAATTTTTTCTACAAAAGTTTTCGAAAGTACAATTCTTCCTTTTCCAGGTCAATGAACGGAGCCCGGTTTTTCAGATCGCTGATCTTATTGAGCATTGAAATTGCGAATGCCGCTGTCTCAGGATTTCCGGAAGCGACACGGTGTGCCGTCGCTTTGGTTATACGGGCGGCTTCGTTCCATAGACGCAGGGTGTGGGCGGGAATAAATATACTGCTGAATTTTTCCCATATGTAGTCTATTGCCGTCTCCGACGGATGTACCATGTCAGAAGCATAATAACGGTAATCACGGAGTTCGTCCATGAATATCTCGTAGGCCGGGAAGTACCCTTCGACGGAAGGGTGTGACAAAAGCTCCTCCGCTGCCAGCAGAAGGTGTGCCTTGCTCAGCTGGTTGGCATGAGCGCCGTCGCTGAGGTGACGTACGGGACTGACAGTGAACCAGACCTTCAGGGAAGGGTTTGCCACGGCAAGCCGGTCAAGCGTATCCTTCCACCTGGCTGCAATCTCCAGCCATGAAGCCTGTCTTCGGACGAAGAGTGAAGAAGGAAGCTTATGGCAGTTCGCCACTATAACGCCACTCTCCCGGAGTGTATATATATATGATGTGCCAAATGTGACAAAAAGAAAGGAGGCTTTCCTGATAAACGACGAAGCTTCACGACTTACTTCGTTCAGCCTTCCAAGCAAAACATCCATTTCATATGATGAAAATGCGGTGTGATGGTTGAGGCTCAGGTACCTGTTCTGGTGAGTATAAATATCCTTCTCTGTATATATGTGCCCGGAGATGAACCTGTCAAGCGCACCTGCCACTGAAAAGGGATTGAAGAGTGTGCCGTGCGGATTTGTTATCACCGGAAGCTTTCCGGCTGCCATCCTGTAGCCGATCTCATTTGCAAAACATGAACCGAGAAACATTACGGGTGTCTCCCAGGTGACCGCTGATGCCTCAGCAGGCATTTGCACCCCGGTTTGAAGTTCCATAGGGAATATTTACAGAAGCGTATCCATCCACTCCGTGATGAAGTCGAAGTGCTCGTCCTTCAGGAGGTCATTGTGCAGCTCATGATACCCCTCATCCCACAGTTTAAGTGTTGCACGTGGTGCCAGACCGGCTACCTGAACCGAACCGGAGGGAGAAGTGATCATATCGCCACGGCCATGGGCCAGCAACAACGGGACAGTTATCTCATCTGCCCGGGCCAGGGTCTCCTCTGCGGCAGCGGCCATCCAGTTATAAAGGCCGGCAGAGATCTGTCCGTGAATAAGCGGATCATGCCTGTAGTCTTTCACTACCTCCGGATCACGTGATATGTACTCCGTCTTCAGTCCTGAAGGCTGTGTCATCCCGGGCATAAGCGTTCCGGCCATTTTTGCAAGGAAAACCTTTACCGGAGGAGGCGCCTCCGAAAGGATCACCCAGGGAGAGGTTACAATACTGCCTGTCAGGGAAGGCTTCCTTCTGATCAGGTAATTAAGCACCAATCCCCCACCGAGACTGTGACCATAGAGAAAAAGCGGCACACCCGGATATTCATCGGCAGCCTCACCGAGGATTTTATCGATTGTGTCATATACTTTTTCCGGCGACGGCATCACTCCCCATCTGCCCGGCGTACGTCCGTGGCCGGGAAGATCAAAGGCCAGCATCGTCACCCCTTTTTCGGTAAACCGTGAAGCCCATCCTGAGTACCTGCCTGCATGCTCTCCAAGACCATGAACAAGAAGGATCACTGCTCGCGGGCCTCCAGGCGCATCAAACCGGTAAAATGCGGTCTTTCCGGAAGGCAAATCTCTCAGCTCCATATAACACTTTTTTACAAAGATAAGTAAAAGGCATGAAGCCTGCACACATGCCCGAAAGAGCAAATTACAAATAATACCTGCATATCTTAATTTAGACATATTCCATATATGTCACTTATTATGTGATCATTACAGTTTAGAAACATATTGACTGAAACCATTTTAACAATAATTTAAGATATTAAGATTTGGATATCCGTATTTATGTGTTTAATTTTGTGTCAACAAACGAAAATAATAGAGTGATGACTGCACAGGAATTTACAACAAGTATTATTGGTCTGAAGGGCAATCTTCAGAAGTACGCCCTCAGTCTTACCCTCGACCGTGACAATGCTCTTGATCTGGTTCAGGACACATTTCTCAAAGCAATACAAAACCAGGACAAGTTTGTGGATGCCACAAACCTGAAGGCCTGGGTATTCACAATAATGAAAAACACCTTCATCAACAATTACCGCCGTAAGATGAGGGAAAACACAATGATGGACGGCACCCAGGAACTCTACTATCTCAATCTGCCTTCCGACAAGGGGAGTATTTCCCCGGAGTCGTCATACTCTGGTAATGAGATAGAGAAAGCAATTGAAGCACTTCATGACGACTACCGGCGTCCCTTCCGGATGCACGTCGACGGTTACAAATACGAGGAGATTGCTGAGAATCTGAATCTCAAGCTTGGCACTGTCAAGAGCCGTATCTTCTTCGCACGTCAGAAACTGATGAGTGTTCTTAAAGATTACAATGGTTAGGTTTAATGGATGGTAATGATGGGTTGCCGGACACAAAATTGTCCGGCAGCTTTTTTTTACGGCAGGATTTTTGCCCGGTTACCCGGTAAGACTCTTTTTGATATCTTTATTGAAAATTTGGAAAAAATGAAAAAGTATCTGTCTGTTGCGCTTTTGGTGATAGCGCTCTCCTCCTCCGCCCTCGAAGGGCAGGAGAAGTATCTCCTGTGCCCTGTAAGTCATGTCACTGTTTTCAGGCAGGGTGCACAGCTTTCCGGTGATGCAGCTGTAACCCTTCAACCCGGAACATGGGATTATGTTGCCGGAGGCCTCTCTCCATACATCAACCCCAACAGTATCCAGGTAAGAGGCGAGGGCGACTTCATGATAATGGGAGTCACCCACCGCAACAATTACCTCGAGAATCCGTCAGAATCGGAAGAAATAAAGAGCCTGCGTGACAGGATCGATGCCCTGCAGGCAAAGATTGAGGATGAGCAGACGGCAATGGAGGTTCTTCTTGAGAAGGAAAGCTTCCTCAAGGCCAACTATGACGTTGTAACTGAAAAATCGACAATCACCCCGGACCAGATCAAGGCACTTATAGATATTTACGGAACCAGCATGGAAAGTGTCAAGGGGGCTCTCCTTAAGAAGACCAGGGTGATCAGGGATTTTTCGAAGGAGAAGGAGAAGCTAGAGCAGCAGCTTGCAGGCTCAATTGACAAATCAAAGATGCCTACCGGCGAAATCGTTGTAACAATTAACGGGAACAAGCCTGCAACCGGGAAGCTTCAGATTTCATATGTTGTAATGAATGCAGGTTGGCAGCCGTCATATGACATCAGAGTTGACGACATTTCTGATCCGGCTGTAATAATATATAAGGCAGATATCTGGCAGAACAGCGGTGTGGAGTGGAAGGATGTAAAGGTCAGCCTTTCAAATGCCGCTCCGATGACAGCAGGGTCACTGCCTGTCATGAACCCATGGTTCGTTGATTTCTACCAGGAATATGCGCTGAATGAGATGGTGATCAGGGGCTTGAGTACAAAGGCAAAACCGGCCGCCCGTGAGTACAAGGCAGAGGAATCTGCAATGATTGATCTTGAGGCGAGCGCCCCGCTGCCTGTTACAGTCAGTGAGTCAAATATCAGCTTCAGCTTCGACGTAAATGTTCCAAAGACAATCGCAACAGGCGGAAAACCTGAAACAGTAGAACTTCAGAGACTCACCGTTCCTGCCACATACAGCTATGCCGCAACACCCAAGATCGCCTCGCCGGCCTACCTGATGGGCTATATAACCGAATGGGATAAATACAATCTCCTGCCCGGAGAATCAAACATTTACTTCAGCAACACATTTACCGGAAAGGGTTATATCAACACGGCGGAGCTGACAGACACACTGCCCGTCTCGCTGGGAGCCGACAACAGCATAACCGTGAAGAGGGATCGCAGGACTGATTTCACTTCACAAAAGCTCATCGGAGCAAATAAGGTTGAAACCCGTTCATTCCTGATATCTGTCAGGAACAATAAAAGCAGGGCGGTGAACGTAAAACTGCGTGACCAGCTTCCGTTGCCCCAGAACAGTGATATCACGGTTGAGGCTGTTGAACTCAGCGCCGGGAAACATGACGCCGGCACCGGGGAGATCACATGGGATCTCATTGTGGAGCCCAGGGAGACAAAGGAAATCATATTCACATACACTGTGAAGTACCCGAAGAACCGCAAGGTAGTGCTTGAATAACAGATAGTTGCAACTGACTGACATGCGAGGTTATCAACAGATGTTGATAACCTCGCCTTTTCTTATGCATGTCACTGTCTGCCAGCGACTTAATCCTGTTCATAAATCGGTTGATATCATGTTACTTTCTTCGTCGTATAAATACCCCCGAAAACTTGACCGGAGCCGGTTAACAGGTTATATTTGTTATACCATGTGAGCGATAAAGAGTCGCTCTGAAGCATGAAAGTTCTTTCGAATGATTTAATTATCACTCTGAATCAACATCAGACTTCAGAGTCTCACGCAGACGGATCAAGGTCCTGAAGCGTCCGTCACGGGTGCAGGCTGAGAAGCCTTCCCATCCTGGCGGTCTGACAGGGCAATCTTCAAACGGTGTAACAGCCGGGAGAGGAAAGCAACACAGATGCAAGGCTGAAAGCTAATAAAGCAGCAGATGTGCCTGTTCAGAGAGAGGGTCATCATGCCAACCGAACCGGCGAGGATAGGATGGAGATGATCCGGGCATGACAGCAGCTGTCCCTCCGGGGAGTGTCGTGCTTCAAGGGTTCATGACTCCGCATCTCAATATGCGCCCGGAAAACCGCAAGGCCGGTACGGATAACAGAAGAGATACCGGAACAGGTTACGCAGTAAGCCTTCGGGCAAAAGCAAAACCGGTGAAGGAAGGAGTAATAGAGATGAACCGGCTGCAATAACAGTAACATGGCGGCAATGACGGTCATGGCTGTCACTCGCCGGAATGGGAACTATTACGTACAGTATGGTTCCCATTCGTGTTTTATACCCCCCGGTAATAAAAAAGGGGCTTACCTCCCCCTTATCACTCCCCTTTCGGATTTTTTTATGAACTCCAGTATGTAATCGCGCTCAGGCGACGACTGAAAATTGGCATCGATATATTCAAGCGCCTTGCTGCCGTTCATCCCCATATTGAAATATGCCCTGTAAATTTCGTGCAGCTCACGCATCTTCTCTTTTGTGAATCCTCTGCGCTCCAGCCCGACACTGTTGATCCCCATATATGCCAGCGGCTCCCTGTCAGCCTTGATGAACGGGGGCACATCCATGCGAACTTTTGAGCCTCCGCCAAGGAATGCATGGTTCCCTATCCGCACAAACTGGTGGACAATTGTACCGCCTCCAAGCGTTACCCAGTCGCCCAACACCACCTCACCGGCAATACCTGAAGAAGCAACCATTATGACATTGTCTCCGAGGCTGCAGTCATGCGCCACATGAACATAAGCCATCAGCAGGCAGTTTTTCCCTATCGTGGTTCTGCCTCTGGCATTCGTACCCCTGTTAAGGGTGGCAAACTCCCTTACTGTGGTATTGTCTCCTATCTCCAGCGTAGTCTCCTCTCCGCTGAATTTAAGGTCCTGCGGTATGGCTGAAACAGAAGCCCCGTTGAATATCCGGCAGTTCCTGCCTATCCTTGCGCCGTCATAAATTACAGCCCCCGGCCCTATCCAGGTACCGTCGCCAATGACAACGTCTCCGTATATGACCGCAAACGGTTCAACAGTGACACCGTCCCCAAGCTGGGCCTTCGGATCAATATGTGCCAGTGAAGAAATCATATTCTTTTATTTATTCTTAATAACCTGTGCCGTCATCTCACCCTCGGCCACCAGTTTCTCACCCACGAAGGCCTGGCAATACATTATCACAATGCTCCTCCTGATAGGTTCAGTCAGGTCTGCCCTGACAACTATCGTATCACCAGGGATGACCTTGTGCTTGAACTTCATCCTGTCAATCTTGAGGAAATAGGTCGAGTACCTTTCAGGTTCGTCGACGTTGCCAAGCACAAGAATTCCTCCTATCTGGGCCATTGTCTCCACCAGCAGCACTCCCGGGAAAACATGCTCCTGCTCAAAGTGACCCTGGAAAAAGGCCTCGTTGTAGGTCGTGTTTTTTATTCCAATCACATGATTCCTTGAAATCTCCAGTACACGGTCAACCATCAGGAACGGGAAACGGTGAGGAAGCAGTTTCTTGATCTGCTGTATATCCATCACTGCAGGCTTAGTGGTGTCAAGAAGGGGTATTTCCTTCTTTGTCGTCTGCCTCTTTATCTGCTGCCTGATCAATCTTGCAAGCCTGGTGTTCGAGTAATGACCCGGGCGTGTGGCTACAACCTTGCCCTTTATCGGCTGCCCAACAAGCGAAAGGTCGCCAATAAGGTCGAGCAGTTTGTGCCTGGCAGGTTCATTGGGGTATCTGAGCTTTGTATTGTTGAGGACTCCGGCATGGTGTTCCGTTATGCCCGGCTTATTGAACATCTGTGCAATGCGGTCTATCTCCTCCTGCTCAACTTCACGCTCAAGTATCACAACTGCATTTTCAAGATCACCTCCTTTGATCAGACCCATCCTGAAGAGTGGCTCCAGCTCATGGAAGAAGACAAATGTACGGCTCCCGGCTATCTCCGCTTCAAACTGGTCAAGGTGGTCAAGGATAGCATACTGGTTGCCAAGGATCTTCGAGTTGTAATCTATAAGAACATGGGCGCTGAAATGATCGTCAGGATAGATAATGAGATCCACCCCGTGTTCCTCGTCAGAGAATGTAATTTTTTCCTTGATGACGTAGTAATTGCGCTCAGCATCCTGTTCAACGATTCCGGCCTTCCTGATCGCCTCAACGAACATCCGTGAGCTGCCTCCCATTATCGGGGCCTCCGGGCCGCTTATCTCGATCAGGGCGTTGTCAACACGCATTCCCGCAAAAGCAGCAAGAACATGCTCGATTGTTGCCACTGACGCTTCACCCTGAACAAGAGTTGTACCCCTCGATGTCTCAGTAACATGATCAGCTACTGCATCAATTACCGGCATGCCGGGAAGGTCAGTGCGACAGAATTTATAACCATGATTAGTGGGTGCAGGCTTAAAAGTTACTTTTACATCAATTCCTGAATGAAGTCCCTTGCCGTTGAGACTCACTTCATTAGCCAGCGTCCTCTGTTTTTCGATCATTAATTTCAAAATTTAAATCCTTGCAAAGAAAATGAAAAAATTCCGAACAGCATAATGAAAAACCCTACATCTGCGTGATGATCAAATCATTTCCTTTGGACCGGTTTCCGGAACTATTTGTTTTTTAAAGATTCAACTGTTTTTGCGAGAGCATCGAGCCTGTTACTCAGTTCAGGCAATTTCCTCAGATAAACCGTGGTTTTCAGAAATTGTTTACTGTCAGTTGCAGGATACCCCAGGTAGGTTGCATTTGCCTCACTGATAGTGCTCATGATGCCTGACTGAGCTCCTATCTTCACACCGTCGGCAATGCTGAGATGGCCGGCAAGACCGACCTGCCCGCCGAACATGCAGTTCCTCCCTACACGTGATGACCCTGCAAGCCCTGACTGGGCAGCAATTACAGTGTTCTCTCCTATTTCACAGTTATGGCCTACCTGTATAAGATTGTCAAGCTTGACTCCCTTCCTGATTATTGTTGACCCCATTGTTGCACGGTCTACACAGGTGTTTGAACCGATTTCAACATTATCTTCCAGTATAACGTTGCCTATCTGCGGAATCTTCATAAAGTCGGAGTCACTTACCGGTGCAAACCCGAAACCGTCTGCACCTATGACTGCCCCGGCATGGATAGTACAGTCATTCCCTATCACACAATCACGGTACACCTTTACTCCGGGGTGAAGTGTACAGTTCTTCCCGATTTTTACATTCTCCCCGATATAGACCTGGGGATGCAGCGAGCATCCGTCGCCGATAACTGCTTTCTCCGAGATGACTGCACAAGCCCCTATGAACACATTTGCTCCTACCGATGCCTTTTCGTCGATCACAGCCGTTTGGTGGATCCCCTTTCTTGCAGGCCTGGCCTGTTCATAGAAGGCCAGCAGCTTTGCCAGGGCCTGGTACGGATCTTCCACCCGGATAAGGGTGGTGCTGATCTCCTTCGCCGGCTTAAAATCACTCCTCACCAGCACCGCAGAGGCAGCAGTTGTGTACAGGTAAGGCTCATACTTCGGGTTTGACAGGAATGATAGTGCACCAGGATGACCCTCCTCTATCCTGGCCACAGTGTTAAGTATTGTTTCCGGATCGCCTTCAACTTTACCGTCGAGTAATCCGGCTATCATTGCAGCAGTAAATTCCATTTGTGTTGCTATTTTATTAATTGATAATCTCCTTCGGGTAGCAAAGGAAGTATTTTGTTACTTTTTCTGACAGTGCATCCCTGTCAAAGAGGTCAGACACAGCTGTGATGTCAGGTGTGGTGCCGTTCTTGAGCAGGATACGCACTTCGGGAGTGCCGGGGGCGTATGTCTGATTGTATACATCGCCGGTGTTGACGTAATATTTTACATCGTCATCGTCCAGGTGCAGCAGTTCCTGTGCCCTCCGGCCGGTTTCAATGACCCTGGCCGGGTCGAACGGGGTGCGTTGCAGCTCTATCGCCAGAAGGTCCCTGTTGACGAACCTCCTGCAAAGGTCTTCAAGAACCCTGTCACCGGAGGTCATCCATACCTTGGTGGCAGACAGGATATCACTTTCGTCAAGCGATGTAAAGCGGCTGACAAGAGAGGCTCTTTCCTCCCCTTCGGCTTTGTTGTGCCTCGGCTCAAGAAAGTACGACAGTGCCGGAGCCGCAAACAGCTTCAGCCCGCCGGCAGTGACCTGCCGTGCGCGCACAAGCAGGCTGGTGAGCAACTTCTCGGCGGAAACAACAGTGCGGTGATTATAAACCTGCCAGTACATCATCCGTCTGGCTATAAGAAACTTCTCCACAGAATATATACCCTTCTCATCCACAACCAGCCTGTCATCCGAGACATTCAGCATCCTGATTATCCTGTCTGACCCTACCGAGCCCTCAATCACCCCGGTAAAGAAGCTGTCGCGCCTCAGGTAATCAAGCCTGTCCATATCCATCTGACCAGTAACAAGGTCATGGAAAAACCTCCTCGGGTACTCACCGCGGAACACTGCAATTGCATCCGTCAGCTTCCCTCCCATGGCATTGTTGAGCTCTTCCATTATAAGGAGAGACATCGTCTCATGCGGCATGTCCTCTATCAGTGAGTGTTCCAGGGCATGTGAAAAGGGTCCGTGCCCTATGTCATGAAGCAGGATCGCCGCCAGCACAGCCTCCTCTTCGGCAGCAGATATCCTGATATCCTTGCTCCGGAGAGTGTGCACCGCCTGGCCGGTCAGGTACATCGCCCCCAGGCAGTGCTGGAACCGGCTGTGCACAGCCCCCGGGTATACGAGGCTCGAAAGCCCCAGCTGCCTGATGTTGCGAAGCCTCTGAAACCAGGGGTGCCCCACCAGGTTATAGACAAGATCATTAGGTATACTGATAAATCCGTATACCGGGTCATTTATAATCTTTTTCCTGTTTGTCAAACAGCTCTTGTTTTATGCAGGCAAATTTATTCAATAGTTTCCAAAAATCGGAAAGAAAAGCTTCATATACAGCACTCAGCTCATTTTTTAAGGTGTAGTATCCATTGTCAATTAAAAAAATGATATTATCTTTGCACCCGAACAGAAGGGTACGAATGGCCTAGGGGACAAAAGTCCCCTATTTTGTTATCAAAAAACAGACTATGATTACAAAGGACCATATCAGGAAACTTGCGGAGCAGCACATAAGCGGCACCGGCATCTTTCTCGTCGATGTCAGGCTGAGCAGTACCGGCCGCATTACAGTGCTCATCGACAGAACCGAGGGGGTACGGATTGAAGATTGCGCCATGCTGAGCAGGCAGATAAGCAATGACCTCGGGGAGGAAGCCGGAGACTATGAACTGAATGTCTCATCACCCGGACTCGACATGCCCCTGCTCATACCTGAACAGTTCAGGAAAAACGAGGGGAGGATGGTTGACGTGGTCACCAATGAGGGAGAACGCTTCAAAGGGATAATGATAAACATTACCGCCGGCGGGTTCGATCTCAGGACTGAGACAAAGGTTAAAAAGGAGACTGTCACCGCTGTCAGATCATTTAATTTCGAGGACGTTAAGTCAGTTAAAGTAATTATATCATTCAAATAAAAGTATAGATTACACAATGGAAAATGTAAATCTCATAGATACTTTTTCGGAGTTCAAGGAGCTGAAGAATATTGACAGGCCCACAATGATGAGTGTGCTCGAGGATGTGTTCAGGGGCATGCTTGTCAAGAAGTACGGCACGGCAGACAACTTTGACATAATCGTGAATATTGACAAGGGCGACTTTGAGATCTGGCGTAACCGCGAAGTGGTAGAGGACGAGAACTTTACGGATGAAAACACCCAGATACCCCTCACCGATGCCCACAAGATCGACGAGGATTACGAGGTGGGAGAAGAGGTGTCTGACGAGGTCAAATTCCTTGATTTCGGCCGCAGGGCGATACTTGCTCTCAGGCAGAACCTCGTGGCTCGCATCCTCGACCTTGAAAAGAACAATATTTATCTGAAATACAAGGACCGTATTGGTGATATAGTCACCGGTGAAGTCTACCAGGTCTGGAAGCGCGAGACCCTCGTCCTTGACGACGACGGCAACGAGCTGATCCTTCCCAAGCCTGAACAGATCCCCTCGGACCACTTCCGCAAGGGTGACACAATCCGTGCCGTCGTAATCAGGGTTGAGATGAAAAACAACACACCCAACATTATTCTCAGCCGTACCTCTCCTGTGTTCCTTGAGAGACTCTTCGAACTCGAAGTGCCTGAGATCTTTGACGGCCTTATAACAATCCGCAAGATTGTGCGGGTTCCCGGCGAGAGAGCCAAGGTTGCAGTTGAGTCATACGACGAACGCATTGACCCTGTCGGCGCCTGCGTGGGTATGAAGGGATCAAGGATCCACGGTATAGTCCGCGAGCTGCGCAACGAGAACATAGACGTTATCAACTACACTTCGAACATACAGCTGTTCATTACAAGGGCGCTCAACCCTGCTAAAATTTCATCAATCAAACTGGTGGAGTCTGAAAAGAAGGCAGAGATCTATCTCAAACCGAGCGAAGTCTCGCTGGCAATCGGCAAGGGCGGCCTGAACATCAAGCTGGCCGGGCAGCTCACCGGCTATGACATTGAGGTATACCGCGAACCGGATAACGAGGACGAGGAAGATGTAAACCTTGATGAGTTTGCAGATGAGATAGAAGGATGGATAATAGACGAGCTGAAGGCTATCGGTTGTGACACTGCACGCAGTGTGCTGAGGCTTACTGTTCATGACCTTGTCAAAAGGACAGATCTTGAGGAAGAGACTATCAAGGAGGTTGTCAATATTCTCAAGTCAGAATTTGAAAAGGAATAACCTGCTGCCATAAGGCTGCAAATTAAAACATACTAAAGAGGTTACTATAAAGGGATATATGACTGAAGACAAGAAAGCCATACGTTTAAGCAAGGCAGCCCGCGAATTTAACGTCGGGATCCAGACGATTGTCGAATTCCTTCACAAGAAAGGGATTGACATCTCCCATGATCCCAACGGAAAGATTCCACCTGAGGCATACGCTCTGATAGTCAAGGAATACAGCAGCGACCTCAGTGTCAAAAAGGATGCCGAGAAACTGGCTCTCAAGGAAAAGATCACCCCAAAAAAGTCGCTCTCCATTGACGATATGGAGTCAGGCAGAGAGGGTGAAAACGGTGAACCCGACGAGGATTTCCTCATAACGGACATTTCAGGCGTTAAGAAGCATATTGATCTCCGGACTGAAATACGCAAGCCTGAGATCAGGACTGTTGGCAAGGTTGATCTTACTCCTCCGGCCAAACCGGTTAAGAAGGAGCCTGAGGCGACTGCCGAAAAAGCCCCGGCAGCTACCGCTGCACCTGCTGCACCTGCTGCACCTGCAGCAATTGTTGCACCTCCCGCGCCAGCCGAACCCGCTGCTTCAGCTGCTTCAGCTGCTGAGCCTGCAGTTGCTTCAGCACCTGCAGCAACTGCAGAGCCCGTTACGCCTGCAGAGTCAAGACAACCTAAAGTTGTCGGAAAAGTCGACCTTGAAAAACTGGCCAGACCGGAGAAGTCATTCAAAAAGGCCGGAGAAAAGCACACAGCACCTGCTGCCGAGGCCAAAAAACAGGAACCTGCTGCACCTCAGCCTGAGCCTGAACCTGTTAAGGCAGTCGTGGAACCTGTACCCGCACCTGCACCCGAACCAAAAGAAACAGAAATCTTCCGTCCTGGCTACGAGAAACTTGCAGGCCCGAAGATCGTTGACAAGATAGTCCTGGTACCGGAAGTCAGAAAGAGCCGTGATCAGGCAGGTGCTGACAAGCACAGGCATGACAAGAAGAGGGAGAGGATCAAACCCAAACCCCGCGAAAAAGTGGCTCTTGACACTCCCGTCGCTCCCCAGCCTGCTCAGGATGCAAGGAAAGATAAAAAAGGACCGCCACCGAAGGACCACCGCGGTGGTGACAGGAAGAAATCATTCCGTGCACTCAGACCAGAGGTAGACAAGGAAGACGTTGACAAGAACATCAGGGACGTCAACCTGCTGATGAGCAAAGGCAAGTCAAAGGTGGCCAAATACCGCCGCGACAAACGCGATGCCGTCAGCCAGAGGATGAGAGACGAGACCGAAAAGAAGGAACTCGAAAAGAGCGTTCTCAAGGTCACCGAGTTTGTCTCTGTGAACGAAATGGCGACAATGATGGATGTACCTGTGATTGAAATCATTTCCACATGTATGAGCCTCGGTCTGATCGTTTCAATCAACCAGCGGCTTGACGCCGAAACAATGGCTCTTGTGGCCGAAGAGTTCGGATTCACGGTTGAGTTCGTCAGCGCTGAACTGCAGGAGGCAGTGAAGGAAGAGGCAGACGATGATACAAACCTTCAGCCCCGTCCTCCCATCGTTACTGTAATGGGACACGTTGACCACGGTAAAACAAAGCTGCTTGACCATATCCGCAACACAAACGTGGTTGCTGGCGAGGCTGGCGGCATAACACAGCATATTGGTGCATACACTGTCACCCTTGAGGGAGACAAGATAATCACCTTCCTTGACACCCCCGGCCACGAGGCGTTTACAGCCATGCGTGCCCGCGGTGCCCAGATAACGGATATTGTTATCATCGTAGTTGCAGCTGATGACGGGGTGATGCCGCAGACACGCGAGGCAATCAATCACGCCCACGCTGCAGGCGTACCAATAATCTTTGCAATAAACAAGATAGACAAACCCACAGCAAATCCCGACAGGATTCGTGAGGAACTTGCCAACATGAATTTCCTTGTTGAAGAATGGGGCGGCAAATACCAGTCACAGGAGATCTCCGCAAAGAGCGGCACCAATATAGACCTGCTTCTTGAAAAGATCCTCCTTCAGGCTGAAATGCTTGAACTTAAGGCAAACCCCGACAAGCATGCAATAGGCGCAGTCCTTGAGTCTTCACTCGACAAGGGCCGTGGTTTCGTTGCAACAGTGCTTGTCAAGGCGGGCACACTCCATGTCGGTGACGTTGTAATCGCAGGAAGCTGCTTCGGCCACATCAAGGCCATGTACAACGAACGCAACCAGAAGATCACCGAGGCCGGCCCGTCAATGCCGGTGCTTATACTGGGTCTCAACGGTGCACCACAGGCTGGTGACAAGTTCAATGTAATGGAGTCTGACAAGGAGGCCAAGGACATCGCAACAAAGCGCGCACAGCTTCAGAGGGAACAGGGTCTGCGTACACAGAAACACATCACACTCGATGAAATCGGCCGCCGTATTGCAATCGGCAACTTCCAGGAACTCAATATAATTGTCAAGGGCGACGTTGACGGATCAGTTGAGGCTCTCAGTGATTCACTCATCAAACTATCCACTGAAGAGATCCAGGTCAACATTATCCACAAGGCCGTGGGGCAGATTTCAGAATCCGATATCCTTCTTGCTGCTGCTTCCAACGCAGTGGTTGTGGGCTTCCAGGTGAGACCTTCGTTCAGCGCAAGGAAACTTGCAGAGAAGGAAGGTATTGACATACGCCTCTATTCAATCATCTATGATGCTATTGAGGAGATCAGAGCTGCCATGGAAGGGATGCTTTCTCCCGAGATCAAGGAAGAGATCGTTGCCACAGTGGAAGTCCGCGAAACATTCAGGATCGGAAAAGTCGGAACAGTTGCCGGCTGCTTCGTGCGTGACGGCAAGATAACCCGCAATACCAAAGTCAGGGTTATACGTGACGGCATAGTCATCCATACAGGCGACCTCGGATCACTGAAACGTTTCAAGGATGATGTCAGGGAAGTTACTTCAGGTTATGAGTGCGGACTCAACATCGATAACTTTAACGACATTAATGTCGGTGACGTGATTGAAGGCTACCAGACAGTACAGGTCAAGAAGACCCTTTAGAAAAACCATAATAAAAGCTGCTCTACCGCAGCTTTAAAGAAAAAGGGTGTCCTATTGCAGAATGAGACACCCTCTTTTATTTCTTTATCTGAAAGCTATGCGCCGATGAGCTTTTTGTAAGCTTCAGCATCAAGAAGATCTTCTGCCTCAGAAAGATCAGAAAGTTCAACCTTGATCATCCAGCCCTTGCCGTAAGGATCGCTGTTGACAAGCTCGGCAGCTGTTTCAAGTTCTTCGTTCTTCTCCTTCACAGTCCCGCTGAGTGGCATGAACAGATCAGATACGGTCTTGACTGCCTCGACGGTACCGAAGACTTCACCGTGGCCAAGCTCCTCACCCACAGTCTCGATCTCTATGAATACTATATCACCCAGCTCATGCTGTGCAAAATCGGTTATGCCTACGGTTGCTTCGTTGCCTTTGATAAGAACCCACTCATGATCCTTTGTGTACTTCAGGTTTGTCGGGACATTCATTGTTTGATATTTTTTTGTTAGACTTTGATCTTCAGGTATCAGGTTGTCAAAAATACATCTTTTTTGATATTTAAACCCTGACATTTGTTTTTTTTCCCCCGATACCCCGGTTGTTACTGCACAAGCGTAAACCTGAGGCTGAAACCGAAGTTTGTATTTGACGTGAGAAAGGTGTTTGCAACAAACGGGTCATTCATTGTATGATCAGCATAGATCTGCAGGTTGAACCTGTCACTGAGCACGTAGTCAGCTGTGGCGCCAATTGTAAATACCCGCTGACCGGCTACCGGCTGGTTCACGCTCTCTATAAGCTTGCGAGCCAGTGTCTTGTTGTCCCTGATCGAAAAATCAAGCTTCAGGTTCAGATCGCTTTCCAGTGCCCGCTGACCGGTACGTGAACGGAGCGTGATTGCAACGTCGTCAAAACGGTAACCTGCACCGATCGTGATCTCGTCATTCCTGATATCGGCCACCTGGTTGCTCGTAAGATTCAGGGTCACAGTCCGCGACTTGCGGTACTCTATCCTGGTGGTAAGTGAGTTCTTCCATCCAAGGTCGATATTCAGGAAGGGGCTGAATTGCTCGTTTATTGTTACAGTGTTTATCTCGTACTGCGGAATGAAATTCGATTTGAGGTCACGGATACGGCTGATTCCCGATTCATCGGGATCATAGTATAGACTTGTGTTGAACGAACCGATTGTGTATGTGGACCTGTACTGGTGAGAGAGGCTTACCGAGTTGAACACCTTCCTTACGGCCTCGAACTTTGTCAGACCCTCGAAGTTGATCCTCCAGTTGGGCATCATGTGAAGCATTGACGGGAATGGTGACAGTGAGATCTTTTCCGGGTCTCTTCTCGAGTAAGCAGCCAGGAATGCAGGGACGAGTACCTCGCCTGAGGTGATGCCGTAACCGCTGGCATATGGTCCGGAGATCTGTTCCCCGGTGACAGGATCATAATCAGGGTCATATGAAGCATCGACCTGTACCCGGTCTTCAGCCCTCCGCTGTGAGATGATGGCTGTATAGTCACGGAAACGTTCGAAAGTACCTGATACATAGTCGCCTGATTTGGGAATCTTTTCAAAGGCTGTGCCCCATGAGACTACGGAAATAGTGAAGTTGCCGGTCATACGGGTGTTCCTTGTACTGTCAGGGAAGTTACCGTTACGGTCAGCCCTCAGGTATGACGAGAGTGTCTCCGAGTAGCGGCGGTCAGCTGTGATGTCCAGTCGCAAGCCCGGGAATGGTTCGACATTGGCCCTCATGTTGATCTGCTCGCGCTTGCTGAAGGCGGCTGCATTATTCAGGAGCGTATCGGTGGTGATCCATCCGTTCATTACAGCCTCGTCAAAGAATCGTTCGTCAGTGAGCCCCATCAGGAAGCGCCATCCGGGAGAGGCCATTCCGCCGTAGTTCTGCTGGCCGAGAAATGACGAGCCGGGAAGGTAACCCGGGAGGATGTGCCCCTGCTCAACAGTATATGTGGCCGAGACATTGCGCAGAGCCATCAGGCCCCGCACAAGGTACTTACCCGCAACACTGGCAATACCCGGTTTTTTCTCCACCCGGCCTTTGATGTCGACACTTGCATTAGTCACATCCCTGTCGGGAATGAAGTCTATCCGCATGTCAGAGACGACCTCAACTTTACCGTTGACAGCGGTGCCGTCAGGAGCGGTTGCAGTGACAGTCACGTCTTTGGTCTTCAGGTTATGATTGATTATCCGCGGCTTGCCTGCCCTGAGTGCCAGACCCCTGCGGCTGTGCGTCACCTCTTCGTAGCCCAGGCTCATGCGCCTCTGTGCACCGGGCTGCGTGGAAGCCTCGACTTCCTTGAGGAACTTAACCTTGTTGTAAAGGTTGGTAAAGTTAGCCTGCACAGTGAACTGACCATTATTGGAGTTCTTGATTGTGTTCCCCGGATTTATATTCATCGAATCAGGGAAAATTGTGCCGGCCAGCCAGTCGTACCTCGCTCCGTAACGGGCGTTGGAAGTCACCCATGACAGCAGCGGCAGCTTGTTGACAGGGATATTGTAGTTGAAATTCAGCAGGTGGTAATAGTTGGTGGTGCGCCCGAGGTTGCTCAGATTGGTCATCACCGAGTCACGCCAGGCGTCGAACAACTCAGGGTAACGCCTGCGGTCAACACCACCTGCAGGCTCGTCAATGCGCGCAATACTGCTGGCTGTGAAGTCTACCTTGAGTTGCTTGGTGATGTCATACTTGACGTCATAGAAGCGGGTCCACTGGAAATCCTTTGTAAAGACCGGCTGAATGAGCAGGTTCGGATTGCTGATGTTGCGGGTCTTGACCTCATTGTAGTACCTGTAAAGATCAGTCCGCACAGTTATATGCTTCGGGAACAGGTAGATATTAAAATCCTTTATCAGCCTGAAGGCCGGAGAACTGAAGAGCTGTGTCTTTTGGAAGGGGGTAAAGTTTTTGGGCCTGGCTTCAAAATCATATGCGACACCTCCCCTATAGGTACGTTCAACATCAACCTCAGTACGAGGATCTGTATTGTAGACCTCGTTGAACGCATAGCTCACAGTCACGTTTGCCGGATCCCAGGCATGGGGCTTTTCGCCCCTCCTTGTGGTACCGGCGTTGCTGACAGTCAGGGTCCGGCGGCGTGAGTATTCTTCAGACAGGTTAAGGATGCTGTCACGCTCAGCCTTCGTCTCCATGTTGTCAAGGGCATCATTAAGCAGTATGTCGGGGTCAAGCGGATCATACTGGGGTCTGATGCGGTTTTCCGAGAAGCCCATGTAAACAGGGATACGGATACCGGCCTTCTCGGGAAAGAATTTGCCCAGCTCCAGGTTTGATGAGAGGTCGTACTGTATCACCTGCTCCATGCTGCGCTGGTTGACGTTCTTGTCGATGCTTCCCCACCCCGGGGTGCTCGTCTGCCCTACCATATTCACTGTTCCCAGGTCAGCCAGCCGGGCTTGCATCTGGGCATTGGCAGCCCAGCCTCCCTCCTCGCGGAAATCACTCAAACGAAGTTCATTGACCCATACTTCAGCTGACTTCGGGGCTCCGTCATCAGTCTGCGGCCTGCGTGTGCGGATTGGGTTCCTGACACCGACCATCACCACCCTGACATTGCTCAGGTTAGGGCTGCCGCTGATGGAGATACGTGCCATACCTGACTGCACTGACCATATATCACCTTCACTGACGACAGAGCCAGGCACCCGCATGGCCGCATCACGGGCCTGCTTCGCGTCAAGCAGCTGTGAAAGATCGATGTCTATCTTGTTCCCTTCAGGCCAGACTATGGCTCTCTGCTCCTCTAAATCATTGTTATACCTGCCGTATGGTGTCAGCTTAAGCGGAATCTCATACTCGTAGAAGTTGCCACGGTAGTCAGACCCCAGCCTCACAAATACAGTTACCTCGTCATCCAAAAGCGGCTCTCCGATGAGTGCCTCTGCATGGACCTCCATCTTCAGGCTCTTGTATTGACGCATGTCAAGGGTGACGTTTTTATAGGTGGCCCTGGCATCACCGTCGCCAAGCCCGATTACACGAAGTACCATAGACTGCTCGTTCAGCTGACGCAACTGCGGGTTGGCAGGATCGATGACACGGTCAAATCCGGGCGGCAGAACATAGTTTACAGGTTCCTTGCCTGCGTTCTCCTCGATGCTTACCGAACTGATCTCGAATGTGCCGTCATCCTCCTCAGGAACAGTTATGCGTTCACCTCCCTCGAAAAAGGTGAGGTTGTACTTTCGCCACTCTGACCTGACAAGCTCGAGACGGGCAAAACGCATTATAACATCTTCGTCGAAGTTGCGCATGAACATGCGGAGGAACCTGATTGACTTGAAGTCACGTATCGAACCTACTATCCTTTCATAGTCAGTGACAGGAATCTTGAACTGGTACCATCTTACCGGCGATTTTTCGCCGTTGGCGAAGGTTGCAGTATATTCAAGCTCGTCAACGATGAAATTTTTTCCTACAACCATATCTTCAGGCCGCAGGCTCACATGATACTGATAATAGCTCTCAGTCTCACTCAGGGTGTTGTCACGGTTTATGTCCTCCATGTCAGGCAGGGTCGATCCGCTGGTCGGATACGACTCCGGCGACATCTCCGAGGTCGGTGAGTTACCCTCTGTGCCGTTGAATTTCTTGTAACGTTCGAGGATGCCCAGCTGGAGCAGGTCATAGTCGGATCCCCGGAAATAGTGGAAGTCATCGTTTGCCGGATCTTCAAATATTTTCTCAAGAACCTCCGGGCTCACAACGGCCCCTACAGCCTGCAGGTAACTGTCAAAAAAAGATATCTCATCGTCATTGCCAAGCCCGTCAAGGCCCACATCCTGGTAACGGCGTGAGTCTATGTTGTTGTCAAAAGCATGCACTACAGCCTGAACAGTCGGAACACGTCCCCAGACAGTGGTGTCTACGTTCAGCACAAGCGGTGATGTCGGGAGACCGTTCTCAAACTGCTTTCGCGAATCGCGAAGGATATCCTCAGAGATGTTGCCCAGGTTAAAATAAAGATCACCTCCCTCATGACCGGGGCTTTCGACGAAGGGATCCATCACCCAGAATTTGATGTACTGTATGTTTGCCGACTCGAAATCATTTGTCAGCAGCTCGCGCATCATCCCTCCCCAGCGCGTGCGTGGCGAGTTCAGCAGCCCGGCTGAACTGAGCCCGGCTGAATAGGCTCCGGGTAAGACATCAAAGTTATAGGGGCCTCGTTCCTCCGGGTAAAAAGCAACGTTAAGAACCGAGATGTTGGTCGGAATGCCGCTGGCTGACTCCTTGTACGGGAAAATCTCAGTCTCATATATCTCACGTACAAAGTGGCTCGACTGGACGTCAGGATTGGAACGGATATGCCCGGGGGTGGTGGAGCCGTTACGGAGGAAGAGGGGGTCTATTACATACCATGCCATCCTTGAACGGTTAAACCCTGAACGAATGTCCTTGCTAAGCCTCGCTTCAGGGAAGAATGCATCCTGGCCCTGCGGTACGCTTGCAAGTGACCATGCATTGAAAGCCCTCAGGTCAAGCGAGATCTCACTGGCTTCGAAATCATCGATATAAACCGCACCCTCAGAAGTGATTGCCTTGCTGTGCCCGGGCACAAGGTGGGCGAACTCGCCGAAGAAGTTGATTGATGAGGGAGCGTTAGTCTCGATCAGGGGTAGCCAGTCGATAGCGTTTGTCAGAAGCTGTGACTCTGACCTGTATGAGGCGTCAAAACCGTAAATTGTATTTGATATTGGGTCGTCTCCATATGTAACCTTTTGAGTATATGGACGCTCCGTAAGCCTGAGCACAGTGCCTCCAAGGTTTAACCTGTCAGAGAGACGGTAATTGAGGTGGGTGCCCACCAGCGTCTTGGTCTGCAGTCCGAAGAACTGATTGCTTTCAAGTGATACCTGTACCGGCGTCTGTGACTCAATTATAGCCGAGTTGATTATCTTGACGGAGCCCATGTTGTAATCAACTGTGTAGTCAACGTTTTCCGTCAGGGTTACCCCGCCGGCAGTGACCTTGACAGACCCTGCAGGTATGTTTGCGACGTTGAGCCTTATTTCTGAACCTGAAGCAGAGGTGAACTGGCCGCTGAGGATGTATTTGTTCTTCTCGGCCATCTGTCTTGCAACAGTCTGGGTGGAGTCATACAACTCAGTAAAGACATATTTTCTGATCTGCTCGGGATCAGTTATGTATTTCAGCAGGTGACGGCCGAAAGGCTCAAGCACCGGGAATATTATCCTCCCTTTTTCAGCCATTACGGTTATTCCGTCTACAAAGTCGAACAGCCCGTCAGGCTGCCTGTCGAGCTGCGAATTGAGCTGGTCAAGCCCGAGTGCCTGCAGCAGCACCTGACCGTCGAGTGGTGTCCCCGGCAGGTAGTTGAGGGCATTGCCTGATGCGTCATCCTGGTACAGGATGTTGACCTCGAAGTTTTTCTGCTCGATCCTTCCTGACCCGATGTTGTAGACGTTCTTCATCATCAGCTTCCAGGTGGGTATCTGCGGGCTGAGGGTCGTTCCCTTGACAAGTTTGAGAATGAGGGCGTCAGGCGCGGTGATGCCGTCAGTGGAGAATTCCCCTACCTTGAAAACCTGGCCGTTGTATGTGTATTCGTAAGCTACTGCAAGCACTTCATCATTGTTCAGCGCTACGTTCAGAGATATATACCCCAGCTGCCTGTTGATCGTGTATTCCCGTTCAGTCAGCTTGCGTGCATTTTCTATCTTTTCATAGTCACGTCCTATCTGGAACCCGGGGTATAACCCGGAGAAGGCATCTGCCACCTGGTCAATGTTCCTTACGGCATTGTAGGTGGTGTTAAGCTGTTCATACAGTCCGTTTGTATTGTTCGATGGATTGACCGGTGCACCAGGTATGGCCTGGAACCCGGGAACAGTATTGTATATATTTGACTGACTTTCTGCAAGATCGAGGAATGCAACTATGTTCCTGTTGCTTACGTCCTCAAAACGGCTGGTCTCATTTGTGACCCAGACCTCTATTTTTTCAATGTTAAGGCCCGTGCTCACCACGGGAAGGCTTGAGAGGGCTTCGTCAAAATTCTCCCTGAACTGCTGCGAGAGAAAGAAATGCCGGTTGGCTTCATAGCTGTCAGCTGTGATCTCATAATCTGTCAGCTGTGAGCCACCTTTGACCTCCACCACCGATGACTCACCCTTCTGCTGCGAGAAGACTGTGGTCATCGTCAGCTTGCCGAACTGCAGCTCTGTCTTGAGACCGAAGAGACTGTAGCTTCCCGTGATAAGTGTGCCGTTAAGCGGGAGGGTTACGTCGCCTGCCTCGATCTTCTTGATGATTTCGTCTTCCTTGCCGGAGTATTCGAGTTTCGTTCTGTTCTCGAATTCGAACATCGCCTCCGTGTTGTAGTTTATCCCCAGCTGCATCTTGTCGCCTATGGTGCCGGTGACATTCATCTGGATTTTCTCCTGGAAGTCGAAGGTGGGTATTGTGCGGAGTCTTTCCGAAAGTGTCGGGTTCTCAGTGTGGGAAATATTTATTCCGAATATAAGTTCGGCAGACCCCTGGGGAACGATGTTTATGACGTTGCTGCCGAAGATCCTGTCAAAGGTCTCCCCTCCGACCTCTATCTGAGGAATGAGTGACGACCTGTATCCGGTAGCATCGCCGCGAAGGCTTGCATCCCAGTACTCACTCATTGCCTGGTTGAACTCAAATTTGCGATACTCGTCGGCAGACATGTAAACAGGCCTGCGAAAGTCAAGACTGCCCGCTTTCTGATAGATTATGTACTGGTTATTGCGGCCGTCATATTCGACCCTGGTTGTGATGTTGGAAGGGTTGTCCAGGTAAAGCGGGGAAGACCTCTTTGCCTCCCAGGGGAAGGCCGGATCACTGTTCAGGCGCAGAAGCGAATCGCCGGGGTTTGTCTGTGCCTTTACGGCAAATGAAAATACAGAGAGGAGAATAAATAGCCCCACCCTGATCCAAAGACCTCCAATATGTGTAGAAAACTGCAATCCGGCACCCTGTTTATAACAGTTTCAGCGCCTTTCTGACTATCTCTTCCACCTGGAGTTTCCTGTTTTCCCTGAGGATGTTATCAATAACCTTTGAGACGCTGCTCCTGGCAAATCCAAGCATCACTAAAGCAGATAACGCTTCTTCGCGTGCAGTATTGTCGGAAAATGCAAGAATTTCGCCTGTACCGGTATGTTTTCCTATTTTATCTTTCAGGTCGACAATTATCCTCTGGGCAGTCTTTAAACCTATCCCCTTGACACCCTTAAGTATGGCTACATCCCCGTTGATTATCGCCTCCCGGAGGTCTCCCGGGGCGACCGACGAGAGCATCATCCTTGCAGTGCCGGCCCCTACGCCGTTGACTGTAATAAGCTGCCGGAAGAGATCACGCTCGTCAGCGGTGGCAAAACCGAAAAGGATGTATGCATCCTCACGGATAGACTCATGGATCAGTATCCTGCATGAGGTTGCCTTTTCAAGCGCACCGTATGTATTAAGGGAGATATTTATGCTGTAGCCTATGCCGTTGCACTCAACCACCGCGAAGGCAGGGTTGAGTTCGGTCACAGTGCCGTTTATATAATCGATCATAATCCGTGGTCGTCGTTTTCTGTTTCAGGCGGGAGCTCATCGACATGTTCAGGGTGTATCTCTATCTTCTGAGGCTGTAACGGGTTGAGCAACATCTCATCGTACAACTCCCTGTTACGGAAAATATCTACTGCAGCATAGAGAGCCTGCCGCATCGAATTACCGGATGCTTCGTTTTTCCCTGTTATGTCGAATGCGGTGCCATGCACAGGCGAAGTCCTGATTACCGGAAGCCCTGCCGTGAAATTGACTCCTGTGTCAAAGGCCATGGCCTTGAACGCTCCCATACCCTGATCATGGTACATGGCCAGAACGGCATCAAACCGTCTGAAAGTGCCTGATCCGAAGAACCCGTCAGATGAGTACGGACCGAAGGCAAGAATGCCCTCGTCATTTGCCTTTGTGATTGCAGGAATTATAATATCCTTCTCTTCATTCCCCAGGAGACCACCGTCGCCGGCATGAGGATTGAGGCTAAGCACTCCGATACGGGGTCCACGTATGGCAAAGTCCTGCAACAGCGACCTGTTCAGTAACCTGAGCTTGGCCACTATGCCGCTGACAGTTATGGCGCCCGGCACATCCTTCAGCGGCAGATGTTCCGTCACAAAACCGATCTTCATGCTCTCCGAGATCATCAGCATCAGAACCTGCTGTGAACCAACCTTAGACCTGAGGTAATCAGTATGACCGGTAAACCGGAACTTATCCGACTGGATGTTGTTCTTGTCAATGGGTGCAGTCACCAGCACATCGATCTTCCCTGCAGTCAGATCCGCTACGGCAGCTTCGAGAGAGGCCAAGGAAGCCTGGCCGCCCTCAGGTGTTGATTTGCCAAGTTCAACCCTGACATCATCTCCAAGGCAATTGACAAGATTTACCTTTTTCGGGTGAGCCTCAGCGACCGAATGGATATTGTTAAAATTGAAATTGGTGACATTAAGTACCTTGCGGTGATAAGCCGCTACCTTCGGCGATCCGTACACAACCGGCACACACAGATCAGTGGTGGCAGGGTCAGAAAGAGCCTTTATAATTATCTCATACCCTATTCCGTTAATGTCTCCCTGGGTAATACCGGCAATTATAGTTTTTTTATTCATGTGAATCAGGTCTGACGAGCAGCAATGAGGCTGTTCAGGGTGGTAAAGTTAATCAAATTATTGATTGGTTTTGCTTTAAAATATTACCTTTACACACTCCGGCTACGATGCGCAGGAGGTCACAGGATGGGAATCAGGGAACATATTTATGAAAGGCTGGTCTCAGGAGGCCGCCTTGATGTTGATGAGGCACTCGGCTTATGGGAAGAGGCTCCACTCGGGGAGCTGATGTATGTTGCCGATCTGACCCGTCAGAGACTGCATCCCGGAAACCACGTCGGCTGGATGATTGACCGGAATGTAAATATCACCAACATATGCTTCTCACAGTGCCGTTTCTGCAACTTCTGTACCACCGCCAGGCATGATGATGCGTATGTAACAACGGATGAGGAGTATGACCGCAAGATAGAGGAGCTTGTGGCGCTCGGAGGCGACCAGCTGCTGTTGCAGGGTGGAATGAATCCGGCCCTGGGACTCGACTTTTACACAGGCCTGTTCAGAAGGCTCAAGAGCCGCTGGCCAGGGATTAAACTGCATGCACTTGGCCCTCCGGAGGTGGCATGGCTGGCGAAGTCTGAGAAAATGGGCTTCCATGAAGTGCTTGTGGCCCTTCGTGATGCCGGCCTCGATTCACTTCCCGGCGCCGGAGCTGAGATACTCTCTGACAGGGTCAGGAAACTTATCTCCCCCGTCAAAGCTACTGTCGCCGAATGGCTGGGTGTGATGAGGGAAGCACACAAACTCAACCTGCCTACCTCTGCGACAATGATGTTCGGCCATGCCGAAACTGTAAGAGAGCGGCTCGGGCACCTCGACATGTTGCGCAGACTGCAGGATGCCAGGCCTGAAGGTCACGACGGATTCATCACTTTCATCCCGTGGCCGTTCATGGACCGCGGCACCCGGCTTGCAGAAATTGACGGCATCCATAACACAACCACATCTTCAGAGTACCTGAGACTGATAGCCATAAGCAGGCTGATGCTCGACAACATTCCGAATATCCAGGCCTCCATACTCACCGTTGGCAGGGAGACTGCTATGATCTCACTTCACTGCGGTGCCAATGACCTCGGGTCTGTAATGATTGAGGAGAATGTAGTCAGCGCTGCTGGTGAACCTTTCCGCGTAAGCCCGGAATCCATGAAGCAGATAATACAGGAGGCAGGATTCACACCGGTCAGGAGGGACCAGCGTTATGTTCCTGTGGAATAGGCAGTAGGCAATAGGCAGTAGGCAATAGTGCTGGCCCCGTCATCCCTGTTCCGGGCGCTTTTTTACCGTGTACATCAGTGCCTCCACCTGCCGGAGGAGCTCCCTCTTTTCTTCCCTGGGGGCGTAGACAAACCCGGTAACCACCACCGCCCTCGTGGTGGCCGAATCAATAAAGGCATAGGAGATGAACGGCCCACCCATAAAACCACCCTCGAGCGTCCATAAACCCCTCATTTCGATATAATCTGTCTCATTCCGCCGGAATGACCGGCAAGTGACAGGCACCTGCTGTTCGATGACCATGAATGATCCGCCGTCAGGCCCTTTAACCTCTTCGGACATTCTTTTCTGTGCCAGGTCGGCAAGCTCAATGCACCCTATCCGGGGAGCTGCACGATCTGTTACAGAGACCATTACCGATTGTGTTGTTGACGGCGTCTCCAGCGAGATCATCATTATTCCTTCACGGTTGAAATCTGGTTTCCAGCCTGCGGGATGAACCAGCTCCCACTGTGTTTCGCCGGCATTAAGTATACTCCTCTCCTTCCCTGCGGAGGTTGTCAGCCAGTCTGTAAGCCGCTCACGCTCCACACTGTTGATGCTTCGCCGTATAGCTTCACCGTTTTCCCTGAGGGTTGCTGCAAGTGAAGCGGTATCCGATGCAGTTACTGTTACCACAAGCTGGGTTTCCGCCCATTTGTTGCGTGTGTATCCTACAACCGGCTTTTCGAGGCCGGGCACGGCGCTGACCTGTATTATGTTGCGGTGTGAGACATAAAGATCGCGGAATCCCCCGGGACGGATCGGAAGAATTGTGAAAGCCGGTTCAGACGGCTGCGGCAGACCGGCCAGAACGGGACTGACATATTCCCTGACAGCTTTGCCGGGGCTGCCGTCCCACATGAACTGTTCCATAACAACCAGTACCTCCCCGGTTGTTCCTGTCACATTCGGGAGTGTTCTTGTCAGCGACGAATCACCGCATGAGGCAAGCAGTGCTGTCACAATCACGGAAAAAATCAGGTATCTGTTCATTGCAAATCGGGTATAAAACAAAAAGCCCGCACTCTCATGCAGGCTCAAATATAAGATTTTCTTATCCTAGTTTTCCTTTGGGGTGCCTTTATCGGCATCTTCGCCAGTGTCCTTGGCTTTCTTAAATTCCTTCAGGCCCTGCCCTATCCCTTTCATCAACTCGGGAATCTTCCTTCCGCCAAACAGCAGTACAACAACCAGAAGTATCAGGATTATTTCAAGAGGTCCGATCTTTGACATATCTCTGTGTATTTATTTATGCAAATGTACAAAATCTTAACGTCCGCTGTTCACTTTACAGCAATTATCATTTCCTGATAAGCTTCAGGATGTCATTTCCGTTGGCGAATATCAGCAGGGCAAAGAGGATGACCATTCCGACTATCTGTGAATATTCAAGGAATTTGTCACTCGGTTTTCTGCCTGTCACCACCTCGAAGATCAGGAACATAACATGCCCTCCGTCAAGTGCGGGAATGGGAAGGATATTCATCACTGCAAGTATCAGTGACAAGAAAGCGGTCAGGTTCCAGAACGACTGCCAGTTCCATCTTCCTGGGAAGATGCTGCCGATTGTAATAAAACCGCCAAGTGATTCATAACCCTTTGTATCCTTTGCAAAGATCAGCTTGAACTGTTTGAGGTAATCGCCTGTTGTCTTCCATCCCTTTGAGATCCCGGCCGGTATTGCCTCGAAGAAATTGTAGTGTCTTGTGCTCAGCTCGAAAATATTCGCAGCTTCGCGGTAAACTCCAAGAACTCCGGCTTCGGTCGTATTTACTGTAAGATCCATCAGCTCCTCCCCCCTCCTGACTGATACCGTGACTGGCCTGGTCCGGTGCGTCGACAGGTATGACTGGAACTCATCATACCATAAAAAGGGATTTCCGTCAATGGCGATGATCTCGTCACCTGCGGCAATTCCCGCGGCAGCGGCAGGTGACTTGTCTGCAACTTCCGAAATAAGGAACGGCCCGAAAGGTATCCTGGCATCGATAATATCAGGGTTCTTGAGAAGCGCGGGGATGAACTCGCGAAGCACAGGGATGTCAACAATCTCACCATTGCGGTCTACTGTGATTTCCTGACGCTCATTCAACAGAATGTCAGGTATGATCGCATAGAAGTTATCAACCGGTTTGCCGTCTACGGCAATAATCTTATCGCCGTTCCGGAGTCCCATCGCATAACCTGTGGAATCGGTCAGTATCCCGTATTTTACATTTCCGGCAGAGAGGTAAGTCTCTCCCCAGAGACTCAGAACACCCACGTAGATAAGCAATGCGAAGATAAAGTTGAAAAACACTCCGCCGAGCATTATCATAAGCCTCTGCCAGGCTGTCTTTGATCTGAACTCATAAGGCTGAGGCGGCAGTTTCATCTGCTCCCGGTCCATTGATTCGTCGATCATCCCTGATATCTTGACGTAACCGCCAAGGGGAATCATCCCGACACCATATTCGGTTTCGCCGAATTTTTTCTTGAAAATAGCCCATGGCCAGTCAAAAAACAGGTAAAATTTTTCAACCCTCGTTTTGAAGATACGGGCAAAGAGAAAATGTCCGAACTCATGGACAATCACCAGGATTGAAAGAGAAAGAAGCAACTGCAGTATTTTTATCAGGACTGTCATTTTTTCTGAACTTTTTTAATGTACTCGTTAGCAATTAACCGGCTTTTCATGTCTGTTTCAGAATAAACATCGAGAGATGCCTCACTGTTGAAATCTGTTTTTCCGAGGACATGTTCGACGGTTCCGGCAATATCATTGAATCCTATCTGTTCGTGAAGAAAAGCTGCCACAGCTGCCTCATTGGCCGCGTTGAGTGCGCACGGCATGTTGCCCCCGCTTTTAAGGGCTGTACGGGCCAGCGCCAGACAGCGAAACCTCAGCATATCCGGCTCTGCGAAGGTAAGTGAGCCTATGTCAGCAAGGTCAGGGCGTGGAAGCTCGGTAAAAACCCTTTCAGGATATGTCAGTGCATATATGATTGGAAGCCTCATGTCAGGCACCCCGAGCTGGGCTTTGACCGATCCGTCTGAAAACTGTACCATTGAGTGGATGATTGACTGAGGGTGTACAACCACATCGATACTGTCTGCAGGGGTACCGAAGAGCCAGTGTGCCTCGATAATCTCCAGCCCCTTGTTCATAAGCGTCGCAGAGTCAATTGTGATCTTGCTGCCCATGGTCCAGTTCGGATGGCGCAGTGCCTCGAGGGGTGTCACCTTTGCGAGTCTGTCTGCCGGGGTGTCACGGAAAGGGCCGCCCGAGGCGGTGAGAATCAGCCTTTCCACAGAGTTTTCAGGTTCGCCGTTGAGACATTGCATAATTGCTGAGTGCTCTGAATCCACCGGAAGTAGCTTTGATCCTGTCAAAGCAGCTGTGCGGGTGATCATCTCTCCGGCAACCACAAGGGTCTCCTTGTTGGCCAGGGCCACCTCTCTTCCTGCAGCTACAGCGGCAGCAGTGGGGCGAAGACCGGCGAAACCGACCATAGCCGCAACAACAGTGTCGATGCTTCCGGAAGATGCAACTTCCTCCACTGCCTTCTGCCCTGCCATCACCTCAATGCCAAGGTCAGCAAGACCGTCCCGTACAACCCCGTAAAATGCCTCGTTGCCAATTACAACTTTTTCAGGACGGCAGAGCCGTGCCTGGGCTATCAGAAGCCCGGCATTACTGCCTGCCGTAAGTGCGGAGACAGTGAAACGGTCAGGATAACGGGCCACTATTCCCAGTGTCTGGGTGCCTATCGATCCTGTAGAACCAATGATTGCCAGTCGTTTATGCATCTCAAGCTCCCGGGTCAGAAATATATGTACTGTGTCGGGTCAAGGGGTTCACCGTTATGCCAGAGTTCGAAGTGAAGATGAGGACCAGAGGTGTATAGCTCCCCGGAATCACCTACGATCGAGATGGCCTCCCCTGCGCTGACCCTGTCACCCATCTCCTTCAGCAGCCTGGCATTGTGCTTGTAGACAGACACCAGGTTATTTGCATGCTGTATCATTATGACAAAACCGGTTTCCATTGTCCAGCCGGTCATTATCACCGTACCGTCAAGGGTGGAAGAGACGACCGCCTTGGATTGTGTAACAATGTCGGTTGCATAATGGCGTGTACGGGCGTCAAAATTACTTGAGATGACCCCTTTGGCAGGGGGAAAGAAGTGTATGTTCGCAAGGCTGGTTGCCTGCACTTCCAAAGTGACACCATGGGTGACCGCCGCAGCCGAAAGGCTGAATTTGTCCTCCTGCTCAACTCGCGAACGAAACAGTGAATCTTCAGAAGACTTCCTGAATTCGATATTTGTGTAGTCACGAGTGCTGTCACGCAAGGTCACAGAAGTTATTGGCTGCCTGCCTGAGATCACGTCATTCAGGTCACGGAAATACTTGTCCCTGATTTCGATCTCATGCTCAAGAGAGTCGAGCATGATCGCATTCATCAGGATGTTTCGCCGCATCTCCACATCCGGGTAACCGGGTATAAACTCCCTGAGATTAGTAAATGCTATCAGCGAAGTGTTAAGGACAAGGGTGACCACCAGCAACAACGCTGCCGCCAGAAGCGCATTGGCCTTTGAAAGGCGGATGCGCCAAAGCTCTTCGAAGGTTGTATCATTGAAAATCGCAAACCGGAACCTGTCGGTCCACTTACCCTTTCTTTTTTCGTTCTTTGCCATCTGATTAACTGACCGAAGGCACAAAGATAAGAATGATGTTGGAAATAAGGCAATAGGCAGCAGGCATTAAGCAGCAGGCAATAGGCATTAGGCAATAGGCAATAGGCAATAGTGTTGACAATTAATATAATAACTGACTGCAAGACCGCATGACCGCATGACCGCATGACCTTCAGACCTTCAGACCCTCAGACCTTCAGACTTGTCTCTACCATCCTATGCCGTAATCCTCCCCGTGGTTGCTTGACCCTCCCCAGAAGGTGCCATGGAGGCGGTCAAAACCGATCGCATTAACAGGCCCGGAGGTACGCTCTGCAAATGAGAGGCTGTATCCCATTGACGACAGCTCCTTCCTGACCCATGGTGGCATGCTGTTGTTCAGCATCAGCCCCCCGGGAACCTTCTCGTGATCGCCGAAGCTCGAATACATCTGCATAGTCTTGAATGACGGGGCTTCGCATGCTTCCTGGACAGTCATGCCGAACTCCGCCACGTTCAGGAAAAACTGGAGCAGTAACTGGTCCTGTTCATCTCCACCCTGTTTGGCGAAGGAGAGAAACGGCTTGCCGTCCTTCAATGCCAGGGTCGGGGTCAGCGTCACCCGCGGTCTTTTGCCGGGTTCAACGACATTGAACGGATTTTCTCTCTCATCGAGGACAAAACTCTGCATCCTCTGGCTCATTCCGATGCCGGTGTTGCCGGCAATGCATGCCGGCACCCAGCCGCCACTCGGAGTTACAGAGACAACCCACCCCTCCTCATCAGCAGCCTCTATTGAGGTTGTCCCGGCCTGGAAGGAATCAAGAAAACGGCTGTACTGCTCAGGGTCATCAGACGGAAAAATATTTCCTGCATCTGCCTGCCATGTGTTCAACAGGGTGGTAAAGGGATTGACCTTCCCCTCAAAGGGATACGGATCACCAGGCCTGACATCCGGATCATTGCGGTCATGGTTGATAAGTTTGCTCCGCTCCCTGGCATATTCCTTCGAGAGCAGTCCCCTGATCGGTTCTTCGGGCGGGAAAGCGGGATCACCGTAATAAAAATCCCTGTCGGCGAACGCCAGGTTCATTGCCTGGTAAAGTGTATGGATATATTTCGTTGAGTTATACCCCATTTCCCTGAGGTCAAAGTTCTCAAGTATGTTGAGTGTCTGAAGCATCACCGGGCCCTGCGTCCACTGCTGCAGTTTGTAAACTTCTATCCCCTTATACTCTGTCATAAGTGGTTCTTCGATCTTAACCTGCCAGTTGGCCAGGTCGTCTGTGGTGATCAGGCCGCCCTGCTCCTGGCATCCGCGGACGAACTCAGCGCCGATGTCACCCCTGTAAAACCGGTCATAGGCGGCATAGATGGCATCGCGGCGTGATTTTTTCTTCTTCAGCGCCTGCTGTTCGGCTTCCACGAGTTTTGTAAGGGTGGCAAGAAGATCGTTCTGGACGAATACTTCCCCTGCTGAGGGAGCCTCCCTCTCTTCCCCCGGATGGAGAAGGAAAACCTTTGCAGAGTAAGGCCATTCCTTTATCCTGCTTTTTGCACGCTCCACCGAGTTGGCCGTCTGCGCCTCCATCGGATAGCCTGCCGCCATCTCCATTGCCGGCTCCAGTACCTCCTTCAGGCTCATTGTGCCGTACTCTGCAAGCATCACAATCAATCCTCCCGGAGTGCCCGGAGTGACTGCGGCAAGGGGCCCGTATTCAGGCGGGTATCTGTACCCTTTTGATTTATAGAACTCAGCAGTGGCTCCCGTCGGGGCCACTCCCAGGGCGTTGATTGCAATGACCTTGCCGGTCTTCGGATTATAAATCAGGGCCTGCGTTTCACCTCCCCAGCTTAACACATCCCACATCGTGCAGGAGGCGGCCAGCATCGCGCATGCGGCGTCAACCGCATTACCGCCACGGTCAAAAATCTTGGCCCCGGCAGTGGCAGCCAACGGCTTGCCTGTAACCGCCATCCAGTGCTTCCCATGCAATGGCGGCTTCTGGGTGGATACAGGAAAATTATTGAATGACTGTGAATAAGACATCATTAAAAGGCTTAATAAACATGTAGTTGATATGATCTTCTTCATAATGGCAGATATTGAAGCAACGGAAGGTAAACCACCCACCACGCTGCTGCAATTTCGGAAATAATCTCATCTATTTCAAAAAATCACCCAAATCATGAGAATTGTTATCTCTTTTAAATGACCCGAAAGATATTTTTGCACCCTCATATAAATAATTGACATGAACCCTGAATTATATTTCTGGATTGCTTTCATCCTCATCTTCATAGTAGGATTTGTAATCGACATGCGTGCTGCCAAACACAGACACACGGAAGAAAGTGTTGCAACAGCACTTAAATGGACCGGTTTCTGGATTGCTGTGGCATTCCTGTTCGGATTAGCCATTTCGCTTTTCTATCCGCAGAATGAAGTAAGCACCATAAATACGAGGAGCATGATGGGTATGAAATTTTATTCAGCCTATCTGACTGAATATATGCTCTCGATCGATAACCTCTTCGTCTTCATCATGATATTTACAATGATGAAGGTACCTGGTGAGACACAGCCAATCCTGCTTAAATATGGAATCCTTCTCTCTATATTCTTCAGGACCCTTTTTATCCTTGTCGGTATGGGTCTGATAAACCGGTTCGAATGGCTGATATATCTTTTCGGAGCGTTCCTTATATATATGACATTCAAGATGATGAAGAATCAGGATGAGGAGGAGACAATCGATCCGGAAAAGAATACACTTATCCGTACGGCGAAAAAACTGTTCCAGGTTGACGTCAACAATAAAGAGCCGAAATTTCATTCACGGATTAACGGGAAATTTGCAATTACCCCGTTTGCCCTGACATTCCTGCTTATCGGTTCCACCGATGTGATGTTTGCCGTCGACTCTGTTCCGGCTGTGATAGGGGTTATCCGCGAGGGAAACCAGGCACTTACATTGTATGAGAGCAACTTCCTTGCAATCTCCTCCAACACGTTTGCCCTGATGGGTCTCATCTCGCTTTTCTTCGCCCTTAAGGGCATAATGAAACTTTTCCGGCATCTCAAGACAGGAATCTGTTTCATCCTTTTCTTCGTAGGTGCAAAAATGCTCCTCAGTGGTATCGAATCTGTCAGTATGTTCTTTGCAAAACACTCATGGGTGTCATTGACGGTGATCCTAGGCACTCTTGCCGTGTCAATTCTTTATTCTATCCTGGAATCCAGGCTGATAGCAAGGCGTGAGGCACGGGTACCGGTTGCTGGTAAGGCCACTGAGATAACCGGAAAAGAGGAATAAGCCGCAGGGATTCCACGGGTCATTGCCAACACAGGTTCTTTAAAACTGATCCCTGCTGATTGTACGGGGATTCAGAAATATCAGGAAGAAGACCACTGCAAAAGCAAGCTCGTTCAGTTCGCTTCCCTTGGAAAGGTTAATGACGGCAATCAGCGCCGTCGAAACTGCCATAATTATAATATGCCTCAGAGTAGGCAGCGGCAGGCCTGTTGCTACGACAAGGTTGCGGAAGAATCCGGGTTTCCTGACCAACAATGGTAAGATTACAAAGTAGAAGAGCAGTGCAAAAATGATCATCCTGGAAAAGATTATCATGTTCAGGTCCTGACCCCCGACGACCAGGTTATGCAGATTTGTTTCTTCCTGTTTATTGTACCTGAGGAAAAACTCACCGCTCTCTACGCTGAATATCCGCTGGCCCCAGCTGATCTCTTCACCGGCTGCAAAAAAGAAGAGGATGGCCAGCGCCGACCATGTCAGAACAGGCAGACGCCGCTTGCCCCTGCAGCAGGTGAAAGCCCTGCAAAAGGCGATTATACTTCCGGCAAACAGGAAGATTGCAGTGGCATATTCTGCCAGACCCTCCTCCCTTACATAATGTCTGAACGCATCCGCCCCTTCGATGTATCTGACTCCTATCCCGTAGAAAATTGATACCGCAAGAGCTGCAGAGAGAGCAATCTCGATCAGTCCTGTATTTTTCGACCTGTTCATAAAAAAAAGTATTGCAGTCTGCAAAGATAGCTAATTTAATAATCCTTAAACCGGCATTGTATGCCGTAATAACGCTGATCTAAGAATGTATCGGAACCTGAATGTTCTCCATGACAGGTAATTGTACTAATTTAGCAATCTTTACAACAGAACTGAAGAGGATGAGTGAATTTGATATCAAGGCTGGTGAGTGGGACAAAAACCGGATGCACCGCGAACGTGCGGAAGCGGTGGCCGGCGCCATCATGAAAAGAATTTCCCCCGGCAGACAAATGTCTGTTATGGAGTACGGCGCCGGAACAGGCCTGCTAAGCTTCTTGCTGAAAGACCATGTTGGAAGCATTACGATGATTGATAATTCTGAAGGGATGGTCGGTGTGCTCCGGCAAAAAATTGAGGAATCCGGCTCGCCCGGCCTTAAAGTGCTGATGGCAGATCTCGAAAAAGAGGACTATACGGGTGAGAAATTCGACCTGATCTGTACACTGATGGTAATGCACCATGTCAATGATGTTGAATTGATCCTAAGGAAATTCAGCGCCATGCTCAGACCCGGCGGCTGGCTGGCCATAGCAGACCTTTATGCCGAGGATGGATCCTTTCACGGGCATGGATTTACGGGCCACAGAGGATTCGATACCGGAGAGTTCGCAAAACTGCTTGAGAGGAACGGGTTCGGCAATTTGGATACTGAAACTGTTTATTCAATAGACAGAATCACTCCGGACAATGACAGGAAAAAGTTTGACGTTTTCCTCATGACTGCAGTGCGCAGATAGGTTCGTCAGATACTAAAAACCGTAAAAAACCAGATATGTCCAGTGTTGAAATCACCCTTGACGGAGGTAAGATCGTCTCAGCCCACATAAACGGCAAAATTATTAAAACCGACCAGTCGGTAAAGAACGGCGGAGGAGGTGCCGCTCCTGAGCCCTTTGAGCTTTTCCAGGCATCGATAGGGACTTGCGCCGGTATATATGTCAAAACATTCTGCGACCAGCGGGGTATTCCTGCCGAGGGGATCAGGATCATCCAGTCAATGGAATTTGACCCCGATAAAAAGGTGCCCTCATGCTTCAGGCTTGAAATAAGACTGCCAGCAGATTTTCCCGAAAAGTACCGGGCAGCTGTAGTCAACGCGGCTGAGCTGTGCCTGGTCAAAAAAACAATCAACTCCATCCCAGCGTTTGAGGTTGTTTCCTCCCGGACCGAACGGTGACACCGGAAAACGGAAGTAATTTTGCAGGCTCCCTGCCGGAGACCTGTATATTAGTTGCTTGTGCCGGTTGGCCTTTACTTCACCACCACTTATCTTTACAGGCATATTACACTCATATGGATAAACTGAATCTCACACAGACTGATCCTTCAAAGCTTACAGACAATCTTATCCGGCTCATCGCATCAGACTGGATGCTTGTGACTGCAGGCACAAGGGAGAAGTTCAACACAATGACTGCCAGTTGGGGAGGGATGGGCTACCTGTGGAACAAAAACGTGGTATTTGTTTTTGTCCGTCCGGAACGGTATACATATGAGTTCATTGAGAGCAATGACGGATTCACACTGTCATTTTTCGCGGAGAAGTACCGTGATGCTCTTAACCTGTGCGGCACCAGGAGTGGCAGGGACTGCAACAAAGTGGCAGAAGCCCGATTGACGCCATTCTTTACCAGTTCAGGCCTGCCGTCATTTGCCGAAGCAAGGATAGTTATCGAGTGCCGCAAACTGTACGTCAGCCAGCTTACCGGGGAGGCATTTCTGGACAGTATTCCGCTGAAAACACATTACGGTGCGAGGGGCGGCCTCCACAAAATGTATATCGCTGAGATAGTAAGGTGCCTTGTCAGGCAATCATGACCTGACAGCCCTGAGAAGGGTCCTCGAAATTTACCCGCTTCTTTTGAATTTTTATTTATTTAGTCTTTTGTTAATGGCTCATTAAACAAGGCTATTCATTTTTAGGTCTCTTGCTTATTCCAATAAACTCTTTTGGAGTTAATTTGTTATTATTCAAAACTCCAGGCATATTTGCCGACTTCATAATTACAATGCAAAATGAAATAATAAAGTTAACAAATCTAAATCATTGTGTGTGATGAAAAAACATTTTCCATTGTACTGGACGGTTCTTCTGGCCTCAGCCCTGACACTGCTGAGCAGTTGCAGAAAAGAACCTGAAGTATCAGCGATTCCGCTGTTAGGTGACCCGGTAGTACTGGAGCTTACTGTGAGCAGCGTTCTTCTCAGGGGGGTGGTCGTTACTGAAGGCAATGTTCCTGTCAATACGTATGGTTTTTCCTGGAGCACGAATCCAATGCCTTCGGAAGGTGACGGAAGGCTTGCAGCAGGAACAGGAACAGGTTCTTTTAACCTGCGTGTCACCGGACTGCTGCCCGACACAGAATATTATGTCCGCATATTTGCTGCCGGCATTAATGGCACCTACTTTGGCGATGCCCTGTTGATCAGGACGCCTCAAGAAGCCAATGCGGCAACTGTGGTAACAGTTGCTCCTGCAGGGAGGTCTTTCGATTCTTTCGTTTCCGGTGGTGATATCACGGATATAGGTGCAGGAGAAATCATCGAACGGGGTATCTGCTGGAATACCGAACCTGCCCCCACAGTTGACAACTTCAAACTGGCCGCAAGTCATGACCGGAAAAGTCCGGGTACCGGAATTTTCACTCTGCTGATACAGGGATTGCAACCCGGAGAGAGATACTTTCTCAGGGCCTATGCAATTAACACGGCAGGCATTGCTTATGGCCCGGAAATGAGTATCCGGACATTGGCAGTGCTCGGAACAAAGAGAAGTGAATTACCTTCTGACTCATATAATCATTCTCTCCACTTTTCACTTAACGGAAGGGTGTACGTGGGGCTGGGATGGTACGGCGAGTGGGAAATGAATCCGGACGGTGCTCTCTGGGAATGGGAAGAGGAGACAAACAACTGGACGAAACGGGCAGATTTCCCCGGCAACCAGTCTGATCCTGTCAGCTTTGCCATCGGGGGAAAAGGCTACGTGATTACAAACGGTCTCCATGACAGTGAAGGCAATTATGTCAGGGAATTCTGGGAATATGACCCGACTCTTGATAAATGGTCACGTAAATCTGATTTCCCTTCTGCTGCAGTGAGAATTAATCCGGTCATGTTCTCAATCGGATCACGCGGATACATAGGGATGGGGCAGAGCTTAAATGAAGAAGGGAATCAAAATGTTTCTCTTACTGATCTCTGGGAATGGAACCGGGAAACAGATAAATGGACCCGCAAAGCTGATTATCCGGGTACAGGTCACTTATATCCTTCCACCTTCGTGATAGGTACGAGCGGTTATGTTTGCGCCGGGAAGGAACCATTAACATCTGGTATGAACAGATCAGAATTATGGGAATATGACCAGAACACTGACAGTTGGATCAGGAAAGCTGACCTGCCGGGAGAAACCAGGGGATGGCCGACCGGCCTCTCAACAGGCAATAAAGGTTTTGTGGGATCCGGAGATCTATCAGAGTATGAGTGGTACGAGAACCAAGCCGTTTGGGAATGGGATCAGGCTACTGACACATGGTCTCAGCTGGGAGTTTTGGCTCCTTTCACCTACCCTGTTGCAGGAGGTATGGCAGGAGACATCGCCTACTTTGTCTCAGAAGTGGAGGGGAAAGAAATATGGACTTTCACTCTGAATTTTGATAAGTAGGAATGCATTGCACCACGGAGTGACCGTATTTACCCTGATTATCAAAGCCGGACTGATACAAGCCGGCTTTTGTTCTTTCCAATGACCACGTTCTGATTATCTCCGGGTTTCTCCCGGCTGACTCCAGGTGGAATTTACCCTGACAGGCTTACTGTTCTGTTATCACAACCTCTTCCCTCAGACGATTGAGGTTCTCTCTCCCGATTTGGCAAAATTCATGGCAGGATTGAATTTTATGGCTGTCAGTGTCATTGCAAAAGCATTAACAAGGTGTGCAAAAAATGCAATCCAGATGGATCCGGAATATAGGGTCAGCAGGCAGAGAACCAGCCCGAACGGTATTGCCGCCAGCGTCTCTGTCCTGCTTTTGGGCAGATGTGCTGCCGAGTAAATAATGACACTGATTGTTATTGCAGCGACCGGCCCCAGCGACTGTGCAAGACCGAAGAGAAGAACTCCTCTGAACAATGCCTCGTAACCCAGAAGATAAAGCGCCCATGTAAATAACTCGGCAAAAAGATACTTTCCGGTCCAGCTTGTGACCCTTATTTCCGGATAAACAGAATATGTCAAGGGCTTTCTTGTACTGAATGATATGACCGGTATGATAAGCGACGACATCAATATTACGCTTATAACTGAGAAGCCGGCTGTCTCCGTCCTGAATACAAGACCCGCATCTGCAAGGGAATAACCGCTTCTTAGCGTAACGGTCAGGGCAACCGGCACAACCCCGAGCAGAAAAAAACCGGTTGACCTCTTGAGAACCACATGAATGACATTCGCACGAATGGGTTCGTACCGGTTGTAAATCATTTCCTTCAGCTTCCCGGAGCTTTTCACAAGCCAATAAAGGGAATAGAAAACAACTGTCAGAATCACAGGCAGTACTGAAAATACCGATATCTGCATTGTATTTGAGACTGGTTCGGGAAAGAGGGACATCGGGCTCTCTGTTTAAGTTTATCAGACATTACCTGAATGCTGATAGCAGAGAGACCTTCTGCCAGCCATCCGAAGTAATTCAAAATTAGTCACAAGATACGTCATTCCCCTAAAATGGTTAAATTGTTTCATCAAATCAACTAATCCATAGAAAAGATGAAAAAGTTCCTTTTAATAAATGTAGCCCTGTTACTGGTTACAGGAGGCTCACTGGTGTCACAGACACTTGATGAAGTCCTTGCCGGACACTTTTCTGCAAAAAGTGCAGCACACTGTCAATATATCTGTCTTTAAACTAAAAATTGCTTATCGGGGATCTGATGATTGATTTTAACTTCAGACCCCGCCAATCAGACTTTATCTGTCAACAAATCCTGTAAACATGAATTTTGTAAACACCTTCCGTAGAAACACTGCCATACCCTGTGGCAGATTCCAGGCCCCCTGGACACGCATCCCCGTGAAACTGTTGATCCTCAGTCTCATGTTATGCACCTCCGCGCTACACTCTCAGGGTACCAGGCTGCTTCGCCAGCCTTCCATAACTGACACACACGTTACCTTCTCATACGGAGGTGACATATGGATCGCAGATCTTGACGGCAGAAATACGGACCGTATTACCAGCACACCGGCAGTGGAAGGAAATCCTCACTTTTCGCCTGATGGTAAATGGATTGCCTTTAACTCAAACAGATCAGGCAACCAGGCTGTCTATATTGTTTCAACCGAGGGAGGGACACCCAGGAGGCTTACCTGGCATCCGGCACCTGCCATCGTCCGCGGATGGTCTCCTGACGGTAAAAGGATTCTCTATGCCACGCCCCGCGACAATGCCCCTACCTCCTTTGCCAACCTGTGGACTGTATCCGTTGACGGCGGACCTTCAATCATCCTGACAAAGCAGTGGGCAACAGACGGCTCCTTTTCCCCTGACGGCAGCCAGGTCATTATTGACAGGGTCCAGCGCTGGGATGTGGAATGGCGGAATTATCGCGGAGGACAGAATACCCCGCTCGTGATACTGAACCTTGAAAACCAGGGTGAAACACTCCTTCCGAATGAGTCAACAATAGATATTCAGCCCCTGTGGCTCAATGACATTGTTTATTTTCTTTCAGACCGTGATCATACCTCGAATATCTGGTCCTTTACTCCGGCAACCGGCATACTGAAACAGGTCACCCGGCTGACAGGCTCAGATATCAAATGGCTGGACGGTCATGGCGATATACTTGCCTATGAACGTGACGGTTACCTGTATACCCTGAATCTGAAGTCGGGAGAAACACGGCAACTGAACATAACGGTAAGCGGTGATTTCCCCTGGGCTGAAACCAGATGGACCGATGTAACAAGAAATGCATGGGCAGTCTCAATCTCTCCAACAGGCAAAAGGATAATCCTGGAAGCCCGTGGTGAAATTTTTACCGTACCGGCAGAGGAGGGTGATGCAAGGAATATTACCCGCTCATCCGGTGCTGCCGATCATGCTCCCCTCTGGTCTCCCAAAGGAAATGAAGTTGCCTGGTTTTCAGATGCCGGAGGAAAAGGGTATAACCTGCTGATAGCTTCCCAGGACGGATTGTCTGATCCAAAAACAATCTCAATCGGCGAATCGAAAATGGCATGGGAACCTGTCTGGTCTCCAGATGGAAAACTGATAGCCTTTGCTGATGATGATGTGAGAATCAGGATAGTGGATGTTGAAAAAGGGACTATCAGGACCGTGGACACAGCCGGCATAAACACCGAAAGGGGAAATATGGGACTCACATGGTCACATGACTCACAATGGCTGGCATACACTAAAACAGGAACAAACAATTTCCGTCAGATAAAGGTATGGTCAGCGAAGAGTGACAGCAAATATGCTCTCACCGACTCTTTTGCCGACTCATTTTCACCGGCATGGGACAGGGATGGCAAGCATCTTTACTTCCTCGCAAGCACCAACCTGGCACTTGGTTCGGGATGGGTGAATACCAGCGCTATAACCTCCGATCCTGACTATACTGCCTATGTAATCAACCTCAGAAAGGATGATCCGTCACCTTTCAAACCTCTCAGTGATGAAGAGAGTGTGAAGGAGGAGCAAAAGCCGGAAACGGAGGCTAAGAAACCGGCTAAGGGAAAACAACCAGAGAAACCGGATAGTGACAGTAAAGATGATAAAAGCAAAGGAGCCGTGCCTGTCACAATTGACTTTGCTGACATCAGCCGGAGAACCATTACCATTCCTGTTCCGGGAAGCAACTACCGGATGCTGGTGACCGGTCCGTCAGGCACCCTGTTCCTCGGCGAAAGCAAAGAGGGAGTGCCCGGTTTTGTTATTAAAAAGTTTACCCTGGAAAAGCGGGAGGCAAAGGAGTTCATCAGCGGTGCAAGCCAGGTTTCCGTTTCTGCCGACGGTAACAAGATGCTTGCACGCACAGGGAGCGACTGGAAGATAATGAACACCTCATCGGCTTCCGGTTCCGACGCCAAGGCAGTTAAGATTGACCTGAAAATGCTCCTCAACAGATCAGAGGAGTGGAAACAGATATTTGAGGAGGCCTGGAGATATGAAAAAGACTATTTCTACGATCCCGGAATGCATGGCAGGGACTGGAATGAAGTCTATGAAAAATATGCCCCTCTTATACCACACGTAAGGCACAGGGCTGATCTTACCTACGTCCTTGACCAGATGAATGGCGAATTGTCAGTAGGCCACAGTTTTGTCGGCGGAGGTGACTACCCCGAGGTTGAAAGGTCCGCTGCCGGATTGCTTGGAGCTGACCTGGTTGCAGAAAACAACCGCTGGAAAATCAGCCGTATCTATACAACCGAAAACTGGAACCCCGAGCTTTCAAGCCCGCTTGACAGACCTGGCCTGATGATCGAAAAAGGCTATTACCTGGTCGGAATAAACGGAAAAGAACTCACTGCTGCAGATGACCCATGGCAATACCTTGACGGAACGCAGAATATCCAGACCACTCTTCATGTCAACAAGACCCCTGATTTTGAAGGGTCATGGAAAGAGGTGGTCAAACCGATCGCAAGTGAATCAGGACTGCGCCAGAGAGCATGGGTAGAGGATAACCGCCGCATGGTTGACAGCCTCTCAGGAGGTAAACTGGCTTATGTGTGGGTCCCAAACACCAGCAGCCCCGGATTTGTCTCCTTTAATCGCTATTTCTTCGCTCAGCAGGATAAAATGGGAGCGGTGATCGATGAACGTTTCAACGGAGGCGGCCTGCTTGACGATTATATGGTTGACCTGCTAAACCGTAGTATCAGGGCGGCCCTCACCAATGAGGTCCCGGGTGGCAGACCATTCCGCCTGCCTGCAGGTATCCCCGGCCCCAAGGTTCTCCTCATAAATGAGATGTCAGGCTCGGGAGGCGACTTCTTCCCATGGGTGTTCCGCCAGCAGAAGACGGGGCCCCTGATCGGCACCCGTACCTGGGGAGGACTGGTGAAATCATCGGTTCATTATGCCATGGTTGACGGAGGTACCATTACGGCCCCCGACAATGCAGTCTTTGATCCGGTTGCAAATAAATGGATTGCCGAAAACGAAGGTGTGGCTCCGGATATTGAAGTACGCCAGGATGCTGCCTCCCTCTCAAAAGGAATCGACCCACAGCTCGAAAGGGCTGTCAGAGAAGCACTTAAACTGCTTGAGCAGGAAGACATAACGGAGATTACACCTCCTCCCTTCCCCTCCCCTGCAAAAAAATGAAAATCTGACGGTTTATCATTCTACCCCTGGTCATAAAAAATCCCGGTTTATATACGAGGCTGTTTCAAAAGGAGCAGCCTCGTTTCTTTCTGCCAAGGCCCGGGTTGCCGCACTTTCCCTGCCAATCTGACGGTACCGGGATATTAATTTAAATCATATATTTCGGAAACCTTTTAAACCTGACATTGTTTTAGAGATATCAAACAAAAAAGCAAGTATGAAAACAAGAAAAACAGCATTCATGATTGGTTTTGTGGCACTGGCGGTTGCAGTGATTACAGCCTGCAACCAGACTCCTGCCAAAAAGGAAGCCAATACCGGTACCGCTCATTTCAGGACACTCCTGTTCAGTGAAACCCCATGGGACACCGAAAGAGGATCACGTGAACTGACCCCTGAACAGGCAAAGGAAATAAACAATTACAAATTCATCTATGACGATGCAGGGCGCCTTGCTTCAGTTGAATTCGTCAGAGGCGAAGAACTCCTCAGCTACGGATCACTCGGCGGAGCCGCGAAGATAACATATGAATACACAGCTGACAATAAGCAGATCAAGCGCTTTTTCGATAAAAACGGCCAGCAGATCGAGTCAGGAGGCGCCTTTACCTACGAATATACCCTCGACGACAAGGGTACCCGCACTGCACTCAGATTCCTCGACAAAGACGGAAACCCTGTTGAGAACAGGAACAAGATCCATAACTACGTCTGGATAATTCTTCCTGACGGCAAGCTTCAGGAGAAGCGCTACAACCTCGCAGGTGAGGAGACTGTCATGAACCCGTTCTGCCCCTTCTACGAACTCAGGTTCACCTACAACGACAAGGGATTTGTTACCGAAATGGCCAACTACATGGATGACAAACTTTACAACTGCACTGCCGAAAACTGCGGTGACATAGGTGTATCCTATTTCCAGTTCGATTCCAATGAACATGGTGACCTCCTGAAGTTCTCCGTCTACAACGTTACGGGTCAGATGTCCAACCTCTACTGGGGATGGTCACGCAGGGTAAGCACCTATGACGAAAACGGCTATGTGCAGGAAACCGCCATGTTTGACCAGGATAATGAGTACGTCGGCGGGAAAATGATCCCTGTAACACAGTACAGCTATGACAAACACGGTGCCGTGACAGAGGTCAGGAACATGGATAAGGACAGAAACATTATAAACAGTCCTGACAACGGTGTGGCCATAACCCAGTATAAGTATGACGAAAAGGGTAACCGCACCGAGACACTCAGGCTTGACAAGGACCGCGTTGCAGTTGCCCAATAATCACCTTAACAGTCTGACATGAAAAGCAGATTTATTTTTGGCATTCTTGCTGTTGCGCTGGTTTCACTGCTTGCAGCAGGATGCACAGGGAAGGGAACCGGAAAGAAGCATGAGGCCGTGGCTGAAAAGTCTGCAGCCGCAGCCCCGGTAATTGACAATGAGACAACACTGCTTCTGAAGGACCTCGAGGAAAACGGCGACTATGTCAACAGCCAGTATTTCCCGAGCCTCATAAAGGCGTCGATAGTACATGAGGAACTGGGCAAAAAGAACCTGGTAATCGACCTTCGTCCGGCAGATCAATATGCTGCTGGCCACATAGAGGGCGCTGTCAGCAGGCAGTTCACCGAACTTCCTGAATACTTTCAGACCGGTATAAAGCCGTTTGAATATGACAAGATAGTTCTTGTCTGCGAAGACGGACAGCTGTCAAGCTATACCACCGCCCTTCTCAGGATGATGGGATACGGAAATGTCTTTGCCATGCGCTGGGGCATGGGAGGATGGAACAAACAGTATGCAGAGGCCGGATGGCTGAAGGGTATATCCTCAAAACATGAGGACCGTCTTGAGACTGCGACCAATGAAACCCCCACCGCTGCCGGCATGCCGGTACTCGGTACTGGGCTTCAGACAGGAAGCGAAATCAGTGACGCCAGGTTCCGGAAACTGTTTGAACAGGGTGCGGAAAACATCCTTGTCTCAGCTGACGAGGTGTTTGCTGATCCCTCAAAGTACTTCGTTATAAACCTTGAACGGAAGGATAAATACGATGCCGGGCACATCCCGGGAGCTGTGCGTTACAAACCAGAGGCGACACTCGGCTTCCCCGATATGATGGCGACAATACCCACAGACAAAATCACTGTTGTCTATTGTGGCACAGGTCATAACTCGGCATTTGCAACCGCTTTCCTGAGACTCTTCGGTTATGATGCAAGAACCCTTAAATACGGGAACAACAGCTTCATGTATGACAAGATGACCAGGGAGAAGGAGACTCTTTCATGGCTGCCGTTCACGGTTGCCGAGTCAAATGATTTCCCGGTTGTGAAGAAATAACCCCGGATTTTCCGGGGAAGATGTAATCTGATCTCCTCCTGAGGAAAATTGAAACCGGGATTCATCGCCCCGGAACTGAATCTGATCCGGCCTGCCTGTCAGGCCGGATCTTTTTTCAATATGTACAGGTTCCTGATTCCTGTCTGGCTGAGCACCATCCAGACTCTGGATGATACTGATATGTCTTCCGAACAGAGCACTACCGGCCCCTTGCTTTTCCTGATTTTCCGGAGATTTTCACCTGACAGCAGGTCCCCGGGAGCAGCTGTCAGCTTGACTGCACCGGATATATCAGGCACCTGGCAGTCAGTGTCAAGGATTACAAAAAGAATGTCGTCTCCGTGTGCCGGCAGCTTTTCAGGGGTGACAATGTTCTCTCCCGTGACAGACGGCTCTGCCCACTTAACGGCATCATACCTGAAAATGCCGGGATTAAGGGCACGTATTAAGACCATCACTGCAAGTACAACTACTGCGGCCAGTACATACTTATATTTAATGACTGTTTTCATCGTAATGCTTTTTACTGGCATCCGCCGTCAAGTTTGCGTGCTGAAAATTTCCTCGACTCAAGGTATTTGGCCTTAAGGCTGTCAGGGAGGATGCGAAGTTCATTGTACATATCGGCCGCCCTCCTGCGTGTCTCTAAAAGAGCATTTTCCCTGGCGCTTATCCTTTCGCCCGCATACTCCGTTTCAGATACTGTCTTTATCCACTCGTTCATTCCCCCTCTGAGGAAATATGCATTGTCATATCCCATGCCCCTGGCATAAGTCATTGCCGAGGCTGCCTCAGTTGCATCAGATGAATAAAATACAACTCGTATGTCACTGTTGCGAAGCCATACATCAGGGTCCGTCCGGATGAAATCGGCGTAAGGGACGCTGACAGATCCGGGAATGAATGCATCCCTGTACTCATTGGCAGTCCTCATGTCAATCAACTGTACATCACCGGCTTCCCTTACAATGAACGCGGCCACCTGGTCAGCGGAGAAGGAAGTTGAATTCTGTAGCACCTCTTCCAGTAACTGGGCAGGCCGGGCCCTGAAGGACCTGTTGGCCGCCAGCGGCAGCAGTGCCAGGATAAGGCTCAGAAGAAGGAGTAATACCGTAATTTGTTTCCGGGTTTCCATTTCAGGTCAGTTAATGTCATTTGTGATATCAGGACGGGCGAACCTCTTTTCAGCCATTTCAGCCAGCCAGAACATCGCTGCTGCAGCTGCAACAAGTATCAGGGTAAAGAGGCCGGCTGACATACCGAGTGCCTCATTGATTTTTACCGGTCCACGGTAATTCGCCATGGCCACCTTTTCAATCAGCGGCCATGTCTCGGCGAAAAGGAATGCACCTGCCAGGCCTCCGAAGATATACATCATGGCATCGATCTTGCCTATCGAAAGGGCACATAGTCCGGTACCCGGGCAGAAGCCTCCCATTATGAAGCCGCCTCCCATTATGATTCCGCCAACGATTGAGGCAGTCACATAGAATTCATTTACATATACCTGGTTCAGGTTGAGCAACCCGAAGTAGCCCAGGAACTGGGAACCGATCAGTGCTACAATGGCCGCAGTGAAGAACACCTTCAGAACTGTGGTGTCATACCCGTAGAACATCCCGGCAAGCTTGCGGCTCGACGAGAACCCGCCCTGCTCGAGGGCAAACCCGAACCCGGTGCCTATTACGAAGGCCGCCAGCAGGTTCAGCCATTCGGGAAACTGATATAATGATGATAGTGGTGCCATATTCTTTTTTTAGTAATGTTTGTTTTCAACTCATTTCCATATCTCAGTATCTGAATTACCCTTGACCGCAAGACCTTCAGACCTTCAGACTCTCAGACCTTCAGACTCTCAGACCTTCAGACCTTCAGACCTTCAGACCTTCAGACTTTCATATCCAGTTTTTCCTGAAGAACCACGCAAATGCGAAAGCCGAACCGAATATCGCAACCATTGTCACGAAACCGGCCAGGGAGAGAACGGCCATTCCCGAGAGGGCGGCTCCGGAAGTGCACCCCCTCGCCAGCTGGCCTCCGTAGACAAAGAGCATGCCGCCCAGAAAGGCAAATACAAGTCTTCGTGTATTTGTTATCCGGGGCGATTTCTCGACCCGGAGCTTCAGCCTGCCGGAGATGGCTCCGGAAATAAATCCGCCCAGCAGCACGCCGAAGATCTCAACTGTAAGCCAGTTGAAGAGAGGCTTCTTGCCATTTTCAAAATAGCCGGAGTAGTATTCCGACTGGTTCACATGTTCCGGACTTACTGCCCCGACAACTGAGACCACGCAGTATTTGATTCCGCCACTGGCTCCCAGTCCGCGGCCTGAGACCACCATTGCCAGCAGTAATACCAGTCCCAGCAGCACTCCTGCCAGGTACGGATTCATATAGTTCCTTTTCATAGTTTTTGTCGGCCTTTTTTTACACTAAGAGCAAAATTAAGATAATTGGGGAATGACATATCCTTTAAACTGTTTAAAGTACCTGCAATATAATAACCTGGTTGTGAGTTTATAGGTATTATTACCCATATATACTCCTTTCAGATTCCTGTTTATGAAAACGGTAATCAAATCCGATAAAAAAGCCTCCCCGCTTTAGGTGCCCGGAGTACATTCTGCCGCTGATCCAATTGCTCTAAATATCCCCTCCATAACCAATGAAACAACCAGGTAAAGTGTTGATCAAAAGCATAAACAAACCTTTATGCACAATTCTGTTCCTGATGACTGCGGTGAATCTGCAAGCGCAGTCTTTAACCGACCTGAAGAATGTGAAGCCTGTCGCCGTTAACGGCAGTCTCGGTCTGAACACTGCATTCTACAATGCATCAGGCATTCCCGACAGGCAGACGCCCTTTGCCTTCGGGGTGAACGCAAACGCCACCCTCACCGTCTACGGCATCAGCATGCCATTCTCCTTCACATGGTACAGCAATGAGAAAGCCGGCTTCAGTCAGCCCTTCAACCAGTTCGGGATAAGTCCTACCTGGAAGTGGCTGACACTCCACCTGGGTTACAGGAATGTGTCGTTCTCTGAATTCACCCTGAACGGCCATACATTTCTTGGCGCCGGGCTGGAAGCCAGACCGGGAAAATTCAGGCTCGCAGCTGTTTACGGAAAGTTCAACGAAACCTCACAGTATGACCTGCTGATGGCTGACTCTATTCCGAAACTTACACGGCTGGGATGGGCCGGCAAAATTGGCTATGGCACGGAGAAAACATTCGTCGATGTTTCAATGCTCCGGATCGGTGACAATAAGAAGAACTTCGTTCCTTCGGATAATCCTGAGTATCCTGTTCCTGCCCAAAACCTTGCACTGGGACTGACTTCCCGGATAAGCATCACTTCTAAGCTGATATTCAGCGTCGACGGCTCGGTGAGCTTCCTTACACCTAACTCGACACTCGGCACCTCGGATACAATCAATGACAGGCTGATGCTTTATGCAAGCAACCTGATCAGCATAAATGAGACAAGCCAGCGATTTTCGGCCATCAAAACCAGCCTCTCGTACAATTTTTCACGGAACGTGAGCTCCGCGATCGAATACCGGCGTATCGACCCCGGATACCAGTCTATGGGAAGCTACTTCTTCAACAACGACCTGGAGCAGGTCACCTTCAACCAGACGTTCTCCTTCCTTGAAAACAAAATCAGGGCACGGGGTTCTATAGGGATGCAGCGTGACAACCTCGACGGTTCAAAAAACAGCACTTCGAGAAGGATGATAGGTGCATTGTCAGGCAATTATACAATTGATGAAAACTGGGCGGTAGATCTGTCATACAATAATTTTTCAACCAACCAGAAAGCGGTTAAAAACATTGCTGATAACTCCCTGATGGTCTACCAGGTCAATCACAGCCTCCTCCTTTCTCCCCGCTTCATGAAGGTTTCCCAGAGCTTCTCTCACATGGTGATGCTCAACCTGAACTGGATGATGCTGAATGACAAGAACGAGCAGACCTCGGAGATGACAGACACGGATACCAAGGTTGCCATGCTGATGTATTCGCTGGGTCTGGTCAAACAAAAGATAAATGTGAGCCTTGGAGCCAATTATACAAATATGGTAAACCAGAATTATTCAAATCAGCTTGCAGGCGGTACCCTGGGGATTTCGTCGTCACTGCTGAAGGACAAGCTCACCCTGAACTGGAACAATGCATGTATGATTAACAGGCTGAACGGAGAGGAAGGAATCATATACAACACCTCGTTGAATTCAAATTACCGTTTCCTTCCAAAGCATTCGGTCACACTCAATCTGAATCTGATAAAAAATTCATTTGCTGACACTTCCGTCATACCGTCGTATAACGAAACAAGAGGAGATTTAGGATATGCCTTCACTTTCTAAGAGTCTGCATCCAGGGCGAAAAGTATTCGTCTCGCTTTGTTTATTGCTTTCTGCTACAGTCAGTGCGCAGTTTGTGCAGACTGTAACCGTCATGCCCCCCTATTCGAACCGGCTATCGGATTACATAGCCGTACCAGGGAAAATTTACAGCGTGATCACCCCGGTGGCCACCGGTTTTGACAGGCTGGAATACCCTGTATTCCTTCATGGTGCAATATACAGCGCTGACGAATCAGTCATAATCCGCACCAGGGAGGGTTACAAACCGGCGGCACCCATACTGATCAAGGGAACACAGGGACCTACGGGAGCAATTATGTTCCTCCCGTATACCCTGACATACAGTGACATTCTCCAGATATTTGCCGGGCAAAGCCTGGAGTACATCGGCATTACCCGGGAACAGGTCATGCAGCAGGGACTGCCTGAAAACACCTACACAATCTGTTTCTCAATCTATGATTTTGATTCATCCAGACCCCTTTCAGAAGTCGCCGCATGCAGTAACCAGTTCACTGTTTCATGGGTTGAAGCCCCGATAATCATTTCTCCGGTGAATCAGGCTCAGCTTAGCGAATCTGAAGCAAAGAATGTCACCTTTCTCTGGACCCGCCCCCCAAGCGCTCCGGTAAATACCCAGTACAAACTGAAGATCATCGAACTGCCAACCCCGGCCGGCAATTACCAGGATAAACTGCTTTCGGCAGGCTATCCCGTATTCTTCGAGACAACTCTCTTCACAAATACATATCTCTATTCATTTGCTAATCCCCCTCTTACACCAGGGAAATCATATGCTTTCATGGTAACGGCTGTTGACCCGTCAAACATGACAGCCTTTAAAAACAAGGGCCATAGCGAACCGTCGTTATTTACCTGCTCACAGACAGAACCAACTTCAGGGAGCTCAGAATCAGAATTTACTTTTATCATTCCCCGAAAACTGGCTCAGAACAAGCCGGATACGCTGGATGTAAACGAGAACCAGGATTTGCTGATAAACTGGGCATGGGTCAAACCTGTCACTGCCGATTCCATGGCAATGACCGATTCTGAATCGATTCAAAGCCTTGGAATAGAGAGATATGTGCTTGACATTGAACGCCTTAAAAGCAATAACACCGCAACTCCTGCAACATTCAGCTTCTCACGGACATTTGACAAAGATGCCCAGGGAAACCTCCCGAACAAGCTCCAGATAAGCAAAGAGGAAGCCCGGGAAGCAGGCTTCACTGACGGTGATGTTTACAAAGCCACACTTAAGCAATTTGGTAAAACAAACAACCTGATAGCCCCTTATTCCAGTCCTGAGTTTGTTTACAGGGAACTCAAAGGCCCACAAATGCAGGAAGTCTCAGTTCAGGCTGTTTTGAAATACAGCTTCAAGGGATTCCCCGAACTTTACCCGGTGGCCGGAACAGATGTCATTGCCGAAGCATTGGTACCCGTGGGCTCCGGAACCGCCGATCCTTCACCGGTAATAACCGTCGGGAACAGGTCCCTGAAAAAAGTGGCCTCGGTCGCTGTTACGACCGATGACCTCGGAAAAATAGACACAAAGTTGCCAGTCGCGGTTGAATTCATGGAAAATGATACTGTCTTCTGCAGGTTACTGATTGGTAATCAGTACTATGTTGATGATGATTTTGATCTGAAGATTGTCACTCATACAGATCATTCGGTTTCTCCGGGTTCTTCATCACAGGGTGACGCCCCCGGTTCAGGAGAATATTTCAAATGGGCGGAAGGCCGGTCTTCTTTTGCCGACTTCGGCGAAATGGTAGCCGGAACATATGCCTACCGGTTGAATCTGAATGTCCGGAAACGGTTTACCTCCTATTTTCTGTCGCAGGACGGTACAAAGGTCACAGTTCAGCATGAGGAAAAGACCGAGGCACAGAAGGCGATGGAAAAGATGAAGACCCAGGGGGTCGAAAATACCCTGAATGACACACAGCAGGCAGGATATTACCAGTCGGAGGTAGTTGCGGTTGCTCCAGGCATTCCGGTAATAATGTACAGGGAAAATAAAAAACCGCATATCCCTGACTGGGAAGGAAATATCGATTTGAAGACTCCGCTCACTACCGGGAAAATCACAGTGGTGGCAAAGGGAATAACTGTAATCCAGGGAGACAAGTCATATGCAGTTTTTGACCGTCTGTTTGCATCCAACTCTGACAAATACAAGATTATTGCCGTTAAGGACATCGATAAATGGGTCGCAATGAAAAACCAGGGCCTGGTTATAACAGGCGCGGCAGGGACAGGAGCGGTAAAGTCAGGTGTGAAGGTCACCGGTATTGATGCAGGTGCAGCAGGGACCAGCACAGCGGGGACCGGTGCGGTCAAACCAGGCACAGCAGGCGCCGGTATGATCAAATCAGGTGTGGCAGGAACCGCTGCGGTCAAATCAGGTGCGGCAGGGACCGGCACCGCACAGGCAGGTGCAACCGGGACCGGTGCGGTCAAGGCATCTGCATACAAGTATAACCCGGCAACCCCCATCACCTCATCGGAAAAGGTTACCCTTGAATCGGTAATTGCAGATATTATTACAGCAGGAGCAAGCACAACAAACTTCCTTGACGAGAATGATTACATAGCAGAGCCTATGGAGTTCGGTCTGGAGTTGCCGGAACCAGAGGACCCGGATGCTTTTTACCGGACCGTCACTGCAGATTATGAGGTGGTTTCATGCAGGCCGCCCACATCGGTGATACGCGGCAGATTGCTCTACACCTGGAAATCTGACCCGGCCAGGCTGAAGCGTCCCCTCGCAAATACCCGCTTCCGGGTGATTGTAAACTATGTCGATGAAAATAATGTCTCGATAGGCGCCACGAAAAGCCAGTACAATAACATTCCCGGTTTACCGGGCGGAAGCGAATCTTACACATTCTACCCGGACGATTCGGACGGAAGCATGGAGGATTATGTATCACTGTCTGATCAGTACGCTACTATGGCAGCCGGGATGACTGATGCAAACGGAAATTTTGTGATTGAAACCGTGAACCTGGATTTTAAGGGAAACCTTGGCCCGGGTACTGTAGCCCATTCCAAAACCAGTCATTCAGTGCCCGAAACCACTCCCGGCGGTGGCATCGGAGACCAGTTTAAAAAGGAGCTCGGCGCGGGTCTCAAGGGGCTGGATCAGATTGTGACAAATCCATGGAATGACGGCAGCAGCTTTGCATTCCCGGCAGGTCCTGCAGTCGCAGGATTGAAACCAGGCGGCAACGGGTTCGGGACGGCTAATGCGGCCCTTGGCAGCCAGTCGGCAATCAACCCCGGTTTCAGCATCACTTTCGACGAGGTGTCCAACTCGTTCGAGCTGACCGGAAGTAAACTGGCAGGGAGCAAGCTGAACGGAGGCAAACTTAAAGACAACAAAAGCATTGCAGGCGGTGCCGAAATGTTTTTCCCGGAGCCGGAGGCACCGGCCCACGGCCCCTATCCGTCATTTGATGAACAGTATACAGCCAGCCTCACCCCTCATGCCGGCAATGTCGTCGATGACGAGTATGAAACAAAATCATACAGCGGCTTCAAACGGGTGTTTCGCATTATAATTGACGGTGATGCCGCCTCCTACTATTACCCTTCTGCGGAAATCATCACGGTGCAGCCACTGGAGGAAATGGAAACACCCATTGATATCACCCATTACGTAAGGGAGTTCGAGATGAAAGTCTATCCGAAGACACTTAATGAGGATAAGGAGAAGATCTCCCTCTCAGGGATGCAGGTTACACTGTTCCGGAACCTGGCAGACAAAAAGAAGAATCTGCCTCACGGCGAAGGAGACGGCAAGTACACATATGCTGAGCTGCTGAATCCTCAGTATAACTCACAGGATGCAGCCTCTACAACCGATAAGGTGAACGCCGGTGGCTTATTCAGTCAAAAATTTGAACAATTATGGCCGGCAAGGCCTACGGTCTACAACTCAGCCAGCAAGGACAACTATTCTCCACTCCCGGCCCTTCTTCAGTCCCAGTTCCCGTATTACTTCATCGAGTCATCAAGTTATGTGGCGGAGAATACTCTGACCTACCAGGCAACAATCCGTGAATCACCGCAGGTTCCGCAGGTCACTGAGACTGACTGGGCAAACCCGGAAATCCCGGTCGTGGAAGCTGAAGTAATACTGCAACCCCTGGTGAGCAGGGCGCTGATCACCGTACGTGATGTGAAGGCAGGCTCGCTGGTGACCAAAGACAATGGTGCCAGGGTTATGGTGTCCAAAGAACAGTCAATATCCGGAAGCAATGATTTCCGAACCGTTCCTGTGGACGATTACGGCAAGGCCGAAATACTTGCAACCGGGGGTACGCCACTGGACGAGTATGTGGCTGACGGGCAGAATCCGACAACCGTATATTTCTTCGCCGGGGCGAACGGATACAGGGACTCCTTCAGCGGCGCAGGCTATTCCTTTGTCAGGAAAGGTGTTCAGTTCGTAAAGGATATCGGTCTCTCACCCTTGCATACAGTCACAGGAACCGTCAGATGCCCGGATGAGAAGCTGGCCGGTAACACCCTTGAAACTGTACCGGCTTACATACAGGTCAGAGACGGAAAGTATTTCGAGACAGACAATGCAGGGTATTTCGAAGTCCCGGCTCCATATGTCGCAAAGGATACATTGAAAATAATTCCAAAGGATGTTGCCTATTTCAATTCATCATACGTGTTTACGGACACTGATGCCGCCCAGGATCAGCTGGAGCTGAAGGATATAATGGTTTATCGCCGCCGTCACCGGATACAGTTCTCAGTATCCGAGAAGATTGACATTGCAGGGCCGGCGAAGCGCATTGCCGGAGCAACAATCCAGCTTGGCGACTCGGTAAAAACCACCGATGCAAACGGAATAGCAAGGTTCAACTTCGAAAACGTTTCTGTGAACAATTACACATTTATTGTCAGGGGAGCTGCCGGAAGCGGGTATATCCCGAAAACAGTCAATGTGGAAAGTGATGAAACGGAAGGCTATGTAATTAAAAGCGTGCAGCTTGAAAAGGGGAACGAAATAAGCGGCATTGTGAAACTGGACGGCACACCGGTAAAAAATGCCAGGGTTTACATTGATGTTTCAAACACCTCCACCCAGCTGGTTTCAGCCCTCAGTTTCAGCCAGCAGTACGGAACATCAGCCCAGGCAGTTGCCACAAAGAATTACAGCCTGCAGTCCGGGGCATCTGCACAGGTGGTCTCTGAACCGAAAAACAGCCAACAGCCAGGAACTGCAACCCAGCCTTCCTCCAAATACTATGGCCCCGGGTATAACAAACCGGAAGGCAAGATCACACAGGACGCCAACCTTGTGGCAGCCTATACCGACAGCCAGGGGAAATACACCCTGCGGGGAGTGCCTGTCGATAACCAGGAAATTTTTATCCGGGCAACACTCGACACTACCTTCACCGTTGCGGGCGACAAACAGTCAGCCTCAATCAAAGCCGGGAAGGCGGTTGTTGATCTGAACCTGAAATCTTACAGCCAGGCCGTAATAAACAAGATTTACGGATTCCCGCTGACAGTGGAGAGCCTGACCCCCGTTAATTCAAAACAGGTAAAGGTGACGGGACTGATTCACTGGACCGAGGCGGTCAGTGATTTCGCCCTCAACGAGGTGAATAAGGTGCTCAGGGTAGAAGATGTCGTTTTCAACCTGACAGACAAGGATGGTTCGACAGTGGGCATAGCAAATGATGATGAAGTTGTAATCAGGGGCGTCACATCACTGAAGCTGTCGTATATGAACAGCTACAACGTTGCCTTGCAGTCAGCTGAAACAGAGGATTTCTTCAACACAACGCCTCTCTCCGTCAAAAGGGTGAACGATTTCGGGAAGATAAACGGTAAAATGAAGATCATTGACAATTCGTTCAATTATCCCAGCAGCTACCTCGATTTTGACAAGAGTGAATTCTACCTTGCCAGGAATGAGAATAACAAGATAAACAACGTTGTGGACCTGGTTACAAGCGCAGTATCGGAAACGGAGGCCTCGAAACCTGTTTACAACAACATGTCAGTCTACCAGGAAGCGATCCAGACAGGATACATCAATTATCTGAGTAAGCCAAAACCCGTTTATTACCTGTCTGACAGGAATGCGAAGCCAATTGCTTTCAGATTGCTGAACTTCCCTGCTACCGCGAATCCTCTGAACAGTTATATCGACGAAAACGGGAAAATACACCTTGATGCCGATCTGACCTGCAATATTGCAAACGCACAACCTGAAAAGTTTACTGTGAATATCCCGGGCATAGTGCTTGATCAGAACAAGGTAAGCCCTGTATCCGGGACTGTGCCGATAAAGCTTGCGCTGGAACAGTGGACCCTTGAAGTCAAAGACTGGAAACTGGATCCTTCGGAAGGGGGCATTGTAAGCCAGAATGCACTGATCCGTACGAAAATTGTCGATATCCCTCTGACCCGTTTCGTTCTCAGGAATGACATGTTTCAGATTGACGAGTTCCAGTTTGATAAAATTGCTCTCGCCGGGGGAATATTTCCTCTGAAGATTACTCCCGCAATCAAGCCTCATCTGAATTTCGAGCAGAAGGTGGGGTCAGATATGAAACCGCACTGGAACTTCAACCTGATAAGCAACGGCACTGACAAGGTGGCATCGCTGCCCGGTCTGGCAGGTCTGACAAATCCTGACATGACAACGCCCTACCCGGTTGACTTCGACTATCTGCAGATCCTGAGCAACAACGAGATGATCGTTCAGCTGAAGCAGTCAGGGGTGAAAGCACGGCTGAAAGGCAACACCCTGGCAAGTTTCCTGCCGCAGGCAGTATATAACGGACCCAACTACATGAAGCTCAGCGGAACACTCAATGTAGAGGCTCCCCGGGTGAGTGACATTTTATTAAGTGCAATCTGGACCAGCCCGGCCGCACCTCCTGATCTTGAAAACGTTGACACGGATTTTGAAACAAAGGGATTCGTACATTTTTACGCCAGCAAGAAACCGATAGCTATCGACAAGAATGAGATCAGGATAACAGGAAAGGTGATTGAAAAACCCGCAAAAACGTTTAACCCGATCCCTTCCGTCTTCTTTGCAAGGGTCACCGGAACACCGCGGTTCGAAGTGAAGATGGATAAAGACTGGATTACCCAGCTGACCAGCGAGGAGGATGAATCAATCACCTCGCCAGTTGTTGCATCAAAAGGATACAGCCTGAAAATTGAAAACGGAGGCATGTCTGTTGCCGGTAGCGACTGGACTACATGCAAATTCACGGGTGACCTCACAAATAATGACAAGTCAAAAACCGACGACATTGCCCCGACAAAAACCACCTTCGAGGTTCTGGGTGATATCTCCGCCAGCTCGGAAAAACTTTCTTTAAGCAGCATAGATACCCCGTTCGGTTCGATGTCACAGACATTCGACTTCAAGACGAAGGAACTCATCGGGACTCTGAGCTTTAATTACGAACTGACACTGGGGTCGGTTGTGATACATAAGGGAGCTATCTCATCCTGCTTCGGAGCGGAAGGATTTTATATAATCGGCGCATGCAATGCGTTCCTTCCCATAGGAATCCTTGCCGGGAACTATAATACCGGGCTTATGCTCGGATCGCACAAGCTTACCGATGAAATGTGGCATCTCACCAATAGCTATATTGACGACAGGGTGGTTAACTGGTGCTATAAAAAGGACACGGAACGACTCTCCGGATTTTACTTTGCCTTCAACAGGGAACTGTTCAAGGCGAGGGAGGATTTTGATTTTGTCCTGGCAAAGGGATATGTGGATGCCCTTGGATTGATTGGAGGCAACACTTATGTCAATGTTACCGGCGGAAGCTGGAAGGTGGGTCTGGGAGGATATGTCTACCTTCACGCCGGGGCAGGACTGGCAGCCATCACCGGGACAAGCATCAGCGGGCATGCTGACGGTGACGGCAGAATCGAGTTCCAACTTGGAGATCCCTCCTACATTGACGCATCAATTAACCTTGGCTTCGGAGCTGATATCACCCAGAGCCTGGGGTTAACAACGGTCTCGAAGAGCATAGACGTTAATGCTTCGGCAAAATTCGGTTCCAGCGGGTTCAACTTCCTGCTGAAGAGCGGTGACTCCAAATTAAGCAGCTGCAAAGAATAAAACTAAACCCGATGAAAAAATCAATATTACTTGCATGTGTGTGGTTTGCTCTTATGCAAATTGCCGGTGCACAAAACTATACAAGCAAATCATATTCCACCGGGAACTATATATTCTGCGGTAAAGAACTGCCGAAGAACTTCTCATGGCTGATCGAACGGCAGGATGCCAGGGGCAAGTGGACTTCTGTTGCGGAGATTAAGGCTCCCGAAAATGTGGCTGAATGCAGGTCACGGATGATGTCGCTGCCGGCAGTGGTTGCCTCGGTGACAGAAATTAACGAAGGGATGACTGATTTCATCTGGGAAAAAATAAAAAGCCCTTCTGCCACCCTCGATTCCCTGTACGTTCATTCTGCCGATCCGAGATGGCAGTACGTCGCCGGTGCCGGCTGGTTCGACGACGGAATCAAGACGCCGGGAACATACAAATACCGCATCAGCCGTCTCAGCGGGGCGCGCAGCAAAACGGAGCCCAGGGAGATAAGCGTCTCCTTTCCTCCTGCCCCTTCTGCCGCCGAAGCAGTGCCACTCCGTTACAAGGTCAACATGGGATACGTCGAGATCAGCTATGAACTTTCTGATATGCAGAATACAGCGGGTCTGAAACTTCAGCGGAGTCCATACATGAAAAATCTGTTCAGTGATGTTGCGGCTGAAACCATGTTTGCCCAGGAAAAAGGAAAAATGGTGGCCCTTGTGAGGGACAAGGACGTGACCTCGGGCATGATCTACAGTTATATTGCCATTCCGTACGATGGCCTTGGCAACCTGGGGAAACCGTCAGAAACCGTGAATGTCAATTTCGTCACAAAGCCTGCTGACATCGGCATTGTAACAGAGTTCACAGTCACTCCGCAACCTGAAAAGGGCGGGAATCTGCTGAAATGGGATTACAGCCAGACTGCATTTGTCAATGCAATTGAAATCTACAGGTCCACTTCTTACAACGATAATTACAAAAGAGTTGTCTCGCTACCGGCTGATCAGAAGGAGTATTTTGACGGCTCAGACCTGCAGCCTTCAATAACCTACTATTATTATGTGGTTTTAAACAGCGGTACCGGCAGCAGTCTGCCCGGTGCAAGGGTCCCGGCAATTCTCCGTGGAAACAGGGAAAATGTAATACCCCCGCAGGATCTTACAGCCTCGCGAAAAAGCAATGTGGTGACATTGCAGTTCCGCAGGGCGGGTTACGATGTGCACGGATATTATGTTTACCGTGCTGACGGGTACACCTCCGAGCTGTGCCAGTTGCCCCGGATGCTGCATTCCACAGACAGTCTGCTTACTTATGCTGACACGCTGCCGGTTTCGAGCCGCTCTGCAGTTTACAGCTATGCAGTGGCATCAGTAAACACATCGTACAATATCAGCCCGATGAGTAATCGGGTGAGTGTCTCCTTCAGCGGAGGCCTCATGCCCGTTCCCGACAGGCTTAATGCCCTTCCGGAGAATGATGCTGTGAAACTCATATGGAGTGATGCGGCTGGTTTGAATCCTGCCATCACGGCTTACGAAGTTTTCCGCAGCGTTGCGGGTGAAGGTCAGGATGCAGGACCCGGACAGTTGCTGGGAACAGTTAATTTTATGACAAACAGTTTTACTGATAAGCAGGTTATACCAGGCAAAAAGTACATTTACAGGGTCAGGTGCATTGCTTCTGACACGACAGATGTCAGCAGTTTCAGCATGCCATACAGTGTATATGTTCCCGTTGCCGGAGTTTTGCCTCCGGGAGAGGTTTCGGCAATTGCCTCAACAAAGTTTATCACCGTGAAGTGGACGCTGCCGGTTGCGGATGATATCCAGTCGGTGCTTGTTTACCGTGCACCCGAAAACGGAAAGGAAAGCCTGCTGAAAACTCTTGATGGCAAGGCGGAAAGTTTTGCAGATGGCACGGCAGAAAAAGGGAAAATGTATTATTACTTCATTGTCATAAAATACGACAACGGCCTCGAAAGCAGGCCCACTGACGCTGTGAGTGCCAGGATACAGTAGAATTCATCTCCCGACAGATCTGATTTATTTGACGTTATTTCCGATCTTCCTTATTTAGAAAGAAAATAAATAAGCATGTTTGCGTTATTTAACGTACTTTTACGTTGTTAAACTCAATAATACGTTTTATATTGCTGCTGCAAATATTTCTCAACATGAAAGGACTAACAAAAAGAGAAGAAGAAGTGATGTCGGTTATCTGGGAGTCGGGAAAGGTACTGGTCAATGATATCATACCCAGGTTGCCGGTGCCTGATCTGCCCTACACAACTGTTTCATCAATTGTAAGAATCCTTGAAAAGAAAGGTTTTGTTGATCATAAATCATACGGAAAAACCCATGAGTACTTTGCAATAATTACAAAGGAAGACTACAGGAACGCACAGATGAAAAATATCGTAAAACGATACTTCGACTCATCGTACCGTAATGTTGTTTCCTATTTCGTGAATGACAGGAAGCTCAGTACGGAGGATTTGAAATCTCTGATAGAAATCATCGAAAAGAAGCAAGACAATGAATAACCTGTTTGAATACCTGTTAAGTGTTTCATTGGCCACAACTGTCCTATATCTGGTTTTTCTGCTGCTTTTCAGGAAAGATACTTTTTATCAGAGGAACAGGATTCTGCTGTTGCTGATATTATTGCTACCGCTTGTTATGCCAGCTATCAGGATATCAATTACAAATGAAATAGAGTCCACAGGGAGCCAGGTACTTCAACCGGGCAGCTTCGCCGGTCAGGCACAGGCAATTGATACAAAAATTCCGGCTGACAATGGCCCGATCAGTATTAGCGCGTTGCTGACAATTGTTTATTGGGCTGTCTCAATAGCCCTGGTAACACGACTGATTATACGGGTCATCAGCACCCATCGTTTAATCAGCAAGGGGAAATTAAAAAAGAGGCAGTTCCCGCTTGTAGTTGAGACCAGTGCTGATATTCCGCCCTTTTCGTTTTTTCCGTATGTCGTAATTCCCTCAAAAGTTTCTGACAACGGGGACTACTCTGACCTTCTTGAACATGAGTTTGCACATCTAAGGCAGGGTCACACTTTTGACCTTATCTTATGCGAACTGATAATAGCATTTCAGTGGTTTAATCCCGTAACCTGGTTTTTGAAAAAATCTGTGGTGCTTAACAATGAATATCTTGCAGATCAGGCATCTATCAGAATTACCGGGAATAAAAAATCCTACCAATACCGGCTGCTGGATTTTCAATCTGAAATGAAAAGTCTTTCCTTGGCCCATAATTTCAACATATCTATAAGAGAACGGTTGAACATGATAAACAAAATGCCAACTCCAAGGAGTGCAACGTTGAAAAACATTCTGATCATACCTGTTTTTGCGGGAATAATGGTTGCCTGTGCAACGAAGACAAATTCTAAGACAATCATTTATAATCCCGATTACGAATCAAGTTCGGTAAACTATGTCAGAATCAGCAAAATTGAACTAAAGCCGACCTCAACAGTAATCCATTTTCATGTCAGCTTTACCCCCGGATGGTGGATTGAGATTCCGACTGGGACCTATATACGGTCTCGAAATTCAAATACGAAATTACTTGTCTCCGGGGCTGAGGGCATACCCCTGGGTAAGCGGCACTACATGCCTGAATCCGGAGAACTGGATTATAGGTTGATTTTCCCCGCATTGGACGAGCAGGCTGATTTAATTGATTTTGTGGAATCCAAATGGATAATCACCGGTATAAGACTCAAGCCGGAGCAGGCTGCTTCATCTATACCGGAAGAAATTTCCGGCAACTGGTTCAATAATTCAACAGGTGCCTGGGAGTTAAGTCTTTTCCATGACAATGCCATTTACAGGAATCAGGTATGGAGTTATGAGCAGGTCGATTCTAAAAATGGAAAAGGATCGTTTGTGCTAAGGCATGATCAGTCCACAGTTAAGATGTATGCCAGAAAGAAAGGAAACAAGTTTCTGGCTGGCGAATCTCCTGAGGAATTGGTATCATACATCAGGAAGGATCCGTCATTAAAAATCACAGGTTCTGCAGACACTACCCCGTTTGACCAACCCTTATTCAGGGAAGATACTGCACTATATAGCGGATTTATCAAAGGCTACAAGCCGGAAATATTAGGAAACTCATTTTTCCTGGTCTTCAAAAACCTCGTTACCGGGACTGGCTATGGATATGTAATTGACATCGCGGCTGACGGCAGCTTTTCTGAGAAAGTTCCGCTCCCGTATCCTCAGACTGCCAGGATGGAAATATTACCCTTTAGCGGATCTGTGTTTCTTGAGCCAGGGAAGAGTATCTTCCAGTTAATAGATCTCTGTACAAATACCTCAGAATATTCCGGTGAATCTGCCCGGCTTAATTACGATCTTGATCTTCTTAAGGACGTAAACAGTTTCGATTACAATGAAATGAGAAAAAACATAGTCCACCAGTCGCCGGAGGAATACAAATCCACCTGTCTTCAAAACCTTGAAAGAGATATTAAAGCACTGGATTCAATCACTAAAGAGCATAAGTTTTGTACAAAGGCCTACCAGATAGCCCGGATGGATATGGAATATATTTACGCATCACACATCCTCGACTATGACTGGTATTACAGAAGTGCCTACAGGGAGCAAAACAATCTCAGTACACCGGTAATGGAAATACCTTTAGATGTGGAGCCGCTTACGCCGGGTTATTTTGATTTTCTGACTGAAGATCTTTTAAATAATCCTGTAGGGTTTTACAGTAAAAATTACGATGCTTTTTTACACAGTTTCAAGAATATTGCCATAACCCGGCCCGGAGATGATTTCATAGCTGTTGCCGGAAATCATTCCTTAATTGATCTGGTACGAAAACTTAAAATAGCAGGATACCCCATTTCAGATGAAGATCAACTGTTTGCGAACGCTGTTACAGGAACAGCTGTCACTGAAATTTTTACTCCCTGGCAGCAATTCTGGACAGACAATTCCGAAGAGATCAACAGGTTTTTCGGAACTTACGCCGATGATATCATGCGGAACTTCAGAAGAGAACGGCACGAAACAATGATTGACTTCCCAATGGTACTTGAATACCTGGAAAAAACAGGGGCGGAATTTTCCCGGGAAGATCGGTCCATTATCAACAAATATCTCGAATTCGAAAAATCAGGAATTCCGGCAAAATACACTGAATTCTGCAACAAGTGGGGAGATAATATAGAAAGATTATCACGTGCATACAGTGATACTTATTATGTAGATTATTATTCAGCCGGTGCCCTGAAAAGAAAGGCAAATTTTCAGGATAAACTTGGAATTGGCCCCTGCCTTGCGATTGATTTAATGCTTGCCCAGAATCTTTATGAACCAATAATCAATGAAACGCAGTATTCGTTTCAGGAGGCCCGGCTTGCCAAGTTATCGGAGTTGCTTTCCAACAGGTTCATAGCAGACTATTTCAGCCGTTGTCTGAAAGAAAGGGACTTCAATAATGGTATGAAGTTCTGAGTTCAAAACCCGGCTCCCGGATTATTCTGTTAAGGACATGAGAAATCCTGAGTCTTAATATAAATTCCCATGAATATTTCTCAATAATAGCAGTATAACTACCTGGGAAGAAGATTATTTCGCCCACTCTTTGCCTTCCTCAGTGCGTCTCCACCTGAAATAGCCGTCGAGGACTTCAAGCGATTCTGCACTGGGGACAGAGCCTATATGCGGTGTTGGCCCAAGGATCATTACCCGGGGATTTGAATCGCTGAAAGCAGGCCACTCCGGGACTCCCGGACCGTTTGGATCACCGTACTTTGCAAAATTGGTCCAGTAGGTTCCCATAGCTTCAGAAATTGCAAGGTCTGATTCTGTGGTCTCCGGTTTCGATTTGTCGAGGTGCATGAAAACGTACACTACATCCTGGCCGTGCGGAGAACCATAGCCGTACCTCGGTGAATCTTCGGGATAATCGGGGTGCTGGTCGAAATAGTAATAGAAGACCTTTGATTTCCCGGTTCCCGACTGAAGCCGTGCCCAGATCCATGTCTGCCAGCCAAAGGCGGCATCACGTGACAGGTCACGGGCTGTCTTCGGAACCGATGTCTCCGCGGCAGGATAGGCTTTTATCAGGTCATCGGCATACTTCCCATACCGGGCCCTGACACCGGCGAAATATTCTTCAGGTGTTCTTTCCCTTGAAAAACTCGCTCCCTCGTCAGAATTATACCCCACCAGGATCGGAACATCATTGTACTTTCCTGCTTCATATAAAAGGTACTGGTCGTCGGGAATTACAACCCCGTCGACAATTGGCCATGCGCCACCCATGCCCATTCCCATGGGAAGGCTGTCAGGCTCAATTTTGCGCAGATCGGCAATAGAAGCAACGCCTGCATTCCGGACATATTCGACACCCTCCTGTTCCGCCTGTTGAAGTGTTTTCATGTTTTCGCCCGGGTAGGTTGTAGGACGGGTTGGCCCAAAGGAACCTCCACTTTGCGATATGGCGCCGTGAAACAAACCACCTGCCAGCGGTGATGCACATAACATGCTCACTGCAATTCCTCCGGCCGATTCCCCGAAAATTGTAACCTTATTTGGGTCGCCTCCGAAGGCAGCAATATTCTTCTGAATCCATTGCAGGCCGGCTATCATATCGAGCAAACCGTAGTTCCCCGAGACTTTATCCGGATTTTCTGCGCTTAACTCAGGATGGGCCAGGAAACCGAGCTGACCGACACGATAGGCTATACTGACCAGCACAACGCCCTTACGGGCGAGGTGTTCACCGTTGTGAACCGGGTCGGAGGTGGAGCCGAAACTGAATCCGCCGCCGTAAATCCAGACCAGCACAGGGACTTTCTCCTTAGCAGATTTTGCCGGTGTCCAGATATTCAGGTACAGGCAATCTTCACTTTTCCCCGAAGGCGGGTTCCCTCCCTGAAAAGCAGCCGGTGCAAATTTCGTGGTCATTTTGATCCCCTCCCATGCGGGTGCCGGCTGCGGCGCTTTCCAGCGCAGATCACCTACCGGCGGTGCGGCAAAGGGGATTCCCCTGAATACTCGCAGGCTATCCTCGATCGTGCCCTGCACTATTCCCTGTTCTACTTTTACCTGCTCAGGCAGAAGTTTCGAGCATCCGGTCATTAAAACCGTGACCGCTATAGCTATCGAAAGAATAAATGCTTTCATGCCTGTTTATGTTATTTGCTTCTCCAGAGGTTTGGTAAAAACTTGTAGTACAGCAGGTGCCGCCAAGTGGCCCAGTCGTGACCCCCGTGACCGCCCGTATAATACTCATGTTCGATGTTATGTTTTACGAGGGCTTCATGCAGAACCAGGCATCTTTGCCCCATAAAACCTTTTGCCTCTTCAGTACCCTGACCGACAAACAGGTAATCTACCTTGTCATTTACTTCCGGATCATTCAGAAACTGTGCCAGCGAGGTTTCCGCATTCGTGTCACCGGCGCTGAGAATGCCGAAATTGGCAAACAGGTCGAGCGAACGAAATCCGATATACATGCTGTGACGGCCTCCCATCGACAAACCTGAGATAGCCCTGCCTTTCGGTGACCTGATTGTGCTGTAAGACTTATCGACCAGCGGGATTACATGATTCCGCAGTTCCTTTTCAAGAATATCAAATGTCAGTTCGGTATGCCTGGGATGATTCCGGTGAATAACCTGGTTGTTGGGGATTGCAATAATCATCGGAACAGCTTTCCCTTCAGCCAGGAGGTTGTCCAGGATAAAATTGGCTCTTCCGTCGAACACCCAGTTGGACGGGAGTTCGCCGCTCCCGCCCAGCAGGTACAGAACCGGATATTTCTTTTTCGGGTTATAGGACGGAGGAGTGTAAACGTAAAGCTCACGCTCGCCGTTTGTCACTTCCGAATGATAAACATGACGCGTAACGGTTCCGTGAGGAACATTCCGGGCGTCGTAATATGCCGGCCCGTCGCCATGGACGATCAGCTCACTGTAAGGCGGCATGGCCGTAAAAGCTGCATAAGTATTGTTCGGGTCGGGAATCTGAACGCCATCCACGTTGAAATGATAGGAATACATATCCGGTTTTAGCGGCCCTATTGTAAGCGTCCAGACGCCATCGTCCCCCTTTGTAAAAGGAATAGGCTCTCTGCCAAGGTTATTGGATGTGTGGATTGCCTCGACCGGCAGGACAACCTTCTGTGCATTGGGAGCTTTCAACCGGAAAGTAACTGTATTGTCGTCGCGTACCTCGGGCGAATTCACATTAGCGCTGAACGGGATCAGGCCTTCGGTATCCTTTTGCGGATTGTAATCGAGATTCACGTTGGACTGCTGCGCCCTTAATCCGAAGGGCATTAATAATGCAAACCCGAGGATTGAAATCAAATACTTCATCTGTAGTTAATTATAGATTATTTGTTCTGAAATAAAAGCTGGGCAAAATAATAAAGGCTTTTACGCCAGGTCTGAAATTCATGAGCGGTGCCTGGCGCTTCGTAATACACATTTTTTATTCCTGCCTTGTCAAGAGTCTCGTGGATGGCACGTCCTGAATTCGGACCTTCTTTCGACCCCATGCTGATGAAAAATACCTTCACCAGTTTGTTAAACTCATCCGGTTTTGCAAGTAATCCATTATAGCCGGTTTCAACGCCGGGGAATCCGAACGGGGCGCTCAGGACACCGATATTGGCAAACTTGTCAAGATTGGCCTGTGAAATCTGGTACGTCTGAGTGCCGCCGAGTGAAAGACCAGCTATAGCACGGTTTTCACGGTTGGTTAAGGTTCTGAAATGTTCGTCCACGGCAGGGATCACGTCAGTGATTATGGTTTCGGTAAATTCATCCCAGAAATTTGGACCCTGTCCCGGACCTCCCCTTCGGCCAGGGCCCTGACCCTGTGGCTGGGGCAGGATTTTGCCGGATTTGTCGCGGATAGGAGTTCCGAACCCTCTTGCAATTCCGCCGTCTTCCATCACCACAATCACAGGTTTCACCTTGCCTTCCGCAAGCAGGTTGTCGAGAATGAAGTTGGTGCGTCCCTGGGTTGGCCATGCACGCCGGTCTTCACCCATGCCATGCTGCAGATAGAGCACCGGATAACGTTTCTTTTTATCCCTGTCGTAACCGGGTGGTGTATAGATATAGGCATGGCGGGTTTCGCCAAAGGTTTTGGACCAATAATAGAATGAACGAACCTCACCATGAGGCACATTTTTTATGTCATAAAAATCGACTCCTTTCTCCGGAATTTCGATGCCGCTCATAACCCGGCTGGCACCGAAAAAGGTCTCGCTTGACGGATCAGCCACATCGACACCGTTAATTTTAAGGGTGTAATAATGGAAACCGGGGTCCTGAGGCTTCGTTACGCCTGTCCAGAAACCATCCTCGCCTTTTGTAAGCGCAACATTGCCGAGGCTCACCGAGACACTTGTCGCATCAGGAGCACGTAGCCGGAAATGAACTCTGCTCAGAGAGTCGATCCGGGGATAATCAGCGCCCGGAATGTTGGTGGATGCCGGTTTTGTCCCTTCAGGAAAAACAGCTTCCTGTGCAAACCCGGCTGCACAAAATGACATGAGCAGCAATACATACAACAGTTTTTTCATAGCTGGTATTATTCAGTTTTTCAGTTAATTATTTCAATCCGCTGTTCTTTATGCGGAAGTAATCGAACGATACATTGAACGGTGTGCCCGGCTTTGTCGTATCAGAATCGAACCAGTAGGTGCTTTTCATGTACTGAGCCACGATACCATCGCATACTATCAGGCCTGCCCTGATGTCTTTCAGCAGCAAATTGGCTGTTCCGAGCAATTCGTAAGTCGTACCGTCAAGTGAATAATAAGCCGTGTAGGCACCTCCTTTTTTCTCCAGTTTAAGATTCAATGCATTGTCGCCGATGATCTCATTTTTGAGATTGAATGTCGCAAGTGATTTTGCGATGCCGTTTTCTTCCATAACCAGGTCGATGGTGCCGGGTTGAACTCCCCTTGCCCGGGTGGTCTTGATAACAGCCCTGAACATCAGCTTCACGAAATTATCGTCGTCCTGGTAAGCCAGTATTCCTGCGCTCTCAGGCTGGGAAGGTGTTCTGGAACAAACCAGCCGGGTTTCGATTGTCCAGTCGTTATTTGCACTTTGCAGCAGCAGGTTTTTTGCATTGTTAGTGGCCTCGAGAACACCACCCGTCTCACTTGTTATTGTAAGCGAGCCTGCTTCCCCGGACAAACTGTGGGTGGATTTGTTTTCACGAACCCACTCCCACCGGGGATCGATGGCGCCGCCGTTGAATTCATCGCTTACCGATTCCGTATCGAAATTCATGTAATATACATTCTTTTCGAGGGTGACATTGTCTATCAGACTGACTGTGGCGGTCCCCGGTATTGTTCTGGCCTGTTCAATTTCGACGGAAATTCCGCCGCTCAAAGCCTCAGCTTTCACTACGGGTATTTTCGCGTTGCTCTTCAGCAGGTAACTGTACGCCTTTACATTTTTATCGAAACCCGGTATCTTTTTCCCGTTAACTGTAACTGATGCAGGATTCAGATCAGGCATCACCTTAACCGGGTAACTGTTTGAAACGGTTTTTCCGTCGATCGTAACGCTGGCAATTATCGAAGCAACACCCACGCCAGTAGCTGTTACCCTGCCCTTTTCATCGACAACAGCAACCCCCGGGTTATTGCTCTTGTATGTAACCACAGCCTTTGTGATGTCATAGAAACTGTCGTCTGACATGCTTGCCGTTACGTTTGTCTGCACTGTATTTCCGGGTTTTAACACCACCCTGTCGCACTCGGCCACCACTGTGGTCAGAACAGGGTTGAAGCTTCCGCTCATCCGGGCTTCCACCTGTCCTTTGATGTCTTTCGATGATGCACCTATCTCGAAGACATACCTGCCCGGATCGAAAGTAATCTTCCCCTTTTCCGGATCCCAGAACCAAAGATCCTGGCAGTCGATATCGATTGAGACTGTTTTTACCTGTCCCCGGGGGATTGTCACCCTCTTAAATCCCCTCAGCCGCTTTATCGGTCTCTCCAGGGATGCAGGGCTGTCCGGCGTTTTTACATAAACCTGCACTATTTCGTCACCGTCGACAGTTCCGGTATTCTGAACATCTGCACTGACGGTAATTTTATCGTTGGGCGTTATGTTGCTTTTGCTGATGGCAAAATTGCTGTATTCGAATGTCGTGTATGACAGACCGTATCCGAATTCGTAGGATACATCTTTGTTGAAATACATGTAAGTGCGACCGTTGGTGCCATCGCCACGCAGAGTGTAATTATTGAACTCCGGAAGGTCGTTCAGTGACTTATGCCAGGTTACGTTCAGCTTTCCGCCAGGATTCACATCGCCGAACAGTATTTTCGCCATGGCCGTTCCCTGTGCCTGGCCGTTGTAACCTGTCCAGATAATCCCGGTAACGTCAGCGAGATTCTTAAACTGTTCCACCTCAACCATTCCCATTGTCTGCATCACCACAATCGTATTTGGATTTACTGCGGCCACAGCTTTTATCAGTTCATTCTGATTCCCCGGGAGGGTCAATGCAAAGCGGTCTGATTCCTCCCTTCCGGTCGATTGGTCGGTACCCACGAAAACCAGGGCGACGTCACAGCCTGCTGCCAGGTTAAGCGTTGCCGGATCGATCTCCTTTCCTGCTGCTTCGCGATACACAAGAACAAGTGTTTGCGGGCCTGTTATACCCAGGGTGTTGATCTTCACCGGTACGAGCCTGGCGCGTGCAAAACCGGGAAATCCTCCGGTTTGCTGAGGGGTGCTGATTTTTTCAGACGCCAGCATATTGCCGGCAGCAGAGCCAACCCTCACCTCCAGAATGCCGCCATCGGCGGACGAACTCATATTAAATCTTATCGAATCGACACCAGTAATATCGACATTGTCATAGGCAGTCCAGTCACCGTCCTTTATACCGCTTATCGAAGTACGTCCGAATCTGGAAGCTACTATAAGGCCGGGAGCCGAAGAGACGAATTTTGTCGCATCGTATTCCTTTAACACCTCTCCGTTCCTGACTGTCGAAAAACCGGTGACGTTGATAAAGTCGGTATTTCTATCCGTATTTCCGGTCACCAGTGACACTATCTCCGTGTTCAGATTATGCTCCCTGATATAGTTCTGAATACCCTCCAGAGGCGAGATGCTTAAGTGTGGTTCGACCTCTCCCGAATAATCGCCCAGCTCGACTTTGTCGGCCTGTGGCCCTAAAACAGCAATCTTCTTAACGTTCTTCAGATCGATCGGTAACGCCTTGTTTCCGGTCTTTATTACAGTGCTGTTTTTCAGAAGCACGGGTGTTTTGGTTGCAACTTCAAGCGCGAGGTCATTATGGGAAGGATCGTTGATTATGGCTGGTTTGATTCCGGTGTAAGGAACTATTTCACGCGGGTCAAACTCTCCCATCCTCATCCTGATTGTGAAGATGTTTACAAGCGCCTTATCTATTTCACCTTCTGTAAGTATTCCCTGTTGCAGAGCGTCAAGGGCATTCGTCTGGTAAACGCCGCCGCAATCGGTATCTACGCCTGATTTGATTCCCATTGCTGCCGCCACTGTATGGTTTTCGGCAAAATGATGACCTCTTACAATATCATCAATCGCGCCGCAGTCGCCGGTTACATAACCGTCCAGTCCGTAAGTCTTGCGGGCTATCGTGTCAACAAGGTATTTGCTTGCCGAAACCGGTATCCCGTTCACGGCGCTGTAGGCTGTCATGATTGCCGGAAGCTTATAGTCTCTTATAAGGGTTCTGTAAGGCAGAAGATAGAACTCGCGCATATCGCGTTCGTCCATGTTCGCGCTGCCGGAGTGGCGGTTAAATTCCGTATTGTTGGCAAAATAATGCTTTCCGCAGGGGACAGCCTTCAGGTAGGTGGGGTCGTCACCCATCAATCCCTGAATAAATCCCATCCCGATCCGGGAAACAAGAAAAGGATCTTCCCCGAAAGACTCGGCAGTCCGTCCCCAGCGCGGGTCACGGGCCGGTTCGATAACAGGCGACCAATAGGTAAGCGTAAAGAGAACGTCGTAGTTAAATCCACGGGCTTCATCAGAGATCACTTTTGTTTCGCGTTTGATCAGCTCCGGGTCCCATGTTGCACCGACGGCCACGCTGTTCGGGAAAGAGGTTGCCGTCATGCCGCTGTTGTTGTTTCTGCCCATGACTCCGTGCAGCGCTTCGCCCCATACATCATAATGATTCACTCCCAGACGCGGAATGGGAGGCATCGTATTGCCAAGCTGGCTCTGTTTCTCTTCGGGCGTCATTCTCGAAACAAGGTCGGCAGCCCTTTCCCTGAATGAATACGAGGGATTCAGATAGATCGGCTTTTTCGCCTTTTCGCCGACAGGAAGAAAAGCCATCATCAGGATGGATAATAAAACCAGAACCGACAGTCTGGGTGTTGTGGTTTTCATAGACATAGCATTTTATGAATTAACTGCATTTCATTCTGAGTACATAAACCGGTTGCCTTCATCATATTCCACCGGTAATAATGATAAATTACTCTGTACCAACAGGTAATCAGGCTATCCCGAACAAAGCGCTCTAAATTTGCACCGGTGTGAGTTTGGCTTTGGAACCGGCTTGTGCAGCTGGAAGAAGTACGTTTCGCGGGATATCGCGACACAAATTTAAAAAAATTATGAAAAGAATTTGCTCCGGGCCACTGTGATGCCTGCAAATTCTGTCAGATGTTTTCAACATGTTTCCAATCGAACATACATAAGACCTGTAAGCCAGAGCAATGCTGGTTTCCGGGATTTTACCCTGTTACAGAATGAGGATTACTTCGTGATTCTCAGATGGAGGCACTTACAATGAAAAGCCAGATCTGCTGGCGCAGGATTGCAGAGGATTACTCCGTGATCCTCAACCGGAGGGCTTTACAAAGGAAAAGCCTTGTTCCGCTAACGCGGAACTTCGGTCTTTTTTCTTTTTGTCCCTCCTGGAAGCAAGCTTCCGTCGGGTCATAAAGAAAAAAGCCCTGACGCTTCGCGCCAAGGCTTTTTCTTTGTAGCGGAGGGAGGATTCGAACCTCCGACCTTTGGGTTATGAGCCCAACGAGCTGCCACTGCTCCACCCCGCAATCTGGGTGCAAATATACAAACTATTTACTTAACAACAAAAACAATCTGAATTATTGAACCTGTCTTTAAATTAACTGCCTCAGATACCGGACAGTATCAAGCTCAACCCTCACCTCCAGGATTCCTTCCGTCAAATCCAGAACCTCCCATGTAACAGGAGTATATTCAGTTACGGCACCGGTCAGATCCTGATCTCCCGTACGTAAACCGATGCTTCCCTGACCACCGTAAAGACTTCCGATTGGAACCCCGTCCTCAATATCGGTTCCTTCATACGGAAAGCCCCCTTGAACAGGCTCCTCATCCATGCTCTGAACCTCCGCAGTAACAAGGGTGACATACTGACCGTCAACCTCAAACTCTCCGGTTATGATGCACTTGTAAACAGCCACGCTTCCCGGCAAGAGGTTAATGTAATCAGTCAGACAGTAATCTCCGCCAACATTGAAGTCGATTGTCTGCCTGGGATGACCCGTGCCGGCTTCCTCTATCCAGCTGCCATACAGCAGATCCATGTCAAACTTCTCCTTCCTGCAGGAGAGAAGTAAAAACATGATCAGAACGGTGAAAACTGCAAACTTCCTCATAATCAGAAAATGACATTGCAAGTTAATAAAAATGCATAATATTTCCAAATAACCATAATGTCAGGGTTTTAGCTGTCAAAAGAAAAAAATGCTTATGCCCCGGTGACAGCGAGCCAAACAGGTCCGGCGGAAAAATGTTAACTTTCGGAATTATCAGCAACTGCAACACTTCAAGGACAAAATAAATAATCCAGATGAAACACTATCCAAAGACTGTTCTCGCAACCTGCCTGATGACTTTGGCATCGGCATTTCCAGGTCATTCCCAGTCTGTACCGGCCGTGAACATGAACCAGTACCTTTTCCCTGAATTCACAGTATGCACTATCAAATCCAAAACCGGTACTGAATCGACCGAGAAAGGCAACTACAACACAATCACGGGTAAAATGGCATTCATTAAGGATAATGCCATCGTCGGACTTTCAACAGCCAGGCAGGCTGATACAATTATAATCAACGGCAGACGCTTTGTCCCTTCCGGAGAAATCTTCCACGAGGTTGTGGTGAATGCTCCAATCACCCTCTTCATTCATCAGGAGAGCCGTCTCATTCCTCCCGGTCAGCCGGTGGGTTACGGTGGCACCTCCAAAGTCTCGAAGGTGAACACCTACTCTCACATGAGCTCACAGGGAGGCATCTACAGCCTCGAGATACCGCCTGATTTCGAGGTTAAGTATATGCCCGTATACTGGATCCGCCGTGACGGCGAAATGCACAGCTTCCTGGGACGAACCCAGTTCATCAAAATCTTCCCTGAACATAAGAAGGAGATCGCCGGGTTTATCAAATCACAGAACATCAAAATGGAAGACCGCGATGACCTGACAAGGCTTGTCAGATACTGCAACGAACTGTATGCCAGATAATACCAGACAATTAACATCCGGAACATGGAATACAATAAACTTGGAGCCAGGGGCCCCGTCGTGTCGACCGTGGGATTCGGAGCGTGGGGCATCAGCGGACGCGACTGGGGAACAACTGATGATGACAAGTCGCGCAAAGCGATAGAGGCAGCCCTTGACTCAGGTGTGACATTCATAGACACCGCTGATGTCTACGGATTCGGTCATTCAGAGGATCTGATCCGCGAAGTGCTTGACCGCAGATCCGACAGAAATAAAATTGTAATTGCCACAAAGGCGGGAAATAACTTTTACTCATTTCTCGGAGGGCAACATAAAACAACCCCCATTAACGCCGATTATTCGGTCAGACATCTTGTGTTTGCGGCTGAACAGAGCCTCCGGCGCCTGAACCGCGAGGCGCTCGACATCCTACAGCTGCACAGTCCTGACCTCGGGACACTGGAACGCGATGAACCCTGGCTGGCCCTTGAGAAACTTAAAAAAGATGGTAAGATCAAACATGCCGGCTGGAGCATTATGTCGTTCAAAGAGACCGAACATGTCCATATCCTTGAACGTCATCATGAACTGCTCGATGTAATCCAGGTCAGGTACAACCTCCTTGAACGCGAAGCTGAAAAGGTGCTCTTCCCGATGGCCCAACGATATGGCACCGGCGTCATCGTTCGCATCCCGCTGCTGTTCGGACTGCTGTCAGGCAAGTTTAAAACCGATGCCCGGTTCGGAGACAATGATCACAGGAGGAATAACCTCTCCCCGGAAAAACTTGAGGCATACCTTACTGACCTGAAAAAATACCAACCGCTTTTTGATGAATTCAGGCAATATACAATGGCGCAGCTGAGCCTCAGGTTCTCCATCTCGCACCCGGCCTGCCATACGGTCATTCCCGGCGGAAAGACGCCGGAACAGGTCAGGGAGAATATTGTCGCGTCAGATCTCAGTTTCATACCGTATGAAAAATTCACCGTTTGACAATTGAACATATTTCTTTCTAATTTTACGCATGCAAGGCTGATCATTCAGGCCGCTTCAGTTGTTACCAAAAATAAAAAGCCATGCCACGAGTATTCAAAGCCATTGAGATAGAAAAGGAAGATAAGGAGATAATGCGCGATTATCTCGACCGCCACATGCCGCATGTCATTTGTCCCGACAACGTTAAGCGAGGTGAAAGATTCATTGTCAAGGTTCGCATGGGCGAAGAGTACCCTCATCCCGATGAGGATGATCATTACATAGGTCTTCTTCAGCTGTGGAACCGGGAGACTCTTCTTGCAGAAGCCCGTTACTCGGCAGGTGTCAACGGCCACAGACCCAGTCATGTGGAGGTGGATTTTTACATAGTCGCTCCGGAGGTCTCAATGAACCTCAGCGCAATGGCAGTATGCACCAAGCACGGTCTATGGCAGAGCGAGGACAAGACCGTGAAGGTGAACGACTGATACCAAATCTGAAACACAACCAAATAAAATAATGGGAAGCTATGTTAACGGGCACCTCATCAAGGATGAATCGGTAGCCTATGAAACGAAGTATCATTGGGTCATTTTCTTTTCTTTAAAATCAATATTCACCCTGACAATCTATGCGTGGATGAAGAGATGGTTGTCAGAGTTTGTAATAACAAACAGACGCATTGTAATCAAGGAGGGATTCATTGCCCGTCGCACTTTCGAGATGAATCTTTCGAAGATCGAGACTGTGAATGTTGACCAGACTGTAATGGGCCGTATCCTCAACTATGGTTCAATAACAATCATCGGCACCGGCGGCACCACGGAAACATTCCATAACATCGCCCGGCCGATGACGTTCAGGCAGAGGTTTCAGGAGCTCTGTTAGAGGGTCTGAAGGTCTGAAGGTCTGAGAGTCTGAGGGTCTGAAGGTCAGGAGTCTGAGAGTCTGATCGCTCGCCACGCTGCAGTCTGGCTGCTGCGCTAAATTGACCCACCGGGTCAATTTTTAACGCTCGCCCCTCTATTGCCTCTTGCCTAATGCCTGAACAGCTTCCTCCACCGCCCTCGTCAGTTGCGGATCAACCCCTTTCTGCATGTCGCCGAAGGTGGTGCGCACATAGATGTCAGGCTTCACACCGGTCTTCTCCAGGTCATTCCCCTGCAGGTCATAGCATCCCCAACCCGGCAGACGGGTAAATGACCCGTCAACAAGCTGTCTTCCCGAAGTAAAAATAATCCACCTGTATGTCTCCGTCCCCACAATCGTTCCCAGCTTCAGCTGACGGAAAGCGGCTGCTGTCATCTCCGCATCACTCAGCGACTGCTCATTAACCATCAGGATGATCGGGCCGCCTGACGGCGCAAAGTTTGGCTGGGGCGAGCGCTGCCCGTTGCGTGCCTGCCACTCGAGGTACGGCCTCTGCGAGAGGAACTTTATTACATCATCATGCACGTTACCTCCCCGGTTGTTGCGGATATCGAGGATAAGCGCCTCCTTGCCAAGTGCGATTCCCGTCATGTCAATCAGGAACTTCTCGAGGCTCTGAGTACCCATGTCTTTCATATAAACATATGCCACCCTGCCTCCTGAAAGACTGTCGACAATCCTCCTGTTCTCAGCCACCCAGTTGTCATAAAGCAGTGTTATCAGCGCACCCGAACTGACAGGCATCAGGGTAAGGTCAAACTCCTTTCCTTTCCTGTCAAACCGGAGTGTGATCTCCTTCTCAAGTCGTGGCAGGGTGAACGCCTTGTCGCGGTCGACGGTCACTTCCACCGGTGTGCCCTCAACAGCCACAAGCCTGTCACCGGCACGAAGAGGTGTATCTGTCAGATCAGCCGGCGAACGCGCCACCCATCCCTCAACAACAAAAGGATCATCATCACGGAAAACAATCCCTGTGGAATTGGTCTGCATCCTGTAAAAGGGCCGTGCCTCATCACCCTGGCTGCTAAAGCCGAGATGCGACGAGTTCAGCTCGCCCAGCATGTCATTCTGTATCGTCCGGAGGTTATCCCTGTTGCGGATCAGAGGCAGGTATTGCTCATACCGTGCAAGTATCGCCTTCCAGTCGACCCCGTGATAGTCCCTGTCATAAAAATGCTCTGCCAGTGTAGCCCAGTTCTCATAGAACATCTGCACAAACTCGTCGTGCAGGTTCTTGCTGAACGATGCTGACAGCGTTATTTTGTCAGCCTTGCCCTCTGCCGGTTTCACCTCGTAAACATCGCCCTGCATCAGCGCATAGAATTTGTCTCCGGTCATTATCAGCCTGCTGAACCCCTTATCGCCAATGGCGGAGCTCTTTGGCGGATCAAACGGCGAGAGCTCCACCTTTGTCAGAATTCTCTCGCGCGGATTGGGCGAGTTGTTGAAGAGAAGCATAGTCTTGCCCCTGACATTGAAAACATGAGGTGACGACTGCTCATTGCCCTTTACGTCAAGCTGCTCCCAACGGTCAGTAATGCCTTCTGTTTCAATCCTGATATCAATCTTCAGACTGTCCTTTGCGGCTTTATTGGCAAAGAGCTTCCCGTACTCCACTGCGCGCAATGACTCGCTGAAACGGTAAAGCGGGATGCGGTAGAGCTTGCTGATCCCTGCCCCCCTCGGGAAGCCGGCGTTGTACCTGTCAGCGCTAAGGTAGATATACCGGCCGTCAGGCGACCAGAAGGGGTCTGCCTCATCCACGCCGTTGTTGGTGATTGTATAAGTTCTTGCCTCCTTGGTGTCATAGATGAAAATATCCTGCTCGAAGTTCCTGTGCGACGCATAGAGAATATACCTGCCGTCAGGCGAGAAGCGCGGCTGTGAGACGCGGAACCAGAATTCGCCGGTGATGACACTCTTCACATCGAAGCTCTTCAGGTCAATGAGGTCGATATGGCTGTCGCCGCTAACAAACAGCGCCTTGTCGCCATCCGGGCTTACAAGCAGCTCCTGAAGAGTTCGCTCATAATGAGTCAGCTGTTTCTCTGCCTCCGGCTTTGATGCTGAGACTGTAAACAGGTTGGCCCAGCCTTTTACGGTCCGGGTATAGAGCAGCGACTCGTTATCCTTCATCCACCGTACCTCCTGAACACTCTCACCTCTGTCGGTGGGCATCTCCCTGATGAATTTTCCGGCAATATCCGAGACAAACAGCCTTCCCCGAGAGACGAAAGCCATCTTCTTACCGTCGCCGGACACATCGAAGTCGGTGATCTTTCCTGCGCTGTTGTAGCCTATCTCTGTTGCAAGGTTTTCATTTGACCAGACGGCTATTTCGCAGGGCGAACTCTGGCCTGTTGCGACGTCATAGGTCCAGATCCGGTAATCACGCGCAAAAACCACGAACCGTCCGTCGGCGCTGACCTGCGGACGGCGGATGGAGGTGGGGAATGATGTGACCTGCCGCTTCACCCCGTTATCGAAGGTGCAAAGATTATATTCATTGTTACCCTCATCGGAGGCAAACCAGATTTTGCCGTTGCGGTCAGCGGAGGGCCAGAGGTCCTTCCCCTCCCACTCTGTCAGGCGTTTGTATTCTCCGGTTGTTTTACTGTAAAACTCGATGTCAGGGTCATTCTCTCCCCTGTACCTCTTCCTCTGGGGGAACATGTAGCTCTCCCATGATGAGGTAAAGTAAAACGACTGGCTGTTGCTGCCGGGCATTTCAACAATGTTATGTGCCTGGTCAAAAAAGTTGTCCGAGAACAGGCGTACAGGGGTGCCTCCGGTTGCCATAACAGCATATGCGCCAAATGTATTGTACCTGTCGGAGGTGAAGTAGACTGTCTTCGAGTCCCATGACCATCCGTCAGGATAATCGTTGGCGTCGTGCCAGGTCAGTTGAACCAGGCTGCCGCCATCGACCGGCATGAGGTAGACATCGGCATTGCCGTTCTGGGTCGATGCAAAAGCCAGCCATTTCCCGTCAGGTGAAAAGCGAGGTACTGACTCTTCCCCTGCCATCGCCGTCAGGCGGAGCGCCGCTCCACCACTGCGATCAGCCATCCAGAGATCGCTTTCATATACAAACACTATTTTCGATCCGTCAGGAGACATTGCCGGATCGGACAGGAAGGCTGACTGACCCTGCCCGGTGACAGTTCCTGCAATTGCTGAAACAAGCAGAAGAATGAACACTTTTTTCATGGAGTATGATTTAAGGGTAATAATCCAAAGATAAAAAAACAGACTGTTACAGGGAATGTTCTGCAACACGGGGCCGGGCGACTCCAATAGCCTGACAGCCTGATACCTTCCGTCAGAACCGGGTGCATCTGAAATCTGCCGGCTTTTCCATGAGTGCAATGACCTCCCGGCTTTTCCATGAGTGCACTGACCTGCCGGATTATGACCGGCCTCAGAAATGCTATTCTGAACCAATGACTATATTTGATGACCAGAAACATCTACAATGAAATCCGGATCAATAATATTGCCCAGTCTGTCAGCTCTGGCGATAATTGCAGTAATCCTGCCCTCCTGCAGTCATGTGAACAGGAAGGTATATACTGCCGAAGGGGTGTCAAAACTGCTGGCTACATACAGATATGAGACTTTAAGCGATGTCAGGTACGGGCTTACTTTCAGGATTGACACCGGGAAGAACACCACGGTGGAAGGAAATGCGGTGATCGAGTTTACGCGGACGGCAGGCCGGGAACCGCTCATTATCGATTTCAAAGTGCCCGGTGATTGCCTCAAAACAGTTACCGTAAACGGGAAACCAGTCGAGACAGGTCTTATTAACGGCCACATTGTAATAGACAGGAACCTCCTGGCCCGGCGTTACAACAGGGTTGAAGTCAGCTTCCGAGCCGGAGATCTCTCGCTGAACAGGAACGATGAGTACCTCTATTCGCTTTTTGTTCCCGACAGGGCTTCAACAGCCTTCCCGTGCTTCGACCAGCCCGACATGAAGGGGCGGTTCACCCTGACGCTTGATATACCCGTATCGTACAGGGCCATGTCAAACAATCCCGTCGTTTCATCTGATACAACTGATAACAGGGTCACTATTCGCTTCAGCGAGACCAAACCCATAAGCACCTACCTGTTTGCCTTCGCCGCAGGCAAATTTGACCTTGTTGAGAAGGAGATTGACGGTGTGAAGATGGAGATGCTTCACCGCGAGACGTGCCCCGGTTATGTCGAGAACAACGCCGATGAGATCTTCCGCCTTCATTACAGCGCCCTGAAATGGCTTGAAGAGTATACCCAGATACCTTATCCTTTTGACAAGTTCGGTTTCGTGCTGCTTCCGCCGTTCCAGTACAGCGGGATGGAGCATCCGGGATCAATCATTTACAGGGCTTCCTCACTGTTTCTCGAAACCTCCCCCACCCTTAACGAACGGCTGGCACGCGCCTCCCTGATTGCACATGAGACATCGCACATCTGGTTCGGTGACCTGGTAACAATGAAGTGGTTTGACGACGTATGGCTCAAAGAGGTATTTGCCGGGTATATGTCGGACAAGATTGCCGGTCCTGATTTTCCGGATGTAAACCATGACCTGAGATTCCTTCTTTCGCGGTATCCCGCTGCCTATGAAGTTGACCGTACGCGTGGCACCAACCCGATAATTCAGGAGCTTGGCAATATGAAAGATGCCGGCTCTCTCTACGGGGGTATCATCTACAACAAGGCACCAATAGTCATGCGGCAGCTTGAACAGATCACCGGTGAGGGAAACCTTATGAGAGGACTGCAGGTCTATCTGAAAAAATATTCATGGGGCAACGCCCGGTGGGACGATCTGATTGCTATTCTTGAAGAGACCTCGGGCAAGCCGCTGGATGAATGGAGCAGGATGTGGGTCAGGGAGGCCGGTATGCCTGTTATTAAACCGGTTATTGAAGAAGATGGCAGCTACCGGATCTCGCTCAGTGAGGATGACCCTGCCGGAACTCTCAGACACTGGCCGCAGACACTAAAGACAATGGTTATCACGGCTACCGACACTGTTACGGCAGAGTTAATGCCGGCACAGAGGGATTCCTATATTGAACTGAGCGATCAGCCGCTATGCATTATACCGGATATTTCCGGAAGGGCTTACGGCACTTTCCTGTTCGATAGCCTCAGTGCGGGATATCTTCTTGCCAATCTTCCGGGAATGCAGGATCCGCTGCTGAAGGGGACCCTCTGGATCAACTTGTATGAAAACGTGGTCAACGGGACAGTCAGTCCGGTCGATTTCTGTGAAACCGCGCTCCGTGACCTGCAGGAGATCACTGATCTGCAGCTGCGAAACTATGTGTCGGGAAGGTTCTCATCTGTATGGTGGAACCGGCTCACTGCGGAGGAGCGGTCAGCCCGGGCGGTAGAGACAGAGGCGATGCTGAGAGGCAAAATGGGGTCAGCCGAAAGCGCGGCTGAAAAACGATCATGGTTCGGTACCCTGAGGAGTGTGACAATCACCACTCAGGGGATGAATTACCTGGCGGCACTATGGAAAAGTGGGGAGTTGCCGGGTGGGGGACCCCGGGTTAGAGCAATTCCAGGGGGAGACCTGGCGGGCGGAACGATTCCGGGTGAGAATCAGCCCGGCCCTGTCAAACTTAGTGAGGATGAGCTCTGCACCCTCGCGCTGACACTGGAGCTAAAGGGGTATCCCGGAGCCGACCGCATAATAGCAGATCAGCGCCAACGGATCGCCGGCAAGGAGAGGCTGGAACGCTTTGATTTTGTCACGCCGGCTGTGTCACCCGATGCTGAAGTTCGTGATGCATTCTTTGAGAGCCTCCGTGATCCGGCCAGCCGCGAGCGCGAGCCGTGGGTGCTGGAAGCGCTCGGTTACCTGCACCACCCGATGATCGCAGAGAGGTCTGAGAAATATATCCTCCCCTCGCTGGAGATACTGGAGGAGATAAAGAACACCGGCGACATCTTCTTCCCGGGAGGCTGGATGTCAACCACCCTGGCCGGTCACCGGTCGCCGGAAGCACGTGCAACAGTTGAGAAATTCCTGGATGTTCATCCGGATTATCCTGCTGACCTGAAGCTGAAAATACTGCAGGCGGCGGATCATTTGTTAAGAAAATAAGGTAGTAGGCAGTAGGCAATAGGCAGTAGTGAAAAAATTTTTACTTTTATAATCGCAAATCGAAATTCGAAATTCGCAAATCTCTATGGGTCTTCTAAGGGTTCTGCTGTGCATCTTCTTCCCTCCCCTTGCAGTTATCGACAAGGGGTGCGGATCAGTCCTGATCATTGTCTTGTCCTGAAATACGGCTACAGGTTAAACGATGAGTTAAACTACATTATAG
>CAZWOC010000002.1:148687-240815 GCA_964635655.1 uncultured Rikenella sp. | reverse complement strand
CTTACTGGTGTGTTCCCGACGGGCCAGGCCAACATGGACCTGTGCTTTGCATCAGTACCTGCCGGCCCGACAGTGTCAGATATAGCGTCACTGTACACAGACAACTGCGGAGGAGCGATAACAGTAACGAAGTCAGGTACACCTACCGGCGACGACTGTTCATGGACGGTCACCTACACGTATACAGTAGCAGATAAGTGCGGTAACCTTGTAGCCACGGTACCGTCGGTGACCTACAGCGGAGGAGACAAGACAGCGCCTGAATTCTCAGCACCAGTAGAAATAACTATCTGCAGGGATGTTACATGCTCATACGATGTAAGTCCTTCAATTACCGGAGATGTTCTGGATGAGAGCGATAATTGTTCAGTAGGTATTGAAGCTGTTCCGTCAGATGATCTGACTAACCTGCCAACATGTGATGCCATTGGCTATATAACCAGGACCTGGTTACTTACAGATAACTGCGGAAACGTCACGACACATGAGCAAATTATCTGGGTACAGCCTGTACCCCGCATATCGGTTACGGTTCCGGACACACTCTTCTGCAACGGATCAACGGTTGATTTTGCCATAGACTCGCTTGTGGTCTCAAGGGGTGAGGTAATGTACGAACTTGATGTGACTTACCCTGCCGGTGTCCCAGGTACACTTTCAGACGGCCAGAGGCAGATAATGAACATATCAGATCAGCTGATAAACAGTACCGACAGTTACCAGACAGTAATCTATCGTTTCAGGCCTTATATCCAGGGTAAGCCCGGTGAGCCGACATGTAATGCAGGTGTAGAGGTTGAAATGGCGATTCATGTTGAGCCTACTGCCCGGGTTGGGCTGGCGCTCGCAGACGATGAACTGTGCAATGGCCAGAATGTCAGTATTCAGCTCTCCACGGTAACAACAGCATACAGAGGCATGGAATTCAACGTCAATGCCCTCAGCAATTATCCGGAGATTACCGGCTATGCAGACCAAACCGGACTTACGTTGGCAGACCTGATCACCGATCCGCTCTCCAACACCGGGGATACTGCCAGAATCGTCACGTATATTGTATCTCCGGTGACACTTGATGTCAACGGAAACCAGAAGTGTTACGGTATCAATGATACAGTAAATGTATGGGTTAACCCGACTCCAAGAGCCACACCGGTGAACATTGCTCCGCACATATGCTACGGAGGCACTACAAATGTGGAGCTTGTCACTCCGACAGTCATGCGCTCAGGAGTGAATGAATTCAACTATACAATAACAGCGACCGCTCCAACTACCGTCGTTGCCGGGAACAGGGCCCCTCTCAACAGCGTTGCACCGGGAACACATCTGCAGTTCCCCTACACCAACGAGAGCGATACGATGCAGTCGGTCTTCTTCCATATTACCCCCAAGGTAACCGGACCCGGTTGTCCTGTCGGCCCGGAAGTTATCTCAGAGGTTAAGATTCATGCTCATCCGCTTCAGTCGCTTGAGATCCTTGACTCAATCACCTGTGATGGCGGTCAGGATGGAGCACTTGAAATCATCCATGCCCGTGGAATAGATTCGATGTGGGTTGCCTGGACCGGACCCGACTACTGGGAAGATGCAGGTTACAACATGTTTATTGCGGATGACCGCAGCCAGGGATACTATACTGCAACAGTCACTGACAGCCTGGGTTGTGTCAGCTCTGCATGGCTGAACCTTATCGAACCCAACACTGAGGTGTCTCTCTATTTTGACCAGTATATTTCCTGCCCGGGAGCAGAAGATGCCAGGATGGCCATTGCCCTTACCGAAGGTCATGCTCCCCCTTATTATTATAATCTTATCTGGAATTTCACTGACACTATTTATCAGGGATCGATGCCTCCTGAGGACACGTTCTTCTATCTTGACAATCTGAAACCGGGCGAGTACCTCCTTTCAATAGAAGACGGTAACGGTTGCAAGGCAGAACTGCTGAGGACACTCTACGATGCCCCGGTTACACATGTCAGCTTCGAAAAATCAGTTTACGCTGAAAATAACATATCATGCGAGGGTTACAGCAACGGCACTATCAGGGTAAGTGAGATTTACAGCTACTACATGGATGGAGCTGACACTGTCTTCGTTTCCTCCAGGGCGCCGTATACCTACCAGTGGACGGCCTCAGACGGAGGCGTTATCTCCGGAAGTTCAACCGACAGCCTCCTGGTAAATATCCCCGCAGGCACTTATTCGCTCACCGTATGGGACAACCGCGGATGCGAGTTCTTCTTCACTGATACTATGACAGAACCTGACGGTATCGACCTGGTTGATGAAGATGTCTCGCTCAGTGCTGACGGCAACTATGAAATATCCTGTTTCGGAGGCAGTGACGGCTTCATAACCCTTCAGTTTGACGGTGGCACCGGGGCCTACAGTTACGCATGGACAGGTCCTGACGGATTCGCTGCCAGCACCGCATCACTGGCAGGGCTCAGGGCCGGCACATATAACCTGACCGTTACCGATGCCAGCATGTGCCACAGGGATTATACATATACCCTGGATCAGCCAGACTCTCTTAGCATCAATATAATCACTTCACAGACCCCTGACGGTGCATTCAGTATAGGATGCAACGGAGGTAACGGCACTGTTGACATCACCGTTGCCGGTGGAAGCGGTCCGGGGTCCTATACTTACCTCTGGACCAAAGCCGAAGATCCGGTGTGGATTAACAACCAGGAGGACCTGACAGTCACTGCGGGTCACTACACTCTGCTTGTCACTGATGTAAACGGATGCACCAACAACAGGGCTGTGGTATTGACCGAGCCTGCCCCGCTTGACATAATAACCGGTGTGTCAGACATAACATGCATTAATGCTCCTGCATACGATGACGGTGCAATTGACCTTACTGTCAGCGGAGGAAAAGCTCCTTACTTATACTCCTGGACTGGTCCTTCAGGTTTTGTATCGGTGTTTGAAGACATATCCTCACTGACCCAGGGCACATACAATGTTACGGTTACTGATGCATATGGCTGCCAGATCAGCGCAGACACCTTGCTCAGCCTGCCGGACCCCATCACCCTGGTCACAAGAGCTTCAGACTACAATGGATTCAATATCAGTTGTTTGGGAAGGAGCGACGGATGGATCAGGGTTATCCCGCAATCGGGCAATGCACCGTATGCCTATTCATGGACCGGACCGTCCGGATTCACTGCATCAGCAGATTCAATCTTCTCCCTGAGAGAAGGTGTCTACAGGGTGACTGTCACTGATGCCCACCTCTGTTCGGTAACAGTGGATATCCCGCTCGTTTCGCCGGGGCAGTTATCTATGACTCTGAACATTGGCGTCAGCAACGGAGGCAGTTATAACATCAATTGCAACGGAGCTGCGACGGGAAGGGTAAGCATTACCGCGGTAAACGCTGCAGGGACACCCACTTATATCTGGTCTGACGGCCTTTCCGGTGCAGTCAGGGAAAACCTGCCGGCAGGATTCCATGAGATAATACTGACAGACGCCAACGGGTGTGTCGCTGATACCTCGCTGACACTGACCGAGCCTGATTCGCTGAAGATAAGTTTCGGCCTTGTCTCGCCATACTGTCCCGAGAGTAATGACGGCAGCATCTTCGCCGGTGTAAACGGCGGAGAAGGAGCGTACTCATTCACCTGGAGCGATGGACAGACCACACAGGAAGCCACGGGCCTTGTACAGGGACTTTACACTGTTGATGTAAGGGATTTCAACGGATGCATGGTGGCTGACTCCCTGATACTCAGTCCGCTGAACGAGATCTGCGTGGGTATTCCTAACGCTTTCTCGCCTGACGACGACGGTATTAATGAGTTCTGGAACATCACAAGAATAACATTGTACAATGAAGCAGAGGTGATAATCCTTAACAGATGGGGCGAAGTCGTATGGAAGTCTGAAATGGGATATCCTGAACCGTGGGACGGCCGTGCCTCAAACGGGAAAGTGCTCCCGATGGATTCATACCACTATGCAATCGACCTCCGTAACGGAAAGAAACCTATTGTCGGACATGTGACTATTATCAGGTAATCAATGAACAGAAGCGAAGGAGCATGTAAGATGAAAAGAGGTTTTTTAATACTGGCAGCATTGTTGATTGCAACAGGCCTTGACGGCCAGCAACTGCCTATATACAGCCAGTATATCTTCAATAAGTATCTGATAAACCCCGCAGTGGCAGGAAGTGACGGGTACACCAGCCTGAACCTTACCACCAGGCAACAATGGACAGGCTACGAGGGTGCACCGCAGACATATTCGCTCAGTTTTAACGGCAGGCTTCTGAAGCAGAAATACCTTATCAGACAGAATGTTTTCGACAAAAAGATTTTCAAGCCTCATACAGAAGGGAAAGTAGGCCTCGGAGCGACTGTCTATTCAGACATCAACGGCCTTGTCCGCCGAACCGGATTCTCAACTTCATATGCTTATCACTTATGGTTGCAGGGAGGGACCCAGCTATCCTTCGGACTGGCTTTCACAGGGTACCACTACAAGATAGACCAGAGACAGATACAGTTCGAAGACCCTGATGAACCATGGCTTAACACTGATTTCAGGAAAGGAATATTTGTTCCCGACTTTAATTTCGGGGTGTATCTTTTGAATCGGAAATTTGCAGTAGGGTTTTCCGCGCAGGAACTGATGGAAGGTTTCATCAAGGCCGGGAGCCAGGCCTATAAGGACCTGAAGATCCAGAGATCTTATTACCTCTTCGGCAATTATGATTTTGAGCCTGACAATAAAACGCTTATACAACCTTCCCTGCTGTTGAAGATGTCTGAGCAGCTCATGCCCCAGGTAGACATTGGCCTGACTTATTCATATGACAACAAGATATGGATCGGTGGCACTTTCAGGACAGGAAGTGCAATTATTGCAAACGTGGGTGTCCGCAGAGACCGTCTTTTTTTCGGGTACTCCTTTGACTTCACGCTTAATGCGATTCAGATGTCGACATACGGGTCCCATGAATTTATTGTAGCTGTCAGATTCGGCGACACCCCCAGAAAATACCGCTGGCTCGACAGGTATTAGAAATCATCTGTAAGGAGAACAGAACTGTCAGGGTCAGCCTTGTCTTCGTGAAGTCAGGCTCCGGAACGCCTTTTTGTCAGTACATAAACAAGTGAGCTTGATTTGTCCTTTCTGAAAAAGCTGCGCACAGCAAGGAAGGCGCCTGTCAGCAGGCCCCGCAACAGTGGCAGCCGGGTTCCCTGGTTCCTGTAACTGAGGATGGAGATGTAGAACAGGTCCAGGGGAAGTGAGACGGTCTTTTCACAGTAAAACCCGTTCCTTTCTGCAAAAAATTCAACCGACCTCTGTGTAAAATGCCACAGGTGCCTGGGTACGTCAAGGGCAGCCCATTTGTTTCCGAACCAGACAGAGTCGGCAGAAGCAAGATTTGGCAGGGCGATGATACATTTACCCTCCTGTTTCAGTATCCGCAAGACCTCCTCAAGCCATTCCGCAGGGTTATAGAGATGTTCCAGCACATGCCAGAATGTAATGCAATCAGCTGATCCGGCCTGCAGGTTCTTAATTTCAGACGGAGCCACAGCCTTAAGGCCGAACATGTCAGCGGAGTACTTCCTTGCAGCATCGCTGATCTCAATTCCTGTCGCCTGCCAGCCTTTTTTGTTCATGTATGCCGGGAAATACCCGGTACCGCTCCCTATATCAACAAGCACACCTGTATTCTTGCCTGTTACCGAGGTCACAAGCCTCATCTTGCGACCAAGCATGAAGCTCCTGGCAAAATGATACAGGTAATCAGACAGGCTTTTTTTTATGTCAGTGTGTGATATGTACTCTTCAGAGAGATAATATGCACCGGCATCGCTTTCGGAGGGAGGACCGGCCGTCCAGCCCATTCCGCAGGCATTGCATCTCCTTATCAGGAATTCCCGTCCGGTCACAAGATGATCCCTGGTGTAAAATAGATCAACTGTCTCTGAGGCGCCGCATGCCGGGCAGATTAACTCTTCAGACATTACTTCGCTTTGTTTTCAGGAGCAGATGGAGCGCTGGCGGAAAATTTACTTTTTTTCAGGAGCGGGAAAGCCGCAATTAAAAGTATCGCCAGCAACAGGACTGAGCCGGCAAGCGAGACCCTGTTCCCCAACCTGTAGGAGTCAGGCTCAAACCGGAAGGTAACAGTGTGACTTCCGGCAGGAAGAGTCATTCCGCGAAGTACATAATCAGCCCTGAAATGATCAGCCGGTTTGTCATCAATGAAAGCCTTCCATCCGTATTTATAGTAAATCTCTGAAAAGACCGCCACCCTGTCAGACGAGAGTTCTGCCTTATATGTAAGCAGGTTTGGCTCATAAGATGTCAGGAACACAGTATCACCCGGGGCTCCGGCAGATACAGCGGTCCTGGTCATGTCAGCAAACTGCCTGTCAACTACAGCTTCTTCTTTCGGATTTATTGATTTAACTGCCTCCAGTTCAGCATCGGCATTTTCAACCAGGGTCACCCTGTTTACAAGCCATGCATTTCCGGCAGCGTACCTGTTCACAAGAGGGGATGAATTTGGGTCGAGAATAATATACTTGGTATTAAGCATGTTAAGTGTACCGAGATTCTTCAGCACTCCCTCTGCCTCTTCCATTGATGATGCTGTCCTCAGGTTCGTAATCAGTGAGTTGATATCATCCGTCAGGCTGTTTTCAATCAGCTCCTGGTACCGCTTCATTTTGGCGCCGCTGTAGCCTCCAACCGACTGATGATGGTAGGATGTGGAGGCATCATTGAATACAGAGACAGTCAGGTTAAGCACCCTGTATTCTCCCTGGTCATTAAGTATCTCCTTGTCTGCCTGCGTTGGCGCGAAAGAATTGGCAGAAGCTCTTTTGGTTTCAAAACCGGAGCTCCCCAGGAAACGGGCATCAACCGGAACCTGGTCTGTCAGGAAGATAAATGCGAGCCCTGCCAGCGCATATGCCGGCCTGATTTTGTTCTTAAGATAAAACCATACCAGGGCAGCTCCTCCTGAAATGAAGATTACTGACCTGAGGGCATCAGTCCTGAGCATCATCTTTCTGTCGGCAACCATTGCTTCCCTGAGCCAGGCAAGGGTATCGGGGAACTGGTTTTCTTCGGGGCTCAGGAACGACCCGGCCAGCCCGGGCAACAAGAGGAAGATGAATGCCACTCCTCCGGTTATAAGTGCAGCAATCACCACTGATTTTGCAGCCTTCTCCCTGTTCAGGGTTCCTTCGTAAAGTTCCCTGAGTGCAAGGATACCGAGCAGAGGCACCAGCACTCCTGCCATAACCAGTGTCATTGAAACGGCCCTGAACTTGTCATATCCGGGGAAGAAATCTATAAACAGTGATGTTAAAGGCATCAGGTTTTTTCCCCATGAGAGCAGCAGTGACAGGATGGAGGCAGCAAGTATCCACCATTTCTCCCTGCCTTTAAGTATCAGAAGTCCGAGCACAAACAGGAACAGCACCACCGCCCCGAAATATACCGGGCCGCTTGTTCCGGGCTGCCTGCCCCAATACATGTAAAGCTGACCCTGTGCCTGTCCCATGTTGTTTTTCCTCAATGCCTTAACTGTCTCGGAGTCGTTGTCGAACGGTTTTGATGCGCCACCCCTGAATCCTGGTATCAGGAAGGTCAGTGACTCATCAATTCCATAGCTCCACTGTGTGATATATGCCTTGTCGAGACCGGAGCCGTCAGTACCTTCAGATTTTGTCAGATCACTTTTCCCCCTTGTTGATTCCTTGCTGTATTCCCAGGTAGAGTACAGCGGGGCGAAATTGACGCTGAAGGCGATAAGAGCCCCTGCAACAAGCATTCCGAGGGTCCGGAGAAATGACGGCAGCAACTTCTCTTTGATTGCATTGATAAGCTCAAAGATTCCGAAGACCAGAACGATGATTCCGGTATAGTATGTTATCTGGAAATGGTTGGCCATTATCTGCAGTGCCAGGAACAGAGCAAACAACGAGGCGCCGGCAAGGGCATTCTTGCGGAACGAATAGAAAACTGACCCGATGACCGGTGCCATATATGCCATTGCATAGGCTTTGGTGTTATGCCCCGCGGAGAGGCTCACAAAGAGGTATGACGAAAACCCGTAAGCGATGGCTCCCGTCATCGCGAGCCATGGATTGACACCGAAAAACAGAAGCATTATATAGAAACCGAGCATTGAAAGAAACAGCGCAGCCACAGGCGTTTTATACAGTTTGAGAAAGTCGTCCAGATGCTTGAACAGGTTCCCGGGATACTTGGCTGAAATCATATAGGCAGGCATGCCGCTGAACATCGAGTTGGTCCATAACGGTTCCTTCCCGTATTTATCGCGGTAATCGCTTATTTCCCTGGATGATCCCTGATATACTTTTGTATCATGGGCGTTGATCTTCTTTCCCTCAAGTACAGGGTAGAAATAGGCGAAGGAAACCACGGTGAAAAGAATGACTGCAATAAGATGCGGCAGTGCTGATTTGAAAGTGCTGAGTTTCATTTGCGGGGCTTTAATCGGGTTCAAACCCGGATTTAAATCATCTGACAAAAATACACCAACTGATCCTTAAATCAAATGAGTATATTGTTATACATTTGCCGGTACACCAAAGCAGCATGGGCATAGTTCAGAGGCAGACATTACGCGGGACCGCCTGGTCTTATCTCGGCGCCCTCCTCGGCTTTGTCAACATAATCCTTCTTTCTCCGAAATTTTTTACAGCAGGTGAGATAGGCGTGGTGCAATTACTCCTCTCGTTTGCCACAATGCTTTCCCAGTTTTCGAGTCTCGGTTTCACAAATGTCATCAACAGACTTTTTCCTTATTTCAGAGACAACAACAGCAGGCACCACGGATTTCTGGGGCTTGCAATTGTAATTACTCTGGCAGGATTTCTCGGTGCCCTGATATTTTTAAAGTTCTATGGGCCTCACTTTGAACAGGCAAACCTGGAGCGCTCACCCCTCATTTCTGAATACTCCTTATATCTCCCCGCCTTGCTGCTTGTTACTGTATTGTTCAATCTTCTTGACAATTACAACAAGGTCCTCTATGACGCTGTGCTTGGCACGTTCCTGAGAGAATTTCTTTTCAGGGTGTTCAACCTGGTTTTAATCCTTCTTTTCTGGGCAGGAATAATTGATTTTGACGGATATGTTTTCTGGTATATCGTCTCACAGGGAATACCCCTCATAATTATTTTCATAAGCCTTCTGTTAAGGAAGGAGATCTCCCTGAAACTTGAGCCCGGCTTCATCACCCCGCACCTGAAGCGCGAGATCATCATACTTTCACTCTTCGGCATCCTGACAGGCATCAGCACAGTGACCCTGACAACGCTTGACAAGCTTTTTATAAACACTTATCTCGGCGAGGCCGAAGTCGGAATATACTCAATCGCATCATATTTCGCAGTGATGATCACATTACCCGGGCGGTCTGTCTCGAAGATATCAATACCCTTCCTGGCCGAATCATGGAAGAACAATGATCTTGAGAAAATTGACGACATGTACGTCCGGACCAGCGTAAGCCAGTATGCAGTCGGACTGCTGATCTTTATCGGGTTGCTTGTAAACATCGACAATATCTTCCGTCTTCTCCCGGATGTCTATTCAAAGAGTGCGGCTGTGATAATACTTATCAGCTTCGGCAACCTCGTAAGCGGATCAGCAGGCATCAACGGTGTGGTTCTAAGCACTTCATCGCTTTACAGGTACCAGACCTGGCTGATGTTCATTCTTATAGGACTGTTTGTCGGAACAAGCATGCTCTTCATCCCGCTTTTTGGAATAAACGGGGCAGCCCTTGCAGCGATGATTTCAAATATTATCTACAGCATGCTCGGTGTCCTTCTTGCAGGGAAGAGGTTCGGACTCTGGCCGTATAGCATGGTGCATCTCAGGATTACTCTTGTAGGGCTTGTGGCAATGGCAGCGGGATATATTATGCCACAGATGGCCCTCATCCCTGACGTTCTGATCAGGAGTGTGCTCGTCACTTTAATATTTACTGCAGGGGTATGGTTCTGGAAACTCTCGGATGATCTTACCGGACTGGCCGAATCGCTGATGGAGCGGATCAGACGTAAACAGTAACCGGATCACCTTAAGGTAGCCTGTCGAGTATTTCACCCAGTTTCACCGCCAGTGCCCTGCGTGAATATTCAAGATGATGCCCGCTCCGGTTCACAACCCTTCCTTCGGCAACCCTGAGGATGAAATCCCTGATTTTCTGCACATCGGTGTAACCGAAGATCCCCTGGTAGCCGCACAATGTGAGGAGCCTGGCGGCGTCGCCGTCTTCCGGGCCCAGCAGCAGCACAGGCTTCCCGGTTGCAAGGTATTCAAAGATCTTCCCTGTAAGGATTGACCTGTTTGACCGGTGGTCAGGAATGATCAGGAGAAGCATGCTTGAACTCATCATATGACTGATTGCATCAGGGTGCTCGCAGTAATTTATGAATTCAGGACCCGGGCTGTCACCCACTCCATGGAATAATGTCCTGATTTCTTCCGGGACAATACCAACAAACCGGAGTGCAACCGGTCTGCCGTTGATCTTCAGGTCTTTCACCGCTTCAATGAATCCCTTTACAGGATACGCAGGTGAAAGAGTCCCGACATAGGTGATTGTAAATATCTCCGGCAACGTGGGCGTAATACCCTGAAAATCTTCTTCGTCATAACCGTTTGGGAGGATATCGGTCTTATCTGCCACGATTGCCGCTGTCGCGGCGAAGGCTGACGCCAGATTCTGCCCCACGGTGATGATTCTGTCAGCCCTTGTAAGCACCCTTTTCTCCAGTTCACGGTCAATCATCCTTGCAGGCAGCGAAGGCTTGAACATGTCATAATAGTAGATGTCAGTCCAGGGGTCTCTCAGGTCTGCTATCCACTTAAGATGAGGGAACCTGCGCTTGAGGCTCAGCCCGATGAGCTGGGTTGAATGGGGCGGACTGGTTGTTATCACATGACTTATGCCCTGTGTCCTGATCAGCTCGCATGCCTTGCGGAAGGCGAACCTGTTCCAGCCCCGGCGGGGATCAGGGATAAAGAAGTTGCCACGGATTAAGCGGCTGACAGTGCTTTTTAATCCTTTCCCGGTTCCGGAGGCAAACCCGGCTTTGGGAATCTTCGACTGATCTTTGTTGTAGAGAGCAAAAAAATTAATGGCTTTGGTACGGTGAACTTCGACATCTACAGGTATTTCACCGTAAAGTGAAGTATCCTTAAACGGGTATGCTGCGTATTCCGGTTTAACCGTGAGTACAACCGGGATCCATCCTGATGAGGGGAGATATTTTGTAAACTTGAGCCAGCGCTGCACTCCGGCGCCTCCGCTGGGGGGCCAGTAGTAGGTTATTATAAGAACCTTTTCCGGCCTTGACCTCATCTCAGAGTCTTTTCAGTTGTTCCTGCATGCTGACCTTGTCAGCGATTATTGACCTTAACTGTGCAATTGGCACACGCTCCTGGAGCATTGAGTCGCGATACCTGATTGTAACTGTATCATCCTGAACCGTCTGGTAGTCGATAGTGATACAATAGGGTGTTCCTATTGCATCCTGCCTGCGGTACCGTTTTCCTATCGAATCCTTTTCGTCGTACTGGCAGTTGAAATCAAACTTCAGGTCATTGATGATCTTCCTGGATATGTCCGGGAGGCCGTCCTTGCGCACCAGCGGGAGCACCGCCAGTTTCACAGGAGCCAGTACCGCCGGCAGCCTGAGTACAACCCTGCTGTCAGGCACACCGTCTTCCTTCGTCAGGTCCTCTTCGAAATACGAGGCAGCAATGACCTGGAGGAACATCCTGTCTACACCTATCGAAGTTTCAATAACATACGGGATATAGGATTCATTCTTTTCAGGATCAAAATACTGCATTTTCTTGCCGCTGTACTCCTGGTGCTGCTTAAGGTCGAAATCGGTTCTCGAGTGTATCCCCTCCACCTCCTTGAAACCGAACGGGAACCTGTATTCGATGTCAGCTGCGGCGTTTGCATAATGCGCCAGCTTGTCATGGTCATGGAAACGGTAGTTTTCATTGCCGAACCCCAGGGCGCGGTGCCATTTCATCCTGGCTTCCTTCCAGTGGCTGAACCAGTCAAGCTCTGTTCCCGGCCTGACGAAGAACTGCATCTCCATCTGTTCGAATTCGCGCATGCGGAAGATGAACTGACGTGCTACGATCTCATTCCTGAAAGCTTTCCCTATCTGTGCTATCCCGAAGGGGAGCTTCATCCGGCCGGTCTTCTGGACGTTGAGAAAGTTGACGAAGATACCCTGTGCCGTCTCCGGGCGCAGGTAGATCTTCATTGCACCGTCAGAGGTTGACCCGATCTCGGTGGCAAACATCAGGTTGAACTGCCTTACTTCGGTCCAGTTGCAGGTGCCTGACACAGGGCATACTATTCCGTTGTCAACTATTATCTGCCGTAGTTCCGCAAGGTCAGGACCTGCCATTGCAGCTACGAACCTCCCGTGAAGAGTGTCATATTTCTCTTTTACTTCAAGGATGCGAGGATTGGTTGACCTGTAAAGAGCCTCGTCAAATTTTTCCCCGAAGCGACCCCTGGCCTTTTCCACCTCCTTTTCAATCTTCTCACTGAACTTTTCGAGATGTTCTTCAATGAGTACGTCGGCACGATAGCGCTTCTTGCTGTCGCGGTTGTCGATCAGAGGGTCATTGAATGCGTCAACATGGCCCGATGCTTTCCATATAGTCGGGTGCATGAATATCGCGGAGTCAAGACCTACGATATTTTCATGGAGGAGGACCATGCTGTCCCACCAGTATTTCTTTATGTTGTTTTTCAGTTCCACGCCGTACTGACCGTAGTCATAAACAGCGCCGAGGCCGTCATAGATTTCACTTGAGGGAAAAACATAGCCATACTCCTTGCAGTGGGCAACGAGTTTTTTGAAAATATCTTCCTGAGCCATAATGATTCTGAGGTTCACCGTTATATCAACCGGGCAAAAGTATATTAAAATCCGCGGTTTTACAATCAGGGCAATTTTTCCGGAATCAATTGTATCTTTACTTTTCGTTTCTGAAAAAAACCATATGAAAGTCAGATGTGATTATCTGGTGATAGGTTCCGGAATAGCAGGGCTGTCATTTGCCCTTAAAGCGGCAGCTCATGGGAAAGTGTGCGTTATCACGAAGGCCAGGATGGATAACTGCAGTACCAACTATGCCCAGGGAGGCATAGCTGCAGTGATGTATGAACCCGACAACTTCGAAAAACATGTCAGGGACACGATGATTGCAGGCGCCGGCTACTGTAACGAAGAGGTTGTGAGGATGGTGGTGAGCGAAGCCCCGGAGCGAATCAGGGAACTGATTGAAATGGGGGTTGATTTCGACAAAAAGCCTGACGGCACCCTTGACATGGCAATGGAAGGAGGCCATACCGAGCACAGGATACTTCATCACAAGGACTCGACGGGGGCTGCCATTGAGCAGGTGCTCATACAGAAGGTCCGCGAGCACCCGGATATAGAGATCTACGAAGATCATTTTGCTATTGACCTGCTGACCCAGCACAACCTGGGGGAATATGTCACCCGTGAGTGGACAAACATTGAATGTTACGGAGCTTACGTTGCTGACCTGGGAACAAGCAAGGTCACAACTTTCCTTGCCAGGGTGACTGTTCTTGCCACAGGCGGTTGCGGCAATATTTATCTTACAACAACCAATCCTCCTGTTGCCACCGGTGACGGGGTGGCAATGGTTCACAGGGCCAACGGAAAGCTGGAGAACATGGAATTCATCCAGTTCCACCCTACCTCCCTGTACAACCCTAATGTCAGACCTTCGTTCCTGATCACCGAAGCGCTCAGGGGCTTTGGTGCGGAGCTCCGCAACAGGTCCGGTGAAAAATTTATGCCGAAATACCATGCAAGAGGATCACTTGCACCGCGTGATGTTGTTGCACGGGCAATTGACAACGAGATGAAGCTCCGCGGTGACGACTATGTCTGGCTTGACTGCTCCCATCTCGACGGCGAACAGCTCAGGTCACACTTCCCCCATATAAATGAAAAGTGCCTCTCCGAGGGTATAGACTTTACCAGGGACATGATTCCTGTAGTTCCGGCAGCCCATTATTCGTGTGGCGGAGTTCGCGTTGACCACGACGGAAGAAGCTCAATCGACAGGCTATATGCAATAGGTGAGGTCTCATCAACAGGCCTTCACGGTGCAAACAGGCTGGCATCCAACTCACTCATTGAGGCGGCAGTATATGCCCACAGGGCTGCTGAAGATGCCTCGGCACGTATCTCCGGCCTCAACTATGAAGAAGGGATCCCTGACTGGAACTATCATGGCACCACTCATCTCGAGGAGATGATCCTTGTAACCCAGAACTACAGGGAGATGCAGATGATAATGAGCAATTATGTGGGGATTGTCAGGTCTGACCTGAGGCTTGCAAGGGCTAAAGCCCGCCTTGAGATAATCTACCAGGAGACGGAAGATCTGTACCGGAGGTCAACCCTGTCAAGGCAGCTGATAGAACTTCGCAACCTGATCGCAGCAGGATACCTGGTAATAAAAATGGCCCAAAACAGGCAGGAAAGTCTCGGGTTGCATTATTCAATCGACTATCCTGCAAGACCGGGTTCGGAATTTTAAAATTAAATAATGATGCAGGAACAACTGACAGACAACATACCTGAGGCAAAAAGTGAGACTCTTTTTATGCTTGCAGCCTTCAAAGGGAATAACGCCTTCTGGAGGTATCTGGTTGGGGCAATCTCACCCTTTCTGGCATCAAATATAGTTGGCTCATTGCCACTTGCCGCAGTGATTCTGACAAATGCGGTTGAGGGTTCAATTCCCCAGAAAGGGGGCATGCCTGATTTTGAGGCTATGGGCATAAACCTTAATCTGGGTTTCGTACTGTCAGTCTTTCCTTTTATCCTGGCGTTGGTCACAATTATTGCATTGGTCAAACCGCTGCATAACAGGAGCTTCGGTTCTGTCATCAACGGTGGCAGAAAGATCCGCTGGGGAAGGATATTCTTTGCTGCCTTTGTCTGGATGGCCGTTTCAGCAATCTGGATGCTTTACTCCCTGAAAAGCGATCCGGGTAACTTCAGGCTCAACAACACCTCTGGCTCGCTGATAGTCCTTGCTCTGCTGTCACTTGCGCTGATTCCTTTCCAGGCGGCCTTTGAGGAGATACTGTTCAGGGGTTACCTCATGCAGGGATTTGCCGTCCTGACACGTAACAGGTGGTTGCCGGTTCTGCTGACATCGGTATTGTTTGGACTTATGCACGGAATGAACCCGGAAGTACAGCAATACGGTTTTCTCACGATGATGCCACAGTATATCTTCTTCGGGCTGCTCTTTGCAGTTCTGACAATGCTTGATGACGGGATAGAGGTGGCAATAGGCGCCCATGCAGCCAACAATGTTTTCCTTTCGGTGCTCATCACTCATAAGGATATGGCCCTGCAGACACCTGCGATGTACGAGCAGATTGAGATTTACCCCTGGAAGGATTTTGCCGGCCTCGTTGAAATGTCTTTAATCTTCTTTGTAATAATGGCGCTGGTTTACCGCTGGAAGGATTTTCGCAGGCTGTTTGCAGGAATTATTGCCCCTGCGGTTATTGCACCGGTTCCTGCAGCATCAGATTCAGCAGATGGCTGCTGAGTTATTTCTATCTACCGGGGTACAGTCAGACTCCGTAGATGCCGGTTGATTCTTCACTGCGGCAATTTCCCCATTTGTCTTTTATTTCTCCGATGACAGAACGGATTTCATCAACATCAAGGGATGTAAGGAGCCTCAGGCGTGTCTCTTTGAACCCTGGAAGGCCCTTGAAGTAGTTTGAGAAATGTCTTCTCATTTCGAGAATGGCGGGCTTGCCTTCCTTATGCTCAAGTGATTTGTCAAGATGCAGTAATGCCAGGTCGGCTTTTTCAGCGACGGTGGGCTCCGGCAACAGCTCACCGGTGTCGAGGTAATGACGTATCTCCCTGAATATCCACGGACGTCCGAAGGTTGCTCTGCCCACCATGATCGCGTCTACTCCGTATTTGTCAAACATCGCCTTCGCCCGTTCGGGCCCGTTAATGTCACCGTTGCCTGTCACAGGGATCTTCATACGTGGGTTGTTCTTAACCTCACCTATAAGCGTCCAGTCAGCCTCACCTCTGTACATCTGTGCCCTGGTGCGTCCGTGAATTGTCAACCCGGCGATGCCGGTATCCTGCAGCCGCTCTGCCACCTCGACAATGATCTTGCTGTCTTCGTCCCAGCCAAGTCTTGTTTTTACAGTTACCGGGATTTTTACAGCCTTGACTATGGCGGAAGTCATGGATATCATCAGGGGGATGTTTTGCAGCATCCCTGCGCCTGCACCCCGTGCTGCGATCTTCCTGACCGGGCACCCGAAGTTGATATCGATTATGTCGGGCCTGGCTTCTTCAGCCCTGAGCGCCGCTTCAACCATCGATTCCGTTATATGCCCGTAAAGCTGTATGCCGATAGGCCTTTCATAATCAAACAGGTCAAGCTTCCTGACGCTGCTGAGGCCATCCCTTATAAGGCCGTCAGAGGAGATAAACTCGGTGTACATGAAATCTGCCCCGAACATCTTACAGACATACCTGAATGAAGGATCGGTGATATCCTCCATGGGAGCGAGGAAGAGAGGCTGCTCCCTTAGTATTGTGTTCCCGAGTTTCAAGGTTTGACTACTGATTTTCCTGTTCAGCCCCGAAGAGCGTGGGGGACAGATCCTGCCTGGGGATTTCGTTTTTGCGGAAGACGTAGGCAAGCCCGTACTTTTCACAGCTGTCTCTTTTTTCCTCTTCGGGCAGGGAAGAGAAGCTGGCTTCTATTTCATTCCACAGTAAAGCTATAAGCTCATCAGCCTCCTGCCGCATTTCTGAAGTACGGTTTACGCATTCAGTATTTCTCCTGTAAATTGTCTTGTAATGGTTACGGGTTTCAAGGAACTTTTCATATCGTACCTTAACCACAGCAATTGTAGGGTTGCTTACGGGAGAATTGCCTTTCCTGATACGATACTCTTCGCCGTCAATTATCCGTTTACCCCACGCTACAAGTTCGTTTTCGGTTGTCAGTGACGGGAGGGTACTGTCGTCAGATGCGATTCCGTAAAATGATCTTGTCTCGGCCGGGAGCTCACCTCTCATTATTGCCATATTCATTACCTTAAGGAAATGAGTCAGGTAAAGCCTTGCCTTACGGGTGGTCTCCTGGTTTACCTTTGCCTTCTCACTCTGGTTGACCATTGTCTGGCGCTGGTGACTGATTGCATTTTCAAACAGGGGCAGGAAGGCCTGAATTTTTACCAGGGTTTTCATTGAGAAAGCGAGCCTGAAAGGAGGTATCTCCTTGCTCATTTCAATTGCTTTCTTAAAAGCTCTCAGACGAGCAGAATCTGTATTGGGCAGGCGGCGATAGGGCATGAACAGCAGTGTAATAGGTTAGCCAATATGCGAATATACACTCTTAAGATAAATTAACAATACTCTTCGCAATTAAAGTTTGCAGGCACTGTTAAAAAATCCGCAGCTCTTGCTACATTAGCGTACTTGTACATAAAATATACTCAGATATGTTTGAAAAAGAAGTTTACATTAAGCGCCGCCAGAGGCTGAAATCCCTTATTAATAACGGTATAGCCCTATTCGTCGGGAATGTTGAAGCACCGATGAATTACCCTGACAATACCTATCACTGGAGACAGGACAGTGATTTTCTTTATTTTTTCGGAATTGATCTGCCGGGTCTGGCAGGTGTGATCGATTTCAATTCAGGTGATGAGATTGTTTTCGGTGATGATTTTACTGTTGATGACATAGTATGGATGGGGCCTCAGCCTTCTGTTGCAGAGCTGGCTTCAGGCGCAGGTATCAGGCTGACACGTCCGGTGAATAAGCTTTCTGACATGGTTCATGAAGCCATTGACAAGGGCAGGGAGGTCCATTTTCTTCCTCCTTACCGTGCAGAAACCAAGATGACCCTCGGATCGCTACTGAAAGAGAATCCATGTCAGATGCGCACAAAGGCTTCTGAAAAACTGATAAAAGCCGTCGTATCACTAAGATCAATCAAGGAGGATGTTGAGATAGCGGAAATTGAAAAGGCTGCAGACATTTCGTGCGAGATGGAGACAACCGCGATGCGCATGTGCAAGCCGGGAGCGACGGAGCAGGAGATCTACGGTGTACTTCAGGGGATAGCCTTCTCAAAGGGAGCAAGCCCGGCATTTCCGATTATTCTAAGCATCAATGGACAGACTCTTCACAATCATGTTCATGTGAACACGCTCAGGGAAGGGAGAATGATGGTTACCGACTGCGGAGCTGAGTCAAACATGCATTATTCTGCAGACCTGACCCGTACAACACCCGTTGGCGGGAAGTTCAGCCAGCGTCAGAAGGAGATATATGAGATTGTTCTCAGGGCCAACACTGAATCTATAAAAATGGCCGGGCCGGGGATTTCGAATCTCGACCTGCACCTTAATGCATGGAAGATTATTGCGGCGGGTATGAAGGATCTGGGTTTCATGAAAGGAGATATTGACGAGGCGGTTGCAGCAGGCGCTCCGGCTCTCTTCATGCCTCACGGACTTGGTCATATGATGGGTCTCGACGTACATGACATGGAGTCACTTGGTGAGAATTACGTCGGTTACAATGATGAGGTAAAGCGTAGCACCCAATTCGGTCTGAAATCACTTCGCTTTGCGCTGCCATACAAACCGGGCCATGTCTTCACAGTCGAACCCGGGATATATTTCATACCTGAACTGGTTGCCAAGTGGAAAGCCGAGGGAATAAACAGGGAATTCATCAATTTTGAGAAGGTTGAAAGCTACCTTGATTTCGGTGGTGCAAGGATTGAGGATGATGTTCTCATCACTCCTGCGGGTTCACGTATGCTGGGCAAAACGGCGCCGAAGACTGTGGCCGAGATAGAGGCGACATGCAGATCATAGACAGGTCTCTAGCCAGATGACGGATTGACGGGTATCAGGCCCGCCTCTGCCTGGTCAGTTGACAGATTTTTAATCCGATGATGTAGCGGTGGGTCTCAGACCCGCCGCTACCTTTTTAAAAGTCAATATGAACTGTAATATTCGCGGTTCAGTCGCGCAATGTTGAACAGCCTGATCTGTTTCGGGCACTGTGCCTCGCATGCTCCGGTATTGGAGCAGTTGCCGAAACCCTGCCTGTCCATCTCCTCTATCATGGCCCTGACTCTTTCCTTTGCCTCAGGTTTTCCCTGGGGCAGAAGCGCATACTGTGAGACCTTTGCCGAGACAAACAGCATGGCTGAAGCGTTCTTGCAGGCTGCCACACAGGCTCCGCAACCTATACAGATGGCTGAGTCAAATGCCAGGTCACTATTATGCTTGCGGACAAGGATGCTGTTAGCTTCCGACGCTGCGCCTGCAGTCACTGAAATAAATCCGCCGGCCACCTGGATTTTGTCCAGGGCACTGCGGTCAACTATCAGGTCCTTGATTACCGGGAAGGTCTTCGCCCTCCAGGGCTCGATGGTTATTGTCTCACCGTCACTGAAGTACCTCATCGAGAGATGGCAGGTTGTCAGGCCCGGCACCGGCCCGTGCGGATAACCGTTTATATACATCCCGCAGCTGCCACAGATCCCTTCACGGCAATCATGATCGAATGCAACAGGTTCTTTATTTTCAGTAATAAGTTTATTATTAAGGAGATCAAGCATCTCCAGAAATGACATATCAGGAGAGACACCGTCAAGATCATATTTTACGAAGGCGCCCCTGGCCTTTGTATTCTTCTGTCTCCATATCTTAAGTCTGAGCTTCATATCAGGAATGGTTTGCAGGTTTTATTTATAGCTTCTCTCCTTCAGTTCGACAAACTCGAACTTCAGTGGTTCTTTGTTCAGTATCGGGTCATTTTCACCGTCATACTCCCAGGCAGCCACATATGAATATTCAGAGTCATTCCGTTTTGCTTCGCCGTCAGGCGTCTGGCTCTCTTCGCGGAAATGGGCTCCGCATGATTCTTTCCTGTCGAGGGCATCGATTATCATCAGCTCGGCCAGTTCCAGGAAATCAGCCACCCGTCCGGCCTTTTCGAGCTGCTGGTTCAGATCATCACCCTCGCCGGTGATCAGCAGATCGCTCCAGAACTCCTTCCGTAGCTCCCGTACCATTTCCCTTGCTGTTTTAAGCCCTTCCTCGTTCCTTGTCATTCCGCAGTAATCCCACATAATCTTGCCAAGACGCTTATGGAAACTGGCGGCAGTCTGTTTTCCTTTTATAGTCAGGAACTTCTCAATCCTCTCCCTGGCGGTTCTTTCAGCCTCATCAAATTCAGGACCTGATGTTGGAATCTTCGGGGTTCTTATCTCCCCGGAGAGAAAATTTGAAATAGTTACCGGCAGGATAAAGTAGCCGTCGCCGGCGGCCTGCATCAGTGAGCTGGCTCCCAGCCTGTTGGCGCCGTGGTCCGAGAAGTTTGATTCACCGATGGCGAAGAGGCCGGGAATTGTTGTCATCAGTTCATAGTCGACCCACAGTCCGCCCATTGTATAATGGCCTGCCGGATAAATCTGCATGGGTTCCTCGTAGGGATCCATTCCGGTTATTGCCTTATACATTTCGAACAGGTTACCGTACTTGTTTTCAATTGATTTTTTCCCCTGCTTTTTGATTGCATCGCGGAAATCAAGGTTTACCGCCAGCCCTGTCTTGCCCACACCATAACCGGCATCGCATCGTTCCTTGGCAGCCCGTGACGCCACATCACGTGGCACCAGGTTGCCGAAGGCCGGGTAACGACGCTCAAGATAATAGTCGCGTTCATCCTCAGGTATATCATTTGCCGGTCTATTGTCACCCTTCTTTTTTGGCACCCATATGCGGCCGTCATTACGCAGCGATTCAGACATCAGTGTCAGCTTGCTCTGGAACTCGTTAAGCTGAGGTATGCTTGTAGGATGGATCTGGACGAAGCTTGGATTGGCAAAGGCTGCACCTTTCCGGTAAGTCTTCCAGGCTGCGGAGGCGTTGCTGTTCACTGCAAGCGTAGAGAGGTAATAGACTGTTCCGTAACCCCCGGTGGCCAGCACCACGGCATGGGCTGAATGGCGCTCAATCTCTCCTGTGATAAGATTGCGCGTAATTATGCCACGGGCTTTGCCGTCTATAACAACAAGCTCCAGCATGTCACGCCTGGGGTACATTTTAACCGTTCCGGCCTTAATCTGCCTGTTAAGAGAAGAATATGCACCAAGCAAACACTGCTGTCCTGTCTGTCCCTTCGCGTAAAAAGTCCGTGAAACCTGAACCCCGCCGAATGAACGGGTATCCAGTGTGCCTCCGTACTCGCGTGCAAATGGCACACCCAGGGCGGTGTAGTGATCTATGACCTGGTTGCTCACCTCGGCAATCCGGTATACATTGGCTTCACGGGCCCTGAAATCGCCACCTTTTATCATGTCATAGAAAAGCCGGTAAACATTGTCACCGTCATTCTTGTAGTTCTTGGCGGCGTTGATGCCTCCCTGGGCAGCAACGGAGTGAGCCCTGCGGGGCGAATCCTGGTAACAGAACACCTTGACGTTGTATCCCAGTTCTCCCAGGGACGAGGCTGCACCTGCACCGGAAAGACCGGTACCGATAACAATTATGTCAAGCTTCTTTTTATTGGCCGGATTCACAAGCTTTGAGGCGGCCTTGTACTTTGACCACTTCTCTTCAAGCGGACCCTCGGGTATCTTTGAGTTGAGAGTTATCATATTGCTTGTTTTTGCACAGGTTATTTAAAAAGCCAGATGGCAAGAGGTATAATGGCAAATCCTGCCGGTAGGGCTATCGCATAAAGAAGCGAAACGGCCTTTATGACTGGTTTCCAGAATTCGTTTGACCATCCGAGAGTCTGGAATGCCGACTGCAGGGCATGATACAGATGAAAACCCAGGAGAATGAAGCAGACCCAATACAGGATTACGTAACCCGGGACGGCAAATAGCCGGTATGCAACTGCATAGAAGTTCTCCGGGTCTCCTTCGACTATCCCGAGTTTTATAAAATAGAAGTTAAAGAAATGGATAACAAGAAAGATCAATACCGACCCTCCGGTCCAGATCATGAATTTTGAAAAGGCCGATGTTTCGGACCTGTTTCTTACAGCATATCTGACCGGTCTTGAGAGCCAGTTCTGCACCTGGAGTATCAGTCCGTAGGTGATATGAACCAGGATCGAAAGGAACAGCAGTATTTCCACAACCTTGACAAGGGGGAATGTAGCCATGAAATGTGCGGCATTGTTGAACGGCCCGGGGTCGCTTCTGAGGAGCATCAGGTTTATGCCGAGATGCACCGGAAGAAACAGGAGCAGAAACAAACCGGCGAGTGCCATGACGAATTTCTTCGAGACGGCCGAGAAAAGAATCTTGTTCATCGGCTATTTATTTTATAGTCCCGTGCAAAATGAAAACCAGGGAAAATCATTACTTCATTGTAAATTTAAACAGTTTTTCTCTATAACAAAGCACGGAAGAATATGACATCTGAATTTGAAGGGACAGAGGTTTCGTGGAGCGAGCGAGGCTCCGGCAGGCCGATAGTTTTACTGCATGGTTATCTGGAAACAGGTGAAATCTGGGAGCCGCTGGCAGCAGACCTGGAGAAGAAATACCGGATCATCATTCCTGATCTTCCCGGACACGGTGACTCAGGGGTCAGGGGTGAGATTCACACGATGGAGTTTCTTGCCGGGGCGGTACGGGAGATTATAAAGAGCACAGGTGAGACAAAGGTCATGATGGTGGGCCACTCCCTGGGAGGCTACGTCACCCTTGCATTTCTGGAACTGTTCCCTGAAATGTTGTCAGGATATGTACTCTTTCATTCTCATCCGCATGCTGACACTCCGGAAGCAGTTGGAAGGCGCAAGAGGGAGATAGCGGTTGTCAGGGCAGGCAAAAAGAATATTATGTACCCGGAAAACATAAGGATGATGTTTGCCGTGAAGAATCTTACATCCAGGAGGGAAGAGCTTGAGCGGTCAAAGAAGATAGCCTCGCGGAATCCCGGGGAAGGTATTATTGCAATGCTGAACGGAATGATTGCCCGTCCGTCGCGGCAATATATCCTTGAGAGCGGAGGAGTGCCGTTATTGTGGATCCTGGGGAGGCACGACCTTTATTTTTCGCCCGAAAGGGCGATACGTGACACCGGATTGCCTTACAATGCAGAGGTGGTGATCCTTGAAAATTCGGGTCACCTCGGATTCATCGAGGAAAGGGAAAAATCCTCCAGGCTCCTGGAGGGATTTGCCGAACAAATAAAGTGGTGATTATCTGTTATTTGTTCTCAAGATAAGCGAGAGCATCCAGCAGAGTCCTGTCAATTTCCTGCCAGATTGGATAAAAGCCCTTGTTGTCAAGCATGTTGCGGGCGATATAGGCTTTCAGCTGTACGGTTATGATTTTTCCTGAAACTGTTATCTGGTCATTTTTTGCCGGCACGCCGTTCTGTCCTGCGTATGCAACGAACTTCGCCAGAAGATTCTGGTCATCAAGCCATTTGCCAAGTGAAGGGAGGTCCTTGAATTTGCCAAGGGTCTCACGGTTGTCTTCCGTATATTTCATGGCATACCTGTAAAGCAGTCCTGAGTTCCTGATTGCAAGGAAATAATCTGAGACACCGACAGTATCGAGGGGAACGAATATGTCCGGCATGATTCCGCCGCCACCGTAAACCACTTTTCCGCCCGGTGTGGTGAAGCGAAGTGAATCGACCTGCCTGATTGAATCTGCCTCCTCGAATTCACCGTGCATCAGCCTGTTGCCAAGATCCTCGTAGTATTTTTCCACCCCCTGGTCATAGGGTTTCTGGATTGACCTGCCTGTTGGTGTATAGTACCTGGCGATTGTCAGTCTCATGCCGGAGCCGTCGCGGAACATGACAGGTTCCTGAACCAGCCCTTTGCCGAACGAACGTCTTCCAATGATAGTACCGCGGTCATTATCCTGCACGGCGCCTGCCAGGATTTCGCTGGCTGATGCACTCCATTCATCAATGAGGACAACAAGTTCACCTGTTTCAAAATCTCCCTGTCCGGTAGCTTTGATATCCTGTCTCGGGGTTGATTTGCCCATTGTGAAGACAATCAGTTTTCCGTCGGGAAGGAATTCGTCGGCTATCTGGGTGGCTGCATCCATAACGCCTCCTGAGTTGCCCCTGAGGTCAAGGATCAGCTTTTGCATCCCCTGATCCTTCAGTTCGCGGAGGCCTTTCCTGAATTCCTCATGGGTTGTAACTGCGAAGTTGGAGATCTTGATATATCCGACGTCGCCTGACATCATGTAAGAGACATCGAGACTGTATATCGGTATCTTGTCACGTATGATTGTAAACGGTAACAGGCTGGCGGCTCCCTTGCGTTCTATTTTCAGCTCGACCTTTGTGCCGCGTGGTCCCTTGAGCATCTTCACCACATCCTCGTCGGGAATGTTTTTCCCGGCTATCAGGGAGTCATTGACGTAGATAATCTTGTCACCGGGAATAATGCCGGCCTTTTCGGAGGGACCTCCAGGGATAGCGCTGATTATCAGTACCGTGTCGGTGAGCATGTTAAATGAAACACCTATGCCGTCGAAATTTCCCTGGAGGGGTTCGTTGGCCTGGGCGAGGTCAGAGGCAGGGATATAGACCGAATGGGGGTCCAGTTTGCGAAGCATCACAGGTATTGCCTCCTCTACGAGTGCATTGCGGTTAACAGTGTCGACATAGTCTGATTCGATTATGTCAAGCATCCGGCTCAGCTTGTCGTTTGACGGGGGGAAATTTGTATACAGCCCTGTCTGCGGGTGAGGCATGTAGAAACCTATCAGAATTCCTGCCGCAAGGGCAATGCCTATTATAAGCGGTAAGTATGCTTTGTTATATTTCATTTTTCTTATCAGCGGGTTCAATATAAACAAGCTCGATATCTGCCCGTTTCAGAAGATCGATGCCGTCAAGGTTGCGGTACTGGTTACTGTAAACGACACGCTTTATTCCTGACTGTATGATCAGCTTTGCGCATTCCATGCAGGGGGAATCGGTTATGTAGAGGGTGGCGTTTTCACTTGAGTTGTTTGACCTGGCCACCTTGGTGATGGCATTGGCTTCGGCATGTAAAACGTAAGGTTTGGTAACATTGTTTTCATCCTCGCAGACATTTTCAAATCCGGCCGGAGTGCCGTTGTAGCCGTCGGAGATTATCATCTTGTCCTTTACGATGAGCGCTCCCACCTTCCGTCTCTGGCAATAGGAATTCTCAGACCATACTGCAGCCATGCGGAGGTAACGCCTGTCAAACTGATCCTGTTTCGCCCCGTAGGGGTGAATGGCATCCTTTTTTATCATCCTTTTATGTTTCGCCGGCAAACTTAATTGTTTTTGGACTAAGTCAGAGACAAATCTCACCTTTAAGATAAAGAAGAGCTGTGCCGGCTATCCTGACCCGGTCACCGGCCAGAGTGCATTCAAGATAACCGCCGCGTGAGGAAAACTGTTTTGCCTTTAACGACGTTTTGCCAAGGCGTGCTGACCAGTACGGCGTCAGGGTGGTGTGTGCCGACCCGGTCACCGGGTCTTCATCGATGCCGATCTGAGGGCAGAAGAATCTTGATACGAAATCAACTGTTTCACCCGGGGCAGTGACAATGACACCCCTGCTTCCGGCCTGCGCCAGTTTTCTGAAGTCAGGTCTCATCATCCGGATGTCAGACTCATCGTTGTAGATGAGCATGTAGTCACTCCGGCCCATGTATGATTCGACGGGAGCAATACCGAGGCTTTCGCTTATAAAGGCAGGTAAGTCACATTCAGCCGGATGGTCAACGGGAAAATCCAGTTCCAGAAGATCCCCTTTTTTCCTGACTGTGAGATGACCCATAACCCTTGACCGGAATATTACTTTTTCGCTCTGCGGTTCAAGGATATTCATAACCACAAAGGCCGATGCAAGTGTTGCGTGACCACAGAGGTCAACTTCCTCCGCAGGAGTAAACCATCTTATCAGCCATTCATCCCTCCCCCGTGTGATGAAGGCTGTCTCTGAAAGGTTGTTCTCCATTGCTATTTTCTGCATCGTCTCTTCGGTGACCGGCTCTGTAAGGATGCAAACAGCAGCCGGATTGCCGGTGAATGGTCCGTGTGTGAACGCATCGACCTGGAATAGTTGTATAGATTTCATTGCCGGAATAAGTATGCTAATCCAAAGGTATCACGGTTTGACAGAAAATGTACAACAGATTCAGGGGTATTGTTATATTAGTGTTATGATAGACATACCGGATACTGGAAAAGGGACTTCGGTCATACGCCTGACGCCGGCCAGGTGCAACATCTGGGTTGTTTCAAGAAACGGCCGCTCGATAGTTGTTGATACCGGCATTTCATTTGACAGAAGCCGTATTGCGAATGCCCTGGAGCGGAAGGGGCTGATTCCTGAGGCGGTGGTCCTCACCCATACCCATTTCGATCATGCAGGAAATGCGGCATGGCTGCAGGCAGAGTACGGGGCTGAGGTTGTGGTGCAGGAAGATGAAAGTGCAATGCTGGCTGCCGGCGAAATGCCGATCCCCGGAGGAACATACACATTCACCCGGGGACTGGTCAGCATCGGAAGAAAGATTGAGCAGGTGTTCAGGTATGATCCGTGTATAGCCGACAATGTTTTTATCGATCATTTTGATCTGAACCGTTTTGGCATTAACGGGTTTATTATACATACTCCGGGCCACTCACCCGGAGGTGCAACTGTGGTGATTGATGGTGAGATAGCCCTCGCGGGCGACTCGGTCATCGGAACCATGCCGGGTTCGCCTTTTCCTCCGTTTGCCGATGATGTAAAGGTCCTGATCGGCACATGGAAGAAGATCATTGACACCGGCTGTCGTATTATCCTTCCCGGTCACGGGAAACCGGTAAGCAGGGAGGAGATGATAAGTGAATACAACAGAAGGGGAACGGGTTAAATATAAATTATTGAAAATGCCATGGTAACTGTAATCATTCCGGCGCTTAATGAGGCTGAAACCGTTGGCAGCGTTATCGGGCTGATAAAGGGTTCACCGCTGACGTCAGAGATCATTGTCATAGATGACAAGTCATCCGACAATACATTACAGGTTGCACGCGATGCCGGGGCAACAGTCTATACAAGTACGCTTCTCGGAAAAGGGGCATCACTGAGGGAGGGGATACTGTTCGCCAGGAATGAGATTTTACTGTTCCTTGACGCGGATATTACAACATACCCGGAAGATATTGTTGAACTGATGACAGCTCCGTTGATTGATGGCACTGCTGATTTTGTCAAGTCAGTCTTTACGCGCCAGGCGGGAAGGGTCACAGAGCTTGTTGCCAAACCTCTGCTTAAACTTCTTTTCCCTGATCTTACCCGATTCTCACAGCCTCTCAGCGGGATGGTGGCCGGAAAGAAGTCATTACTGCAGAAACTTAAACTTGAGAATGATTACGGGGTTGACATCGGGATGCTGATTGACCTGCATCTTGCCGGCGCTCGTATTGTGGAGGTCAATATCGGGTACATAGAAAACCGTATGCAGTCATGGGAACAGCTTTCAGAAATGTCACTCGAGGTTTCAAGGGCGATAATCCGGCGTGGAGAATCGTTGCAACCCGTGGAAGGGGAAACAATAAGGAAGGTCAATGTGCTCCGCACTCAGATGGAGTATGCCATGCGTGAAAACAGGCAGGGTTTTTCAAAAATGGTTGTTTTTGACATGGACAACACGCTGCTGAAAGGCAGCTTCATCACCACCGCCTCACGGATTTTGGGATTTGAGGAGGAACTGATCAACATCGTCACCCACAACGATACAGCAATCATGAGAACAAAGCTTATCGCTACGCTCATGAAGGGATATTCAATTAAAGAGATACTTGATGTTGTTGATACCATACCAGTTATCGAGGATACACTGGAGGTGGTTACAGAACTGAAAAGAGACGGGTACGTCTGCGGTATCGTCAGTGACAGCTATGATGTGGTTACAAATCATCTTAAAAACAAGCTTGGTATGGACTTCTCTGTGGCAAACGAGCTGGAGTTTTCAAGGAGCGTTGCCACCGGCGAGGTGAAGCTTCCCTCTTATTTTTTAAGGACAAATGAAAGCATCTGCAAACATGAGTATTGCAAATCAAATGTAATCAGGCAACTGTCTGCAAGTTATGGCATAGATGTCCGAATCATTACTGCAATCGGAGACAGTGACAATGACATCTGCATGATCAGGGAGTGTGGCACTGGCATCTCATTCTGTTCCGGCAATAAATACCTGAATCTTGTTGCTGACCACCTGATTACTGTTCCTTCTTTCTCGCCATTGCTCGAAATACTCAATGTAAGTTAATTATCACTTCCCGGGTATCCGTAAGTAAAGGCTTCTCACAACCTCAGTTTTATGTTCGCCTTCGCAAGGACTGTGGTCAGACCTGCCATGACCAACGCCCATGCAATCGATCCAAGGATGACTGCCAATGGTTCTGATGATTGTTTGTAGAAAAGAACGGGAACAGATGACATCCAGATGGCATGGTAAAGTATGTCAGGGGCGAGATATGTTGTCAGGGAGTGCTTTCCTGCAGGTCTGACGAAGCCCGCCCACCTTGTCAGCCCTTTTACATCTGCAAGCCAGAATATTGCAGTAAAAACAATGAAGCTGATGCCGCTGCAGATCATTCCCCAGCTTGGAGTGGCAAGGATTTTTGAAATTATGAACCATTTTCTAAGGACAAATCCAAGGGTAAGTGACACAAAGCCGAGGGAAAGGAACAGCAGCATAATTTTATTGTTTTCTGATGCCTTCATTCTCCTGAGCAGCACTCCGGCCAGCATTCCGGTCATCACTATCAGCGGGACGTTTCCCTGGACTATAATTCCGAGGACAGGCCTCAGGGGGTCAAGGAATGTAAGCAATCCTTTCTGATCGAGAATATTCACCGCAAGGAAAAACAGGACAACCAATGCTGTACCTGTAAGGTTATCACGCAGGGCAAAATAAACAAGTGATGCAACAAGGTAGCCCCACCCGATAAGACCGAGGATGCCCCACCATTCTGCAGCCATCCATCCGGGATCATCGGTGGTGCCTGACCTGAAGATGGCTGCAAGGTAAATCAGTGTGGCGATCCCTGCTGCCCTGAGGCCCAGGAAGAGTAGCCTGTTCTTTCCGGCAGGGTAGTCATTCCAGATCAGGAAGACAGAAACATACATGAGGAGCGCCCAGAGATTTTTGCTCATTCCGGTTAATTCAGCATTTATCCTTCCGGTATTAAGCATCAGGATGCCGATTATGAGCAGGCTGACTGTCCGGATCAATATATGCAGCAATAATTTTGCTGTTGAATCTCCCTTGTTCAATCTGCCGACAATGGCGAAGGGAATGGCCATTCCAACGATGAAGAGGAACCCGGGAAAAACCCAGTCAGCCAGTCCCATTCCGTCAAACTGTGCCGGCATATGGCCCAGCCATGCAGGAGCGACTTTCATGTTGAGGTCATTGACAAAAAGCATCAACAGGAGGGTCAGCCCTCTCATTATGTCAATAGATTCAATACGTCCGGTGCGAGTCATATCGGGTCAATTAGAAAGCCGGTGTAAGTTAATTGATTTCGTCAGACAGATCCCTGAAGCTTATAAACGCATTGTCGCCTGCCGGCCGTGAGCATTAATGCAAAAGCCTCTCAACAACTTTGTGCTAAGAGGCTTTTGCAGTACCCGGAGCCGGGATCGAACCGGCACAGCATTGCTGCCACTGGTGTTTGAGACCAGCGCGTCTACCAATTCCGCCATCCGGGCATATTCATTCTTGAATCTTGTTCTTTAATTTGTTTCTATTCAATCAATATTTCCTTTACTCAACTCATCCGGAAGGCGGAATTGCCTTCCCTGCAATCCGGCCCCTGGCTGAGTCAGCCCCCCGGGCTGCCTCTTTACGCCAGGTCCTGCCATCCGGGCATATTCATTCTTGAATCTTGTTCTTTAATTTGTTTCTATTCAATCAATATTTCCTTTACTCAACTCATCCGGAAGGCGGAATTGCCTTCCCTGCAATCCGGCCCCTGGCTGAGTCAGCCCCCCGGGCTGCCTCTTTACGCCAGACCCTGCCATCCGGGCGGGTTCCAGTCTGCCAGTCAGCAGTCGGCAGTCTGCAGTCTGCAGTCATGGAAATTAGCAGGATGCGAAAATATGATTTTTTTCCGAAACGCAAGCTTTTCCCCTACAGACAAATTACCGACAGCCAACTGCCTACTGCCAATTTTACCACCGCCTATTGCCTACTGCCTATTACCTCTTGCCTAATCTGAGTATCTCCACCTTCCTGAATTCCACGGGGTGTGATTCAGACTGCAGCGATATGTAACCTTCCTTAAGAGGGGTGCCCTGAGGCAGGGTGAACCCTTCAGGAAGGTCACCGCCAATCTGCGGTTTGGAATATGTCAGTACCGTGTCACCATTGACAATATGATGTATGATACTGTCACCGTAAACCACCAGCTCCGCCGTTACCCATTCATCATCATAAAAAAACTTTGATGATGATGAGGTGCAGTGTTCTGTTATCAGGGAGTCACCCATCATTATATGGGTGTGAGGTGTACAAACGTTCATTGTCGGTGTCTCCCTTTCAGCAGTGCTGCCAAGAAACTGAACCTCAACTGAAACGGGCCAGTCCTGGTTCAGACCTATTGTTGCCGGGTCCTGGCAGTGAAACATGATGCCGCTGTTGCGGAATCCCCATGATGGCCCGCCGGGAACCTGATCACCCGTAAAGCGGTATTCAACACGCAGCTTATAAGAGGAGAATGGCTCCTTGTAGTAAATATGCCCGAATTCGTTTCTGAAGGTGTCGTATTCCGAATATGCCACCTTCATTACTCCGTCTTCAACCCTGAAGGTGTTTTTATAGTTTTCGCCCAGGGGCGAACCTTTGATCTTGATGACCCACCCGTCAAGGTTCTGCCCGTTGAACAGTGGGATCCACTGTTCCTTCTGCCTTGTCGAGCAGGAAGAAATGAGGATGGAGATTGTTGTCAGGAGGAGGAGTTTCTTCGTCATGATTCTACAATGCTTGATGCCCTGCGGGCAAGGTTATAAATTCGGATTATATACTACAAAGTTTGATCCCCTCTGGAAAACACTAATGCCTACTGCCTATTGCCCTCCCCTGCAAGCTGGCTCCTCCGCTAAAATGATCTGCCAGATCATTTCTTAACGCTCGGCCCTCTACTGCCTCTTACCTGTTGCCTGCAGAATGGCCTGCCTGATCCCAGCAGCATCATACCCGCACTCATGCCATAGTTCCTGCTGGGTGCCATGCTCGACGAAGTAATCAGGTATGCCCATCCGCCGCACTTCCACTGCATAACCGTTATCTGCGGCGAACTCAAGCACCGCACTGCCGAATCCGCCCTTGATGACCCCGTCCTCGACGGTGATTATCTTCCTGAACTGCTTCATGACACTGTGCAGCACCTCTTCATCAAGTGGATTTGCAAACCTCATGTCATAGTGCTGAACAGTGATCCCTTCCGGCTGCAGCGCTTTGACAGCATCGACGACAAAGTTCCCCGGATGACCAAGGCTCAGCACTGCAATATCACTTCCTTCGCTGATCAGGCGGGCCTTTCCCACAGGTATCTCCTCAAACGGCTGCCGCCAGTCGCATACCACACCTGTACCGCGCGGGTAGCGTATGCTGAACGGCCCCTTAATGCTTTCAAGCTGTGACGTGTACATCATGTTCCGCAGCTCTACCTCGTCCATCGGCGCAGCGGTAATCATTCCCGGGATATTGCGCATAAAGGCGATATCGAAGAACCCGTGGTGTGTTGCCCCGTCAGTACCTACGAGCCCTCCGCGGTCCATGCAGAAAACCACCTTGAGCCCCTGTATGGCCACATCATGCACCACCTGGTCATAGGCCCGCTGCATGAATGACGAATAGATATTGCAAAAGGGTAGGAGCCCGTTGGCAGCCAGCCCCGCAGAGAAGGTGACAGCATGTTGTTCACATATGCCCACGTCAAAAGCCCTGCCCGGCATCTCCTTCATCATGATGTTGAGCGAGCAGCCGCTGGGCATGGCAGGGGTAATGCCCACAATCTTTTCATTCTGCCGCGCAAGCTCAACTATTGTATGACCGAAGACATCCTGGTAAAGAGGGTGCTTAGAACACTCAGCAGGCCTGATTAGCTCGCCCGTACACTTGTCAAATTTACCGGGAGCGTGAAAAATCGTCTGCTGCTCTTCAGCTTTCTGAAATCCTTTTCCCTTCACTGTGACACAGTGCAGCAGCTTCGGTCCGGGAATTGTCTTCAGGTCTTCCAGCACCCGGGTAAGATGCAGTACGTCATGGCCGTCAATAGGTCCGAAATATCTGAACTTCAGTGCCTCGAACATATTGCTCTGCTTCAGAACGGTACCCTTGATTCCGCTCTCAACCTGTGCTGCCAGCACCCTTGCCCTGTTTCCGACCTTGTTGTACCGGCCGAGCAGGTGCCAGACCTTGTCCTTAAACTTGTTGTAGGTACGGCTTGTGGTGATGTCGAGGAGATATTCCTTGAGGGCGCCGACACTTGCATCAATTGAAATGTTATTGTCATTGAGGATTACAAGCAGGTCAGCTTTCTGATTGCCCGCGTTGTTGAGCCCCTCGAAGGCAAGACCTGCCTGAAGTGCTCCGTCGCCGATAACGGCCACCACCTTTCTTTTCTCTCCCTTGGCCTGGGCTGCAACGGCCATACCCAGCGCAGCGGATATTGAAGTTGAGGAGTGTCCCACCCCAAAGGCGTCATACTCACTCTCTGACATGCGGGGAAATCCGCTGATGCCTTTGTATTTCCTGTTTGTTGCGAACTGTGCTTTCCTGCCGGTAAGAATCTTGTGTCCGTAGGCCTGGTGACCTACATCCCAGACAATTTTGTCATAGGGGGTGTTGTAGACATAGTGAAGTGCAACAGTCAGCTCCACAACCCCCAGGCTGGCCCCGAAATGACCGGGATTTGTGCTTACCTCATCAATAATGTGTTGTCTGAGCTCGTCACTGAGCTTCACAAGGTCAAGCCTGTCAAGTTTCCTGAGGTCTTCAGGCGTATTTATCCTGTCTAGTAGCGGTTCTGATGATGACATTGGTCGAGGTTGTCAGATGCCGGGTCAAAGATACTTATATTTTATTTTTTGCCTAAAGGAAAGGAGACCTGTCAACGTTGCTGTCAGATACAATGCCTTCCATTGGTTGTAAAAAAGCTGGTTTGTTAATTAATCATCCGACAATTAAGAACAGTTTTATCCATTTATTGTTTAATTCGCAGCAGATGTAAAGCAAAACCCGGCAATGTCATGAAAGCCCGCAACACTCTGTTAATGTTTCTTCTGATAGCCCTTTCAGCAGTCTCATGCGTTACAGGGAAAAGGTACAATACCCTTTCCGACAGGAACTATTTACTGATGTCAGAACGTGACTCGCTCAAGGCGGAAAACATCTGGCTGACGATGTCCAACAGGGAGCTGACGGCCAGGTCGAAGCAACTCACCGATGATACTGAAAAGCTTACCGGTGATCTTGAACAAGCCCGGGCTGAGCTGGTCCGTTCGAGGGACGAAGTGAACAGTCTCTCCTCGAGGTATGATGAGCTGCAGAGTGCCCAGGCGGAGCTGGTGGCCGGGAAAGCGCAGGAGACACAGAGGCTGCTTGCTGACCTGCGTCAGGCACAGGCTGAGCTTCAGCAAAGAGAAGAGCTTATGCGCGACCTGGAGATGAACCTCGACACGAAAAAAGCAACACTCGAAGAACTGACAAACGAGCTGGAGAAACGCAATGCACGGCTGGCGGAGCTCGAAAAGATGCTTGACGCCCAGCAGAAAGCGGTTAAGGCTTTGAAGGACAAGGTCTCTGATGCCCTGTTCGGGTTCGAGAACAACGGTCTGACAGTGACAATGAAGAACGGCCAGGTTTATGTTTCCATGGATGACAAGCTGCTCTTCAAAACCGGCAGTTATGAAATAGATGCCAACGGCCGCACGGCGTTGCGCAAGCTTGGCGCACTCCTCGAGAAAAACACAGATGTGACAATCACAATCGAGGGGCATACAGATGATGTGCCCTACAGGGCAGCTCCCGGGCAGCAGATCCTTGACAACTGGGATCTGAGCGTAAAGAGGGCCACAACGGTTGTAAGGGTACTGACGCAGGATACGCATATTAATCCGAAGAGACTTGTCGCATCAGGGCGAAGCGAATACATGCCTGTCGATCCGGCAAAAACAGCAGATGCCCGCCAGAAGAACAGGCGGACTGAGATAATTCTTACACCGGACCTCACAGCGCTTTACAGGATCCTCGAGAGCTATTGAAACTGTTATGCAGGTACGGCCGCGAAACCCCTGACGGGAGCAGTAGCGGCAACAGGCACATATGGCATCAGCGGCACAATCCGGGCTTGGTCTTATTCATCGGACTCCCCGGGCCTGGTCTTATTCATCGGACTCCCCTGACCGGACCTTATTCGTTGAACTCCCCGAGCCGGACCCTGAGTTTCTCCAGGGCGGCAACAAGGTCATCCTCAGGCTTGAGGAAATCGAAGTCCTTCCAGAATCCGGCATCATAACCTTCAATTGTCTGTGAGAATATTGAATAGGCCGGAGCCAGTTCCTCGTGGTCAAACCTTGCAACATTTTCAGTTCGGTGTTCTGTAATTGCAAGCTCGAAAAACACGTTGAACCTGCTGCTGAAGACCCTGTTTCTTCCCCTTGCCATGAAGCCCAGGTCACCTCTGACATGTGAGAGGTAATATCTTCCGTCAATGTTTCTGTAGCGGGTCCGGTACCTTACATACTCGGGTTTCATTGAATAGTCTCTGGGGAGACTGCTGATGAAAGATTCGCCTGTCTCGTCGATGTAAAGCGGGTTCACTTCGAACTCGGCAAGCATAAGGCCGTAATTGTCAACGTTTATGTACATATCGCCCTGCATAAGTGGCTCGGTTACCCATTGTTTCTGTTTGAACGAGATCACATATGCAGTCTGGCCATCTATTGTTACGATGTCTGTAAGATGGTATTCGTATGAATTGAACGACTGGGGGTCAAGGAAGTCAAACACATGTCTCATCCCGTCAAGGGAGAGGGTTGCGCTGAGGCCCGCCTTCAGCCTGACAGCCAGGGTGTCCTTCGCCTCGAGGTTTTCGATTTTCCTGCTGCGGATCACCTTCATCTGATCATTCTGCAATGACCTGGTATACGGGCTCTTGTAGATTTTTACAACTGCCTCTGAATAGATCTGCGGTTCCTTTTTGCGATACACTCCCTCGCGGTAGAAGCCTGTAAGCATGGCCGGTATGGTTCCGTAATTGGAGGCTATGGATGAGATTGTTCTGCGCAGAATCAGCATCGGGTCCTGTGCCCTGATGATTATTTCGGGGATTGGGATGTAATCCCTGTCCATTGTGATTGTCATTACATTCCCGGGAAGGCTTCTTACAGGCAGGAGGCGGTTGACGTAGCCCACATATGAGACAGTGAGAGTATCTTCAAGGCAATCTTCGCTGATCCTCAGGATGAAATCACCGTTGAAATTTGTCACTGTTCCCCTTCCGCTGTGGCTGATGCCGATTGTTGCATAGGGCAGGGGTTCGGATGTTTCCCCGTCAATGATTTTTCCTCCAATTGAAAGGAAAACCGGAAGAGAGTCTGCGGGAGGTTCCGGCCCGGGCGGCAGGGCCGTCTCGCGGTAGAGGATTATATGTCTTCCCTGCACGATGTATTTTATTGCAGGGTCACCGGCCACCGAGTCAAGGACTGTCCTGAGCGGTATTTCTTCGCCCGGAAGGGCGAAAGTCCTGTCAGCATTTATTATGCGGGTATCATATGTAAACAGATAACCGGTGATTTTGCTGATCTCACCCAGGGCCCTGGATGCCCTTATACTGCTCCCCGGAAGCCTCAGGGGCCTGTCGAAGATATTCTCCTGCGGAAATGAAGGCAGGGAGATGAAAAGCAGACCGGCAATCAGGGTCACCAGTATCTTCCTTGATCCGTTTGGCCCCATCAGTTTCTTTTGCGCCTGTCAGCGGAAGAGTATATATGTATTTCCCTCCCTGACAGAACGGAGGTTAAAGGTAGTGCAAATCAGTTTAACAATTGTATCCTGCGGCTGCTGTTCGAACGGGGAGGTGAGTCTGTACCCGCTTATTTCAGGGTCAGCAACCTTGATATCTATGTTGTAAGTACGTTTCAGATCTTCAAAGACCACACCCAGCTGTTCACCGTCATAGGTGAGCATGTCTGTGTGCCAGGCAAGGTAGTTCACGTTTGTGTTACGTTCACTTATGGCGTTATTGCCGGAGACTCTTCCGACATAATCGGGCTCCAGGGTCAGGCTTCCCGATCCGTCCTCGCTTGTCACCATCACCTTTCCTGAAGAGACATAAACCTCCACCTCTTTGCCGGCGTTTTCGGTTATTACATTGAAGGATGTGCCGAGTACCCGTATATTCGCTTTCCCGGCATCGATTATGAACGGGTGCTCCACATCACGTGCCACGTCAAAGAAGGCTTCTCCCCTGAGAGACACCCGGCGTGTTCCGCTCCGGAAGTTCTTCGGATAGGTGAGGCTGCTGTTACGGTTCAGGAACACTGTGCTGCCGTCAGTGAGGAGTACCTCGACATTCTTCTGTTCGGGAGAGGATGTCACAGTAATCTTCTGCGGGGCTGCAACCTCAAAGAGAAGCCATCCGGCACCGGCAACGATCAAAACCATTGCAGCAATTCGTGCAAATGTTGTGAGGAACGGGATTCTCCTGCCTGTAATTGATTGCGGAGGATTACCGGCAGGCCGGGTTACCCGGGGTTGCTCAGCAGCTTCTATCCTGCTGTTGAGTTTCTCCCAGGCTTTATCTACATCTACGGGTTCTGTTCCCGCATATTTCAGGTCATTCCATTTCTTCATTATATCTTCTTCTTCACCGGCCAGGATACGGGCTTCTTCCCCGCTTCCGTTCTCCTCGCCTGAGAGCCATGCGGCTGCTCCGGCCCACTCCCGGTCATCCCACTTTTCTGTTTTATTAATCTTCTTCATCACTCTGCCAGTGTTTTTCTGAACTCCTTCAGTGCCTTACCCATGTCTGCCTCAACCGTTTTGAGAGATACAGCAAGTTTATCAGCTATTTCATTGTATTTAAGTCCTTCGAACCGGTTCATCCGGAAGATTCTGCTGCACCTTTCCGGCAGTCTTTCGAGCACTCTTGCCACCCTGGCCTGAAGCTCACTGTAGTATATCGCATCAGTCACAGGTTCCGAGGTCACCTCGGCTGAGGCGAGGATCTCGCCGGCATACCGGTTGATAACCTTCTGGTGTTCGATATAGTGCAGCACCCTGTTGTGCACCGATCTGTAAAGATAACCATTCAAAGAGCTTTCAATCATCAGATTCTGTCTGTCCTGCCACAACCTGAAAAATAGTTCCTGTACTATCTCTTCAGAAGCATCGTGATCTTTTATCAGGGTTCTTGCATAGCGTACCAGTGGAGCATAGCAGGAGCGGAAGAGTTTCTCAAACTCCTGTTTGTCTCCCTCCCGGATTCTTGCTATGACTCCACTGTCGCCAGGCATCGGCATCATTCCCCCTTCCCGCTTTTTATTCTGTCCTGTCGCTGAATTTAACCTTCCTGCTGAGTTTACGTATGGCTGCCTCTATGCTCTGGTCAGGCTCAATCACGTTGTAATCGCCCCAGAATTCAGGATCGGCGAAGGCTGCAACCTCTTCGGTGAAGAAGTCTGAAGGCTTTATCCTCTCCTTGTTCGTGAACTTTATTACATCTTCGGTGGTACGGTCTGTGACTGCAAGCTCTGACATTGTAGTATAATTGGTGTTGAAGAGTTTCTTTTTCCAGTCAACCTTGAACTTGACTTCAGCCCTGGAGTGGGTGAAGTACCATTTGCCATCCTGTTCGCGGAAGCGGACAAGGTATGATGTCAGCTCGGGTGTCACCTGCATCCCCATGGGTTTCTTCCGGATGAACATCGAGGCAGCAAGCTCCTTGTTTTCAAGGTTGAATGAAAATTCGACCTGTGCCACTGCAAATGTTTCGATGTCGACAAAAAGGCGTCCCTGGTAAAGAGGTGTTGAGATCGACGGCTTCTGGTAGAAGTTGATCACATAGTTTGTCCGGTCATCTATCACGGCGATGCTTGAAAGCTCCAGGTCATACTGGCTGATAGCTTCCCTGGTAAGGAAGGTCTCCGGGTTCTTGACGACATCAAGATAAAGGGTGGTTGTAGGGCCGCCCTGCAACTTGAAGAGGACGGTGTCCATCTTTTCAACGTCATTGCTTTTCCTGCCCTTGTAGATCCTGACGGCGTCAAACCTGAGGTCATTCTGATAGGGTGCCTTGAAGATTTCGACAACAGCTTCTCCAATAGATATATATGAGCGGTTCTTGCGTATTGTCTCGCGGTAGAAACCGGTCATATCGTTTGCAACTTCAGGATAATTCTCGTCAAAACGGTTGATAACCTTTTCCATAATTTCTTCCGGAACAAGGGGTTTCACGATGACTTCCCTGATAGGTATCATTGCTGTTTCGAGGCTGATGATGTTTCGCTGTCCGTTGGACTTCATCTCGCTGAGGGCCATCACCTTGTTTTTGTATCCGACAAATGAGAACTCAAGATTTCCGGTCTCACTGCCTGTAAGTTTCAGGGTGAATTCACCGTCGAGGTTCGTCACAGTGGCCACGTTGCTTCCCTGCACGGCAATGCCTGCAAACACGAGGGGTTGATTTGTTTCGGCGTCAACAACCTTTCCACGGATTGTCGATACCTGCTGCGGTCTGTCTTTATTTGAACCTGCAGAAGCAGCCGAAACTGTCATGTCTCCTGTGGTCATATTGAGGAGCAGTGCCGAAGCGATTGCTGTAAAGAGGATTCTTGTTTTCATGGTCTTTTTATTGTTTTTGTTTGTAATCCGGATCATTGTTACATAATAATGACCGGAATTACCCGCTATCCCCTATACATTAACCGGAAAAAATTGTTCATTTGCCTTTGCCATGGTGCTTAAATACCTGAATGCAAGTTACTCTGTTTTCTCTTACGCGGCAAGGAGATATGCTGCTGTTCGCGTTATTCCGCCGCCACCTCCGGCAATAAGTGTGGAGCTGAGCAGCCGGTGCAATCTTGCCTGTCCTGAGTGCGTCACAGGCACTGGTCTCATCAGGAGAACCAGCGGGTTCATCAGTTATGACCTTGCTGCTTCAGTTGCCGCCTGTTTCCGAAGCAGGGCCCTCTCTTCCTGGCTAAGCTTCCAGGGTGAGCCCATGATGCACCCGGAGTTTTTCAGGATACTGGAGCTTTTCCGCGGAATGCACCCGGTCATCTCTACAAACGGTCATTTCCTCGATAAGGAAAACTGTGCAATGCTTGCAGCCTCGCCTCTGGAAAAGATCATCATCTCGTATGACGGAGTCACTCCTGAATCATACGTCATCTACCGCATCGGAGGTGATCATCTGCTTGTGACCGGGGGTGTCAGGCTTCTGGCAGAAACCATCAGGCAACGAGGATCAAAGCTGCAAATCATCCTTCAGTTCCTCGTGCACAGGGGAAATGAACATGAGATACCTGCTGCTGCTGCGTTTGCAAGGTCAGTGGGTGCGCGATTCAGGGTCAAGAGCATGCAGGTGCTTGACCCGGCCAGGGCAGGGGATTGGATGCCGGCTGACAACCGTCTGGCACGTTACGCCTGCGGCGAAGCTGGGGCCCTGAAGCCTCCGATTGACGATGGAACAGGTTATGCCAGCGGCGAAAACAGGGACCGGAGCCTTCCCCGCCGGGGGATGGCGGATCATGCGGTCGGAGAAGGCAGCATCAGGAAACCGGCAGGGCCACCCTCCAGGGGATGCCGGCGCATGTGGACCTCCGCGGTTATAACAACTGACGGGGATGTGGTTCCCTGCTGTTATGATAAGAACGGCCTGCATGTCATGGGTAACATCGCAGAACAGTCATTCCGGGAGATATGGAGAGGGGAGAGGTACCGGGCATTCAGGGACTGCGTCATGAAGGACCGGAAGCAGATTGAAATATGCAGCAACTGTCCGGAGGGCCTCAGGCTGTTTTTTTAATTTGCAGGCAGATTGCTCATTGTCAGGTTGCATCCATTTATTAATTTTAGGCAAAACAAACCCGGAAATCAATGAAGATCCTGAAAATTTCACTATTAACCCTTGCCGTTATAGTGGCACTGGTCCTGCTTGCAGGAGTAATCGCAATCCCGGCTCTCCGCAAATCGGGCCTTCCCGAGCTTATCGGAGAGAAAGGCATAGCCGGCCTGACGGCCGACGTGAAGGTCATCCGCGATGAGCGGGGCGTACCGCATATATATGCCTCAAATGAGCATGACCTTTACCTTGTTACCGGATATGTCACGGCACAGGAGAGACTCTGGCAGATGGATATGGTCAGACATGCCACCCAGGGGAGACTCTCCGAGCTGTTCAAGAGAGATATGTTTGACACCGACCATTTTCTCAGGGCTCTTGGCATGTCTGCAAAGTCGAAGCTTGTCCTTGAAAGGGAAGACCCTGAAATACTTGCCACACTGCAGGCCTATGCTGACGGTGTCAACGCATGGATAACAGAATGCGGCAACAAGCTTCCGCCGGAGTTCAGGATACTGGGCTACAAACCTGAGCCGTGGACAATGACCGACATCACAAATATTATAGGATTCATCGGGTGGGACCTGGCCTCGTCAAACCTCTCAGACGAGATAAATAACTACAAGCTGGGCAGAGAACTGGGCCCTGAAAAGGCCTCGGAACTGATTGCTGACTGGAATCTTGTTGACGAAGTTGTTTTTCCGGAGTTCAGGCTCGACGATAAGCTCATCGACAGTGCGATGTCAGCCATCGGCTCGATGGAGACGCTTGAGGAGCTTGGCATAGTTACCCTCTCGGGAAGCAATAACTGGGCGGTTTCCGGAAGCAGGAGCGAGACAGGCAAGCCGATACTATCCAATGACATGCACCTGGGATTCAACGTTCCCGGCTTCTGGATGCAGGTTCACCAGGTCATACCGGGAAAACTGAATGTAACAGGGGTGATCTTCCCGGGTGAGCCCTTCATCGTTGCCGGTCACAATGACCGTATTGCATGGGGGATGACCAACCTTAGCGTTGACGACATCGATCTTTTCGTCGAAACGGTCGACTCCACCGGCAACAACTATCTCTATAAGGGTGAATGGCTTCCCTTCAGGGTCGAAGAGCAGGTGCTCAAAATGAATGAAGACTCCTCGCAGACAAGGGTCATTAAGTACACACATCACGGGCCGGTGATCTCCGGCATGCGTGACATCGGTGATGCAGTGCTGACAATGCAATGGTCAGGCTTTGACTACAGTGACGAGATAAAGGCGGTATATCTCCTCAACAGGGCCGGCAACTGGGATCAGTTCCGGGAAGCACTCAGCAACTTCATGTCGATAAGCCAGAACTTTGCATATGCCGATGTGGATGGCAACATAGGGCTTAACACGGGAGGAGGCGTTCCGGTGAGAAAGGGAACAGGACTTCTTCCCCGCAGGGGTGATACTGAAGAATACGAGTGGAAAGGGTATGTGCCTTTTGAGCTCCTTCCTTCCTCCTTTAATCCGGAAGACGGATTTGTCTCATCCGCAAACCAGAGGACCGTTGACCGCGATTATCCCTTCTTCATAAGCGGTGAGTTCTCAATGCCCTACAGGATCATGCGGATCAGGGAGATGGCAGCTGAAAAGCAGGTGCTCGGGCTGGAGGACTTTAAAAACATGGTCACTGACAATCACTCCGCCTATGCGAAGATGCTTAACCCCGTTATCCTTAAGGGTGCAGAGGCAATCGAAAACCCTGATGAAACCGAAGCAACTGCAATCAGTGAGCTGCAGGGATGGGATTACGCGATGGATGCTTCACTTGTGGCGCCGACACTGTTCGAGTTTATCCGTATGGAGATGGCACGTCATCTGATGAGTGATGAGCTCGATGAACTTTACGGGGCTTCACTCGGAAGACAGCATGACTTCCGCATCTACACAATTATGAAAGAAGGTCCGGATGAGTGGGTTGACGATGTGGATACTCCCGAAAAGGAAACCCTTGATATGATCATTGCCCGTAGCATCAGTGCAGCCGTGGATACCCTGATTGCAAGGTACGGCGCCTACGGCGAACAGTGGCAGTGGGGAAAGATACACACCCTGACACTGGAGCACCCGATGGGTGGAGTGAAGATCCTCGACAGGCTGCTTAAGCTTAACTCAAAAACATACGGCGTGGGTGGCAGCTACCATACAGTGGAACCATATGCCTACAAAGAAACCATGCGGGCACACCACGGAGCATCTGAAAGGCATATCTTCAACACGGCAGACTGGGACCAGTCTCTGACGGTAATACCAACCGGCACCTCAGGAATACCTGGCAGTCCGTTCTACCTTTCGCAGACAGAGACGTACATTAACAACGGGTTTTACAGTGAGCCTTTCTCCGACGAAGCTGTTCAGGCAGCAAAGAAGTATGAAGTGATTTTCAGGCCTGCCGGCAAAAAATAGAAGATCATTTTACAACTTTTACAACGGTGACTTCACCGTCACAGTAAAGCCGTGCCAGGTAGATTCCCGGAGCCAGGCTGCCTGTTGGTAACTGTATTCTTCCTCCGTCAGGAGCAAGATCATCGCTGAATACAGTTCTGCCGGCACTGTCAACCAGTTCGGTCCTGACGATGGAGCACCGCGTTAAAGCAGATGATTCTATATTTACAAAATCCAGTGCAGGCTGAGGATATACGTTTAATTTATCCCCGTAAACTGTCTCTCCGACACTGCTCAGTACACTCAGGTTCAGATTAAAGGTTCCTGTTAATCCCCCGCCGCTTCCGTCTACCTGGATCCAGTATTTCTGGCTGGCTTTTAAATCGACCGAGGTGATGAAAGGATTTGGATCGGTCTCCGTAAAATCGTCGTTGGCAGCTAAAAGGGTGTAATTACCGGCAAGAAGTCCTGACACCGAATTAGCACTGTAAATGGCTATCTGGTTGTCAAATCCGGAAGAGGAGAGAGAGATTGTCTGGTTTACCTCAGGAGTATAGGAGAACCAGACGCTTCTTTCAACAATTTTTTTCCCGTTGCCGTATTCGTTGCACCATGAGAGCTGCCCTGTGCAGTCGGTGTAAGGCGGAACAGGCTCACCGTCCTCGATCGAGGCGCAGACGTTGGAGAAAGGGCCGGAGGTTCCCGGTTTGAGAGGGATTGCCTTTTTGGCAAAGTCGTTTGTCTGGGCCCTCAGGGGTATGTTTATCGGAAGAATATTCTGGCAGGTGCCCTGGATACCGGTAAGAGAAATTTCAAGTACTGTGGCGCTTGTAATAGCGATACCGTCAATAACCCTGATTACAACCGGGTTGGCAGTGTTGTTTTCGATGTAGAACAGGTCATCCGAGTTGTCTGACAATTTCCAGAGCCAGGCGTCAGCTCCCAGGGCCTCGAGCGTCAGGCCGGTAAAAGTAACAATGCATGAATCTGTCTCTGACAAAGAAATTGTTTTCAGAGAGAGGGATGAGCCTGCATTAATGTAGTTAGCCAGCGTCAGTTCATCCTGTCCGGCATTGTTTGTAACCTTAAGCGTCACCCTGTAGTTACCTTCAGTGGGAAAGGAGACCTTCGGTGTCTGGGATGACGCTTCAGTACCGTCATGGTAAGTTACGTCATCCGGGATGAATGACCAGTTCCATTCCGAAGGTGAGAATGCTGAGTAGCCTGACAATTCAATCGGAGCATTGGTGCAAACACTTGAAAACGGTGAATCAAACTGAGGATCAGGAGTGTTTCCCGGCGGGTAATAGCCGTCGGCAGTTTTTACCCCGGTCAATTCGGGATCAAGAAATGACTGCAAAGAAGGATATTGACTGTCAGGATGTTGCCATGAGTAGCTCAACTTACCGAAATAGTCAGTTTCGCTGCCACCGTGAAGCTGTCCGGTAATCCTCCTGTTCTGGTCAAACAGCGGTGAACCTGATGACCCTGAAGATGTTGTCCCTTCATCGAAGCCGACAGCCCAGTGGGTTCCCCTGGGTGAGGTACTTCCGCCTTCCCAGCTTATGTCTTCCGTATTGATTCCGGCCGGATCATAATCAATGGATATTTTCTTTGTCTTTCCTCCCGGATGATGCATACATACTGAGTTTTCCGGCGGGCTGTCTGTTACATCCCATCCGGCAAAATAAGCCTTGTATGTGAACGGTACGGATCTGTCGAATTTCAGAAGGGAGTAGTCAGACTCGGAACCTGTTGAAAGCAGGGATGCTCCGGACAGGGTCTGTGAAGGGTTTACGAGTGCGGCAGAGCAGGCTGCTTCCTCGTAATTGAAATATGCAACCATAGTTGCAGCTTCCCCGGGAGTACTGATACAGTGGGCGGCAGTCAGGAAATAGGTTCTTACCGAATTGTCAACCGTGGTGATCAGAGCCCCGGAACAGAGATAACTGTACTGCCCGTCATTGAATGTGTATTTGCATACTGCATGTTTCTGATCCTGTACAGATTTGCCTTCAATGCAGTTCACCGGAATAAATCCGTCGTTATCAGTATTTCCTGATTTGGGCATAAGGATATCGACATATGCCCGGCCTACCTGTCCGATAACCACCTCGCCGGCAAACTTGGCATCTGCAGGCTCGTAATATTCGATTATGACATGATTGCCCGGGAAATCCCCGGTTACAAAACTCAGCCCTTCAGTGATGTTGTAATCAGTATATGCTCCCCTGATCCCGGCATAATCCTGGTTGTAAAGGAATAGCCTGGCGCCCGCGGGGACGAGGTATTTTCTGAACAGTACCTGCAGTGACCTGGCGTCAGGGGAGTTTATCCTGAACTGCCATATTGTGCCCCCTTCGGGAAGTACTGTTTTTGTCCCGCTCTTTTTGATGTCAATGCTTACATCATGCAGTACGGCATATCTGAATGGCAGCTGGTTCCCGGCATCGGTGGCTTCAGGTGTTGCCTGGTCATGACCGGGCAAATTGATAGAGGCCATTGTGGCGCTGTTTTTGACAGCCTCTGACTTGTAAGAGGGAGGCAGGCCTCCTTCTGATACTTGTGCAGTTACATGGATATACAGTGTGGCAAGGAGAAGCAGGAGGGGGAATTTTTTCATAGGGTTGATCAGGGACAATACGTTTCTTACGTGTTTCAGACCGTAAGTATCTCTTTTTCCTTTGTCTCCATGATCTTGTCAACGCGGGCGATATGTTTGTCAGTTGACTCCTGGATAAGTCTTTCACCGGTTTTTTCTTCGTCTTCCGGCAGTCCTTCCTTGAGGAGTGTTTTGAGTTCGTCGAGGAACCACTTCCGGCCAGTACGGATGCTGATTTTTGCGGTTTCGCCTTCCTGTTTCACCTGTTTCACCAGCTGATGGCGTCTTTCTTCAGTCAGCGGCGGAACATTTATGCGTATTACGTCGCCGTTGTTTATTGGTGTCATGCCAATGTTTGCGGCCAGGATTGCTTTTTCTATGACACCGAGCATGTTCTTTTCCCATGGCTGAATGAGGATGCTTTTAGCGTCAGGGGTGTTTATATTTGAAACCTGTGTAAGCGGGGTCATGGTTCCATAGTAGTCTACGGTAATACCGTCAAGGAGCAGCGGGTTGGCTCTTCCGGCGCGAAGGTGGGAAAGCTCGTACTCGAGGTGCTTGAGCGCTTTTTCCATCTTGTCTTCGGCTTCGTCTTTTATCAGTTCCAGTTCTTCAGTCATACGGTTATTATTATCCGGGTGGAAGCAAAAATAAAAAAATCTTTTCAGAGAGTTATCAGGGTTCCGCACTTGTTGCCCTCTATGACAGCCCTGAGGTTGCCTTCCCTGTTCATGTCGAAGACTATCAGCGGCATTCCGTTCTCACTGCACATTGCGAATGCAGTCTGGTCCATCACCCTGAGCTTTTTTTCAAGGGCTTCGCCGAATGTAAGGGAGTCAAATCTCATAGCAGAGCGGTCCTTTTCCGGGTCAGCGGTATAAACTCCGTCGACCCTGGTGCCCTTCAGCAGTACATCGCAATTCAGTTCCACTGCCCTGAGTGCTGCTGCTGTATCAGTTGTAAAAAAGGGATTGCCTGTTCCGCCGGCAAGTATGGCGACACATCCGCAGTCGAGAGCCGCTGATGCCTTGTCCCTGCTGTAGAGCTCACCAACCGGTTCCATCCGTATGGAGGTGAACACCTTGGTGTTGCATCCGGCTCTTGAAAGGAAACTCTCCAGGGCGAGACTGTTGATCACAGTGGCCAGCATACCCATCTGGTCACCTTTGACCCGATCATAGCCTTCACCTGTGCTTCCCAGCCCCCGGAATATGTTCCCGCCGCCGATGACTATGGCCACCTGGCATCCTGCATCAACCACATCCCTTATCTGTTTTGAATAACTGGAAAGCACCCCGGCGTCAAGACCCGTGCCGTCAGATCCGCCGGCTGACTCACCACTTAGTTTGAGCAGTATTCTTTTGTACTTCATTGCAGCATCCTTGTAAGATTGACGGAAACGAAAATAGTAAAAAAAGTGCCCTGAAGATCAGAAAGGTAAAAGAAACAGAGCGGCGCCCGATTGACATGGCGCCGCCTGATGCATTCTGCAGGGCAAACGCTTCTTATTCTTTTTTATCAAGCGTATCTGTTCTGAAGATGTAATAAAGCGGGCAGGTCCGTGAGACTGCAGTAAGAACCAGGACTATCGCAAGTATGATAAATATGAGCCCGGTGATCTTTCCAACAAAAAAATAGAGAATAACCAGCAGAGCTGCCAGAACCAGCCTGACTGTCATGTCTGTTTTTCCGATGTTCTTTTTCATAGGTCATAGATGTTTAGTGACACTAAATTACTAATAAAATTTCACAAAGGGGAGAAAAATCCGGGTAAGCCTCAGGGGATAAACGAAACGGCGTCCTTACGGGCGCCGTTTCGTTTTATAAGGTCTGTCTCTGATCAGACATTAAGGGTATAGCGGACGAATCCGGTTGCTTTAAGACCCTTGTCATGACTCTCGAGGTATTGCCTGATTGTGAGTTTACTGTCCTTGATGAACTCCTGGTTCATCAGGGTGCTTTCCTTGAAGAACTTGTTCAGTTTGCCCTGTGCGATCTTCTCAAGCATATCCTCAGGTTTCCCTTCGCGGCGTGCCTGTTCCTTCGCTATGTCAAGCTCCTGGGCAAGAATCTTTGCAGGAACATCATCCTTGTCAAGAGAAACGGGGTTCATAGCTGCAACCTGCATGGCAACATCCTTGTATACCTGGATGTCAATGCCGGCCTTGCTGAAACCAACCATTGTGGCAAGCTTGTTTCCCGGGTGGATGTAAGGCTGCACAGCCTCAGCGGTTATGCTGCTGAAGAATGAGAGCTCGAATTTTTCACCTGTGATACCACTTTTCTCAAGGACCAGGTCTGAAACCTTCTTTCCTTCAAGGACGGTGTTTTTAAGGGCTTCGAGATCAGCGGGTGCAGACATGAGTGCTCCGTCGAGGATTTTGTATCCGAGTGCTATGAAATCAGCGTTTTTGGCAACGAAATCGGTCTCGCAGTTCAGGGCGATCATCATACCGGTTTTCCCGTCAGCAGTGGTTTTGGCCAGGACGACGCCTTCAGTGGCTTCGCGGTCAGCGCGTTTGTTGGCAATAGCCTGTCCGCGCTTGCGAATCAGTTCCTGTGCTTTTTCAAAGTCGCCTGCAGCCTCTTCAAGGGCCTTCTTGCAGTCCATCATGCCGGCGCCAGTCATCCTTCTCAGTTTGGCGACATCGGCAGCGCTAATATTTGACATTGTGTTGAATCTGTTAAATGGTTGTTTGACTATTCTTCCTCCTCAGTTCTCTCTTCTGCTTCCTCTACGGCTTTTTCAGCTTCAGCCCCGACCTCATCATCAGCCTTCATCACGGGTTTTACCTCCTCGTAATCAGCGGCTCTGAATTTAGCTTTGCGAGAACCTTCCGGCATCTCTTCTCTGTCAGCCTGTGAGCTGTCTTTGTCTTTCTCTGCCTTACGTTCGTTAAGTCCTTCTGCAATTGCCTGGCACATAATGTCGATCACCAGCGATATTGATTTGGCGGCGTCATCATTTGCGGGAATCACGAAGTCGATATCTGACGGGTCAGAGTTGGTGTCAACCATTGCAAACACGGGTATACCGAGTCTCTTTGCCTCGTGAACTGCGATATGTTCCTTGCATACGTCAACCACGAACAGCGCTGAAGGCTGGCGGGTCATGTCTGCTATTGAACCGAGGTTTTTTTCAAGTTTGGCTCTCTGGCGGGTGATCTGCAGCTTCTCCCTCTTCGAGAGGTTGTCAAAGGTGCCGTCGGTGGCCATTTTATCGATAGAGCCCATTTTCTTGACTGCCTTGCGTATCGTGGGGAAGTTGGTGAGCATACCGCCCGGCCATCTTTCTGTAACATAAGGCATATTGACCGCTCCAACCTTTTCGGCTACGATATCCTTCGCCTGCTTCTTTGTGGCAACGAAGAGAACCTTACGTCCCGATTTGGCTATCTGCTTAATGGCTGAAGCTGCCTCGTCTATCTTGATCGTTGTTTTTTCAAGGTCAATGATGTGAATGCCGTTACGCTCCATAAAGATATAGGGAGCCATTGCCGGGTTCCATTTTCTCTTAAGGTGCCCGAAATGCACACCGGCATCCAGTAATTCTTTGAAATTGGTTCTTGACATTTTGATTGTGTTGTTAAGTTTACGTTCTGTGAAGTCAATTGCAGAGTAGTTCCTTGCAGGAAGTCAATGCAATTTAGATACTAAACCTGCATCTATGTAAATTGCTGTTGAACTCCTAACGCTTACTGAACTGGAATCTCTTGCGTGCCTTGGGCTGACCGGGCTTCTTTCTTTCAACCTCGCGCGGATCACGCGTGGTGAAACCTTCTGCCTTCAGCTTGGGCTTGAACTCCGGATCAACCTTGATCAGAGCCCTGGAAATCGCAAGACGTACCGCCTCTGCCTGACCTTTGGATCCACCGCCGTCAAGGGTGACTTTGATGTCAAATTTGTCGGCAACATTGAGAAGGTTGAGTGGCTGGAGGACGACATACTGCAGGATCTCATTCGGGAAATAATTCTTGTACTCCCTGTCATTGATCGTGATCTGTCCCTTCCCGTCGCTGAGATATACTCTTGCAACAGCCGCTTTCCTTCTTCCGATAGCGTTGATAACTTCCATGTTTTTTACTTAATGGTTTTTAAATCAATTAGTTTGGGTTGCTGAGCCTCATGCTTGTGCACAGGGCCTTCATACACGTAAAGGTTCTTGAAGATGGCGGCACCAAGCCTGTTTTTCGGAAGCATACCCTTCACGGCATATTCAATCATCCGTGTCGGATGCTTCTTCATCAGCTCGTCTGCCTTGACGATCCTCTGGCCTCCGGGATAACCCGTATGCCTGATGTACTCCTTGTCAGTCATCTTTGCTCCCGTCAGCGCAACCTTTTCTGCATTGATAATAATAACATTATCACCGCAGTCAACATGAGGCGTGAAGCTCGTCTTGTGCTTCCCCCTCAGCATCAGGGCAACAACAGATGCCAGACGTCCGAGTGTCTGACCCTCTGCATCTACAAGTACCCACTCTTTCTCAACAGTCGCCTTATTGGCTGAAACTGTCTTGTAGCTTAAGGTGTTCACTTTGTACTAAGGTTTTGTTAATTAATGATTTTTTAAAATAAAAACCCCATTTTTGGGGTCTGCAAAAATACAACATATTTTTATTCCGAGCAATATGTTGTACTTTTAATTTCTTTAATATCCGCATGTTCAGCAGAAACACCCACCAGACCGTACATCTTGTCTGCCTTCTCCTGGCGGCATTTCTGATGCCCCTCTCCGTCTGGTTGCTGTCAGTTGTATCAATGATCATGTCTGCCAACTGGCTTCTCGGCGGGGAATACAGACGCAAAATTAATATTTTAAGATCACGGCCGGCTATACCGGTGCTGTCAGGGCTTTTTGTCCTTTATCTGCTGTGGCTGCTTAACACATCTGATATGAACGGGGCGCTGGCCGAACTGAGGCTGAAGTTGCCCCTTCTGTTCTTCCCGATAGTTGCAGGTTCTGATGAAAAAGCTGACTTTTCCTTGCTCAGAGCGGTTCTGCTTTCTTTTGTTGCCGGATGCATCATGGCCACCGGTGCCGGATTCCTCGCCCTGGCCGGCATATTGCCGGCGGAGATCCGTACTTCGCGAGACCTGGCACTGTTCGTACCCTCAATACGGCTGTCGGTTTTCCTGTGTTTTGCAATTTTTTCCGCTATGTGGCTTCTGACAGACAGCCGCAGGAATTTGCATAAAACACTGTTCGCTGCCGCAGCCGCAGTCATGGTTTTTTTTCTGTTCAGGCTCCTTTCTGTGACAGGACTCGTACTGTTCGTTTTGTTGCTTTGCATGACGGGGCTCTTCATGCTTGCAGCAGGTAAGAAGATACGGTTGGGCATAACCTTTCTGGCTGCAGCCGCTGCGGTTACCGCTTCACTGACAATTCTGTCGGTCAGCGCCTGGCAAAGGCTCCATGACCCTGCTGATCCTTCGGTGAATGAACTGCTCTCCCTGACAGCGTCAGGCAATAGTTATACACACTATCATGAGGAGACTCTCCTTGAGAACGGATACCTTGTATGGACGAATGTGTGCGAAGAGGAACTGAGACAGGAATGGAACCGTAAAAGCATAATGAATTATGACGGCACTGACGCTGCAGGAAACGAGCTTCGGGTTACCCTGATAAGGTATATAACCGCCCTGGGAATGGCAAAAGACTCGGCAGCCGTCGCAGCCCTGTCAGAAAAAGACATTTCGAATATTGAAAACGGGTACGCCAATCCTCTGTATGCAGGAAAAGGCAGCCCCATGGCCAGGGCATACGAGATTGCCTGGGAGCTTGACCGTGCCGTTGGTGGGGCAAACCCTTCGGGCCACTCCCTGGCGCAGCGTCCTGAATTCTACAGGGCAGCCGCCGGGATTATCAGGAAAAATCCGTGGACGGGAACAGGTACAGGAGATGTTGCCGGTGCATTCAGGGATGAATATGAGACGAATGATACTCCCCTGAAACCTGAATATCGCCTGAGGGCGCATAACCAGTACCTCACCTTCGGAGTGACTTTCGGTATCCCGGGCATGATGCTGGCCCTGGCCTTACTCATCGTTCCGTGGCTCATGAGCCGCAACCGGTTCTCGTACCTGTTCCTGCTCTTCATGACAGTCATTATCGTAACCATGTTTAATGACGATACATTCAGTTCATTTACCGGAGCGGCATTCTTTTCTTATTTTTACACCCTGTTAATCATCACCGGCAGAGGAACTGAAAATGTCAGTCAAAGCCGGGAAGAAATGAGATTATATTAATTGTCAGATACTATTGTAATGAAACTCAGCAGTGAGGATAAAAGATTTCTGGAGCTGGCCATAGAAACGGCGCTGGAGAATATGGATGACGGGGGCGGTCCTTTCGGGGCGGTTATTGTCAGAAAGGGAGACATAATCTCACGCGCCGGCAACAGGGTCGTTACAGGGCACGACCCCACAGCCCATGCAGAGGTGATGGCCATAAGGAAGGCAGCTGAGAGCCTGGGGACACATGACCTGTCAGACTGTACAATCTATGCTTCCTGCGAACCGTGCCCCATGTGTCTGGGCGCCATATACTGGGCAGGCGTCAGGCGAATCGTTTACGCTTCGGACAGGTACCGTGCTGCCGCTGCAGGCTTCAGTGACAGTCACATATATGACGAAATAGCCGCAGACAACAGCAAGAGAAGCATCACGATGGTCCGTGCACTGAAGGAAAAGGGTGACACCGTACTCAGAAAATGGGAAGAGCTGCCGGATAAAATTCAATACTGATCATTTGGATATGTATAAATCTGACCGGGAATTCTTTCCTGATAAAGTGGAAGGCGGAGCTGAAATCCAGGCAGGTATTTGCAGGATTGACCGGGATTTCTTTCTTGCGGACGCGGTGACGGTTGCAAAACGGCTCCCCGGAATGGGAATAATCATCGGTGCAGGAGAGAAGAGCGGAAGGTACATGATTACGGAGACAGAGGCTTACCTGGGCGACGGTGACAGGGCATGCCATGCCAGCAAGGGGAGGACGGCCAGGACAGAGCCGATGTTTCTTGAAGGTGGCCATCTCTATATTTATTTTGTCTACGGTATGCACTGGATGCTGAATATTGTGACCGGGCCCGCGGAAAGCCCTCAGGCAGTGCTTATAAGGGGGGTAGAACAATTTTCCGGGCCGGGCCGTGTGACAAAAGGCATCGGCATTGACAGCTCATTCAACAGGGAAGATCTGGTTTCATCACCCAGGATCTGGATTGAGGATAGCGGATACAGCCCCGATCTTGTTGCCGGCCCCAGGGTTGGCATAAACTATGCCGGCGAGCCATGGATCAGCAAACCCTGGCGCTTCATTGTAAGAAATCAAAACGAAAGGAAATGAAAAATGGATTCAGGCTGTGGAACAATGTGACCGGCTGGGCCGTGTTTGCAGTATCACTTATTGTTTACCTCATGACAATAGAGCCGACTGTCAGTTTCTGGGACTGCGGGGAGTTCATCCTCTGTTCATTCAGGCTCGAGGTGGGGCACCCTCCCGGAGCACCGTTCTTCCTTTTGCTTGGTCGTTTCTTCTCTCTTTTCGCCGGAGGCGATACCTCGAAGGTTGCAATGATGGTGAACATCCTTTCGGCTTTCGCCAGCGCCTTTACAATACTCTTCCTTTTCTGGAGCATCACCAGGCTTGTCCGTCTTGCAACAGGTGACGATATAAACGTCAGAGGAGGCAGGGCAATAGCTATTCTCGGTGCAGGAGCCGTCGGAGGACTGGCATACGCCTTTTCAGATACATTCTGGTTCTCGGCTGTGGAGGGTGAGGTCTACGGGACCAGCTCTCTTTTCACCGCGGCCGTCGTATGGGCCATGCTCCGATGGTATGACGAAGCCGATGACCCTCACTCGGGACGTTGGATAATTCTTATAGCGTACCTGATGGGCCTTTCGATAGGTGTTCACCTGCTTAACCTCCTGGCCCTCCCGGTGATAGTTCTGATCTGGTACTTCAGGAAACATGCTGCTACACCCCGCGGCATAGTATGGGCCCTCCTTGCCGGATTCCTTATCCTTGGCGTGCTGAACTTCATTTTTGTGCCCGGAGTGGCAAAGGTAGCCGGATGGTTTGAACTGTTCTTCGTGAACAGCCTTGGCCTGCCTTATAATACCGGCCTTTACATCTACCTCATACTGCTCACAGGATTTATTGCCGGAGGCATATTGTACTCACTTAAAAAAAACAAGAAAGTCCTGAACTTCGTGATGACCGTGGTGGCCGTCCTTATGCTGGGGTACTCATCATTTGCACTTATTATAATCAGGGCCAACGCCCATCCGCCGATGAATCAGAATGACCCGTCAGACGTCTTCTCCTTCATCTATTATATAAACCGGTCACAGTATCCCCGGGCTCCGTTCCTTTACGGCAACTATTACTCTGCCCCCGTTACAGGCCTTGACAGGAAGATCGGCGGATACAACAAGAAGGATGGCAGGTATGAGCCTTATTATACAACTGAATACAAGTATGACAAAAGGTTCATGACTGTTTTCCCCCGTATGTACAGCAGTGACCCCGGGCATATCCGCGAATATGAATACTGGGGAAAAATCAGGGGAACGAAAGTCACAGTGAGAACAGGTCAGGATGCAGAGCAGGCAGTCATTCCTACCTTCAGCGAGAACCTGAGATTCTTCTTCAGGTACCAGGTGGGGGTGATGTACTGGAGGTACTTCATGTGGAACTTCGCCGGACGGCAGAATGATGTTCAGGGTAACGGAAACGTAATGGACGGAAACTGGATATCCGGCATCCCCTTCATTGATAACGCCCGACTCGGAGATCAGTCGCTTTTACCTGAGGAGAACCGTAATAACCCGGCGCGGAACACCTATTTCCTGTTGCCTCTTTTAGCCGGGCTGGCGGGCATTTTCTGGCAACTGAAGCGTGACCCCAGGGGGCTTTCGCTTGTAGTTCTGCTCTTTCTTATGACAGGGCTCGCCATTGTGACATACCTTAACCAGAACCCGAGCCAGCCACGCGAGAGGGACTATGCATACGCCGGTTCGTTCTATGCGTTTGCAATATGGATCGGGATGAGCGTAATGCTTCTTTATGAGCTGTTCGGGAAATTCATGAAGGATTATCCGGCAGCGGTCGTGCCTTCAGCCATCCTGCTGGCGGTTGTCCCCCTGCTGCTGATCACCCAAAACTATGATGACCATGACAGGTCTGACAGGTATACGGCAAGGGATATTGCTTCAAATTATCTTGCCTCGGTTGACGAGAACGCTGTTCTGCTTACATACGGTGACAATGACTCGTTCCCGCTGTGGTACATACAGGATGTGGAAGGTTACAGAACCGATGTGCGGGTTGCCAACCTGAGCTACCTCCAGAGCGGATTCTACATCGAGACAATGAGCCGCAAGGCCTTCGAATCAGATGCTTTGCCATTCACACTTCCTGTTGAAAAATATGTCGACGGAGAACGGGTTCAGCTTCCTGTGGAAGAGTTAATCAAGGAGCCGACACCGATCCGCAAGGTAGTGGAATTTGCCGGGTCTGATGACCCGAAGGCGAAGGTCGATCTTTCAGGTCGCGGTGATTTCTTCAATTTTATTCCCGTCAGGGAGTTTATCATTGATGTCGATTCAGCCCATGTGATTGCCACGGGAGCAGTGCGTCCGTATCATGCAGACCGTATTCTGAACCCCATGATATGGAAGTTCAGCAACGACATGGCAATAAAGGATGACCTTGCCGTAATGGATTTTATTGCCGGCAACAACTGGGAGCGTCCGCTCTATTACTCGGTGACAGTTCCGCCTTCGACATACATCGGACTTGAAAAGTATTTCGTACTGGAGGGAATGGCATACCGCGTCAGCCCGGTAACGATTGATCAGCAGGGGCAGGGTGAGACTGGCATGGTCGACACGCAGGAGATGTACGACAATATGATGAATAACTTCCGCTGGGGTAATGCTGACAAGAAGGGTGTTTACCTCGATGAGAACAACCGCAGGATGTTCGATGTCTTCAGGCGTCAGTTCGCCAAGCTGGCTATGGCGCTGGCAGCCGAGGGTGATACTGTCAGGGCTGTTGCTGCTGTTCAAAAGGGATTGAGTATTGTTCCTCCTGACAAGATGCCTTATAACTATTTCAGCCTGGACCTTGGAGATGCACTTGCAATGGCCGGGGGAAAAGAGGATGCTGAGAAACTTTTTTCAGAGATCGTTGACAACTCCGTGGCCACGCTGAGCTTTATCTCAGGCCTCCCGGAGAAGAAGAGCTACGGTGTCGATTACAACGCTTCGGTCTCGCTTCAGGCTCTGCTTGATGTCTACAGGCTGGCAAAAAGGTACGGCATGTCGGAACTGGCTGACAGGGCTTCAGCTGATCTGAACAGGTTCTACGGGGAAATGCCGGTGAGATGATCAGGAATTACAGCAGGCCGTTTCCCGCGGGAATCATCTACCCTGACGCAATCTACAGTATCAGGAGCAGCGGAAAGAAGGCATACCTGACCTTTGATGACGGGCCGGACCCTGATTCCACACCACAAATCCTTGACATACTGCATGACAATGGCATCAAGGCGACATTTTTCTGCACCGGCAGCAGGGTACTTGCATCTCCGGGTCTTTTTGCAAGGATTGCTGCAGAAGGTCATACAGTGGGGAACCACGGCTTCAGCCACATAAACGGCCTGAAGACCCCGGTCAGGACATACTGCGCTGACGTTTTCAGGGGGAGAGACATTACATGCAGCAACCTCTTCAGACCTCCCTACGGCAGACTCCGGGTGAGGCAGTACAGGTTACTTGAAAGAAGCATGCAGATAGTTTTCTGGGATCTGATGCCGTACGACTTTGACCAGGGACTTTCTTCAGAGGAATCATATTTGGTCCTTACAAGGAGGCTGAGAACAGGTTCGGTCATAGTGCTGCATGACAAACCCTCAAGCACCGCACTGCAGTATCTTGACCGGTTTCTTAAGAAAACACTGGCTGAAGGATGGTCTTTCGGGCCTCTTGATGTTTCTTCGTATACGAGCGTGTAATTTGATCTAAATACTATTTTTGAAAGTGTAAAGAGAACTGACACATGAATATTCTGATATTAGGATCCGGAGGACGTGAGCACGCTATCGCGTGGAAACTGGCGCAGAGCCATAAGCCGCTTAAGCTCTTCGCCGCACCCGGTAATCCCGGCACCGCAACAGTGGCAGTGAACCTCCCGGTTGACCCTCTTGATTTCGTGGCAGTAAGGGAAGCGGTTATTGCAAACAGCATTCAGATGGTCGTCGTTGGCCCGGAAGTACCTCTTGCAGAGGGAATAACTGATTTTATCGAGGAAGATCCCGCCCTTGCCGGGGTGGCTGTGATTGGTCCGCGCCGTACAGGCGCCATGCTCGAGGGAAGCAAGGACTTCGCAAAAGGTTTCATGAAGAGACATGGAATTCCCACAGCTGCATATGCCACTTTTGCTCATGATAAGTATGAAGATGCAGTAAGGTTCCTTGAAACGATGGAACCTCCGTATGTGCTCAAAGCCGATGGGCTGGCTGCAGGGAAGGGGGTGCTGATAGTAAACGACTTCAGTGAGGCTGTCACCGAGCTTGGCGCAATGCTTGGAGGACGTTTCGGTGCAGCCGGCAATAAGGTCGTAATTGAAGAATACCTGGAGGGAATAGAGATGTCAGCATTCGTGATAACGGACGGCATTTCATACCGTATCCTTCCCGGGGCCAAAGATTACAAACGTATAGGCGAAGCCGACACCGGAAAAAATACCGGTGGGATGGGCGCTGTGTCTCCTGTCCCCTTTGCCACTCCGGCTTTTCTCGCAAAGGTGGAGCAAAGAATAATCAAGCCCACGGTTGATGGACTCAGGGAGGATGGGATCGATTACAGGGGATTCATTTTCTTCGGACTTATGAATGTCGGCGGCGACCCGTTCGTGATCGAGTACAATGCCCGCCTCGGTGATCCGGAGGCTGAGGTGATTCTGCCACGGATCGGGAGTGATCTTTTTGACCTGTTTGAAGGGGTGGCGCAACGTGACCTGGCATGCCGTAATGTCACAATTATCCCGGATACCGCTGTTACAGTGGTGGTTGTGTCAGGAGGTTACCCTGACAATTACGGGAAAGGGTTTGTCATTTCAGGGACAGAGAGAGTAACAGAGAGCACTCTCTTCCATGCCGGAACGAAGACTGACAACGGCCGGCTGGTTACTGCTGGCGGAAGGGTTCTCGCCGTAACATCACTGGGTGCAACAATGAGTGAAGCTCTTGGAAAGAGCTACTCGTCAGTCAGTGAGATATCCTATGACGGAATGAACTACAGGAAAGATATAGGACTTGATCTGAGAATTTTTACAGAATGATAAGGTTTCTCAGGGGATCGGGGGCAGGCCCCGTGTTACTTGTGCTTTTAGCTGCACTCGGGTTATGGATCGGGAGCCTGATCTCACCTCCTCAACCGGAGATTCTCACAGCCATGCAACCTATGCCTCTGTGGGGTCTTGTCCTCCGTTTGCTTTCGGGCTCACCTCTTGCGGCAGTGATACTCTCACTTGTCCTGGTTCTGACGGTAGCCTTCGTCATGATCAGGTTCAACACGGAGATCTTTTTTATTCCGCGGCGTACATATATGCCAGCCCTGCTGTACATCCTTCTCTGCTCGCTTTTTCCGGGTGCGATGGTGCTTAACCCTGCACTTCCGGCCTCACTTCTTATATTGGCTGCGATGTGGAGAATGGTGTCATCATACCGGATAAACGGTATGTCATTCAACTTCTTCGACGCTGCCCTGATGATTTCTTCTGCCGGTCTTCTGTATGCAGGAGCGGTTTGGTTCATACCTCTTGTATTCATCGGGGCGCTGGTGCTGCGAAGCCCTGATGCCCGTGAACTGACAATGGCAGTCGGCGGTGCGGTACTGCCATGGATAGTGTTGTACGCAGTCTGGTACGTCACGGGAGGAGATACAGGAGAACTGACCGGGATAATCGGCCACAACCTGTTTGACCAGGCACCTTCTGTAAACTGGAGCCGGACGCTTGTAATACTGCTCGCGGTGGCCGGGTTGAATTTTCTCCCTCCGCTTCTATACCTTGTGCGGGAGATGCCGACCTATAAGATAAGGTCACGCAAGACCTGGGTGATCATGTTATGGATGCTTGCGATAAGTACTGCTGCATTCATTTTTGTCCCCGGAGTATCTGTCGGACTGACAGCAGTGGCAGCAATACCTGTTGCCTTCATTATGGCAAATCAGATGGCTTTTGCCCGGAGAGTTGTAATGTCTGAAATTCTCCTCTGGATTATGGTAATTATGCTGGTTGTGTCAAGGATATGGCCTTAATGATCATTTGATCATGCACACGACACCGACTCCGGAGCCCTGTTCTCCGTCCACAAAGCCATACCAGATCGTGTAAAGACCGGTCTTGTTGCAGATAAAATCGATAGAACTGAATTTTCTTCCGGTACCGGGGTTGTATGATGAAATAAGCTCCTTACCCTGGTCATAGAGGGTGACGAACAGTTCTCCGGCAGATCCCGGGGCATTACAAACCGAGAACCTGTATTTCATGTTCTTCATGAGGTACATATTGGCCTTGTAAACCGGCACGGCAACATCGGTGACTGCCTTGGGAAGCTGCACCCTGAAATCCTTGAGGTATGTGGTGTTTTCACCGGCAGCAACAACACAACTGCTTACAAGATCATCCGTTGCGGGCTGACCTGCTGCCGCAAGCGGTAGGAAGACCAGGACGAGGGACATGATGAAAAGAGAATTTTTCATATCAATTGCCGGATATAAGGTTATTTCTGACTTCTTTTGATTTACCGGCTATCTCAGCCAGCTGGGCATCACTCATCTCCACAATGCTCTCCTCGTGCTGCACCATCACCAGCCGTCCGTCCTCCTCCCTTGTTTCAGGCTCGCCGAGCCTGTAGGTGACCCTGACGTCAGCGTACCTGCTGCTTATTTCTTCCATCATTTTGCATAGCACACTGTACTCTTCACTGGTATTCGCATACGGACGAAGGAGCATCAGGAGGTCGCCAAGGATGATCTTTTGTTCACCTATCCTGTCACGAAGGATTTCATCGTTGTGGGTAAGGGCTACCTGTGTCGCCAGGTACTGGCCCTCGATCCAGACACCTGCAATCATGAGTGCAGAGATATTTCCCCGGTCATTATCCCTTAGATATTTGTCAATCTGGTTATACGAGTTTACAGAGATGAAAAGGAGCGAGTCGAGGTCTGTTTTGCTAGTGGAGAGTCTTTTGAGTGTTTCGAAGTCGAAATACTGGCCCACTCGCAATCCGTCGGCAAGCCTTTTGATCGTTGAGAGGACGTCGACGGAATTACCTGTTTTACCGTACATATTAAGGTAGCCGAGGTCAGCGCCGTAGATACCCAGCATAACTGCCTTCTGGAAGTTGGTTGTGAGCCTGTCAGCTCCCTGTGTGGGTGCCAGGTAACCGGCTGAGAATGGCACCTGCATCGATTGGAGGATAGAAGCTATCTCGACGGGTGAGGCAATGTTCTGAACTATGTCTGCCACAGCTTCTTCGCTCAGTTTCTCAGCCTCGCCGGCCGGGACTGAGTCAGCGACGGGAAAGCTCAGCCCGCTCTGCCGCGTACTGCCGTTCCTGCATGAGCATACACTCAGGATCAGGATTACTGCAGCAATTTTTGTTATTGTCCCTGTCATCAGACCTTTGTGTTTATTTTTAACTGTTATAAAACTTGTTAACTCCGTTTTAAGGTTCGTTTTTTTCGCCCTGTGCTTTCGAAAAACAATGTAATCCGTCTCAGCAATTCAGTATAAAGCATTATGTACAGGATGATGACAGAAGAGAATACCAGGAGGATGTTGAACCTGAAAGTATCAACCCTGAGGCCCAAAAACCTTTTGACCGGAGCCATGAAGTGGGTTCGGAAATCAAGCGGTCCCGCTTCCGCCGGCTCGAGGTAAATAAGGTCTGCATTCTGGATAATCCTCTCCCTGAACTCAAGCGTTTTGTTTTTTTCATATACCTTCCTGACAATATCTTCCAGCTTGTCATTATGGTAGTTATTATATAACAGATCAAGAGCCACTTTATTGCTGCTGATGTAATTATCCAGAGTGTTATCTGCAATGTTGCTCAGTCTTCTGTACTCTATATCGGCTCTGGCAAGCCATGAAGCCAGCCTGTCTGCAAGTCCGTCGTTGAAGAGCGCCGGGGTAATTGAGTCTGTGCCACTGAACGGCTCAATGATTCCTGATGCACTTATAGCAACCGTTTCGTTTCTGAGCAGCCGTATGTCACTCTCATGTTCTTTGATGCTTTCTCCGCGTCCCGGACCTTGCCGTAAGTGCTCAATAGCTTCATTCAGCCTCGGTATCCGGTACACTGTATTGAAATCGGAAACACTAATCTGCTGTTTCAGGGGATAAACCCTCTTCTCGTATTCATTACCGGTGAACTGTTTGACCATCAGTGCTTCATATGTCCATCTGGTCGGCATAAGGTCTGCAATAAGGGGAACCCTGTCCGGTCTGGCGAGATGCCTGTTTAGCTTGTCAAACGGGAACATGGCGCCGCTCAGGACCATCATTGGAATCATGATCAGCGGGATGACTATATAAATAGCAATTGCCGAATTGAGTGCGGAAGATATGTTAAGACCTATCATATTGGCTACGAAAGCCGTGGTAAAGAGGGTCAGCCAGTAGCAGGCAAAAAGCCCCTTTATTCCAAGAACCGGAGTGGCCACTGCCAGGAAAAGGAATGTCTGCAGTGCCGAGATCAGGGCCAATATCAGTATCTTGCTGACAAGGTAACTGCTCCGGTTCAGGTGAAGGAAATGTTCCCTCCTTAACAGTCTCTGGTCGCGGAAGATCTCTTCGGCGCTGATCGTGAGGCCAAGGAAGAGGGCAACGATAATGCTCATGAATATGAATATCGGGATATTCTCGTTTTCCCTGAAGACGTAGATATCTGATGTGGGATCAGCTATATACCTGATTATGTAAGAAAGAATAAGGCCCAGGGCAGGTCCCTCCAGAAGGGTAAGAAGCATATACTGCCTGTTGGCCAGTTTGCTCCTGGCATCGCGCATCAGATAGATGAATGTCTGCTTTAACCATCCCGGCTTGTGCAGGGTTGACCACGGTGCCCCTTTCTCTTCCTTCGGCTTCGCCGGAGGAACGGTTTTCCTGAATGCCTCAGCCCACTCAGCCGGGGAGATCTTCCTCTGTTCGGTATACTTGCCGAACTCGTCCACCACCCTTGTCTCAAGAATATTGAAGAGTGTTTCGGCGTTTACTGTTCCGCATGAAGGGCACTCAGCAACTCCGCTGTTGATATGTGATTCCAGGGTCTTGAAATGGATCACTGCATCAAGCGGGTTGCCGTAGAAAACAAGGTGACCCGCCAGATCAAGTATCAGAACCTTGTCAAAGCCCTTGAAAATATCGGAGGAGGGCTGGTGTATGACCGTTATGACGAGTTTACCCCTTCCTGTCAGTTCATGAAGGAGGTCCATCACATTCACTGAATCGGCGGAGGAAAGGCCTGATGTGGGCTCGTCAAGGAAGAGTACGGAGGGTTCACGGATCAGCTCCAGGGCTATGTTCAACCTCTTTCTCTGTCCTCCGCTGATAACCTTGTTGAGCGGTGAACCAACCCTGAAGTCCTTCTTCCCGAAAAGGCCGAGGCTGACAAGAGTCCTGTTTACAATCTCAGTCAGCTCTTCGTCAGATTTATCTGCAAAGCACAGTGAAGCAGCGTACCACAGGTTTTCAAAGACAGTCAGATCCTCTATCAGAAGATCATCCTGCGGCACATAGCCGATCACTCCGTCAAGGGCCTTGTTTTCAGAATGAATGGATATGCTGTTTATCCTGACAGCTCCGGATTCCGGCTTTAAAAGTCCTGTCAGAAGGTTCAGGAGGGTTGTTTTGCCGGAACCGCTTGCCCCCATGATCCCTATCAGGTTACCTTCGCCTGCGGCGAAACTGACGTCGGTGACAGCTGGAGTTCCGTCACTGAAGCTGTACCTGACCCCTTCAGCGACAAAAGACAGTTTGTGTATATCCTTACCTGAGGCGAAAGCCAGGACGATCTCACTGTAGTATATACTTTGTGACGGTGGCGCCTGTACAGAGCTCCCGGGTGCAAAAAGATAAACTCTTCTGCAAACAAGCGGAAGCCCGTTGAGAAGAGTATTTCCGGTGCAAAAGCATTTCAGGAAGTAGAGGTTGACGCTCTCCACTTTCAGGAATACGATAAAGGAACCGGAATCCGTCTCACATTCCGAATCTGACAATGTGTTGATGACGGTCATCGAACTGTTCGTGAATCCAGCCCTGTCCACCTCACGGACAAAATGCATTATGCTGTCGAAGTCTGCATGAGATATCCGGAACACCTCGGCAATTGTATTTATAATGTTCATCCGCTGAGGTGTGTACTGCTTGTCTGAGTCAATCAGTTCGAAGCAGCGCATCAATACGATAACCCTTTGTTCCTGTGAAAGAGTCTTGTTGATCTTCTTGCAGTTGTTAAGGATTCTGATTGAATCTTTTACCGAGGCTGTGTCGGAAGTGTTTCTTTTCCCCTTTTCCTGGAGCGGACCGGCGTCTGCAAGGAAAAGTTGCATGAATTCATCTGCACTCTGGTGAGGCAACTGCTTGATAAGGAACGCAGATACGAAATCAAGTTCACTCTTAAGCATGCCTCCGTCCTGCTTGACAATCAGAGCAAACAGCTCCATCATGGCACGCAGGATCTCTTCACTCATATGTTTTCAGGTCAGGTTTACAGGAACAACTGCCAAGTTAATAAAATCAGGGGAGAAATCAGGTTATAAATTTGGACTGATTGTCTATGACAGGTATACTTAATTTAAGAGCCTGGCTTTATAACCTCGGGCTCTCCGGCACTGATTGAAAACAAAACTGGCATTAAATTGCCATACCCTGATGACCCGGGCGGCAGGAACAGGCTTACACCTTCAGGTCATACTGTGCCCGGGGAGCAGGACAACAGTCTCTGAAGGTCATCATGGCTGAGGATTCCCGGCCAGTTTGCTTCTCTTGCGGCCGTAAAAAAAATAGATTGTCAGACCGATAACCAGCCAGGCCCCGAACATGGCCCAGTTGGTCCACCGCATTCCAGTAAGCAGATAACAGCATGACAGAAGCCCTATTACCGGTATCAGGGAGAAACTCCTGAAAAAGGAAAGAACAGCAATTACCGCCCATACGATATAAAATATTATCATAGGGTAGTGCAGGCTCCCTTTATCAGAATGCTCATAAACAGAGTCCGGAAAAAAGATTGCGATAATCAGGAAGCCGACGATTGTGGCTGCAGGTACAATGTATTTTGAATTCACATATGGCATCCTGAACCTTCCCCTTGTTTCCGTATCGTCGTTGCGGGGAAGCATCAATATCCCCCCGCAGACAAGTGCGAAGGCAAACAGTGTTCCTATGCTTGTAAAGTCGAGCACAATATTCTCATCCGTGAAAAAGATCGGTATCCCCACAACAAGACCGGTAACGATTGTAGCAAATCCGGGTGTTTTGAATTTCGGATGTATTGATGAAAACTTTTTCGGAAGGAGGCCGTCCCGGCTCATGCTCATCCAGATCCTCGGCTGCCCCATCTGGTACACGAGTAACACGCTTGTCATTGCAATGACGGCTGTGAGCGACACGATAAAGAGCATCCATTTTATTCCTTTGATCTTGAATATTTCCGCCAGGGGATCACTGACGCCAAGCAGTTTGTAAGAGGTCATCCCCGTCATAACAAGTGCCAGGATTATATAAACCACTGTACAAATCACCAGGGAGTAAATCATCGACCTGGGAATATCCTTTTTGGGGTTCTTGCTTTCCTCTGCCAGGGTTGAGACGGCGTCAAATCCGATATATGCATAAAAGACAGCCGAAACGCCTGCCATCACCCCTCCGAATCCATTTGGCATGAAGGGCTTCCAGTTTTCTATATCGACATGGAAAAGGCCCACAACAATAACAAGTGCAATTATGGAGAGTTTGATAATTACCATAGTGTTGCTCAGGTTCCTCGATTCGCTGGTGCCCACGAATACGAAGGCAGTCAGTATCGTGTTGATTGCCACGGCAGGCATGTCGAAAATAATCTTCAATCCGCCTATCTGTGGTGCAGTCATCCAGGCTGTCAGTCCCTCACCAGCCGTATTAGTCATAAATGCATGATGGGCAGACTTGTAGTTGATTGTCAGCCATTCAGGTATTCCTCCGACCAGGTTTGTGAAATAACCGCTCCAGGAGAAGGCTATATAGATGTTCCCTATAGAGTATTCCATTATGAGGGCCCAGCCAATTATCCAGGCAAATATCTCACCGAAACTGATATAGGCATATGTGTATGCACTGCCCGCGACTGGCACCCTTGAGGCGAACTCGGCATAGCACATGGCAGTGAATCCGCATGCGATACCGCAGATTATATATAACAGTATCACAGCCGGCCCCCCCGTAAAACAGGCGTTGCCTATTGCGCTGAAGATACCTCCCCCGATAATTGCTGCAATGCCGAAAAAGGTCAGGTCCCTTACTGAAAGGACACGCCGCATACCTGTGCTCCTGCCTTCAGCATCGGCGGTAGAAACCGTTTTTTTCCTGAGTAAAGAATTTGACATCTTGAAATGGCAGAAACAAATATAGCGATTTAAAAAACCGCAGGATAAGTGAAAGACTCAATAATATGTGGGTAAATTTACTTCTGCAACATATCCGGAAATGACAAAAATCTCTCTTTCAGGAAGAATTTTCCCTGTAACTGTCAGAGCTGCTTTAACTGCAATGGCGCTGCTCACCGGCCCTGCCGCCGTTACCGGCCAGTTGCTTCCGGGCTTCAGGCCATCAGGTTTTTTTGATGAACAACAGATTGTAATTGAAGACCCGTCTGCAGGGACACGTGTACTTGTAAATGCGCCTCTTGAAGGTTTTAATGCCGGCAACCGGGTGCTGCTTGTATTCTATGCATTGCCCAACGGCAACACAATTGAGCAGACATTTGGCAAAAAGACCAAAGAAGGTGACGACTGGCATTTTGACATTCAGCATATAGGGGCCCAGACCCGTTTCCTTCGCGGGGTGATCAGCGACCGGACACTCGTTGTGGCATACCTTGAAAACACAATGAAAAGCTGGCCGGCATGGAGTGCGAATACTCCCGGATGCCGTCAGGAGGTAAAAAAAATTGTTGATGAAACCACTTCAATTTTTGCACAATGGGATCCGGAACTGGTGCTGAACGGTCACAGCGGCGGTGGAAGATTCGTATTAAACTATATCGATGCCTGTCAACGGATACCCGGAAATGTGGTGCGAATAGCTTTCCTCGACAGCAATTACGGATGGGAAGATGACCGTTACGGACCGAAAATTGTCAGCTGGCTCAGGTCAGGTAAAAACAGGTGTCTCTGCACCCTGGCCTACAATGACAGTGTGGTAATCTACAACGGTAAGCCGCTTGTATCACCTGAGGGAGGGACGTGGTACAGGAGCCGGAAGATGAAGGATTATCTCTCTGAATCATTCAGGCTGAAAAGGAAGGAGGTTGATTCGCTTGACATGTATTTTTCACGAGACCGCAGGATAGAGTTCATTTTCAAACCAAACCCGGAAGGAAAAATCTTCCACACTCAGCAGGTGGAGTTTAACGGGTTCATCCACAGCATGCTGAGTGGGACGCGGAATGAAAACAAGAGGTACAGTTATTTTGGGAGAAGGGCATACGGAGACTTTATTTCTGATACAATTGTTGTTCCCGTAAGGAGGCTTAATATACCGGAACGCAACCCGGACGCTGAAACCGGATCACAGTTCATGAACCGTATCAGTACCCTTTCGCGGGAGGACAGGGAGGAGGAAATCTTTCATGCTGCCGCCTCGGGCAACATTCCGGGGTTTTTGAGGGAGACAGTCACTCTGAAGGCAGTTTTCGATGACCTTAACGGTAACCCTCATAAGATTGAGTACGAGGTGATGCCAGACTACATTGCAGTAGGCAGCGACACTGATTTTTGCCGCATACCCATGACCCCGGGTACAGCTCAAAGAATTGCAGATTTGTATGGCGGATCACTGATGACGGCGAAACTGAGTGACAATATCTGGGCAAACGCCGTGGTCAGGCTCGCTCCGTATAATTTTGTTCCGGTGGGTAATGCAAATGAACTTCCGGAAAAATTTGCCGCGCATAACAAACAGATCGAAAGGCAGCTGGCTGAAGCGGGGGGAGTGCACGGTCAGCTCGTGGCAGGGATTAAGAAGGATGTAATAATCTCTTCGCGTATTGCTGAACAGCCTGACCGTGTTGTTATTTACGGATGGCACCGGCCTGACGGCAGCCCCGTTCAGCCTGTCTACAGCGGTCATGTCTGGTGGTATGTCGACTACAGTCATGGCATCAGGCTGATGAATGCACAGGTACTTGTAGACGGCCGGCCGGTGATGATGCATTACCTGCTGAATGACCCTCTGATGTTCAGGATAGTCACCGACGAAGAAAAACCCTTTGATGTCTCTTTATATCCTGTTCAGCAGGATAATTAATAATGACACTCCCAACCGGAAGTTCTGAAGGATTACAGGGAAATCAGTCTCCGGCTTTTCGATTCCAGCCCGGCCCACGCACAACTCTGCCGGGTGTGGCGCCTGTATGTTCACCGTTGCGAAGGACCTGCACGCCATTCACGAAGACATGAGACATGCCTGTTGAGAGCTGGTGGGGATCCTCAAATGTCGAGTGGTCCTGTATTTTCGCCGGGTCAAAAACCACCACATCGGCAAAATAGCCCTCCTTAAGGGCGCCACGTTTTTCAATCTTCATTGTTGTTGCCGGCAGTGTTGTCATCCTGTATATGGCATCCTCAAGTGAAATGACCTTTTCATCACGCACATATTTGCCCAGCAGCCTGGCGAAATTACCATATGCACGCGGGTGTGTGGCTGACTTAAGGAAAACACCCTCCGGGGCCATCGACTTGCCGTCAGAACCGAAGCTCATCCACGGAATGGCAATCTCCTTCCTGAGGTTATCCTCTGACATCGAGAAGAAAACTGCCGAGACATTGCTTCTGTCATCTATGATCAGATCCATAATTGTCTCCTCTGGCGATGTGCCCCTCATTGCAGCTATCTCAGCAATTGATTTTCCCTGCAGGTATTTCAACGAATCGGTATCGAAGCCGATTACAATAATCTTTTCAGGTGTACCCTGTTTTCTCATGATTGTCTTCATTATCTCCGGTCCGATAGCCTTCCTTATTTCCGGGTCCTGCAGCCGTCCGACCCACTTTTCGAACCCGCCTTCCTGCACCCGTTCAGGCATGATTATTCCCAGACCTGTGGAGCTTGCCGGATAATTGTACATATCAGCGGTGACGTACAATCCTGCGGCCCTTGCAGAATCGATCTTCACAACAGCCCTGTCAAGCTTGTCCCAGTTTGTCCGTCCCACCTGCTTGAAATGATAAATCTCTGACCTGATTCCGGTTGCGGCAGGTATTTTCAGGAAATCATCAATTGCCTCGAGGAAAGTATCATCCTCGTTCCTGATGTGGGAGATGTACATCCCGTCATATTCCTTTGCCACGCGGCAGAGTTCGATAAGCTCATCCGTTGATGCGAAGCTGGCAGGAACATATTCAAGGGCGGAGCTTACCCCTATTGCTCCCTCCTCCATCGCCTGCCTGACGAGCAGTTTCATCGAGTCCATCTCTTCGGCGGATGGCGGACGGTTGTCATAACCCACAGTGTGAATCCTCACTGTGGCAGTGCCGACAAAAGATGCAATATTGGCCGAGACACCCTTTTTCTCCAGGAATTCAAGGTATTCTCCCAGTGTTGTCCATTCAATATCATATTTTATATCGCCCTGCGATGACTTCATTTCCCTTTTCATGCTCTCGCTCCACGGGCCCCATGAATCACCTTCACCCATAATCTCCAGGGTTACCCCCTGAACGATGTCACCCATTGATCTGCCGTCCTCGATCAGTGATTCCACCGCCCAGCTGAGCATGTTAATAAACCCTGGTGCCACAGTCATTCCCGTGGCATCGATTTCAGTGTTGCCCCTCGCTTTTTTAAGGTCGCCGATGGCGGCAATTGTATCTGATATGATTCCGATATCTCCCCTGAAAGCCGGGGACCCGGAACCGTCGGCAATGTTTCCGTTTCTGATCAGAACGTCATACCTGGCGGATGTTGAACATCCGGAAAGAATCATCAGTAACGCGAGAAGTGCATTTAAAGGCTTCATGACAGGATAAGATTTGTGTGAAATTTACTTAAAAGTGATTTATATCCTCATCGTCAGGAATGAATTTTTAATGTTTCCCGGCTAAAAACCGATTGCCCCGGAATATATGTGTGACATATTCCCGGATCGCGGCACCCGTTTCCGGCCCTGCCCGGGTGAGACACAGGAATTTTGCAAACTATGGAATGAAATGATATTCAGTTACATTTTTAAATTGTATATATTTTATGCTTTAAAACAGTATGATGTAATACAAATTATTTTAAAAAAATTAATATTCGTTGTAACTTGTGAGAGCAAACCAACATAAACTAACACTTTTTTTTCCATGAAAAAACTAATCTTCATTTTCCTGTCGGTATTGTTTGTCAATGCCGGCCTGGCACAGACGCGTGTTACCGGGACGGTGACTGCATCTGAAGATGGTTCTCCAATCCCTTATGCAGTTGTACTGGTAAAGGGATTGCGTGGAGTGGGGACCAACACTGATGCTGACGGGCGGTATGCTCTCAGCAATGTGCCATCCGATGCTGTACTGATTTTCAGCTATGTCGGGTACAAAACACAGGAGATCGCGGTTTCCGGAAGGGCTGTGATCGATGTAGAACTGGCCACAGATGCTCTTGCGCTTGACGAGGTGATTGTGGTTGCCTACGGTACGTCAACCAAGGGCACCTTCACAGGTGCGGCAAGTGTTGTCAAGGCGGATGCCATAAAGGATATCCCATCGCTCTCCTTTGAAAGTGCAATGGGTGGAAAAATCGCAGGCCTGCAGGTTACAACCCTCTCTGGCCAGGCCGGTTCCACCTCTTCTATCAGGGTGCGCGGCCTGGGCTCGATGAATGCTTCAAATGAACCTCTTTATGTTGTTGACGGTGTGCCTGTGATTTCAGGTAACGTTTCCCAGATGGGCATCTACACCACAAGCAACGTGATGAACACGATCAATCCCAACGATATAGAATCAATCACAGTCCTCAAGGATGCAGCAGCTTCAGCGCTTTACGGCTCAAGGGCGGCCAACGGTGTGATTGTAATAACCACCAAGCAGGGCAAGCAGGGAAAACCTCTAGTCAGCTTCAAGGCTTCTGTCGGAATAACTCCGACTTTTGCCACTGACAACTATGAGGTTGCCAGCACGGAGCAGCAGGTGGAGCTCTATTATGAAAACTTCTGGAACGCCGGCAAGCTTTATGAGGGCATGACAGACGAGGACGCCAGTGAAAGTGCCCTTGCCCAGCTGAGCAAGAAGTTCAACAAGCACGGCTATACATTCTCCGCACCGGACAACACCGTAAACTCCCTGACAATTGGAGGGGAAAGGGCAGGTCAGTATTTTGACTGGGAGGATGTTCTCTTCCGCACGGCGGTTTACCAGACATATGACCTTTCGATCAGCGGCGGGACCGAGACGTCGAATTACTATACATCATTTTCCTATACAAATGATCTTGGCCGCAGTGTCATCAACAAGTTTGACCGCATCACCGGCAGAATGAACTTCGGACAAAAGATCGGGAAGTATGTCGAGCTGAATACAAATATAAATGTAAGCAACAGCGGCCAGGAGGGATTCAATGACACCCGCGCACTGGGGAACAACTATTTCCTCCAGAGCCGGAACCTTCTCTGGGGCATGTACTGGCCCACCGACTATCTGACAGGGTTGCCCTGGACCGCAAGGTACGGCAGCTATGCCTACAATCCCGTCTATTACAACAACGAATGGGAAAACTGGTCAAAGACACAGCGGGTTTTTGCAAACGAGACAGTTACAGTAAAGATACTTCCCGAACTGGTACTGAGATCCATATTCTCATTTGACAACACCCAGACTTTTGACCATCTCTATTACAGTGCCCTTCACTTCAGCGGGTCAAGTTACAACGGATCTGTCACGGAGAACAGCACCAAGATCAATGAGCTGGTTTCCTCGACTACCCTCAACTACAACAAGAGCTTCGCCGGGGTTCACAATGTCAGCGCACTTGTCGGCTGGGAGGTTGCCAGGAACCAGACAGACTACCTGAGATCGTCAGGAACAAACCTGGCTACAAGTGAACTGCATACAGTAGCTACCGCCGGCAAGCTCGATGCAAATGCTTATCCGTGGGGTAATTCGATGGTTTCGATGCTGTCGCGTGCCGAGTACAACTATGATAACAAGTACTATGCTTCGGCCTCATTCCGCCGTGACGGCTCCTCGAAACTCGGGCCTGACTCCCGCTGGGGTAACTTCTGGTCAGTTGCAGGTTCGTGGAGGATAGACCAGGAGGGCTTTATGGATAATTTGCCGGTCATAAGCAGTTTGAGACTCAGGGCTTCATACGGCGTGAACGGAACGCTTCCCAGCTCGAACTACGGCTGGCGATCTCTGACAAGCTATGCCAGCAAGTATATGGAGCAACCGGGCGGCGGTGTAAGCAATATTGCAGACCCCGGACTTTCATGGGAGACCAGTTATACATCAAACGTTGCCCTTGAATTCGGTCTGTTTGATCAGAAACTGACAGGATCTATTGAGTATTTCAGCAGGGATTCAAAGAATCTGCTTCAGGATGTCCCGATATCCAGTGTGACCGGAATTGGCTCCACTCTGAGGAATGTGGGAGAAATCAACAACCAGGGACTGGAATTTGAACTCTTTGGTGAGATCATCAGATCAGGAGGATTCACGTGGACCGCAGGACTGACGGCATCACACGTCAGGTCAACTGTGACAAAGCTGTATGGAGGTCGGGATATAGCGTGGTATGAACCTACAGGTGGTGATTCTCGTACCAGATTTATCTACAGGGAGGGTGAGTCAACCCTGGCTATCTACGGACTTGAATGGGCAGGAGTGGAACGGGAAACAGGCCTTAACCTGTGGTTCCTCAATAATGATGAAACACCTGATCTAACAGTTGACGGCCGGCCGGCAACGTATGACTACAATAACGCCTCTGAAGTTATTCTGGGCGATGCCCATCCGAAACTGTACGGAGGTCTGAACACCGACTTCGGATGGAACGGGATATCACTCTCACTCAACTTTATGTACAAACTGGGAGGATATACATATGATGCTGCCGGCAAGGATGTAAATGATGACGGTTACTACTGGGAAAGGATCATGTCTCTTGATGCCTATGAAAACAGATGGACCCCGGAGAATAAGGATGCAAGGTATCCGCAGAGGGTTGCCGTTGACTTCGAAGACGTCAACCAGAAGAGCAGCAGGCATATGCATCCGGCTGACTTCACGAGACTGAAAAGCATTACACTTGGTTACAGCCTGCCGAACAACCTTTTAAGCAAGGTCAGACTGTCAAGCGCCAGGGTGTATTTCAACGGAGCCAATCTCTGGACACTTGCCGCCTGGAAGGTATATGACCCGGAAGTGAACGAATACGGTTCAAGGGGATGGGAGATGCCTATCGGTAAGACTTATACATTCGGCATTGAAGCCAGTTTTTAATATTAAAAAAGTACTACGATGAAAAAGATAAATATCATACTTACGGTACTGGGCCTCATGCTGGTTACGTCATGCGAGGATTTTCTTGATGTCAGGCCCAGCAACTATGCCAATCCGGAAACCTCAATCACAACAGCAATTGATGCCAAAGTTGCCCTGAACGGATTAATGAGGAAAATGACCTCCGAAAGCTACTACGGCCGCAACTTTGTCATCTACGGTGACGCCAGGGGGGGCGATTTTGCCATTCGTTCACAGGGCCGTGGCCTTGACTATTATTATACTTTTAATCACTCTGCCTCCTCCAACTCGGGTTCAGGCTTCTGGAACCAGATTTATAACTGTATCCTCCAGGCCAATAACATGATTGTGAGCATTCAGAAGATAGAGGATGCCGGCAACGGTTCAGCGTTACTCAGTGAATACAAGGCACAGGCAATGACTGCAAGGGCTCTGATGTATTTTGACCTTGTAAGGCTTTACGGCAAGCCATATAACATGGACAAAGCCTCATTCGGTGTTCCTGTCGTGCTGGAACCCCTCGAATTCACGGCTCAGCCCACAAGGGCATCTGTAGAAGCTGTTTATACCCAGATTCTGAAGGATCTGACTGAAGCAGCCCCAATGCTGTCAAAGGACAAGGTCGCAACCAAAGGTTACCTGAACTACTACGCCAACAAGGCTATAGAAGCCAGGGTGCATCTCTTCATGGACAACTTTACAGCCAGCCTGGCAGCTGCGGAGGAGGTAATCAACAGCGGAAAGTTTTCCCTTTATTCAAATACTGACTGGGTTGGCTCATGGGCTGTCCAATTCGGATCCGAGTCAGTCTTTGAACTTGCTATTTTCCCGTCTGAAGCAGATCTTACAACAGGTTCCCTTGGCTACTACCTGCTCCGGAATGGGAAGAAGACCGGGGCTATGGGCTGGTTCATGGCTAGTGATTACTGGATCGCCAGAATGAACCAGGACCCGACCGACATTCGTTGGGGAATCATGGAACGTGATGAATCTTCAACCAGCAGAAAAGGATCGTCTTTGAAATATGTCGGCGGTTCAGCCCTGGCCGGAGATAAGAATTCAATCTCTGCGGTGAACGTAAAGGTAATTCGCCTCTCGGAGATGTACCTTGTGGCTGCTGAAGCTGCCCTGAGTTTACCCACACCAGACAAGGTAAAGGCTGCCAGTTATCTGAACCAGATAAGAAAGAGGGCTCCTGGCCTGACGCCTGCAGATGAAACCACCGTTACAATTGACATGATCATTGATGAAAAGAGCAAGGAATTCTTTGCCGAAGGACTCCGGTACTTTGACATGATCAGGCTCAACCGGACAATCGAATTCAATGATGAATTCATATCACCGGCAGTTGTAATCACGCACCGTTCAAAGACAGTTGACAGAACCTTCTACAAGACAATCCTGCCAATATCCAAGGCAGAACTTGATGCAAATCCGGCCATTGCTTCACAGCAGAATCCCGGATACTAGGTTTTAAGGATTTATTCTTTCAAGGGGGCGCCGGCGACGAGCGCCCCTTTTTTTTATTTTGAAATATTTAACCGAATCAGGGCGAAAGATGAACAATGTAATTAAACAGTATGTTATTGATGAGGAATTTATTTAAACGGAGTCTAAATAACAAAACTTCTGGATTATGAAAAAAGTTGTTCTTCTTGCAGCAGTAACGATTCTCTTTTCAAGCCTTCTTCTTGCACAGGCAGACGAGGAAAAGAACTACAGAATCCCCCTGATCGGGGAAAAAGCTCCTTCGTTTGAGGCACAAACCACAAACGGTACCCTGAATTTTCCGGTTGATTTCGGAAACAAATGGAAGATACTCTTCGCACATCCGCAGGATTTTACCCCTGTATGTTCATCCGAGTTGCTCGAGCTGGCATACCTGCAGGATGAGTTTGATAAACTGAATGTAAAGCTGGCAGTTGTCTCCACCGGTAACCTTGAAACGCACCGGGAATGGAAATCAGCCCTTGAAGGTGTTCAGTACAAGGGGAGGCTTACCACAAAGATCAAATTTCCGCTGATTGATGATGACAGCAGGTTTATCTCAAGGGAGTACGGAATGATTCATCCCGCCATAAACGGAACAAAAAGTGTCCGTGGCGTATTTATTATCGGTCCTGACAATATAATACGTGCAATTTCATTCTATCCGCTCAATGTCGGGAGGAGCAGCGAAGAAATACTCAGGTCGGTTAAGGCACTTCAGACTGCAAATGATGTAAATATGACACCTTCTGACTGGAAACCGGGAGATGATCTTATCGTTGCGGTACCTCCTGTAACCGATCAGCGTGCTGAAAATGTTCCTGACGGATACTATAAACTTGCCTGGTTCATGTGGTTTGAAAAGAGCAGGGCAAAAAACTGAATATCCTGACATTCAGGCAAACTTATGAGGCTGTTTCAAGGGGGAGACAGCCTTTTATTTTTTGCCCGGGCCGGATTATAATCCTTGCCTTATATAGAGATACCCGCTCAACGAAAGACCGTTTTCAGCCCTTATGACGTAGAAATATGTATCGTCAGGAAGCGCTTTGCCGTTATAGTCTGTCCCGTGCCATAGGTTGTCATAGCTCAGGTTTTCAAAAACAATTACTCCTCTTCTGTCGAGCACAGTAAGTTCAACTTTTCCCAGCACCTCAATACCTTCCAGGACAAAATAATCATTCAGACCGTTCATATCAGGGGTAATAAGAGAAGGGATGACTATCTCGTTCACGGTTATCAGCAGCTCATCGGTAGCCGGGGGGCAGGCATTGTTTGTGACAGTCCATAAAAGCACATTTTCACCCCTAGAGAGGTCTGAGACTGTCGTTTTCGGATCTGAAGGCTCGGCAAAAGATCCGGTCCCTGTCAGTAATGACCAGGTTCCGGTGGAGTTTTCATCAGGTTCGGCAGCGTCAAGAACAGCTGTAAAGACGTATGTCAGTTCCTTGTCGGGCCCTGCATCTGCAATCGGCTGTTGCAGGGCAGTGACAGTTACCGGGCTGACTGCAGAGCATCCCCCGGGGATTGTTCCCCTGATGTAATACATACCTTCAGGGGCAGCCGAGGGAGTGCTGAGCGGAACGGTAGCCTGGACGTCCCTCCAGTAGGTGAATATGAGGTTTGGTGTCGAGCCGGCAGTTACAGCCGCCAGTGTAAGATCAGTTACGCCAGGCGCGCACACCGGGTCCGGGTCATGGATCACAAGTGTCGGCACAGGTCCGGGATGGGGATTTATTACTACATCAGCAGATACTGCCGACGTGCACCCGCCTGAATTGGTAACTGTGAAATTATAAGAGCCCGGATTCAGCCCGTTGACAGTAACTGTTGATCCGGTTGAGTTAATGATTATGCTTCCGGGGAAACGGGTAAGTGTCCATGTCTCTGAAGGGGGCAGTCCGTTTATAACCACGCTGCCGGTTGGCAGATCACAGGTCGGATGTGTGATTGTGCCAGGCACGGGAGGGGTGGGAGTGGCAGGTTGCGTATTGATTGTTACGCTTTGCGACGGGAGGGAGATACACCCGTCGGTGTTTGTAACAGTAAAGGTATAGGTGCCGGGCTGTATACCCGTAAGTGTTGTGCTGGTGCCTGAGCCCAGGTAGGTCGCTCCGTCAGGATGTCGCGTGATGGTCCATGATCCTGATGAAGGCAGGCCGGAAAGAAAAATATTTCCGGTTGAGACATTGCATGAAGGCTGTGTTACAGTTCCCACCACGGGTGCACCGGCAATGTCAGGACCCTGGATAATTGTCACAGCTGCTGATGGCCCGGAGATGCAACCTGCCGCATTCGTGACCGTAAACGTGAACGTTCCTGCCGGCAGTCCTGTGATTGCAGTACTGCTTCCCGATCCGTTTGTAACAACTCCCCCGGGATCGCGTGTTACAATCCATTGACCGGCAGGCAGGCCTGTCAGCTGAACGGTGCCTGTCGGTGAGCTGCATGAGGGCTGGGTTATGTTGCCCGGCACCGGTGCAGAAGGTATTCCGGGCGGTTCGTTTATAACCGCATCCGGCGATTGTGATGAGGTACAGCCCTGGGAAATTGTGACAGTGAAGTGATATGTCCCAGCTGCAAGGCCGGAGACAGTCAGTGTGACGCCACTGCCGATAAAAATACTCCCGCCCGGATAAATGGTGACAGTCCAGTTGCCACTGACAGGCAGGCCGCTTAGCGAAACACTGCCTGAAGGAGTATCACATGTGGGCTGAACAACAGCATCAATAACGGGTGCTGAAGGTGTCACAGGCGCCTCGTTGATTACGATCTGACCTGAAGGAACTGATGTGCATCCGCTCTGGTTGGTGACTGTATAGCTCCAGGTACCCGGCCCCAAATCCGTAACAGTATAGGTTGAACCACTGCCGGTCAACATCTCACCGTCCTGTACGCGCGTGAGGGTCCATGCACCTGTACCGGGCAGATTCTCGAGAACGGCAATGCCGGTGGGTATATCACAGGAGGGTTGGGTGATACGGCCTACCCTGGGAGCTTCAGGCCCGTTGCAGGCTATTTTGACAATATAATCCTCAACTTCACCTGAGGTGGCGCTGCCGGTACTGGTGTAAACCGGGTCATTTGTCGATCTGGGGCCGAACCTGAAACGGGCGAATGTAGCCCTGGATGCAATGGCAGTCGAGGGTACGGTCACGTCAAGGTTGTATGACCCTGATCCCCTGCGAAGGTTTGTAACTATTCTTTCTTCCTGGTCCTCGAAATCTCCGTCGCCGTTCCAGTCAATCCATGCATTAAGATAGGCATTCGAAAACCAGGGGGTGACAACTGTATACCTTATAGTGGCTCCCTGTCCTTGTACAAGCGCGGGGATCGCCACTCCGTCCTCGTCATCAACCCCGTTCAGGTCATCACCGTCGGCCTCGTCAGAGTGCTGGCTTTCCTTCTCTGCATCAACCTGATTGCCCAGGTAATATGAAGAGACCACATGATCTGCTGATCCGTAGCTTGCCGGTGCATCTCCGAAATCATTGGTGTTCTCCTGCATTATAATCAGTGTGAGATCACCAGACAGATGTGAGGGTCTGGAATCATAGTGCCTGCTGACACCTGCCGGAAAGATGAAGGCAGTCAGAAAGGGAAGTGCAGCCAGGAATACCCTTATTTTTTTTATTGTTGACATTCCTTAATTTGTTACAGCACCATCAGTAAATCTCCGGTCATTAAAGTTACAAGGTAGAAATGACGGAGGGTATATACAAAGATAATTTGATTGGCGGATAATCGCTGCTTCTGACCCGGGTTGCCGGTGATTGCATCTTTCCGGCCTGTCAGCCCCGGTTTACCTGCTGTACAGCATAAAATCCGATTTGACGAACAGGCGTAATCAGTTGATAAATAAACCAATGGAAACAGCCTAAATTCAGACAGTAAAATAAATTTGACTTTAACGACTGACTGTCATAATTTTACGCTTCGCATAAATTTCCCGGTAAATGAAATGCGACAATTTGTTATAAAGTAATAATAAAAGGAGGAATCTATTATGACCGACAAAATGAAGGAATGTTCACCGTCTTCAGGTGCAGTTTACGGGCTTGGGCTCATTGGGGCAGCAATCTATTTCATCTCGGGAGCCACAGGTTTCTGGATGGGAGTTTTAGGTTTTCTGAAAGCAATTGTATGGCCGGTATTCATGGTACTGGAGGCCTTCAAAAGTATGGGTGTGTAGGGTTCTTCCGGCAATGAGCCGTCATTTTTTCCGGCTCTTCAGCATTTCTGACCGGGGCGGGTGATTGCCTGCCTTCTTCTGTTGTTGGCTCATACTGTGGTTCGCCGCTCTGACCGGGGCGGGTGATTACCGGGCTTCTTCCGGTGCAGGCTCGTGCTGGGGTTCGCCGCAATAGCGGCACAGTTTTGCATTCAACTGAATCTTTTCACCGCAGTTTGGGCACTCCTTGAGATCTCCTGCTCCGGACATGAGTTTTTCCTTCTCATCGGATATTATTCCCTGGAACAGGTTGAGTTCAGTGTCAGTTATGAATTTGACAGGTTGCACCATGCTTCCTCCGGCATATTCGATCACCAGGTATCTTTTCCTGAGCTTAATGATCAGCCAGATGCCTGCCGCAATTGATACAGCTGCTATTCCAAGCATAATAAAAGTTGACTGACGCACATCCGAAAGAAGGCCGAGGGTGGCTGCAAGAACACCGAAAGCAATCAGGGATCCGCCTGGAACCGGTTTGGTTATCTCCTTGCAGGCTGTACCAGTGACATCATGCAGGCTGACTATCTTCTTTCCCCTTGTTGCCCTGAGCCCGCCGCCGTATATGCGTGAACGTGACTCGTAGAGACGTCCTACCTGGTAAACCCTTTTATCTGTAATTATAATTGCTGAATCTGACAGATCATCAACCACAAGCAACGATGAGAAATAATCCTGACCCAATATCGCCGTAAACTTTTCGTGCTGCGACGCAAAGAGGTTTTTGTAATTGTATTTCATCGATATTGTCAGTTATGCAGCAGGTCTGTCATTGCCTGCAGTTTTCCCATCGCCTGCCCAAATTTCGCGAATAAAGCTTATAGTTTGAGCCCGGCAGCCCTCAAATAGAGGATAATTTTGACCAACATTGGGGTTGAGATGGTAAATGGGGGGAGTTCTTATGTTACGCCTTCTGCGGGAAGCCAACTGCCGCTCTGTCAGGATTATGGCCGTTTCAGCCCTGGAAGCGTCACTCGAAGTGAAACGAAAGCACCCAAATGCGCGATCTTAGTTTTTCAATTGAGTTACAGTATTCCGAATAATCCGTATGTGGTTCATGTACAAGTATATCTGAGATTCCGTTTGACATTTTCAGCTCCAGTGCAAGGCGTAATCCCCCGAGATAAAAACCGACGCCGGCACCAGCCTCATAATACAGGTCGGGTTTGTTCAGCCTTAGGTAAACAGGACGCTCCAGGCGGTATTTTTCCTGGGCGTAGAAATCATACCTGTAGTTTACACCACCGACGAGGTAAGGCTTGACATTCTGCATTCTCCAGCCGTACCTGAGCAACAGGGGCATCTCAATGAAACTCGATTCGATCTTCTGAGGGCTGAAGATTGTATAATGAATACGGTCAGATGAGTAGTTGACATTCCTCTGTCCGAATGAAATGCCGGGCAGGAGTCTTATGTCAAAAAACTGGTTAAGCCTGAAATTAAGCGACAGGTGTATGTTGAGCCCCGGAGAAACCGGCCCCCTGCCCGGATATACCGAATCTGTAAGGGTATACTGTTCCGCAGGATCTATCCCGAAAGTCATCACATTGAATCCAAGAGTGAAGCCTGCATTGAAGAATTTTTCATCCTCCCACGGACCGTCGAATGGTATCTGGCTCTGCCCGGTCAGGCCAATCCCTGACAGTGACATTAACACCGCAATAAATACTCTTTTCAGACTGGTATTCATAGCTGATTGTTGCAACAGGTATGAGGCGCCAAGATAGTAAAACTGATTGATTCGGGCCATACACGATTTTGGCATTTCCGTGAATCTTAAAATTACCTTCCTTTGTGGCCTGAAACAGAATTAAATCTGCTGAACAATGGAAAAGGACCAGATATCGAAATTTCTGAAAGGGATAGAGCTTTTCGGAAACCTGACTGATGAGGAGCTTAACGATCTCGCCGGATATATCAGGGAGAAAAAATGCAATTCGGGATTTACCCTTTTCAGGGAAAACAGTCCGCGTGGAGATATATTTGTAATATATGAGGGAGAGGTTGAGCTCTTCAAAAGGAATGCGTACGGAGCTGACACGCGGCTGGCTCTGTTTGGCAAGGGTGATTTCATAGGGGAAGGGATATGGGACGAAAATTCACTCCACTCGACTTCTGCCAGGGCCGTGAGGTCAACCGTTCTGCTCGACGTAAGCAGTGAGTTTTTTCATCGGTCCCCGGCAACAACCCTTAAGATTCTGCAGAATATAACGAGGGTTATTTCGAGGCGTATGAGGAATGCGAACACCCGTATTCTCGGTTACAATGCCCAGTATGATTCAGGCAGCACACGTTCCGAAAGTGATCTTCTCGGTGACCGTGAGGTTCCGGCAGAGGCATATTACGGGGTGCAGACACTGAGAGCCATTGAGAATTTCAATATCTCAGGGGTGACACTGAATTTTTTTCCTTCGCTGATAGAGGCCCTGTCAATGGTAAAGGAATCAGCAGCGGAGGCTAACTTCGAGCTTGGTCTGATTGACCGCAGCGTCAGGGATGCAATCGTTCTGACGTGCCGCGAGATCCAGAACGGCAAGTATCACAACCAGTTCGTCGTTGATATGATCCAGGGCGGAGCAGGTACCTCTACAAACATGAATGCAAACGAGGTAATAGCCAACCGCGCCCTTGAGATGCTGGGGCACGAAAAAGGTGACTATTCATATTGCCACCCGAACAATCATGTTAATCTGTCACAGTCTACAAATGATGCATATCCGACATCGGTCAAGATTGCCCTTTACAACTCAAACCGGAAGCTTGTGGCTGTGCTCAGGACACTGGCAGAGTCATTCCGCAGGAAGGGGGAGGAGTTCTCGAATGTGCTCAAGATGGGGCGCACTCAGTTGCAGGATGCCGTTCCTATGACTCTCGGACAGGAGTTCGAGGCTTATGCTGTAACGCTGGGAGAGGAGGTCGAGAGGCTGAACCAGAACGCGCGGCTATTCCTTGAAGTCAATATGGGAGCCACGGCCATAGGTACAGGCATCAACTCGGAACCGGGTTATTCGGAAAAAGTGACCAGGCACCTGCGCAGAATCACCGGTCTTGAACTGGTTCTTGCATCCAATCTTGTGGAGGCCACACAGGATACCGGGGCGTTTGTAATGTATTCATCTGCCGTCAAGCGTCTGGCTGTAAAGCTGTCGAAGATATGCAACGACCTCCGGCTGCTCTCCTCGGGCCCCAGGGCAGGCATCAACGAGATAAACCTTCCTCCGATGCAGCCCGGATCGTCAATAATGCCGGGGAAGGTTAACCCGGTTATCCCGGAGGTTGTCAACCAGATAGCCTTCAAGGTGATAGGTAATGACCTGACTGTTACAATGGCCTCGGAAGCCGGACAGCTTGAACTGAATGTGTTTGAGCCGGTCATAGTACACAGTGTGTTTGAGTCTGTAGAGATGCTCATTAACGGGATGAACACGCTGAGATACAGGTGTATTGACGGCATCACAGCCAATGTTGAACGCTGCAGGTCTATGGTTGAGAACAGCATCGGTCTGGTGACGGCTCTGGTGCCATGGATAGGGTACAAGGCAGCCAATGAACTTGCAAGGGAAGCCCTGGCGTCGGGAGACAGTGTTTACACACTTGTACTCAGCAAGAACCTGCTTTCAAAGGAGAAGCTTGATCAGATACTTGCCCCTGAAAATATGCTCAGGCCCGGGAAGATGAAGGACGAGTGACACATCCTCAGAAGGGAGTGCAGACGTAACCGTATGACTCAAGTTTGCTCTTGGTCATTGCATTGCATACCTGCTGCCATTGAGTTGAATCATGGGGATTTTCACAGTACCAGCAGATGGGAACAGAATCACACGATGCAAAACTCAGCATGTATACAACCAGCATGACTGCCGCCACGCGCAGGATGATTTTCTTCTTGGCAGATCCCATACCGGTATTTATATTGTTGTGTGCAAATTTAATGAAGTAAAGGGCAGATATCAAAATCATTTTTCTCCATGCCTGCCGGAGCAACTGCCAGTTTAACTGGGTCCGCGGCTGCCATTACCTCTCCGGAATGTAGACAAGTCTGGTCATATACGAAATCCCGTCATGCCATGCAGTGACAGTATATACTCCCGGAGCCAGGTCATGCTCTGAAAGGTCAATTACAGTGGGCCCTTCAATATCCGTAATAAACAGAGTTGCACCTGTCACAGATGTGAACCGCAGTTTCACCGGACCATTCATCTCCCTGTTCATATCGACGAGAATCATGCCGGTAGAAGGATTGGGATAGATTTGCAGTACTCCCCCGGTTCCCCGGATAAGATTCTCTATTGCGGTAGAAACAGGATCATCGGCAAAAGGCGATCCTCCCTTATTCATCGACCGTTTCCAGTAAGAGGCGAGATCAGGATTGCCGGACGGGTCTGCAGCCTGTGATACCAGTGAGTAACCGTCTCCGTCTGCTTCACTCGGCCAGGGTGACTCGTCAGAGTATGTTAATGAAAAGAGTTCGTTGCCATTTTTATCTGTCACCAGCAGCTCCTCGCCCGCGTTTGACAGGTTTCCGCTGAAGTTGCCACTGGAACGCATCCCGTAAAGTGAATAAAACTCTTCGGGTTTTGAAACAGCCACCCAGAATCCTTTTGGCGGCAGCATTGTACCGTCAGGAACCCTGTAATAGACAGCGGTGTCGAGGGTAATGCCGGAAATGTTCATAGCACCTTTCCCCGTGTTCTTCAGTTCGATAAACTCTAGGTCCTTTCCGTCAACTGTATCCTTTCCATTGATAATGTCAGTGGGGTGATAGTGCAACTCTGTGATCCTGAGGTTACTGTAATCTTCTGCGACGGCAATGAATTTCACTTCCCTGAGCGGACTCCATGTCTGTCCGTCAAGAATGCGTGACTTGAAGATCATTGAGCCTGATACGCCAAGGGTTGAGCCGTTCTGGGCAGGCACAGCCTTTGAAGAAACCGTTCCGCCGGTCTGGCGGGGGTCATTCCCGTCCGTGGTGTAGTAAATCTGTCCCCTGCTGTTGGGATTTTCAAGGCTGACTGTCAATGGTGCGGAGACAAACTTCTCATCCCAGATTGTAAGTCCGGACTCCTTGACTACAGTAGGTTCGAGTGACGGGTAGAGCCCTGCTGTTTTTAGCTGGCTCACGACTATGTCTGATCTGAAAGGGAAGAAATTGGTCGCAAGATCGTTAACTTCCGGGATCCAGTTGTCAATCTTGTCCAGGGGCGACTGGCTTTTTGCGTCACCCCATCGGGCAGATTCAGCTATAATAGCCATATCTACCTCTGCCTTTCTGGCATTGAACCGGTTGATGCATTTGCCCGGTGAAAGTACTCCCCCGGAAGTAAGGCGCTTATAGGCCCTGTCTGCAAAGCGAAGTCTGTACTCAGCATTTGAAGTGAGCCTGTGATGCAGCCATTGAGGCTGGAAGTTGCTGATACCGGAAACAGTCATCGACGGGTTACTTACAGTTACCCTGTTTTCATTGATACCATTACTCAGTGAATAGGGCCTCACGAACATTGAATGTTCGGAATCATGGGCAACGAATACGAATCCTTCACCCTTGTTTTTCCGGTTCAGTATGGCGAAGTAGTTGTTGGCCATGGCATTGCCGTAAAAGGAGGAGACAGGTGCGTCGAAATTGCCGGTATAAAAAATAACCAGCATGTAATCGATCAGGTTGTCGATGTTAACCCATACCCTTGTGTTCTTTACAGGTTTGCCGTTCTGGTCTTTTCCCTCCAGGGCGAAGTAGTCTGTGTTGGAAGCAAAGCCACGGTTGCAGCGGTTGTACATCTCCTGCCATGACTCCATTGTGCCGTCGGTTGCCTCGTTGAAATAGGGCCAGGCCTCCACTGATACCTTGATTACGTCATAGTCGTCTTCTGAGTCACCGAAATATGTTTCAGCATAGTCTGCATCAGGCCGTTCCTCTGTCTGAAACAAGCCCCAGTACATGCCGTTGAGGTAGAGGTGATAATAGCGTCCGCGTGTATAAGGCTGTCCCATATCACGCTGGGTATCACGTGAAAAGATGTCTCTCAGGAAAGTGTTATGGGTATCGCCCTCTTTGCTCCATGAATAGTTTTGTTCGGTTCTGAGGTCAACCTTGTCGAACTCGGCGGCTCCTTCGTCGCCGAAGAGCGGGTAAAGCAGCTTTCCGGGGCCGTACTCCTTCCTGAAGAAGAGGCGGAAGGCATGTTTAGGATTGTCTGAAGTTCTGCTGGCGCCACCCCGGATACGTACCCCTGCATTGACCCGGAAACCGATTGTATTGTCTTTATTGATGAGCTCCAGCGAACACTGTCTCTCCCATTCCTCACCATGCATGTATGCGTTGACATAAATCCCCTGTGAAGGGCTGAACATATCCGCATTATTGGTGACAAGTGATATTGATGGTATATCCCTCAGGCTTGCCTTCATCTGCTGACTGTACCGCGGGTCATTCACCACCTCGGGGTCCATAGCCAGATCGATTTGCTGGCCGTTGACCGATGATGACGGCCAGTCGCCTCCCGGGTGAGACTGGGTAAGCACCTTGTCAAGGAAAATGAATGATTTGGTTACAGGCCTGGAAGGCGAGTAGCCGTCTGCAGCCAGTGAGGCACGCACTATGAATACGGGGGTGGCCGGCCGGCCTGCCGATATGGCCGGATCAATCCGCAACGTAACCGCGGTACTGCTTCTGATGGCCGTCGGCGAAGTCTGGGGATTACTGCAGTCAACCGTATAGATGACATCATATCCTGACTGGCCGGAAGAGATGACAAGGTCAAACGGTGTTTCACAAAACCCCGCTTCACTGCTGAAGTTCAGGGGAAGAGTCTCGGGTACCTCCGGCAGTGACAGCGCTGCGCTGACACCGAGGTCAATATAGAAATCTGTACTGTTGAGGGTAAAGTTGAATACCTGTATGCATATCAGGTTTGTACCTTCCACCAGCGGTACCACTGTCGAATCAAGTGTATACACCTCGAAGGTGCCCGATTCGTGGTTTGCCGGTGCCAGTGCATTGTGCGAGAGTGTGGCAGGTGCGTTACGCCTCAGCACAATAGTGCCGTTGATCCATATTACAAAACCATCATCGTAATTTGCCCTGAACTGTATGTTTTTTATCCTGTCGACTGAAAAGGCGTTGAATGTGCTCCTCATATACAGGGTGGAGTAGTTGTTTATCATGTCGGTGAGAACCACTCCGCCTGTACCGTCGCCGTAACGGAAAGGGGCGTTGCCCTGGCTCCATCCTGAGTCATCGAATGATGAAGTGATCCAGTCTGCAGGCAGGTTCGCGGCAGCAGAGCCTTTCAGGTATTTGTATCCTGAACCGGTGGCGAAATCGATCTGACCCACCACTACAACGCAAAGCTGGAGGAGGAGAATAAGGCTGAGAAATCTGAAACGCATGTGCTTACAAAAATTTAACGACCAGGAAAGGTGTAAATCCATCCTGTAATCCGCAAGGAATCAAAAGTAGCTCTTTTCCTCCTATTCGCAATGCGATAAATCAGAACTGAGCGTACTCCACTCTTGTGATTCTCCTGGCTGCCTTAAGGGTTTCCTGTAAAAGGTCACTCAGGTGGTGAAGTTCAAACTCCTTCCCGCCTCTTTCTTTTGCGTAGAACTTGCTGATCTTTCCCGGCGATGACCTTATCACAACATCCCTTGAAGGATTCATCAGGTAGGTCCTCCCATGCGGCAGACTCATTATGCTGAAATTGTAGTCCATATCGGGTCAAATACCTGTTGTCAGTCAAAACACTTAAAATTTCCCGGATTCAGCTTCCCGACATCGGGAAAATCCCTCATCCGTAATTAATTAACGTTTATTAAGTGAAAAGATTGCTTTCACCGTGAGATTCCGGATACGATTTGTTCCTGCCGGAGAGTTATATATATTAGTTTGACAGCCAGTATATCACTAACGACTTCAGGATGATGAACAGTGAACGCAGCCGGCAGCTTTGCATATTTGTGACAGCGGCAATGATGATGTTTTTCCCTGCCGGCATTTCAGGGCAGGAGTATTCAGACCGTGGAGCAGACCCGGGGCAGGCATTGCCAAATCAGGGGACCCTCTCTGCACAGGGCGATGACAGTCTCCGGTGCACCGGGAAATTCGCCGGGTACAAGGCTGCCCTGAAGGGCGAAGACCTCTCCGGAGCGCTGGTTTTATGGCGTCAGGTGCTGGCTGACTGTCCTTCCTATTCTGAGGAGGTTTACACTGACGGTGAATCTCTCTACCGGGAGCTTTTTGAACGCACCGGCGGCCAGGAGTATATAGACTCGATAGTCATGATTCTTACACAGAGGACTTACTATTTCGGCAACAAGCCGTCAAACGACCTTCACAAGGCTGAGATCCTGTTTGACCTGGCGGGAGATGATCCGGCATACCTCGGACTCTGTTACAATATTATCACTGAGGCAGCCGGAAGCTTTCCTGACCAGATGGATTGCAGTCATTTTGTGCGGATGGCTACAGTGGCTGCAAGCCTTTACGCGATGGGAGAGATTGATGCCGCAGAACTCGGCAGTGCTTTCGTAACCGCAATAGGAACCGTCGACAGGCGGATGGAGAATCACGTTGCAGGATGCGGTGATGCCGAAGCCCTGGACAATATGGTAACCTTTTACCGTACAAGCGGTGCGATGACCTGTGAAGGGCTTGAGACGCTTTACGGTGAGAAGCTCGACCGCAATTTCAGGGATACGGCATTTGTGAATATGGTGTACGCGATGACCCGTGAGGCCGGCTGCACCGGTTCGGACCTTTATTATAACATTGCAGTAAAGATGTATGCCGTTAACCGTTCGGCTGCGAACGCAGTCAGGCTGGCTGAGCTGAACGCTGCCGCCGGCAACACTGACAAGGCCGTTTCATACTTCACCGAGGCTTACAACCGCGATACAAGCAGGGTTGTCAGGTCAGAGGTGCTCATGCGTGTTGCCATGATGGAGTTCGGGCAGGGAAAGAGGCAGGAGGCACGTGACAGGGCAGAGCATGCCTGGGAACTCAATAAGAGGAATGCAGGAGCTCTGATGTTCCTGGCTGAATGCTACGCGGGTGCAGAGCTTGGCAATAAGTTCGACAACCGTGCAGCCTACTGGGTTGCAGCCGATTACCTTGACGCGGCAGTGAAGGCAGATCCTTCACTGCGGAAGGAGGCTGAAGCCAGGATAAAAATATACATGAAAAATTACCCCACGAGGGAAGATTGTTTCTACAGGAAAATCCTCGACGAAGGGGGTGTCTACACCGTCGGTGGCTGGATCAACGAGGTAACCCGCGTCAGGTTCAGAAAAGAATAAGACAGCCAGGCTGCGGTCATTAACAGGAGGGGCTGAAAACCCGGGATTTTCGCAGAAAATAAATGATTTACCAAACCTGCGCCAGCGGGACAATTTTCATCAGGCAGATTTCGTCACCTGCCTTGATGCTTTTAAGAAGCTCCACTTCAACTTCGCACCCGAACGCCTTTTCGAAGAGTACCTTGCTGTAACCTGTGGTACACTGGCACCAGGCATGCGAATCCAGCTTGTCCACCTCGGCCACCATAGGGCAGGGGCAGAAGGGAAACATCAGGTTGATTGCACCGTCTGAGTACGACAGCCCTGCAGCCAACGCTTTCGGATGGCTGCCGAACTCCTCCAGGCTGGAAGTGACTTCCTTTACCTCCCTGACAAGCTGCAGTTTCTCTTCCATTCCATATCCGCACTGGCAGTTTTGCCTGATCTTTTTAACTGTTGCATTGTCAAAATTCTCATCAAGCCGTCTCATCGAGTTTTTCACCCATGTCGGATTATCCTCCGGGCAGGGTTTCAGACAGTCACCGAAGACAACAGTTCTTGCTGTTGCGTCATTGCTTTCGTTCTTCACGGCGCTGTAGAGCACCTCTTCCTGGATTTTTCTGATGTCAAACATTATTCTGCCGGCAACTGCCTTGATTGTTGTCAGCTAAGATAGAGCTAATTTAAATTCCGTTTTTACCGGCAGATATTTTTCCCGGTTTACAGGTGTAAGATTCCGGGAGATCCGGTCAGGCTCTTCCCTGAGCTGTTGTCAGAAACTTCCACCCTTGCCGGACATGCTTTTGTCAAAAATCAAAAAATCAGTGCTCTTTTTGACGAAGCGTTTGTTTTTGGTCGTCAGCCGGTCAGCAAGGTAAGTGAGACCCTGAGGAAATTTGACGGGCACATAATGTAACGAGCACATAATCATGTAATTCGGAGTTCATTTCCTTGCCCTGCAGAGGTTGTGGCTGTAACTTTGTCCCGAAGATCAAAACGAACAGCCATGAAGACACTCAGACAGATTTCTTCAGGTTTAGGCGTTGTGGCCGGATGCAATACAGCAATCAGGAATCTAAGACTAAAGCTGGCAACTAAAAATGGTTTTTCCAGGGTCATCCTGTTATGCACAGCTTTTTTCCTGAACTCATTTACTGTACCGGGCGGCTCGCCCGCGATGACTGAAGATATGGAGCTCAGGGCTGAGAAGAGCCTGTTTTATTTCCAGGTAAGGCATCTTCCCTTCAGTGAGGACCTGCTGATTAAATGCCTTGAATACGAAGGTATAAGATACCAGGATGTGGTTCTTCTCCAGTCACGCCTGGAGACGGGTTATTACACATCAGACATTTTCCTCAACGGGAACAACCTGTTTGGGATGAGGTACCCTGAGCGACGGCCTACAGTTGCAACCGGTGTTTACAAGGAGCATGCCTCCTACGCTCACTGGTCTGATTCAGTGATTGATTACGCCCTCTGGCAGGAGTACTACATCTCGCGCGGTTACCGGATAGGAGAGGGGGAGGACAGTGATTTTTACCTTCTCGTACTGAAAAGCATTCCCTACGCCGAGGATAAAAGGTATGTTTCCAAACTTGTGACGCTGTCAGGGGGAGATATTACATAGGCATATCACAGTGAGGAAATTCCTTCCTGCAGTTTTATTGTTACAGTTTTGGTACATTTACAGTATAAGAATGTACTCACGATCAAAATGATATTTTAATGAATAGAATTCTTGTGATTTTATTATTGAACCTTGTCGTTCTCCGGTCTTTTGGACAGAACAGGGAAGCCGGGTTCTCACATTACATTTTCCCTGAGTTTGAAAACGGTACTGTACTGATGAAATCCGGTAAGCATCAACAGTTGTTGCTGAACTATAATGCGTTATCTCAGGAGATGATTTTCGATGATAAAGGCACGAAGCTTGCAATCAGTCAGGAGGATATGGAGAAAGTTGACACTGTTTTCATCGGGGGGAGGGAGTTCTTTGTGCTGAACGGTCATTTTGTAGAGTTGATCTACCGGTCAGCTTACGAGCTGTACGCCGAGTACAGGTGTGATGTGAAATATCCCGGCAAACCGTCCGGATACGGAGGCACCTCTGAAACGTCCTCAGTGTCTACATACTCCGGGGTGTACAGCGGAGGATTACTTTACGAGCTGAAATTGCCTGATGATTTCAAGATAAATCCTTACCTGATCTGCTGGATTAAAAAAGACGGTGAGATTAAAAGGTTTGTAAATCTCAAACAGCTGAGCAAAATTTTCGGTGACAGGAAGGGCCTGATAGAAGAGTATGTCCGAAGCAATAAGACAGACTACAATGATATTGAAAGCCTGATCCGGCTGATCAGATACCTGGAATCTGACTGACGAGATTTGCAGTCTTCTTCAGCAGTATGAAAAGATCCTGCAACCATCCGGTTTGCAGGATCTTAACTGCACAACTAACTGAAAATGTGAAATATTGAAGCAGCAATCACTGTTTGAACACCACGATTGTTTCAGAGTAACTGCCCTGTTTCACGTTTATGAAATAGGTCCCCGGCATCAGGCTGCTCCCGAAGCTGAGGGTTTCGTTATTCCTGATCTGGTATTTTGAGAGAACTCTTCCGGTAGCATCTGTAACCGATACCTGTATTGGCTTATCAGAATCTGATTCCACCTGCAGGTAAAAATCGTATTCCGTCGGGTTTGGCCAGATGAATGTCATGAAGGGTGTTTTCCCGTTAATTTCATGCGGGACTTTGACCACAATCTCATTGTAGGAGTAATTCCATGACATGTCACGGCATTCGATGATTATATGATACTCCCTTCCGTTCCCGGTGCCGGATCTTTCGGCCCTCAGCATGACAGTATGTCCGTCAATGATTTCCCAGTCAGGAGACGTGTCGCCGTCTCCTGTTCCGTCGTCCGGCTCGGTGCTGTAAACATAAAGCTGACATTCGGTGCTGCCGCAGTTGTCATAGACCGAGTAATCCAGCGGAACCTGCACCATCTTATGGTCAGGCGGCCATAACGGATCATAGTTCTCCATGAGGCCTGACACAACCGGTGCTTCACTGTCCCAGACATAAACGTCAAAACTGCATGTTGCCGTAGCGCCTTCAGCATTTGCCAGGACAAATGTATTTGTTGTTACTCCAACCGGGAAGAAAGAACCTGATGGCAAGCCGGCAGTCCGGGTCACCGTGAGGCCCTCGCCTCCGCAATTTGGGGCAGGTGTTGCATCGGGGTAATAGATATAGCCGCCGCAGATGCCAGGATCATTTGAAGTATAAATGGACGACGGGCATATTATCCCGGGAACCGGGCATGATGTTGCCGCGAAGGCATATTCGCCTGTCAGCCTGTTGAAGGTCACAGTGTAGGTCCCCGCAGGAACCGGGATGTTGGGCCCGTTCTGGTAACCGTAGCCTGTCGGGAATACCCAATCCCCCCAATTGACATCCCATTGATTTTCCTGCCTGAATTTTACTTCCCCCTGGTTGAACGGATAATCGGTGAGGGTATATGTGATTCCGTCGGTGGTTGTCATATCAATGTCATCGTACCACCATCCCGGCAATGCATCGCCTAGTATGCCTATCGACGGGAATTCAAACCTGTATTCACCCGTTGCAATATTAAATGTGACCTTGTATCCGCCGGCGGTAACCGGGATGGCAGGGCCATCGGCGACGGCCGTACCTGAAGGGAACGTGTTGTTGCTCCAGCTTTCCGTCCAGCTGTCATTTTTTCTGAATTTAGCCTCGCCGTCGGTAAACTGGTATGCTGTCAGCATATAGGTTGTACCATCATACGTTATCATATTGACATCAGTATTCCAGTCATTGTAGGGAGGGACTGCGGTACCGGCAATACCCACAAAGGCAGAGCAGTTGTCAACGCAGGTGAACGAATATTCTGCCGTTTCCCTGTTGAATGCTATGTCATATGTTCCCGGATTTGTAACCATTATGTCAGGCCCGTACAGGGAGCCTGCTGAAGATGGAAATTCAGTGCCTCCCCAGTTGATCCACCATGTGTCATCCTGCCTGAATTTGACTCTTCCGGTTGACAGGTTCAGCTGAACAGTATAATGGATCCCGTCATCAGTCAGCATATCGACATCAGTGTCCCAGCTGCCTAATGAAGACCCCAGGATGCCGACTGAAGGTGTGTATGGGCCAAGATCTGTCAGTGATACGTTGTCAAAATACATGGATACTGCGATTGTGCCCAGCTCAAAACTTAGTTTATGGTACGGGAAGATAAGCGGTGTTTTGAAGTCTATTGTAACAGTCTGCCATTCGGTTGTGGCATGCTGATCATACCTGTCAAAGCCGATGAAACTGTTCCAGTTTCCTCCAACCTCACCGAGGAACAGTCCATAGGAACGCTCGGCATCTGCTTTTACATCGTATGAAAGACGGTACATATGAGTCTGCTGGAGATTAAATCCGGCCTGCATCAGCTGAATATCATATTTACTGTATCCGGGATATCCGTCACCGGGGATGCTGCAAATGCATATTCCATCCTCGGTGTAGATCGATGCATTAACCCAGGAGGGATAATAGGAGCACCATATGTTTGCGGGAGCCGGGTCTCCGGGTATTGCCACAATTACGGTGTCAAATCCGCCATTGGTCAGCAGTTCCTGGGCATTTCCCGGCCGGATAGCCAGGAACAACATGACCGCAACAATCTGTGTAAAGATCTTGATTTTCATAGGCTTGATATTTTAAGGATTAGATTATCCATGAATCACTTTTTAACGGGCACGAGGGCTCCGCCATCTACAAGTACTTTCCCATCGACCGTCAGGGTGCTGCCGGGAATATGAAAATTGTATCCGAAAATGGACTTGTTATCTCCTCCGGCATACAGGTTATTCCCGATTCCGATTGTAATCATCCCTGCAGGCATCCAGCAGGCAAGCTTGCTGCCGGGTATGATACTCACATTGGGATTAATGCCGATGTCAATTGATGAAAAGTCCTCCTTCCCTTCTGCGAATGCATCATATAGTTCCTTAAGTCGTTCAATCCCTGACTTTGCTGTCATTGAAACAAGTTTTCCTTTCTGAAATATGAGCGTGATATCCTT
>CAZWOC010000002.1:79365-148587 GCA_964635655.1 uncultured Rikenella sp. | reverse complement strand
ATTTTTAGTTATTTGAATTATATGGTTTGACCCGGAATAATTCATCCGTCTTTTCATGACAAAGTTCTGTCACAGCGGCGAAGGCCGTTTTGCTAAACGTCCCAAAGTTGTGTCTCTTTGTCCCCGAGAGTTTTTTTTACCCGGGCACCTTGCTTTCAGTCTGCTTGTCTTTCGGGCAGCGGACGCTAAAGCTGGTCTGTTTGCAGAAGTGCCCGCAGAATGCTGAGAATTATCCGATCCTTAGAAGCACCTGACATCGAAATCGTTTATATTAACCACCGTTTCTCCGTCAGGAGTTATGACCCTTTGAACGAGAATCGGAAGCAGGGCTATCAATTTCCCATCCAACCTCACCATTGCCATCCTGACAAAGTGATTGATATCAGCTCCCTGTCCCTGACTGCCTTCTCCCGGGAATACACTTGATGATATGAAATTCAGAGAATACTCAAGGTGACTTGTTCGACCGTATAGTATGACATGGTCATACTTGAGTTGTATCTTGCTCACTATGTGAATTGTACCTTCCTTCACATTGCGCCACTCAACTCTTTCAGCGATAATATCTCCGCCAATCCATTCATTGACACAAGGAACATAAAAAGCTACCCGGATTGGTATTTCAGTTCTGATGGGTTGAGAATTTGCCTCAATGAAAGCTAATCCCAATCCGATGCAAATCAGGGTAAGGAATTTTGGTGTTTTCATAGCCGCATGGTTTAAGTTAATGCTTGATACTGAGGCAAAGTTCAGCCTAAATCATTAAACTGAATTATCTCAACGTCCCAAAGTTGTTGCTCTATGTACCAGAATGCTTTTTTTAACCGTGTTTCCGTCGTAATTTTGTCCCCGGATGAATTATAACGAACAGTTTAAAAGACTACCACGAAAATGAGTGCAGCAAAAAAATCAGGCAGATTTCCAATCGGATGGCTCATCCTAATTCTTGTTGTTGTATTTCTTTTTACAAAAAACCCGTCGGAGGAGCAATTCACAACATACCTTAAAGAGAGGATCGAAAAACAGGCAAAGGGTGACGAGACCCTGACAGGCGACCTTACACGCTTATTTTCCGGACCTGCGGCATCACTTGCCGGCCTCGGAACAGTAAGGAAGGAGTATTTTCTCTGTTCAACTTATGAGCTGGGCCTTCCCGGCCAGGAACACCTCTTTCTTGGCATTTTTGATCACTTTATTAAACTCAGATAAACCTGGTTCCGTAATGCCCCTCACGTTGTTGTAGCGGTGGGGCTGAAAAACAATGCATGGGTCAGAATTCCACGGTCCAACCAGCTTGCAATGAATGTCTTACATTATTTATTATTCTTCGCTGAATAATAGTCAGAACCTCTCAGCAGAGGCTAAGTGTTCTGTGCGCATCCTGGAGCAGGGCATGGATAGGTACTCCGTAAGGGCAGGCAGATTCACAGAATCCCGGGCAACTGGAACAGTTCGATGCATTGGGTCCTTTGAGTTCCAGGTACTGGCTCATGGCAAATTTCTCACGTGACTGAGCAGTGAAGTAATTATTGTAGCGCATTATTGTGTTAACCGGGACGCCGACGGGGCATCTGCTTTCACAGATCCCGCAGGCATGACGGCAATATAACGGACCAAACGTATCGCGCAGTTCCCCGATTGATAACAGAGCCCTCTCAGTCAAACGCGATCCTGACAGGTTAATATAGTCAGCCACTTCGGTAAAGTTTGAAAATGATATCAGTACTGTACTGACTGCCGGGTTATTCAGCACAAAGCTTATGGCTGCTTCTCTTCTGAGATGCACGTCAGCTAATCCATGCTCCGTAAGGAATGGCATCGCCGCTTCCTGTTTCTTCATTATCTTATAGTACAGACTCTGAATATTCCGGGGGATTTCCTTCTTTTCATTCCGGTAGCCTGTGACCATATTCGTAACAATTGAATAAGCCCCTCCGAAAGGATCCGTTTTCATCAGGGTTGACCCGACATTATTCTTCTCACAGCATTCAAGAATCTTTTCCCCCATATCCTGCTGGATATAGTTGTAAACGAACATTACGATGTCATATCTGCCACTATTTACAGCTGAGCATATCACATTGTCCATCGCTTCCGGAGGTTCATCGGTAAAGCTTGTGCCGTGACAGGAAACGCCGCTGAACCGTACAATGCCTTCCTTCTTCATCTGCCTGACTGCACTGTGGAAAACCTTGTTCTCAGTATCCTTTGCAGAGGTTGCATGCCACAGCATAAGACTGTCCAAGTAATCAGTCTCTAGTCTTTCAAGTGACTTTCTTACCCTTGAGACAAGGGTTTCCTTCGTATCCTTTTCCGTGACAGCTATTTTTGAGTTGATGAACAGTTTGTCTCTTGAACCTGTTTTTAGGGCCCTTCCGACAGTCACTTCACTGTTGCCGTTTGCGTGACCCTCAATTGTGTCGATAAAATTGATCCCCCCGGCGACAGCAGCTTTAAGGATGCCTTCATTTGCCATACCCGGGAAGCCGCATCCTATATCAGACACTTTGAATCCGGTTCGTCCGAGGACCCTGTATTCCCTGATTGCCGGCTGTGGCTGTTCCCGGTAACGGTTCTCACGGCTGAATACTGCTCCGGACCCTGCGATGCCGGCACCTGCCATCATTGCTGTCGATTTTGACAGGAATGACCTGCGGTTAATTCTTTTCATATTCCTGGTGGTGGTTTAGAGAAAATAAAGTTACACCCCCATACCAGGGAAGTCAAATAAATCTTCAGCCTGAAATTTGCTCAGTGAATCTGTTTTCCGTTGATACCTGACCTTAATGCCGAAAGCTGTCTGTCCTCTTCTTCAGTGGCTCCTTTTGTCCCCTTTGACAGAATAAGGTCTCCTATGACTATCTGATTATGCTTGTTGGCGATAAGCGGAAGCTCTTCTGACACAAAGACATCCTCTCCGATAAAAAGACCAAAGTGGATGGAATTCCTTTTTGTAATTACTGTTACTGTCTCTTTGTCCATGTACAGTGTTCCATGATCCACAAAATCCAGCATAGTGTTGCCATCCCAGTAATAGGAGAAGAAACCGGGCATGTCATAGAATGTTTTGTTTTTAAATGAATAGGTAATTCCGGTAACAGACAGTTCCCTGTTTGCATAAACTGATTCCTTTTCTCCGGTTGCCTGCAGGGAAATTGTATGAATTCCGGGCGTTCCGAATGTGTGGACAGGGTCTCTCAATGTTGAAGTGTATCCGTCTCCGAAATCCCAGAAAAATTTGTCAGCGTTTTCTGACTGATTGGTGAACATAACCTCTTCACCGACCTCCACCGGGGATGAAAAGGTAAAGTCGGCAACAGGATTCTTCGAACAGGCAGCAAAAAGCAGTAAAACACATCCGGCTAAACAGGCTACCTTTTTCATAGAGTTTAATAATAAGTGTTACTTATCTGATCTGACAGCGTCATAAAAGTAAGAAACTGAATTTTGTAAAACAATCTGATGCCGGAAATTTTTCAGTCAGATAAAGACCGGGTGGGTCCTGAGGCCAAAAAAAATGCAGCCAGCTTTCCCGCTCTCACTGCTGACGCAATCTTGCCTGCAGGAACATTGCAAAAAATCCGGACGAAATGATTCATCCGGATTTTATGCAAAATTCAAATTTCTGCCCTGGGCAGATATATTATGTTCACTCCAAACTGCAAATCAGTTTACTGCCCCTTCCATCACTTCCTTGACAGCAAGCTCTTTTTGAACATCAGGTTTATTATGTCTTTTCACAAACTTGTCGAAAATGACATAGAGTACAGGCACAATGATGAGGGACAGGAACATGGAGCTGATCAGGCCACCGATTATTACCCATCCCAGGCCATTTTTCCATTCAGCGCCTGCACCTGTTCCCAGTGCAATCGGCATCAGTCCGACTATAAGAGCCAGGTTAGTCATAAGGATTGGCCTGAACCGGACTGATGTAGCTTCGGTAATGGCTTCAATTACTTTTTTGCCCTTTTCCTGCATGCCATTGGCAAAGTCAACTACCAGGATAGCATTCTTGGCCACCAGCCCCATAAGCATTATGATTCCCATGATTGAAAACAGGCTGAGGCTTCTGCCGGCAAGTGCCAGTGCCAGCAGCGCACCGACAATGGCCAGAGGCAGTGAGAGCATGACAACAAGGGGATAAATGTAACTGTCATACAAGGCAACCATTACAAGGTACATGAAGATAATCGAAGCCAGAAGCGCTATACCCATGCTGGAGAAAGATTTGCTTTGCTGTTCCATGCTGCCTGCATATACAATATCGACACCTGCAGGTATTTCGGTTTTGGCCAGCCTTTCCTTGATCTCCTGCCCGACAGTACCAATTGTTTTCCCGATCATGTTACCCGTTATCCGGACAGACGGGAGCCTGTTATAGCGGTTCAGTGTCGAGGGACTCTCCCCCTCTGTTATATAGGCCACCTGTGAGAGCCTGACAAGCTGACCTGCACGATTTGTAAATGAGATATTTTCAACATCGGCCTTGCTTTTCCTGTCAAATTCATCCAGTGCGACATAAATATCGTATTCATTGTTTCCATCGCGGTATTTAAGCTCCCGGTTGCCTTCAAATGAGATGTACATCTGGGCGCCGACTTCACCTATTGTAAGCCCAAGCTTGGCCAGCTTTTCCCTGTCAAACTTAATAACCATTTCCCTGTTGCCGGCTTCAACTGATGATTGTATATCAGTGGTACCTTCAATGCTTCTTAATTCACCGGCAACTACCTGACTGTAAGCCTTAGCCTTTTCAAAGTCGTTGCTGCGGACATAAATCTCGACAGGCGTCGTAGAACTGCCCACCATACTGATTTCTTTCACTGTAAACGACGGACCGACAAAAGTCGAGGCCAGTTCATTCTTAAGTTTCCGGCCGAAAAGCTTGGAACTCAGCGTCCGCTCATTTTTCGGTACCAGTTTTACACTGAATTCAGCACAGTACGGTGTCTCGGTCATCGATATGCTGCCTCCCATTGTACCAACCTTTGTATAAACACTTTTTATTTCGGGATAAAGCAGCATTTTCTTTTCGACTTCCAGACAGTAACTGCTGGTTTGTTCAAGGGTGGCAGAGCGGTCCAGTTCCATATCGATAAGAAATTCACCCCGGTCGCCCGCATCCATCATTTCGGTTTGGATGAAACCGCCTCCCATAAGGAAGAATGAGCCAATGAACAGTGCAATCGCTGCTGCCAGGGTTATTTTTTTATGATTCAAAGCCAGTTTCATGCCTGACAGTACAGTTAACCGCAACCATGTTATCAGATGTTCAAATTTTAACAGGAAACGATCAAGAAGTTTTGAATTGTCGAAAGTCTTAAGTTTACCAAAACGGGATGTAAGCAATGGTACAAGTGTAAATGAAACCAGAAGACTTACAAGAATGGATATTACTACTACAAGTGAGAATGAACGCAACATCTGGCCTGCCATTCCCGATGTGAAACCAATCGGAAGGAACACTGCCACAAGCACAATAGTAATGGATACTACCGTAATTCCTATTTCCCTGATTGCATCTATTGATGCCTGCCAGCGGGTTTTTCCCATTTCAAGGTGGCGGTAAATATTTTCGAGTACCACAATCGCATCATCCACGATAACACCTACAACAATTGATAGGGCAAGCAATGTCATCAGGTTAAGTGAGAAACCGAACAACCAGAAGAATGTAAATGTTGAAATGATTGAAGTTGGTATTGAAACAAATATGAACATCAGGTTGCGGAATGTGTGCAGAAAGAGCAGCATTGTAAGTGACACGAGAACAATGGCGAAAATTAGGTCGAACATAACTCCGCTTATGGCCTGTTCTGTAAATTCCGACATATCACTTGCAATAGTGAAGCTGAGGTTTTCTTTAGAATAATCTTTTTCAAATTCTGCTATCAAAGCCTTGACATCACGGCTGATTTCCACTTCATTGCCATCGGTTTGCTTCTGGATGCTTAATCCTATTGCCGGCTGACCGTTTATGCGTGCAAGCCTGGTGGCTTTCCTGGAGCCGTCTACAACAGTGGCAACATCGGTCACTTTAATTACAGTTCCATCCTTTGAGGCTCCGACAACCATTTCCCTGATCTCGTCAAGATTGTCAAACTTTCCGGAGAGCCTTACAATAGTCTTCGTGTTGTCGTCTTTTACCTTTCCGGTGGGGAAGTCAACGTTGGAAGCCTGTATCGCTTGTTTTACCTGCAATAATGAAATGCCATACTGTTCCAGCTTCTGAGCATTCGCTTTGACCTCTATTTCGCGCTGATTGCCACCCGTTATAGTTACCTGGGCGATTCCCTTTATCTGGGAGATTCTGGGTTTGAATTCCTTTTCAACTAAATCGTAGAATTCCTTTTCAGGAATATTTGAGTTCACTGCAATTTCCATTACAGGAAGCATGTTCATATCGAATTTCAGGAACTGGGGATCTTTGCAATTCTCAGGCAGGTTGCTTTTTATTGCATTCACTCTTCGTTCACATTCCTGTAGCGACAAATCAGGGTCAGTGCCATCTTTATAAGTTATCATAATGGCTGAAACACCTTCGAACGAGTATGAATTGATTTTATCGATACCCTCGAGCGCTGATACTGCTTCTTCCACTTTTTCTGTCACCGAGCTTTCCACCTCAGCCGGTGCAGCACCGGGATAAACCGTCATGACCCCGTTTATCGGCATTTCAATTTTGGGAACGAGCTCTTTGTTAAGAAGAGTATAACTAAATATACCTCCAAGTGCAAGAAGAGTAAAGATCACAACCGGTATGGTCGTACGTTTTATTGATAACTCTGTTATCTTCATCTATCTGTCAGATTATCAGTTATTAGTTAACTACATTTATATCATCCCCATCTTTCAGGTTGAGCTGCCCGCTGACAATCACCTGCTCTCCGGCTGACAAACCATTCAGCACTTCAATATGGCTATCGTTGCTCTGGCCGACAACAAGCTGGCGTTTTTCAGCTTTCCCGTTCCGGGCTACATAAACAACAGGACTCTCCATACTTCCCACAATACAGGCTTTGCTTATTATAAGTTGTTCGGTGTTTTTTACCGGAAGTTCTGCCTCGGCATATAATCCGCTCTTCAGATGAGCGCTGCCGTCGTTAACCAGGGTTATTTCAGCGTTAAATTTCATTGCTGCGTCGGCCTTTTCTGCAATTGATGTGATACGGCCATTAAATTCCTTATCAGGGAAAACAGTTAAGTGCACATTGACATTTTCTCCGGTCTGAATTCTGTAAACCTCCCGTTCCGAAACCTTAATATTGAGTTTCAGTCTGCTGTTGTTCACTATTTCGCAAACGGGCGAACCACCGCCAAGTAATTGACCTACTGTAATAAAGTCGTTATTTATATATCCGGGTATTGGTGCTTTTATGCTTGTGTTACCCAGTGCCTTCCGGGCATTGATCAGGTCTGCCTTGGCCTTTTTCTGTCCGATTATGGCTTGTTCCAGGTCACGCCTGGTAACAGCTTTTTCATCTGACAGGCGGGTCAGTCGTTCGACATCTTTTTCAAACTGTTCATAATTTGCTTCAGCAGTCAATACACTGGCTGATATGACCTCATCATCCACTTTTGCAATTATGTCCCCGGCTGAAACCCTGTCGCCCTTTTCCTTGTATATGGCGATTATCTTTCCCTGTGTTTCTGAAACCAATGTCAGCACATCGGAAGCTTCCAGCGTGCCGGTGGCTACAATATTCTCTGACAGAATTCCGATATTTACCGTATCCACTGCTACAGGGATTTTCTCAACTGTCCGCTTGGCGAAAGCAACATCTTCCTGAAATTGCCTTTTGTTACCTGCCAGCTTAAATACAATGAGCAGCACTGTTATAAGAATTGCAACAAGTACAATGAGTCTTGATTTTTTGATTTTCATACAGATTATTTTTAAAAAATTTGAATTATTGTATTAATGATTTCAGGTTCCCGGTGGCTTTAAGCATTTTAATTCTCGCTGTTTTACACTTCAGGATTTGCTGATTAAGCGAATTGTCTGCCTGCAAGAAGTCGGAGTTGACATTCAGCACATCAGCCATTGAAGCCATTCCTTCCTGATACTGCAGAGAAGTCTGGTTGTAAACTTTCAACGCCAGCTCCCTGTTTTGTTTTTGAGCAGCAAGCATTCTGCCGGCTGTCTGGTACTCAAGAAAGGCATTGTTATAATTTACGGCCAACAGGTCACTCGCTTTCAGGATGTCTTCTCTAAGCTCCGCCTGTTTCAGTTGTGACTGCTTTAATTTTGCGTTATTGACGCCTGAACTGAATATGGGAACTGACAGGTTGAGCCCAAACGTGTTCATGTTGTTCATTCTGTCAATCTTTGAGGAGAGGTTGTACGATGAGTAACTAAACTTTCCGAATGCGACCAATGAAGGATAGAACTTTGCCCTGGAAAGCTTAACCTGCTGGTTGTAAATTTCATCCTGCTTAAGCATCAGCTGGTAGGATGGCACATTTTCTATATTGAAAGCCTCTTCCTGGCTGACAAAATCATCTGCCAGGGTACGGGCATCAATGATGAGCAGGGTATCACCCGGCATTCCTGCAAGGGCTTTCAGATAATTTAATTGGATATCTATCCCGTTTTGCAGGGTTTCTTTGACTACTTCAAGGTTGGTTATTGTTACCTGCAGCCTGTCGACACTGCTTTCCTTAACAAAATCATTCTTATAGCCCAGTTCTGCGATTCTGAGCATATCCTTAAGATTATCAATTGATTTTTCGACTGTCTCCAGTTGGAGTATGAACGACCCTGCCTGGTAATATCCGGTCGCCACATCTGCAATGACATCTTCTTCGGTTTTTGTTTTAAGAATCGAATACAGTTCCTGTGTTTTCTTTGTTGTTTTTACGCCGATCCAGTATGACCTGCTGTAAATCAGCTGGGTCACCTGGATGCCTGCACTTGCAGTATAAAGTGCATCGAGGTTGGTTAACTGATCAAGGATTCCTGTAATGCTGTTTGTGACTTCCTCTCGTTGTTCTTCTGTAGCGCTTTCGTTTATCAAAAGATCTGCTATACCCAGTATTTGATTATTTGCACCAGCCGGAATATCTACTTCAGGGAGCATCATTTTGCTGTAGGAGGCTGATGCTTCCACCTGTGGCAAGCCATGGCCGATGGCTTCCTGCCGCGAATAATCAGCCTCCCTGCGCTGAAGTTCAGCTTTTTTAATATCACGGCTATGTTGCAGGGAGTAATTGACCAGGCCAGTCAGTGTCGTTTGGCCGGATCCTTCATGGCACAGCAATCCGAGGCTGAAAGCCATAATAACAGTAAAGGTTTTTCTTCTCATAAATAGAATATTAGTTAAACAAACCGAACGGTCGGTTTATTTTCAAATAAAAAAAATTGATTTATTTTCTGATGTGTTTATATAGTTCCCAGTATTGCTTTTCAATGATATCGAGTGTAACGGTCAGAGAACCACCCCGAATCATATTCCAGCCTATACCAGAACCAATATTTAAGAAAAGTGCCGCACTGGCTTCAATATTTATGTCATCACGTATTTCACCATCATCAACTGCTTTCTTCAGACTGTTCTCCCATCGGTTTACCTGGTCGCGATAAAACTCAACTCCTTTATTGATGAAATCCGGATAATAGTGAAGAGCTGCCAGGGTAATAGTCAGATAGTGCAATGGTATATCATGATGAGGATTTGGATTTTCAACAATAAGTCTTGTCAACTTTGCTTTATTGAGATCAATCATATATTGAATGAATTCTTTGAGCGTCAAAAACTCGACCGAAATGTCGGTACGGTTTTCAATCATATATTTGTCAACAACGGCTTTAAAGAGTTCTTCCTTGCTGCTGTAATGATGATACAAAGCCCCCTTTGTAAGCCCCGTGGCCTTAATGATGCTATTAATTGTAACAGCCTCGTAATTGTCATACAAGAACAGGGTATAAGCAGTTTTAAGGATAACTTCCTTTGTATCTTTCATTGTTATATGCGTACCTGACGTGTCATAAAAATACCTTCCGGTCGGTATGCAAAAGTACAAAGATTTCTTACCCAGACTCACAAGTGTCCGGTCAAGGACTCGTCAGAGTTCAATAAGATATTAATATATAATATATTATACGAGCAAAAAGAATTTTACGATTTGAGTTTTTACTTCGCTTCTGCGACTTTTTGAGCAATTCTTTGTTTTGTTTATTCTCGTGTTGGCATGAACCGCAACAATAAATTAACCAATTTGCCGGTGTCAGCGATGACTTTCAAAAACTCTGTTGTCACGATGTCATTTTTGTTTTACGTCTTTTGCACACCTGAATCCAACTGCAAAGTCGACCCAGGATGCCGGCAGCCCGCCTTTGGCAGAATATTCCCATTCCGCTTCGGTTGGAAGTCTTTTACCGGCCCACTGAGCATATTTAATAGCGTCCGGGAAGCTTACCCCCACAACCTGGTTGTCAGGATAATCAAGGCTGCATTGAAATTGTGACGAACCCCAGAATTCAGATTATTGCTTAACCCATTTTGAATTCTCATATTTATAGACAACAGAGTTAAAAAGAAAAGTACTTCCTTCTGCAAACGTGCATGGCAGATTGTTATCAGTAAAAATCAGAGTTCCGCTTTCAAAGTACATTGGTATTGTATCATCTAAAAAGTAATTGCCGGAACATTCAAAGTTGCCTGATTTGATACATTGAACGCTATTGTCGCTGTTAATCGATGAGCCTGATGTTGTAAACATCATAATATTTGACTGTGAGCCGGACTCGGAAGAGTTATAATCTTTTATGGTCAACGGGCTGTTTAGCATTAAAGCAGGTCTTGAGCTTTCGTCTTTTCCTATTTCTGTTATCGGATAAGCATAGACTATAAAACCTTTATTTGATTTTATTGTGATATTACCTTTAAACGACATATTTCCAACGCTTCCGGATATAATTGTATTTTCATTCATTTTATGTGCCAAAGAAATCTCCAGCGGGTAAGTTGATGAGATATCAATGGGTACCCTGAAGAATTCATTTTTCATATGGCGTTGGATTAACCCCCGCATTTCTACTGCTATGGCATTTACTGCCAACTGAATTGTATCACGGTTCTGTTGAATGCCTGGTTTGCCTGGTTTTTCACTCTTAATAAGTGACTTATGAACCCAACCGGTGGATTTGTTTGAAAGTTCAACTTTGTGCCATTCACCGGAGATATCAATTTGCGTTACTTTTGTTCCTGTTGAGACCTTGCCAATGATTTCATTGGTTGTACCCGGACCTGACCGCAAATTTCCATTTGCAATAATTTCAAGTGTCTGCGCATTCAGCAAACAACCAAGCGATACGAAAACAGATAATAATAATGCTTTAGCCATTTTCTTTTGTATTTGACAAATGCCTACTCTTTTTCAGATTTTCGGCTGCCTCTTTTGTTTGAATGAACCTCAACCTGTTCATTGCATACTAAAGATATGCAATAATGCCGAAACCTGATGTAAATGACATAAATAGACAGAATCATTCTAACCTATAATGCAAAAAGACCTCGCCAAGTATTGATTTCCTTACGCCAGAAATAGCTCATAACCATAAGGATTAATAAGAAAGCGATGGAAACAATATTCTAAACGAGAAAAAATGAAAGAACAAATACTTGTTTGATAATATTAAACTATCATTGTCATGTGCTGTAAAGTTCATTCAGGATTAACCAACTGGAAATGTAAAGTGAAATCAGGATTACTAACCAAATGTGTAAGGTTTTTCTAGGACGAGACAGGTTATCCAGCATATGCACTTATTTCTAATATGTAGTTATATAATATTCTACATCATAACTACCGCCCGTTAAAGTTTCTGTCCCTGCAAAACTTCTAACGGGTCCGTTGACTGAGGCTGCAATACGATAATTCCCATTATTCAACAAAATATTCTCCCTTGATTGAGATAGAATTACTATTTTTTTACTTTCAATCCCACTATAACGCAAAGTTAAAGTATAGGAAGTATTGTTGTAAACTGAAATATTCGAGGTTTTTCCTTGCCCTTGTGAAGTTTTATCCATTGTTGGTAATACCCCGTAGTCTCCCCCGAAAATATCATCTACTTCTCTATCTATAACTAATTTTTTTGCTTGTTTTATTCCTATCCCATTAGGGTATCTCCATATATATTTTTTATATGACGCAGAAGTGTTTATTTCCTGTGCCATTTCCCATGCCTCTGCATCTGTTTCCCATTTTCTTTCAATACTATCTTTTGCAGAAGAGAAATTTTTCTCATTTATATCCAGTTCGGGAACGTTCTCAATATAATGAACATAATTAGATGAGATTAATGTTCGTTCCCACAGGATACTATCTACTATTTCAATATATTTTTTATTCGCATTTTCCTCTATAAAAGCGACATATGCAGAATCTTCATCTCTATTTGTATTAAGAACGATTTCTTTTCTACTTGCTTTCATATTGGCAAAATGTGCAGAATCTTGATAAGTATTAAGGATGATTTCGTTTGTATGTGCTTTCATATAAGCAATATAGGCGGAATCTGTATTTGTTTTAAGAACGATTTCGTATTCTGCTTTTTCTTTCCTTTCATGTTTTTTAATTTCGACATAATTGCTAATAACACCAATACCAATGACTACCAATAATATTGTTACGAATATTTTGTCACCACGTAATACATTGTTCAGTTTCTTTGTCATACTTATTCGTTTTATGTCCAATCCAATAGTAGATAGAACTGCTAAATTTTCTATTTCGGCTTTGCTGGTGTTTTCCTATTAGTTAGCCTAAATTGTCTCGGTACTTTTTGCCCTGTGCTATGCTCACTTGCAGCCAACTCATTTGTATGTGACTGAAAGGTAAAGAATAATATCCAAAATCAAGCATCAGACGACAGTAACAGGTATAGTAATCTGTCCAAAAGGTACCTTCATGCAAATTATAAACTCTCTTGCAGACACAACAGCCGGAAGTTCCCTCTACAGCCAAAGCAAGGAGTAAGCCCATACATTCCACCCATGCTGCATGATTGATGGGTATTCTTTAATAATGAACAAGAACGACATGCACTTTCCTGAATTTATAGTCATAGTGGTCAATTTGACCGTTTTTTGCCCATAGTGCAGTATGGACAAAAAAAAGAATCCTGCAAATGCTTGATTTACAGGACTCTAATTTTGTAACTAATTGATTTTGTGGAGATAAGGGGAATCGAACCCCTGACCTTGTGACTGCCAGTCACACGCTCTAGCCAACTGAGCTATATCCCCATGATGTAAAGAACTGCCGGTATCAGGCTCTTGTAAGGTCCCGCTCCAAACTGATAAAATGAACATCCCCGGTCCGCGTTGATTACCTCCAACCGCCCGGAGCGGTGCAAATATAGAAAATTTTTACAAATCACTTAATACCTCCCGGTCGTAGATGATAAACAATTTCGTAACTTTGAGGTGCCTATAACAGCATTACAATGGAACTGAAGAAAAACGAAAAGGCAAACCTCGAGAATAAAAAGTCTCTGTTCCTGCAGATCGGCCTCATCATCGCACTGATAATCTGTATCGGAGCCATGGAGTGGACCAGCGGACAGAAGAAAGACTCGGCATTCGCCGGCATGACAGAGGAGGCCATAGAAGAAGAACAGATCCCTGTCACTGAAGAAACACCCCCGGAGGAAATGCCTCCGCCAGAGGTTACAGTTACTGACCTCTTTGAAATCGTCGAAGACGACGTAGTGATTGACACTGACGTAAAATTCGAAGATGACGAGACCTCCGAAGACAAGGTGGTGGAAATATATGCTCCGGTACTCCAGGCTGAAGAGGAGGAAGTTGAAGAAGAGATCTTCGTCATTGTTGAAGATATGCCCAAATTCAAGGGTGGTGACATCAATACATTCCGTGACTGGGTGCAGAAGAGGGTCCGCTATCCTGAACTGGCATCTGAAAACGGAATACAGGGACGTGTATTCATAACCTTTGTGGTTGAAACTAACGGCAACGTCAGCAATGTTTCTGTCTCCCGCAGTGTCGATGCACTCCTCGACGAAGCTGCCAAGGAAGCTGTTGCGGCATCACCAAAATGGGAACCAGGAATGCAACGCGGGCGGCCGGTGAGGGTGAGATATTCAATACCAATCATCTTCCAGCTGCAATAATCAGACATATACAGCGTTTAGTATACACCCCGCCTTCAAAATGAAAAGCGGGGTTTTTTAAATCCATTACTATGAAACGGACTTTCGGAATCTTTTTTATTGCAGCCATGCTTATGTCAGGCTGCGGATCGTCAAAAAAGCAGCTTGAGATCGGCAATTATGACGCTGCGATCAACAAAGCTGTCAGTGAACTCAGGAAAAGGCCTGACAGCGAAAAGGACATTGAAACCCTCGAGCGGGCGATGAATATTGCCCTTGACCAGGACAACGAGCGAATCCGTTTCCTGAAAATGGAAGGGAGAACAAACGCCTGGGACGAGATTTACATCATCTACAAGAAGATGAATGACCGCCAGGCTGCAGTGCGCACAGTGACCCCGCTCAGCTACCAGGGCAGGACTATCGAATGGCCCTATGTAGATTACATGCAGGAAATGGTAATCGCCAAGAAAAAGGCAGCCGACTTCTACTATGCACACGGACAGGAGCTCATGAAAAACAACACGAAGGACTCATTCCGTCAGGCATACGCCGAATTCGCCCGTGCACGCGAGTACGTAGGTGATTACCCGAACATCGACCAGATGATGCAGGAATCACATTACCTGGGAATCAGCCGCGCCTATGTGACAGTTAAAAACTACTCTGTAATAAAATTCCCCGAAGAATTTGAAAAGGATCTGCTGGCCCTTGACCTGCCCCGGCTTAACAACGAATGGGTTGAGTATTACACATACCTGCCTGACAACGATACACAGATAGATTACTATATAAATATAAACCTTCGCACTATTGCTGTCAGTCCTGACAGACAGTTCCAGCGTGACACCCTTGTCAAGGCCAGGGTGGAGGACGGTTTCGACTATGTCAAGGACGCAAAGGGCAACGTCATGAAGGATTCACTTGGCAATGACATCAAGGTAAAAAAATTCAAGGATCTGCAGTGTGCACTGATACAGACCTTCCAGGTGAAAGAATGCGTTATACAGGGTGATGTCGAGATAATTGCACTTTATCCTGAACGCACGATCAAGAAAGAGCCCATCGGAGCCAGGTCGGATTTCGAGCATGTCTCTGCAAGGGCTATCGGTGATGTAAATGCACTGTCGGCAGAACAAAAGAAAATGCTGCAGTCACAAACAGTTGAATTTCCTATGGATATAGACATGGTGTTGATGTGTTCGGAGAATCTGAAGACTGCCATCAGGGGCTTCATGGAAACCAACCGAAGGTATATTAATTAGTTTATATTAATTTTGACGCCCCGGCCACTAAAGACCGGGGCGTTAAAATTATAGAAAGAGCTGTCCTGATCGGGGTCATCACCCCGGAGATAAATGAAGCCAGCGCCCGTGAATACCTTGACGAGCTGGCGTTTCTTGCCGAGACTGCAGGTGCAGTGCCTGTCAGGAAATTCCTGCAGCGTGTTGAACATCCCAATCCGCGCACTTTTGTCAACAAGGGGAAGGTCGAAGAGATAGCTGCATTCATCGCTGCAAACGAAATAACCCTCGCGATCTTCGATGACGAGCTCACCCCCAGCCAGATGCGTAATATCGAGAAGGATCTCGCCTGCCGCATCATTGACCGCACCAATCTGATTCTTGACATCTTCGCCGGAAGGGCGCGCACATCGCATGCACGTACCCAGGTTGAGCTTGCCCAGTACCAGTATCTTCTCCCGCGACTTACCGGGATGTGGACTCACCTCGAGCGGCAGCGCGGAGGCATCGGGCTGAGGGGTCCGGGCGAAACCGAGATAGAAACAGACCGTCGTATAATCCGTGACAAGATCACAAAGCTCAAGGAGCAGCTCAAGAAGATCGATACACAGATGAACACCCGCCGGAAGGGCAGGGAGAAGATGGTCAGGGTCGCTCTTGTCGGCTATACAAACGTCGGGAAGTCGACCCTGATGAACCAGATAAGCAAGAGTGACCTGTTCGCCGAGAATAAGCTTTTTGCCACACTTGACACAACAGTCAGGAAGGTTGTCGTGGGCAACCTGCCGTTCCTCCTTTCCGACACGGTGGGTTTCATCCGCAAGCTTCCGCATGACCTGGTGGAGTCGTTCAAGTCTACCCTCGATGAGGTGCGCGAAGCTGACCTTCTTCTCCATGTAATTGACATCTCCCACCCGGGCTTCGAGGAACAGCTGACAGTAGTAAACACAACTCTCAGGGACCTCGGGGCGCTCAACAAGCCGACAATACTTGTATTCAACAAAACAGATCTCTTCTCATTCACCCGTAAGGATGAGTTTGATCTTACTCCCGTTGAGCGTGAAAACCTGTCGCTCGATGACCTGCGCAGGACATGGATGGCCCGGGCCGGTGACCAGCGCACTGTATTCATTTCTGCGAAAAAGCGGGATAACTTTGATGAGCTCAGAAAGATGCTGTACGAAGAAGTAAAGCAGATCCACGTACGGCGGTATCCCTACAATGATTTTTTGTTTGAGTCAGAATTGCCTGTTATTTAAGCAGACCTGCCGACATCATATGCTCTGCTATCTGCACTGCGTTGGTTGCAGCTCCCTTGCGAATATTGTCAGCCACCACCCACAGATTCAGCGTTTTTTCCTGTGAGAAATCACGTCTGAGCCTGCCAACGTAAACCTCATCGTGGTCATGCGCTATCAGGGGCATAGGATATTTAAGCTGGGAAGGATCATCATAAAGGATCACTCCAGGTGTCGAAGCCAGCAGTGCCCTGACCTTGTCAAGGTCGAATTCACGTTTGAATTCGATGTTGACTGCCTCCGAGTGGCCTCCCGTTACCGGGACCCTTACTGCAGTGGCAGTTACCCGGATCTCCTCGTCACCGAGGATCTTGCGGGTTTCGTTCACAAGCTTCATCTCCTCCTTTGTGTACCCGTTGTCGAGGAAAACATCACACTGCGGGATGCAGTTCAGGTCAATCTGGAAGGGGTAGGCCATTTCTCCGGTCAGACCCCGTCGCTCATTTTCAAGCTGTGTCAGGGCCCTGACTCCTGTGCCTGTAACAGACTGGTAGGTTGAGATTACGAGCCTCCTTATTCCAAACTCCCTGTGAAGGGGAGCTATGGCCATCAGCATCTGTATTGTCGAACAGTTGGGATTTGCAATTATACGTGTTTCAGCAGTGATGGCGTCAGCGTTAATCTCCGGCACAACAAGGGGTATTTCCTTCTCCATCCTCCATGCTGAGGAATTATCAATCACAGTTGTACTGTTCTCGGCGAATACCGGAGCCCACTCTCTTGACACCGAAGCACCTGCGGAGAAGAGGGCAACATCAGGAACAGCCTCTACGGCCTCCATCACACTCACCACCTTCACAGCTTTGCCTCTGAAGATGACCTCTTTGCCGACTGAACGTTCCGATGCTGCCGGAAAGAGCCTGTCGACAGGAAACTGCCTCTCTTCAAGTACCTTGAGCATCATTTTGCCAACCATTCCCGTGGCTCCTACCACTGCTACTTTCATTTTGCCGATGTTTAAAAAAAATATACGAACTTTATAGATAGAATAAGTGCGACAAATTTAATCGTTTTTAGTCCCGCTGCATGAAAAAGATTATATTGTTGCCGTTATTGTCTATGTATCTGTCTGTTACGGCGCAGACGGGGAGTGGTTTGCATGGTTATCCGGCCACCGGTGAGTTTGTAATATCCGAGATAATGGCTGATCCGACGCCCTCGCACGGGCTGCCTGAGCGCGAATATCTCGAAATTTTCTGCCGGAGCGCCGACAGTCTGACAACAAAAGGAGTGCTTCTGATAGTCGGCCCGGATACGGCTTACCTGCCGGAGAGCATTATCGGGCCCGATGAGAGGGTGATACTTTGCTCCACAGGGAGCAGAAATGACCTGCTGGCATACGGGAAGGTTATGGCAGTCAAGTCTTTTCCCTCGCTGAATGATGCAGGAGAGCTGATTGCTCTCAGGAACGCGGACGGTACGCTTATACATGCTGTCAGCTACAGGCCTGAATTTCTTGGTGACGGGCCCCGCTCCGGCGGAGGATGGTCAGCCGAATTAACCGATCCGGACAATCCGTTCAATGAGCCTTATGCCTGGAGCGTGTCGGCTGACCCGTCAGGCGGCACGCCCGGAAGGGTTAATTCGGCGTTGATGACCGTTGCTGACACCAGGTGCCCCCGGGTAATTGCCGCATGGCCGGTCTCTCCGGGCCGGGTGGGAGTGCTGTTTGACGAGACGGTCATTCTTCCCGGAGCGGGGCCGTGGCTGGCAGATGGCAGGGGAACAGCCCCCGCAACCTCCGGCGACCCTGCAGACCGCACTGCCCTGGTTGATCTGCCGGAGGAGCTGGATCAGGGGAAAATCATCACACTTCAGATACCGGCACAGGTGACCGATTTTGCCGGGAATATGCCGTGCTACGGCGAAATCCGTACCGGGCTGCCTGCCGAACCCATGCCGGGTGAAATATTGTTCAACGAATTAATGCCTGACCCGGCAAGGGAATCATGCGAATATGCTGAGATTTACAATAACTCTTCAAAAGTGTTTGATCTGTCGCAACTCTCCCTGGCAGGCAGCAGCAACACTGCCGCAACGGCTGTAACAGGGCTTCACCGGCAGCTTCTGCCCGGGGTGTGTCTGGCCCTGACCACAGGTGGCACGGAGCTGTCAACCCTTTACCCGTGCGCCGATGAGAGAAACATTTTCAGGGTTGACCGGCTGCCTTCATTGCCTGATGATGAGGGAAAACTGATTCTTTACAACAGAAATATGACAGTCATTGACCTTGTGGAGTACAGCAAAGCGATGCATATGATTTTTCTTTCCGGAACTGAGGGTGTCGCACTGGAGAAGGTGTCACCGGCTTTTGCATCTGACATATCATCCAACTGGCATTCAGCAACTGCGGTCTGCAACTTCGGTACACCCGGCGCACCTAATTCGGTTATTCTTGACGGGACTGTCGAGGGGGAGGGGCTGACTCTTTCATCAGGGAGGATCTCACCAGACGGAGACGGGTTTGAGGATTTGGTTTCCGCAGGGTTTTTCCCGGGAGGTGATGATAATGTAATCTCTGTGACAATTTTCAGTGACCGGGGCTACCCTGTCAGACGACTGGCTGAAAGGGTCAACGCCGGCGCAGGTGCCCACTTCGTCTGGGACGGGCTTGCAGACAGCGGATCACGGTTGCCGGCAGGGTTATATATTATTGTTGCCGAATCATGGAATACAACCGGTTCCTCGAACCGGTGGAAGAAGGTGTGTGCTATGCTTTACAGGTGAATCACGGACAGGTCAGAGGATTGCGATGAGCTCCTTCATGATCCTCGTCATCTTCTCTTCGCTGTGCTCGGCTGCTGCCTGGACTGATTCATGTGTCGTGTACTCAATCTTTCCCTCTACACCCAGGTCGGTGATAATGCTGACGGCAAAAACCGGGATGCCCATATGCCTTGCGGTTATCACCTCTGGCACTGTAGACATTCCCACTGCGTCAGCGCCTATTATACGGAAGAATCTGTATTCTGCCGGAGTCTCGAAAGTGGGGCCGGTGGTTGACAGATATACTCCTTGTGTGACGGGGATTCCCAGGCCGGCAGCGATATTTTTCGCCTTCTCTATGAGTTTTCTGTCATAGGGCTCGCTCATATCCGGGAACCGTGGTCCGATACGGTCATCATTGGGCCCTATCAACGGGTTGGCAACCAGGCAGATATGATCTTCTATTATCATGATCTCACCGATCCTGAAGTTCGGGTTGACACCTCCTGCTGCATTTGAAAGGAACAGTGCCCTGATACCAAGCTCCTTCATTACCCTTATGGGGAAAGTAACCTGTTCCGAGCCGTAACCCTCGTAATAGTGAAACCGGCCTTTCATCGCGATCACTTTCCTGCCGCCGAAATCACCGTAGATAAGTTTTCCTGCATGGCCCTGAACAGTAGAAACAGGGAAATCGGGTATCTCACTGTATGGAATCTCGACCTGGATGTCTATCTCTGCCGTAAGTCCGCCAAGTCCTGTCCCGAGAACAATACCTGCCTCAGGGTCCTTTATTCCTTTTGAAGCCAGGAAATCAGCGGTTCTGATAATCTTTTCCAGCATATGAGTATATTTTATTTAAAAAAACATCTTCATCTTCAATGAATTGCACTCTGACTGGCAGGTAATGCAATGCCTGCCTGACATGGTCTGCAATAATAGTGATTTCTTTTAACCTGACGCCATCCTTGGCGGTGGTGACTATTATTTTGTCCGGACCGCTCATTGCGTCGAATGCTGAGGTGATTTTTGAAATGTCGGCAACAGTATATGCATGATGATCAGGGAATGGCAGATGTGTGATGTTTCCGGCGATTTTGCCCAGGTATTCTGTCATGGGTGCAGGGTTTGCTATGCCGGTCACCAGCAGGACAGACGTATTGCGGCCGATGGCAGTAATCTTTTCAGTAAACAGCTGACGCGGACTGTCATATGCCAGCGTTGTAAAGAAGATACTATCGCCTGCGCCGGCTGTTGTCAATTCATTTCTGACCTGCTCCATCACTGACATTGTAATATCACCCGGTGTTTTGGTCACAATAACAATATCTGCCCTTCTGACTGCATGAACCGGTTCACGGAGTAGTCCCAGCGGCAGCAGCCTGTCACGGGTCATCAGCCTTCCCCAGTCGGTCAGTATGATATACATTCCGGCTCTGACGGCCCTGTGCTGAAAACCGTCGTCCATCACAACTGTCCCGGTTTCCGGGAAAGTGCTCAATATCTCCCTGATGCCGTTGACCCTGTCGCGGTCAACAAAGACTTTAGCCTGGGAAAGGCTCCGTGCCATCAGAAGTGGCTCATCGCCGGCGTCCGCGGCGGTACTGTCAGGGGTGACAGCCATGAATCCGCGGCTTTTCCTGAGATAGCCCCGGCTCAGCACTGCAACCCCGGCTCTGGCTGACAGTTTTTCCGCAAGCCATATCACATGAGGTGTCTTGCCGGTTCCGCCGGCTGTAATATTTCCGGTACAGATTACAGGAACGTCGAACTCCAGGCTCCGGAGAAGGCCCATGTCATAGAGTCCGTTCCTCACAGCCACGGCTGCGCCATAAAGCTTTGAGGCGGTCCACAGGAAGAGCTTCCCCGGAATTATCATTCTATCGGATCTCGATGTAATATGGCAATTCTGCCTGGATGCCGCCGGATGAAACAATATCCTTCAGGTCAAAGTAATACCTTGAGATTTCACCCAGCTCGTTGCGGATGGCTTTCGCCCTTATGTCACCGGTCAGTTCCTTCAGAAACTTCGTATAGAAGTCACCTGACTCAGGCTTTTCGATTGTTTTGTAATCCTCAAGTCCTGCCAGAGAGGCTGCTTCCTTTATGGCGTCTTCAAGTCCGCCGAAGGAGTCGACGAGTCCGATAGGAATAGCATCTGTGCCGCTCCATACGCGGCCCTGGCCTATGCTGTCGACTGCTGTCTGCCTCATGTTCCTTCCGGCGGCGACAACACCTGTAAAAGTGCTGTATGTCTGTTCGACATTGGACTGAATGGCATCTCTTTCGAAAGCGCTGAGCGGACGGGTAAGCGAGGGAGAGTCGGAGTGTGCGTTTGTGCGCACAACGTCGGAGCTGATGCCCAGCTTATTGTCGAGGAGAGCCTGGGCGTTGGGAATAAGGCCGAAGACGCCTATTGAGCCGGTTACGGTGACAGGTGAAGCCATTATTTTCCTTGCAGCGGCGGAAATGTAGTAACCTCCGCTGGCGGCATAGTTGCCCATCGAAACCACAACAGGCTTGACCTTGTCGGTAAGCTCAACCTCGCGCCAGATAATATCGGAGGCGATAGCATTGCCGCCGCGCGAGTTGACCCTGAAAACTATTGCCTTCACAGTTGAGTCTTTGCGCAGCTTTCTCATCTCCTCGGCATACCTGTTACCGCCGATGTTCGAATCATCGCCCTCGCCCATTACGATGCTCCCTTCGGCGAACAGTACGGCAATCTTGTCCTTTCCGGTTGTCTCGCTGTGTTTCACTGCCGCGTTCGAATACTTTGACATTGTGACATAATTGATCTTCTTATCCTTTTCGATCCCTGCAGCTGTTCTGATGCTGTCTTCGAGCTGGTCACGGTAGATTGTGCCGTCGATCAGTCCGGCCGTGGTCATCCGGGTTGCGTCATAACCTGCAAGCGAGTCGGCAAGGGCCATCACCTTTTCGGCGGGCACGCCGCGTGATTCAGAAATAGCATTTACGACATGCTCCCAGATGGAGCCCACATATTCAGAGATCTGGAGGCGGTTTTCATCGCTTAGTTTGTCGAGGATGTATGGCTCGACCGCACCCTTGAACTTGCCGTGCCTGATTACCTGCACCTCGACACCCAGTTTCTCAAGGGCATCTTTGTAAAAGGAGACCTCGGCTGCCAGACCCTTGAAATCGAATGAGGATGTGGGGTTGATCCATACTTTGTCAGCAGCGGTTGAGATGAAATAGCTCTCCTGCATCAGGATATAGTCAGAGTATGAATAGACAAATTTTCCGCTCTCCCTGAATTCCTTCAGCGCTGTACGAAGTTCGTCAGCTGTCGCCCATCCTGACGGCATTGTACCGTTTTCAATGAGTATCCCGCTGATGTTGTCGTCTTTGGCGGCTTTTTTAAGGTTTTTAAGTATCTCATTCAGTCCGGGGGTTTGGGTGAATGACATTGTCACCGGGTCAAGTGTTGTGAACGGATTGCCCTTAGAGCGGTCAGGGATCGTGGCACCCGTCTTCATAACCAGTACGGTTTTTTCAGAAATTGTCGCCTGTTTCCTGCCAGCGGCTGCCATTCCGGAAAACACAGAAAGCGTTACAATGAAAAAGAGGATACTTGCGATTATGAGCCCTGTTATCACGGCCAGAACCATCTTAAGGAAGGTTTTCATCTGAATGCTTTTGATTTATTTGGCCAAATTATAAAAAAAACAGGCATCTTTAAGGTCCTAAACCGCTCGTCATGAAATTATCAGCCACATCGAAGGTCATTGCCGGCCTCGGGAGCAACCTCGGAGACAGGTTTGATGCTTTGAAGCGTGCCATGGAACTGATAAGGGAGGAGGCGGGAGAGATAACGGCGGCTTCATCTGTCTGGGAGACAGAACCGTGGGGGTTTGATGCTGATGAGCAGTTCCTGAACATGGTCATTGTCATCAGGACGAGCCTCGAACCTGCCAGGCTCATTCAGCTTTTCAGGTCAATTGAAGGGCGGTTGGGGCGCAAAAAGAGCGGTGGCGGAAAGTATGAATCCCGGATTATTGATCTTGACATTCTCTTCTGGGATGACCGTGTAATTTCCCTCCCGGGGCTTGAGGTTCCCCACCCGAAGCTTCATACAAGGCGTTTTGTGCTGGAGCCGCTTCAGGAGGTGGCACCGGAAGCTGTTCATCCTGTTACAGGGCTTACAGTGGCTGAAATGCTTCAGTTCTGTGAAGACAATTCGGATGTGAGGCTGGCAGCCCGGCAGTTTTAAAGCGCCCCGTTGTCTGCAAAGCTGTAATAATCCTTCCCTGCAACTATCAGGTGATCAAGCAGCTGGATATCCATGAGTGCTCCTGCCTCCTTGATCTTCTGTGTGATGCGGATGTCGGAGTCGCTCGGACTCGTATTCCCCGAAGGGTGGTTATGGCATATTACAAGTCCTGATGCAAGTGTCTCTATCGCCTTCTTCAATACAATCCGGACGTCGGTGACGGTTCCGCTGACGCCACCCTGGCTGATTTTCATACGGCCGGTGACACGGTTTGCACGGTTGAGGAAGAGTATCCAGAATTCCTCGTGGCTGAGGTCTTCCATCAGTGGGCTGATGATGCTGAACACATCTGCCGATGACCGGATCTGTGGGTTTTCGGAGGCTTCGGCCATTTTGCGGCGCCGGCCCAGTTCAAGGGCGGCAGCAATTGTTACTGCCTTTGCTTCGCCCATCCCCTTTATTTTTCGTATCTCGCCGGCGCTGAGTCTTCCCAGCTGCCCAAGTGAGTTGCCGGCCAGGGCCAGCAGTTCGCGTGCCAGATCAAGGGCAGAGTTGTTCCTTGTTCCTGATCCGATCAGAATGGCTAACAGCTCAGCATCGCTGAGGCTTGACGGGCCCTTGTTCCAGAGCCGTTCACGGGGCCTGTCCTCGACAGCCCAGTCTGTGATCTTCATTGACATGCAGCAAAACGTATTATCCCACTGCAATATAAAAAAAACAGCCGTCACAATGAAGCAACGGCTGTGAAAATATCCGGATCAGAACCCTATTTCAGGCTCTGAGCGTGTTTCGTGATGGAAGACTTGAGGTTGGAAGCCTTGTTTTTATGGATGACATTCTTTTTTGCAAGCTTGTCAAGCATAGCATTAAGTTCCGGAAGCATCTTTTCCGCCTCTGCCTTTTCAGTAGTCTTACGAATCTTCTTGAGGGAGTTACGCATCGTACGTGCGTAATACTTGTTGTCTTCCTTCCGTGTCTCTGCCTGTCTTGCGGCTTTGAGCGCCGACTTATGGTTAGCCATACTGTTTGTTTATTGTAATTTTGTAGTCCATAGGGGAATCGAACCCCTGTTACCAGGATGAAAACCTGACGTCCTAACCACTAGACGAATGGACCTTAAAGAACTTTAAAAAGCGGATGCAAAGATGGCATCTTTTTTTTAATCTGCAAAAATTTTTTAAAAATATATCTCCCGGCTCCTGATCTTCAGACAGCCGGGAGGTCAGCCACTTATCAGAAAACGTATCTGGCTGCGAATCCGCCGTTCCAGTAGATGAAGCCGGGGCCGCTTGTAAGCTGTATTGCCGGTCCTACACCGATGCCAAGGTTCAGAGGTATGTCATCGAATGTGTATTCAAGCCCGATTATACCGTCAACACCGATAAGGATTCCGGTGCTGTACTCGTCCTTGTAGTAATCATTCCAGAAACCGATGTGTGCTCCGGGGCCGACGAACCAGTCGAGGTTGGGTGTCCAGTCAGTCGGTTTCTGCCACTGGTAAAAACCGGTGATTGAAAAGTTGTGTCCCCAGTAGCCGGTTCCGGCAGTCAGTTCGATTGCATTTGTGCTGTTAATGAACGTTTTGAAAGTCACACCCGAGGGGTCGCCTCCCCGGAGTCCGATAGCTGATTTGAAGCTCTGTGCCTGAGCCGCTGTTGCAAGTGCTGCCAGCACAAGAATGACAGTCAGTGTTCTTTTCATCATAATTCTTTTTTGGTTTATAAAAGCTTGCAAATATATATTTATCCAACAGATTCGGGCAACTTTTGTTTATTTAAAGAGCAACAGGCTGAGTGCCATTACAGCCATACCGGATATAAGGCCATAAATTGAAAGGTGGTGTTCGCCATACTTCTCAGCTGCAGGGAGCAGCTCGTCGAGTGAGATGAATACCATAATGCCGGCCACGAATGAGAAAAGGACTCCCATGAGCGTATCACTCATTATCGGCAGAAGTAACAGGTATCCGGCAAGGGCGCCGACTGGTTCGGCAATACCGCTGAGGAATGAGAGCCTGAAGGCTTTTCTCTTGCTTCCTGTAGCATAGTAGATCGGAACTGAAACAGCGATACCTTCAGGTATGTTGTGAATGGCCACCGCCACTGCGATTGCCACCCCTATCTGAGGGTCAGAGAGGGCGGCGGTGAATGTGGCAAGACCTTCCGGGAAGTTGTGAATTCCGATTGCAATGGCAGTCATTGCTCCCATGCGAAGCAGTCTCCCGCTTCGCTGTTCTTCTTCTCCGCCTTCAATTTTTTTAAACTCGTGGGGGTTTTCCTGGGAAGGTATTAGTCTGTCGATAATGCCTATGAGGGCAATACCGGAAAAGAAGGCTATTACTGCCAGCCACCATCCCTGGCGCATGCCCATCGCTTCAGTAAGCACCTCCCGCCCCTTGACGAAGATCTCAACAAAAGAGACGTAAATCATAACACCGGCTGAGAAACCAAGGCTGACTGTAAGAAACTTCGTGTTTGTCTTCTTTGCAAAGAAGGCAATAGTGCTGCCCACACCGGTCGAGAGACCGGCAAAAAGGGTCAGCATGAAGGCAAACAATATAGTATTGAAATCAGGGTCCATCACTGCCGCAGAGTCAAAAATTACATTCCAAAAATACCAAAATTGGCTATCTTGCATACATAAACAATCCTTAATAATGAAAGTTTTGCTTTTCAATATATCGGATTTCAGGGTTGACGGCGGGGCTATGTTCGGGGTTATCCCGAAAGCTCTCTGGAGCCGGCAGGCGCAGTCAGATGAGAACAACACGATCGAATTGTCGCTCACGTCGCTTCTGGTTGAGACGGAGGGAAGAGTTATTCTTGTGGATGCAGGATGGGGTGACAAGCAGGATGAAAAGTTCTTCCGCCACTCTTATCTCCATGGAGGGTCAGGTCTTGCCGGCGGTCTGGCGGAGTGCGGTTACAAGCCGGAGGATGTAACTGACATCATCATCACCCATCTGCATGCAGACCACTGCGGGGGCTGTTTTGCAAATGGACCGGACGGAACCACTGTAGCGGTGTTTCCAAATGCCATTTATCACATCAGCCGGGCCCAGTGGGAGTGGGCCAATGAATCAAACCTGAGGGAGGAGGATGCTTTCCTGCCTGAAAACATCCGGCCATTCGGCGAAAGCGGCCGGCTGAACCTGGTTGAAGAACCAGGCGAGCTATATCCCGGAGTGACGCTGAGAATATGCTACGGCCATACACCGGGACTTATGGTACCGTTAATCAGTTACAATGGAAAGACACTTGTTTATACGGGTGATCTGATACCGACTGTTGCACACATCCCGCTGTTATGGAATATGGCGTATGATCTTCTCCCGCTGGTCACAATAGCTGAAAAGCAGGAGATACTTCTGGAGGCTCTGCATAATGACTATCTGCTTGTTTTCCAGCATGATCCGCAATATGAATGCTGTTCTCTCACAGAAACGCCAAAAGGTATCAGGGCCGGCAGGAAAGGCAGGTTTGCTGAGATGGCCGGGGCGGGGTCACTTTACTGATGACGAACCCCGTATTACAAGCTCAGAGGTGATAACCTTGTTCTGGACAGTTCCGCGGCGGTTTTCTATCCTGTCAATGAGGAGCCGTGCAGCTGTCTGACCCATTTCAAACCCCTTCTGGTCAACTGAAGTCAGCCCCGGGTCAGTGAGGGTGGCTATCTGGCTGTTTGTGAATCCGACTATTGCGACATCCTCAGGTATTCTCAGACCGTGACGCTTCACAATCATCAGTGTCTGCGCTGCAGTCAGGTCATTGACTGCAAAGAATGCTTCAGGTCTGGGCGTCCGGGCAAGCAATGCCGGGATGAGTCTCTCGGCACTCTCTATGTCATCGCATTTTACTATATCACCTGAAGGCGGTTCCAGACGGTATTCCTTCATCGCCCTGAGGTATCCTGCCATCCTGTTGCGGGCTATCGCCAGTTGAGGCGGACCTGAGAGGTGTACTATCCTTTTCTTCCCGGTACGGAGGAGGTGATTCACAGCCTTGTAAGAACCAGTCTCGTCATCTATCACAACACTGTCTGTATTTATCTCCTCCGCAGCCCGGTCAAAGAATACGAGGGGGATATTCTTTTCGAGGATGCTACGGTAATGCCCGAAATCTGAAGTGGTCTTGGCAACAGAAGCGAGAATGCCGTCAACACGGCTGGAGAGAAGAGTCCGGATATTCTTTACCTCATGCTCCCACATCTCGTTGCTCTGGCAAAGGATCATGTTGTAGTCATGCTGGTAGACCACATCCTCTATTCCACTGATTACTGTCGAGAAAAAGTAGTGTACCACGTCAGGGATAATAACCCCGACAGTCTTCGAAGAGCCGCTTTTAAGGCTCAGGGCAATGGGGTTAGGCCTGTAGTTCCACCGTTCTGCGAGTTCATTTACGGCATCACGTGTTGCCTGGCTTATATCAGGGTGATCCTTCAGAGCCCTTGAGACTGTTGAAGGTGATATTCCCAGCTCGCGCGCAATATCCTTGATTGTGATATTTTCTCTGCTCATATCAGGGGAGGGAAAACTGTTAGTTGTAAAGATATAAAAAAAACAACTGTTTTACAGGTACAAAATCAACTTCCTCCTCAATTCAAACGTTTGCGGTATCGTTTGCGTAAAAAACCTGAAAAAGAGTTGGTTAACATTGAAAAAAGCTTGAATTTTATCGTCCCCTAAACCATGTAAATACTTTAGCAATATATCAATTCAGAAAACTGCAACTAAACTGATCAATTTATGGAGAAACTAACTGGAAAACGGCTCTTCATGCTGACCTTCGGCATAATGATGAGTCTTGTTGTCTTCGGGCAACAGGTAAGGGTGTCAGGTACAGTTACCGATGCAGCCGACAGACAGACGTTACCCGGGGTCAACGTCCTTGTTAAAGGCACGCTAACGGGAACAATTACCGGCGTTAACGGAGAATACTCCGTGATGGCAAAGCCGGGCGATGTCCTTGTATTCACATTTATCGGTTACCTGCCTCAGGAGATCACCGTCGGTGAGGGTAATGTAATCAATGTCGAGATGCGCACCGATGTCAAGGCTCTTGATGAGATAGTGGTAATCGGCTACGGTACAGTCAAAAAGAGCGATGCCACAGGATCTGTGGCAGCTGTAAGCTCGAAGGACTTCAACAAAGGCGCCATCACCTCGCCGCAGGATCTGCTTGTGGGCAAGAGCGCCGGTGTTGTAATCACCACCGCCGGTGGTGAACCGGGCAGTGGCGCAACAATACGTGTACGCGGCGGCTCGTCACTGAATGCTTCAAATGACCCGCTCATTATCATCGACGGTGTTCCGATTGACAATAACAATGTATCAGGAAGCTCGAACATACTGTCATTTGTAAACCCGAATGACATCGAGACCTTCACCGTCCTGAAGGATGCCTCCGCAACAGCCATCTACGGTTCACGTGCATCAAACGGGGTTATCCTTATCACAACAAAAAAAGGAACAGCAGGCTCACCACTGACGGTATCATATGACGGCAATGTATCAGTGGCAAACGCCATTGCATTCGTCGATGTATTCTCTGGTGACGAGATCAGGCAACTGGCTCTCGAGAAATCAAACCTGTTCGGCATTGACAACCTTGCTCTTCTCGGAACCCGGAATACCAACTGGCAGAAGGAGATATTCCGCACTGCTGTTTCACATGATCATAACCTTAGCCTCTCCGGGGCTGTCAGCTCACTTCCCTACAGGCTGTCAATAGGTTTAACCGACCAGAACGGTATCCTGAAGAATACTGATATGCAGAGATTTACCGGATCATTGAGTCTTAACCCGACCTTCTTCAGTGACAGGCTGAAGATCAACATGAACGTCAAGGGGATGAATTCTCATCACAACTTCGGTGATTCAGGTGCAATAGGATCTGCTGTCAATATGGATCCCACCCAGGTCATTAAGGACGGCAGTGAAAACTATGACGGGTACTTCCAGTGGGCAAACTACGGTGCAAACCTTGGCACTCCCAATCCTGTTGAGCAGGCGCTTTCAATTGACAATAAGTCGATAGTCAACAGAGTAATCGGTAACATACAGGTAGACTACACGCTGCCCTTCCTTCCTGAACTGAGGGCTAACCTCAACCTTGCAACCGACTATTCGGCAAGCGACGGTCATAACAACCGTCCCAAGACGTCACCTTCGGTTCTGACTGCACCTCTGTACGGAAAGCTGTCAGACTACAGTGGCACTAACTATAACAATCTGCTTGACTTCTATATGAATTACAACAAGGATCTGCAGAGTATCAACAGCGCACTTGATGTTACTGCAGGCTATTCATGGCAGCATTTCAAGAGGGAAGGTGACAGCTATACGAGGAGCAGGGTTGATGCTGAGCATCCACTCTACCAGAAATCAGACAGTTCTTCATTTATTACCGAGAACTACCTTGTTTCATTTTTCGGCCGTGTGAATTACACGCTTGCTGACAAGTACCTTGTAACATTCACTCTCCGCGAAGACGGCTCTTCAAGGTTTGCCAAAGCAAACCGCTGGGGTATGTTTCCTTCAGTGGCCCTTGCCTGGAAAATCAAGGATGAATCGTTCCTTAAGAATGTCAAGGCTGTTACAAACCTCAAGCTCAGGTTAGGCTGGGGTATCACCGGCCAGCAGGATATCGGCAACGACTACCCGGCACAGGCACTTTACCGTCAGTCATCAGAGGGTTCATATTATTACATTGACGGCGAATTCGTTCCGACACTCAGGCCCGATGCATATGACCCCGACATCAAGTGGGAGGAGACGACGACGATGAACATCGGTCTCGATTTCGGATTCATAAATGACCGCATAACCGGTTCAATAGACCTTTATAAAAGGGTCACTGATGACCTGCTGAACTCGGTTACTGTATCAAGCGGAAGCAACTTCTCGAACAGGCTGCTTACAAACGTGGGGAGCCTCGAGAATAACGGAGCCGAGATATCACTTAACTTCATCCCGGTTTCAACGAATGACATGCTTCTTTCGTTCGGTCTGAATGCCACATACAATGTAAATGAGATAACGAAGCTCCTGCTTACTGATGACCCCACTTATATCGGGATTACCTACGGTGATGGTATGACAGGCACCAAGCAGGTTACCAGGGTTGGTTATCCTGCCTATGCTTTCTTCGTCAACCGTCAGGTGTACAATGCCAACGGTGCACCAATTGAGGGGCTTTATGTTGATGAGACAGGAGAAGGTGGTGTTGTCGGCGGTGACAATGCAGACAAATACATCTACCATAACCCGGTTGCAGATTACCTTTTTGGTCTCTCTGCAAGGTTTGAATACAAGAATTTTGATCTCTCGGCATCTGCACGTGCAAGCATTGGCAACTATGTTTACAACCAGGTTGCAGCCAGCGCGTCATATGACCAGATGCAGCAGATCGGCTATTGGAAGAACTTCACCAGGGCACTGGCCGAAACCAATTTTGTCAAGCGTCAGTACTCCAGTGATTACTTTGTTGAGAATGCCTCGTTCCTGAAACTTGACAACGTCAGTGCAGGATACAGGTTTGACAATCTCTTTGGCGCAATGGGTGCACGTGTCAGCTTCACCGTACAGAATGCGTTGATAGTGACCAGGTACAGCGGTCTTGACCCTGAGGTCTCGGGTGGTATTGACAATAACTTCTATCCCAGGCCACGCACTTACATGCTCGGTATAGGGCTTACCTTCTAATAATATAACGATAAGCAGATATGAACAAGAAGATTTTAATATTCGGAATTATACTTTCAGCGCTGATGGTTTCATCATGCGTGAAGGATCTGGATGTCACCCCTCAGGACCCGACAAAAATCCTTGCCGGCAATCTGGGTGATGATCCCGCTTACATGAAGATGGCCCTTGGTAAGATCTATGCCAGTTTTATTATCTCTGGTCAGGGCTCAAACGGTGGTGCTGATATTGCAGCATCGGACGAGAACTTCTTCACTACAATGAGGGCTCTCTGGAACCTTCAGGAGATTACAACCGATGAGGCCATATGTGCATGGACCGATGTTGGTATAGCCGACCTCAACACCCAGACATGGAGCCCGAGCAACTCGTTCCTTACCGCTCTTTACCAGCGTCTGGCACTGAGTATTACATACGCCAATGATTTCATTGTCAGGGCACAGGGAAACAGTGACCCGGATGTTGTGCGGTATGTGTCAGAAGCTCGCTTTCTGAGGGCCCTGGCTTACACATGGGCTATTGACCTCTTCGGCCAGTTCCCGCTTACAACCGAAGAAGACGGTGTGGGCAAGTTCTTCCCGGAAATCGGCACAAGAACGCAGATATTCAACTATATCGAATCTGAACTTCTTGCAATTGAGAATACTCTCGGCGCTCCGAAATTCTCATATCCCCAGGCAGACCAGGCTGCTGCCTGGATGCTTCTTGCACGCCTTTACCTCAATGCCGAGGTCTATACCGGCACTCCGAGATGGGATGACTGCAAGGTTTACTGTGACAAAGTAATCAACAGCGGAAAGTACTCACTGGCAACAAACTACAGGCAAAATTTCAGCGCTGACAATGACGGCCGCCTCAACCCGGAGATGATATTTGCATGGGAACAGGACGGTGTAAATGTTCAGGGGTACGTAGGCACAACTTTTCTGATTGAATCAAGCAGCGACTCAAGATATATCAGGGCTGAAGACTTTCACGGTCTGACTTCAAACACCAACTGGAACGGAAACCGTGCAAGGGTAAATTTCCTGGATCTGCTTGTCGATACAATTGCGACATACGGAAATGTTCAGATTCCTGCAGCTGATTCACTTTATCTTCAGTGCGCTGATAACAGGGTATTCCTCAAGAGGAAGAAAGCCCAGAATATTCCTGCACCGTCAGCCAGCGGTGACTACGGAATCGGGGTTTATAAGTTCACGGCCCGCAATGCTGACGGCTCCAAACCGATAAACTATAATACAGCGTATGCATGTACTGACTTCCCGGTGTTCCGTTTTGCCGATGCATACATGATGAGGGCAGAAGCACTGTACAGGATGGGTGGTGCCGCGAATATCGACGCAGCTGTCGCTGATATTAATGAGATCAGGGAACGTGCCTACGGGAATACAAGCGGTAATATCACATCCGCTGACCTTGACATCGATTTCATAATCGACGAGCGCGGCCGCGAATTTTACTATGAAGCCCAGAGAAGGACTGACCTTGTTCGCTTCGGCAAATTCACGGGCGGTGATTACCTGTGGCAGTGGAAGGGTGGTGAATTCGCCGGTACCAGCACATCGGAGCACCTCAACCTGTTCCCCATACCGGGTGATGAACTGTCTGCCAACCCGAACTACAAGGGCGTGAATAACCCAGGTTATTAATCTCTAAAGTGAATAAAAATGAAGAAGAATTTATTAATATATCTGACATTCATAGGATTGGCTTCCATTCTTGCCGGTTGCGAGAAAGATGGAACCATTGTCACCATGTCGGCCAATCCGGTTCCCCCCGTCCTGACCACGGTTCCCGATTTAACCCTTATCCGGGCCAACGGTAACAACGTTCTTGAGTTTGTCGGTACTCCGGTTGATCCCGGATTCCAGGCATCAGCAACATATTTTATTGACGCCGCAGTCGCAGGAAGTGCCTTTGCAGATCCGGTGACAATCTGGTCAGGCAGTCAGTGTAAATCAATGAAGCTGACTGTGAGTGATATTAACGGGACCCTTATCAGAAAGTTCCCGGCCGATGCTACAACGTCGCTTGATTTCCGCCTGAGGGCAACCCTGGTTGTTGATGCAGGTACAGGAGCTCCCGGCACCGGCACCAACACGTTCACATATGCTTCAGCCATTAAGACTGTAAATGCAACACTTTATGGTCTGCCACGCCTCGACCTTGTCAACTCGGGGTTGGTCCAGAAGATTGAATCTGCATTGGGTGACGGAAAATATTCGGGTTATGTAAAGCTTGAAATTGCAAAGCCTTTCACGCTTCTGAATCCGGATAACAATACCACTTACGGAGGCAGCGCAAAAGTACTGCAGACAAATGGTCCGGCCCTTGTTCCTGAAGCCAACGGATGGAACAAACTGACTGTAGATGTGAACGCGATGACTTATGAACTTAAGCCATTTGCAGTGGGACTGATCGGATCAGCAACTCCTAATGGCTGGTCTGCTCCTGATTCCAAAATGGAATATGACGCCGCCGGAGGGTTCTGGCATATCACTCTTAACCTGATTGTAGGTCATGTCAAATTCAGAGTCAATGATACCTGGGATGCCGGCATTAATCTTGGTCTGGGAGATGCCTCAAATCCGGGTTACAGTCTTTCCAACCTGTGGAATAACGGCGGTAGCAAGGATATACCAATAGATGCAGCCGGTAATTATACCGTCAGGCTTTTCATCGGAACATCGACATATAGCTGTACGATTACCAAGAACTAGTACCGGGACAAAAAACAGAAAGATTAATGAAAACGAGATCAATATTCAGAATTATGATGCTCCCTGTTGCGGTGGCGATTTTGCTCGCTGCCTGTACCAAGGAGACATCCGAAGTCAGACTCGATCCAAAGCTCGGGACGACAAAAGTCTTTAACATAACATCCAATTCAGCCACTGTTGTAGGTTTTGTGGTGGCTGAAGGTGACGGATTTACTGAGAAGGGCGTTTGCTATGATGTTGAGCCCAATCCCACAATAGCAAAATCCAAGACAATATTTACCGGTACATCCACGACGGCCACATTTAATGTGCCTCTCAGCGGACTTGCCTTTGCACAGGCCTATCATGCCCGTGCCTATGCGACAGGGCCGGCCGGGACAGTATACGGTGAAGCACTCTCCTTTACTACATTGCCTGTTGTACCGACAGTCACCACCCTGGCAGTGCCCACAGCATCCATTACAGGCAATTCAGCTTCAGGCGGCGGCAGTGTTACTGCCACCGGAGGAGCTGATGTGACAGCCCGTGGCATATGCTGGAGCCTTGTTGATCCGCCTACTGTGGCGAACAGCAAGACCACCAACGGTGACGGGCTTGGCGATTTCACCTCTGCAATGACTGAGCTGCAGGGCAACAAGACATATTTCGTCCGTGCCTATGCAACAAACAGTGCAGGCACAGGTTACGGTCCGACTGTTTCATTCAAGACTCTTGTAGATCTTCCGAAGGTCACAACTACCGCTGTAACTGCGATAACCAAGATCTCAGCAGTGTCAGGCGGAAATGCCACATATGACGGAGGCGCCACAATCACGGCCAAAGGTCTTGTCTGGAGCCTTGATGCTGCCCCTGATCTTACTGACAATGTGATTCCCGGCGGAACAGGAACCGGAGCATTCACCAGCAACCTGACAGGCCTTACAGTCAATACAAGTTATCATGTAAGGGCATTTGCAACCAACAGTGCAGGGACAGCCTATGGCGATGAACTCACGTTCAAAACACTTGCTGACATAACCAAATTCTGGGTAGTTGGTAGCTACAACGGATGGAATAACAGTGATGCGGCTGAGTTCATAATTTCAACGGAAACCAATCCCGAGGCACAGGGTTATGTTTACTTCCCTGCTGCAGGCGCATTCAAGCTTACAACAGACCATAGCTGGGACAATGCACACACATTTGGTGATAATGGTGCAGGAGCACTAACAAACCCCGGCAGTGACATTACTGCTCCGGAAGGATACCTGTTCATCAAGGCCAATCTTGCCACAATGACCTACTCTGTGACACCTACAGTATGGGGAATTATTGGCAATGCAACTCCGGGAGGATGGGGAAGCCAGACCAACATGAACTACAGTGAGTCACTCAAGGTCTTCTGGCTCGGCGCCCCACTTACAAGCGGCGGTGAAATCAAGTTCAGGGGCACAGACAGCTGGTCAGTCAACTATGGCGCTGCTGCCGGAAGCAACTCACTGTCACTTGACGGTCCGAATATTGGAATTTCAGTGACTGACGATTATGCAATAACCCTTGACCTCAGTCACCCGAATGAATATACCTACCGGGCTGACCGCTGGGGTGTAATCGGTAATGCAACTCCGGGAGGATGGTCAGACGACACAAACATGACCTGGGATGCAGCAAATGGCTGCTTCACGGTTACACTCGACCTGACTGCAGCTAATATTAAGTTCAGAGCCAATGACGACTGGGGCTACAACTTCGGAGGCAGCCTGGATGCTCTTACGAACGGTGGAGCCGACATTGCCGTTGCCGAAGCAGGCAATTACACAATTACGCTTAATCCCTGGACGAGGGTTGCAACAATGACCAAAAACTAAAGCGGAATAGCTCCCAATGTTGCGGTTAATTACCGCAGCGTTCATTGAAATCAAAAACCTCTTCTGTGACAGGAAGAGGTTTTTGATTATTTTTAGAAACTGTCTTAAAATCAGCAGGAACCAATGAGAACAAAACTTCCGGTACTTATAATGATAATTACAGGGTGGAGCCTGGCTGCCCCGGCACAGGTGGTGACTGCCGACCCGGTCTTCCCGGTGGCTTCAGGTCCCGTGGTAATAACTTTCCACGCCGATATGGGTGACATGGGGTTGAAAGATTACTCCGGCGATGACGTTTATGCCCATACAGGGGTGATAACAAATCTCAGCACCGGCCCGTCAAACTGGAAGTATGTCGTTTCAGGCACCTGGAGCACAACCACTCCTCCTCCTGACAAGGTAAAGCTGACACGTGTGGGTTCAAATACCTATACTCTGACGATCAGTCCGTCAATACGGGCCTTTTACGGTGTCCCGGAATCGGAGACAATTCAGCAAATGGCCTTTGTATTCCGTAACGGAAATGCATCGCGTACAGGCCGTGATGCTGGCGGAGGAGACATTTTCTACAATGTGAGCGAGGAGGCCGGCTTTGAAATTCTTCTTTCACAGCCCTCCGCCTATACTTCACTTGTCAATGCAGGAGAGACAATACCTGTTGAAGCATCTGCATCCGTTTGTGACTCAATCATCCTTTACCAGAACGGCACACAGCTGAAAAAGGTGACAACCACAACGCTCAGCCATACAATCACTGCAGCCGGTTCAGGCAACTTCAAGCTGCTGGTCAGGGTCTGGAACAATAACATAATGAAGGCTGATTCCGCCTATTATTTCATTCGCACAGCTACCGTCACCGAGCCGGTACCCGCCGGACTGAAGCCCGGAGTCAACATCACAGGAGACAACTCGGCTGCCTTTCTTCTTTATGCTCCGTATAAGTCAGGCGTATTTGTAATGGGTGATTTCAACAGCTGGACATACAGCAGTGAGGGTTTCATGAAGAGAAGCCCTGACGGGGAATGGTACTGGCTCGAGGTCACAGGGCTTGACCCGGCAAAGGAATACGGTTTCCAGTACCTGGTTGACGAAACCATCAGGATACCGGATCCCTATACATCCAAAGTGCTTGACCCGTGGAACGACAAGTATATCGACGAAACAACTTACCCTGGCCTCATGCCTTATCCCGAGGGATTTACCGACAATCTTGTGTCGGTCTTCCGGACAAGGCCGGATGCATACAACTGGAAAAACAACAGTTTTGAAGCCCCCGCTCCGGATACGCTGATAATCTATGAGTTGCTTGTGCGTGATTTTGTTGAGAAGCATGACTTCAAAACAATACGTGACACACTGGATTATTTCAGCAGGCTTGGAATAAATGCAATAGAGCTGATGCCTGTGAATGAGTTCGAGGGCAACAGCAGCTGGGGTTACAATCCGTCGATGTATTTTGCTGTCGACAAGTATTACGGCACAGCAAATGACCTGAAGGAACTGATAGACTCATGCCACAGCCGGGGTATAGCTGTAATAATGGACGTTGTGCTCAACCATTCATATAACTCAAACCCCCTTGTCAGGCTCTATTGGAACAGCACAGACAACAAACCCGCCTTCAACAACCCGTGGTTCAATGTCACCACCCCTCATCATTACAGTTTCGGAGGATCCGATTTCAATCATGAAAGTGCCTATACACAGGCTTTCGTCGACAGTGTCTGCCATTACTGGATTGACGAATTCAGGTTCGACGGTTTCCGCTTCGACTTCACAAAGGGCTTTACAAACAAGTTAAGCAACAGTGATGGGACTGTCTCAGCCTATGATGCCTCAAGAATTGCCATACTTAAGAGGATAGGGGATAAGATATGGTCATACAGCCCTGGCGCCATTCTTATACTCGAACACTTCTGCTACAATGATGAGGAGAAGGAACTGGCGTCGAACGGGTTCCTGCTCTGGGGGAATGCCAAATACAGATACCAGAGAGCATCCACAAGTCAGAGTGACAAGAACATGATGATTGCCGGAGATGCTTCGTGGGTCAATCGCGGCTGGACTGTGCCTGGTATAGTTGACTACATGGAAAGCCATGACGAGGAAAGGATCATGTACATGAACAAGACTGAAGGAGATGGGATAGGTGGGTACGACATCAAAGATCCGGCGACAGCCCTGAAGCGTATCAAACTCACTGCAACCTTCTTCATGACTATTCCGGGCCCGAAGATGCTTTGGCAGTTTCAGGAGCTGGGATACGATTATGCTAAAAACTACAACAATGATCCGCTGGGGCCAAAGCCGATACGGTGGGATTATTATACTGAGGCCGGAAGGAAGAACCTTTATGACAATTTCTCTGCCCTGGCGGAACTGAAGAAGAGCCAGCCGGCATTCTCGTCCGACAACTTCAGTATTTACGAGTCGGGTGAAATTAAAAGACTGAACATACAACATTCTGACATGGATGTGGTTGTGCTGGGCAATTTTGACATCTATCCGCGTGACATTACACCCAATTTCACCCGTACCGGAACATGGTACGAGTTTTTCAGGGGGACAGCGCTTGATGTTTATGCCGGCAACCAGACCGCACCCATTTCACTGGTGCCGGGGGAGTATCGTCTATACACCTCAAAACAGGTTGCCAGACCCTCATTTCTGCTGGGTATAGAGCAACCTGTTTCGGATGATGATGAGGCAGGATTGTTTGAGATTTATCCGAATCCTTTCACTGACCGTGTCAGTGTGTTGCTCAGTGAGGAGGGGGGTGCAAGGGCACATACCCTGGAGCTTTTCTCTGCCTCCGGTGCATTGATACGGGCTATGGCAATTCCTGCGGGCATGAATATGGTTGTGCTGGAAGGTGATGATCTGCCGAAGGGAATATATTATGTAAGGGTAACATCGGGAAGGTTGTCTTCAGTAAAGAAGGTAGTCAGATTGTAGGCATGTAAGGCAGTTAATGCACAGTTGGGAAACATTCTGCCTGTCAGATACGCCTGAGAACGATAAAAGCCAGATCCGCAGTTGCCACCTTGTTGTTGTATTCAACCAGAGCACCATAATCCGATGGCAAAAATCTGCCGTATCCGGTAGTCTGTTTTCTTACATAAATAACCTCATCTTCAGTGACATCAATGGAGGTGGAATAGGTTCCGAAGGGTGATTCAATACTGACCGGAGAAAAGGTTGATGATATTGAATATCCTGCAGGCAGTTTATAAACTACTGTATCTATTGTAACCTGTTCCCGTCTCAGAAGAACCTCAGATTTTCTCTCAGTGTTTGGTGCAGCAAGTTTAGGCGTCCTGTTCATCAGGTTAAGCGGAAGTATTATCCTGTCACTCATCACCGGGGCATAGCCTTTGATTGAGATGTCAAACTCCTCACATATAGCCGGAATCGTTTTGTCAGGTTGACTGACTTCAAAATTTAACAGGGTCATTCCCGGTACCGGAATTGACTCTGACAGAATCCTTTTCTGATCTTCAAGGTCACTCATGAGTACCGGCATCATCCTGTCATAGAAGAAGGATGAATGTATTGTCCTGACATGCGCATTCCCATCTCCGTTTTTACCAATGGTGGCAACCGCTTTGCGCATCAGCATATTTTCTGTCTCTCTGTATTTCGGGGTCCTCACCAGCTGACCGCCTTTTTCTGTTATGAGCAAGGCGTATCTGTCATCTGTAAATGATCCCAGGTAGTTGAACGGGATCCTCTGGCTGGTGCATTCCAGCCATATTGTATCAGCCCCTCGTGGTACGCAAAGAATTGCATGATTGAACTGGTTTGACGGGAAATCATAAAGTACCCCCGGAGCATCCTCTCCGGCTCTGATAATTGCATAGTAGGACTTTATTCCTGCAACATCAAGCAATGATTTCATGTAATTTGAAAGCGCCTTGCAATCGCCGTATGACTTCTGCTCCACCTCAATAGCTTCAATAGGCTGCCATCCGCCTATGCCTATCTGTACACTTACATATCTTGTCTTTTCCTGCATAATTGAATAGAGCCTTCTGACAACTTCCGTAGTGTCCGGATACTGAGAGGCTATCTCCAGAACTTTTGAGGTAATTTCGGCCGGAAGTATATTTCTGCCCTGGTTAAGGTCAGAAATAAACCTGCCATAACTGGCCCACGTGTCTGAACTGCCTTTCCAACCTCCGATTTCAAAATTCCGGGGTGCAAGAAATACGGCAGGGCTTTCCTGTCCGATGTTCAGTGAATATGGTTCCTTTTCCCTGGCTTTGAATTTTTCAACAGTCCATTCGTAGACTTCTAGTCCTTTATCCTCCCGTACAGTTGCTCTGACAGGCATGTTCTGCTCAAGGTATCTTAGTTTATAACCGGCAGGTGCAGTCACGGTTAGCGCGGCTTTTTCAGTACTGATATTATAATCTTCGGCAATGATCCAGTCCGGCAGGAAGAAGAATCCCTTTAAATCAATTGTATATGATATTTCAGCTGTAAAGGGGTAAGTCCGGTAACCGGGGTCCAGATACATGTAATGTACATCACTGTATAATGTGCTACCGGCAAAGGTTATCATAGGTTTAAGATCCAATATCCCAAAGTTTTTCACTTTTTTCCCGTCTTTGTCGTAAATGGTCAGCTTATTGAACCGGTATGTCACGAATTTGTCATCAATGCCAAAGTATACCGATTCCTGCCTGCCTGGTTCATTCAGGACACTTACGACTTTTGTCACCTTGACAGAAGCTGCCCCGGGAGAAGATATTTCAAGTTTTGTATCGGAAAACCTGATCACAGCTTTTGCATTCTCTGTCAATGCGGGATCAATACTCTGGATACTGTTTGGGGACTGACAGTAAATGGGTTCTGAAAGTGTTATGAGGATGAGCAAAACACCAATGGCTGTTTCTTTGAAAAGATTCATAGAGTCTTAATGATAATGGGTTCTGAATGTTTTCTCACTATCGTGTTGTAAATTTCTCTCAGTTCCCCGTATTTATCCTGCGTGATGGTAAGGCTGTTGATATTAAGGCCAAAGTGCATCTCAACAAGATCACTTCCTGCTTTTACCTCATAATTATAGTCCACTGCCCCGTTCTTCATTTTTCCGGCAGAAGCAGCCGGAAGAACTTCCGGTGTCATCCCTTCTTTAAGAGTCAGTCGTAAATTTACCTGGTGTTTGATCTTCCTGGAATAGCTTATCGGATAGCGTCTCTCTGTAACAACGAACGGATTTTCGGTTATCGCTTCATAGAGCATGGGTTTTAAGTATATCTCATTATCTGTCAGTGCTGTAGCCCCGTCAAGTTCCGCCTTGTACACTATCTGCAGCGGAGCATAGAGGTCTTCCAGGCCGGTGACGGAAATCTCCGTAATTGTGATTCCGGGATTGGCTTTTTCAATTGATTTGGAGTACTCTTCTTTATTATTGAATCCGGCAAAGGCTTTCCGAAGATCATACGCTGCATAGTCAAGCGCGTCAACTGTGATTGTACCGGAAAGCTTACCGTCATCTTCAAATTTCAGGTCATAGGACACTGTTTTATCTTCTTTCCCGTCCACGATCAGTGGCACCCATTGAGATATCTGGGTATTCACGAGTCGCCCGTTCCCGTTGATGCATCTGTCCGGAAGAATGGTACACGGCATATATTCTTCAGTGGCATCCAGAAGCCTCAGTCCGCTTTTTCCGGGTATGGCCACAATAACATAATTCAGTTTATTCAGTGATGGAGTAATCTGAGATATGACACCATTGTCACGGGTGCTGAGAACAACGGGGTAAGTTTTAAAACCAAGCCGGTTAAGAACCTGTATCAAAATCATGTTGACGTCTGCTGAGTTGCCGGTGCCCACTTTCAGTTTATTGCATAAACCGCCGTCAGATGTATATAACCTGTCTTCACCGTTATATTTTATTTTTTTGACTTTTTCAAAGGCAGCCCTTAGCAGACTTTCGTCCTTTAACCCTGATTCCTCCAACTCCCGGACCATGGTTGACAGGCAAAGGGATCCCACAGATTCAGCAGGAAACGAGGTGTTTGTAAGAAGGATGCCATTAATGCTTTCCCAGGAGGTGTTGAATGATTGAATATATCCGAGATAACTGATTTTCTGGACCTCTATCTCAAATTTTGTCATATAGTTTTCAGGGGAGTCAATAAATGGTTCCGGTTTAAAAGCCGGAACATCAGTGGCCACCCACCGGTCATCTTCATAGACGGAAAGAGGTACGTATCCGAAAAAATTCTTTGAAAAGACCATGTATTCTGACTCCGGTATGATGAGTTCACTGTGTCTGACAGGAATCCTCCACTGGAAACTCCATTTATAAGGTAGTCCCGAATACCTGAACTCCATCTCAATTACGGAACCAACGGCAACATTCGGCATTGCAAATGATGTTTCATAGATGCCGGAAGTAAGCATTTTACTGTAGATTGAAGAACCCGGCAATTTCTCCCTGGAAATCTCTTCACCGTCCAGGTTATATGTCATGGCGCGGATACTTGGGTTTGACATGGTAATGTATTTCCCGTCGGCATATTGAAATCCTTCTTTACGCAGTATCTTGATTCTCAGTAGCCTGGTAAAGTTAAACCGATCCTTGTCAAACCAGCCATAGTCACACAGCACTACTGCCGGTGCGGTTGTGTCCGGATCGTAGGATGTCATTTTAAGGTCTTCCAAAGGGACCTTGCCATATGTAAAGGGTTGCTTCTGACCAAAAACACAACAAATGGTTACAAGCACCAACAAAAGCATGGAAAGTAATCTTTTCATAGCTACGGGTTTTGTATTGCCGGATGACTTTTTTAGAAACAGCAGCAGCTAAAATAAGAAAAATGATCAACAAAAACAGGAGATGCTCTTTGATTTACTGATGAAAAAAACCCGCAGTCTTTTCAACTGCGGGCTTACCTGGGAAAAATCAAACTCTTACTTCTTGAGAACGAGATACCCCCACGGCTCCAGTTGCATCTCTTTGCCCTGGGCGATTTCTACTGCTGTACCTGTGAAAATATCCTCATAGGTTCCTTTTGTGGCGTTGTCTTTCAGTGCAACGGTTACAGCCTTGCCACTCATGTTGAGTATAGTCAGCACCTCATTCTCTCCCTTGACTCTTTTATAGGCAACAACATTCTTCTGGCTTGTCTTAAGCACATCATAGGAGCCGCCTTCAATGCCGTGCCTCAGGGCAGGATGGGAGGTGCGGAGATGTACCAGCTTCGTGTAGAAAGGAGTGAGTTCTGTCTCTTTCCACTCAATCGGGTCCCTTTCAAAGAACTTGAGCCTCTTGTCAAGATCAGCTTCCTGGCCATTGTACATAAGAGGCACCCCCGGCACTGTAAACAGGTAGCATGCAAACGCCTTCTGTGCATCGCCCATCTTTTCATCGATTGTGCCGTTCCACGAGTTCTCGTCGTGGTTGGTCATGAACCGCAGCCTGTATGATTCCGGGGCATATCTTCCGAGCTCGTACTGCATCATGCTGTCAAGGGCTGCAGGAGTACGTACTCCTCCGGCCACGGCGTTCATCAGGTGATGATGCGCCCATGCGTAGTTCATGTCAAATGCCCTCTCGAGCAGGTATGAATGTTCCTCGTCCTCGGCGAGCATCAGAACAGGCTTTATGGAGTTGAGTTCGGTGGTGGCCCTGAACCAGAACTCCTCCGGCACCAACCCCGGGAAGTCGCATCGGTAACCATCCACTCCAATCTCCTCAACCCAGTATTTCATTGCGCCAACCATGTAATCCCACAGCGGCTCGGCAGTGTAGTCGAATTGTATCACATCTGTCCAGTCGAACGGTGAAACAAATTTGCCAACGGAGTCCTTTGCATACCACTCAGGGAATTCGGTTGCCAGCGGGTTATCCCAGGAGGAGTGGTTTCCCACCCAGTCGAGTATCACATGGAAGCCCATATCATGGGCCCTTGCAACAAGTGCCTTAAAATCATCCAGGGTACCGAATTCGGGGTTGATACCCTTATAGTCCTTAATGGAGTAGTAGCTTCCCAATTCGCCTTTGCGGTTAAGCTCGCCGATAGGATAGACTGGCATAAACCAGAGTACGTTGACGCCAAGCTCCTTAAGCCTCGGCAGTGCGCTGTCAACTGCAGCAAAAGTGCCTTCCTGTGAGAACTGCCTGACGTTGATCTCATACAGGACCATATTGCGGGTCCAGTCGGCATGAACGACCGATGTCTTCAGCGGCTCTGTAACTGCCGTTGCCTTTGGCTTACATGCCACCGCCAGGACTGCCGCACCGATGCACAGCAGGATAATCTTGAAAATGTGTTCTTTCATCATGATCAGGTTATTTTAGTTCAATAATCATTGCTGTTTTGGGACCAACTGTGAAGGAGCCCAGGTCTTCAATCTTCCGGCCCGAGATTATATCAGTACCTCCGGTAAAACCTTGCAGTGACTCGGCAAATTTTTCGCCGCGGATTGTCCGGGTTTCCTCCGGATTATTGTTAATCACCACCATGACGCTCTCGTCATCATTGTACCTGAAATAGACATACACGCCGTCAGAGGGGATATAGTGTTTCAGCCTTCCGGTATGGATCACATCCTTTGCCTTCCTCCAGTTCAGGATAAGCCTTGTATAATCAAGTGCCTCTTTTTCCTGCCCCGTAAGTCCGTTGCCTGTGAATGCATTCCTGGCATCACCCGGCCAGCCACCGGGGAAGTCATCTCTCAGCCGCCCGTCGCCCTTGCTCTTGTCACCTTCCATAACTATCTCGGTCCCGTAATAGAGCTGCGGGATGCCCCTTGTTGTCATTATAAAGGCCAGGCCCATTTTATAATTATCAAGGTTGCTGCCTGTCTGGGTGAAGAACCTCGTCATGTCATGGTTGTCAAGAAATATTACATTCCTGAACGGTTCCGGGTAGAGAAAGTCCTGTGAGAGCAGGTTGTACAGCTTCGACATTCCGTCATTAGGATTTAGCTTGCCTTCAAATGCCCTGTGTGTTGCAAAGCACAGCGGAAGGTCTGTCAGCGAAGGGAGATTTGACCTGTAACCGTCAGGATTTACCTTATTAAGAGCCCAGTAGGAGACATGTGACGGATCGTCGTACCACACCTCGCCGACAATAAAGAAACCCGGAAATTCCTTCTCTACCCTTGCAGCCCATCTTGACATCATGTCAGGCTGCGGGTATGGGTAGGTGTCCATTCTTATCCCGTCAAGGTCGCTGAAGGCGATCCACCACAGGCTTGTCTGGATGAGGTATGTTTCCACCAGGGGGTTGTTCTGGTTGAGGTCGGGCATTGTAACGTCAAACCAGCCCCTTTCCATAAGCATCCTGTCAGTCACAGAGGCGTAGGGGTCCATGTATGTGGAGGCCCGGTAGTTTGTGCGGGTGAATTCATTAAACTGGTGTATCCAGTCCTTCGAGGGGAGATCCTTCATCCACCAGTGGAATGATCCTACGTGATTAAATATCATATCCATAACCACCTTAATTCCTCTTTTGTGAGCTTCGGCAATCAGGTTTTTAAACTCCTCGTTGGAGCCGTAGCGCGGATCAGATTTGTAAAAGTCGGTTGTTGAGTAACCGTGGTATGATGAATGGTGCTGGTTATTCTCGAGGAACGGGTTGAGCCAGACACCTGTCACCCCAAGTGAATGAAGGTAGTCGAGATGATCAGTGATGCCTTTCAGGTCACCGCCGTGCCTTCCGCCGGGATTGCTGCGGTTCAGCTGCTCGGTCATGCCGGAAACGTTGTCATTTGAGGTGTCGCCGTTTGCGAAGCGGTCAGGCATCAGCAGGTAAATCACATCGGATGAGTTGAATCCACGTGCCGGCCCGGCAGGCCTTGCCATGAGCGGATAGCTGTGGGTAAGCTTCTGCTTGCCGCGGGTGAAGGTAAGGGTCACCGTACCCGGCACAGCCATGTCAGAGATCTCCATGTTTACGAAGAGGTAGTTCGGGTTTTCGGTTCGGACGAGGGTCTTTACCTCAACTCCGGGGTAATCGGTTTTTGCATCAAACGAACCGATTTCCTTCCCGTAAACCATCAGTTGTACAACATTCTCCTTCATGCCCGTGAACCATGAGGGAGGGTCAACGCGTTCAATGACCTGTGCTGCTGCCGGGTGCAATGCCGGCAGTGCCAGAAACAGAAGTGAATAGAGTATTCTTTTCATTACTTTTCAAATTTTCTTTCTTCACCGGGTTTCAGGGTCACATGCTCCCCGTATAACGCAAGAGGTATCTCAGCCTGCGAGAGGTTGACCACTGTGACTGTTTTGCCGTTGACTTCCGCCCGGAGGGGATTGTTCCTGTACCTGATTATGAAAGAGTATGACTCCCAGGCAGCAGGAATTACGGGATTGAAGAACACTCTTTCATTGCGTATCCTCATTCCGCCGAAGCCCTCCACGATTGCGAGCCAGGTGCCGGCCATGCTTGTAATATGGAGCCCGTCCTTAACCTCCCGGTTGTAATCGTCCAGATCAAGCCTTGCTGTCCGCAGGTAAAGTTTATAAGCTCTTTCGGTGTCATGCAGCCTGGCTGCCAGAACTGAATGGATGCTTGCCGAGAGAGACGATTCATGGACGCATCGGGGCTCGTAAAAGTTGAAGTTCCGCCTGATTGTATCCTCGTCGAATTCATCCTCGAAGAAGTAGATCCCCTGAAGCACATCTGCCTGTTTAATGAAGACCGACCGTAGGATGCGGTCCCACGACCAGTGCTGGTTAAGGGGCCGTTCTGCAGGATCAAGGTCACTGACAGTCTGCTGCACCTTATCCATGAATCCGTCCTGCTGCAGGAAGATTCCCAGGTTATGGTGTTCAGGCAGATGGATGTTTGCGATTATCTCCTGCCACTGTTTCAGCTCTGACTGGGTGTCAAGCCGGGAGCGGGCCACCACTGCATTGTACTTCACGGTGCTTGCAGACCGGAGCCATCCGAGCATTTCAGAGGTGTACCTGAGTGTCCAGCGTGCCAGCGTGTTCGTATACCAGTTGTTGTTTACATTGTTTTCATACTCATTGGGGCCGGTGACGCCAAGGATGACATACTTCTTCTTCTCATCCGACCAGCCGGAACGCTGCGCCCAGAACCGGGAGATTGCAATCAGCACTTCCAGTCCGTACTCTGCGAGGTAATCCTGGTCGCCGGTATGACTTACATAATTGAAGATGGCATATGCGATGGCCCCGTTCCGGTGGATCTCCTCGAAGGTAATCTCCCACTCATTGTGACACTCCTCGCCGTTCATCGTGACCATGGGATAGAGTGCTGCACCGCCTGTGAACCCAAGCTTCTGTGCGTTTTCAATGGCTTTCCCGAGATGTTTATACCTGTACAGCAGCAGGTTGCGTGCGACGTGAGTGTCAGAGGTGCTTAGATAGAAGGGGAATGCGAATGCCTCGGTATCCCAGTATGTGCTGCCGCCGTACTTTTCACCGGTGAATCCCTTGGGACCGATGTTCAGCCGGGGATCCTCGCCTGTATATGTCTGGTTGAGCTGGAAGATGTTGAAGCGTATTCCCTGCTGGGCCGCTATATCTCCCTTTATAGCTATGTCTCCGTGTTCCCACTTTTTTGCCCAGGCCTTCCGGTGGGCTTCGAGGAGTGTGTCAAAGCCCTTTGCGGCGGCCTTGCCGGCCGAAGCCATGGCCTTTTCAGCCAGGCCTTCTGCCGGATGATTGAATGATGAAAGGACAGCGACATACTTTATTACTGTGAAAGTGTCTCCGTCAGTATAATCTGAAGTAAATGCGCAACGGGCAGTCTTATCAGTGGTGGTAATCACCGGTTCTCCCTTTGCCGGTCTGCCGTTGAGGGTGAAGGCATTTTCTGCTGCGGTGGCTACAACGAAGGCCGTTTTGCGTGTCTGTGCAACTACAGTTGTACGTTTCCCGTCGCGGGCTGATGATTCCTTCTCCCAGAATTTTTCGTCGTAGTTGGCATCTTCATTATATACATCGGCGTTCAGCCAGGGGATGAGTTCGACACTGCCGCTACCGCCGGTGATCCTGACGCTGTAGCTTATTGCAGCCAGCTCCGGTTCGTCCATCGAAAGGAATCTCCTTGCGGTCACCCCGGCAATCCTGCCTGAAGGCATCACTGCGGTGAAAATTCGCGTCAGCACACCCTCCTTCATGTCGAGTTCCCTTCGGAAGCTCTTCAGTGTGCATTTTGCAAGGTCAAGCTCCTCGCCGTCGATGTGGATGATTATGTCTGTCCATGAGGGTGCGTTCGGCACCTTGGCAAAGTATTCGGGGTATCCTATTTTCCACCAGCCGACGACTGTCTTATCAGGATAATAGACTCCTGCAACATAGTTTCCCCGCAGGGTATCACCTGAATATGTCTCCTCAAAATTGGCCCTCTGACCCATCATGCCGTTTCCCAGGGCAAAAATGCTCTCCGAGTCACGGCCCCTGTCGGCCTCAAATCTCGTCTCGATGATTTTCCATTCATCGGGCTTAAAACGTGAATCAGTCATTTCGAACTATAGATTTCTCAATTGGGTTACAGTTATTTTTTTCAGATCGGGAACTACAATATTTGCCCTGCCAAGCATCAGGGGACTTCCTACACCGACGCATTTCATCCCGCCGGCTATTGCCGCCTCTATTCCTGCCTGTGCATCCTCGAACACAACACACTGCGACGGTGAAAGCTTCATCTCCTCTGCACCTTTCAGGAAAACCTCAGGATCAGGTTTGGCCTGCGATATTTTATTTCCGTCAATAATCACGTCAAACATCTCGCGAAGGCCTATTCCGTCAAGTATCGTTCCGGCGTTTTTACTTGCCGAGCCGATGGCAGTAAGAATACCCTCATTCCTCAGAGTTTTGAGAAGTTTCACGCTTCCGGGAAGTATCTCGCCAGGTTTCATCCCTGTGATGAACTCGACATACCAGTTGTTCTTGCGTTTGGCCAGTGTCTCTTTTTCCTTTTCACTTACGGAGATTCCCCCTTTGGCCAGAAGAATCTCAAGCGATGCCATACGGCTGACCCCCTTCAGGGCTTCGTTGTCTTCAAGAGTGAATTCAAACCCCAGCTCCTTGGCCAGCCTTCGCCAGGCCATGAAATGATACTTCGCCGTATCAACGATGACCCCGTCGAGGTCGAATATGCATCCCTTCAGGTCCATTGTCACCTCCTGTCGTCGACGTCCTTTACAAATTTTACTGCGAGGGCCGCGACTATCATCGAGATCCCGCCGGAGACGAGCGCCAGCATCGTGTTGCCTGAGAAGAGATGCTTGACCATGCTTCCGAGGATACTTGCGGCAAGGATCTGAGGGATTACTATGAAGAAATTGAATATACCCATGTAAATGCCCATCTTGTTGTGAGGCAGTGAGCCTGTCAGGATGGCGTATGGCATTGAAAGAATACTGGCCCATGCAAGACCGATGCCCAGCATCGGGAGTATAAGGAGTGTGGGTGAATTGATAAGACTTATCGATATCAGGCTCACACCCCCCACGAGGAGGCTTATTGCGTGAGTCATCTTGCGCGAGGTGGCTTTTGCCAGCACCGGTAACAGGAAAGCGACGAGGGCTGAAAAGCCGTTGTAGACGCCAAACAGAACACCCACCCAGTTAGCTCCTTCATTGTAGGCAAGTGAGGTGGTATCAGTGGTACCGTATATTTTTGAGGTGACGGCAGTGGTGGTGTAAATCCAGAGTGAAAACAGCGCAAACCATGTAAAAAACTGTACTACTGCAAGCTGTCCCATTGTGGCAGGCATGTGCTTGAGGTCAGTAAGTATGCTGTTCAGCCCGTTACCCCCTTTGCCGCCTGACTTCAGCAGACCTGCTATGATCTGCAGCAGTCCGAAAAGCGATACACCTCCGGTGACGACGTACAGTTCCTTCTCGAGGTTAACCTGTGAGAGGATGAATGTAAGGACAAGACCCACAGCAAGCCAGATAATGCCGGGGCGGTAGAAATTGGTATCCCGGCCGGTTGTGGCTTCAGTTACCTGGCCGGGCTGCACTCCGGTTACCGGAGCGGTTTTATCTTCCGGCAGTTCACCACGCGCGATCCGCTCGCCCTTTTCAAATTCTTCCAGCTCGTCAGGCGAATACTCCTTCGTGCGTATTATAGTCCAAAGCACAGCACAGAGCAGCACTGCCGATCCGATGTAGAAAGAAAGCTTCAGGTTGAACGGTATAAGCCTGCCCTCCGCAGGCACCTCGGGCACATTGAACCAGTTGGCCAGCATCCATGGAAGAAAGCTGCCGATGACGGCTCCTATGCCGATGAAGAAACTCTGCATGGCAAATCCCGTGGTTCGCTGTTCTGATGAGAGCATATCACCCACAAATGCACGGAACGGTTCCATTGAAATGTTAATTGAAGCGTCCATTATCCACAGCATCAGGGTGGCAAAGATCCATGTGGGTGAATTCGTGATTATTGCAAGCGCAAGGGAGGCAAGTATGGCTCCGGTAAGGAAGTAAGGGCGTCGCCTTCCAAGACGATTCCATGTCCGGTCACTCATATGACCCACTATCGGCTGAACGAGCAGGCCGGTAACCGGGGCAGCTATCCAGAGTATCGGGATATTGTCAATGTCGGCTCCGAGGGTCTGGAAGATCCGGCTTACATTGCCGTTCTGAAGTGCGAAACCGAACTGGATACCCAGAAATCCAAAACTCATGTTCCAGATCTGCCAGCGCGACAGATGAGGTTTGCGTCTGTAAATCACATTCATTGTAGGTCTGATGTTAGGTTTATTACCCTGCTCTGTTAACTTATTCAAAATTAATCGAAAATCCGGTTCCGCAATACCGCCCGGAAGCTTCTAAACGCCGATTTTTCGGGCGTTTGCGTTGTTTCATATATTTCAAACGTTTTCGGCCTGATGGATTATTTTAACATGTCTTTCTTATTTAGACAACATCTATGTAATTAAAATCACTGTTGCCTGTTGCCTTATGCCTCATGCCTGCCTATCTTTGGTACAGTAATCCCTTAAAATCGTATCCGCAATGGGAGATTTCATGTATGAAAATCCCTTCCAGCACAGGAGGGACGATACAAAATACCGCCGCATAACCGCTGATTATGTCAGGGTAACCGAGTTTTTCGGGAGGAGGATTCTCGAAGTTAAGCCGGAGGCTCTTAAAATGCTTGCCCGGCAGGCTTTTATCGATGTCAATTTTTACCTGCGAACGGCGCATCTGGAAAAGCTGGCTAAGATCCTTCGCGATCCGGAGGCCACTGACAATGACCGTTTCGTTGCGTGGGTGATGCTTCGCAACAGCGTGATCTCGTCAGAGGGGAAGCTGCCGTGGTGCCAGGATACGGGTACAGCAATTGTGATGGCCTGGAAGGGTGAGGATGTCTATACCGGGATAGATGACTCGCTTCATCTCAGTCGCGGGATATGGGAGACATACGGTGAAAAGAACCTCCGTTATTCACAGATAGTTCCGTACTCTATGTTCGAGGAAAAGAACACCGGTACAAACCTTCCGGCGCAGATTGACATTGTCTCATGCCAGGGAGAAGAGTACAGGTTCCTTTTCATCGCCAAGGGTGGCGGCTCTGCAAACAAGACATTTCTGTACCAGCAATCCAGGTCACTGCTGAATGAAGCTTCTCTCCGGAAGTTCATACGTGAGAAGATCGACGACCTGGGAACGTCAGCATGTCCGCCGTATCATCTTGCGCTGGTAATAGGCGGCACATCTGCCGAGATGACACTGAAGACTGTGAAGCTGGCTTCATCAGGTTATCTTGATGATCTTCCGACAACCGGCAACGCCGCCGGCAGGGCGTTCCGTGATACCGAATGGGAGGATAAGGTTGAGAAGATCTGCCAGGAGTACGGTGTGGGTGCCCAGTTCGGCGGGAAATACTTTGTGCATGATGTCAGGGTCATCCGCCTGCCGCGGCATGCCGCATCATGCCCTGTAGGCCTGGGAGTAAGCTGCAGCGCTGACCGTAACATCAGGGGAAAAATCACTGCTGAGGGGGTCTTCATTGAACAGCTTGAGACAGAGCCGGCAAGGTTTCTGCCTGAGAAGGCGCCTGAGCTCGACAAACCGGTGGTTATAGACCTTGAGAAACCAATGAAGGAGATACTTGCTGAGCTGACAAAATACCCTGTAAAGACAAGGCTTAGTCTGAACGGTACGCTGATAGTGGCACGAGACATTGCCCATGCTCGCATTAAGCAGATGCTTGATGAAGGCAAGCCGATGCCCGAATACTTCAGGAATCACCCGATATACTATGCCGGGCCGGCCAAGACGCCCGAGGGAATGGCTTCCGGTTCATTCGGTCCGACAACTGCAGGCCGGATGGACACTTATGTTGACCTCTTCCAGAGCCAGGGCGGCTCCATGGTGATGCTTGCCAAGGGCAACCGCTCAAAGCAGGTAACCGATGCCTGCAAAAAGCATGGAGGTTTCTACCTTGGGTCTGTCGGCGGGCCGGCAGCTGTCCTTGCCGCTGAAAACATCATCTCTGTTGAGGTTGTCGACTTTGAGGAGCTGGGAATGGAAGCCGTCCGCAAGATTGTGGTCAAAAACATGCCGGCATTTATCCTGACAGACGATAAAGGGAATGATTTCTATCAGGGAGTAGGCAATAGGCAATAGGCAATAGGCAGTAGTGGAGGAGGAGGTTAACATTAATACAAATTAAACAAAACCAAAAATTCAGTTTAAAAACTTAAACAAAACGCCTGACATACGATAAAAAAATATATTTTTGCTCCCCTTAAATCATAATTTATTTATATCGTATGTGTGGTGTTGTTGGTGTTTTTGACCTGAAGGTGAGGGCGGAGGAGCTTCGGCCCCGGATTCTTGAGATGTCCGGCAAACTGAGGCACCGGGGACCGGACTGGTCAGGTATTTATTGCGGGGAGAAAGCAATTATAGCTCATGAGAGGCTCTCAATAGTAGATGTTCAGTCGGGCCGTCAGCCGCTTTACAGCCGTGACCGCCGGCTGATCCTGGGTGTAAATGGGGAGATATACAATCACCGGGAGATAAGGGAGTATTACAAGGATAAGTATGATTTTACAACAAGGTCGGACTGCGAGGTGATCCTCGCACTGTATGCCGACCGTGGCTGTGATTTCCTTGACGAGCTTAACGGGATATTTGCTTTTGTCCTTTATGATGAAGTGAACGACTGTTTCCTGGCTGCCCGTGACCATATAGGCATAATCCCTTTCTATATGGGATGGGATATTCATGGCAATCTTTACTTCGCTTCCGAGCTTAAGGCGCTTGAGGGTGTCTGTAAAAAAATTGAGACCTTTCCTCCGGGGCATTATTATTTCAGCCGTGAGGGAACAATGAAAAAGTGGTATGAACGTGACTGGACAGAATATGATGCCGTGGCAGAAAATACAACAGATATTCGCGCGTTGCGCGAAGAACTTGAAAAGGCTGTTCACCGTCAGCTGATGTCTGATGTGCCATACGGGGTGCTGCTTTCGGGTGGTCTGGACAGCTCTGTAATTTCCGCAATTGCAAAGAAGTATGCCGCGAGGCGGATCGAGACCGACGACCAGGCAGATGCATGGTGGCCGCAGTTGCACTCCTTTGCCATAGGGCTTGAGGGATCGCCGGATCTGGCAGCCGCAAGGCGAGTGGCTGACCACATAGGGACTGTGCACCATGAGATACATATTACAGTTCAGGAAGGACTTGACGCAGTGCGGGATGTGATTTACTATCTTGAAACATATGATGTTACGACGGTCAGGGCCTCCACGCCGATGTATCTGATGGCGAGGGTTATCAAGTCAATGGGAGTGAAGATGGTGCTTTCCGGGGAAGGGGCAGACGAGGTGTTCGGCGGTTACCTCTATTTCCACAGGGCGCCCGGTCCCCGTGAGTTCCACGAAGAAACTGTGCGAAAGCTCTCAAAACTCCATCTCTATGACTGCCTCCGTGCCAACAAGTCACTGGCAGCCTGGGGTGTGGAAGGAAGGGTGCCATTCCTCGACAAGGAGTTTCTGGATGTCGCAATGAGGCTCAATCCGGCAGACAAGATGGCCGGAAACGGGAAGATGGAGAAATGGGTTCTCAGAAAGGCATTCGAAGATTACCTCCCGCATGATATAGCGTGGCGGCAGAAAGAGCAGTTCTCTGACGGGGTGGGATACAGCTGGATAGACACACTGAAGCATCTGACCTCCGAAAAGGTTACGGATGAGATGATGGCCACGGCGCGTTACCGGTTCCCGCTGAACACGCCGATGACAAAGGAGGAATATTTCTACCGGTCAATATTCACCGAGCATTTCCCGTCTGAAACGGCTGCCATGACGGTACCTTCAGTACCTTCGGTGGCATGCAGCACGGCTGAGGCACTGGCATGGGACGAATCGTTCCGCAACCAGAATGATCCGTCAGGCCGCGCAGTACGCAATGTGCACGTAAAGTCATACTGAACGTGTGAACAGCCACGATGTGAAACCTGCCGGTGACTCATTGAAACCAACAGGCAATTAACCAAAGAGGGTGACCACGTTCAGTGAGCCACCCTCTTGTCTGATCAACTTTATCAAAAACTATTTCTTGAGCACGGTATCAAGGATCTTCTGCTTGTCAAGCTTCTTCGTGCAGAAGAACCAGTCGTAGCATTTCATCTCCTCCTTGCTCTCCATACGCTGCTTGGCAACGCCGCAGGAACCGGCTGTGGGAACGATCACATCGTCGCCCGGCTGCCAGTCGGCCGGAAGTGCCACTGAGAATGCATCAGCGGTCTGCAGGCCCAGCACTACCCTGTAGATCTCCTCAAAATTACGGCCGAGGCTCAGCGGGTAGTAAAGAATGGTACGGATGATTCCCTTAGGGTCAATGAAAAACACTGCCCTTACAGCCTTGGTGCTGCTTTCACCCGGCATCATCATGCCGTATTTCTTTGCAACATCCATTGTGATATCTTCTATGAGAGGGAATTTCACCTCCACATCCTTCATCCCCTTGTACTCAATCTTCTCCTTGATTGTGCGCAGCCATGCAATATGGCTGTAGAGACCGTCAACCGAAAGACCGACGAGCTTCGTATTTGCTTTTTCAAATTTTTCTGCCATGGTGGCAAAAGTCATGAACTCGCTTGTGCAAACGGGAGTGAAGTCAGCCGGATGGCTGAAGAGAATCACCCAGCTGCCTGAGTAATCTGACGGGAAATTGATTTCACCCTGGGTGGTTACTGCCTTGAACTCAGGAGCCTTGTCGCCAATACGTGGCATTACATTGATTTTTTCTTCCATAATAAATTGAAATATAGTTAGTTATTAAAAATAAATATTTACTTTCTTCTCTCGATCATAAGATCAAAGTCCTCCTTGAGGGCAACGAGGTCCTCTTCATGCTCGACCTCGTCAGTGAGGATCTGAAGGATGATGTTGTAGGTGATGGGGTCGGTCTCCCTGGTCAGGGCCAGGAGTTTATTATATACCCTGATTGCGCACTGTTCTCCCTTAATATTCTGGTCGAGTACCACTGATACGAAGGGGTCTTCCGGGGCGTCATATCCGCAGTTGGTGATTTTGCTCCACTCATCGGGTGAGAGCACCGGTGTTCCTCCGAGCTGAATGATCCGGCCGACGAGCAGCTGTGCATGTGTCAGCTCCTCCGTTGCGTGCAGCTCGAGCTCAGCAATGACCGCATCTTTCATCGGTCCCTTGACAACTTTTGCCCCTATCCAGTATTGGTAATAAGCCAGCCACTCGTCTGCCAGGGCCTTGTTAAGGAGAGTGAGCAGTTCCTCAACATCCATCCTTACAATTGATCTTCCGATTTCTGCCATAATTCTTTAAATTTTAAACTGTTAATAATTATTGTTATTACGTTTTGTCATTTTACCGGGGGAAACTTTACGCCGAGGCCTGCGGTCATGCTGTCTTCGTTCTCGCAGTATGGTCTGCCGGCTGCTGTTGTAAGCTTCTTCTTTTTCATATTCACGCGATTTGGTTATTGCCTGTATGAGAGTCTTTGCTGTTGCGGAAGAAATATCTGAACTTGAAGATTGTCCCGGTTATTCCAAGTGCTATAAGCAATATCCTGAGCCAGATATTATTGACCCAGAAAAATATGGTGAGCAGAATCATGCTCCACATGATTATCATTGCCCCGATGCCTGCCCTCTTCTGCATACGGGGAGCAAGGTACGCCGATGTAATCCTGCCGTTTACCACCCATCGGTACAGGTCGGGTGAGCTCTTGACGAAGAGACCTGTTGAGAGGAGCAAAAAGGGGGTGGTGGGAAGCACGGGGACGAAAATCCCTGTTATACCCATTGCAAGTGAGACAATGCCGCCTGATATGAGTAACATTCTGATCATCTGTTGCCGATCATGTTACTCTTGCCGGATTGTTTTCCTGTTTTCAGCACAGTCTCTCTTTTGTCGGTGTATTTCCCGACAATCTGGAGCTTGATATCCTCTACCATGAAATTTGGAATGTGGTGGTTCTCGAAATAGTCATAGAGTATTTTCGTCAACTCGGTGTCGTAGTAGTCCTCGATGCGGTCACAGTGCGTGCAGTATATATGATGGTGTCTGTCGTCCACCGCATCATACCTGAGAAGGCCACTGTCAGTCTTGACCCTGTACAGTATTGCCTTTTCAGCCAGTGTCTCGAGAGTTTTATAGACTGTACCCAGGGCAATCTCAGGGTGTTTAGTCCTAATATAATAGCTTACCTCTTCGGCAGTGGGATGGTCATGGAGCATAACCACCGCCTCATATACAGCGAGTCTCTGGGGTGTCACCCTCAGACCGCTATCCCTGAGCCTGATTCTGTAATCTTCGAATTTCATTATGTAAGAATAATTCTTAATAAAGAACGAACAAATATAAGGTTGAAAAACAACAAAACAAAATATTTTTGGTCCTATTCGGTTTAATATGCTTTTTCATTGCTGCTATTCGTCGGTTAAACTAAACGGAAAATAATTTATCCTGATTCCATCCCCTTTTTGCCAGGTTGTCACCCGCAATGTATACTTCATGTCGGAAGGAATTCCTGTGCATGTGTTCAGGTTTTTGATTTATAAGCAACTTTGAGTCAACTAATCCACAAGTTACAATGGAATAATTCTAAAGTCAAGTTACTGCGAATTGTAATCAGACCGCTCTGGCACAGACTAAACAACTCCCTCTGGTGAATGATCATTATTTTTATGGCAATTAATTCATGAAAGGAATACAGATTGTTTTAATAGTCTGACATGATCAGAATATCCATTTATGTTTACTTTTGGTTAAATATTCGGACTTGTGAACGGGGGAGGGAAGCCATATGAGCAAGAATTATGGGATGCATTTCGGGCAGGAGAAGAAAAGGCGCTTGGAGAGCTTTTTGGCATCTACTATTCTGTCCTTTTAAATTATGGGCATAAGTTTACCCTTAACAGTTATCTTATTGAAGAATCAGTCCAGGAGCTTTTTGTCAAACTTTGGAACACCAGGAAAAGTTTAAAGGCCACTGAAAGTGTAAAGCATTATCTGTTCAAGGCATTTCGATCCGTCCTGTTCCGTAAGTTGCAAAAGCAGGCTGCCAATGTTCTGGAAAGGCTTGATGATGAAAGGTATGATTTCAGGATCGAGCTTGCTCCTGATCAGAGACTGATTGAAAATGAAAGTGATACTGAGTTAAGATCGAAGATAGAGAAAGCCCTTGCTTCACTGACCCCAAGGCAGCGTGAGGCAATTTACCTCCGGTTTTATGAAGACCTGTCGTACGAAGAGATTTCTGAAATCCTGAATCTGAATATTGGTGGGACCTACAAGCTCATCTACAGGGCGTTGGATCGGATGAAAGACGGACTTGGCACAGTGCTTTTAGGGGTATTCCTTTCTGGTCTCAGGCTTCAAACACTGACCTTATCCTGAAAAACGGATTAATAAAAGGCAAAATTCTTTCCACTCCGTGGGATAAAAATCCCGCTTAATGTATAATCATAATATCTGAGAATATATGGAATTAGATAAAGTATTCCGAAAAGATTACAGCGGGTTCAAAGCCGGCGACTTTCTGGCTGATGAAAGTTTTGTTACCTGGGTCAAACATCGTGGAGAGAACCGGAACTTAGATCTTTACTGGCAAATGATCGGAGAACAATATCCATTGCTTGGTGAGGAGATCGAAATGGCGATAAAAACGGTCCGGATACTGTCTGATATAAAGTCTCATCCCGGAGCACGGGATCATACTGAATCATGGAAAGCGGTTCAAAAGGCAATATCAGTGGCCCGTCCTCTGCAGTTGGTCAGATCCGGAGGCTGGTTTATAATGAATCACAGGAATATCGCCGCTATCCTGATATCAGTTGCCCTCATGGCAGCCGGGGCACTTGGCGGTTATTTTTTCAGACCCGGAACTACAGGAAACGATGCAATGACCTCGATTTATTCTCCTGCGGGGCAGAGAACTGAGATCACGCTCCCGGACAACTCAAAGGTAATTCTGAACTCAAAGACAACCCTGAAGTATTCTGCCGGTTTTAGCAGAGATAACCGGCAGATTTTACTTGACGGCGAGGCATATTTTGATGTCAGAAAAGGAACCATTCCCTTCGAAGTAAAGACTGAAGCTGTCAATATCAGGGTTCTGGGAACAGCATTTAATCTCAAATGCTATTCTGATGAACCGCTTGTTGAAGCAACTCTGGTAAGGGGTTCCATGGTTGTGGAAAAGCTTGATAATCATTCAGAGGTTATCGAGGAGATCAAGCTCAAACCTAATCAGAAGGTGACACTTTTAAAAGGTGTGGTGCCATCCGAAGCCGAGGAGGAAGTTCAGGTTACGGAAAAAGAAGTGGTCAGTCAGGTCATTGCAGGTCAGTCTGAACAGGTTCAGTCATTGAGGCTGGTTGAATCATATGATACTCAAAAGAGTACAGGATGGATTAACGGGTTACTTGTTATAGAGGGGGAGACGCTTGAAAATCTTTCGAAGAAGATTGAGAGGAGGTATGATGTCTCCATTGTGTTCATGAGTGAGAAGTTGAAAGGGTTTAAATACACCGGCACTCTCAGGGAATACAGCCTTGAACAGGTGATGAAGGCACTGGAAGCCACGTCCCCGATAAGATACAGTATCGACAAGAACCGTGTGTTTATAGGTGAGAATCAGGAGGAAATCAATAAATACCTGAAAGTAATGAATTAAAGATAAAAACCATGGAAGACTTGGCGGAGTCTCCCATGGCCATAAACCCGGATTACCCGGATGATTTAAGGTGTTAACTTAAAACATTCAAATCTATGAAAAAAAAACCGGATCTACCTGAATCCTCTGGTAGCCAACAAATCCTTCGAATTATGAAAGTGAGCGTACTGCTGTTGTTCATTGGAATAACTACTGCGATTGCCAGACCGGCATTTTCTCAACCTGAGAAGGTAAATCTGCAACTGACGGATGTCACGCTTCGTGAAGTCTTTCATGAAATTGAAAGGCAAAGCGACTACAACTTCTTCTACAATGATCAATTTGCTGATTTGAATAAACAGGTCATTGTAAATGAGACAGATGCGTCAATTCAGGCTGTGCTCGGGAAAATACTCGAAAACACGGCCTTGTCATATAAACTTTTAGAAAACAATTTAATCGTAATAACTCCCAGGCAGGATCAGGACAGTAAGGCCAATCAGAAGCATAAAGTGACCGGTACCGTGGTAGATGAAAAAGGGGTTACGGTAGCAGGTGCGTCTGTAATTGTCAAAGGAACTTTACAGGGAATTGCGACTGACAACACAGGCAGGTTTATATTGACCCTTCCGGATGAAAATGCAATCCTGGTCATTTCATTCATAGGTTATCAGACCACAGAAGTTCCGGTAAATGGCAGGAGCACAATCACTATCTTGCTTAAAGAGCAGACCTCGGCTTTGGAGGAAGTGGTTGTAACAGGTTACCAGGTCATTGAAAGCGGGCGGGCCACCGGTTCTTTTGATATGTTGACACAAAAGGATGTAAGCATGGTGGTATCAACAGATATTGTCAATAAGCTGGAAGGTATCGTTCCCGGACTATCAATAAACAGCAACGGTGAGATGCTTATCAGGGGGCAGGCCACGATCTATGCACAGACAAACCCACTGGTGGTCGTCGACGGTTTCCCTATGGAATACGGGACATATAATATAAACCCAAATGACATTGAGCAGATTACAGTTTTAAAAGATGCCGCCTCAGCTTCTATCTGGGGAGTAAGGGCTGCAAATGGGGTAATTGTAATTACCACAAAAAGAGGCTCCAAGAACGAAAAGGTCACGGTATCTTATACCGGCAATGTCAAAATCGGTTCCAGGTTTGACCTGAATTCCCTCGGTTACCTGAACACATCACAACAAATCGATTGGGAACGTGAAAAATTCGCTGACTATCCTCTCTCAATTTCGAATATCGCAACAGATTCCCCGGTGTACTTCTCTGAGGCAGCAATGATTGAATACCAATATCAGAATGGTGAGATTGACGAAGCAGGACGTGAAGCTGCATTTGCCCAACTTGGCTCATATGACAATACAGCGAATATCGGGGAGTATTTTTATCGGAATTCATTATTACAGACTCATAACATAGTTGTAACAGGTGGCTCTGAAACAATGACCAACTACCTGTCTGTGAACTTTGAGAATTCACTCGGAGACCTTATTGGGAATGACCGTAGTAATGTCGGAGTACAGTTCAATAATACCTCAGATCTTAACAAACGCTTCAAGCTGTCAACAGGTTTCCGGGCCAATTATGGAACCAGGGATGCCTATACAGGAGATCCTTCCCAGGTACTTCCATACGTCAGGATAAAGGATGCAGAAGGTAATTTTGTCAATGAATTTTATGGCGTGTCCCAGTTGATGAAAGAAGACCTTGTTTCAAAGGGATATGGCGACTGGACTTACAACAGGCTTAAAGACAGGCCTCTTACGGAGAATAACACACTAAGTTATAACGTTGCAGCAAACGCCCGGCTTGATATAGACCTGTTTAAAGGTCTCAAATTCTCAACCGGCGGAATGTACATAGTAGATCATGCAGCCCAGGAGATTCTCAGCGGTCAGGAGAGTTATTATGTGCGCGATCTTTACAACAGGTTTACAGGCTATGACAGTGGTACTCTGATCAACTATCTGTCTGAAGGTGCTGTAAAAGATATGATCCACCGTAACAGTTCAAGCTATACGTTTAGAAATACTCTTGACTATTCCTACAATCAGGGGTCGTTCCGCTTCTCAGCATTGGGTGGAACCGAACTGTTTGCAATAAGGACAAAATCCCAATCCGACACATTTTACGGGTATGATCCGCAAGGGATGAACTTCAATTCTTCAATGAATTTTTATGACCTTGTTAATGAAGGCGTTGCCGGTTATTCGTCACTGGGAGTGGAAAGACTGCCATATTATCCATCTCATTCAGATGCCGAAGACCGCTATTTTTCGACATTCCTTACCAGCAGTGTGTCATTTACCGAGCGCTACACTTTGTTTGGCAGCGTACGATATGACAAAACCAACCTGTATGGACGTTCAGCCAGGTACCGCGACCAGCCCACCTGGTCAGTGGGCGGCAAATGGAACGCGTCACAGGAAGGTTTCTTCAACATACCCAAAATCGACCTGCTCTCGGTTAAACTCTCTTATGGCCTTAGCGGAAATGTTGACAAATCAACCTCACCGTACCTGATAGCCTCAAATGAAAGAGATATTTTTCTGGGACTTCCTGTCCTGGTAATAAACAACCCTGCCAATGATGAGCTGGCCTGGGAGAAGGTTTACACGTTCAATTCAGGAATAGAACTTGCAATGTTCGGCAACCGGTTGAATACCTCAGCTGATTTCTATATCCGGAATACCCGTGATGCACTGGGTGATATTGTAATGGATCCCACTACCGGCTGGGCATCAGTCAGGAAGAACTCTGCATCTATTGTTAACAGGGGTCTGGATTTGAGTATAAGTGGCAGCCCGGTGTCCAATAACAGCTGGAGGTGGATTACCACAACTACTTTCTCCTTTAACTATAATGAGGTGACTAAAATCAATGCAGGTGTGGAAACTGTGGCTATGGTTACTGCAGGGAACCCGCTCCTGGGGAAACCGGTGGATTATGTTTATGCTTACCGGAACGGTGGCCTGAGTGAAACAGGTCAACTCCAGGTCCTTGATGCAGAAGGAAATATCTACCTTTATAATGAGACATCCGCATTCCTGCCGGAAGACCTTCTCATAATGGGTCGCTCGTTACCGAAATTTTTCGGAGCCTGGAGCAATGTGATTTCGTATAAAGGGTTTGAGCTTGAAATGCTGGTCACATATAAACTCGGGCATAAGGTCATGATGCCTTCAATTGCAAATGCTGATACAGACAGAAGACCTTATAAAACATTTGATAACCGTTGGCGCGAACCCGGAGATGAGAATAATACATGGGTTCCGGCCGCAAATTATGCTGTATCGGGACAGTACATCCTTCCTATGAATAATAATGAACGTATGATCGAGGCCGGTGACCTGATAAGACTCAAATCCATAGGACTTGGTTACGACCTGAAGCGGATTGTCAGAACTACGGCGCTGTCTGCACTCTCATTGAAATTTTCTGTTGAAAATCCCTGGTTCTGGGCTGCAAACAGCGAAGGTCTTGATCCGGACCGGCTCGTCACATCTTACTCGTCGACTTATCTGGGGAACCAGCCGACGTACGGCGCATTTACACTGAATGTTAAATTTTAAGCAAAGGCAAAATGAAAAAGATAATAGTTGCATTGATTGCTGTATGCATAGCCACCTCATGTAATGATTTTGTTGATGTCATTCCAAAAGGCAACACAATTCCGGAGACGGTTGATGATCTTGCAAAGCTGATGAACCTTGGAACACTCACATCATCATACAATTTTACAGAGATTTCTTATTCAGCCCAGTTTTGCGAACTGTTGAGTGATGATTATACAATAACCCAGGACCCCACGCAGCCATATTACATTTATAATTCCGTGCCTTTGATGGCCAATTCGATGAAATGGGCTGATCCCGAGGAAAACAGTGATATGAAATGGAATGGTTTGTATAAATCCAATTACATAGCAAACTATGTACTGGACCAGATAGACCTTGCAGAGGATGGTGTAACATACGAACGTGATGAAGTAAAAGGACGTGCCCTGGTGCAACGGGCCCTCAATTATTTCATCCTGGTAAACCTTTATGGGAAAGCATATGATGCATCACCTTCATCCACTTCTTCATCGGACCCTGGTGTCCCATTGGTACTTGAATCAAATATCAACAAGCAGTATCCGCGCTCCACAGTGTCTGAGGTATATGAACAGATCCTTGACGATCTGACACAGGCGATCTCCCTGCTGGACATTAATGTACCGGAATACAATAATATTCCCGGCCTCGCAGCTGCGTATTCCCTCAGGGCAAGAGTCCATCTCTGGATGCAGAATTATAACCAGGCTTATGATGATGCTTCGGCTGCCCTTACTCTGAAAGGCGTCCTGATCGATTACAATACATGCTTTCAGGCGATCCCGGCCTACGGTTCATTAGCAGGGATAGTCGGTTACCCGACACCTGCAGCCATTAATCCTGAAGTTTTACTTGCGAGGTTTAAAAGTGAAACAGTCCCGGTTGTTTATACTGACAAAATGCTGGCTATAACTGATACGGAAAATGATCTTCGCTATACGCTCTTCTCATATATACAGGCCGGTGTCCTGCAAATGTTCTATAATTATCATAATCACTCAGGGATAAATATCGGGGAAGTATGGCTTATCAAAGCAGAGGCGGCCCTGCGGAAGACAAGTCCTGATATACAGGAAGCAATTACAGCTTTGGATTATGTCCGGGTGAATCGCATTAAGGCCGAAGCTTACCAGCCAACCACAGAAACTAATCCTGATTTGCTTTTGAAAGAAATTTTAAACGAGCGCCGCAGGGAAGTCAGGTTAACCGAGATGGCCTTTTTTGATCGCAAGCGCCTGAATGTCGACCCGGAAACTGCAGCACCTATGTCAAGAACAGTGATGGGGGTTGAATATACTTTGCCGGTTGGAGACCCCCGCTATCAACTGCTTATCCCTAACGAAGTAATGCAATTCAACAACTTGTTGGTTCAGAACGATCGTTAAACCAATTCTCCTTCGCCGGATTATTGATAACCAATGTTTAGCTACCGGAATCCGGGGAACAGGGATTTTATGTTCATACATGAATTACCAAAATTGAAAAAATGAAAAAAATGATTTCAAAAGTTAAATATCTTATAGTGGCTTTTTCACTGATTTTGCTTTCATCCATCAGCTCCAGGGCCCAGGATAAGCCTGCTGTAACGTTGAACATTGGCGACAGGGCTCCCGAACTAAAATATGGTCAATGGCTAAAAGGAACTCCTGTAAATAAATATGAAAAGGGCCATTTGTACCTGATGGAGTTCTGGGCCTCCTGGTGCGGGCCATGTAAGGCGGTAATGCCTCATCTTTCAGAAGTGGCCAAAGAAAGAAAGGATGATATTACGGTCATCGGAGTGAATATATGGGAAGGTTTACATGAATCTGAGAAGAAGACATATGATTCATACCTGCCGAAGGTCAGCCGTTTTATTACGAATATGGGCGACAATATGGCCTACAATGTAATCATTGATAACAATGATGAGTTCATGGCAAATAACTGGATGAAAGCTGCCGGCCAGAGCGGTATCCCGTGTTCTTTCCTGATAAGAGACAGTATAATCCTGTGGATCGGTCATCCCTATGTTATTGACTCAATAATTCAGGTGGTAATGGACGGAGGGTTTGACATCAATGCAGAGCGAAAAAAACAGGAGGAAGACAGGGTGAAGGAAGAGAACAGTCATGGTGCCCTTTTTCAAAAAGCTTTCGCAGCATATGAAGAGAAAATAAAGGAGGAGAAAATTGACAGCGCCATTGCCATCCTGGATGCAGAATTAGTTGATCTTTACTCATGGGCTACGGCAGTAAGCTTCTTTAAATTCCAGACTTTGCTCGATCATTATGGCGAGGCAAAGGCTATGGAGTTTTTAAGACAATGGCAGGCACAAAATCCGGGTTACAGACTTTCTGTTGCCGGTGTGATTTCCAGCAAGGAAGGATTGACTCCCGCTACCTACAAATATGCATTGCAGATAATCAAAGAGGAGCTTGAAAAGAGACCTGATATGTCGCCTTTATTCAAGAATCTGATGGCCGGGGTGTATGCCAGCGCAGGCGATTTCAAGAAAGCAGTTAAAACACAGGAAGCTGCATTGTATGAGGCAGAACAGGCTGTGAAGGACAATAAGCTGGCGGGAATTATTGATCCTGTTACAATTGAAGAATATAAGGCACAGCTTGACAGGTACAGGGAGAAGTTGAAATAGCGGGGAATTGAATAAAAAGACAGATGATGAAGAAGCAAAATAGCCACAGGAATTGGCTTGTCCTGATTCTGATCATGGCATCAATAAGTGTGAGCGCGCAATTCAACCCTTCTCCAACTCTTAAAATCGGTGACCCGGCTCCTCCTCTTACTGTAAATGCCTGGGTAAGAGGCGAGCCCGTGACTCAGTTTGAGAAGGGGGAAGTGTATGTTATGGACTTCTGGGCAACATGGTGCGGCGGATGTATTAATTCCTTTCCTCATATAAGTGCGATTGCCCAAAAATATGAAGGACGTGTTCATTTCTTCTCAGTTGACAGTTATGAAGATATAGACGAAAAGAAAGGTGTTGATCCCGTAAAAAAAGTGACCGAATTCCTGAAAACCCCTCAGGGTCAGCGATTGACACTGGATGTTGGCGTTGACAGTACGGATAACCGGATGTTTAATTCATGGATCAAGCCCCTTCGGAGAGCCGGTTTCCCCACAACATTTGTGATTGATCAGGAGGGTAAAATTGCATGGGTCGATGTCAACCTTGATCATCTCGACTGGGTACTGGGACAGGTTCTGTCAGGTACCTGGGACTGTGAAAAAGCAGCTGCGGTGATGATACAGAGAGATGCTCTTGAGGACTTGTTTATCAAAGCCTACCAAACCGAGGGAGACAAAAAGCGAGAGCTATATAATCAGATGTTGGCTTCTTCCGATGCTCTTATCGGGCAGTTTCCTGACCGCAAGGATGCAGCTGCATTTTATAAGCTGATAGCCTTGCTGGAGCTTGACCCGGAGAAGGTTCCGGAACTTCTGGAAGAAATGGCTGCAAACCCGCTTTCGCGATATATCAATCTGGCAGATGCAGCAGGGCTGACGCTTATGGAAGAAGGCCTCTCCAAAAGACATTACGAGGCTGTTGCAAAGGTTCAGGAACGACTTCTTTTAAATGAGTTTCCCGTTCCCGGCCGCGATGGAAAATCTGTCCCTGCATATGAGAGCCTGGCAGACACTTACGCAAAGGCCGGCAATTACCCGATGGCAAAAGAGTCAATTGAGAAGGCAATTGCGCTGGCAATGAATCAGGGCGCTTCTGAAGAGGAAATAACTAAACTGAAGGGCACCCTGGACACATATGTGAAAAAGGATCATAACATTGAGTAACAGGCAATAAAGGAAGAAATCCGGGAGTATGATCTGCTGGTATGTTTATTTCAGCAGCATATCATATCCTTGCTATCTTTATTCCCAGGTTAACATAGAACTTTTTTAGCAGTTGTATGTAGTACCTTTGGCAGTATTAATTGTCTTTACAGGAAAACAACAATTATGAGGAAGATATTAGTATCATTTATTTTAATTCTATCGGCAGCCCTGTCTCACTCACAGGTGCTTGAGCCCGTAAAATGGTCATTCCGGGCGGAGGATAAGGGTGACAATAACTTCGAAATAGTTATGACCGCCACCCTGGAGAAAAACTGGCATTTATATGCCATGGAGATCGAAGAGGGAGGCCCGATTGCCACCAGCTTTACTTTTGAACCTGTGGAAGGTTATTCCCTGAACGGGAAACCATTTGCAGTTACAAAGCCGGAAGTCAAGTTTGACAACAGCTTCGGCATGAATATCGGGATGCATAGCATTTCGGCGGAATTCAGGCAGAAAGTAAAAGTAACCGGTTCATCGGCAAAAGTCACCGGGTATGTCACCTTTATGTCATGTGATGACACGCAGTGCCTGCCGCCCAGGGATGTTGAATTTTCTCTGGAAATCAAGGGAACTGCTCAGTTCAAAACTCAGACTACAGAGACTAAGTCAAAAACCCTTTCTGCCGGGTCTGAGTCTGAACCTTCAACCGCCGGAACAGAATCCGGAGAAAAGCCTGAGTCGGTCCCTGCGGTGCAGGTGATTCGCCAGGGAGAACCAATGGGGACAGTTTCACAGAGCGCCCCTGCTGAAGAACCTTCCAAAGGCTTTCTGAAGTTCTTTCTCCTTTCGATGCTTGCCGGCTTTGCCGGGATATTAACCCCGTGCGTTTTTCCAATGATTCCGATGACAGTGGCATTTTTCTCCCAGGGGACCGGCAAAAAAGGTTCTGCCATCGGGAAGGCACTAATATTCGGGCTGTCAATCATTCTGCTGTATTCATCGCTCGGCATCATTGTGTCACTTACCAGCGCCGGAGCAGGATTCGCCAATACACTCAGCACGCACTGGATTCCCAACCTGCTGTTCTTCAGTCTGTTTTTGATATTTGCCGCTTCATTCTTCGGAGCATTCGAGATAGTGCTTCCGTCAAAATGGGTGAGCACTTCCGATTCAAAGGTTGACAGTGGAGGAGCACTGGCTGCATTCTTCCTCGGGCTTACAACGGTTCTTGTATCATTCTCATGCACCGGACCGATCGTTGGAGCGCTGCTTGTTGAGGCTGCTTCGGGTGATGTGCTTCGCCCAACAATAGGGATGTTCGGGTTCGGTCTTGCATTTGCCCTTCCGTTCACACTCTTTGCACTCTTCCCGTCATGGATGCAGAAGATGCCGAAGTCAGGAGGATGGCTGAACTCGGTAAAGGTGGTCCTCGGGTTCATAATGCTTGCCTTCAGCCTTAAGTTCGCTTCAACAGTCGATACGGTCTATAACCTGGGCATACTCTCAAGGGATATTTACCTGGCAATCTGGATCGTCCTGTTTGTCCTGATGGGCATCTACCTGATGGGCAAGATAAAGTTCTCACATGACAGTGATGTACCTCATATAGGTGTCTTCAGGCTGGTACTCATCATCGCCTCTTTCACCTTCGCCCTGTACCTTGTACCCGGTCTTTTCGGGGCGCCACTGACCAAAATCTCTGCTCTGCTGCCTCCCAGGGAGACATCAGGGTTCAACCTGCTGAAAGCTATCAGCGAAAACAAGGGGGCAGCCGCACAGGGTATAATTGTACCGGGATCCCTGACGCCCGGAGCTAATGCCTACGGGACCCCTGCCACGGCCGGAGCTTCCCTCTGCGATGAGCCAAAATACGCAGATTTCCTTCACTTTGAGTACGGGCTGCAGGGTTACTTTGACCTTGAACAGGGACTGGCATGCGCCAGGAAATTGGGCAAACCGGTACTGATAGATTTCAAGGGCCATGCCTGCGCCAACTGCAAGGAGATGGACGCACGCGTCTGGTCTGACGCCGGAGTGCAGCAGCGGCTGAGGGATAATTTCGTTCTGGTGGCTCTCTATGTGGATGACCGGACAAAACTGCCCGAAAACGAGGTGTTCGTTTCTAAGGTAGACGGAAAGGAGAAAAAGACTATCGGCAAAAAGAACGAGGACATTGAAATTTCAATGTTCAACACAAACACGCTTCCCCTCTATGCCATTGTTGATCCGGAGGGTAAGCCCCTGATCGAAACCCGCGGTACGAACTTCGATATCCAGGCATACATAGAATGGCTCGACCGGGGAGTTAAGGCCTATCAGAATAACTAGAATTCACCAGGAAATTCTGAGCCGGGTTCCACTGCATGGACCCGGCTTTTTTTTGATGTTATTCTGAGCCTGATTCCACAGCATTAGCCGATCCTTTGTTGATGTAATTCTGCGCCTGGTTCCAGAGCATGTGTCCGTCCTTTTTCAATTGCAGTGACAGTGTAACCGCTGCTGCATGGTTAAAAATGTGTTTTACAATACCAGGTGTGCCTTTTTCCACAGGAAAATGTACATTTACCCTGAGTTATAAAGTGTAAAAAATACATTTAAAGATCATGAAAAAAAGTGCTATCCTGATTTTGATTGCCGGAATGCTGATGGCGGCGGTAACTCCCGCTGAGATTTCAGCCCAGAAAAAGTCACAGGTTCAGAATGATGTCTGGGCCGGTCCCGTGACCGAATGGCCCAGGGTGATACCCGCAAGGATCAAAGACAGTGAAAACAGGGACCTGTTCGTGATGACCCTCGGCGTGGTGACCACCCCGATAGCCCAGGGCACATTTGACCCGGTCAAGGACCAGGTAACC
>CAZWOC010000002.1:0-79265 GCA_964635655.1 uncultured Rikenella sp. | reverse complement strand
GGTGACCACCCCGATAGCCCAGGGCACATTTGACCCGGTCAAGGACCAGGTAACCCTTAAGGATGGCACGGTTATTAAAAACTATTACCGTGATACCCTCGGAGTAAAATTCTACAAGCCCATCCCAAAGGATATCTTCCCGCTGCCACCGTCAGGATTATGTACATGGTACTACTATTACCAGCATATCACTGACCGGGAGGTAAGGCTTAACACCGACTGGATAGCAGAAAACCTGAAGCCCTACGGGGCGAAGTTCGTCCAGGTGGATGATGGCTGGCAGGCTCTTTCTGCCTCCGGCAGGAAAGGTTCACGCGACTGGACCGGTTTTGATCCGAACTTCTCCGGAGGGATGGCCGACCTGGCTTCCTACATTAAATCGAAGGGGCTTGTTCCGGGAATCTGGATTGCTCCTCACGGACAGTCAAATGCAGAGGTGGTTAAAAACAATCCCGGGGTCTTTATTCTTAAGCCTGACGGCACCTCGCCCTCGAAAACATGGGAAGGTGACTGGCTGCTTGATCCCACTTCGGAGGCAGGGAAAAAGTACTTCCATGATCTCTTTGGCACCATGTACGGCTGGGGTTACGAATATTTCAAGATTGACGGCCAGCCGATAGTGGTTGAAGAATATGCCAAACACTCTGAACTAATGGCTGTGCCCGGCGGTGCCGCCGACTCGCTTTACAGGTCAACGCTTGACATAATCAGGGATGAGATAGGAGAAAAGAGTTATCTCCTCGGTTGCTGGGGCCTGCCGATAGAAGGTGCAGGCATCATGGACGGTTCCCGCACCGGCGGTGATGTGGTCCTGGGCTGGGACGGCTTTTTCACTGCACTGGACCCAACTCTGGAGAGTTACTGGCAGCACAACATAGTATGGTACACTGACCCTGACGTTATGCTGTTGCGTCAGCCGCTCACCGTTGAGCAGGCGAGGGTATGGGCAACGCTGCAAGGCCTGACGGGCCAGGCACTGATGTCGTCTGACAGGCTCACGGATCTCTCGGCAGAAAGGGTGGATATGATGCGCAAGGTATATCCGGCCGTCGACATCAGGCCTCTTGACCTCTTCCCGGCAGGAGAGCGCAAACGCATCTGGGACCTGAAGGTTAATCACCTCGGCCGGCAGTATGATGTTGCCGGACTCTTTAATTTTGATGCTTCAAAACCGGCCACCCTTAACCTTAACTGGAAGGAACTTGGCATTGAGACAGATGCTCCGGTTCATGTCTTCGATTACTGGAACAGTGAATATATGGGAGCATGGGAAGCAGGTGCCGCCATTGAGATAATGCCTGCCAGCGTTCGCGTTGTGACTCTCGTTCCAGACAACGGGAAGATACAGTTGCTGAGCACAAGCAGGCACATCACCCAGGGATGGGTAGACCTGAGGGAACTGCATTCAGATGAGCAGGGTACTGTCATCAGCGGTGTCAGCACTTTGCCGGCAGGCAATGAGTATAGCCTCCATTTCGCATATCCCAGGGGCAAATATTTCAAGGTGAAGAGTGCTACGGCCGTTGCCGGGAAGAAGAAACTTGAGGTATCCGCAACTTCCCATCAGGGGTGGGCGGAAGTCTCATTCACGGCCCCTGCTTCAGGCAACATCTCCTGGAACGTCACATTTGAGCCTGACTATGCATACAGTTATACAGTCAGGCAACCCGATGGCATCAGCGTGGAGCCGGAAGGTCTCAATGCCGTGCGCGTAACATGGCGTTCACAGTATTATCTGAATTCCGGTTACCAGGTTTATCTTGACGGGAAGCTTCTGGGTTATACTCCCAATTCATTCTATGTGATAAATAACCTTGACCCGCAGAAGGAGTATTCTGTTGATGTTCGCACCGTGTGGGATGACGGCACTGTCAATCAGCGTAACGCTAATGATACAAGGAAGCATGACGTCTCTTTCACCCTTTCACAGTTGCTGCCGGCCGAGGTTTCTCTCTCGGATATGAGCTGGACAGGTCCCGTGTCATGGTATTCATGGCCAGTGATTGTTGATGGCAAGCGTTATCCTGACAGCTTCGGCATGTCAGGGGGCTCGGTAAGGAAGTATAACCTGGGAGGTGTCTTTACCAGCCTTAACGGGGCCGTGTCCGTGGATGACAATATCCGCAGACAGAGGCCCGGTCAGACTGTTATCTTTGTGGTCAGGGGCGATGGCCGTGAGCTGTGGCGCAGCAGTGCCATGGGATCAGATGATCCGGTGGCAACCTTCGAAGTCTCTCTGGAGGGGATAGAGGAACTGGAGCTTGCCGTTGAGAGCGGCGATGGTGAGTCACGTTACGGCGGACTTCCTGCCGATTGGATCAAACCGTTGCTGAAGAGGTAGGCTGGCCCGGGGTAGTGATTCACTACCTGCTCATATAAAACACGAGGCTGCCGCCCTGCATTATTTCATCATGGGTGATCCAGGGCCGGTCAAGCTTCTTCCCGTTGAGTTCGGTCTTTTTTACATAGATGTTTTGCGGTCCCTGGTTCACCGCAGTCACTGAAAATGTTTTCCCGTTCTCAAGTGTTATAGTTGCTTCTTTAACCTGCGGACTGCCGAGGTCATACCTGTCTGACCCCGGCGCCACCGGGTAGAATCCGAGGGCGCTGAATATATACCATGCACTCATCTGTCCGCAGTCGTCATTGCCGCTCAACCCGGCAGGTGAAGGCAAATATTTGTTGTCCATTATATGCCTTACCCAATACTGAGTCTTTCTTGGGGTACCGGCATAATTGTAAAGATATGGCACATGGTGGGAGGGTTCGTTTCCATGAACATAATTCCCGATAATGCCTTCCCGGGTTATATCCTCAGTTTCGGCGAAAAAACTGTCCGGGAGGTACATGGTAAAAAGTGAGTCGAGATGTTCAGCAAATCTCTTTTTCCCGCCGTGGAGGCGGATCAGTTCTGCGGGGTCATGAGGGACATAAAGGCTGTAGTTCCAGGCGTTTCCCTCGATGAAACCCTGGCCGTGCGTACTGAGCACGTCAAAATCGTTTCTGAAGCTGCCGTCCCTCAGACGGGGACGCATAAAACCTGTTGACGGGTCCCACACATTCAGGAAATTGCCGGATCTCTCCGTAAATTCCCGTTTCAGGTCTTCATTGTCTGCTATCTGTGATAAGCACCAGTCGTCATAGGCATATTCGAGCGTAACCGACACTGATGATACCGTTCGTTCATCCGGTACATAGCCGAGCTTCATATAGTCGTCGAGGCCGTCATACCATCCGTTGCGGGCGGTGGTGACGCAGGCTTTCAGGGCTCGCCCATAATCAAATCCTTCAATCTTCTTGACTATGGCATCGGCAATGACCGGCACAGCATGGTAGCCTATCATGCACCAGTTTTCGTTTGCGTGGTGTGACCAGACCGGAAGCATGTGGTGAACGCTCTGGTCATAGTGAGCCAGCATGGAGTTGATCATGTCGGCGGTCCGATGCTGCTGTATGATTGTAAAGAGGGGATGAAGTGCCCGGTATGTATCCCATAGGGAGAAGGTTGTATAGTTGGTGAAGCCTTCAGCCCGGTGGATATTCTGGTCGAGGCCCCTGTAGCTGCCGTCGGCATCCATATATACTGTCGGGGAAAGGAATGTATGGTAGAGTGAGGTATAAAAGCTTGTCATCTGCCCTTCGTCTGCCATCTCTGCCTTCACTTTTCCAAGCTCTTTTCTCCATGATGCTTCAGCACTGATCCTGGCAGCGTCAAAGTCGGCCTGCGGAGCTTCGGCCAGCAGGTTAGCCACGGCCCCGGCAGTGCTGACCGGTGATATTGCCACCCTTACTGTTATCTGTTCGCCCGGGTTTGCCCGGAAATCAAAGTGGCCCCTGATATTGCGGCCGGCAGCTTCCGGGAAATTGGTACGCTGGTCAAACCGGCGCCAGAATCCCCTGTATACCCTTGCCGGGGAGTCATCCCTGAATCCGAATGACTCAATAGGTTTTGAGAATGCAATTGCAAAACAGAGTGTTCTTGTTCGCGCCCAACCGCTTGTCTGCCTGTACCCGGTCACAAGTGTGTCATTTTCAACACGGATGAAGGTCCATACGTTCTTGCCGTCGTCATTATATATGCCATGGACCATGTCAAGGATTACATGTGCATCGCCCCCTTTGTTGAAGGTGTATCGGTGCACCCCTGTGCGGGTTGTTGCGGTCAGCTCCGCAAGTATGTCATAATCTTCAAGCAATACCGAATAATATCCCGGTGAGGCTTTTTCAGCGCTGTGTGAAAAGCGTGAGCGGTACCCGTTTTCCGGGGCATCAGCCGTGCCGGGATTCAGCTGAAGCAGGCCGGTTGTTGGCATCAGGAGAATGTCACCAAGGTCAGAGTGGCCGGTGCCGCTGAAGTGGGTATGTGAGAATCCGACAATTGTATTGTCCGCATACTGGTATCCTGCGCAGTATTTATAAACATCCCTGTTGTAGGCGCCGTTTACCTCATACGGCAGGGTGTCTGTGTCAGGCGAAAGCTGTACCATCCCGAACGGCACCGTGGCCCCGGGATATGTGTGTCCCATCTTGTCAGTCCCGATGAAGGGATTGACATACTTCAGCAGGTCCTTATCCTGCCCCGTGGAGATAAGAGTTGCCAGGCCCATGATAAGTGAGGTAACGAGAGTACGTGTCATAATATCAGCAGTTGCAGCCATAAAGGTAGAAATAATGACTGCAATTCTCAGGTATGAAAGCAGCGGAAAAGGTATTCTTTACCTCTGTTCCTGGTATTTCAGAACCTCTTCGTTGTATTTCCTGTTTTCGAGTATCCTGGCATAACGCAGACCCAGCTTGTTCCGGTAATCTGAGTATGCTTTCTGAGCCCATGCTGTTGCGGCTTCAAGATCACCGTTTATCTCGCTGATAATGGCCATATTATAATGTGCCCTGCCGGCCACCTTCTTTTTCGGATTGGATGTCTCCTGTTGCCACAGTTCTGCTGCCTCATCCCATTTGCCAAGCTGAGCGCGTCTTTTTGCAATCTTGAAATTATCGGTGCCCTTGACGAAGTAGTCACGTGTCACCCTGAGCCTGTAAGGAATCAGGCGTATTGCATAAATGTTCCCGGCCTTGCGGCTTACTTCCTTTACGGCCTGCTTGCGGTTAACCATGCCTGCCACAGCTGCTACCGGGTTGACTCCTTCACCGCCAAAAACAATAGATTCAGCCACTGTATATTCATCGAGAATGGCACGGTCGGCAGGGGAATAAATCCTCCAGCCAGTTTTTACAAGCGTTTCCATGGAGGCTTTATGAATCAGGGCCGGGATTTCACCCAGGACTGTCTTGAGCTTTGTCGGAGCAGTGGAATAGTTTACCCTTGTGTCAGTGTCATACATTTCAGGTGCGAAGAGAGCCTGTGTTCCGCTCTCATTGCATATTCCCTCAACCTGTTCCCAGGTCAGCGGGGAGGGCATGCCGCCGATGCCGCTGGTTTTGAACCGCATTCCGTCAAGCAGTTTCACTTCGTTGAACCTGTCATTTGCAGCAAGTTCCGCGGTGACTCCCTTGATTGCCTCCAGGGTACCGATGGAGTCAAGGTCAGCTCCTTCAAGTGAGAGCAACTTGTCAAGATTGTCAAGTGACCGTGTCTGGTCGGTTGGAGATGACCGGTCAATGATACCGACGGTTTTTATCTCCGGCGCAATTGTCACCGGCGCTGGCTGGGTGACGTTAAGATACAGTTCCTGTGTGGCACATGACGCAAGGGCTGCAGTTAGCAACGGCAGAATAAGGTACTTCTTCATAGCGGATTATGTTTATATATCCAATTGTATACAACCACGATAATAAACAAATATTGCTCCAAAGAAGTTGAAAGGGGATATACAATACAATAACCCCTGGAGGGTTCCCCACTTTTGCCTTCCCTGCAATCAGGCTCCTTCGCTAAAATGACCCACCGGGTCATTTATTGACGCTCGGCCCTCTATTGCCTATTGCCTTATAGCACTGCTATTCCAGGCTGCCCACAGTCTTCTCCACCTCATGGAGGATCTCGCATGACTTCACGAGTTCCTTCATCGTAGTGTGATCAGCATAGAGAGGACGGTCGATGTCCAGGAATTCCACGTGTTTGCGTATCACCTCCTTGGCTTTCTGCACACCGGTTCCGAAGCTATACTCGCTTTTCCTGAAATCAAGTGCCTGTGCTGCTGCCATATATTCTATTCCCAGGATACCGTATGCATTGTCAAGGATCTGGTTGTTCTTGATGGCGGTATTCATTCCCATAGAGACAAAATCTTCCTGGTCTGCGGCTGCGGGTATCGACTGGATTGAAGCAGGCATTGAAAGGATTCGCTGTTCAACTATAAGCATGTCAGCTGTATACTGGCTGAGCATCAGGCCTGAGAACATGCCGGCTCCCTTTGTGAGGAAATCTGGGAGTCCCACGCTGAGGGCAGGGTTATTAAGACGGTTCATTCTTCTTTCAGACATGACGCATACCATTGTTACGCAAGCGCCGGCCATATCCATCGGCACGGCGACAGGTGATCCCTGGAAGTTGGCACCTGAGAGCTGCAGGTTCTTTTCGGGGAAGAAAATCGGGTTGTCACCCACGCCGTTCAGTTCAATCTCAACCTGGCTGCGGGCGTATCCGAGCATGTCATGGGCAGCGCCGATAACCTGTGGTGTTGACCTCATCGAATAGGCATCCTGGACTTTTGACTTGACGCGTCCTTCCTTCAGGTCGCCACCTGAAACGCATTTGTTGATAGCGTTTGCGCTCCGGATTGCTCCTTTGAAGCCGCGGGCCTCGTGCAGCAGGGGTGCATAGGGTTTCATGTTGGCCTTAAGTGCCTCAAGCGACATTGCAGCAGCTATCTCTGCCTGCTTCAGCCAGTTGTTTGCATCAACAAGCCAGATGGCGCTCATGGCGGTGAGCATGTTTGAACCGTTTATTGCTGCCAGTCCGTCGCGAGCCTGGAGTCCGGGTATTGAAATGCCGGCCCTTTTCATTGCCTCTGCTCCCGGCAGAAGCTCACCCTTGTAATAGGCTTTGCCCTCGCCCATCAGCAGGAGCGCAATCTGTGACATCGGGGCCAGGTCACCGCATGCGCCGACAGAACCCTTCTGGCATGCATACGGAGTGACACCCTTGTTGAGCATTTCGACGTAAGTCTCTGTGATCTCAAGACGGCAACCTGAGTTACCGTGAGCGTGAACGTTGATGCGGCCGAGCATGGCGCCGCGGACGATCTCAATCGAAGCAGGGTCACCAATCCCCGCAGCATGATTATATACGAGATATTTTTGGAAGTCCTTGATCTGGTCATCATTGAGAACCATTTCCGAGAACTCGCCGATGCCTGTGTTTACACCGTACATGATTTCATGTGCCACAATTTTCTTTTCAAGCATGGCACGGCATTCGAGAATTCTTTTCCGGGCGTCAGGGTGAAGTTCCACCTTCTGTCCGTGACGGGCAACATTGACAACATCATTGACTGTAAGTCCTGATCCGGTAATAATTAATGTATCCATGGATATAATATTTTAAATGTTTTCATAATTGAGATTTACTGGAAAGAGAAAAAAGGTCAGACGGGCGACGCCACGGATAGGCGGCGCCACCCCTGAGTCAGTCAATACAACCCGGAGCGGTTGATCTTGATCTTGTATTCCAGTGTCCAGCTGCGTGTCATGATGCAGATTTACAGCACCAAATATATTAAAAGAAATGAGACTGCCACGTGACAGAAGTTACCGGTGAAATTTTTTGTTCACATATATCACAAGTCTTAAGGCTGCATTTATTTTTTTCATAATTTATACGGTTTAATTCTCCTACCTATGAAAAGAAGAGTTATTTCTTTCTTATTGCCGTTGATTATCCCTGCGACATTGCTGTTGACATTGGCTGCCTTCAGCATTATCAGGTCATTGCCGCAGGAAGATCTGAAGGGTAAGTACCAGTACAAGGATTTCGAGCCGGCGCAGAAGTGTCGCTCGTGCCACCCGGGAATTTATGAGCAATGGTCGCAGGCGATGATGTCACAGGCCTATACCCATCACTGGGACGAGATAGAGTATTTTGATCTTGCCGTGCCGCATGCAGAGGTCAATCCTGCCCTGAAGGAAGCGGTTGATGGCTGCAATGGCTGTCATACCCCAATGGGTTATATGGTGGGTGTTTTTCCTCCGCCCCGCCCGGAGGAAAAGAGTATGGCCAACGAGTCAGTCTCGTGCGAGGTCTGCCATCTGACGCAGAGGGCACAGACTGATCCGCCATTCAATTTCAGCTACTTTATTGAGCCGGGTCGGACGAAGTACAGCGGAAGGGAGCCTGAAATCCAATCGCCGGCACACAAGATCGTCCAGAATGACTTTTTCCGTACCACCGAGTTCTGCGGCAACTGTCACAATGAGAAGAATCCTTACGGCATATGGGTAAAGAGTACACAGCTTGAGTGGAAGGAAGGGCCGTACGCCAAAGAAGGTGTCAGGTGCCAGGACTGCCATATGCCACAGGGGCCGTATATCCTGGCTCTGATGGGCAAGGAGCGCGGAGATGCCCGCCTGCATCTGTTCCATGGTGCCCATGACCCCGGAAAGGTAAGGGGTACCATCGAGTTACGGATCGAACCTGACGTCCGTCTTGCCGAGCCCGGCGAAAACATAGTCTTTACGGTTGCTCTTTTCAACCAGAAGACCGGCCATAAGTTTCCCACCGGATCGGTGGAAGACCGCATAGCCTGGCTCGATGTCGAAGCAACTGACGCGAAGGGCAAAACATATCACCTGAACGTCGACAAAAAAGGTTTTGAGGGAGAGGAATTTACAATTTCCGGTGATTACCTTGCCTACCAGGATATGGCTATACCGCTCAAACTAACGGGTTTCAAGGGTGTACAACGCGACGGCATTCCATACGGGAACAGAATATTCCGGATGCCTTATTTTGATGAGCAGGGGAATATGACAATCATGCAGTGGAACACATTTTCCCAGGGTGTTGATTACCGTATCGGCCCCAGGGAAACAAAGGTTGAGAAATTTACATTCAGAATACCGTATGAGGCTGCTCCCGGGGAAATGACCGTAAAGGCGGTGCTCAACTACCAGCTTCTCGTCAAACCGGTGGCTGACTTCCTTAAAGTCCCGTCGGATGAGTCAGAGATACTCAAGGTCAACGAACACTCCACAAAAGTTGAAATTCTTCCCTGAAACCAAGATCAAAAGAAAATTATATGAAAACTTCATTTGTCGCAAGGGCAGCAATAATGGCAGTTCTGATCCTTATGCTGCTTCCTCCCGTTCAGGTGTCGGCCATACCCGCTTTTGCCCGCAAATACCAGATAAGCTGCCAGGTATGCCATACCCCGGCCATGCCGCGACTTAAAGCTTTTGGAGATGAATTTGCAGGTGATGGATTCAGAATGACCGAATATGAATCACCCCGTCATTTCATCAACACCGGTGATGACCGGCTGTCACTCTTCCGTGAGCTGCCCCTGGCGTTCAGGTTTGACGGACATGTGACTGCCAACTTCAACGGTGAGGGCAGTGTCGATTTTGCAGCACCGTTTGTACTCAAGATCCTTTCCGGGGGTGAACTTTCAGACAGGCTCTCTTATTATTTCTACTTCATGCTGGATGAGCGCGGGAAGATTGCCGGCCTGGAGGATGCCTTTATCATGTATAAGGACTTGTTTCGTACCGGAATAAATGTCTACCTGGGTCAGTTTGCAGCTTCCGATCCGATGTTCAAGGGTGAGATGCGCTACACGATTGAGAACTACAAGATATATGCAACTGCCCCGGGTGAGTCAACAGTAAACCTCAAGTATGACAAGGGAATATTGCTGGATAAGGGATTTGAGACCGGTACTTCCGTGGTATTTGAATTGATAACCGGTACAGGACTTGGCGAGGCAGATCACTGGTACGTATTTGATAAGGACAAGTACAAGAACGCATTGCTGAAACTGACCCAGGATATCGGTGAGTATGCAAGTCTTGGATTCTTTGGATACACCGGGAAAGAGGTATTGCAAAACGGTACGGGTGATTTTGTAAGCTCTGTCAGGGTGTATGGTCCGGACCTGGTGCTCGACTTTAATGAGAAGCTGATAATAGGCTTGCAGTATCTCTGGAGGACTGACTCCGATGTTTTTCTCAATCCTGCAGAACCGATGAGGGAGAATTTGCTTACCCATGGCGGATTCGCAGAGGTGATTTTTTCCCCAAAAGGGGATATGAGCACATGGTATCTCAACGGCCTGCTCAACTGGGTGGATTCTGATCTGGATATCCTTGATTACCGGTCTGCCACACTGCATGCCGGTTTCCTTATCAGGCGCAACGTACGGCTGGTAACAGAATACACCAGGGTCTTCAGCGGGGATCCTTACGGTAAGCTCAGCGCCGGTTTTGTTTCAGCTTTCTGAGATAAAAACATTGCATCATCTGTGAACTATTTACGTCTTTAAAACATTAATCCTAAAAATCAAGCCCATGAAAAAAATTATCGTTCTTGCCTCCCTGGTTTTCCTGGCTTCATGCACAGGGAAAAAGGAGGTAACACAGTACACTATCGACCAGTTTTACAAAAATGTTTCGATCAGTTTCTCGGACTTCTCCCAGGATGAAACAAAAATACTTGTATCAAGCAATGAAACAGGAATATACAACGTCTTTGAAATAAATCTTTCAGATACCTCCAAAAAACAGGTTACAAATTCTGACACAGAATCGTGTTTTGCAATTGGATATGTTAATGGAACGGGTCAGATCCTCTATTCAGCCGATAAGGGCGGGAATGAAAACAGTCATATATATCTTCTGAATGAAGACGGGACAACAACGGACCTGACTCCTGGTGATGCTGTGAAGGCATCATTCAGCGGCTTCAGCCGCGACAAAAAGACAATGTACCTCATATCCAACAAACGTGACCCGAGGTTCTTCGATCTGTACAAAATGAATGTGGGAGAATGGAAAGAAGAGATGATATGGGAAAACAGGGAGGGTCTGGACTATGCAGGTGCAAGCAAAGACAGGTCACTCATAGCAACTGTAAAATCGATCACCACAAGCGAGTCAAAGCTATTTATTACAAACCTGGTTACAGGGGAGACTACCGAGGTCTCGGAACCCGATAAACCGGGGTTGTACTCCGCTTCGGGATTCACCAATGACAATTCCGCCTTTTTCTACACAACCGATGCAGGGAAGGAGTTTACATATCTTGTAAAATATACAGTGGCTACCGGCGAGCGCGAGTTACTGTATGAAACCAGCTGGGATGTCACCGGCAGCTGGCTGACTGAGAATGAAAAGTATCGGATCATCGGCATCAATGAGGATGGCCGGATACAGGTGAACATAACTGACCAGGCAACAGGGCAGAAGGTTACCTATCCGGAGGTCCCCGGCGCCAGCGTCAACGGCCTTACTGTATCTGACAGTGAAAAGTACCTTTTACTCGGTCTTGGCACATCGAAAACCCCGGGCGATCTGTATCTGTGGGAGTTCGGCGGTACGGAGATCAAAAAGCTGACTGACAACCTCAATCCGGAGATTAATCCGGCTGATCTTGCCGAGGCACAGGTGGTACGCTATCCTTCATTTGACGGTCTTGAGATACCGGCAATCTATTACAAGCCACTTGCAGCTACAAGGAAAAACAAGGTTCCTGCTCTTGTCTGGGTGCACGGCGGACCTGGCGGGCAAACGATGCCATATTATAATCCGATCATTCAATATCTTGTGAATCACGGATATGCTGTTCTGGGTGTCAACAACCGCGGCAGCAGCGGGTACGGCAAGAGTTTTTACAAGATGGATGACCGGAATCATGGTGACAAGGACCTGAAAGACTGTATCTGGGGCAAAAAATGGCTTCAGGCCCAGGATTATATAGACACGGCGAAGATCGGAATTATCGGTGGCAGTTACGGGGGATTCATGACAATGGCCGCCATGACATCGGCTCCGGAGGAATTCAAGGTTGGAGTAAATCTCTTCGGTGTCACCAACTGGCTCCGTACGCTTAAGTCCATCCCACCGTACTGGGCCTCATTCCGTGATGCACTGTATACTGAAATGGGCGATCCTTTTACTGCTGACTCAGTCAGGCTTTACAATATTTCCCCGCTGTTCCACGGCGGCAATGTAAAGAACCCGGTTATGGTCCTCCAGGGGTCCAATGACCCGCGGGTGCTGCAGGTAGAGTCAGATGAGATGGTTGAGGCAATAAAGGCTGCCGGTGTCCCCGTCGAATACGTAATCTTTCCTGATGAGGGACATGGCTTTGTCAAAAAGGAGAATGAGATAAAGGCTTATTCACAGATACTTGAATTTCTCGACAAATACCTTAAGGGTACCGGGGAGGCTGTATGACAGCCGGCCAGGCATCAGCTGTTTGAAATAATCTGGCAACAATAAGGGAATGGCCGGGGGTCAAAGCAGATCTCCGGCCTTTTCACTTTTCCCGGTAAAAGGTTCGGTTGCACGGTTGAATATGCCGTGTACAAAGGCAATTGCCATACCGTAGTTGGTTATCGGTATGCTGTGCTTCTTCGGCTCACGGAGCCTGTTCAGCAGCTGCCGGTGCGTCACCATGCACCCCCCGCATTGAATTACAAGTGCGTAATCTTCAATCGGACGTGGGAAATTATCGAGTCCGGCCACATTGTCAAACTCAAGTTTCTTCCCGGTGTAATTGGTCAGCCACCTCGGGATCTTAACCCTGCCGATGTCATCACATGAGACGTTATGGGTGCAAGACTCGAGCAGCAGCACCCTGTCGCCGTCCTTCAGCTCACCGATTTTCGGCGTGCCGCGAAGATACTCGGCGAAGTCGCCTTTCTGCCGGGCCAGGATAATACTGAAGCTTGTCAGCGGAATATCACGCGGGATGGAAGCGTCAGCCTTAAGGAAAACCTGGCTGTCAGTTATTGCCAGTGCCGGCCTGATTCCGGTGCGCCGCAGGAACGCGTCCACCTCTCTCTCCTTCAGGACTATAGCTGTGCAGTCATTGTCGAGTATGTCGCGGATTACCTGTACCTGTGGCAGTATGAGCCTGCCCTCAGGCGCTTCGATGTCGATCGGGGTGATCAGCAGCACAAGATCACCAGGATTCACCAGGTCGCCTATCAGACCGTGACTCTTAAGGGCTGTGGCAGGCATGGCCTCCCTGATCATCCTCAACAATTCAGGATTATACTTTCCCGGGTGCAGAGCAGAGTATTCTGATACTTCCCTGCCTGTGAGTCCCATGACCTTTTCACGCAGCTCCGCAGTCACAGGTGCGAGATCACTTTTATTATGCACAATCACGTAGGGGATGTCAAGTTTGCGAAACTCCTCCGTCAGCTTAGCTTCATGATCACCGAACCTGTTTTCTGAAAGGACAAGTATTGCCAGGTCAATAAGTTTAAGCGAGGCCATCGATTTCTTTATTCGAAGCTCACCCAGATCACCGGTATCATCAATACCTGCCGTGTCGATAAAGATCAGCGGCCCCAGCCCGTGCACTTCGATGCTCTTTTTAACCGGGTCTGTTGTAGTGCCGGCGACATCGGAGACAATTGCTATGTCCTGACCGACAAGTGCATTTATCAGCGAGCTTTTGCCCACATTTCTCCGGCCGAATATTCCCACATGGGGTTTTGTATCCCTTCCTCTGGCTGTCATCTTTTTACTCTTCGATATCCTTCATGCGGTAACCCCCCTGAACAAGGTTCTCAGGCTTGAGTATTTCCGTCAGTTTCTCCGGGCTGACATATCCCAGCTTCCCGTTGGCCTCGTATATGCTAAGTCGTTCTTCCTTCATCATTTTAGCCAGGGCGGCAGCTTTTTTATAGCCGATGAATGGCAGTAGGGCAGTGGTAACAGCAGGACTTGACAACACCTGTTTTTCCGCCTCGTCAGCATGTATCTCCATTCCCGTGATCATGTTTTCAGCCATTGAGCGGTCTGCCGCGATAAGTGTCTTAATGCTTTCAAGCAGGGCGTGGCCTATGATGGGAAGATAGGCGTTCAGTTCAAGACAGCCCTGTGCTGACAGCAGGGAAACAAGCTGATCATTGCTGTAAACCCGGTGTGAGCAGCTGATAACGAATTCAGGGATGACGGGATTGACTTTTCCGGGCATAATTGAGCTGCCTGCCTGTCTTGCGGGGATATGCAAAGATCTTTTGGCGTGCAGGTCAGATGCAAGCATACGCAGATCTCCTGCCATCTTCTCCATAGTAACGGCATGGGCTTTTATTATGCCGTGCACTTCCACCAGAGGGTCAAGGTTGGAGGTGGAGTCGGACAGGTTTTCTCCTCGCGTTACCGGCATGCCGGTCAGCTTCTGAAGATATGAGACCACTTCGGCCACGAAGTACCTCGGAACGGTTATGGAGGTTCCCACTGCAGAGCCTCCGAGATTAACCACTTTTATCCGTTCAAGGCATTTCGAAAGCCTCCACCAATCGCGCGAGAGCGCGTCACTATAGCTGCTGAGAAGCCTGCCCCAGGTGGTGGGTACTGCCTCCTGCATCTGGGTATATCCTATCCGCAGCACAGCCCGGTATCTCTTCTCGAGATCTTCCATGCTCTTACGAAGCCCGTTGACCGACTCCCCGAGCTCTGTAAGCAGGTTCATGGCCGCAACACGAAGGGCTGTCGGAACCACGTCATTGGTCGACTGGAAAATGTTGGCATCCTCAATTGGGTCAATGAGATCATAATCACCCGGATTTTTGCCGATTACCTGCAGGGCCCGGTTGGTGATAATCTCATTCATGTTCATGTTTATGCTCGTGCCGGCACCGCCTGATATGGCAGGGACAATGAAATGTTCAAAGTGTTTTCCGGCTGCGCACTCCTCAGCTGCCATTGACAGTGCATCCAGTTTTTCAGCTGTGACGACCCTGATATTCATTGCTGCCAGGTCATGCTGTTTCGAGGCTTCAGAGAAGAAAGCGGCAGCTGCCATATAGCATGCCCGCTTGGTTACGGCCATAGCCCTGTACCACTCTGCGCTGAATCTGCCCTCATCGGGGAAGTTCTCCCGCGCCCTTAATGAATGAATACCATACAGTGCATTTTCATCCAGCTCCTTTTCTCCTATGAAATCTTTTTCGCGGCGCACTGTGTCATCATTTTTCATCGTCGGATACGGGAGGGGAGAGTTTCTTAGACTGAGCCTCAGCCTCAATCTCCTCACTCTTTTTTTGAAGCTCGTCTATCGAGATAATCTTGGCACGCTTCTCGGTGGGCGGATTCAGTTTTTCCGACTTTTCGAACTCGATGACCTGTTTCCTTAGGTCTTCCGGAAGATCCTTCTGACTTTTAAGGACGATGTCAATGAACTCTTCTGAAAAATACTGGTCTACCTGTATCCGACGCTTGGCCGTATGCGCAAATTTGCCGATGATCCGGCATATGCTGTCACGGTCCTCGGGACTCAGCTTTTCTGCAAGGTCATACTCCTCGATCTTTTTCAGGGAGAGGATCACCGGCTCGAGGGCGTCTTTGGTGATGACAAAGACGTCATAGTCACCCAGCCTGTATGTCAGCTGCTTGATTTTGTCAATAGTGTTCGTCGGGACAACCAGGTATATCGATTTCTTGACATTGTCCTGGCTGGCGTATTTCTTCAGGTTTTCAGCCTGGGTTTTGATGTATGTCGGGAAATTCGAGAGGTCGTCGGTTGCAGGGCTCTTGGCGTCAAAGATTATAAACTCACCGCTGATCTCTATCGTATTGTCGGGGTTGCCCCTGAAGGGGACCTTTTCGACGTAGTTTACGTGGTTGGTGTCGCAGATGCGGATGATTGTGTTTTTCACGTCAGTCTCATGCTCCGACCATTGCTTCTTCATTATCTCCAGCCTTTCAGCCGCTTCACGGAGCTTCTCCTCGTTCAGCCTGCGCCGGTCTGCTTCGAGACTGTCCCTTGTCTGGTTCAGGCGTGCGATGTTCTCGTTATAGTTTTTAACGTTGTCTTCGCGTGTGGCTTCGAAACCTGCCACTTTTTTCGTAAGTTCCTGAAATCCTGCTGAATGTTCCCTGAGGCGTCCGTTGAGTTCTTCGATGTTTGCATCCTTGCGTGCCGACTGCACCTCCATCTCGCGCACTCTCTGGGATAGGTTTTCATTGCGTGCCGAAAGTTCAGTTACCCTGTTCTGCAGCCTGCCGGTTGTTTCCCTGGCTGCTTCAGCTTCGCGCGTCAGCGCACGGAACTCCTCGTAAGCGTCGAAGCTGAGGTTCCGTATCCTTCTCCAGTGAAAGAGCCTCTGCCATAAGCTCAGGTCCTTTATCCGGTCAAAGAAGAGGTTCAGTTTTTCCATGATGGCAAAGTTAGCAATTCTGCCAAGGCTGCAGGTAATTCCGAAGGATTTACCTGAGCAGCGCTGCCGCGCACCAGAGCATCGGGGCCTGGCCGTGGAAGTCGCCGGTGTTGCGTTTCCGGTTCATGTAATGGGAGCTTTCATCACTGGTTCCGGTGCCTTCGCAGACTTCGGTCACATTGCCTTCTGCATCAATATATTTTACCAGTGACAACCATGCTTTCCTGGCTGCAGCGCCATACGTTTTTTGGTCAAGCCAGCCATTTTTTACCCCGGTTATCATTGCATAGGTGAACATAGCCGTGGAAGAGGATTCCTTCCAGAACCCGCTATCGTCAATCACCTGCCTCCACATCCCGTCTTCAGCCTGGTGCTTTAGAAGAGTTGCCATCATTTTCTTGTAACCTTCCATAATCCTAAGCCTGTCAGGATGATCTGCCGGCATGGCGCGAAGTATCTCAGCCATGCCTGCCGCCATCCAGCCGTTGCCCCGGCCCCATGTGAAATGGGCATAGGGTGCGTGGTAGAAGAGGCCGCTTTCAAGCTGGATTGTATCGAGGTAAAGGATCATCTCTTTAGCTGCACGGTCAATGTATTTCCTGTCGCCTGTGGCCCTGAAGGCCTGCGACTGCACGGCGGTGATCATGAACATGTCATCAATCCAGATGCGTGTCTGCCATGTATAGCCGCGATCAGCGTATGCCTTCTCCTCCTGTTCAGCATCTTCAGGCAGAGTCCACTGTGAGTCGGCATAATAAAGTCCCAGGTCAAGGTATCTCCTGTCACCGGTGATGAGGAAGAATTCAAGGGGGACTGATCCGAAGACATTGTTGTCAACGTGATTGGGAGGCGGTAGCAGGCTGATCAGGGTGTCAAACAATGGTTCAAACCGTTCCTGCAGTTTCTCAATCAGTTCATTGTTACCTGAAGCTTCTGCGAACCAAGTACTTCCGAGCCAGGTACATACCTCCGAATAGACTATCTGGGTAGGTTCCTCCATGGAACTCACATCCCCGCTGCTTTTGTGGGGAGTGACTAGGAATCTTTCCGACAGCAGGAGTCCCACCTTAACCGGGTCAGCTTCGGAAGGCCAGGTTTTAAGATCATAATTTTTTGTCTGTGTGCAGGCGGATACCGACAGTATCAGTAACAGACCAAAACCGGGAAGGAAATTTTTCATCTGTGTGGAATCAAATGTATTGTTTCAGGGAGTTGACAGAATCAAACGGAACCACATTGTTCAGTGACATTTTTCCGGCATGGAGTGCAAGTATTCCGGAAACAATTATTGTCTGTTCCCTGAAGGCGGAGGAGATACGTTTGAGATATTCCTCAGGTTTGCCAAACGGCAGGCTTGTCAGTGCACCTGTAACCAGGAAATCAGGGTGCCATCGCTCAACAACATCCTTCAGGCCGGCGAAAGGAGTAGTCTGGCCGAGATATAAAACATTGTGGCCAGCCTTCCTTATTAAAAAAGTGTAAAAGAGGAGCCCCATTTCATGCAATTCATTCTCAGGAAGATAAAGGATAAACTTCTTCCTGTCAGGATTCTCTGAAGGTGTAAGTGAATCGATTGCCGTGATCAGCCTTTTCCTGAAAATGTTCGAAACAAAATGTTCCGAACCGACATCCACAGAGCCGGTATGCCACATTATGCCGACTCTTTTCAGAAAGGGGAACACGACGTCTGTGAATGTTTCTTCAAATCCCTTGTTTATGATCGAGCGCATGAGGATATCGTTTATTCTGTCCTCGTCGAGGTCTGACATGGCTACGATCAGTGCGTCGAGATGTGTTTCAGTGTCGGAAGATTCCCTTGTAAGCAACCTGACCTTTTCCTCGATCTCCGAACCACTGAATGCAGCAATAGACGATATTTTGATTCCCTTACGGTAGAGAATGGCGATGTTGAGAATGCGTTTCAGGTCGTCATTATCATACCATCTTCGATTTGTGTCGGTACGGTGTGGTTTGATAATACGGTAACGTCGCTCCCATATCCTTAATGTGCCGGCCATTATGCCGGTGAGCTTTTCCAGGTCGCTAATTGTGTAACGGTCCATCAGTTGGTCTGTTCCGAGGTTAAATATAGCTCTTTGTCAGTAGTTTGCCATAATCATTTAAAAAAAAGCGACGCCCGGCATGAGCGTCGCCCTTTTGATCGTATCAAAATTGATTACTTACGGCAGAAGAACCTGGTCAATCACATGAATTACCCCGTTGGAAGCCTGTACGTCAGTAGCAACTATCTTCGAGTTTCCGTTGATCGTCGGAACCGGGCTTAGAGTCACGGTGATTGAGCCGTTGAGAGTTTCCACATTACCTGCCTGGAGCTGAGTCGAGAGTACGTTCCCGCCTACAACATGGTAGGTAAGTATCGGAACAAGCTGTTCAGCGGTCAGATCTGCAATGCCTGAGATACCAAGGGTTGCGAAGAGCGCTTCAAAAGCTGCATTCGTAGGTGCGAAGATCGTAAAAGGACCGGAGCCGTTCAGAGTCTCCACCAGGTTGGCCTTGACAACAGCCTGCACGAGGATGCTGAAAGAATCATTGTTCAGGGCCTGGCCGACAACTGTCGGGGGAAGAAGAACCCTGTCAATGACGTGTATGACACCGTTCTTCACGTCAACATCAGCAGTTGTGACATTGGTGGTTTTATTCAGCTTCACACCGGAGGCTACATCAACCTTCATGCTCAGGAAAGAACCCTGTGCAGGACTAAGTGTATTATAGTAGCGAGAGGTTATCATGGATGATTTGGCCTCGGTTCCGAGCACATGGTAAAGAAGTATGGGGGTGAGGGTCTCTTTTGTCAGAGCGTCAATTCCGCTTATTCCCAGCTCATTGAAGAGTTCCGTGAATGCAGCGTTCGTAGGTGCGAATACAGTAAAGTTACCTGTGCCGTTTAAAACATTTACAAGGTCTGCCTTGGCAAGAGCCTGTACAAGGATCGAAAAGTTTGCATCAGAACTTGCGTATTCTGCTATTGTCATTTCTGATACAGATTTCATCTGCTCTTCTTCTTTCTCACAGGCTGAGAGTGTAAAGATTCCCATCAGGGCAACCATTCCTAACATAAGTGTCTGTTTTTTCATGATGTTCAGTTTTTATTGGTTATTGATTTTTGAACATAAAACATCATGCATGAAAAAATGTTTAAGAAAAAGAATAAAAATATATACAAAAATAAGGATTATGACACAGCTCAGGGCTTGTTAAGTATAAGAAATACAGCCGCATAGCTTATAAATGTTAAAATATGTTAAATGTATAAGAAATGAAAACATAAGATGGACAAAATTAAGCAGGATACCGCCGGAAAGGGGGTCAGTGAGGCTATTCCTTGGTCCAGATGCGGGTATTGAGGTTAAGGTCCCCGACAATACCGGTCAGTAATATAAGAAACTGCAGGGTCTCCTCCAGGAAGTCGTAGTCGGCAGCAGGTTTGAACGGTCTCAGTTCGAAGAGGTTTTTGTACATGCTTATTCCGATATATACTTTTGATTCAAGGAAGGAGATATAAACATCCTTGTTCCATTTTGTCTTCAGTGCCAGTATTCTTTCCATCAGGGCAGGTGTGAGAATGTACCGGGCTTCGACCTGGTCATGGCTGTAGACACAGAATTCCTTCTCAAACCGCGGGTCTTCAAGCATTACAAGATGGCCTCTGCTGCCGGAGAGTGATTGCAGTGTCTGGCCGAACTTGCCGAATAGTTTTTCAGCCCTGTCAGGCAAGACTACCGTATGGGCTTTGAAGTTCTTGTTGAAGTCCGCTATTATAAACAATCCCCTGAAGTAGGAGACATAGTCATCCTTTTGTTTGGCCCCCGGGCCTGCTGCGTTGTTGTATTTGGCATTGACCTCGGAAAATTCGATTGCTGTTTTTCCGATCTTCCCGGTGAAATAATCCTCACCTTCGTATTTGTCGCATGAGTAAGTGAATATTCCGCTCCTGACGAATTCCTCCTTCTGTATCATCCCGTCAGGCGAATATGTCAGTCCATCATCGGCGAAGGCTGCAACACGGGCAATTATCTTTTTCTTGTACTCGTCATGGAAACTCTTGCTGTAAATACCCAGCAGGATCAGGAATGCAAGTGATGTAATAATTATGGGTATTGATTTTGGAAATGATGTGTCTCCCGGTATCAGGGCTATTTCAAGCGCCAGTGCAGTTACCGAGCAAACAACTACTGTAATTGTCTGTCTTCTTGTCTTTTTTCTCCCGGCATCGATCCTTTCGAGGTCACCGCGCAGTTCCCCCTCATAGAACTCCCTGAAATTTTTGTAACTGGCCATATTTTAATCAGTGGGCTTTTTAAGCCATGTTCACAGGCGGTTTAGCGCTTGTCTCGTTTCTGGTCTCTTCGGGGAGTGTAAAAAGGGTTCTCCTCTTATAATTCATCATCGAGGCAATAATGCTTGAAGGAAAGACTTCGATGCCATTGTTGTATGCTGTCACTGCAGCATTGAACGCGCGGCGTGAGGCAGCCAGCTGTTCCTCCGTTTCATTGAGAGTTTGCTGGAGATGGAGAAAGTTGGCCGAAGCTTTCAGTTCAGGGTAGTTTTCCACGGCAACCTGCAGGTCTGATAACCTCTTGCCAAGCAGGTTGTCTGCCATTACCCGGTCTTCAGCAGGAATATCCCGTGACATTGCACTGACCCTGAGGACGGTTATCTCGGTAAGCAGATCTTTTTCATATTTCATGTATGCCTTTACTGCATCGACTATCTGTGGAATGAGATCATACCTCTTCCGGAGCATGACGTCAATAGAGGCGAAGGCATTTTGAACATCGTTCTTTTTCCGGATCAGGGAGTTGAAGATAAGGATTGCGGAAAGCAGCAATAAAACAGCAGCTGCAATAATTGCAAAAAGGACGGGGAGTGTCTTCAGCATTTCAGTATCATAATAGCGTGCCGGCGTGGCAGACTTGTAAAAATAGCTATTTTAATCTTTTTAAAGGGACAAAACGCACTGGTTCGAGTCGTTGCTCGGTAATTTTCCCTTTTCTCTTCGTCAGAACAATCAGTTGCTGGACTGTGGCCGGGTTTCCAACAGGCATGACGAGGCGCCCTCCTTCTGCCAGTTGTTCCTTAAGCGGCTCCGGGATATGGTCTGCTGCGGCAGTTACAAGTATGATGTCAAAAGGTGAATGCCCGGGCCACCCCTTGTAGCCGTCGCCGTACCTGGTGACAATGTTCCGGTACCCGAGTTTTTTCAGCCGGGCTTCAGCCTCCCTGGCCAGTTCCGGTACAATTTCAATCGTAAAAACAGTATCTACGATCTCAGCCAGTACAGCAGCCTGGTACCCAGAGCCTGTTCCAATCTCAAGTGCCTTTTTGCCTTTCGCAGGTTTTGAAAGTTCGGTCATATAGGCAACAATAAAAGGCTGCGATATAGTCTGACTGTACCCTATCGGCAGTGGCTTATCATCGTATGCTGAGTTTATCAGTGCCGGTGGTACGAAGAGGTGACGCGGCACTTTCCTCATGGCGCGAAGTGTGGACGGGTCACTAATGCCACGGGCGGCAATCTGCTCCTGCACCATCCTGCCCCGGGCCCGGATGAAGCGTTCCTCCTCCTGCTCCGAGGGAAGAGACACAGCCATGATCAATATGATAAGCAGGCTCTTCATGTGTCAGCAACATACACAAGTTACGAAAAATGTCAGTACCAAAATCCCCCGTGTTGGAGAGTTGAAATGAGAAGATCATGACAACCCTGCTTTCCGGCATATTTTTTCTGTCCCCTTTTACTTAATTTCATGACATGAAAAAACTTGTCATATTAACAGGTGCCGGCATGAGCGCCGAAAGCGGTATTAAGACATTCCGCGACAGCGGAGGCCTCTGGGAGCAGTATAAGGTCGAGGAAGTGGCATCCATCGAAGGGTGGTACCGTAACCCGGAGCTGGTGCAAAAGTTTTACAATGAACGTCGTCGCCAGCTTGAGAAGGCTGTGCCTAACCCGGGGCACACAGGCCTTGTCGAACTCGAGAAGATGTTTGACGTATATATTGTTACCCAGAATGTTGACGATCTTCATGAGAGGGCTGGCAGCAGGAGAGTCCTGCATCTTCACGGGCTTCTGACACAGGCACGCAGCAGCAAGAACGCAGACAGCATAATTGACATCGGATATCGTGACATCCTTCCCGGAGAGAAGGCTGCTGACGGATCACCGCTCAGACCTGATATTGTCTGGTTTGGCGAGGCTGTCCCAGCCATGGAGGCAGCGGCGGATATCGCCTCACAGGCCGGGCTGTTTGCCGTGATAGGAACATCATTGAATGTATATCCGGCAGCCGGATTAATACACTATGTGCCGGCAACAACCCCTGTTTTTCTTATTGATCCCAAGCCTGTTACTGTGCACACAAGCCACAAGGTCGGGTATATTTACGAGGGCGCCGGCAAGGGGGTTGCAATACTTTCAGGAAAACTGATGGCCTTTGCAGTCTGATGCGTCCGGTTCGCATCGCTATAACTTTTTTTAACTATCTCTCAGCGGAATAAGAAGCCGTTATCCTTTCGTTTGTTAACCTTAATTCATAGTTTGGCGGTTACAAACTTACATAAGGAGTGACATGAAAAAACTATTTCTTCCCCTGTTGCTGATTCTGTTTGGGACAGGTATACAGGCCCAGCAAAACAAGGTTGTCGACCGCATAATTGAACTGGGCCGGACCGACAACCGTACAATGCATCATCTTGATGTGGTTACAAACCGGTTCGGGGGCCGGCTCGTTGGTTCCGATGCCTATGAAAATGCAGCTGAATGGTGCGCATCGCAGTTCAGGAGCTGGGGTATGGATGTAATAATGGACGAAGCAGGGACGGTTCCGGTGGGGTTCAACCGCGGCCCGTGGTTCGGCAGGATGCTCTCTGACAACGGCATGATACTGCATTTTGCCACTCCTTCATATACAGCCGGAACAAAGGGTGTCCAGCGTGGCCATGTACTCCTTGAACCAAAAAGCAGGGAGGAGTTTGACCGGATGAAGGGCGCTTTGAACGGTGCCTGGGTGCTTATAGGAGGGAAAAATGACGGATGGCCTGTTGACTGGTCGCCGAAAGGAGACAGTATAAGAGCTGCAGCCATCGCTTACAATGACTCCGTCTCAAAACTCAACAGGGAGATCATGCGGGAGAGCCAGATGAACAGGTCCGATCCTCCGAAGGAGCCTCATAAGCTCAGAGAGGTGCCGGCACTCTTCTACCGTGAGATGTGCGAGGCAGGAATACTTGGCGTGATACAGTCATCTGAAGTGCCGATCAGGGCTCTCTATGACAGGAAGAACATCGACAGGCTATCCTTTGACAACCTCCCGACTGTATGTGACATAAAGCTCGATGAGGATCAGTATGAGATAATTGCCGAGATGGCCCGGGAGAGACAATACTTCCTTCTTGAGTTTGATATAAGGAATCACTTCAAACCCGGACCTGTGAAGTATTACAGTGTGACAGGCATTATCAGGGGAAAGAAATATCCGGATGAATATGTGATGATGGGCGGCCATCTTGATGCCTTCGATGTTGCGACAGGCGGTGTTGACTGTGGCTCGGGCCTCAGCGTCACCATGGAGGCTGCCCGTCTGATAATGGCATCCGGCGGCAAGCCTGACCGTACAATCATCGCATGTCTCTGGGCCGCCGAGGAATTTGGCCTTCTGGGCTCGAAACACTGGGTGGAGACCAATATGGACAAGCTTCCGAAGATCTCCAACTATTTCAACCGCGACGGGGGGCCCACCCCGGCTATGGGGATCACCGTTCCCGAGGCACTGTACGCTGACTTCGAGAAGATATGCAAACCTCTCAACAGCATAAATCCCGACTTACCCTTCACACTTAAGAAGAGCACCACTCCGCCGCGCCCGCGTCCGGTAACTGCAGGCGGGTCTGATCACGCCTACTTTGCCATGAACGGGGTACCCACACTTCGTTTCGACGAGCCTGATGTCATGGGGTACAACTTCAATTACGGCGAGATATGGCACACAGAACGCGACACGTATGACAAGAGCATTGCCCTTTACCAGGAGCACACATCGGTGGTAACCGCCATAGTTGTCTACGGGCTTGCCAATCTTGACCATCTTCTCTCAAGGGATGGTATTTACAGTGAAGAGAAATAACCAGCACGGAATAATACAACGGCTATGAAAAAAATTGGACTGGCATTTGTGATAATGGTTGCACTGACTGCGGTAATTGTAGCAGTCGGTCAGTCAGTGAATGTAAATGATCCGGTATATAAACCGGTTGATCCGCAGAAAGTACAGGATCAGGATGAAATGACCTGGAATGACTACCGGCCCATACCCGGGAAGAACTGGGCTGACCCTGCACTCAGGCCTGAACGTGAATTCAAAATGGCGCTGGTGGCGGTCGACTTCTCCGACCAGCCCTTCGTAATGACAATGCCAAAGGGATCTGATCTCTTCGGCAATCCGCAGATTGACCCGGTAAGCCGTGAGGAGATACCGCAGTTCTATGCTGATTTCTGGCTTAAACCCTTAGCTGTAAACCACGGTCAGACAATAAACGGCTACTGGATGGAGCAGTCGAGGGGAAAGTTTGGCATCACCAGGCTTGAAGCCTTCGGCCCTTACCGGATGCCGAGACCGCTCTGGGCATACGGGCTCAATGAGCACAGTCAGAACAAATCGACACCCGACGGGAGCATTGCCCGTTACCGTATGGAGCGCGATATTGACTCGCTCTGGCGCGCTGCTGAAGGAGACCTGAAGAAAAACTATGACGCCATCCTGAGAGTGTATGCCGGATATGACGAGACAGGAGTATGGCAGGAGTTTGGCGAGATGAAGTTCAACAGCAGGGACGAAATTCCTGCAGAGTGGGGTAATCCTAATCCTGATATGCCACGATGGGTACCCACCAGGTATGTTGAATGGACCTCATGGAAGGCCGGGCAGATGATGTGGGGAATCTCTTCAATCAGGCAGGGAGAAAATTCAGGAACAATAACCCATGAGCTCGGACACTTTGCCTTCCGTATTGGCGACAACAACAACAATCCGTATATTCAGCCTTACCGGCGGGTAGGGTCAGGGACGTGGGACATGATGGACCGCGGCTCGTTCAACGGCCCCGGCGGTCCACATATGAGATGGGTGGTGCCGCCGGTTGCAGGGGCAAGCATGCCTGCGGGACTGATGATCCGCAACAGGCTTGTAAACGGATTTATTTCTGAAGATGACCTTGTTACAGTAAGCAGGGAGGGGCTGGCCTCCTCTGGGCCGGTTGTTGCACGCATAACTGCACGGGCCGTGGAACCGTTACCCGGTGAATACGCCGGGATGATGGTTCGTCTTGACGGTGCTGAACCACATGACCGCACTCCGGTGACAGATCCTGCAACAAACCCGCTCTCTCCGGGCAAACCAAGGTTCAACTACTACTCCATGGAGGTGGTCCAGCGTATAGGATATGACTCCTTCTGCCCTGACAACGGGGTTCTGCTGGCTCTTAACACCGACGGAGAGGGACGTAACGGAGGACCTAACGAATTTAACTGCTTCAATTGGGTCATCGATGCGCACCCGGAAGATATTAACATGGTTGATTACGTCAGACCTGACGGTAAGAAGGTGATGCGGACTGTAGCCGACTACCGTCAGCTTAACGATGCACTCTTTCATGCAGGACTGAATTCAGGCAGCGAGTTCGAATATGTTGACACCCCGAACCGTCTTCATTTTTATGTGGTTGACATACACAGGAATGAACAGGAAATCCTTTCATATACGGTAGGAGTCAGGTCACTTGATTCGGATGTTGTAAGAAAGGCAGCCACAGTCTCTGCTCCGAAAACTACTCTGAGTATCAGTAATGAAGCGATTGCAGAGTTTATAGTTTCAGGTGATGACATATGCAGGCTGCAGGCTGATATAAAAGGCGAAGGATGGGAAGTGAAGCTTTTCAATGAGATAGCTGCTCCCGGTGATGGAAGAGATGTCAGGGTGCCTGTTTATGTCAGGGCTTTGCCCGGATGCAGCAAAAAGGCGGAAATTACACTTACGGCAGTTTCTGAAAGCAATAAATCAATAACTGCTGCTGCGGTAAGAAAAGTGAAGCTTTAGAAGTTTATTTTAGGATCTTACTAAAAAACAGTTGTCCTGAGTTTTGTTTCAGGCTTTGTTAAAGTATATTTGTTAACCGGAGAGGGTTAACGATGAATTGTTTTCTGACAGGTTCCAACGGATTCATTGGCACCAGGCTGGCTGAAGAGCTCTCATCAGGGGGTCATTCAGTCAGGTGCCTGGTCAGGTCACCTGACAAATTCAGCAATCTTTCAGGGCTTGCCGGTGTAACTCCGGTTATCGGTGATCTTGACTCAGTTCATATTCTTGAGGCAGCATCGAAAGGATGTGATACCGTTTTTCACCTTGCGGCATTTGCCAAGCCGTGGTCAAAGGACAAGAGTCTGCCCTACAGGGTAAACCTGACCGGCACAGAGAATCTCCTTAAGGCAGCCGGCAGGGCAGGGGTTAAACGTTTTGTCTTCACCTCTTCAGCTGCGGTTATAGGGCCATCGCCCGGTGTTGAGCCAATAGATGAGAGTTTTACGCGTACAGTACCCTTCTTTAATGAGTATGAGGAGACCAAGGCTGCGGGGGAGGAGCTGGTGAGGCAGCACAGCCGCGACGGGATGGAGTGCATTATCGTAAATCCTCCGAGGGTTTACGGGTCAGGTCCGGTCAATGAAAGCAACTCTGTCACGAAGATGATACAGCTGTATGCCTCCGGCAGATGGCGCATTATTCCCGGGGATGGCAAATGTATAGGTAATTATGTGCTGGTGGATGATGTCGTAAAAGGACATATTCTTGCTGCCCGGAAGGGTAAGCCAGGTCACAGGTATATCCTTGGCGGGGAGAATCTGACCTTCGACCGGTTTTTTGAGACGCTGGCAGAACTGACCGGAAAGAGGAGGCGGATGGTCAGACTGCCCGTCAGCCTGATGACGGCGGGAGCAGGTTTGATGGAGTGGCAGGCCGGTTTGACAGGCATCCCTCCGCTGATTACTGCACCCTGGGTTAAGAAATATCTGAATCACTGGAGCCTGAGCAGCCGTAAGGCTATGGATGAGCTGGGCTATGATCCCGTTTCATTTGAGGAGGGAGCCGCGATGACACTTAAGTGGCTGAAGGAAACCGGGAAGGTGAAATGAACAGTGAGGCCCGATACTATGCAATTGTAACCGGTTCCAGTCAGGGACTGGGCAGGGCAATTGCGGAGCAGCTGGCTCTGCGAAAACATAACCTTCTTCTTGCTGCCCTTCCCGGAACAGGTTTGCCGGAGCTGGCTGACAGTCTTGCGGACAGGTATAAGATTTCTGCCAGGTTCCTGGAAACTGACCTGATGCGGGTGGAATCCCCGCGGGAACTGCTTGAATATGCAAAGACGAACAACCTGACAGTTGATATTCTGGTCAACAATGTGGGCATAGGCCACGGAGGGGCAATCGGGGAGTACACTGACGAGGCGGTGGAGCAGAGTATTTTTCTGAATATGAGGTGCACCACCCTGATGACAAACACGTTCTCGGGTGAACTGTGCAGACGGGGGAGGGCCTACATCCTGAACATCGGCAGTTTCAGCGGGTTCTCACCTATGCCATACAAAAGCATCTATGCAGCTTCGAAGGCATACCTGTATCACTTTAGCATTTCGGTTGGAGAGGAGTTGCATGGCACAGGTGTAAGTGTGAGTGTGGCCATGCCAGGTCCGGTGAAGACAAATCGCAAAGTACTCGAAAGAATTGCAGCAAATGGTAAAGGCGCAATCATCTCATCTCTTGAAGCTGATGAGGCAGCAAGGGAGATTATAAGCCAGATGTTCCGCAGGAAGAAGGTAATTATTCCCGGAAGGTTTTATAAGATGCTTTATGCAGTAGAGTCTGTTTTACCATATGGGATTCTTATGAGAATGACACGAAATACATTCAAGGGCATAGACTGAAGCTCATTCTATGATAATGAGCTTTTTAACCGACTTTTTCAAACCATCTTCTATCCTGAGGAAGTAAATACCCGGAGTCAAATTAATATTCTGAATACTGAATGGAGTCTGAGTATTTCCAATTGTTTTTGTCATAATCTTAACACCCTCATTGTTGTAGAATGATATTGTTGCCTGACTGGAAAGCTGCTCAGTAATGTGAACATTTAAATGGTCGGTGACAGGGTTTGGATAGATTCTTATGCCATCTGTTTCGGACTTCAGGTTCTCTGCTGCAGTACTTCCTGAAACGTTCATTTTCCAGATTTCGGTTCCGTGAGTTGTGTTGCTTGCACTGAATATAAAAGTTTTTCCAATCCGCACCAATTCAGGGCCCCATGCTCCCCCATCAGGTATGTCAGTAAATTTTTCGGGCTGACCGTCAGGACTGATCAGTCTCCAGAGTTCTCCTCCTGTGCCGTCGTCCGCTGAAAAGTAAAGAGTATCTCCGATTATAACGGGACTTACTATTCCCGATGACACCGGGCCGGGGTAAATATCCCTGATAAGCCTTGTTCCGGACTCTGTACCGTCAGATACCCAGAGTTCCACCCCCGTGACAGCATCTCCGGCAGAGAAAATAAGTCTGTCTTTGAAGGCGGTGATGAATCCGCCAATATTTCCTTGTCCTGATGGATTGATATTCTTCACCATATATGTCACACCGGGTGCAAAAACCTCACCAGTGTAGACACATAATTCATCGCCGAAAGGATCAATGTTCCCGGAGAAGAATAATTTGTCCCCTACTTTTGTCAGATGATGAGGATTCAGGTCAATGTTATTGCTGAAAATCTCAGTTAATCTTTTAACATAACCGCCAGGGAGCACTTTCCATAATTGTGTTCCAAATTCAGCTTCAAAAATATCAGCTTCGATTGCAGGGAAATAAACAGAACAATTGTAGTCAGCAAAATATGGATTACCCGAAGGTCCCGGTTTTACACCATCGTTATACAGTCCGGTTATTCCTGATACGGGGTTGTGACAATACAGATAGCGGTTGTCCTTACCGATAAAGTACAGGCTTCCCGATGCCGGAAACAACCACCCGGGTTTTGTGGATTCAGGTCCTTCAGTCATATCATAAATTCCAATCACAGCTTGGTTACCAGTCACATGCATTACGTAAAGTTCTTCTCCGTAATCCGGGTGGTTGCCGCTGAAAAACAGAGCGTCATTAAAGACTGTTAATTCTGAGGGTTTGCTTCCGTAGCTGCCGGGAAAGATATCTTTCACCATTACAGTCCCTTCAGAAGTACCGTCGGTTTGCCACAGTTCCTGACCATGCACTCCGTCGTCACCGTTAAAATAGACGTGATCTTTGAAAACTGTCATCGGGCCGCTCTGGCCCGTCATATTTTTCAGCAGAAAGGTACCTTCGGCAGTTCCGTCGGTAACCCATGGCCCGCTGCCGGCTCCGGGAACTATAGCCTGAAAGATTACTTTATCTCCCAGGGGCGTCATATAGCTTATAGATGTACTGCCCGGCCCGGGATTAATATCCTTCAGCAGTTCCGGCTGCTGACCTGCCATGGCTGAAAAGAGTGCAGCCAGAACAAATGATGCTATTATTTTTTTCATTGGATAATCTGTTTTGGTCACATGTGTTATGTTTGTCAAAGTGCCTTCAGATTCCAGGTGACGGTATCATGATAATCCGTGCCGTTCTGTTCAGAAACCGGCCATCTCCTGAAAGGTGATGCTTTTCGGGATGATAAAATATTTCTGGTCTACCACTATGTCTGTCTTTACAGATGTCGCCTCCTGGCGTGAAACATACTCACCCATTTTCAGGTCCATAAGCATCAGTACCCCGTTCCAGATCAAAACCTTGCCCATGGTACCCTGAAGCAGGTCACACTCTCTGCCCAGGAATTTTTCAGTTCCCGTTTTCTTCATTCCCATCTTTTCATAGGTTTTCACGTTCAGGTCTTCAATCTCTTCGGCAGACGATTGCTGAATCCCGGTCATCAGGGGATTCCTCATCTTCATTCCCTGTGAAGGCCTGGCCGGATCCCACATATACTGGTACTCACCGTATGAGACTATCCATCCTTTTGTTAACTCTCCGTCGCTTGTAATTTCTGAATATGCCGCGGTTTTCAAGCCAAAGTCTTCTATGTAATGTACAGCTGTCCCGGTTTTATCACCTGAGTACCTGTATTCAATAATCCCTGACTTGAATCTGAAGGGTCCCTTTGCCGCGTTCTGCCCGCACGTGATTCCTGTCATGCAGACCATGCCGATAGTAAAAAGAATAACACTTTTCATATCATTGAAATTTAGTTAATTGATATTTTCAATAAAGTTTCAGATCCCATGTGATTGTATAGGTGAAATCACTTCCCCCTTTTTCAGGATCGAATGGTTTCTGATCATATATAGCCTCAGTCAGGTTTGTTATACTGACAGCAGTTGTTTCGTCAGAGGAATTCCATGATTCCCTGCCAGCCAGTTTTTCAATGTTTTCAAGTTTAAATCTGACCTGTGACTCTGTCAGATTGGTCCCGGTATTCCTGTTGCTCCATTCGCATTGGCCGTCTGCGTTCTTGCTTCTCTGCCTTGTCAGGGTTGCACCCGATGCCGAGGGTGTGAATATATCATACCAGTTGACCATGCCGAACTGGCTAAGCTGATCGGCAACGACCTTATTGTCTGTGGGCCAGGCGTTTGTCGTGATTAAAATTCCGTCCATACTTAGCGGGTCCACAGAGCCTGACCCGGTTTCTTCATAGACAAGGCCGGTACAGTTACAGTCGCCTTCGCAGTACTTTCTTTCTTCATGCTGCCAGGTTCCTTTGGCATTGCCCTTTCCAAATATTCTTATTGGCTGGCCCTCCATCTCTTTCATCTGCGGGATCGGCCTGAAACTACCCGAGTAGGTCACCGTCTGTGAACCGGCATATCTTAACGAACTTTTACCATAATCTTCTGTATAGTCCCATTTTTTTGAAACAACGATGGTTCCCTGGTAGAATCCACAGACAATCGGGAAATGCTGATCAACAATAAGTTCATCTGGAGTCGTGGCGGACAACTGGTGTTTTTCCTTTGGCAAAATATCACATGAATTGTAGACTCTCAGCCAATCATAGCCGTCATCCTTGTCTTCAGGAGGCTGATATTCAACCATTACTTCACCTTCTCCTACATTAAACACCTTGTAATCAGGTCCGTAATCGCTATCCGCACCATTGAGAATTTTCCCCCTGTAGATGCTGACAACAATCCTGTTGAACTCTCTTGAAGCATTGCCCCCCGCATCTTTGAATCCTGAAAGCACAATTATGCCTGTACCTTTTTCACATAGTTCTTCCTGGGTCGGGACTTTAACGTCAATCGAGACAGGTCTCTTTTCAAATTCCTCGAAGATCGGGTTGAGCGACTTCGGGGTCTTAAGCTTGTTGAAGAGTGCACGGGGATAATTGTTTGAGTTCTCAGATGACCATTCCCGGATCAGTTCAGGTGAATTGCCATTATAGTAAAGGCGAAGCTCCATCTTTGCAGTTACAGGTTTTTTGCTGCCGTCTGAATACTCAATTAACCCTCCCCCTTCAATGTTTGCCTCATAGCTGCCCTTGAATATGTACTCAGGGGGCTTATCCGTTCCGGGAGCATAAAAAATCGGGGACAGAAAATGGAAACACGGATTGGTGAACCGTTCTCCCATGTATGCTGACATCATTGAGGGATAGCAGTACCATTTGTCAGGCGGATCAAGTGCCTGGCACTTTTCGATTGCATCATTAAGTTCCGGGTTTAGCGAATCTTCTTCCTTGAATTCACTGTCGCCCAGCTGCTGTCTCATGCATTCATTCCATTCCTTCAGCCTCTGTTCGTAGTCAGGGTTATGAGGATTCAGGAATTCGACAAGCATACCATGCCTTGCACATTCCTCACATCTTCGCTGAGCGCTTAAATGACTGCCGACCTGCAGAAGCAGAAACGACAAGACAAGCAGCCTTTTCAAATAAACCGTGGTTTCCATTTATGAATTACTATTAATCCAAGATTTTGTTAATCAGTTTCTTGTTGCGGTGTTGGTTCCTGGGGTATAGCCTGGATCGGAATCAGGGTTGTACTGACTGACCTTTCAACCCCTCCTTCTAAAATTCCCAGGCTCACAAATGCGCCGGTCTCCCCTTTAAGATGCAAGCCGGTTTTGTCGACTTCAAGGTAACCTTGCAGGTCAAATCCGGCTACCCTCAAGTCCAGGCCGAGATCTACACCTGCCTGGAATCCGTACCCCGACTCGGGGCTCCAGGTGGCTCCGAGTATTATCCCCGTTCCCGGAGCCACCCTGAGTTCCCAGGCTTCTGTATCATAGTTATACTCGAAGCTGACAATCCACAGGTTCAGGCTGAGGGTGTTATTAAACAGTGATTCACTATACTCCGGCAGATCGGGTTCTCCATCACAATAACCGTCAATTGTCAAACACAAACCAGGAATCGTGAGAGGAAAGTATATCCAGGGAATTTCCTCAACCCGTGGGGTGGGCAGAGGATATGGAGTGGATACCTCTCCCAGAAGTGCCGCGGCTGTCAGCATCGGGTCCTTATAGCATTCACTGAGGGCTTCTTCCAGGGCAATCTGGTAGTTCTCTGCTCTTTCCTGCAAAATGTTTCCTGCCGTTCTGGGAATGTCTTTTAATTTTTCCTCCTCAATATCTGAGAGTGTCTGACCATTAAGTTTTGCCTGTTCGAGAGCAGATTCCCTGAAGAAGCTGCTGTAGCTCATTATCTCGCGTCCCCGTTGCCTTGTCATTGAAGACAGTCTGTCGCCCAGGGCGATTTCAGCATTATGCACCAGGGGTGCATAGGTAACCTGAAACCACTTTACAGTCGCCCACCAGTTATTCAGGTCTTCGGCAGCGCTTTTCAGTTTGGGAGTATGTCCCTCAACAACGGATTTTGCCAGGGCACCCAGTTCATCAGCATAAGACTGGGCTATCCGGCTAAATATCCTGCCATCGCGTTCCGCCAGCAGCTCGGGGATTTTCCTGGCTTTTTCGCAAGGGGTGCATTGATCCCATGGTGTCGGTAATTCATCTTCTGCAGAGCCCAGATCCCTGAGATATTGTATCTGCATTCTGTCCTCATCTTTAAGCTTCTGCAGGTCAATCGGTGTTATCTGAGGAGGCGTTTTGCCGGGAATAACGTATCCGAACAAAGTCGCGTGAAAATCACCGGGATCCAGTTCTGATGCAATTTTAAATTCATCACAGGCTTTTTCAGTGCTTCCCACCCTCATATAAGCTATGCCCAGGTTCATATGGTACCGTGCGATCTTTGGAGCAAACTCCACAGCTTCCTGGTAATAATGAAGTGCTTCGCTGTTCTGGCCATGGCGGGCAAATATCCATCCTATCGTAGTGGAGGTAGCCCCTGATTCATAAAAGAGTTCCCTCGCCCGGGCAAGAAGGGTCAATGCTTCTTCGTGCCTTTTATCGACAGCGATTGTAAATGCAAGGCTCCCGAGGGCGGCTGCAGACCGGTTGTCTGTCTGAAAGGCCCTTCCGAAAGCCCACTGAGCGCCTTCGAGATTAAGCTGGAGAAGGGCAGACATACCTGTCTCCTGGTACACGGCTGACTTTTCAATGAAGGTCATTGACCCTGATTCAGGCAACGACCTGAAAACCTGATCCTCAATATCAGGCGGCAACTTCTTCAGGGCTTCCGACACTATCCGGCTGACGAGCGGCCAGACGGCAGCTGCATCTGGTTCGGGCATAGTCACCGGTTCAACCGGAGTGAAGTCATCATCGTCAACAGCCTCATCACAGTTGCGGTCGAGCACAGACAGTCTGACGTAAAGCGCAAATGCGTCTGTCAGGTCTTTGTTCCCATCCAGGTTCAGGTCATTAATGAAGCCAACGCCTCCGTTCCCGATAAACTCACTTATATCAGCCGCGTCGAACTGCCCGTCCTGGTTTATATCATACTGCCGCCATTCATTCTTTCCCCTGACAGTAGTCCCGCCGGAGTCAACGGCAAGGGATTCAGATGGCGCACAGATTGCCAGGACCAGCAGCAATGCCACAATATGCCTGCGGTCAATATGCATCTGTCAGATCTTTACGAATTCAACTCTGCGGTTAGCTGCTTTCCCTTCGGATGTGTTGTTGGGTCCGGCGGGCTTGCTTTCACCCCAGCCTTTGCTCGTGAGGCGCGAGGGATCGATGCCCATTTTTGCAAGCTGGTCAGCCACGGCGCTGGCCCTGCGCTCGGAAAGATCCTGGTTGAGAAGCTCGTCACCATCACTGTCAGTGTGCCCCTCGACTGAAAAACTGATTTCCGGATGATCTTTCATCAGTTTTGCAATCTCATTGATAACACCCATTGACTCAGGCTTTATTGTAGCCTTGTTGACATCGAAGCGGATGCCGGTTGCTATTATCCTGCCGTCCTGCATCAGCTTGTCATAAAGCCTGACCGCTCCTTCGGCTATCCTGGTGTTTTTGATGAACCGGTTATTACCCTGTGATCCCACGGTGTTCATCGGGTCACAGCATATTGTGAGTCCCTCGGGGTTGATGCCCAGGTTGGGAATATTGACAACTCTCGCATCATCAAGGTACACCTTCAGTGCCCTTGTATTGAAGCTGATTGCAACATGGCGCCAGAAACCACTGGTGATCTCACCTTTTTCCTCATACCCGGGATAATAACCTTCACCCACATCATTGATCCCGGCATGATTTGCGTTTATAATCAGCGGATCAATAGATATCGTGCTTTCACTCTGGTTCTTATGGTCCCAGAAGTCGACATAATACTGGCAGTATTCATCGGGTTCAAACCAGCAGTCGAACTCAACCGTGAAGAGATCAGGCAGGTTATCCTTGGCAGGTTCCCTGAAAAAAGGAATGATGCATGAACCGGCTTCCCTGAAATGGATTACATTCTGATCACCGTAGGATGCGTTTTCAACATTGCCTCCTCCTGCAAGATCCCACCTGGAAGGGAATTCACCGTTTTCCTCTCCTTCCTGGTTATCTTCAAAAATGATCTTCTCACCGGGGATAAAATCATACCTGTTCCATTTGAGAGTGAGCTGCGGCTGACCGGATTCATTAGCTCCAGTACGGTTTTTCCCGGAATCATTCCCGGCATTTCCGGGCTCTTCTCTTCCTTCTTCCCGTTCAGTGGAGTCATCTCTTGTTTTCTTCTCCTTCTTTTTGAAGATGTTGCCGATACCCTCCTCTATCTTGTCAAATCCGGCATCAATTACCTCATCGGTCTTTTGGTTTGCGCGGTTGTCGGTCTCCTCAACAACCTTCTCCTTGACATTGACCTTGACCTTCTGCGGGCTGGCTTCCTGCGGCAGCAGAAACAGCAACGCAGCCACAAGGGAAAATAACAATGAGTGTTTCATGGCCTTCTTGTTTTTAGGGAAAGTTAGGCAAGCGGCCTGGCCGGGTCAACAGCGAATGAGTAAAGGGGTCGGATGGATGAGTATCGCGGGTATTTGAGTAAGGTCTGAAGGTCTGAAGGTCTGAGGGTCTGAGGGTCTGAGGGTCTGAGAGTCTGAGGGTCTGAGGGTCTGGATTAATCGTATAAATGCTCGTTCAGGGCCTGCAGCACCTTTTGCTTAAGAACCGGGGAGACGGGGATGGTTGTGCCGTCTTTAAGCTGAAGATAACCTCCGTCATGTTTGTAAAACTTGTCGATGTAATTCAGATTCACAATGTGTGACTGGTGGACACGGACAAGACCGGTTCCGATGAGCAATGCCTCGTATTCCTTTATGGTTCTTGATACCATTATATGTTTTCCGCCTGTAATGTAAAAGTGGGTATAATTGCTTTCGGCCTCAGCCCTTATTATATCATTAATTGCAACCAGTTGCAGGGCTTCAGCTGTCCTGAGGATTATCCGTTTCAGGGCTTTTTTCCCCTGCAGGTTTTCGCCGAGGGCAAGTATCTTGAGTTGTTCCTCCTCATGGCTGATCATATCGCTGGCCCTTGTAATTGCATCTTTAAGTTCATCCTTATCGACCGGTTTCAGGATATAGTCAAAGGCGCTGACCTTGATTGCATCCAGAGCATACTCCTGGTGCCCGGTGATGAATATCGTCCGGAAACGGACAGGGCTCAGCTTTTTCAAAAGGTCAAATCCCAGCCCGTCAGTCAGCTCAACATCGAGAAAGAGGATGTCAGGCTGAAACTCAATGATTGCAGCATATCCTTCACTGACTGATCCGGCCGTGGCACAGACCTTTATTTCCGGAAAACTCTCACCAAGAAGGGAAACAATTGTTTTTCCCACAGCTGGTTCATCATCAACAATCACTGCTTTCATTCTGATTTTATTATGCATAAACCGTCCTGTATGGCAGCATCATCACCACCTTTGTACCGGAGGCGGTTCCCTCTTCATAAAGGTCAAAGATCTCATAAGTGATCCTTTTCTCTTTAAGTATCTGCCTGAAGTGCTGCAACCGCTTTTCCGTCAGTTTTGTGGAGATCGATTGTTTCGTTATACCGGGTTGTATTTCCGCAGCCTTTCCTCTGCCGATGCCATTGTCTGTCACTGCAAGCATTATAAGTTCCTCTCTGAGGGTGTAACTGACTGTAATATGTCCATTTTCCTTCCGGGGCAGCAGGCCGTGCTCAATTGAATTCTCCACACTGGGCTGAGCCAACATGGGAGGAACCGAGATATTCTCCGGGTTAATCGATTGATCCACTGCTATGTCATAGCTAAAGCCGTTTTCAAATCTGAGTTGCTGGACATCCATATATAGCTTAAGTGTTTCGATCTCCTTATCGAGGGCAATATATTCTTCCCGGGAGTTCTCGAGGATATTCCTCATAAGCCTTGCTATCTTCGTAAGAAAGGTGTTCGCTTTATGCGGAGTCCCTGCCATTATCAGATCCTGTATTGCGCAGAGTGAATTGAAGATGAAGTGAGGATTCATCTGTGCTCTCAGCAGTCTCTGTTCCAGGTCAATGCGGGCATATCTTGCCCTGAGGCGGGCATGCCGCACATATACAAATGAAAGGAGTGCAACTATGACAAGAAGCACGGCAAGTCCTGAGAGTATTGTCCGCTGATGCCTGATTTTGTTGTCAGTAATGAGCCGTTCCTGCTGTCTTTCGTATTCTGCTTCCTTCTGTTGTTTGTCAAAGCCGTACTGGATTTCCATACGGGTGACCTGTTTAAGGAATTCGTCATTGCTGATAGAATCGCTTAGCTGCATGTGCTCCTTAAGGTACCTGTATGCAAGGTCTTCCCTGCCTCTTTTGCTGCAGATATCGCTCAGAAGCAAAGACGCAGCGGAAACAACCAGGGGCATCTTCTTCTCCTTCCCCAGTTTGTAAGCCGTCAGACTGTTCGAGAATGCCTGATCGTAGTTGCCAAGTGTTTGCCAGATATTGCCGAGAGTAATATAATACTCAGGGGGGATCGGTAAGCCGGAATCATTTGAAATTGCCAATGCCCTGTTCATGTACCAGAGCGCTGAATCAGGCCTTGAATGATTTAGCTGGGTGGATGCAATATTCTGGCAGATGCCCGCTTCGCCTGACGGGAAGTTCATCAGCCTGTACAGGTTCAGGCTTTTGCGCTGATATACGAGGGCGCTGTCGAATATACCCTGCGAGCCATAAATCTGTGCGATTGTATTGCATATCTTGCCCACCTCCCAGAGATCTTTTCTTTTTTCTGAAAGGGCAAGGTGCTTCCTGCTGAATTCAAGTGCTTTATCGTAGTTCTTCTGATAGTAATAAGCCAGCCCTATGCTTCCGTAAGCGACAGACATTCCGGCACTGTCTCCCTTTGTCTCCCATAGTTTAAGCGCCTCAAAATAAGCGACTGCAGCCTGGCTGAAGAGTGCCATCTCCTTGTATATGTTACCCAGGCTGTTTGTGGCATCGGCCAGGGGCAGCGTATCCTTGATTTCACCTGCTATGGCTATGGCTTTTTCAAGAAAACTCTTTGCTGCCTCCAGGTCCTGCCTCTGCCTTGCAAGATAAGACAGGGAATTGAGGCTGTTGATTATGCCGCGATGGTCGCCTGCTTTTTCGAAAAAGCCCAGTGCAAGGTGGCTGTATTTTTCTGATGACTCAAGGTCTCCGCTGAAGCTGCAGACATATGACAGGCCGTAGCATGCTCTCGCCTTTCCGGCGATATCACCGATTGTATCATAGAGGCCGAGTGCCATTGAATTATAATACCTGGCGCTGTCTCCGGGGTTGTATTTTGCCAGGAAAGCCATGCCCAGGGCCAGTGAGGCATCAGCTACCCCTTTAGTGTAATTCAGATTCCGGGAGGCCGTCATCGCCTGGTGTGACATCAGTATTGCAATGTCTGGATTTCTGCGGGCAATTGTGTAAGCTTCCGAGGTGCTTTTTGCTATAGCTGCAGTATCATTGTGCACCTGGGAAAGGAGGGGTTCTGAAGTCACTGTCAGCAGAAGCAGGAACAGGACCGCAATAATACGCTTGAATTCCCTGTTCATCGGGTTTCAAAAGTTAGCTCGCGAGAACTAATTTCGGAAAAAAGGGTTACATGGCAACTGCTTCAGAGAGAAATAATTTCGATTCTCAGGTTAAGCATGTCAGCCTGGAGAAGGCGGCCTGACAGTACATCGCCTGATCCGATGATTATTTTAATCACTTCGGCGGCTTCCACGGCGCCTATGATTCCCGGCAACGGGCCTGTCACACCGGGAGGGCCCTGTTTTTCACCTGAGCCGAGATGCATCTCTTCCGGATAGAGGTCGCGATAGGAGGGGCCACCCTTAAAGTTAAAGACAGATGCCTGTCCCATGAACTCCCTCACCGCTCCGTAGACCATTGGTATTCCAGCCCGGAGGGTGGCATCGCTTAAAATATACCGTGTCGGATAGTTGTCGCTGCAATCGACAGCCACATCGTATCCCGCCAGTAGTGTGGAGGCGTTCCCGGTTGTAAGGCGCTGTGGAAATGCAGTGACTTCAATATGCGGATTCATTAACCTGAGCCTGCATGCGGCTGTCTCTGCCTTTGGCTTTGTCACATCATCGGATGTATAGAGTATCTGTCGCTGAAGATTACTTGTGCTGACCTCGTCAGAGTCGACTATCCCGATTCTTCCGACGCCTGCAGCAGCAAGATACATAAGCACCGGTGACCCGAGGCCTCCGGCACCGATAACTATTATACCTGCCTTTCTGAGCTTTAATTGCCCGTCAACACCAATACCCGGAATAATCAGCTGCCGCTGGTACCGGATTTCCTCTTCATTTGTCAGCATATTCACGGCTGTGTTCTGAAGGCGTTGATCCCCGGGTGTTCTGTTTGCCTGGTTCCTCAATGAATGATATATCTTCAAGACCCACCTTGCCGCTGATCAGGTCATCAAGTGTGACGGAATTGAAGTAGGTAAAGATCAGGTGGTTAAGCTGCCCCCAGAAGCCACGGGCCTTACAACCGTCGCTCAGGTCGCAGTGATAGGTTCCTGAAAGGCATTCAACGAGGCATATTCCGGGTTCAAATGCCCGGTGAATGTCAAAAACCGTTATTTCTGAAGGCTTTCGGGTAAGCACATACCCGCTTTTCTTGCCCTTTGCATTGCTTATCAACCTTGCAGTCTTGAGGGCATGGATTATGTGGTCAAGATATTTTAAAGAAAGAGCCTGGTTAGCAGCAATTTCCTTTTGAAATACTCCCCGGTCAGGCAGGCCACTGGCAATTTCGACCATTGTCCTTACGCCGTATCTTGTTCGGGTACTTATTTTCATTGGGAGACTGCTAAAGAATTCTCTGGAGTAAAATTAAACATAATGCTGAAACTAACAGTGATCTCATCTCTGACTTTGATGAGCCCGCGGAGTTTTTCCGGCGGAGGGATGTGAAAATCAGTAAGCCTGAGAGTTTCGGATCCCCTGATCGTATAACTGTTACCGCAGCTGACAAGCTCGCAGTCTATTGCATATTCCCTCGTTACTCCGGCCAGTGTTATCAGCACATTGCGTTTCGAATACTTTATTAAATCACTTTGCTTTTCCGGGCCGGTTGGAGTGAACCTGATCGAGATGTATGGATATTTGCTTTCCTGCATCTGCAGCAGGAAGTCATTGTACATGTGTGGATTGCTTGCCTCAAATTCCCTTACCGGGATGAGCATTTCGGTAACCTTTTCCGGAGTCCGGTATCCCCGGCCCGTAACTTCATCCGGGGTGGGATTCCTGAAGGTGAAGCTGAAACGGTTGACATTTGATTCGCCCTTAATTACAAGGTAGCTGATACAACCTGACGAGCCTTCCTTCTCTCTTCCTTCAGGATAAAGAGGTGACATTGCCCCGCCTGAGAGGAGGAGCAATATCACCAGCATAAATATCCTGTCTCCCCGCTTCATTTCAGAAAGAAATAGCTGCTTCCACCATTACTCCGTTGAAGCCTGCATCAGCTCCGTAGAGTGTTATAAAATCGTTATAATCCTGTTTGACGTATTCAAGTTTGAGAAGAATATTGTCAATCATCTGCCATCCGGCAGCTGCCTGGAACCGTGTAATGGACTGGTCATTCTTATTCCATGCCCTGTTGTATCTCAGCCCTCCGTAAAACTGGCTGTCATTTCCAAACCGGTAAATGCCTTCAGCAGCCCACTGTGAAAGAGCGACCGGAGTGCCGGCAAGGGATGTGCCGCTCATTGTTTCATATGTCCCGAAGAATTCAAAGCCTTTGTATCCTGAAAACAGGTTCAGCATGTAGGCATTAGCTTCTGAGGTAAAACCGGGGCTCCATGATCCGGATGTATGATTCTTTGTAATGTCGACATCAGCTGCGTTGTTCGTAGCCCTGTTCATTACTAGGTAATAGCGTGAACCTGCTCTGTCACCGTTATATAATGAACCGAAGTGGTGATTGGGTGAGTGGTATCCCGAAAGGGTGAGCCGCAGGCGAAAATCATCTGTGATCTGCCTGTCATAACCGCCCTTCCAGTAGAAGGCAAGCTCCTTATGGGTATCATATGATGTGTAACCCCTCGACGCGTTGTACCCTGCCAGTTCAGGTTTCAGTGACCCGGTTGAAAGTGCTCCCATTAGGAGCAGTCCGTTTGACCTGAACAAGAGCTCGGCAGCTATCTGGGTACTGAAGGCATCAACTATATAGTTACCTACAAAAGGATTTGAGACTACATGCCCGTTATCAGAACGTCTGAAATGGGCATCACCGAAATTGATATCCATATCCCCGACCCTGAGTGTCATGTAGTCCATGATCCGGTCAGCGCTTTCTGACTTTAGAAAAGGGAGTTCGTCAATAATAAGATAACCTCCCTTGACCCATGATTCGTTGTGGTGACGTGAGGAGAGATAGGTTGTAAGATTAACCTTGATGCCGGGTGCAAGCACAGATTCAATAATCATATTAGCTGTCGGCAGGTTGAACCCTGTCCCCAGAGGTATCAGTGTGGTGTCAGCATGATGGTTCAATACCTGGTATTGCATCGCAAAATCTGCACCGAGCCGGACTTTCAGCTTTTCAAAGTCTTCCCCCTTTAACTTGGTTTCTTCAAACTGTGCCAGTGCTGACAGCGACAGTATTGTGCCAAAAATCGAGATAAGTAAAACCCTTTTCATATCAGTTTTGATTATTTGTTAAGTGCTGTAATGATTACGCTGTTTGAAGGAACCTCGAACTTCAGATCAAATGAGACGGTTACGTCGTCGCCGGTTTTAAGGGTCCCCATTAAGGCTACGGGGGCCTTTACCTGGAAATCACTCATCTTTATTGTTTTGCTTCCCTTTACAATAAGCCTGGTCCCGGCAAGGGAACCCTGCACCGGAACAGCAACCTGTTTGCTGACTCCGTTGATTGTAAGTTCACCTGTTATTGTTGATGAAAACTCTCCGTTACGGACAATCAGTGAAGATTCTTTTGCTGATTCAAATGTGATTTCCGGATGTTTTTCAACCCTGAGGGCCTCATGGGTTTTATTTGTCATTATTGAATTATCACTTGTTATGGAGGCAGCCAGGCAGGTGAGCAAAACCCTGTCGATCACCGGAGTGACTGACTCATCAGCAGAAAGGGCAATATCGATGCTGAAATTGTTTGCGACCTCATACCAGTCATGGAGGTTGGAGGTTCCCGAGATTTTTATCTGGCTTTCTTTCCGGAGGAGAGCCGGGCTCTGTGCTGAACCGGCAGTAGACGCAGCAAGGAGCAAGATAATTGGAATGATGTTTAATAATCGCTTCGTTTTCATCTCATAATCCTATTTAAACTATTAATCCTATTAATATGGTAGGACAAAGTAATGTGATTTAAATAACACAGAAAAGATCTGTGCTGTTTTTTTCACTTAAATGTTGTAAATATCATACCGGGACTTATGCCGGCGTGTAGTCTGACAATCAGTCAAACCAGGCAGAATTGCTTTCAATCTGCCTTCTGATAAGGGTGAGGAACTCTTTTGTGTTACGTTTCTCTGAGAGTTCCGGAAGGTTGTCAAAATCGAAGAAACCGGCATCGGTTGTCTCGGTACTGTCACACAGTTCTCCTCCGGTGAGGTCACAGAGGATTACTATCTTATAATAATGGTATTCCAGAGGGGGGAAGTTATGCCTGTCGGTATCGACAACTGCAAGCAGCCGGTTTGTAACAACATTGAGACCTGTTTCTTCCCGGACCTCTTTCACAGCCACCTCTCCGGGAGAATAATTAATATCAGCGAATCCTCCGGGAAGTGAGAACCTTGAATCGGCTCTTTCCCTGGTCATAAGGACCTTTCTGTCTTTAAGGACGACGGCCCGGACGTCTACCTTCGGGGTCTGGAATCCGGTTTCTGCGGTAAAGAGGCCGGATATTTTTACCGGGTCTGTATCGGAAATCCGAGCTGCAAGGTCAACGCTCAGACTCCGGAGTTCCGCATATCGTTCCCTGTCAAAATCATTTTCAGCATAATGCAGTCCGGCCTGGGCTATTGCCTGTATTCTGCGTGCTATCTTTAGTATTTCAGTTTCCAAAGCAAGGTTGGTTCAAAGCAGACGCTAACTTATCAAAAATTATGTGAATTCACCTGATGTATCAGTTCCGGTTTACTGCAGGGAATTCTGAACCTTTAATACAGAGCGCTGTAATCTCCTGTCTGCAAACGGTACTATATTTGTACATAAATGTTGTATCTTAACCAGGAAAATAATGAAAAATACACTCTTAAGCCTGGCAATTGTAGTGGTTGCAGGCACGACGGGCCAAATGACATCATGTGATAAACAACCGGGGAAAGAGCTTCCGGCAGACCCCGTGGAGATAGATCTGACGCTGAAACAGAAGGAGGTGGTGGCCTCGGCAAACAGGTTCGCCTTCGACCTGTTCAAACCGGTGGTTGCCGGAGAGGCAACAGGTACCAACATCATGATCTCTCCTTTCAGCGTCACCAGTGCACTTTCGATGACCCTCAACGGTGCCTCCGGTGAAACATTCGATGCTGTCAGGTCTGCCCTCCGCTATGACGGACAGACCATTGAGGAGATCAATGACACCTACCGCCGGCTTGTCACAGAGATGGTCCCGGTGGATGAAAGGGTGGTGCTGGAGATTGCCAATTCGGTGTGGGCAGAAAATAATTTCCGGGTGAAGAAGGAATTCATTGATGCCCTGAAGGAGTGGTACCTGGCTGAAGCCAGGAATTTCGACGTGACCGATCCGCACTCGGTGGATTTAATCAACGGCTGGATCGAAGAGAAGACTCACGACAGGATTCAGAATATGCTTTCGTCGCTTGACCGCGACCTGGTAATGCTGCTTGTCAATGCGGTTTACTTCAACGGGAAGTGGAAGCACGAGTTTGACAGCAAGAATACTGCTGAGCGTCCGTTTTTTGTTACACCGGGCAATCCGGTGAATGTGCCGTCGATGTTTCAGAAACAGAAATTTGCGATGGCCAGGCATGATAAGGTGACTCTTGTGGAATTGCCGTACGGTCAGGGTAACTACTCGATGGTGGTGGCCCTTCCTGATGAGGGGATAGCCCCTGAGGAACTTGTCACCGGGCTTGACGCCGGGAAGTGGGGAGAGTGGATGGAAAGCCTGTCATACGGCCCGACGGAGGTTGAACTCTACATGCCGAAATTCAAATACGAATACAAGCGGAAGCTGAATGATGACCTTATAAGCCTGGGAATGGGCCCTGCGTTTGCTCCCGGCATTGCTGACTTCAGCCGGATAAGCGACGAGGAAATATTCATCTCGTTCGTGCTTCACCAGACATTCATAGAGAACAAGGAGGAGGGTACTGAAGCTGCTGCAGCCACAGTTATAGGATTTACCCGCACCTCACTGCCTCCGGAACCGGAGGTGATAGACATTAACAGGCCGTTCCTGTATTTCATCCGGGAGACAACCACCGGCACAATAGTATTCATGGGGCTGGTTGCGGACCCTGCGGGGGTCTGAAAGTCTGAAAGTCTGAGAGTCTGAGAGTCTGAAAGTCTGAAAGTCTGAGAGTCTGAGAGTCTGAGGGTCTGAAGGTCTGAGGAATTGCGATTTGCGAATAATCTCTGCCGACTGCCGACTGCCGGCTGGAACTGCCAACTGCCGACTGGAACTGCTGACTGCCGACCGGCCTACTGCCTGACTGAGAAATAGCTGTCCAGCTCAGTCATGGCGCTTCCGTTGTTCTGAATGTCACGGATGATGATGCCCTTCTCGATGATGGCTATCCGTGTGCAAACCTCGGTTATATGCATCAGATCATGGCTTGAGATTACAATCAGAGTCCCTTTGTCCCTGTTGCAGTCTGACAGGATTCGCTTCAGCACTATCTGAGACGAGGGATCGAGTCCGTTGAACGGTTCATCAAGGATCAGCACCCTTGGCTCCGTGAGCAGGGCTGATGCAATTCCGATCTTCTGGCGGTTTCCCCTTGAGAAGTCCCTGATGAATTTCTTCTTCTGCCCAAGTACCTCACCGTTGAAAAATTCGCTGAAACCTGCAAGCCTGCTGTTGGTCTGCTCCGGTGACAGCCTGTATTCTTCCGCAATGAAGCCGAAAAACTCTTCGGGAGTCAGATAATTTATCAGGAATGATTCGTCGAGATAAGAGGCTGTATAATCCTTCCACTTTTCAGAAACTGCAACAAGATTAGTATCTGAAGTCACGCTGCCTTTGTCTGCACTGATCAGGTCGAGCATCAGCCGCAAGAGCGTGGTCTTCCCTGCGCCGTTATTGCCAACCAGTCCGAATATTTCTCCGTCATTTATGGTGAGCTCACTGATGTTGAGGACGGTTTTGTGTTTGTAGCTTTTAACCAGGTTGGTTACCTTGATCATATTCTTAGGTGTTAGGCTGAAAGTTTTCTGAATCCTTCCATAGTCTTGTACTTGCGTTTCATGAAGGTGGCAACTACGATATTTTTCAGCCACCAGTTGTTAAAGAACACGAACAGTATCCCCAGGGCAGATAAAACTATTATTCCTCCGGTTTCGCCGGCAACCCGGGCTGTCAGCTCGTAGATTGCAATGGGTATTATCACAAAAAGGAATGTCATTATGAACTGGCTTCCCTTAATACCCTGGTAGTTCATGAATGTACCGGCATCCAGGTCTACCCTTCCATCGTTCAGTGTGGCCAGCAACATTGTGAGGAGACTGTTGGGACCAAGGAGAAAAAGCATGATTGCAGTCACGAGCAGGACGCTTGTTTTTCCTGATATTGCAGCAAGAACAGCGGTCGGAATATAAGTGGCAAGAATCAGGGTTACCTGCAGGTAGTATTTCGCCCTTACATAATTCAGGAAATCGTTTTTCCTTGCAAGTACACCGTCAAAGTACGTGCTCTCCCAGCTGAACAGCAACTGCCCGTATGACATTGCTCCAATCCCCAGAAACATCGTGGTAAACAACATATTAATGAATCTTCCCTGCTCATCGTAAAAAAGAAAGAACATGACAGCGTAGATAATGAAGAACAGAACAAACAAAATTGTATTCCTCGGGCGTCTGTTCCGGACAATCATCGCCCATTCGAGCGACATGTATCTGCCGATATTGCCAAAACGTGAAAAACGTCCGGAGAATAAATTCCGATGTGTCCTGTATGAGGGTCCTGATGATCCGCGGTCAACACGCAGATAATGATGCAATAACCTGTTGATAGCGAAGACCGATAAGGTGATAAGGCCAACGGGAACAAGAAATGCAAACGGATTGCCTGCCGTCAGTGCAAGGCCGAGTGAGCGGGACATTTCACCGACCGGAACGGCCATCCTGTCAGAGAGGAAAAATGCCGCTGCAATTCCAATGGGGATAAACCAGTTAAGCGGATTTATCCTTGTCAGTATGCCGGTTACCAGAGCCAGCATGTTGTTCATTATTATAAGCAGTATGCACCCGCCGAGAAAGAGCATGGATGCCTGAGTTCCCTGAAAGGGGCCTGACACTTTAAAAACAAAAGGCAGTATCAGGAATAACGGGAGGAGATTAAAGAGATTAAACAGAGTCCTGACAATTACATTACCGGCCAGCTTCCTTCTCCTGATCCTGAATCTCAGGTATGGCACAACATCCAGAGAAGGAACCGGTTGGATAACGCATCTTAAAAAATAGTCCGCCAGAAGATACCATACTATCCACTCATGAAACTTACCTGCTTCCGCACTACCCTCCCCGGCAAGGGATGAACTGATATTCAATCCCAGTGTCAGGAACAGGACAACGAAATAAAATCCCATGAATACATAGAGAATTTTCGTAATGAGGTTTCTCCGCCAACGCTCATTGCGGATGAATGACTTCCAGACGTGAGAATAAAGATACATACTGACTTTTTACACTGAACTTCCTTTCAGCATACCAAATTAGTAAATATTCCAGTCAGGACTTCTCATTTGTTAACGATATTCAGAGGCCTGGCGGATATTTTATTGTCATTGTGTTCAAAATCCGTTTTCTTTACATGGATGAACCTGACCTATATCGACTTTCTTGTCAGTGCCGTACTGGCCACCATCATGTTCGGGGTGGGGCTGTCGATCAATTTTGACGATCTGCGGCAGATTTACAGATCTCCCAGGGCTCTGGTGCTGGGACTGGTCTCGCAGATGATCATTTTGCCCCTGACTGCTTTCCTTGTAGTAGGCTTTACCGACCTTCCTCCCGCAGTGAAGACGGGCTTCATAATTCTGGCTGCCTGCCCGGGAGGTACCACATCGGGATTTGTTACAGTGTTGTTCAGGGGCAATGTTGCCCTTTCCGTATCGCTCATTGCCGTCAACAGCCTGCTCACCCTGGCTACGATACCCCTGATTGTCAACCTGGCGCTTACTGTCTTCATGGGAAGACACTCCCCTTTTGAGCTTCCGCTTATACCTTCATTCCTGCAGATCTTCTTCATCACTCTGCTTCCGGCAATTACCGGAGTAGTTCTGAGATACTTCCGTGAAAAAATTGCAAATAAAATTCAGAGGCCTGTAAGGTCAGTGATGATTGTGCTGTTTGCCGGGGTGTACGGCATCATTGCCTTTGCCGATGAATCAAGCGGTGGCTCCGGGATCACCAGGGCCGATCTGTGGAGTATAATGCCGTATGCTGTTATTATAAACCTTGGAGGATTCGTTGCGGGGATGGTCATGGGTCTGTTCGGGAAGACCGGGCTCAGAACATCCTGGACGATAGGTGTTGAGGTGGCGCTGCAGAACACCACGCTGGCACTCCTGGTCGGGGGTACGCTCATTCAGAGCAACGAAATGGTGAAACCGGCGCTTGTTTACGCACTATTCTCATTCTGGACCGCCCTGCTGTACGGTGTTGTCGTCAAACTGTACAACGGTTCGAAACTGTTCGGGGAATTCAAAGATTAAATAATTCACCCCGTAACCAGCCCTATTCTACAATTATCTCATCGCAGAACAGCCATGCCTTGCTGCCGGCTCCCGCGTGCCACGGTGGGCAGGTGATCTGGCCACGGGCTGTAACCTTCACAAACCTCGCCTTCACGGCCGGGAAGGAAGAAAAATATGTTTCAATCCTGTTCCCCTGGTCTGCCGGGTCGGTCTCAGTGTTCAATCCGCCCAGCAGGAGGAAGGTGACACCGTCGCCGGAATAAGAGTATTCCACGCTCCGCGGAAGAAATATCCAGCTTCCGGTGGCTGCCATGTATGTCGATGTAACACCTGACACAGATGTCTCTTTACCCAGGTCAATTACAATATCCATGTCCGTTCCCTCGAACCCCTGCCAGTGACCGTCATGGAAGTCGCCACTGCCATTTATGCCGTTCACCAGGGTGTTGTCACCCTGGCCTTTGTAATTATCAGAGAATGGGATATTGTACTTTACCTTCATCCCTGTCGCCTTATTGATGCTGATTTTCTTCCGGCTGACTTCGCCTGTCATTTTTCCATCCTCGAAAATGGCCGCTTTGACAGTGGCTGATTCCTTCATTATCAATGGTTCTGTATATTCTGAAGAAGCAGCGTCAGGTTCCGAGCCGTCGGTTGTATACCTGATCTCGGGAGATGGCTGTTCGGATGTCATCTCCAGGATGATGCTTCCGGATGCTTCGTCAAATGATGCTGACATATCGACACTGTATGAGCCGCGTGAGTAGTTGATGCCTGCGGCTTCAAACCTCTCCATCATCTTCGGGAGGCGGTTGTTGAAATCCTCCCAGTTACGGCCGGATGCAGGCGACCATACAACTTCTGAAAGTGCTGACAGCCTTGGCAGAATCATGTATTCTGCTGTTTTGCCGTCAGTGATATACTCAGTCCATAGGCAGCCCTGGGCACCTATGATCATCCTGCTTTCCTCCGGTGTAAGTCCGGCCGGCACCGGTTCAAATGAATAGACTTTTTTCAGTGTCAAACGTCCGCGGAAAGACTCCGGCTCTGTTGCCGGATCTCCCTGGTAAACACTTAGATAGCAATGTGACGCCGGGGCCATCACCGCCTTGTGTCCTGACCGTGCCGCTGCTAATCCTCCTTCGAAGCCCTGCCATGACATCACGGTGGCTTCGGGCGGCATCCCGCCCTGGAGTATTTCATCCCAGCCTATCAGCCTGCGGCCTTTTGAAGTCAGGAACTGTTCGATTCGTTTAATGAAATAGCTCTGGAGTTCATGTTCATCCTTCAGTCCTTCCTTACGGATCCTCGCCTGGCAGTCGGGGCAGCGCTTCCACTCCGTTTTATCAGCTTCGTCGCCTCCGATATGGATATATTCAGAGGGGAACAGATCCATCACTTCGGTCAGCACATCCTCAAGGAAAGTGAATGTTTCATCCTTGCCCGCGCAGTATATGTCTGTAATGGGCCATACTCCTCCGGGAGGGACGGTGAAGGGACCTCCCGTGCATGAGTATTGAGGGTAGGCAGCCATGGCTGATCCGACATGGGCCGGCATCTCTATCTCCGGCACCACCGTTATGAAGTGTTCAGCAGCATATGCAACCACCTCCCTGATCTCATCCTGGGTGTAGAATCCTCCGTAGGTCGCCTTCTCTCCTGGTTTCTGCGGTTCCCTCGAATCCCACTGTTTGTCTTCGCGGTCGACGCGCCATGCTCCAATCTCCGTAAGTTTCGGGTATTTCTTTATCTCTATGCGCCACCCCTGGTCGTCGACGAGGTGCCAGTGAAACACGTTAATCTTATGCATCGCGAGGATGTCTATGTACCTCTTGACGAACTCCTTGTCGAAGAAATGCCTGCAGACGTCGAGGTGCATTCCACGCCATTCGAAACGCGGGTAATCGGTGATTGTGACGCACGCGGCAGTCCATTTGACCCCTTCCGCGGGTGCAGGACTGAATATCTGCGGCGGGAACAGTTGCCTGAGCGTCTGGACCCCGCGGCAAAGACCTTCGGCAGTTCCGGCAGTGAGTATCACCTTCTTCTTTTTAACCTCCAGCTGGTACTCTTCAGGTTTCCATTCGCGCGAGGCGTCAATTTTCAATGAAATGTCACCGTCATCGCCTTCGGCGAAAGCCAGTTCAAAACCTGTTGCAGGTCGGAGCACCAGTGCAAGCTGGCTGGCTGCGAGAGCAGCATCAGGGCTGCCGGACCAGGATATGGAAGCGTCAGCTGCCAGCCTGAAATGCCCGGCAGATGCTTTAATATCAACCGGTTGGGGAACCAGGGCGGGCATTGTTGCCTTCCCGGAACTGCATGATACAAGCAGAATGGCTGCTGCCACCACGGAGAGGAGAATTGACGGTTTCATTGGCTTTTATTGTTTAATCACCCTGATATCAAATATCTCATGCCGGTCGAACTGCAGCCAGTACCTGACAGAATTCTTCCTCACAAGTTCCCAGTAGATATCGCTGTCGAGGCCGTATATAAAGTTAATCTCTTTCAATTCAGCGGAGACCCTGTCAGCCAGCTCTTTTTTAAGGGTAATACGGACGGTTTTGTCCTTGTGTGTGAATTCTGCGGCAGGGATGAATGGTGCTGTGGTGCTTACATTCAGTAATCCGTGCCCCGGGGTGGCTCCGGTGCTCACCTGGATGCCGTCGTTCATGCAACTCAGCGGAGGCATTGACCCGGCCAGGGTTGTCACCTCCATCTCGTCGACCCCGGTGCAGAAATATTCGCGTGCCCTTATCCCCATCTTTACGCCAATAATTGCGAATACTCCAAGATGACGATGCAACTCGTTGGCTATCACTCCGGAGGTCCACTCGTCTTCACCGTACTTGTTCCGTATTTCAGTGACGAACGGCTGAACGTCAGGCATGTAGAATGATGTGTCAGCGGGCATTTTTTTGATTGTCTGCATCCGTTCCACTGTCTCCCCGCGAAGCATTTTCAGTGCAGCTTCTCTCAGCCGGGTGATATCAGCGGGTGTGCGGTAAGAGGCTCTGTCTGTTTCACCGGCTTCTCTGAAGAGAACCGGGTAATGCAGCAGCAGCGGCACCATTTCGTCGAAAGCAGTATATGCGAAACTGTGAGATGACATCTTGCCGATAAGCTCCTTTACTTTTTGGGCATAGGGTGAATTGATGCATCCGATGGCGTTCAGAAGTTCACTGTCGTAGAATTTTTCACCTCCGCCGCCGGTCACGGTTACATTGATATTTCCGTTCAGGACCTTCTCAGCTGTCGCGGGGTCGGATCTGTAATTGCTCCCCTCTTTACCAGGCAGGCCGCTGTTGCTCCAGTAAATCTGTTTCACCCTGCCGGCGAATGAGGGAGCCTGTTCCATGGCTTCTGCTGCAGTCTTCAGGCTTCCCAGGGCAATGAAATTCACCGGGGTGGTTTCCGATGAAAGCGTTTTTTCAATGAGTGCCATCGCTTCACCCGGACCTGCCACGGGAAGCCCCTCATGGTGAAGACCGTCTGCCAGACTCCTCAGCTTTTCATAGGCCACCGGTGCCCTGTGGAAGCCGTCAGATGCCGTTATTGCCAGTATACGTACATCGGGCGATGCCATTAGCAGGCAGATAGCCTTCAGGTCGTCGATGCCGCCGTCACTGTCGATGATCACATAGTGCCGCGGTTTCCACGGATGGGCTCCGAGCGGGATGATTATCAGGACAAGGAGTATTGCAAGTATGGTGCGCTTCATTTCAATGATTTTTGCCAAAAATAGCAAATTGGACGTGATTATGCTACCTGCCCCTGCCACCCTGCACCTCAGATCCGGGTCTCAGACTATTGTCGCTGTCAGTGTTTGAAAAACACTTTTTTATTATCTTGACCTCCCAAATTCTTAACATGTGAAGAGGAAAACCTGGCTCCTGTTTTTCATCGGTCTGACAGCCGGCATTGTTATTTTGGGCAGCTTCGGCAAAGCAGTCGAAGCTACTTCGACAAATGATTTTTGCGCCAGGTGTCATGTCCATCCTCAGGCAACCTCGAGCTGGAAGCAGGGCGTGCATTATGCGACACAGTCGGGTTACCATGTCGGCTGTGCTGAGTGTCATCTGCCTCCCAAGGGAGAAGGTTACCTGGTGGAGAAGGCAAAGACCGGGATGCGTGACCTGTGGAGTCACTGGACAAAGGACTCGGCCGATTTCGACTGGGAAGCAGCATCGACACTGGAGCGGGCTTCGAAGCATGTTTACAATGCCAGCTGCATCCGCTGCCATGAAAACCTCTTCCCTGCGAAACTGACACGCGAGGGCTCGGATGCTCATCTCTACTACAAGCAGATGACCGAAAAGGGAGAGGATCTGCAGTGTATCAGCTGCCATCTCAATTCAGGCCACTACATAGAGGGGTATCTTCATGGCAGCAATACCGGGTTCGCGGCAGCGGCGGCCGGCCCTGACACCATTTATGAACATCCGGCTGCAATAACATCCTTCTCAGACTTTACGGAACAGATTCCCGGGTCAGGCATTTCGTTCCGGATGATCGCTGTGCCGGGTGGCGGGTTCACCATGGGAAGTCCTGATGATGAGCCTCTTCGCGACAGCGATGAACAGCTCCGGAAGGTTGATGTCGACTCCTTCTTCATTGCCGAGGTTGAAGTGACCTGGGATGAGTATATGGAGTTTTACAGACAGACGGCATCAGAAGGGAGGACCACCGATACGGAAGGCGCCAGGGCGAAGGCTGCCGGTGTCGACGCCATCAGCGGAGCCACACCCCCGTACGGCAAGCCTGATCAGAACTGGGGAATGGGAAGGCGGCCGGCAATCTCGATGAGCTGGCATGCAGCAGAGACCTACTGCAGATGGCTCTCGCAGGTGACCGGTAAAAAGTACAGGCTCCCTGCAGAGGCTGAGTGGGAGTATGCATGCCGTGCCGGATCGACAACACCTTACTTCTTCACCGGAGACCCGGCAAAATTTGAAAAGAAGAGCCTGTTCGGCGGCAAACAGGATACTGCGGTGATAAGCACATATGTGATCTACCATGGCAACAGCCCGTCAAAGACGCAGGAGCCGTCGGCTGTGAAGCCCAACCCGTGGGGCATAAGAAACATGAGCGGCAACGTTGCCGAGTTCTGTTCTGACATTTATGACGGAACAACAGAGCATGTCATAAGGGGCGGATCGTTCCGTGACGGTGCTTCCGGTGTCCGCAGCGCTGCCCGTGACCATACCCGTACCGACGAATGGCTGAAGACCGATCCCCAGATGCCGAAGAGCATATGGTGGTACTCGGATTGTTTTCATGTAGGATTCCGTGTTGTAATGGATTGGTAATCAGGCAATAGGCAGTAGGCAATAGGCAATAGTGCAAGACCGCAAGACCGCAAGACTTACTGCAATGACAGACCTTCAGACTTTCAGACCTTCAGACTTTCAGACTAACATAAAATACTATCTTTGAACATCCAACCATAACCATCATGAAAAAATCACCCATCACCAGAAGAAGCTTTCTTGGCACAGCTGCAGCAGCGGGAGCTGCAGGCATTGTCGTCCCGGCATTGATAACCTCATGTTCAAATGAAAAGCGTGCGAAAGTCGTCCTGCCCGTCATGCTTGATGCGGCACCCGACGGTCCGCTTCTTAAGGCCGGCCTCATCGGTTGCGGCGGCAGGGGTACCGGAGCAGCACTGAACTTCATTCATGCCGGGCCAAATCTTACAATTGCCGCCCTTGGTGATGTATTTGAGGACAGGATCAGCGCCTGCCGTGAACGGCTGGCGAAAGACGGTGTGGAGATTGCCGACGAAAAGTGCTTCACCGGTTTCGATGCTTACCAGAAGGTTATTGAAGCAGGGGTTGATATCATTATACTTGCCACACCACCGTACTTCCGCCCCATTCACCTGGAAGCTGCTGTCACTGCAGGCAAGCATGTCTTCATGGAAAAGCCTGTCGCCGTTGATCCGGAAGGGGTAAGGCAAATCATGGCTGCCGGGGAGAAAGCAAAGGGGATGGAACTGTGCATCGTCACCGGCACCCAGCGCCATCATCAGCACGACTATGTGGCCACCTGGGGCAAGGTACAGGAAGGCATGATCGGAGATATCGTGGCTGCCAACTGCTACTGGAACCAGAACCAGCTGTGGTACCGTGACCCCAACCCGTCATGGTCGGAGATGGAATATATGATCCGTGACTGGGTCAACTGGTGCTGGTTATCGGGTGACCATATCGTCGAGCAGCACGTTCATAATATTGACGTAATAAACTGGTTCACAGGCAAGAAACCTGTCTCTGCCGTCTCCTTTGGCGCACGCCACCGTCGTGTGACAGGTGACCAGTATGACTTCTTCAGCACCGACTTCATCTATGACGGAGGCTTCCATGTTCACAGCATGTGCCGTCAGATAAACGGCACCGAAGGTAACGTCTCGGAGTGGATACAGGGAACCAGAGGCACATCCAACTGCCAGAACACCGTTTGGGATCCGGCAGGCACTGAACTCTGGAAGTATGACGGATACAAACTCGATGACCAGGGCAAGATGACCGATCAGCTGATCCGCAGTCCTTATGACCAGGAGCACATAGACTTTGTTACAGCCATCCGTACAGGTAAACCGCTGAACGAGGCAGAGTTTGTGGCAGTATCGACAATGGCCGGCATTATGGGCAGGATTTCAGCATATACAGGTAAGAAGGTTACATGGGATGAAATGATGAACTCTGACCTCAGGCTCGGGCCGAAGGTTTTTGAGATGGGTCCTGTGGATGTGCCGAAGGCAGTTCCGGTACCGGGAGAATAAGGAACAAGGTTACGGCAGGTTTGACTGTAGCGGGCACATCTGCTGTGCATACAGAACATAATATTTCATGGAATCAAGATCACGACGCAGCTTTTTAAGGGGAACGGCAGCAGCAGGCACCGCTCTCTTCGCAGCACCTGCAATTCTCTCAGGGCGGAGCAGGTCCGAATCAGTTCCTGACGCCGACAAGCCCTTCAGGCTGGCATATGCCCCTTCACTGGGCATGTTCCGGGAGCTGTGCGGCAGCGATGACCCTCTCGACAATATCCGGTTCATTGCAGACAAGGGATTCAGGGCACTGTTTGACAACGGTTTCCCGGGCCGGCCGGTGGAAGAGCAGGAGAAGATAGCGACACAGATACAGAAGATGGGTCTGATGATGGGCCCATGGGTGTTGCATGCCGACTTCGAAAACACCTCATTTGTGCTTCCTCACCGGGAGGTGCGCGATTTCCTTACATCAAAAATGGAGGAAGGGATAGAAGTCGCGAGGCGTACAGGCTTTAAAATGGCGCTGGTGGTTCCCGGAAGGTATGATTACAGAATCCATCCAGACATCCAGCTGGCAAACGTTGTTGATAATCTCAGGTACTGTGCTGACCTGGTTGGCCCGGAAGGAATGACACTGGTGCTGGAACCGCTTAATACACTGCATGATCATCCGGGTCTCTGGCTGACGCGCATGCCGCAGGCCTACCAGGTATGCAGAGCGGTTAACAGCCCGGCAGTTAAAATAGTTGATGACATATACCATCAGCAGATTTCAGAGGGTAACCTTATTCCCAATATCGAAGCATGCTGGGACGAGATCGCAGCGTTCCATGTTGGTGATAACCCCGGTCGCAATGAACCGACGACGGGCGAGATCAACTTCAGGAACATATTCAGTTATCTGATCTCGCGTGATTACCAGGGGGTGATATGCATGGAACACGGCCGGAGCGTTAAGGGTATTGCCGGCGCCCGCCGCGTCATTGAAGCATACAGGGAGTGTGATCCTTTCTGAATTGTAAAGGGACCAACAGGGAACCACTGCCGGGAGGAAACAGCCTGACTCTGTTGTAACAGGAATCATTTCTTCAATCGTTTGACCAGCGAAAAGACAGCCATAAGCGAAAAGTGGATCAAGGCGTCCATTATCGGCACCATCTGGGCCGCTGCAGAGATCGTCCTCGGCAGTTTTCTTCATAACCTGAGGGTCCCCTTCAGCGGTAACATGCTGACGGCCATCGCGCTTGTAATACTCATCGCCGTCAGCTACCGCTGGCGGCAGCACGGGCTCTACTGGAGGGCAGGGCTGATATGCGCGCTTATGAAGACTCTGTCGCCCAGCGCAATCATCTTCGGCCCGATGATTGCAATAATAATGGAATCAGTGCTGCTGGAGATTTCCGTCAGGTTGCTGGGACGTACATACATTGGATTTATGCTTGGTTCGATGCTTGCAATGTCATGGAACCTGTTTCAGAAGGTTTTCAACATGATCATATTCTATGGCGGCAATCTCGTTGAAATATATTCCGGTATCACCGGCTGGGCCGGGAAACAGCTTAACCTGCAGTTCGACGCTTTCTGGGCTCCGCTGATTTTACTGCTCGCTGTTTATGCCCTCTTCGGAGCTGCCTCCGCTGTAGCGGGAATCATAACAGGCAGGAGGATAGCTTTGCTTCCCCGTGAGGAGTTGCTTCCCGAACCGGCAGTTGCCGGCAATCAGGGAAAGAGGATAAACGCCCCGTTCGGATATTCGCTGCCCTGGCTGGCAGCTGACATTCTGATTGTGGCCGGAATGCTCATGGTGGTGAGTATGCTGCCATGGATTTGGTGGATCATTGTTGTCATCCCGGCTGTGACCGTTCTTGCCCTGAGATACAAACGGGCAATGAGACAGCTTTCAAAGCCCGGATTCTGGATAACATTTGTGGTCATCACAATGCTCTCGGCGCTGGTTTTCACTGCAATCGGACAGGAAAAAATCAGCCTCAGCGAGGCTGTCCTCATCGGTGTTCAGATGAACTTCCGCGCAGTTATAATTATTGTGGGCTTTTCCGCCCTGGGCACCGAGCTTTACAATCCGAAGATCCGTGAGCTCTTCAGCCGTACACGCATGAGGCAGCTCCCACTGGCGCTGGAGCTCTCAACAGCAAGTCTCCCTGCCATGATAGCGGACATGCCTGACTTCCGGACCGCGGTTAAGCAACCTGTCTCAATCCTCAACCGGATGATAACACGCGTGGAACAGCGGCTGACAGAGGTAAGGAAAGAGCAGGAGAGCAAAAGGAAAGTATTTATTGTGACGGGCGCCGTCGGCGAAGGAAAGACAGCCTGGCTTGCAAAACTGGAAGGATTGCTCAAGGAGAAGGAACTGAAGGTAGGTGGAATACTTGCCCTGCGAATCATGGAAGAGGGGAAGGTCATCGGTTACGATATCACTGATATCCGCACAGGAGACAGAACTCCTTTCCTGAGACATACCGGCGATGCCACTGTCGGAGTCGAGCGGTTCACGATGGATCCATCGGGCTACAGGGCAGGTGAAAAGGCACTTGATCCGCATTCTAACCGGTCAATGAACGTGGTTATTGTTGATGAGGTTGGCCCGCTTGAACTCAGAGGTGAGGGATGGAGTGAGATGATCCGCGGGCTTATTCATGAAACCAGAGCCCTTTTGATTCTTGCCGTCAGAAAGAACCTGGCCGGGGAGGTGACACAAAGATTCAACATCAGCCCGGCAGAGATAATTGATGTAGCCCGGGGCGATGTCGTTCGGTTTGCTGATGAGATAGCAGATTTAACAGGAAAACACTGATATAATGAATGAAATTCTTGAAAAACTCAGAAAAGAACTGAAGGACGCTTCTGATGAAAAGACCCGTCAGGCAGGACTCCGTTTCTTTAAGGAGGAGGTGAACCTTTACGGAATCAGTTCGAAGAGGGTGTCCGGAATCGCAATGGCAAATTATTCCCTGATAAAAAAAGCCGGCAAAGAGAATATTATGGCACTATGCGATTCACTGTGGAACTCAGGCATGATGGAGGAATCATTTATTGCCTGCTCATGGTCTGAGAAGCTGGCTAAAGAATTTGTTCCCGACGATTTTGCATGGCTTGAAAAGTGGGTTCACAATTATGTAAGCAACTGGGCATCATGTGACACCCTTTGCAATCATACAGTTGGTGATTTCATTCAGAAATACCCGGAATACATTGCAGAGCTTAAAAAGTGGGCGAGGTCTGAAAACCGATGGGTGAAACGGGCTTCGGCCGTGTCACTCATAATTCCTGCCCGGAAGGGGAAATTCCTTGAAGATATTTTTCAGATCGCAGACATTCTTCTTTTGGACAGTGATGACATGGTGCAGAAGGGGTACGGCTGGATGCTGAAGGCTGCCAGCCAGGCACACCAGGAGGAGGTTTTTGATTTTATCATGCGGCACAAGGCTGTCATGCCCCGCACAGCGTTCAGGTATGCAATTGAAAAGATGCCTCCCGAACTCCGGGCAAAGGCCATGGAAAAATAGTTTCCGAAGTTAACAGATGCTCTTTTACTTCCCTGTCCATTCAGCCACTGACAGAACTGCTCCGTAGCTCTTAAGGGTTGCAAGTGTTGATGCATGGACATCAGCCGCTGCAACCTCCCGGTCACCGAATCTGAGGTTTCTGGTGGCGCAGGCGTCATGAAGCACGATCACGCCGTATCCGTAGTCATTCGCTGCCCTGGCAGCAGCCTCCACGCACATCTGGGTTTGCATCCCGCAGATCACCAGGGTATCAACCGGCAGGCTGTCAAGATAATCCCTGAGGCCTGTTCCAAGGAAACTGTTCACCTCTTCCTTGACAAAGATTTTTTCTCCCGGCTGTGGAGAGACAAGTTCATTTATCTCCATGCCCGCAGCCGACTTATGCTTGATGAAAATCACCGGGTTGCCTGTTGCGCGGGCTTCCCTGATTGCCAGCGCTGCCATTTCCGCAGCTTTTTCAGGTTCAACAAGTTCAGACCTTCCTCCCGGGAAATAAAAGTTCTGGACATCGATGACAAGCAGTGCATATTCCTTCTGGGCTGAGACATACTGAAATACTGCAAAAAGGACGAGTGAAAGAATTATTCTATTCATGATGACCGGTAGTTGATAACCCAAAATTAGTAGCTTTAGCGAGACTATTTTATTTGATACTTATGAAACTATCCAAAATTCCACTTCTCGGTAAGGTTGTAATCGCCATTATCCTTGGAATTGTTGTCGGACTGTTTGCCCCGGTCTGGTTTGCCCGGATTTTTGCAACATTCAACTCGCTGTTTGGCAATTTCCTGTCGTTCATTATCCCGCTCATAATTATTGGTCTCATCACTCCTGCAATAGGTGAGCTGGGTCACGGGGCCGGGAAATTGCTCGCCCTTACGGCGCTGATTGCTTATGCCTCAACCCTGTTCTCGGGCTTTTTTACATTTTTCTCATGCCAGGGCATTTTTCCCCGTATCCTGACGGAAGGCATAGATACAAATACGCTGAATGGGATAGAGGAGGTTGTAATAAAACCATTTTTTACAATTGAGATGCCACCGGTGATGGATGTAATGCCGGCACTGATCCTCTCTTTTTGCATAGGACTTGGCATTACTTTCCTGAAAGGCGATACCCTGCAGAAAGCATTCGTGGAATTCAGGGAGATAATAACAATGATCATTAAAACAATTATCATCCCCTTCCTGCCCCTTTATATTTTCGGGATGTTTCTTTCAATGTCAATTTCAGGCCAGGTCTATTCGGTAATAGTTCTTTTCCTGAAGGTTATACTTGTGATCTTCATTCTTCATGTACTGTTGCTGCTGATACAGTTCCTTGTTGCAGGCGCTATTTCAGGACGTAATCCGCTAAAGGCCCTTAAAGGGATGCTGCCCGCATATGCCACCGCGCTGGGCACCTCTTCATCCGCAGCCACAATACCTGTCACACTTCAGTGTGCGATAAACAACAAGGTCAATCCGGCAATAGCTTCCTTTACAATACCGTTGTGTGCCACAATCCACCTGGCCGGGAGCACGATGAAAGTAACAGGATTCGCACTGGCAATCCAGTATTTTTTCGGGATTCCGATAGATCTGCCGACATTCATCGGCTTTATTTTTATGCTTGGTATAATTATGATTGCAGCTCCCGGCGTGCCAGGAGGAGCAATCATGGCAGCAGTCGGGATTCTTCAGGGTATTCTCGGGTTCAACGAGCAGATGATCGGACTGATGATAACACTATATATAGCTATAGACAGCTTCGGAACAGCCTGCAATGTGACCGGTGACGGGGCGATAGCCCTTATAATGGATAAGATTGCGCGAAAAAGCCACTCTGCTGCCTGACAGCAATAGCTGTGGCTGCAGAGGTGGAGATTCCGCTTCAACTTAGCCAGTGAATAATTGTTTATTCTTCTGAGATAAAAACAGAATCAGAACTGATGAAGATCTTCAGATACATTGCCCTGGCGGTTTTTACCGCAATTTTTCTCTCATCCTGCAGTAATCTCAAACCCGGTAGCGACAAACCGTACGTTGTACTTGTTTCACTTGATGCTTTCCGATGGGATTATGATTCCATCCACGGCACCCCGGTCCTTGACGACATCGCCCGGAATGGGGTCATGGCAGAACATCTTATACCTTCATTTCCCACAAAAACTTTCCCGAACCATTATTCCATTGCCACAGGATTATATCCCGATCATCACGGGCTGGTGAACAACAGCTTTTATGCCCCTGACCTGGATCTTGTTTACAGGATCGGGGACCGTGCCATGGTCTCCAACGGGGCGTTTTACGGCGGCGAGCCGATGTGGGTAACTGCCCGCAAACAGGGGATGAAGACAGCCTCATTCTACTGGGTGGGATCTGAGGCTCCGGTTCAGGGAATTCAGCCCGACTACTGGAAGGCATATGATGAGGAGGTGCCATTCGGCGACCGTGTTGACACTGTTCTGAAGTGGCTGTCGCTGCCCGTTAACCGGAGGCCACACCTCGTGACACTCTATTTCGAGGAACCCGATGCTGTCAGCCATGTTTACGGTCCCCTGTCACCCGAAACAGGAGTCACGGTCAGGAGCCTTGACAGCCTGCTCGGGGTGCTCCGTACCGGAATCGCCAGACTGCCCCATTCCGGGAAAATCAACCTTATCGTCCTCTCGGATCACGGTATGACGGAGGTGGACGAGTCGCGCTACAACTACATCTTCGATACACTGCCCCGGACAATGGTGAAGAGGATCTATGGCGGCAATCCTGTCTGGGCTGTGGAGCCGGCGGAGGGCAAAACAGACAGTGTATTGCTGTTGCTCAATATTCAGCAGGGCATGAAAGCCTATGCCAGGGAGAATCTGCCCGGTCACATGCATTACGGCACTCACCCGCGTATTCCGGATATAGTGCTTGTTGCCGATCCGGGGTGGACGGCAGGAGTGAGGCCTGAGCCGCGGGGTGACACAAGGGGTGACCACGGATATGACTGGCAGTGCCGCGACATGCACTCCATCTTCTATGCCGAAGGGCCTGCCTTTAAGAAAGGATTCAGGTCTGATACACTGTATAATGTTGATATATATAATATTGTGACCGGTATCCTTGGCCTTGTGCCGGCTCCCAACGACGGCAACCCTGACCGGATTGCTCCCCTGTTCAGATAATCTTTACCGGCATGGGAACACAAATCCCCTCTCCTGATTGACTCAGGACAGAGAGGTTTTGTGGAAAAATAATACACAATTTACACTAAATGGATATAAAAAGTGTATATTTGCTGCCGATAAAAAGGATGAAAATACAAAGTGACGGTATGACAGCCAGGAAGGAAAAATATGCGGCAAAAGCCATGGGGGTCTTCAGGCAGTCCGGTCTTCATATTTCGATTGATGAGATAGCCGAGAAATCAAGCGTCACGAAAAAAACAATCTATAATCATTTCGAATCGAAGGAAGGTCTCCTGAAATTCTGTCTTCAGACATTTATCAGTGATCTTGAAAAGAAGATCGCCATAATGTATGCTGAAGATGTAAATGCAATCGTCGGATTCAAAACCGGCATTTATGGCATGGGGGAGGTGTTCCGTTCAATAAGCCCGGTTTTTTTTGACGATCTGAGAAAGATGTTCCCCGAACTGTCAGGTGTACAGCATAAGGCAGGGTTTGGGTCTTTCCTTGAAGGGATGAAGAGAAACCTGGAAAAAGGGCAGAAGGAGAAGCTGTACAGGGAGGATATCGATGTCGAAATGATAAGCCGGTTTTTCATAACCTCTGTTGTCAGTTTTTTTATAAGCAGTGTCCTGACGCGCAGTGAGTATTCAGCGAAAGACTATTTCAGACACATCATAGACTATCATCTTCATGCGGTTGTCACTCCGAAGGGACAAAGACTGCTTGATGCGGAAAAATCAACAACAAAATTCTACGACAAATAATGAATAAAGCCAGAACAATTTTATTTGCGGGATTAATCTGCATATGCACCGGAATCAGTGCACAGCAGGTTTACGATCTTCAGAGCTGCCTGAAATTTGCATTGGAGAACAATCACAATATCCGGAAGGCGCAGTTTGACAAGGAGAAGTCTGCCCAGGCCAGGCATGAGATCCTTGGCGCCCTGTTGCCGCAGATATCAGGAACAGGTAACCTGAACTACAACATTCAGAAGTCGAGGTTCATAATGCCCAACTTTATAAATGAGTTCCTTCCTCCGAACATGCAGGATCCCAATGCGGCCAAATACATGACAATTGAAATGGGAACAAACTTTTCGGCCGGAGTAGGGGCTGCACTGAACCAGCAGATAGTGAACCTGTCTCTGTTCAATGCCGTGGATATAGCCAGGACGGCTGAAGAGCTTACATCGCTGGCCGCCGAAGCCAAGGAGGAAGATGTTATCAGCCAGACTGCGAATCTGTTTTATGCAATTCAGGCTACAGAGTACGCTTCTGAAATGTTTGGCCGGAGCATCGGAATCATTGATTCTGTCCTGTCTTCGATGGAGGCGAGTTACGCCAACGGACTGATCAGGAAAGTAGACCTTGACAGATTAAAGGTCACAAGGACGAATATGGTCACCCAGAGAGCATCGGTGATCAACGCTGCAGATGTACAGAAGAATTTTCTCAAATTGCAGATGGGGATGGAAATGTCTGGTCAGCTCGAGATTGAAAAGATCAATCTCGAAACATTTGAAAACCAGGCCGAAACCGGAGATTTCCGGGAATTCAACCCTGACCTTCATACATCATACAAAATGCTGACCCGGCAGCAGAACATGCAGCTATTGCAGCGAAAGGCAGCTGTTTATGAAAGTTTTCCTGTGCTTACAGCGATGATCAACTATAACTATAACGGGGTCTCCGATGAGTTCTTCAGGGGAGAGACTAATTACTGGTACGGATCTTCGATGGCAGGGCTGAACCTCCGCATTCCTATATTCGGAGGGCTTTCGAGAAGCTCGAAGATAAAGCAGGCCGATCTGGAGATTCTTAAAATAAGGGAGGACGGTGCAATTCTTGAGCAATCGCTGAACATGGCACATAAGAATGCATTGCTAAAACTGGAAGACAGCCGTAGTGCCATTCAGATCCAGAAAGGGAACATGGCTCTTGCAGAAGAGGTTTACCGCATCACCGAGAAGAACTATTCGGAGGGTATCGCATCTATGTCAGACGTGCTGAATTCAAACTCCTCGCTTGTACAGGCACAGATGAGCTATGCAGACGCGCTCAACAACTTCATGAAGGCTTACGTCGAGTTGCTTAAGGCCAGCGGCACTGTCAGGGAGCTCGTCAGGGAATCCGGCACACATGAACAATAAAAAAAGTAACAAATAATACAGACAATGCAAAGCCGGGAAGTCTGCCAGGACGGCCGGGGGAAGCAAAATCTCAAAAATCATGAAAAAATTATCTTCAATCATCACAGTAATAGTTCTGATAGCTGTAATCGTTGTCATACTGGTGTTCAACAGGAAGCGCAGCATCGAGCAAACGCAGATCGCCTCCGGGGCAGCTTCAGGTGTAACCGTCGGGATGGACGTTGTCAGGGAAGAACAGGCCAATCTGAGCTTCTCATCAAACGGGTCGCTTGAGCCGGAACGCGAGCTCTCATTTGTCTCTGACGTATCGGGCAGGGTGCTCGAGGTGTTTGCCGATGAAGGAACTCATGTCAGCAAGGGGCAGGTTCTTATCCAGGCAGATGAGGAGATGCTGAAAGCTGATTTTACAGCCAGCGAGGCAGCTTATAACGCTCTCAAAACAGACCTGGAGCGTTTTACAAATGCCAATAAGACAGGCGGAGTGACTGATCAGCAGCTTGAGACCATCAGGACACAGTTTATTGCGGCAGAGAGCAGGTATATCAGCAGCAGGCGCCGCCTTGCCGATGCAAAGGTCAAGTCACCGATAGCAGGTACGATCATCAGACGGTATGTGGAGGTCGGAGCGTATCTCAATCCGGGTGCAAGGCTCTTCGACATTATAGATGATTCACGGCTCAAGGCCTGGTGCAATGTCACGGAACGGCAGGTGCTTCTTCTGAAAAAGGGGCAGAGTGTAAGAATAGAATGCGATGCGTTCCCCGGAGAAACGTACTCGGGAACGATCACGTTCGTGGGGTCGAAGGCTGACAGGTCACTTAATTATCCGGTTGAGATATCTGTCTCCGGAAGTGAGAAGAAGGACCTGAAAGCAGGAATGTACATAACTGCGAATTTTGATATCGCGGCTGAGCAGAAAGTGCTGATGATCCCCAGGAGCGCCATCACCGGCAGTGTGAAGAATGCGAAGGTCTATGCTGTCATCGGCGGCAGGGCTGTTGAAAAGGTAGTCACAGCAGGCTCCATGACAGGCAATAAGGTGGAAATACTTGACGGGCTCCAGGCCGGAGACAGCATAATTGTTTCAGGGCTCATTAACGTGGCAGACGGAGTGGTTGTAAGGAATAAGACAGACCGTTAGGCTGCCGGTTCTTTCTGCAGAAACGTTCTGACACGACTAAAAAAAATCACAGATGAAAATTTCAGAGATATCAATAAAGAGGCCGATCTATGTAATTGTGCTGTTTTCGGTTCTGTCGATCCTCGGTTACCTCGGGTACAGGAGCCTGAGTGCCGAGCTGATGCCGAAATTCACTCCCCCGGTCATAAATGTCCAGATCATTTACCCCGGTGCATCTCCCACTGAAGTGGAGAATTCGGTAACCCGGAAGGTTGAAGATGCCCTCTCGAGCATGGAAGGCATTGACAAGATACAGTCGTACTCCTACGAGAGCATGTCGATGCTGTTTGTAACGTTCAAATACGGCACTGACATAGACAAATCAATTGCCGATGCGCAGAACTTTATCGATGCAAGGAGGTCTCAGCTTCCGGTTTCGGTGTTGTCACCGGTAATTTCCAAGGTTACTGTAGATGACAAAGCGATAATTATTTTGTCAGCAACATCAGATCTTGAGGCCACACAGTTTTATGACCTGATGGACAAGCGTATTATTCCGCAACTCTCCGGCATAAAGGGTGTTTCGAAGGCAATGCTTGTAGGCGGACTGCAAAGGGAGATACAGGTGAACCTTGATGCTGTCAGGATGCGGGCCCTGGGTGTTACTCCTGCCCAGATACAGGGTGTAATCAGAGCTTCGAACCTTGATTTCCCGACGGGCAGCCTCCGTAATCCGGAGACACAGACAGCGGTTCGCCTTTCAGGCAAATTCACCGGGGTGGATGAAATAAGAAACCTTGTTGTGATGACGACGCCGACAGGTTCACAGATCAGGTTGCAGGACATAGCAGAGATAACCGATGCGATAAAGGATCCCGCCAGTCTTGCCCGTGTAAATGGCGAGGATGCAATTCTGATCAATATTTTCAAGCAGTCTGACGCAAACGCCGTTGATGTAAGCGACAATATCCGGAAGACAATGACATCACTCGGGAAGGACTTTGCAGATACCGGCCTTAAGATGGAGATTGCACAGGACTCTACGGATTTCACGCGTGAGTCGATCTCTTCGGTGTTGACAGACCTTCTCCTGGCAGTCCTGCTTGTATCACTTGTAATGTTGCTCTTCCTTCACAATTTCAGGAATGCAATAGTTGTGATGATTGTGGTGCCTGTGTCACTCATCTCGACATTCATAGGCATGAACCTGTTCAATTTCTCGCTTAACCTGATGTCACTGCTTGGCCTCTCGCTGGTTATCGGGGTTCTTGTTGACGATGCAATTGTTGTGATAGAGAACGTGTACCGGCACATCGAGATGGGGAAAAACAGGGTGAGGGCCTCGTGGGATGCAATCAGGGAAATCGGATTTACGATTATCTCAATAACAATTGTTCTTGTAATTGTGTTTCTGCCTATTGCCCTGACAAATACGCTTGTGTCTGACATTCTCCGTCAGTTCTGCGGGGTGATAATATTCTCGATACTCGTCAGCCTTCTTGCAGCTCTGACACTTGTCCCACTCCTTACATCCAGGTTCGGTAATATCCAGGTGCTTACGGGAAAGAACCTGTACGAGAAGTTTCTTATGTGGTTTGAAAGACAGATTGAGGCGTTTGGCAACTGGGTATCGGGGTTATTGAAGTGGGCGCTCTTTCACAAGCGCTGGCTTGCCCTGATTATTCTTGCAATAACGGTTGCTGTATTTTCCCTCTTCCCCCTGGGCTTCATCGGGTTTGAGTTCCTGCCTGAAGTCGACAGGGGCGAGTTTATCGTACAGCTCGAGATGCCAAAGGATATCTCTCTTGAGGAATCAAATACCCTTGTCAGGAAGGCCGAGGACTGGTTCCGGGCAAAGCCCGAAGTGACCAAGGTTGTTACAATGGTGGGGCTTACAAGCGACAACACAACGAGTACTCAGGGAACGCCATACCAGGCTGAACTTAACGTGAAACTGGTGCCGGCAAAACAGCGCGATGAGAGTACAAGGCTTTATATTGCAAAAGTCAAGGAGCCTCTGTCTGATTACCTTGTTGATGCGAAGGTAAAAATCTTCAGTGTCGCTGTAACCGGGCAGGCTGCAAAGGCAGCTGTTGAATACGTGATCACTGGCAATAATGCCGATTCAGTGATGATTTTTGCTGACCAGGCCCTGGGGGTGATGCGGTCAATTCCGGGTACGATGCAACAGGAGTTGTCGGTAGAAAGAGGGACGCCGGAAATAAATGTCTCCGTCGACCGTGATAAGATGTCTGCACTTGGCCTGACGCTTGACAATGTCGGTTTTACGATGCAGATGACCTACCAGGGAAATAACTCGCTGAAATACACTGAGAACAACTACGAATATGATATCAACATCAGGGCTGACAAGGCGTTCCGTGAGCAGGTGGAGGATGTCGGCAACCTTACCTTTATAAACAGCAGAGGCGAGACAGTCCGTCTGTCGCAGTTTGCTGACATCAGTCTCGGCACGGGGCCGAGCCGTCTGGAAAGGTTCAACCGCAACAGTTCGGTTACAATCCGCACACAGGTTCTTGGTGCAACCTCTGGTGAGGTGTCACAGGAATTCAATGACCGCATAGACAAGATGAAAAAACCGCAAGGGACGAAGCTGGTTGTGACCGGCGACATGCAGTCGATGGGTGATTCGATGACAGTCATGACCGGGGCCCTTCTGCTGTCAATTATCCTTATTTACCTTTCCCTGGTTGTTCTTTATAATAACTGGACAGATCCGTTTGCTGTGCTCTTTTCTATTCCGCTTGCCATCCTGGGGGCTATCCTGGCGCTGGCTATGACCAATACGGCGCTGAGCGTTTACGGGATGCTGGGGCTTGTCATGCTTATCGGTCTCGTCGGGAAGAATGCAATCCTGCTGGTCGATTTTGCCAATGATGCAATAAAGGAAGGGAAGGAGATTAATGAGGCTCTTATCCAGGCAGTACGGATACGTACCCGCCCGATCCTCATGACAGCACTTTCGACAATTATCGGGATGCTTCCTGTTGCCCTGTCAAAAGGATCCGGGGCTGAACTGAGGAACGGCCTGGCATGGGTCATAATAGGAGGGATGCTGTTATCCACTTTCCTGACGTTGATTGTGGTGCCTGTAATGTATAAGATTCTCCATTCAGGGAGAGGCCGGAAAGGTTATAAGCAGAGACTTGATATTGAAAGGCTGATGGTTGAATAAATTTTGCAGGGAGGCTGCCTGGCGCGGATTAATCAGCTGCCAGGCGGCTGCCCCGGAAGCAGATTGAGTTCTCACTGACCGGTAACCGGGCGAAGATTGTTTTTTCAGGGAACAGCACCCCGGAAGCAGGTTGAGTTTCTGCTGACCGGCAATCATTATCGGATTGAGGTCCTGCCGACCGGCAACCCGTAGCAGATCTCAATTCTCCCGGGGTCACTGGTGATCGGCGAAATCTATATTTCTCCGGATCTTTTCATAGCCTGTCCGCTTCACAGGCGATGACCTGAATATTCTTTTAAACTCGTCGGGAGTGAGGGCGTGCCAATCTTTTCTTGTCAGGGAGGTGACGGGAAAATCAGGGGTCAGTTCCTTATCCGTATACGGTACAGCCTTCCTGTTCCAGGGGCACACCTCCTGGCACCGGTCGCAGCCGAATATTATTTTTTCAGTCTTTCCCCTGAATTCTTCAGGTATGTTACCGTCATGTTCGATTGTGAGGTAGGCGATGCAACGGCGGGCGTCGATCGTTCTGTCACTGCATATTGCGCCTGTCGGACAGGCCTCCAGGCAGAGTGTGCAGTCACCACAGCGGTCACGTGAAGTGGCGTTGTCATAAATGAATTCCGCAGTGGTGACAATCTCTCCCAGGAAGAAGAATGAGCCGATATCCTTGTTGATCACAAGGCTGTGTTTGCCTCGCCATCCCAGTCCGGCCCGGATAGCCCATGTCTTTTCCGTAACCGGACCAGCATCGCAAAATCCCCGGGTAACAGCATCAGGCACCTCTTTCTTTATGATCTTCTGTACACGGATCAGCTTTTCCTCGATTACCTGGTGGTAATCCTTTACCCTTGCATAGCGGCTGACGAAATAGTTATCCTCACCTGCAGCAGGGTCATTGCTGTAATAGCGTATTCCGGCCACAATAACTGATTTGGCGCCTTCGACCAGGGTGGTGATATCGCCCCTTTTATCGAGGTTTCTCTCAATGAATCCCATGGTGCCGTTTTTTCCGGAAGCTACCCACTCAGCTATGTGGCTGCTGTCTTCATGGTGGGCAGCTGCCTGGGCAATTCCGAAAATATCGAAGCCTTCCATCCGCAGGCTTTCGTGGATTTGCCATGTGAGAGCTATTTTGCGTGCATCGGTCACGGTACGTAAATCAGAGTAGTCTTAATAACGTGCACCGGTCAATGTCCGGATTTCAGAATTGTCTGCACGTACCCGTAAAGGTACATAATTCTGGATAAGTCCCGGTTCTGGAGTCTTCTTGTCGCTCAGTATGGTCCGCTTCTGTAGCGGATCTAGAGCAATCCCAGCTCCAGCTTGGCCTCGTCGCTGAGCATGCTGCGGTCCCACGGCGGAGTGAAGGTGAGCTTGAGGTCACAATCCTTAACCCCCCGGATACCGGCAACCTTGTAACTGACCTCCTCAACGAGATCCTCAGCCATAGGGCAGTTTGGCGCAGTCAATGTCATGGTGATATGAGCAATCTGCTCTTCGTCAACCCTGACCTCGTAAATGAGGCCGAGGTCATAGATGTTTACCGGTATCTCGGGGTCAAAGATGCTTTTGAGCACACCTACAATCCGTGCTTCAGTCTCCTGTATCTCCTGGGTGTTCATGAGTGTTCCTGTTTTGTCTTGTAAGCCAGGGCATAAAGGCGCATCTGCTTCATCATTGCAAGCAGGCCGTTTGAACGGGTGGGGGAGAGATTCTCCCGCAGGCCGATCTTCTCGATGAAATAGATATTGGCCTCGACGATCTCTGCCGGGGTGCGTCCCGAAAAGACCCGTACAAGCAGAGCCACTATGCCCCTGGTGATCAGTGCATCGCTGTCAGCGGTGAAGGTGATGATGCCGTTTTCAAACGACGGGTAGAGCCACACTTTGCTCTGGCACCCTTCAATCAGGTACTCAGGCGTCTTGTGCCTCTCATCGAACGGGCCGAGTGACCTGCCCAGGTCGATGAGATACTCATATCTCTCCATCCAGTCGCCGAACTGGGCGAACTCGTCGATGATCTGATCCTGTATTTCGTTAATAGTCATTTTATTATATCAAGCGAACATTTCGGTAACCTTCCTTACACCTTTTACCAGCGCCTCAATCTCTTCCTCAGTGTTGTAAAAAGCTATCGAAGCCCTGATTGTGCCGCTTATACCGTACCGTTCCATGAGCGGCTGTGCGCAGTGTGTCCCGGTCCTGACCGCAATACCCATCTTGTCAAGAATCATGCCGGCGTCTAACTGATGAATCGTTCCCGGCAGGAAGGAGATCACCGAAACCTTGTGCGGTGCTGTTCCGTAGATACGCACACCCTCAATGGCTGACAATCCTGCAGTTGCCCGGGCTAGTAGCGCCTGTTCTCTTTCTGCGACGGCCTGACGTCCAAGTGATGAGAGATAATCGAGTGCGGCCGCCAATCCAATCGCGCCGGTGAAGTTTGTTGTGCCGGCTTCGAACCTGAACGGAATCGCGCGGTATGTTGTCTTTTCAAATGTAACGTTTGCGACCATGTCTCCGCCTCCCTGGTAGGGCGGCAGGTCGTTGAGCAGCTCTGCCTTTCCGTAAAGCACGCCGATGCCGTTGGGACCGTAAACTTTATGACCGGAGAATACATAGAAGTCGCAGTCAATATCCTTCACATCCACCAGTCCGTGCTGGATCCCCTGTGCGCCGTCTACAAGCACCGGGATGCCATGACGGTGGGCTTCGGCGACAATTTCCTTAACGGGATTGATTGTTCCGAGGACGTTTGAAACGTGTGTGACAGCGACTATCCGTGTCTGTTCTGTAAGTAATGAGCTGTAAGCTTCGAGGTCAAGAACCCCTTCCTCGGATAAGGGAATGATCCTGAGTTTTGCCTTTTTGCGTTCGCAGAGCATCTGCCAGGGAACGATGTTGGCATGGTGTTCCATGCCGCTGATTAAAATCTCATCACCCTCCCGGACATATTTTTCGCCGAATGAGAATGCAACTGCGTTGATTGAAGCCGTGGTGCCGGCGGTGAAGATGATCTCCTCCCTTGCACCGGCATTGATAAAAGCCCTTACAGTTTCGCGTGCTGCCTCGTACCGCTCGGAGACCCTGTCTGACAGGTAATGGACGCCGCGGTGTACATTTGCATTTGTTGTGCGGTAGAGCTCCTCAATCAGGTTGATGACCTGCAGCGGCTTCTGGGTTGTAGCGCCGTTGTCAAGATATACAAGGGGCTTTCCGTGTGCTTTTGTTGAGAGTATCGGGAAATCGGCTCTTATCTCTTCTATGCTCCTTGCAAGCTTCATTACATCGTTCAGTTACACTGTATAGCACATGAGGCGCAGCGCGACAGTTCGCCGCGGAGGCGCTGCAGCACAAGGTTGTCGATACGGTCGCGCAACGCTTCGATTGGTATGTTTTTGATCACATCATGTGCGAAGCCGAACATAAGCATCAGTTTTGCCTCGCGTGCATCTATCCCGCGTGAGCGGAGATAAAAGAGGGCATTCTCATCAAGCTGGCCAACCGTGGCCCCGTGACTGCACTTCACGTCGTCAGCGTAGATCTCGAGCTGCGGTTTGGTGTCCATCCGGGCGGTGTCAGAGAGGATTATGCTGTTACTGCTCTGGAAGGCGTTTGTCTTCTGTGCATCCTTGTGCACCATGATACGCCCGTTGAAAGTGCCCGAGGCATTATCGTCCAGAACACCCTTGAAAAGCTGTGTGCTGTTGCAGTTGGGCGCAACGTGGTCAACCTTCACGAAGTTGGCCACATGCTGGTGCTTGTCAGCCAGGAAGAGACCGTAGCTGTGTGTCTCGGCGTTTTCACCGTTGAGCCTGTGCCAGGTGGCGTTTCGCACCAGCCCGCCGTGGAGGGTGACATTATTCGATGAGGCAAAGCTGTCTCGCTCCTGGTGGATGAATGTATGGGTTACCTTCCCGGAGTCATTATGCTGATTCTGTACCCTGATGATCTCGAAACGGGCATTACGGCCCACATAGACCTCCGTGACAGTGTTGGTCAGATAATGCTGTGGCGAGATGGCATGGTCACAAACGAGCAACGACATCTGTGCACCCTCCTCGACAATCACCAAGTTGCGGTCCTGTGCAAATAAATCCTGTGTGCTGTGAAGCAGGTTGACAATCTGTATAGGCTTGGTGTAGACGGTGTTCTTCGGTGCATAGAGGAAGAGCCCGTCGGTTGCCAGTGCAGTATTCAGCGGCACCAGCCCGTCGTTTTCGTTCTGCGCGTATTTATTGTAATGCTTCTCCACCAGTGAGGGGAACTGTCTGGCGGCTGCTTTCATGCTGCCTACCCAGATGCCTCCCGGGAGCATCGCCAGCCCTTCATCGCCCCGCGGAAAGAAACCGTTGAGCAGCACCATGTTCCATACATCAAGGTCCTCCACCTCGCAGTGGAATCTCTCCGCCTCCCTGAAGTCGTCAGGCTTGGGGGAGAAGTACTGTTCGTACCTGTGGCCGAACGATTTCTCGAGGTTTGTATACTTGTAAGCTTCGTTCTTCCTGTCGGGTATGCCAAGGCGCAGGAACTCGCTGAAGGCTTCAGTGCGATACCTGTTATAGATATCCGGTGAGTCCTTCAGAACTCCGGCATTTCTCCCTTCCCAGAGTTGGGTCAGCCTGCTGATTACTTCCGGTCTGTAGTCCATGTCTCTTCGCTGACTTCTGCTTCCTTCCTGATCCAGTCGTATCCTCTCTCCTCAAGCTTGAGAGCCAGTTCGGGGCCGCCCGATTTCACGATGCGGCCGTCATAGAGCACATGCACATAATCGGGCACAATATAGTCCAGCAACCTCTGATAGTGCGTAATGACAATAACCGAGGTGTCGGGCCTGCGTATCTTGTTCACGCCGTTGGCGACGATGCGCAGTGCATCGATGTCGAGTCCTGAGTCTGTCTCATCGAGCAGTGCCAGTCGCGGCTCTATCATCGCCATCTGGAAGATCTCGTTCTTCTTTTTTTCGCCCCCGGAGAAGCCTTCGTTGACGCTTCTGTTCGTAAGGGCCGAGTCAATCTCGACGAGTTCCTTTTTCTCGCGCATCTGGCGCAGGAATTCGGAGGCCGACAGCGGTTCGAGCCCGCGGTGCTTGCGCTGCTCGTTGATGGCTGTCTTCATGAAGTTGACCATACTGACGCCGGGGATCTCTATGGGATACTGGAATGAGAGGAAGATACCCTCGCGGGCGCGCTCTTCCGGTGACATCTCCAGGAGGTTCTTACCCTCGAAGGTGATGGTGCCGGCGGTGACTGTGGCTATCTCCCTGCCGGTAAGCACGTTGGCGAGAGTGCTTTTACCGCTGCCGTTGGGGCCCATGATGGCATGGATCTCGCCGGGTTTAACTTCCAGGGTGAGACCCTTTAGTATCTCTTTGTTGTCAATAGAGGCTTTTAAGTCTTTTATCTGTATCAAAAATTCGGTTTGCATATCTTGTTTACTGTTATGTTCATTGACTAACCCACGCTTCCCTCAAGGCTTATCTGCAGGAGCTTCTGCGCTTCCACCGCGAATTCCATCGGGAGCTTGTTGATGACCTCGCGTGCATAGCCGTTGACAATCAGGCCGATGGCATCTTCGGTGGAGATGCCTCTTTGGTTGCAGTAGAAGATCTGGTCCTCGCCGATGCGGGAGGTTGTTGCTTCGTGTTCGACGATGGCTGTGGGATTATCCACCTCGATATAGGGGAATGTGTGTGCCCCGCACTTGTCACCGAGCAGGAGCGAGTCGCACTGCGAGAAGTTGCGTGCTCCTTCGGCCTTGCCGAGCACCTTAACGAGTCCGCGGTAGCTGTTCTGGCCGAAGCCTGCCGAGATACCCTTGGAGACGATGGTGCTCTTCGTATTACGGCCGATGTGGATCATCTTCGTTCCTGTGTCAGCCTGCTGGTAATTGTTTGTGACGGCAACCGAGTAGAATTCGCCGACGGAATTATTACCACGAAGAATGCACGAAGGATATTTCCATGTGATAGCCGAACCGGTCTCCACCTGTGTCCATGATATTTTGGAGTCATCTCCCTTGCACATGCCTCTTTTGGTGACGAAGTTGAAAATCCCTCCCTTGCCCTCCTTATCGCCCGGGTACCAGTTCTGAACAGTGCTGTATTTAACCTCAGCGCCGCGCTCTGCCACTATCTCAACGACAGCGGCATGCAGCTGGTTCTCGTCGCGCATCGGCGCCGTGCAACCCTCGAGGTAGCTGACATAGGCGTCCTCGTCGGCAATCAGGAGGGTTCGCTCGAACTGCCCCGTATTGGAAGCGTTGATGCGGAAGTAGGTGGAGAGTTCCATTGGGCATCTGACCCCCTTCGGGATATAGCAGAAGGAGCCGTCGGAGAAAACCGCCGAGTTGAGTGTGGCGAAGAAGTTGTCTGTATACGGCACTACCGATGCCAGGTATTTCTGCACGAGGGTCGGGTGCTCCTTTACGGCCTCTGAGAAGGAGCAGAATATAATACCCATCTCTGCGAGGGTCTCGCGGAAGGTGGTCTTTACCGAGATGGAGTCCATGACAGCATCGACGGCCACGCCGGCCAGGTGTTTCTGTTCCTCAAGCGGTATCCCGAGTTTGTCAAATGTCTTCAGCAGTTCCGGGTCGACTTCGCTGAGGCTGTTAAGGCTCTTCTTCTGTTTTGGTGCTGCATAATAGATAATCTCCTGGTAATCAATCTCCGGTATTTTCAGGTGAGCCCATTTTGGCAGTTTCATCGTCTGCCAGTGACGGAATGCCTTGAGGCGGAACTCAAGCATCCATTCGGGCTCCTCCTTTTTGGCGGAGATTAGTCTTACAACGTCTTCACTTAGGCCTTTGGGGATCACATCAGTTTCGATATCGGTCACAAAGCCGTACTTGTATTCACCTGATGTTACCTCGCCCAGCAGCTTATCCTGGTCATTTTCCATATCTGTCTCCTTCAACGGTACATCAACTCAACAAATGGCACCGTTTAAAGTTTGTGCACTTTTTATAATCGTGCAAAATTAATTAAAAATGGTGAGATGGATAGAAACGACGCCTGACTGTTCCATAAAGGGGAGCGAACTCGCGCCCCATAAGCATCCGGAATCACGGGTACAGTTTACTCCGGAATTACTGGTACAATTTGGTCCGGATTATATAGTTTTATTCTTTTAACACCTTTGTCTTGTGGGGGCGATAGGTTTTGATACCTTTCAGATTGCCTGTCTCAGGATATAGCATTTTGTCACAAACCGATTTGGAAATCAACATACCGTTTCTAAAAATATATTCATAGGCAACAGGATCATATTGACCATAATCACTGAATGACCCATCTATTGCTTCGATACTATCACTCATCCAATTCACTTTAATATGTGGAAAATTTAAAAACCTACAGGTTTGAGAAAAGACTAGTTCTTTCCAAACACTCTCTTTTGGTTCGTTGTAATTTTCAGTGAATACGTAGATAACGCTATTTCTGTAAATAGTATAACAATCAGGATTCTTATAAAAAATCGTGAAAGCCTCGTTGGTCCCCAATACTCTATAAATATTTAATGTATCACGCCGAGAGAAGTCAATGAGAATAATGATACTGTCACTGGGATCTTCGACTAAGTAGTCAGTAGTAATGAAAAATATCTCATCATAATTCAATTGTATGCAATCACTGTAACAATCTAACTCTTGAGCACTAATATTATACCCAAAAATTACAAAAAGTGTGAGAAAAACTGTTGTTCTAATGCCAGTAATCATAACCACCGTATTTATAAATAACCCTGCTCCAACCGAATGCAAACATCGGTGTTCCAAACAAACGAGCTACCAGTAAATCACCCGCACTTGGTTCAGAATTCCTGGGATGTGTATGCCCTCTCCAAATGACTCGGGAATAATCAAATAATCTAGGTGTTATAAAGAGGTTGCCGTTAATGTTAAAAAGTTTGATATACCTCCATGAACGGCTAATTGAGTTACTCTTGTATCCATTAAACTTGTTATAATCGTAGATAATGGGACCATTCTTGTCGTACAATGATAATTCATCGTAATCAAAGACAAGGGAGTTACCAGACCAAGCTTCAAAATAGAAACCACTGGTGGTATTAAACATTGAAGTTTCGATTCCCAGATATTTACTATCGAATGTTAGCATTTCAATTGCTTCATCTTCAGTTCCCTGAAAATATGGACCATCCCATTTTGGTCTGTCTGGCATTCTAATAGGTAGATTTTCTTTTTCACTATTCATTTCTATTTCTCCGCTTCCCCCTGCAATAGTTGTCCATTGAAATGTCCAATCACTTTGATTTCCTACTATGTAGATACCACCAACTGGCGTGACAATTCCAAGTGCCAGATTTATTGTTCCTGGATTCAATAATCCGTAACCACCTACAGCCCCAAAGAGGCCTCCAAATCCTATTCCAAGATAGGTTTCAGGTGCTTTCCAATCCCATTGTAATGGATTCAGCTCTCCTTCATTGGATCCTACCCCTCCAAGATATGAACCAAACAAGGCTAATGCTGCAATTACCCAAGGGAATTCTCCATCCGGGTCCGTATAAATCAGTGGGTTATTGAGGCAATATGAATACCTGTTGAATGCCTGAGACAGGTCGGGGGCCTGGACAAAATTGTCCGGGCTCAGGAACCTTGCGATCAGGGGATCGTAAAGCCGGCCGTTCATGTTTATCAGGTCAAACCACAGCAGGTGCTCATGCCCGGTAAAGCCTCTGCCGTCAAATAATGCCTTGTCCATGGCATCAAGGGTGTAACTCCAGTCATTTGCGCTTCGCCTTCTTCCCCATGCATCATAACTATATTCAGCCTCAAGAGTATTATCTGACCTGACGACATGGGTTACGCTTCCAAGATGATCGCGCAGCAGGTAGAAATATGAGGTGGTTCCTCCCTGGGTTACTGCTACTACCGGCGCAGAGTAAGCGTTGCCGCCGAGATAGGTATACTCTTTGGTTACCCCTCCTGCAGTCTCTTTCATGTAGTCACTGCCTGCATACCATCGTGTAAGTATTGTGCTTCCTCCCTGGGTGACAGTCATTTTAGCACGTTGATGATCTGAATTATATAACCATGATGCTGAATATGCTCCCTGGGTTATCTGGCTGATCTGCTCATAAGAAGTGTAGGATGGCACCTGGTCTGCCGGGGGAATTACTCCGGTAGAAGAGAGCAGTCCTGTAAGGGCATATGGACTGGCGCCTTCACCATAATCAAATTCTGTAGTGCCTATGTCTGATTTGGTAATCAGGTTACCGTTATCTGAATATGTCATGGAAAGACTTTGCGGACCAGTGACTGTTGTCAGCCGATAGAGATCATCATACCCAAAGCTTTCGGTCAGACTTTGCCGGTAGTTTTGCCTTGATGTCAGGGTTCCTGTTGCCGGGTCAAACACATACCGGTAATCCTTGAGCTGGCCGGCCGAGGAGGAGTTCGGGAATCCGTAAGCATCAAAACCAAAGGTGGCATTAAGGGAAGAGCCATATACAGACGATGTAACCTGCTGTCTCGCGTTCATCGCGGATATGGAGTATCTTACTGCTCCTCCGGCAGAGATTGATGCAAGATACCCGTTGCTGTTATAGTTCAATGTTTCCACTATTCCTGACGGGTGAGTCCGGGTATTTGGCCTACCGTAAGAATCATAAGTAAAGGTAGTTGAAAAGTTTGATCCGGAAATATTCTCGGCTGCAGTATTTATTCGGCCATAGTTGTCATAGGTAAATGACCGGACAACACTGCCCGGGGAGGATATCCCTGTAAGCTGCTTGTTGCCATTATAGGAATAAGTTGTGGTTCCTTCCGGACTGATTATAGTATTCAGCCGGCCATCATTATGATAACTGAACGTGGTTGTCTGTCCCCGGGCATTTATCTGGGTAAGGATTTGTCCTCTGGCATTATATGTGTAGGTTATTGTACCGGCGCTCGGGTCAGTTAGCTGTGTCTGATTACGGGCAGCATCTGAGTACTGCATTGAAGTTACGGTAGCTCCGGGGGCTGTAATGTTTTTTACTTTACCATCGGGATAATAAGTATAGGCTAAACTGCCGCCATCATCTTCAGCCACTGCCATAGTGCCATCCGGATTATAGGTTTTACTGTAAACCTTTCCGGCTGTTGTCTCGGATATAGTTGCTCCGGAGTATGAGTATACGGTATTCCTGCCGCCATTTCGTGTGATTCCGCTTACCCTGCCATAATTATCATAGGCATAGGTCTCAGTCCAGACAGGTGAACCTCCGGCGAAGTACGGATCGGATATCCTGTAAAGTTCTCCCTTGGTATTATATTCATTATCAATCAGAATCATTGTCCCATTGAATCCTTTTTTGCATTCACGTAAAGGCCTTCCGGGCTTATCGTACCAGACAGAGGAGACTGATCCGTCATTTGCGGTTTGAGAAATACCATAGACAGCTAATGAAGGTTTGTAATTCCCGTCCCAATAATAATTGGTTGTTACCTGCCTGCCTGATGAGCTTGTTGTGATTGATACCCTGTCAGAAGCGTCATACTGGTATGACAGTGTATTATTCAGATAATCAACCTCAGACTGAGGGCGTCCGTAATTATCGTAACTATAAGTATAGACATGTCCCTGCCTGTCAGTTTTTGTCAGCAACTTATCCCCGTTTGGTGTATATGAATAACCTGCCTGGCTGGAACCTATGCTGGCGCCGGTAGTATAAACATCTGTTACATTTCCAAGGCCGTCATAGTCATAGTTGTCATTATATTCAAGCGAACTACCCTCAAAGTAATAGACATAACTTGGTTTTATTAAACTATTAGCATCATAAGTATATCTGACTGTCTTGACTACAGAGGACTCTCCGCTTTTTGCAAATGTGACAGTTGAAGAGCCAATTCTGCCGATAAGCCAATCGGATGTGTTTATCCAACCGGAATAGTTATTTATTGTCGTTTCAGTTACACCATTGCCGTAGTCTTTCACAATTTGTCCCGTGTTTCCATAATCATCAACAGCTGACACAGTAACAGTTATTGAATGCCCTGTGAGATTGTTTGATTGTGTTGTTGACTGTGTGTAAGGGTAAATACGTTTTGCAGTAATATCCAATACCTTTTCTGTCCAGGTATTACTGGTTTGTTCCACGGTTCCAGTGGACAATTTTTTGGTGATCGTATTAACCTGGGGATAAAAATAGGTGCCATTATATCCTGTTTGTGTTTCCGTGATTATTCCTGATGCGTTATCGGTTATTGTAGTCTTGGCAAA
>CAZWOC010000001.1:306646-308750 GCA_964635655.1 uncultured Rikenella sp. | reverse complement strand
TTCGAACCGCCGTACCCGGTTTTGCAGACCGATGCCTAGCCACTCGGCCAACCGACCAATAATTTTCCGGCTGATGCATGTCCGCCAGCCGGTGAACATTCAATCAACGCGGGTGCAAAAATAATAAATAATTCAGACTATACAATTACACCAAACACTTGAACTAGTCTGGAAGCAGAGATTTCATCTGCCTGCTGATAAACCTGGTGGCATACCCGGGACTAATCCTGTACAACAGATTAAGGAACTTTGCATCCTTGCCAACCATGATCCTGACCTTGTCCTTTTCAATCCCGCTAATGATCTCTCTCGCTGCATCTGAAGCCGGCATAGGATTGAACTTAGAACTGTCTGTTTCCCTTTTTTCTGATCCCGGAATCTCAACGCCGGAGTTTTTTGTAATCTCGGTTGCTATTGCTCCGGGAAACACTATTGAGACCCTGATCCCTGTCTCCATCAAACCGGCATACAGTCCCTCGGTAAGAATCTTAACAGCAGCCTTTGAGGCCCCGTAAACACACTGACCCGGAACAGGCAGAAATCCTCCCATACTTGAGACATTGACAATGTGAGCTTCTGAACGGCTTCGCAGGAGAGGGAGAAAAGCCTTAACCATGTAAAGAGTGCCAAAGAAGTTTACATCCATAACCTTCTCCGCAACTTCAAAATTAAGGTCACGTAACCGGACAAACGGCTGAATAATTCCGGCGTTATTGATCAACCCATCCACAGACCCGTGAATTGCAGCGACTTCCCCGGGAAGCTTCGCCACAGCAGTTCTGTCAGTAATATTCAGCAAATGAACCGATAATCTACCGGCTTTGGTTCCAGCGAGCTCCCTTGTCTTACTTAAAGCTGCTTCATTAAGATCAACTGCTGCTACCCTGGCTCCTTTTTCAAGCAGATTCAGAACCAGTTCACGGCCCATTCCGTTGCCACCGCCGGTGACAACAATTGTTTTGTCATTTACTTTCATGCCCCGAGTTTTGTCTATTGTTTATTAAACACAAAACAAAGACATACATTGATTGTTCATCCCCGGGGGCATAATATGCAGGCAAACAATCAGCCCTGAACAATGTAAATCAATCCTACTTCTTGCCGGGCAACGGTGCTATGCCTGCCATTTCACCAATCACATTCACCAGGTCACTGCCACCCGGCACGACAATCTTGGAATTGCTCTGCAGCGACGTCTCAAGCGCCTGCAGCTTCCTTAAGATCTGTGCATTGCCTATGAAATATCTCTCTGCTGCCTCATTCACAAGCCTGATGGCTTCTGCCTCACCCTCAGCCTGCAGTATCTTCGACTGCTTCAAACCTTCGGCTTCCTTGATCTTGGCTCTCTTGACACCGTCAGCCACAGTCTCGGTGGCTGATGCCATGTCAACGGCAGCAATCTTTTCGTTCTCGGCCTTTACAACCTTGTTCATCGTCTCCTGAACATCCTTCGGCGGATCAATCTGCTTCAACTCCGTACGGACAATCTCAATACCCCAGCCTTTTGTTTCCGTGTGCAGTGTGTTGTAAAGCTCGGCGTTGATCTTGCCACGCTCACTGTTGGCCGACTTCAGTGTCATTGTACCGATAATGTTACGGAGGGTCGTGCGGGCAAGGTTCACTATCTGCCACTTGAAGTTGGCTACATTGTAAATCGACCCCTTGACACTCTCCTCGTCAGATTTCACCCTGAAATACACCTGTGCATCGACGCTGGCATTCAGGTTGTCATTTGTGATGATCTCCTGCGGCTCGGCATCAACCATCTGCTCGGTTACATTGACTCGGTAGATCTTGTCAATTACGGGGATGATCCAGTGGAATCCCGGTCCGCCAAAATGATGATACTTTCCAAGACGCTCAATCAGAGCACGGTGAGTAGGTCTGACAATTCTGATACCCCATAAGAAAATCAGGATAACAGCAATAGCAATAATCCAGTAAGTCATGTTTTAAGCCCTTTCATTAGATAGATTACAACGAAGTTATGCAAAAAAGGAAAATGCTGACAGGAAATTGCCAATTATTGTCAACACTATTGCCTACTGCCTACTGCCTACTGCCTCTTACCTTGAAAGTATCTCCAGGCACATCCTGGTGTTGT
>CAZWOC010000001.1:0-306546 GCA_964635655.1 uncultured Rikenella sp. | reverse complement strand
CTACTGCCTACTGCCTCTTACCTTGAAAGTATCTCCAGGCACATCCTGGTGTTGTGGTAGGGGCATTTCCAGAAACCGGCTTTGTCATCATCAAGGTTGATTGTGCCGTCGGCACGGATGCTCCAGTGCCATTCACCATTGAGACGGTCAGAAATGTTCTGCATGATGTAGTCCAGTGCATCTGAGGCAAGCTCCAACCAGCCGGCATCGCCGCTAAGCTGCCAGGCATTTAGGAATCCCACCACAGCTTCCGACTGCACCCACCAGTGCCTGTCGGGGTCAAAATGACCTGCCGCATCATCCTTCTCATAGTACATGCTGCCGTCCCCGGCAAGACCTTCATGGGCTGCAGAAGCTATCCTCAGTGCAAGCCCCTTCGTCCTTTCAGCCTCGCCAAGCGCCACGGCCGCCTCGCAAAGAAGCCACGATGCCTCAATGTCATGGCCGTATGAGACGATCGTCGAGCGGCAGCTCCACTCCTCGTCAAAGAAGAGATTCAGGTGCGAGGTTGCCGGATCAACGATTTTATCTTCGAACACCTTCACCAGTCCTGCCAGCTGTCGCCTCAGCTCCTCATCAGGCCAAACCATGTAAAGGGCAGTATAAGCCTCAAGGACATGCAGATGAGTGTTCATCGTCTTCTTCTCATTGGCATCCTTTGCACTCAGGCGCAGGTCCGCAATCTCACCCCATTCGCGTGTAAATGCCTCGAAATAGCCGCCACGCTCACGGTCAAAACTGTGCTCCTCAATCAGCCTGAAGAGAGCAATTGCCCTGTCAAGCGACTCCCTGTCGCCGGTGGCCATATGGTACGTGCTCAGGGCATAGATGAAAAATGCCTGTGAGTAGATCTGCTTTTTTGTATCCAGCGGCTCGCCGTTGCTCTTCAGGCACCAGTATGTACCGCCGTGTTCCTCATCAAAGAAGTAACGGAATATATAGTTGCGTGCCCGTGTTGCCATTTCCAGGTACACCGGGTCACGGAGCTCAAGAAAAGCTGCGGAGAAGCTCCAGAGGATCCTGGCGTTGAGGATGCCCCCCTTCGGTGCGTCGGGAACCACGACTTCACGGCCGTCAATCTGACCGTAAAAGCCGCCTCCCGCTTCATCAGGCATCTTCCTGATCCACCAGGGAAGAATATTGCGGGTAAGCTCTTCGATGGCAGCAGTTTTCATCTCTGCCAGGCGTATTTCAGTTTTGTTTTTCATAGGCCGGTAATTATGGGGCGCCGGATACGGAGCGCCGGATACAGGGAGCCGGATACAGGGCGCCGGATACAGGGCGCCCGGCCTTCATCCTTTATATTCCAGGTTCCTGGCAATAATTAAATTCAATGTCTTCACTGATTCCGCAGAGCGAAACCTGTCAGCCGGAGTGTTCAAGCAGTAATCGATAAGCCGCTCAACAGATGACACGGCAACGTGCATACGGGTGTCAGACGATGCGTAATAGATATATACAGTGCCGTCGTCATCGGTAATCCAGCCGTTTGAGAAGAGGACGTTTGATACGTCGCCGATGCGCTCCTCCTCCACCGGGGCCATGAAATAGCCTCCCGGCTCCGCTATCACCCGTGCAGGGTCATCCAGCGCGGTCATGTACAGGTAGAGAACATACCTCAGCCCGGCAGCGCATCCTCTAACCCCGTGGGCAAGGTGCAGCCACCCGGCAGGTGTTTTGATGGGATGCGGACCCTCACCGTTCTTCAGTTCCTTTATTGTATGGTAGTGCCTGTGGTTAATAATTTTCTCATCTCCGGGCGCTATCACTGCCCGGGTGATATCATCAACCAGCGCCCATCCTATTCCGCCGCCACTGCCGGCATCGATGAAGCCGTCCTGCGGGCGGGTGTACAGGGCATACCTGCCATCGACAAACTCAGGGTGAAGCACCACGTTGCGCTGCTGGCTGGCTGAGACCAGGTCTGGCAGACGCTCCCACTTCACAAGATCGTGCGTCCGGGCGATGCCGGCAGCGGCGACGGCCGATGACAGGTCACCGGGTGCTGCCTCCGGATCTTTGCGCTCACTGCAGAATACACCGTATATCCAGCCATCCTCATGCTGAGTCAGTCTCATATCATAGACGTTGATGTCAGGGTCACCTGTCTCGGGCATCGTGACCGGGAAATCCCAAAAACGGAAGTTGTCAATTCCGTTTGGGCTCTCTGCAATTGCAAAAAATGATTTCCTGTCGTAGCCTTCAACCCTGGCTGCCAGCAGATACTTCCCGTTGAATTTCATTGCACCGGCATTGAATGCAGCATTGATGCCAAACCTCTCCATCAGTTCAGGATTGGTAGCAGGATTGAGGTCATACCTCCATGTCAGCGGGGCATGTGCGCCTGTAAGAACCGGGTTGGCAAACCTGTCAAAAATGCCATTGCCAGTCCCGGCCTTATGATTGGGCCGGGTTATCAGTGCCTCATGCTCCTGCATGAGTCTTTCAAGGCGAGATTTAAAATTATCCATCTGGTTAAAAAATTACTCGTGTTTGTATATGCTGAGGGCCGTCACTTCACTTTGGAACAGTGTTTCAGATAATTTGTAATAAGTAATAAAATCCTGTTCACTGACCTGGCCCGGGAAGGGTGCGTAGAAATGACCCGGTCTGTTGTGGGCATTGCGCCAGACAAGGGCATATGATATGCGGTAATCCTTCATTGCAGGCCAGAAGGCAGTTGTCCACCAGGCTGAATCAGGTATTCCCTCATAACCGGCTTCAGTCAGTGCAGCCAGCTTGCCATGTTGTGAGGCTGCTTCGGTGACAATTCCCAGTACCCTGCCCACATTCTCAGTGAACGAACTGTTGCCTGCATCAGCCATCTGGTAGTAGTCGAAGCCCATAAGATCAACGTAATCGTCACCCGGGTAGCGTTCAAGGTATTGTTCCATGCTTTTGATGTCACCCCCGCTCGAATATGCGAAGAGGAGGTTGTGAAGGTTCTTCACGCCGCACAGGTAATCGAATGTAAATCTCCATAAAGCGATGAACTCGTCGGTTGTGCAGATATCCTGCCCCCACCAGAACCAGCTTCCTGTATGCTCATGCCAGGGTCTGAAGATTACCGGGATTGCAGTGCCCTTGTCATCGCTGAGAGAGGCAAGGAACTCAGCCAGGTTGTCAAGCCAGACCTTGAATTCATCATGCTTCTCTCCTCCGGGCAGAACCGAGGCAACCACCCTGTCGGTTGAGACATCCCACGCGGTTCCGCCCGTCAGAAGGTTATCGACATGCCAGCTGAATGTGATGACACCGCCGCGGTCCCATACCTGGCCTGCAAATGTCTTCATATCCGCAAAAGGGACCGAATCGAGATTTACAGCCGAGCGGTGCTCGATGTCGCCCAGGTCCATCCCACAGACAGCCGGAAAATCACCTGTAACCCTTTTCACATCTGATTCTCCTTCAGGGTATACCCACCCGATTCCGTACGAGAGGTCATCCTGGTGACCAAACATAATGCCAAGCCCTGCTGCCTGTTTCAAACCGGCCAGCATGCTGACGGTTTCAGTTGTGGCTGCCCTGTCGGCAGGTCCGGTTCTCTTTGCATCTCCGGTGCCGCAGGCAGTGACAACCAATAAGATACAAGTGATAATAATTGTCTTATACATATCGGGGTTAGTTTTTTGTCAGGGCTGACAGGCGCAGGCAGAAATCCGCAATTACTGAAACCGTTGAGTCAGTGTCAAATACCGAGTTGAGTCCCTGTTCCTCCTGTGGCGGGTCACCCAGGTAGTCGTCACCGGGCAGCCAGTGCAGGTGTCCTTCAGTTGCCCTTCCCTCACCTCCGTAGGCCCATATGTTACATCCGGCCAGGGGTCCGGCCGATCCTGCGTTCTCAAGCACCTGTCCGAAAGCATTGGCGTAATATGTGTCGCGGGCAAATGTGCTCTCCGAAGGTGAATAACCGTGATTATCGCGGGGCAGCCCGAACTCCTCAAGTACAACCGGCTTGTTCAGGCGCCGGGCCACCCCGATGTGGTCATTCATGTACAGGTTTGTCTTTTCAATCGAAGAAGCAAGGCTTCCGCTTATGTCTGCAATGTCAAGCCACCCCCAGTTCTTCGGCCATATATGCATCACCATGTAATCGATATTGGGGTCAGCATGTATCCTTTCAAAAAGGTCCATCTGCTGTTCGCAGCCGTGGCGTCCCTCGGTGCCGGTTGTGACAAGATGATTGCCGTCAAGTTCCTGCAGCAATGCTGCAATGCGGGAAATCATCGCCTCAAAGGCGGGAATGTTTTCTTCAGAAAACGCCCGTGGTTCATTGGCTATCTCCCATGTCATGATGGCCGGATCATCGGTATACTTCAACCCGGTGTAACTGTTGGTTCTCCCCAGTATAAACCTGATGTAATCTTCAAACTGGCTGATGCACGGCTCACAGCTGTTGAACTGACCTGAAAAGCTCATGAACCGGGGCCATGTGTTTGGGGGGACGTTGGGGTTTGGGATTGGTCCGTAGCCGTTCCAGCTGAGGTACTGTGAAAATCCGCCGCTCCAGTCCCACGCGTTGTTGAGAAACAGTATTGCATGCTGACCCCGCTTCCCCATCTCTGCCAGAAGGAAATCAAGCCCGTCAAGCATCACGTCACTATACTGACCCGGGGCCACCTGCAGTGCCGGAGACACACGGAACGGCTCATTATCCGGTCCTTCAGGGCCGACCATCACCCTCAGGTTCGTGATCCCGATGCTTTTCATGTGGTCAAGCTCCCTGAGCAGTCGGTCCCTGTCACCATACTCCCCTTTTGTGCCAAGGATTGCTCCGTACCAGTAGTTGGCGCCGATGAAATAATACGGCTCCCCGGCCAGCCGGAAGATACCGTCTTCAACTGTCACATAATCATATTTCTGACTGCTTCCGCAGCCTGAGAGGGCCAGCATCAGCAGCACCCCTGCCAAAATCCTTCCTGTCATGCTGAATTCTACGATCTTAATCAAAAATAGTGAATCAATCCACTCATCATATAATATCATTCTTGTAATTAATGATACTTTAATGCCTATGCAGCCGACCGGTTTGCATAAAACATACCCTGAACCAATACATTTTTAACCCTGACATGCCATGGCACGAATAAACAATAATAGTTATCAATATGTCACCTGCTGATTATTTGTTTATTACACATCAGACCCTGGCATATTACCAAACATATGATTTTATCACATTTTTTATATATTTGTTACAACGATGCAATACATAGCACAAAATGCATGACAATATCATCAGGGAGATAACCCCTCTGACCCAGTCAGACTGCTTTACTTATTTCTACAGGGCAAAGTCGGAATTCGACTTTCCTCTTCACTGTCATGATGAGATAGAACTTAATTTCATCAGGAACGGGAAGGGGGCAAAACGGATAATCGGTAATCATGTCGAAGAGATCGGAGGCCTGGAGCTTGTACTTATCGGGCCGGGGCTGCCGCATGGATGGTTTGGCACCGGCTTCGCACCCAACCAGGTAGAGGAGGTCACAATACAGTTCCACAAGGATTTCTTTGACGAGAAGTTCCTGCAGAAGAACCAGCTGAACTTCATCCGCAACATGCTCCAGAGATCGCTCCGCGGCATTCTCTTCTCAACAGAGACAACTGCCAGGCTGGAGCCACGCATAGTCAGCATCGGCAAAAAACAGGGATTCGACTCGGTGCTCGAGCTAATGAGCATCCTGCATGATCTTTCAATCTCGCGCGATTACCGCGTCCTTTCCGACTCGGGGTTCAGTGACACCGAGGTCTTCTCATACAACAGCAGGCGCATAGAGAAGGTGATGGAGTTTATATACAGCTCATTTGACAAGCAGATAAGCCTTGGCGAAGCGGCAAAGATCGCCAGCATGACCGAGTCAGCCTTCAGCCGTTTCTTCAAGCTGCGGACGGGTATGACATTCATTGACTGCGTGACCGAGGTACGACTCGGGCACGCGTCAAGGATGCTCATTTCAACCACCAAAACAATAGCAGAGGTTGCATACTCCTGCGGCTTCAACAACATCTCCAACTTCAACCGCATCTTCAGGCGGAAGAAAGGGTGCACTCCCCGTGAGCTGCGCGAGAGCTATGATGAGGGTACCAGGGTCTTTATCTGAACCCGGCCATGGCATCGGTCCCGGGCAACAACCCGGATTACCCTGACGCAGGCCGCATTACAACTACTTCACCCTGATGCTGATAACTGAGTCAGGCAAACCCTCGGAAGAAGCGGTGATCTTTATCTCGCCTCTTTCCTTCCCTGCCCTGACAACCACCAGGCACTTTCCGTTGTACGCCTTCCTGTAGTCAGCTTTGAACGGTTCCATGCTTGTCTGGCTTCCGTTGTCCACGCCGGCAATTGTTCCCGGGCCTTCAATCCTGAACCTGACAAGGTTATCTGCATGCGGCACCGGGTTGTTATCGCGGTCAGCAACAGTCACTGTGATAAATGAAAGATCAGATCCGTCACCCTTTATCTCAGCCCTGTCGGGCGAAAGGGTAAGGGCAGCCGGAGCACCTGCGGTGCGAACCTCACTCCTCATTATCTCTGTTCCGTTCCTGTATCCTACACCCAGGAGAGTCCCCTCGGCGAACGGCACCTGCCAGACGAGGTTGAGATCTTTCTCTCCCTTCTTCTGCCGGCCAAGGGATGTTCCGTTGAGGAACAGCTCCACCTCATCACAGTTTGTAAACGCCCAGACGTCGACAGTCTGGCCCGGATTCCAGTTCCAGTGGGGGAAGATATGAAGCACATCCTTGTCAGTCCACTCGCTCTGGTACATCCAGTATACATCCTTCGGGAAACCGGCAAGGTCAATTATGCCGAAGTAAGAGCTTCGTGCCGGCCACCAGTATGGTGTCGGCTCGCCGAGGTAGTCAAAGCCTGTCCAGATATACATTCCTGTGAGGAATGCATTGTCCTTTATCAGTCTCCAGCTGTCGCGGTGGGTTGTTCCCCACGGGGCTGAGCAGTTGTCGTAAGCCGAGCATGTCAGGTCAGCATTTCCATCCTTGAAAGGCTGGTCCCACCGTGCAGGCCAGCGTCTGATGATATCTGAAGGCATGTCATAGCTGCCGCGGGTGGCCAGGGCAGAAGTGGTCTCCGTACCGATGAATTTCCCTTCCGGGAAGGTCTGCGGGAAGCGTGTCCATAGTGTGTCACGGTAGTTGAAGCCAATGAGATCCAGCGCTCCTGAGGCGATGACCGGGTTATGCGGGGCAGGGTCATTGCACGCTGCCGTCACCGGCCTGGTGTCATCAAGTGATCTTACTATGCCTGCCAGTTCGGTGGCTATGGCCTCACCGCTTCCGTCCCTCTGCCACTGTTCCATCACCTCATTGCCGATACTCCAGATGAAAACGGAGGGATGATTGCGGTCACGAAGGACCATGGCTTCTATATCCCTTCTGTGCCATTCATCGAAATCGAGACTGTAATCGAAGTCTGTCTTCTTCACTTTCCAGATATCGAACGCCTCATCCATTACAATGAACCCCATCCTGTCACACAGGTCAAGGAGCTCAGGAGCAGGCGGATTGTGTGATGTCCGGATGCCGTTGCACCCCATCTCCTTCAGGATTTCCAGCTGCCGTTCAAGTGCACGTGTGTTTACTGCGGCTCCGAGGCAACCCAGGTCGTGATGGTTACATACACCCCTGATCACAACCGGCTCACCGTTCAAAATGAATCCCTTATCGCGGTCAAACACGAATGACCTGATGCCGGTCACTGTCTCATAAGTATCAGCCAGTAACTGGCCTGAACGTATTGTAGTCACCACCCTGTACAACTGAGGGTCCTCAACCGACCACAGGCGGGGGTTTTTGACATTCATTTCCTGTGTCACGGCAGTGCCTGTTGAGGGAACCTCCACCTGGTCAGTGTCTGTCCGTGCCACACGCCTGTTGTCTGAATCGTATATTACTGTCTCAAGCCTGACGGTAACCTTTGATCCCGAGCTGTTTATCACCTGTGTTGTCACCCTGACGAGGGCCGATTCACTGCTCACCTCCGGAGTGGTTACAAAGGTCCCCCAGTTGTCTACGGCTATCCTGCCCGTTGTTGTCAGCCATACATTCCTGTAGATTCCTGAGCCTGAGTACCATCTCGAGTTTGGCTGGGCCGAGTTGTCAACCTTTACAGCAATTACGTTTGCCTCCTCCCCGTATTTGAGGTAAGGAGTCAGCTCATACCTGAACGAGCTGTAGCCATAAGGACGTTTGCCGAGATAGTTTCCGTTTATCCACACCTCGCTGTTGCGGTAGACGCCATCGAACGTGATATATGTCAGCCGGTCCCTGTCTGCAGTACTGATATTGAAAGTCTTGCGATACCATCCGATTCCGCCCGGCAGTGCTCCTCCGCCCGGAGATGCAGGATTATTTTCACTGAACTCACCCTCAATGCTCCAGTCGTGCGGCAGGTCAAGCTCCCTCCAGGCAGAGTCGTCAAACCCGGGCTGAGCGGCCTCGTCGGGTGCGGCAAGGGCAAATTTCCAGCCTTCATTAAAGCTTATGTGCGTGCGGGGCACAGTCTGGGTGCAGCCCTGCAGCAAAGCAGCCATAATGACCACAATAAGCAGTGGTGACATTTTTATTTTTCTCTTCATTACTATAATGTTAAATTATTTCAGCCCGAACCTTGTCCTGATCCACTCCATTTTTTCACGGTAGAAGTCATCAGGGAGGCCGTGGCCGGCATACGGATAAACTACATATCTCTTTTCAGAAGTGACGAGGTTATAGGCGGCAAAGTTGATATGCGGAGGACATACGTCATCCATAAGCCCTGCACCCATAATAAGTGGCGCCTTAATCATTGGCGCGAGGTTTTTTATATCGAAGTAACTCAGGGTATAGTAAACCTGGTCCCATGTTATTGCCTTTTTGTTTTCCACCAGGTCGATGAACTCATTGGCCGGCCATGTTGCCACCCTGAAATAATCCCTGAAGTCTGAAAGGAATGGCACCTGGGGAGCGCAGACGGCAATCCTGTCATTGTTCAGCGCCGCAGTTGCGAAGGTAAGGGCGCCCCCCTGGCTGGCTCCTTCAACGGCGATCCGGGAGGCATCAACTTCAGGCCGTGAACACAGGAAGTCTATTCCTCTCACACAGTCCATATATGCTCCCCTGTAGATATATTTCTCCTTATCTTCCAGGTTTGTGAGTATGTATCCCGGGAAGCCAGGGTTCACATCATCGGTGCTGTTTCCGTGACCCCTTATGTTCAGGGCGAAACCGATAATATCATCACCGTAATTGACCCAGGAAGGCACCTCCGCCGAGCTGTAACCGGGCACCTGCATTATTGCAGGATAACGGCCCGGCTTCACCGGGACGAGGTACCAGCCCCTGATCAGGGCATTGCCTAATGAGCGCATCTCAACCAGGAAGACATTCTGCTTTTCAGTGCAGAGACTGTCGATACGAATCAGCTTATACTGAGGATCAACACCGGCAAGCTCAGCCTTTGCCCTCTGCCAGAACTCCTCAAAATCAGGCTGCCGATCGGCAGGTGACACGATTTTCTCCGGTTCATACCCGAAATTGAAGTTGTACTTCTTGTTGCCCATCTTGCTCTGCAGTGCGAGTGTAGCCTTGTAAAACCCCGGCTTAAGATTCTTCACCAGGAACGGGAAGTATGCGGAGCCCATCTTTTTCACTGACACATCGCGATAACCATCATATATCTGCTCACCGAAATCATTTGATATCTTGAGCGTCAGAGCTCCACGGTACATTTTCGTGAACTCACTCTTTACAGTTGTAAGTATTTCTACATCCGGTAACCCCTTCAGGATCATATCCTCCTGTGCGAACACGGTTCCCAGTGTGAGCAGGTCCGGGTTGCCCCTGTTGGTGAGCTCAGCCGGACCTCCGTAGAGTCCCCCGTCGCCGCCGGAGTCATAGACCCGCACGGCAATAGTATTCTTTCCTCCCCAGTTCACATACTCAGGCGATATAAGGTATGAGCGCTGCACATCGTATGCTCCTGCATAATCCGGAGGCATCTTGCCTGTAGCTCCCACCTTGTGGCCATTGAACCAGGTCTCGTCAGCATCATCAATCTTTCCGAGGTTCAGCATCAGCCCGCCGTACTTCTCTGCATTCTTTTTCATCGAAGCCGGCACAACCACCTTCACCCTGTACCAGGCGAACCCGTCATAACCCTGGTAACCCTGCCTTTCCCATACTGTCAGGGGAGAGATATCATTCCACCAGTATTCGTTCTTCGCGGAATCAATATATTCCGGCTTGTCACCCGTAAGAAATTTCCACTCAGCCGGCACTATGCTCTGCGCCGGGGCAGTATCTGCAAAAAGCAGTACTAAAACAAAAGCAGATAAAAATCTTTTCACAATCATTATTCTATAAATTAATGTCAGACAACTGTCACCTTCCTGTTAAAACCCAACCGTGACCTCCTCACCGGTGTATGTGACCGACCTGTCAGGCGCCATTGTAAAATCAAGCTTTACAGGTTTATCTTTTGAAACGAGGACAATATTAACCGTTCTCTCACGAAGCATCCCCTGGTATTCACCAGTCCTGGCCCCTATTGTAAGAGTGCGGTCAGCGTCACTCCATTTGAACGGGATAAGTGTGTATGAGCCAGATTCATAGTTGTAGTTATCACCTTCATCTTCGTAGAGTGTGAAGGTTCCGTCGGCGCCGGTGTAGACCCAGAGTGTCAGCGGATCAGCCTCCTTCTCGTCTGCATACTGAATGTCAGGGCCGGTGGGAATGACCGATCCCTCCCTCACGAAGAGGGGCATCCACTCGTAGGGCGCTCCGGCTTCGACAACGGTTCCACCGGCAAGATAGTCTCCGGTGCGCATGTCATACCAGCCGTAAGCCTGGGGAAGATAAACCTTGCGTGTGCGTGCTCTGTATTCCGTAACCGGGTTGACCATCAGCGAAGGGCCGAACATATACTGGTCGGCAATATCGAACACTGCAGTATCAAGGCTGAAATCCATTGTCAGCCCCCTCATGATCGTGTAGTCATTAAGCCAGGCCTGCCCTGCAAGGGAGTAGATGTAAGGCATCAGCCTGTATCTCAAATGATTGTAGGCGACCATCGTCTTGTAGGCGATATGGCTTTCAGGAGCGGTATTAAACATCTCCCGGTACGGGAACTCACCGTGCGACCGGAAGAGGGGGACGAAGGCGCCATACTGGTGCCAGCGTGTCATGAGTTCACGCCACTCCTCCAGGTCAGCCGGAGAAGGATTGTAATACCGGCTCTCAACCGAAAAGCCGCCTATGTCCATTGTCCACCAGGGAATGCCTGACATCGAGAAATTGAGTCCGCATGGTATCTGTGCTGCCATGTCATGCCACCTGGCGGCTATGTCACCGCTCCAGTTGGCTGCAGAGTAACGTTGCAGACCGGCGAAAGCCGATCGTGTAAGGATGAACACCCTGTTTTCAGGGTCGGTGGCATGCTGCCCTTCGAAGACTCCCTGTGCTTGTACCAGTGAGTAAGCATTGAAATACCTGTCAGCTGATCCGAGGGCTGTCGGGTTCATCAGGGCCTTGCGCTCATCCATCGGGTAGTTGGATATGATGTCAGGTTCAGTCGCATCAAGCCACCATGCATCTATCCCCTTGCTGTATAGCGAGGTGTTGATCTGATCCCAGAAGGCTGCCCGGGCATCAGCATTGAAGGCATCGTAAAATGTTGAAAGATAGCCTATCCAGTCTTTTCTTTCCTTTTCAATATTGCGCTTGTAAAGCCATCCCTTGCTGTTCATGGCTTCATAATTCTGAGTGCCGACATAGTATTTTGGCCACACCGAGATCATGATTCTTGCATTCAGATCGTCATGGAGTGATTTAATCATTCCTTCCGGGTCGGGGAAGCGGGTGGCATCAAACTGGTGATCGCCCCATTTGTCTATGGGCCAGTACTGCCAGTCAAGCACGATATTGTCAAACGGGATGTTCCTTTTCCTGTACTCCCTGACAACGTTCAGCAGTTCCTCCTGGTTTGTATAGCGCTGACGGCTCTGCCAGAATCCCATTGCCCATTTCGGCATCACCGGGGCCTTCCCGGTAACGGTGCGGTATCCGCTGATAACCTCATCCATGCTGTCACCGCTGATGAAATAGTAGTCGATCTGGTCAGCCACCTCACTCCAGAAGGAGATGCGCTGCTGCTCCGCCCCGTCAAGCGGGGTGAGGTATCTGAGGGCGATGTATGATTCGCCCCCGTCAGGTATCCATTCAATCTTCAGCGGATACCTCCTGCCCTGTTCAAGAGCCATTGTGAAATAATTCGTCGAGGCGTTCCAGCACTGGCGCCAGCGGTCGAAGAGCAGCTTTCCGTCAATCCACAGTTTTGCATAGCCTGCAGAGTTGAACATGAACTTGAATACCCCGGAGGTGTCTGCTTCAAACGCCCCTTCCCATGTCACCTTACCTTCTCCCAGGTTAAACCCTTCGGGGAACCTGACCAGGTCAGGAATGAACTGGTAACTTATCTCCCTTTCATTCCTGGTTGTAAAGACCTTCTTCCCGGTTTTCCGGTCGGAATATACAGCTGTCAGTCCGTTTTCAGCACCCTGGCTGTCATAAAGCTTCAATGATGAAAGCTCGTTCCAGTCGCGGACATCACCGTATTTCGTCCTCGAGTTGTTATCCCACAGGATTCCGTAATTGTGGTTGGAAACAATAAAGGGCACCACTGCCAGAGTATTGTACTGGAAGAGATCTGCATCCTTTCCTTTCAGGTTCATGAACGAGGTCTGGTTAGCGCCAAGGCCATAGATTGCCTCGTCAGGGTTCGGTTCATACTGCTGGCGTACCGTATAACCTGATTCTCCGATTGCCATGACCGGCATGAAGCTTCTTCCTCCCCCTTCCAGTTCTGAAAGATATACGTTACCGTCATTGTCAGTGAAGGTTACCTGCCCTGTTTTAAGTGACACTTCCGCGCTGAGCGACGATGTGCTGACTGTCACATGCCCCTCGCCCTTTTCAACTGTGAACTCCGTCTTGTTCGCCGGTTGCGCTACAGCCATCAGGCTGGCTGTCTCCGGGAATTCACCGGAAGGGATGGCTGACACCCTGATGATCCGTTCATTCACAACAACAAGCCTGACAGCCTGTTCCGGGTGGTCAGACTTGTCATTCAATCTGATTATTACCCCGTTTTCAGTACGTTCGTACGCTACCGAAGAGCACGACTGTAATGTTACAGCTGCCAGGAGTGCAGCCGAAACTGCCAGTGAAACAAGTAATTGCCTCTTCTTCATAGCCTGTTGTTATTTGATTACCAATTTTCTTGTAAGATTGTAATTATCTCCGTATAAAGTTACCAGGTAAATGCCTGGTTTAAGGCCGGTGGATAAAGAAAGTTCCTTTTCACCCTGCATCATTTTCCGGCTGACGATGACGCTCCCGCGGATGTCGCTGATTTCGATGCGGTTCATCTGATCAGGGATATTCCTGATTGTGAAGTTCCCTGTTGAGGGGTTGGGCCAGACGGTAACCTCATCCTCCGGCAGTACAGGCGTCACGGCAGTAACCTCATTGTTTGTCGCCAGATGCTTTGTCCCGGGCTCAACGAGAAGATACACCGCCGACAGCGGTGGAAGGGCTATCAATATTTCGTCACCTGTTATAAAGGCATCGGCTTTGATCGTTTCATAGGTGGCAGGTCCGCCGGCAGCCAGGGTTCCGCCAATGCCGTTGACATAAACCTTTCTTGAAAAATCCTGTCCTTCTGTTCCCGTCAGGGTATATGTATAGTACCGTTCCCCGACGCCGTAGTCCTTGAGGTTAAGCCGTACAACCCTGCGTACCTTCGCAGTGTTTACAAGTGAAGCCCCGATATGGCCCGAGCTGAAGGCAGTCGGAGTTATAACAACACCCTGCGCCCCTGTGACTGTTGACTTCAGCATGACATCACCGGTGTGCCGGCGCATGTAATAAAGATGATAAAATGCCGGGTGAGGGGTGTAGTCAGGGATTTCAGGTGAAAGGGGATCATCAGGGTTTACCGGTTCATTGTAGGAGTACATCCCGTGGTCATTACCGTTGTCCCATCCGTTTGCAAGATCCCAGCGGCAGGCGGCGCCGTAGCCTGACCGGATCAGCTCACCGGTGACAAGCACTGCCTGCATGCCGTTTGCATGTGATACAGGCTGTTTTGATCCGACGGCAAATATGTTATACTCGGTCAGGGCCACCGGAAGCTTTGGCTTTCCTGCTGCAGCAACTGTATTCCAGACATAGTTCTTGTATCCTTCAGTGTTCCTGTATGAGTTCAGTACTGTTGACACATCAGAATCTGAGTTATACGGGGTATAATAACTGTGCACGACGTAAAAGTCAGCCAGGTCACCCACCTGTGTTGCCACACCGGTGTTCCAGGAGTTGTGGGTGGCAGCGGCTTCCACCATTACGACGCCAATTTTTATTTCGTGCCCTGTCCCGGCTGCGGCAGTCCTCATGGAATCGATAAAAATCCTGCAGTGCTGACCGTAAAGCTCCGGGGTTATAACCTCAGGCTGACCGTCTTTATTCAGCGACCTGTCAATGCGGTATCCGGCTTCCCAGCTTCCGAAGACCTCGTTTCCTATCTCCCAGAACTTTGTCCGGCCGTTGTCATACCTGACCCATTCGGCTGCCATATGTGCCGCCTGGGCGACAGGGTTGGCGCTTGTGCCGTACCTGGCGTACCCGTAGTTAACTGTGAGCATCCCGGTGAGACCAGCCTTGCTCAGAATACTGTAGAATGAATCGACATGCATTGTCCAGTTCTCCGGCCTCTGGCCGTACCAGGGCCAGCTGGTGTTTGATGGATTGTTGAGCAGGAACGGCGGCACATCATCCGGTCTCTGGTTGCTGCCCCGGTTCCAGAAGAAAGCGTCAGAGGCGCTCCCGCCGGGTCCGCGCATGACTCCCTGGTCACGGTTGGTGATGTGCTTCATCAGCGTGGCATTATCTGACATCGGACCGGTCCACAGGTTAGCATTGTCACCGAACAGGTACTTCGGAATCTTTGTAAGGGTGTCACTGAAGTCGACAGTTATTGCCACCGTGACGGGATCAGCAACCGCTTGTTTTTCGGTATATTCAGGTACCGTTGCAGACCTGGGCGACCATTCAGCCAAAAAGAAACCCTGCGGATAAGCGCTGTAGTCAGGCTCGTCACTCAGCGGATAGTTCTTAAGGTCAGGCATCTCGTCAAGGGTGATTACATAATCATGGTTCATCACCTTCTGCCAGTGACTGAGCGGATTCCTGATGCCGTCACGTATGAATGAGCCGTACCAGGGCATGAACCAAGACCAGTGAGCCCTGTCTGCCATAAGCCTGTCAGGGTCAGGAACGGGGCCGTTCTCACTGAGGGTGATCAGCTTTCTGCCGCCGAACTTTTCCTTTATTGCGTTATAGGCAAGTACCTGTGAGCTGAAGTCGCCGTCAGCAGCATATATGTCGGTACCGAGGATATCAACATACTCATCACCCGGGTACCAGTCGAGGCTGGCAGGAGTGGCATCGGTGGTCCAAACCCATATAAGGTTCTTCAATCCGTGGTAATTAACCAGGCGGTCATACATGAGCCTCCACAGCGCCTTGCATGGTTCCGGGCCTTTGGCGCCCCACCAGAACCAGCCTCCGGAAGCCTCATGCAGTGGTCTGAACAACACAGGTATGTTGTCTGTGTTCAGTTGTTTGAGATACCCCGCAATGATGTCAATGTCACTCAGCATTGCCTGGTACTCCGGTGAGGTTGTCTCGCTGATTTCAGAGACGTCGAATGAGGTCCCGGAAGTATAAAACTCCTCGGTAGCCCGTGACGGGTCACGCCAGTGCCAGCAGATGGCGACAAGCCCGTTGCGGTTGTACCAGTCTCGTGCTTCCCTGACAACGACAGACTTGTCATACCAGCTGTAGTTGCGGGTGTTATTCATAAAGTCGAGACCGATGAGTGCAGGGTATTTGGCGGTCTGGGAGAAGAGCCACTCTGCCTCTTCCTTTGCGTTGAGGCTCATGGCGCCTGAGTGAATCTGGCGGGTGAAGCTGTCAATGAGGTAGCTCCACAGCATACGGGTCTCACGGTGAGGCGCCGGGGTTGAGAGCTTATAGGGAACCTGAACGGTGATCACCGGATCGGTATTTGGTTCGATCCGGAAATAGTCAAGAAGGAACCATCCCCAGCTCTTTGTCAGGGTGATTGTATTTGCTCCCTGATTCAGCCAAAGCCTGCCAAAACCGGTCTCAGTGAAGGAAGCAGATGCAGGGAATGATACCTCAGCACTGTTGCCGTTGACTGTGACAATATTCTTTTTATCTCCGTAAGGGCCGGCATAACCAAAATACAGGTCATAAAATCCTTCCCGGGCCAACGTGAATACAACCGATACCCTGTCACCGTCATTCTCAAATCTGCCGGCATAGCCTGTACCGGAATAGCCCGCAACATCTGTCATTACCGAAACGGAGCCTGTCAGAGTGCCGTTTTCCGCCTCGTATTTTGCTCCCTGGGAATGGGCTGTTATTGTTACCGGCAACAACAGCATAACAGGTAACAGTATCCTGAAAAAAAGTCTCATAAGGGAAAAATGCTCTCTTTGTTTTTAAAATACAAAGGGTATCTCAATTTAGTGATAAAATCTGAGATACCCTTTGTTTCAGGTAAAGGGGAATTCCAAATTAGTTTATCGGTTCAAAGCGAACATTGTCAATTCCCACATTAACTTTTACGGAAACACCATGACTCCAGATCATTCCGAATTCAGCTCCGCCGAGAGCAGGATCAGGAATGACTTCTCCTCCGTCAGTCTTGAATCCGGTCAGAGGACATGTAACAGTGATCCATCCGGTGGTTTTGAATCCTCCGGCAACACCGTTCCATGGCTGGAAGTGATAGTAATAGCTTCCCAGCCTTATACGCAGGTCTCCTTCTGTAATTGTCTCGCGAACGTTTATATCAAACCTGACTGCCCATGTATTGACGTCCACACCTGTGGTCACGAAGTTGTTGCTGCCATTCCGGAAGAAGAGACCGTCCCACCAGCCAGTGCCACACATTCCGTTGATATTCCAGAATGGTGTGCCGTCAGCCGAGTTGGCCGGATCAGTAAGTGGGCCGCTTCCTATTGCATTACCCCACCATGAATCTTTTCCTGTTCCGTTGAAGTCAAAGAAGCAGAATGTCTGGTTCAATACCGGATCAGTTCCGCCAAAGTAAAGCTCAGGGAAGAATCCTTCTTCACCCTCATAAGTCACCAGCCTGATAGTGCCAGTCCCGAATGTCACATCTTCAGGCACATACACTTCAATCCGTGTATCTGTCTTCGATCCGTAAGCGGTTGCTTTCTTTTCTCCGGGGAAGATAAGTTCCTTGACAAGGAGCATGTTTGTGCCATTGATTGTCAGAATCTTGCCAGGCTCACCGCGTGACTCGGCATAGGATCCGAACGTCGGAAGATTGGCAAGCAACGTGAAGTCGATGGCCGAAACCACCTGTGTTCCGTTCTTTGTGACAATTGTTATTTTGCCGGTTTTGGCTCCGACAGGAACCGTGACTGCCAGCGATGTGCCGGTCCTGGTGCCGATCGTTCCTTCCAACCCGCCTGTGAATATGACCTTTGTCACGAGGTCAAGATCAGCGCCAGAAAGGGTGATGCTTGAGTTGGCCCTTGCCGAAGTGGGGCTGAATGAAGAGAATGCCGGAACAATCATTGTAAGATTCGGCCCGGTTATCTCCTTGGCAGCCTTGGTTACGAAAGTCACGATACCGTCCACAGCATCATCCGGAACGGTCACGAGAATCTGTGTGGCTGTACCGCCTGCCTTGATGACTCCCTGCTTGTTGCCGCCGAAGATAACATGGTCAACCAGGTCAAGGTCTGTGCCGGTTACTGTTATATCCTGTCCGTTCTTGAGAGTCACCGGGGTGACAGCAACAGTCGGAACCACCATGACGAGGTCATCAGCAGTACTCACCTCAACTCCTGAGGCAGGTACCAGTATCACCTTGCCGTCCTTGGTGTCAGCCGGCACTGCGAGCACTATCTGGGTGGCAGTGTGTGATTCGAAGTCATCGGCTTCAATCACTTTTCCGCCGCCAAGTTTGACTGAGAGTACCAGGTCAAGATTGGTACCGGCGATAGTAAGATTGGTACCGGCCTTGACGGGATTCGGAGTCACTGAAGTAAAGGCAGGCAGGGTCACTGTAAGTGCTGCTGCGGAGTATACTATTATTGGCTCCTCGGCGCCGTTCGAGACGGCGATCTTACCGGTCTGAGCTTCAGCCGGGACGACCAGTTTTATCTGTGTGCGGGTATGGGTTATGAAGTCATCCGCTGTCACAGTGACACGGTCAGAAAGAATCACCTCCTCCACGAGGTTCAGGTAATCACCCGTGATTGTCAGTTCACCGCCTGCTTTGATTGTTGCGGGGGCGAATCCGGCGATGGAGATGGGTTCTGAAAAACCGATTTTGGTCTTTGTAGTAATGTCACCGTCAGGAGTTTTCAGCACCACGAAACCGGGCATTGCTTCCTGGGGTACGGTGAGTGTCAGCAGGCGTGCTTCCTTTATTGTAAAGGAGGTAATTGTTATGTTGTCAGGCAACACCACTGCAGTCACCTTATCGAGGTTCAGCCCGATGAATTTCAGTTCGGCACCCCTGGCTATGGGCATTGGCCCGAAGCTCTGGAGAACCACACTGGTATCTTCCTCTTCCTTTCCCTCGCATGAGGTGAACAGGAAACTGGCACTGACAACGCAGATTGTCGCGAAGAGCAGCGCCCGGTTGCGGAATTTTATTTGAATCTTATGCATTGCAATTCTTTTTTCGGTTGATGTTACTTCGGTACAACGCGTATGTTGTCTATACAGATATGCGGATTGCAGTCCTTGCCTGTCACGCCTCCGTTCCAGACAAAGAATGTAAGGCCACGCATCATGTCAAGTGTAAGCTTATTGGCGCATACTGAACCGTCTCCGCTATAGTTGAATTCTGACATAGGGTATGAAACTGTGACCCAGCCGTCAGTCTTGAAGGTGCCAGTCTCCTTCCAGGGATTCCATACACCCCTTGGATGGGACCCGTCAGCAATATAGCCGTTCGTTCCGGTTGTGGAATATGGGGTAAAAATCATCTGCAGTGCACATGACTCCCACGGTTCCAGGACATTAATCTCAAACTTGATCTCGGCATCTTTAAGGTCACCTGTGTATATTGGCACATCAGGTCTGCCATTGGCCTGGGGCCAGAAATTGAAGCTGAATCCGTCCTCATTCCATGATCCTGATGCAGCAAGTGCACCCGAGAATCTCACATAGTTTCCCGAGATACCGTCAGGTTCCGAGCTGCCGAGTACTCCCGAACGCCATCCTCCGGCAGCTGTCAGGTCATCAAAGTTCAGGATGATATTCCTGTCATCACGGAAGAAGAACCGTGAACGTGTTGAGCCATAGAGTGACTTAACCTGTATCTGGCCGGCACCAACGCCTGCCGGAACTGTAACATGGATCTCATTGATGGTTGAGCTCACAATTGTACCCGGCACGTTTCCGGGGAAGAGTACCGTAAGGGGTGAGGCAGGGTCATCAACAAAGTAATTTCCCTTTATCACTGCCGTTTCGCCGTCAGCCACATACTCGCACACCATCCTGTCAACAAGCGGAGCAGGAACATCAACACCGAATGTATACTTCAGCGTATCCTGCTTGTTCATGTTGATCAGGTACATGTAGTTGGTGACCGTTGAAGGGATCACCTGCGGTACCGGGACAATTATAGTTGTGGGCGTTACCAGGTTAGGGTTCAGCCCTGCCTTCTGGTCATTGAACCAGACCTCATCAACATTGCCAAGGTTCCTCCCTATGATGACTATGTTGTCACCCATGAATGCATGGGCCACCAGTGAGTCTGACTTGGCGGGGTCGGCCTTGCGGATGTAGAAGATCTCAGGCATCGGCATATCTTCCTCATTGCCCTCGCATGCCTGGAACACAATTCCTGCGGCTCCCGTCAGGAGCAGCAGCAATAATGCCGATAATGTATTGTTTATTATCTTTTTCATGTGTTGATAATATTTATTTCTTTGGTCACATGGAGCCCGCACTCAATGCAGACTTTACAATTGTCCGGATTTTTCTTGAAACGTGCGGGGTTCATATCAGGTATCATCTATTTTGTGTAATAGGGTTGAGGATCTTCGTTAAGCAAAGGATCCTGAAGCACCTCCGATGCGGGGATCGGGAGGAACATCTTGTCAACAGTAAAACCGAGGACATGGTAAGGATTGTTCGGAATTGTCCCCCGGTTCTGTGCTTCAATGATCTGTTTTGCCTTTTCAAAACCCTGACGGGTTATGTCAAACCAGTAATCGCCTTCAAATGCAAATTCAACACGGCGTTCCTTCATGATATCATTAAGTGTCAGGACACTCTTGATCGGAAGCCCGGCACGCAGGCGGACCTTGTTGAAAGCATCGAGTGCAGTAGCGTCACTTGTCGAAGCCGCATCGCCAAGAGTGGCTTCAGCATAAATAAGGAGTATATCGGCATAGCGAAGCAACATGAAGTTGATTCCCGTGTTCATACCTATGACCTGCTCACCACCGTACTTCTGGCCCGGGCCGACAACATACTTGGCTATGGTTGAACGTGTTCCGTTGAGAGAGCCTCCCTTTTTGACATCCTGGATCGTATCATACCTGAAGCCGTTCTTCATGAAATCATTGTATGCCTGATCGTCAGGAGTGTATGAACCGTTAGCCTGTGGGAGCTTCTGCGGCTTCCAGTCAGGCATTGTCCAGCCATGCTCCATGATTGAACCGGCACGCCTCTTGTCATTAGGTTCATAGGCTGCCCTGAGATCAACCGATGGTCTGTAGAGCTCCCACATGCTTGCCTCGTCTGTCTGCAGGCTCGAGGGACCGCGGTCAGGATTGAGCTGGTTGCCCGAGCCCCAGGGATTCATCGTACACTGATGCTGTACTGCAAAGAGCGTCTCGATGTTGTTGTTGTTGGCGCTCGAGTTGAACATAGCACGGTAATCGGGGAAAAGGTCATACTGACCGGATTCAATCACTTCCCATGCCTTAGCTTTTGCATCGGCATAGTTCTTCTGGTAGAGATAAAGCTTTGCCATCATCCCTTTTGCCGAATACTTCGTCACCCTGCCGGGGACATCGGTTTCGGGAAGACCTGCTTCGGCAAGCTGAAGCTCCTCGAGAGCAAAGCGCAGTACATCCTCCTGAAAGTAACGGGGGATATTGAAATCGCCCGTAAGGGCAATAGCGCCCGGATCGGTTACTATGGGCACATGCCCGAAGATGCGTGCCAGGTAGAAATAAACCGTTCCCCTGAGGAAATGACACTCGGCAATCGCCGGGTCAAGGATTGAGGCATCACCGCCGTCAGCTTTCTTCTGCTCGAGGGTGGCCATCAGAGCACTTGTCCAGCCGTTAACCTTGTAAAGGGCTTTCCATGAATCACTCAGTCGTACCGAAGTGGCGGAAACAGTCATCTGCTGGAAGGGGGTGTCATCACCATTCCAGGTATGCTCGTTGCCTGACAGTATCTCACCTATGCAATCGAGGGCACGGGCTTCGTAACCAGACCATGCCAGCCCTGAATAGATTGTGCTTGTGGCAGCCCTCACCTCATCGGCAGTGTTGTAGTAGTTGCTCACGGTAGCGCCCGAAAGAGAGGGACGCTCGATGAACGACTCGCTGCATGATGCAAGTGTTGCGGCCAGTATTGCAATGAAATATATAAATCTGTTTTTCATGATCATATTGTTAAAGTCATTAAAACTCAACACTTACACCGCCCATAAATGTGCGCGGATTGGGATAGTGACCTGCATCAACGTTCATCAGCCTGATGCTGTTGTTGTACGATCCGACCTCAGGATCATAACCTGTGTACTTCGTGAACGTATAAAGGTTCTGTACCGTTACAAACAGCCTGAGATTGTTCATCTTCACCCTGTTTATAATTGTCCTGGGAAGTCTGTACCCGAGGGTAATATTCTGCACCCGGAGGAATGAGCCGTCTTCAACATAACGGTCTGACATTGCAGTGTTGTTCGTGTTCGTATTTGTGAACCTGGGCAGCGCTCCGTCAGTGTTGGTGGCGGTGTAACGATCCATTACGGCAGTCGACTGGTTGTAGTAGACGTTGTTCATCCGCTCGATCTGCCACTTCATGAAGTTGAAAATCTCAGCTCCGTAACTTCCCTGGAGGAAGATCGAAAGATCGAGGTCCCTGTAACGGAAGTTGTTCGTGAAACCGAATGTGAAATCGGGTATCGGGCTTCCAATGAAGGTAAGATCCTCGGAGTCAATCACCTCGTCACCGTTCATATCCTTGTACCTGATATCTCCCAGCCAGGTCTCATTCTGTGCGACAGCCGACCCGAACTGCGGGTATGAGGCGGCAAGTTCAGCTTCGGTACGGAAAAGTCCGTCGGTCTTGAGGCCCCAGAAGGTACCTACTGCATAACCCGGTACGGTGTGGCTGATAAGGTAATTGTCATAATAGATTTTGCCGTCAATCGATGATGATTCATTTATCAGCTTGTCAAGAACGTTCTTGTAGTGCGAGAATATCACCGATGAGTTCCATGAGAAGTTGGGCTTCGAGATATTGCGTGTCACGAGGCTGATGTCAATTCCGGTGTTTGTCATCTGACCGACGTTGCCGATTGGGGCTTTAAGGTCATTCCATGCATCGCCGATACCCAGAAGTGCAGGGCCGGTGCTGAAGAGCAGCATGTTTGAAGTGATCTTTTTGTAGAGGTCAACTGTCAGGTCTATCTTCCCGTTGAGGAAACCGAAGTCGATACCGCCATTGTAGGTGATAACCGATTCCCATCCCAGATCAGGGTTGGCAATACCTGCTATAAAGTTCGTTGATGCTGTTCCGACCTGTCCGAATCCCACCGGTCCCGGCCAGAAGTTGACATTGGAGGTGTAAGGTGGGTTTGGAGCTCCGCCGGGCAGGTTCTGGTTACCCACAGCGCCCGCACCAAGTCTTATCTTCATGTAATTCATGACATTGGCCCAGTTGGCTGCAAAGTTCTCGTTTGTAACCGTCCACCCTATTGATGCCCCGGGGAAGAAACCCCATTTGTTGTTGGGACCGAAGTTTGCCGATCCGTCACCCCTGTAGCTGAGTGATACAGAGTAGCGGTCATCGAAGGTGTAGTTACCTCTTACAAAATATGACTCCATCGCCCAATCGCCCTTGCCACCGGTAAGGTCCCATGTCAGTTTGTCGGTTCCTCCTGCGTTCATATCCAGGATATTGTTCTGCAGGTCAACCTTTTTTCCTCCCATTGTCTCCCAGTAAGAATACTGTGCTTCATGTCCGCCGGTGAAGGCCACTTTGTGCTTTCCGAAGGTCTTGTCATAGTTCAGGTAATTCCTGACAGCATAATAATAGGAGTTGCTGCGGCTGTCGTAGAGCTGTGCCTGAAGAGACCTGGTGCCAATGTTTGCCTCATACTGGAAGGCAATGTTGTTCTGAAGGCCTATCTGGTATGAGAATTCGTTCCTGAGTGAGAGTCCCTCAAAGAAGATTATTTCGGCATAGATGTTGCCGAACACCTGGCTGTTGACGCTCCTGTTACCCCTGCTGCTGCTTGTTGCAACAGGGTTATCTGCAGTATAGGTGTATCCGCCGACAGTATAGTTGCCAGCCCATGTTCCATCAAGATTCCTGACCGGGATCAGGGGGTTCTGAAGGGTTGACCACCATATTGTACTCTCTGCAGCATCTGCAAGAGTTACGTTCTGGATGCTCCTGGTGATATTGGAGCTGACCCCTGCCCTCAGCCACTTCTTGACCTGGCTGTCAAGATTGAAACGGGTTGAATAACGCTTGAAGTCAGAACCGATCAGAATACCCTTCTGATCGAAATAACCGGCTGAGAAGTAATAGTTTGTATTTTCCTTTCCTCCGGATATACCAAGCTGATGATCCATTGTGTATCCCTGGCGGAATATTGCATCCTGCCAGTCGGTTCCTTCGCCGAGAAGTGAAGGATCAGCAAATTCCTCGGTCGGGGTATAGCCTGTTCCAAGTTCGGCAATGACACTGTTCTGGTATTCGGCAAATTCCCTGAGATTCATCACGTCAAGGGTGCGGCCCACCTGCTGGAGGCCATAGGAAAAGTCATAGGTGATTTTCCCGTCTCCTGCTTTTCCCTTCTTGGTGGTGATGAGGATAACGCCGTTTGCAGCCTGTGACCCGTATATAGCCTGGGCTGATGCATCCTTCAGCACATCGATTGTCTCGATGTCGTTGGGGTTGAGCGTGGCCAGGAAGCTGTTCTGGGTCTGACCGTCAGAACCGCCAAGCCCGTCGTACCCGGTGTTTTCAACATTGTTGTCAGTAAAGGGAACGCCGTCAATTACGATGAGCGGGTCATTGCTGTTGATAGAGGTGATACCCCTTACCCTGACAGAGACACCTCCTCCCGGCTGGCCGCTGTTGTTCATGACCTGCAGACCGGCTACCTTGCCCTGAAGAGCCTGGTCAATACCTGTAACAACAAGGTCTTTTATCTCCTCCGTCTTTACGGAGGCAATTGCAGATGTCACTTCCGATCTCCTGATCGTTCCGTAACCAATAACAACGACGGCATCAACCTCTTCAGCCGACATCGTCATTGTGACGTTAATGGGACCTGCAGTGACGGGCACCTCCTTTGTATCCATTCCGACGAATGTGATAACAAGGGTGGTGGCATCTGAAGGTACCTGCAGGGAGAAATTCCCGTTGAGATCAGTTGCAGTCCCTATCGTCGTTCCCTTCACCACTACCGAGGCTCCGGGCAACGCAGCATTTGAATCATCAACTATCCTTCCCGTAACAGTTCTCTGCTGCGAGAAAAGCACAGTTGTTGACATCACAGCTGCCAGACAGATAAGAAATGTTTTCCTTAAGAGTTTGTTTTGCATAGCTGTACAGTTTTAGGTTTTTAAAGTTACGGCTTCTTCATTGGGCGGGATTGATACTATTTTGTCTCTTTATAGTAAATATTTGATTTTTGATGACCCGAAACGGCATAATCAGGCTTTCTTGGTGTACAAACTACACAAAGAGTTGAGATATTCGCGACGGCAGTTTTGGCCAACCTTTGTCCGGATTCCGGTCAGCCCGGGCCGGAATGCCTTTAAATACACAATATAATAATATGATACACTTTCAGGGATGTTTTACACGATATTTGATCCGCTCTTTTTTTGTAACTCTGTTGATTATGCTATTTATTTGAAATATCTTTGAATTTTTACATTGTACACTAAGTCATTTTACCACTACACAGGAATAATAAAATGATATCCCACAAGATCGTCCCCAACATCTCAGTAGACTGTGTCGTATTCGGATTTGATTTCGAAAAGCTGAATGTACTGCTCGTCAAAAGAGAGATGAAGGATGAAAAAACCGGAAAGGTGCTTATCAGCGATCACACCCTGGCCGGCTACCATATCTATGAGGACGAGGACACCGACAGTGCAGCGGTCAGGATACTCAGGGGTCTGACCGGTCTTGAAAATATTTTCCTTGAACAATTCGGAGCCTTCGGTCAGCTTGACCGTGTCTCATCGCCCAAGGACAGGATGTGGCTTGAGTATATCAACCAGGGTTTTGCTGACAGGATAGTTACAGTCGGTTACCTTGCACTTATAGACAACACGAAGGTGACCCTCACACTTAAAGACCGTGATGTTTCATGGTTCCCGGTGTCAATGGTGGCAGACATGGAGATGGCGTTTGATCATAAGTTCCTGTTCTATAAGGCTATGGAAGCGTTGCAGCGGAAGGTCAAGGTTGAACCGATTGCATTTGAGCTTCTGCCTGACTATTTTACCCTTTCACAGCTTCAGAAACTTTATGAGGCGCTTCTCGGCACCTCTTTCGACAAACGGAACTTCCGCAAAAAAGTGGCACAGATGCACTATGTGATCCCGCTGAAGAAGAAACAGCAGGGTGTGCCTCACAAACCTGCTCAGTACTATCTTTTCAGCAGGGAGGTGTACGAGAAAACAAGAAAAGGACGTATTTCATTCATTATCTGAAACATAACCCAACTAACCCACTAAAACCATGAATATGCATATTATTGACCTGGGCATAGTTATCCTTTACCTGGTGGCCACAATTTTCATTGGAAACTGGGTATCGAAGAGGGCTTCGAAGAACATTCAGTCATACTTTCTTGGCGGGAACTCCCTCCCCTGGTATTTCCTGGGAGTCTCCAACGCATCCGGAATGTTCGACATTGCAGGTACGATGCTACTCGTGTACTGGCTGTCTGTATACGGCATGAAGAGTCTCTGGATACCGTGGCTCTGGCCTGTATTCAACCAGATCGTACTTATGGTTTACCTCTCTGCCTGGCTCAGACGTTCAAATGTGATGACTGGCGCCGAGTGGATCAAAACGCGCTTCGGTGACGGCAGGGCATCGAACCTGTCACACATAATAGTTGTTGTCTTTGCCCTGGTTAGCGTTATCGGCTTCCTCTCATACGGATTCAAGGGAATAGGCAAGTTCGTGGCAGCATTCCTTCCTCCATTGGTATCAAATCCTGAATACCTTGCCGCCCACCCCCAGGTAAATGTCAACCTGTACGCCCTGATTCTTATGGCTATTACAACCTTTTACGTAGTCAAGGGAGGTATGTTCAGCGTCGTAATCACAGAGGTCATACAGTACGGCATACTGACAATAGCTTCAATAGCAGTTGGAATAATAGCAATCAGGCAGATAGCCCCGGATGCTATCGACGCGGTCGTTCCTGCAGGATGGAAAAGTCTGTGGTTCGGGAAAACGACAGGGCTCGACTGGCACACGATCTCCTCTGCGGCTTCGCCGAAGCTGCACTCGTTCAACGACTGGATAAAAACTGACGGATACGAACTCTTCGGGCTCTTCTTTGTAATGATGCTCTTCAAAGGGATCCTCGTATCAGCTGCAGGCCCGGCACCCAACTATGACATGCAGCGCATCCTCGCTACAAAAAACCCGAAGGAAGCCTCCAAGATGAGCTCACTTGTAAGCGTGGTCCTGAACCCCACACGTTATTTCATGGTCGCAGGTCTTACGATCCTTGCACTGGTGAACTTCGACAAGCTTTATACCGGGTCGCTGACAAATCCCGACTTCGAGAGTATCCTTCCCGAAGTGCTTGCAACATATGTCCCGGTGGGGCTTCTTGGCTTCCTGCTTGCAGGCCTTATAGCAGCATTCATGAGCAACTTCGCGGCAACTGTTAACGCGGCACCGGCGTACCTCGTAAATGACATATACAAGAAATACATCAACCCGCACGCCAGCGAAAAGACATATGTCAGGATGAGCTATGGAGCCTCGCTGCTGATAGTTGTGATTGGCATTGTTGTGGGCTTTATGGTGACCTCAATAAATGACGTGGTACTGTGGATCACGGCTGCGCTGTGGGGAGGCTATACAGCTCCCAACTTCCTGAAATGGTACTGGTGGCGGTTTAACGGGTACGGTTACTTCTGGGGTATGCTCTCAGGCATCGGCGCTGCACTGCTGCTGCCGGCCCTTAACCTTGAAATTCTCCAGAACTGGCCCCTTACCGAAAACTTCAGCATGAACGCCTTCCCGGTCATCTTCCTTATCTCCCTGACCGGAAGCATACTGGGCTCGTTGCTGACAAAAAAGGAAGACGACGGGACACTCAAGAAGTTCTACAGGCAGGTACGCCCGTGGGGATTCTGGAAACCTGTCGAAAGGATGGTCGTGGCTGAAGATCCTTCCTTCACCGTGAACCGCGACTTCTGGAGAGACATGTTCAATATTGCAGTGGGAATCGTCTGGCAGATATCACTGATGGCATTCCCGGTGTTCCTCGTACTGAGGGAGTGGAACCAGTTCTACGTTGCAGTGGCAGTGATGGTCGTTACAACGGTCATACTCAAGTTCACCTGGTGGAATAAACTCAGGGACTGACTTCCGGTCGGGACTGACTTCCGGTTGCATGATGCCGGCATTCTCAGGCACACCGCGACTGACACATGAAAAAAACTCAAAGACTGACCTTAAAATGAAATACGGACATTTTGATGATGATGCGAGGGAGTATGTGATCACAAATTGCAGAACCCCCTGGCCCTGGATCAATTACCTGGGGAACAGGGACTTCTTCTCAATAATTTCAAATACTGCAGGAGGCTACAGTTTTTACCGTGATGCCCGTCTCCGCCGGATAACCCGCTACAGGTACAACAACGTCCCTTCTGATGACGGCGGAAAGTATTTTTATATAAATGACAACGGCTCTGTCTGGTCACCAGGCTGGAAACCGGTGAAGGCTGAAGTTGAGAACTATACATGCCGTCACGGGATGGGTTACACCGTAATAGGCTCCGAAAAGGACGGCCTGAAGGCCGAAATGCTCTTCTTCGTTCCCGTGGATGACACCTGCGAGGTGCAGCGGTTGACACTGCAGAATAACACGAAGCTGCCGAAGCGTTTCCGGCTCTTCTCACTTGTGGAGTGGTGCCTGTGGAATGCAAATGATGACATGACAAACTTCCAGCGCAACTTCTCCACGGGAGAGGTCGAGGTGGAGGACGGCGTAATTTACCACAAGACAGAGTACCGCGAACGGCGCAATCACTATGCATTCTATTCAGTCAACAGTCAGTTAACCGGGTTCGACACCGACCGTGAAACCTTCCTCGGGCTCTACAACGGCTTTGACCACCCTGAGACAGTCTTCTCAGGCAGGCCTCATAACAGCATCGCCCACGGATGGTCACCGGTGGCTTCGCACTGCCTTGAAATAAGCCTTGAAGCGGGTGAGGCAAAGGAATTTGTTTTCGTGCTTGGCTATGTCGAAAATCCCGAAAACGAGAAGTTCATCGCCCCGAAGGTCATAAACAAGACCAGGGCAAAGGCCATTATCGAAAGATATAACACTTCAGAGAAAGTCGGTGATGCATTTGCGGAGCTCAGGGAATACTGGAACAGCCAGCTGTCGGTGATCACCCTGAATCACCCTGATCCGCGCCTGAACAGGATGGTAAATACATGGAACCCGTATCAGTGCATGGCCACATACAATTTCTCACGAAGTGCCTCCTATTTCGAGTCAGGCATAGGCCGCGGCATGGGATTCCGTGACTCCAACCAGGACCTTGCAGGGTACGTTCAGATGATTGCGCCCCAGGCACGTGAAAGGATCATTGACATCGCCTCAACCCAGATGGCTGACGGCAGCGCCTACCATCAGTACCAGCCGCTGACAAAAAGAGGCAATGCGGAGATAGGAGGTAACTTCAATGACGATCCTCTCTGGCTGATATTCGGGGTGGCGACTTACCTTAAGGAGACCGGTGACTGGTCTATCCTTGACGAGACAGTGCCGTTCAACAATGACCCGGCCAATGCAGCCAGCCTGTTTGAACACCTGTGCCGGTCATTTAACCATGTAGTTAATAATCTCGGACCTCACGGATTGCCATTGATAGGGCGGGCCGACTGGAATGACTGCCTTAACCTGAACTGTTTTTCCGATAACCCGGATGAGAGTTTCCAGACAACTGAGAACAAGAAGGGAAGCGAGGCTGAGTCTCTCTTTATTGCTGGCATGTTTATCCTGTACGGGGCCGATTTTGCTACAATTGCACGCCGTCGGGGTGAAACACTATTGGCTGATGAAGCCCTCAGACATATTGACCGGATGGTTAACGCTGTAAATGAACACGGCTGGGACGGTGAATGGTTCCTGAGGGCATATGACTTCTACGGGAAGAAAATCGGCAGCCATGAAACCGAAGAAGGGAAGATTTTTATCGAGTCGCAGGGGATGTGCATAATGGCCGGCATTGGTCTTGAGGACGGCAAAGCGCTCAAGGCGCTGGCTTCTGTGAACAAACACCTTGCATGCGAATACGGGATAGTGCTCAACAACCCTGCTTTTACAAGGTATTACATGAACATGGGAGAGATCTCCAGCTACCCCGAGGGATACAAGGAAAATGCAGGTGTTTTCTGCCATAACAACCCCTGGATAATAATTGCAGAGACAATCACCGGCAACGGTCACAGGGCATTCGATTACTACAGCCGGATAACACCTGCGTACCTTGAGGATATAAGTGACCTGCACAAAACTGAACCGTATGTTTATTCACAGATGATCGCCGGCAAGGATGCCTTCCGCCCCGGCGAGGCAAAGAACAGCTGGCTCACCGGAACGGCTGCCTGGTGCTATTATGCTGTGACACAGTATATACTGGGCATACGCCCCGACTATGACGGATTGCTTATTGACCCTTGCATCCCGCCTGAATGGGGAGGTTATACTGTCCGCCGCGTGTTCAGGGGCGCTGTTTATAACATCGATGTGATCAATACCGAACGGAAATCCAAAGGAGTGTGGGAAATAACCATCGACGGCAGAAAGGCTGACTCTTCTGTCTTGCCTGTATTTCCTGAAGGAACAGAACATAACATCATAATTAAAATGTAGTATCATGATGGCCAGGAATACAACGCTTATTCTTGTCGCTGCCGCTGTATTGACTCTGGGAAGCTGCGGGAGCAACCGACTTGAAAAGGCAAGGCTTGCAGCTCCGGCTGCCACTGAAACCATCCTGGTGAACCAGGCAGGTTATTTTCCGGATGCTGAAAAAGTGGCCCTGATAAGGGCTGATGCTGACATTTTTGGGCTGATCGATGCGACAACCGGGAAAGAAGTATTTGCCGCCAAACCTGGTGAACCGCAATACTGGAAACTCTCCGGCGATACAGTACGTTCTGCAGATTTCTCTGCTTTTTCAAGACCCGGCACATACAGGATCTGCCTGGAAGGATCGGATGTATGTTCTGCCCCGTTCCGGATAGGAGATGATGTATACAGCAGCATCAGCAGGGAAGCCGTACGCTCATACTACCTCAACCGCTCGGGAATTGAGATTACGGAAGCCTTCGGCGGAAGATGGGCCCGTCCCGCCGGGCACCCTGACACGACAGTGATAGTTCATTCCTCCGCCGCTTCGGCCGGCAGGCCCGCAGGAACGGTAATCTCCAGTCCTGGAGGATGGTATGATGCAGGCGACTATAACAAGTACATCGTCAACAGCAGCATTACAAACTACACACTGCTGCTCTTTTACCAGATGTTTCCTGAATACTGCAGGGCAATGGAGCTGAATATTCCTGAAAGCGGCAATGATATTCCAGACCTCGTTGATGAGCTGCTGTGGAACCTTAAATGGTACCTGACAATGCAGGACCCGGCTGACGGCGGGGTCTATCACAAGCTCACAAACCTCGCTTTCTGCGGATTCGTAATGCCTGACAAGGCTAACGATCCGAGGTATGTAGTGATGAAGAGCACTGCTGCCACTCTTGACTTTGCAGCAGTAACGGCAATGGCATACCGCATCTTTTCAAATGATCCGTCAGAAGAGCTGCGCTCTCTTGCCGCCACATGCCTTGAGGCATCAGACAAGGCCATGAAATGGGCTGAAGCACACCCGGATATACTTTACCGTCAGCCTTCTGACGTGAGTACAGGCGCCTACGGTGATGATAACCTCACAGATGAGCTTTTCTGGGCAAAGACAGAGACAGCGCTGGCCCATGGAACACCTCCCGGCACGGGATTCCTCGACGGAGTAAGTGCCGTGACCCCGACGTGGAACCAGTCGGAGACATTGGGGCTGATATCCCTGGCACTGAACATGGATTCCTCCTTCGCTCAGCTGAGCGAAGCAGCCAAAGTCCTGCTCACTTCATATGCTGACGGTCTGCTCACTAAATCCGCATCCTGCCCGTATCGTATCAGTCTCGATAAATTCGAATGGGGGAGCACCTCCGATGTTGCAAACCAGGCACTGATCAAACTTGTTACAATGAAACTGACAGGAAACAACACGTACCTGTCTTCTGCGCAGGCTGACCTGAACTGGCTGCTGGGAACCAACCCGACAGGATACTGCTTTGTAACAGGATCCGGAACCCTTTCCCCTATGAACATCCATCACCGGCCTTCGGCTGCCGACGGTGTCCCTGAACCGGTGCCCGGATTTCTCGTGGGGGGACCGAATACTGTTGTGTTGAACGATTGCCAGCCTCCTGTGGAGAGGTCGCCATTTCCGGCAAAGTCATATTCGGATGTCGAATGCAGCTACTCGACGAATGAGATCGCAATCAACTGGAACGCACCGCTTGTGTTCCTTCTTGGTACTATGGACAGTATGAGGCAATAATGCTGTTGCATTTTAAACATTGCCATGGTTCTGTAATAAATCCGGCCTGATTTTGTAGATTAGTGGATCAAAGGAACCAGGCAATGACTACAAGGAGAACTTTTATCAGGCAGGGCGGGCTGACCGCCGGCGGACTGGCAGCCGCAACTGCGTTGGGGGCATCTGTAATCCCGGCAGCCGAATTGAATTCCCGGGAACAGGAAGGAATTAAAGGCATCAGGATCAGCAGGATGTATGCCGAACCCCTGAGCATAGCGATGGAACCATTCCCGATCGCCCTCGGCGTGATGACCCACCTTGACAATGCATTTGTAAGGATAGTTCTTGAGAATGGTATCGAAGGCTACGGGGAAGCAGCTCCGATAATGACAATCAGCGGTGAGAACCAGCAGACTATCCTCGGTACCCTTAATAGCTGCAGGGAGTTTATTGTCGGGCAGGATATCAACAACTACAGGTCAATAGCCCGCACCCTGAAGAGTGCATTCTGGGCCCAGTCAGCTGCAAGGTGCGCCATCGAAATGGCATTGCTTGACGCGTACACAAAAATCCTGAAGATGCCGTTCTGCCGTTTCCTTGGAGGAACTGAAAACAGGGTGGAGACTGACTATACCGTATCTATCGTTTCACCGGAAGAAGCAAAGAAGGAAGCCATTCAGCTTGCAGCCGAGGGCTACAGGACAATAAAGACCAAGGTTGGCATCAACCTGACTGAAGACATAGACAGGGTGCTCGCTGTCAGGGACGGTGCTCCGGGTTGCGGAATACTGATCGATGCAAACCAGGGTTACTCACCCAAAACCGCCCTGCGGTTCATTAATGAGGTGGTGAACCACGGAATACACCCTGTGCTTTTCGAACAGCCGGTCCTGAAGAGTGACCTTGCCGGGATGAAGTTTGTGAGGGACAACACGGAGGTTCCCGTCTGTGCTGATGAATCTGTATTCACTGCAGCCGATGCAATTGAAGTAGTAAGGACCGGTTGTGCCGATGCAATAAACATCAAGCTGATGAAGTCATGTCTGCTTGAGTCACTTGACATTGCAGCCATAGCCCGAAGTGCAAACCTGAAGCTGATGATCGGATGCATGGTTGAGACAAGCCTGGCGCTGGGGTGTGCGGTTCATTTTGCTGCCGGTGTCGGAGGTTTCGAATTCATTGACCTCGACCCGTCATTTGATGCTTCGGAGTGCCCTGTCCAGGGAGGCCCGGTCTACAGGGCCCCGTACTGGACAATCGGCCCGGAGCCGGGACTGGGATTCGGAGCCAGGCAGTAGATAGCAGGCAGTAGGCAGCAGGCAGTAGGCAATAGTGAAACCGGGGTATTTTATTCGTACCGCAAGACCGCCAGACCGCAAGACGGCAAGACCAGGGCCAAGCGTAAAGAAATGACCCGGTGGGTCATTTTAGCGCAGGAGCCAGCTTGCAGGGCTGGTACGACGCAGCGACAGACTCTCAGACCTTCAGACTCTCAGACCTTCAGACCTTCAGTTCTCAGACCTTGCCTCCGAGATAATCCCTCAACGCCTCCACGTAATCCGTAAACCTCCTCTTCCCCAAGTCTGTTATCCGGCACATGGTCTGTGGGTAACTCTCCCCGAAACTTTTCTTCACTGATATATACCCGGCTTCCTTCAGTTTTCCTATCTGCACGCTGAGATTGCCCGCTGTCGCTCCGGTCTTCTCCCGCAGATAAATGAAATCGGCGCTGTCGACACTTATCAGAACCGACATTATCGCAAGCCTGAGCTGCGAATGCAGCAGCGGATCAAGCTCCCTGAACGGTGTCATGGCTGCCCCTTTTTCTGAGTAAATAACCCGGTACCAGGTAACCGATAACCATCGCTGCCGGAATCGCAAGCCCCGATAAGGTGTCGCCACCGAAATGAGCAACAAGGGCAAGTATCCAGAATGCAGCTGCGCCCCACATCATAGGCCTGAAATTGAGTATCACCCCGGATATCAGCAAAGGGATGGCTGCAATGAGTAACATGTATTTGCCAACACTGCCTGTCTCAACCGGAAAAACGACGAAAAAGACCACCGAGGCAAATAAAAATGCAAACCAGGTCCATACATAAATCTTCGTTCCGTAGGTAAAAACACGCTCCCGCTTACCTTTTGCAAAACCGTAGACGAATGAAATCAATGCTCCGGCTATGACAGTAAACCAGACATACCATGCATTTGCCCATCCGGTATACTTGTACAACAGAAACTCCGAAAGGCTGCATGCAAAAATCAGCCAGCCCCACAGCAACAGGTGAAAACTGGCCTGGGTGACACTAACCCTCGTCTTGTTGATCATGTCAGTGATGACCCTGAGACTCTCCTCTCCTGTCATCAATTTTTCCTCATTTTCCATGGCTTTTGTTAATTTTACGTTCGTATCGAAAAGAACATTGCGATACAAACATAAACTGGTTTATGTTACAAACCTAATTTCGGGGCATTTTTTTTGGCCTTAAAAGATTAATAACTTATATATTATTGTATATCTGAATTTTACATAAGATAAAAGTCATGGGAGTAATCAGGATTGAGGATATGGAGTTTTATGCTTTTCACGGTCATTATCACGAGGAGCAGATTGTAGGGAGTCATTTCATGGTGGATGTGACAATTGAGACTGATACAGACAGGGCCGGGAAGAGTGACGAGCTCCGTGACACTCTCAATTACCAGTCTGCCTACCTGATAATCAAGAGGGAGATGGAAAAGACATCGAATCTCCTTGAGCATATCGCTACGCGGATCCTTGAAGCTCTTTATGCCGAGCTGACCGGCATCAGCAAGGCCAGTGTCAGGGTTTCCAAACTAAATCCTGTCATGGGTGGAAGGATAGGCAGGGTCAGCGTTGAGGTCTCAAGGTAGACCGTCTGCCCGGCCCGGTGGTTTGCCGCACAAATTCACCGCCGGCCTCAACGGGAAGCGGCAGTTATCCCGACGGCCGGACGTGACGTTCTCAACAGGAAGCTGCAGTTATCCCGACGGCTGGACGTGATGTTCTCAACGTGAAGCGGCAGTTATCCCGGTGCCACGGTGAAGTATTCGCTGCCGCGCTGAATCAAAAAAGTATCACAGCTGCTTTTCGTGCCCCAATTCAGTATATTTTTGTACGATTTATCAACAAATCAAATGAAAGAATCTGAAGAAGCAATCAAGCCCGAGTCACAGCACTTTATAGAGCAGGCCATAGAGAAGGACCTTGCTGACGGAAAGAACGGCAGCCGCATCCATACCCGTTTCCCGCCTGAACCGAACGGATATCTTCATATAGGTCATGCAAAGGCTATATGTCTCGACTTCGGCATGGCTCAGAAATACGGCGGAAAATGCAACCTCCGTTTTGATGATACCAATCCCACCAAGGAAGATGTGGAATACGTTGATTCAATCAAGGAAGATATTCAGTGGCTGGGGTTCACATGGGAAGACCGCGAGTTTTATGCTTCTGACTATTTTGGGAAGCTCTGGGAGTTTGCCGTGACGTTGATAAAACGTGGCATGGCATATGTCGATGACCAGAGCGCGGAAACAATCTCCGGGCAGAAGGGCACCCCTACGCAGCCCGGTACTGAAAGCCCATACCGTAACCGAAGCGTGGAGGAGAACCTTGACCTCTTCTATCGGATGAACGAAGGCGAGTTCGAGGAGGGTAGCCGGGTGCTCAGGGCCAGGATTGACATGGCATCACCAAACATGCACATGCGTGACCCGATTATCTACCGCATTCTCAAGACTCCGCATCACCGTACCGGAACGACATGGAAGGTTTATCCGATGTACGATTTCGCCCACGGGCAGAGTGATTATTTCGAGGGTATCACCCACTCGCTCTGCACCCTGGAGTTCGAGGTACACCGGCCGCTCTACGACTGGTTCATCGATCAACTGAAGACAGATGACTACAGGCCCCGTCAGATAGAGTTCAACCGTCTCAATCTTACCTATACGGTTATGAGCAAGCGCAAACTGCTCGAGCTTGTAAAGGACGGGGTTGTAAGCGGGTGGGATGATCCGCGTATGCCGACACTTTGCGGCTTACGCCGGAGAGGTTATACCCCCGAATCTGTCAGGCGTTTCGTTGACCTGATAGGATATACAAAGGTGGAAGCCATCAATGATGTCTCCCTCCTTGAGTATGCAATCAGGGAGGACCTGAACAGGCGTGCACCACGCGTTTTCGGTGTGCTCAGGCCGCTGAAAGTGGTCATCACCAACTTCCCGGAGAACAAGGTTGAACAGATGGAGATAGAGAACAACCCGGAGGATGAAACACACGGGAAGCGTCTGGTTCCGTTCAGCAGGGAGATATTTATTGAACAGGATGACTTCATGGAAAATCCCCCGCCAAAGTTCTTCCGTCTGGCTCCCGGCCAGGAGGTGAGACTCAAGGGCGCCTACATAATTAAATGCACTGATATAGTTAAGAATGAGTCCGGAGTGGTCACCGGGGTTCACTGCACATATGATCCCGATACACGCAGCGGAGGACCGCTTGCCGACCGGAAGGTAAAGGGGACCCTTCACTGGGTCTCAGCTGCTCATGCACTTGACGCCGAGGTCAGGCTCTATGACAGGCTATTCAGTGATGAAGATCCGTCAGGGCACAAGGATATAGACCCCAGGGAGTTTCTCAATCCTGATTCACTATCGGTCATCAAGGGATGCAAGGTTGAGCCTTCTCTTGCTGATGCAAGACCGCTTGACAAGTATCAGTTCCAGAGAGTGGGTTACTTCTGTGTCGATTATGACAGCAGGGAGGGCAAGCTTGTTTTCAACCGTACCGTACAACTCAAGGATACCTGGGCAAAACAAAACAAATAACGAACCTTCACCGACCTCTCAGACTCTCAGACTCTCAGACTTTCAGACTTTCAGACTTAAAAAATCCGAAGTTTCAGTAATAAGAAGGAATTTTTATATATTTGCACCCTCATTCCATTGCTCCGTGGTGTAATTGGCAACACGTCTGACTCTGGATCAGAAAAGTTCAGGTTCGAGCCCTGACGGAGCAACAAAAGCCGGCCCAAAAGCCGGCTTTCTTTTTATAATCAGGGCTCGCCCCCCCCTGCAATCTGTCCCCTTCGCTAAAAATGCCCACCGGGCATTTTCTTTACGCCCGGTCCGGTTCGAGCCCTGACGGAGCAACAAAAAAGCCGCAAAACACTGCGGCTTTTTTGTTTATATGAAAGGGCTGACCTGGTGTGCCCCGTGATTATTGACCGGCATAAATGATTGAAAAAATACCCAGCAGGAAAAGGATAAACATTACCGCGAGCTTTGAATTTGTCCCTTTAGGAGAATCCTTAAATTCCTTCCAGATAAATACACCCCACAGGGCAGCGACGAGAGTAGCTCCCTGACCCAGTCCGTAGGATATGGCAGCACCGGCTTTACCGGCAGCAACAAGATTGAAGGAATTTCCGATACCCCATATAATCCCTCCCAGTATACCAACAAGGTGGATTGAAAACTTCCCGCTGAAATATGCTTTATAATTGGTCGGCTCACCACTTATCGGCTTCTTCATCGCAATTGTATTGAAAATAAAATTGCTTAAGAAAACACCTATTGCAAAGATTACAGCGGCAGTATAAGGCGTCATCATCCCCGCGGCCGGCGACTCAAAATTTTCGAGATCCATGGAAGCGGCAACAAACCGGTAGAAAAATGACATTAATAATCCTGCCAGGATTGAAATTATAATGCCTTTACTCGTTACTTTCTGATCTCCGGATGCTGTTTTCTTATATGCAAGAGCATTTACTATTATAGCCAGGGTAACCAGCCCTACACCCAAAAACAGGAATAGAGGATCGCCCTTTTGCGAACCGATGTAATTAATAATTACACCCAGCACCAGGGCTAATCCAATCCCGACAGGGAAAGCCACTGACATTCCGGCAATCGCAATTGCTGCAGATAACAGGATATTGGCAAGATTAAATATTACACCACCAAGAAATGCACTCCCGATATTTGAGATGTCAGCCTGCATAAGATCAGGTATGAAGCTCCGGCCGGCTGCTCCAATACTTCCCAGTGTAAATGCATTTATCAGTGAGAACAGTAATACCCCGATTACATAATCCCAATAGAACAACTCATATCGCCAGGTCTTTCCGGCCAGTTTCTGTGTATTTCCCCATGAGCCCCAGCAGAGCATCGTAATGAAACACAGAAGAATCGCAAAAGGATAACTAGATACTATGTACATGTCTTTTCAGTTTTGTAAAAGATTGCTTTATATTTTGTTACACAATTTATCGTGCAAAGTTCTTCATGGCATGATGTCTTTCCTGCAAAAACTCATTGACCTCTTTTTCGGTTGGTATTGAAGGCTGGGCTCCCAGTCTTGTTACACAGATTGCAGAAGCAGCCGTGGCAAAAATCAATGATTGCTCCCAACTGTTACCACGGCCAAGCTGAGCTGCCAGAGCACCGCAGAATGTGTCTCCGGCACCAGTAGTATCAACCGTATTTACTTCAAAGGATTGTATGACAAAATGATGATTTTGGTCTTTCATTATGCACCCTCTCTTGCCTAAAGTCAGCACAACAGATTTTACCCCAAGCCCCAGCAACCTGGAAATTATTGCATCCTCACCCAGTTTGTCAATCTTTTCTCCTGCTATGAATTCGGCCTCTGTTTCGTTTACAACCAATATATCTACAAAGTTAAGGATATCCGCCTCCAATCTGCAGGCAGGAGCTGCATTCAGTATTACCGTCTTACCTGCACCGGAAGCCACCTGACATAAGGTTCTTACTGTTTCATACGGTATTTCCATCTGCATAAGGACGATATCTGAACTGACTATCTCCTCCTTCCTTTTAATCAGGTTGTCAGGAGTGAGTTTTTTGTTGGCGCCAGCTATTATAACTATGCAGTTCTCCCCGTTATCATCAACCCAGATCTGGGCAGTACCAGAGGGACTGTCGTCAATAATGAATGAAGAATCTGCATTCAAACCCTGTTTTTGATAGTATTTCAAAGTGTTTTCACCATTTGCGTCATTCCCGAGGCAGGTTATGAATTTGACGTCTCCTCCCAGCTTGTGAGCGGCCAATGCCTGGTTTGCACCTTTGCCTCCCATTGCCTGTAAAAAACTTTTCCCCTCAACTGTTTCACCTGCCACCGGAAACCGATCCAACCTTACGACCAGATCGGTATTTGAACTTCCTACTATCAGAATTTTATTCATGCTAATACTTTTATCAATAATATTCGTCTCAACGTATCTGTTTCACTCAATAATTGCGGCAAATCCACCACCCTTTGCCATTTTTATGGTTAATGTGCCGTCTTTATCTGCAGTTTCATCATAAAGCCTGTAATCCTTGCCCTCTTTAAAGGCATTTTCACCATCAGCATGGATTATTATGGATTTATGATCATTTAATGCAGGTGGTAGCTTAACCTTCAGTTCGCGAGGCTCATCTCCGTTAAGCCCTCCCACATACCAGATTTTGCCTGACCTGCGGGCCACCACAAGGTATTCTCCAATTTTTCCTTCCAGTGGTATGGTTTCATCCCATGTGGTCGGAATCCTGTTTATAAATTCAAAACTTGGTGTATTCTCCTCATATTTAGTCGGACTGTCAGACAGCATCTGAAGCGGACTTTCATAAACTATATACATTGCAACCTGATGGCTGCGGGTTCCCTGGCTCCCAGGCTCTTTATGGTTTGCATGAAAGGTTTCAGCCTGGGCATTTAACATGGCTCCCGGCGTATAATCCATTGGCCCTGCCCACATCCTGAGATAGGGAATAATAAGATCGTGCGTGACAGTTGCACGAGTGCTCCACTTATTATATTCCAATCCTATGACTCCTTCATAAGTCATTACATTGGGATATCTCCTTGTAATTCCGAGACATGGATACACTCCGTGGAAGTCAACAAGCAGATGATGTTCAGCCGATTTTTGAGCCACCTGGTGCAGAAAATTGACCATCCGGGCATCGTTCCGATCCATGAAGTCAATTTTTACACCTTTTACACCCCATTTCCCAAAAGTGTCAAAAGCCTGTTCCATCTGCCTGTCGACATTTATCCACTTCGCCCATAATATTACCCCTACTCCCTTCTCCTGAGCGTGTTTACAGATCGCCGGGATGTCAACTTCCGGATTTAATTCGAGCAGATTATCCCGTGCCGACCAGCCTTCATCAATAAGTATATATTCAATTCCGTACCGGGCAGCATAATCAATTAAATAATCATATGTTTCGGTGTTGATCCCCGAAACAAAACTGACATTATATATGTTGCGATCGTTCCACCAGTCCCACAATACTTTACCCGGTTTTACCCAGGGAAAATCAACGCCCGGAGCTTTCTCATCAGACAATACGTAAAGCAGGTCGCTTGACAGAATGTCTGAGTCTTTCTCAAAAATCCCCATTACCCTCCAGGGGAAACTCCTGTTCAGGTTTGTCTCAACCAGGAAGTTTTCCCTCTCGGCAGCATATAATTTATTACCATCTTCCAGGGGTTCTTCCTTTAAGGGATAATATGCAAAGAGACCCTTAAATGATTTACCTGCCGGTTGCAGATACATACCCGGATAATTAACAAGGTCGGCCTCAGCCAATAATATCTTACATGACCCGGCACGAACCATTACCGGTGTGATGGAAAACCTGTCATCAGGTAATTCTTCGATATTTTTGATTGTGTAATCTTCTTCAAACCAGTTCTGCAGTTTATCAGTAAGTAAGGTGTAGGTTTCATAATTCTCCGGAAAGTTATAACAGACATTTTCCCTGTAAACCGGTTTGACCAGGTTCTTCCTTCCTGAAAAGCGATATGCAATTCCATCATTATAGGCTCTGAATTCCACCCGGAAATCTTTATATGTCAGGATCAACTTATTATATTGATCTGATGCCGTTATATACTTTCGGGGAACAGTGTATACAATTGTGTCATTTATGAACTGTTTGTCAACCCTCAGAACTTTTGAACTTATTCCCCAGTTTGCTTCCCCCACTTTCATCGATAAAGGGGATTTTTCAAGAATTGTCACGTCATTGTGCTTTACTGAGTAGGATAAATCCCCATCAGTAAAAATCCCGACTGTGTTTTTACCATCCGGAGAAACCAGGACCTGATTTTGTGAGTAACCAGGAATAACCGTTATGAACAGTATAAGGATTTCTAAAAAGTATTTCATGATACCAGCCTCAGTCTAGTCTTTTAATATTTTGTTTGTCAGCTCAATGTAAAATTGTGGCAATGCCTCATTCATCCACACTTCGTATTTTTCCGCATCCTCTCTTTCATAGAGATGGAAGTTCCCTTTTTCAGAAAATTCATAGGTAAACAATCCGGATTGCTTCACCTTTAAGTTACATGGGCGCAGATTCTCTTTCAGAATGACATCATCACTGCTAACCTGCCATCCGGGCATTATTGAATACTCTCCATTACTTCGTTCAGTCAGCTTAAGCCCTGCAACCTGCATCCATATCGCAGTCTCCCACGTGCGATGTGGCCGGTCGAAGATTGATTTGTCTGCAGTGAATGCACTGTCAAGAATTGCCAGATATCCGGCCTTTATCTCCCTGTCCAGAGCATATTGTATGTAATTCTTCAGTTTGTCAGGGTATGAATTGACAAAACTCAGGCTTGACAGAAGGTAAAAGGTATTACTGTTATCTTTTACAAAGGCATTGAACTTCGATTCATCTTCCTTTTTTACCTCTCCTGCTGCGCAGGGATAAACATTGATTGGCAAGCCCGACTCCATCACCGATACAAAGGCAATTGTATCCAGGGCCACATTCCATTCAAGAAAACCGGGATGATTATTACTTGTACCTGCTGAAATATGAATCTCCTTAACTTTGCTTTTCAACAGATCATGGTATCTGTTGTTAGCCACCGCGAGAATCCTTAAAGAACCGAATGAAACCAGTGTAACAGGCTCCGGTGATTGCTCAAGGATTTCTTTCAGGAGGTCGAGTCCCTTGTTTTCATAGTCTGAAATGTATTCCATTTTATCATTTTTACATTTCATCGGAGAGAAAGGGCCCACTCCGTAAGGAACATTTCGCTTGAAAATATAATTCAGCTGTTCAATTGCAGAGTAACCAGGATCACGGGGGCCGTCTTCATCCCTGTATAATCCCTTGCCGGCGTTCGTTGCAATCTTCTTCCTGAATTCATTATGGCAATCCAGCAGAACAGCCTTTAATTCCACTCCCGGCAGTATGTAGGCGTTAATCAGATCCAGATTGTCTCCCACGTCCTGGGCAGGAGAGTATAAATCAGTAATGACTACCACAGGCTTTTTGCCATCGATAGAAGAACCCTGTGCAAAGGCAAAAGGCAAAAGGCACAAAACGAGCAATCCCGGTTTTAACTTATAATCCTTTGACATTGAATTATCAGCACTATCCTTCGTCCAGGCTGTTTATCTGTTAGTTACAGCGTTAACAAGGGAGGATGTAATTAATTCCTTATTTGCGTCATCGAGAATCAGGAAGCGATGCATTCCACTCTCATCCGGAGAAAATATGCTGTTTCCTTTTTCATCAATAGAAATTTCCCCCTTAGGTGATAGCCGGAAGTACTCCTTTTCAGGTTCAGCCACAATAAGTACTGAGGTCAGGTCCCATGTAGGTCTGTCATATGGCATTTCGCCCCAATGTGAATAAGAAATACACAATGGATTCTTTACCTTATCGGGAAAGTCTTCCTCTATACTTTTGTTTGGATATGGCACTGCAATTCCTATTTCGAAACCACTGGCAATTACCGGAACCGGGCACTGAGAGAACATTACCTGTGCTGATTTCAGGTCTGTTATAATGTTCCATTCAGGGAACGGCTCGCTGCCGTAATTGCCCCCCATTACAGAAACGAGTTTTACCTTTTGCTTCATCAGATCGATTCCGCTTAACATGCTGTATTCGTCAGCCTCAGATTCAATCAGCCGGCAAATATTGGTTTCAGGTCCGACAACAACCAACACAACGGAACTATCAGGTTGTTCCGACAGTATCTTTCTGATCATCTTAAACGCAACCGGTATGCTGTCAGCCAGGGACCGCTTCGGATTGAGTACTTTTTCACCGGCATATGTTGCATCCAGTGTTGGCCTCAGGTAATTTCCCTCTTCCGGGGTGGCCCCGTTATATACATACCCTAAATTTATTTCCGGCAAAGAGTTAAAGTTGCAGAAACCGTCGATATATTCTATTGCAAGAGGATTTGCCTTGCTTATGCTTATCCCCAGTAAATTCATTTCACCTCTCCTGTGATAATTCAGAATCATCTGCAAAGCGAGGACATCATCAATATCATTCCCGAGATCGGTGTCAAAAATGACCCTGACGGGTTCTGTTACTGACTGAGGTGCAGCAGATTTCTCTGACGACCTGCCCTGCCTGCCACAGAAAGTAAAAAGCACAACACAGGCTACTGAAAGGACTATTGTTCTAAACGTCATGTCTTATTTTTTAATTGAATACTTCAGAGACTTGTCACTTTGGATGTCATAGAACATGGAGGGATCAAGCGTAAAGTTTTTTATCCTGCGTCCTACGCCGATAAACCCTACAGGATGGACGCCTCCTTCAAAATAGTTTGTATTGGCAAAGCGAAGTGAGGGAGCCATACCGGCAGGATCCAGGATGGAAACAGCTATAATATATTTCCCAGGTTTAACGTTTGCGCTGATCTCCAGAGATTCACTAATGTTATAAACAGGAGGCCCCTCCAGATACCGGTTTTCAGTTACACTCCAATTCTCACCGGGCATCCATTGTGAGATTTTGACCTTCTCCAGGACTTTACCCCAGACCTTTTCGTGGGTTTTGGTATCAAGCAGACTTATTTCCACAGGCCAGTCATAATAAAATGGCGATGAACCCTGATTTGTCAGCTGAAACCCAATATTAAAAGACTCACCACAATCAACCTGCCCCGGATAGACAAAGGATGATAAAACAAACCTGTACCCCAATGATCTCTGAAGCAAATCAGCATGAGGAATAAAACCGGGGTCATTGAAATCAGCCCATGTTATTCCTCCCAGGTGGTTACAATGCAAATTCCTGATTTGTTCAATAACCAGTTGCCTTGTGGAATCATCCTTAACACAATCCTCAAAGCTTTTGAATCCTTTGAGCCCCAGGCTTCCCCAGTTCCACGTAATCTCACCTCCGATCGGCTGTGTTTTCCACCTGTCGTTGAGTTTGAGCATTTCATTATATCCCCTGTCGATCTCCTGGTCTATTGACCATGAATCCCAATAAATGCCGAATTGATAGTCCCTGAACTCATATGCATAGCGGACCATAACCTTTTTGTTTTTAAATGCTTCCGTAAATGCATCTCCAAGAACTTTTTCGATGCCGGGCAGCCATGTCCTGCCGGCAACATGAACCGGTTCATCATGAGGAGGCCACCAGGTTGAAATATCGGGATCATGATGCTCGCCCCATTCACCTATTATTCCCATTTCGACATACGCAACCCGCGGGTCATTGTCCCATGCCTCTCCAATTTTTCTGACCAGGTTACTTACCCTCTCGGGGAACTCAGTAGCAAAATACCCGCCTTTGATTGGTGTTGAAATATCTTCAGGATCAACCATTGCTCCCACTGACCCGGGAATTTGTTTGTATGGCGAGTCATATTCAGGAAGCATATCCGAAGGCCAGTGAGATCCGTTCATATCGTCAGGATTATCCGGATCTTTGTCTCTTCCCCCATGCCATGGTTCAACCCAGACGACATACACCCTTGGAATAACCTTCATATTGATGTCTTCAACCCCTTCCCAACGGTGGTTGCTATAATCGACTATTCTGTCAACTCCATCTGAAGCGGTGTTTTCAAGCATATTCCATTGCATATACTCCTTTACCATGGTTCCGTAGGGAAATGGATATTTCTCCCGCTTTTTATCCACTCCGGGACTGAAAAACTCCCTGAAACCTTTCATCGGATTTCGAAAGGCGCTTTTGTACTCTTCCAGTGATACGAACACGCCTTCCTTTGAAACAGAAACGCTGTACTGCCCAAAAACACCTGATTCGGGAATAAGAACAAGTACCAGTATCAATAAAATAAACGGATTCTTCATTTACCGGAAATCACGTATTTAAGTGTTACGTCGTTTACGATATCATCAAATAGCTTTGAGTCGAGGCGATATTCATCCAATTCCTGTCCGACGCCTATGTAACCCATAGGATGCCTTCCTCCCTGGAAATAATTCCTGGTGGCAAAACGAATTGAAGGAAGCATTCCCGCCGGGTCAAGAATAGCGATGGAGACAATATACTTTCCATTACCAATACCGGAATCAACTGTTAACTTCCTTGTAACTGTAAAGGTCTCTGCCTCTTCCTCATAAACTTTCAGAGATGGATTCCAATTATCGCCAGGCATCCACCCGGTTATATTCACATCAGACAGGGTGGTTGACCAGACTGGTTCATGTGTTGTGACGTCAAGAAGAGAAATCTCAACAGGCCAGTTATAATAAAACGGGGACGACCCTGTATTGACGACGCTGAACGAAACCTCGAACGGGACACCCGAGACTATTTTCTTTTCATAATTGAATGATTTAAGAACAAAATGATACCCAAGGATTTTCTGAATCTGAGAAACGTTGTTTATAAATTCCTTTTGGGAAAAATCGGCCCAGGTAATCCCGCCAAGATGGTTGGTATGCAGTGTCCTGATCTGGTTTATTATAAGATTTCTGGTCCCTTCATTTGCAACACAATCTTCAAAGCTTCGGTATCCTGCGTTGTACAGGCTTCCCCATCCCCATGTAATCTCACCTCCCATCGGTTGCGTTTTCCATCTGTCGGGATTATACCTGAGTATTGAATTATAACCCCTTTCCGTTTCCTCGTCAATAGCAAAAGAGTCCCAATAGTTACCGAACTGATAATCCTGAAAATCATAAGCATAGCGAACCATGACCTTTTTATTTTTGAAAGCTTCCTTAAAAGCATCACCCAGGACTTTTTCGATACCCGGGACCCAGGTTCTGTTATCAACATGATATGGTTGATAAATTGGTTTCCAGAATGTTGAAATACAGGGATCGTGGTGTTCCCCCCATTCGCCGATCAGCCCCATTTCCACATAAGCGACCCGTGGGTCATTATCCCAGGCCTCGCCAAGTTTTCTGACAAGCTTTTGCATGCGCTCTGCAAAATTGGGATCAAAATAACCCCCGGTGCTCGGCGTGTCGTTGTTATCAGAACGTACCTCGGCAGGAAAATCACTGGGCCAATGCCATCCGTTCAAATCATCAGGATTATCAGTGTAGGTGTTTTTCGGATACCCGCCCTCATATTCTTCCATCCAGATAATAAAGGGCCTGGGAATAACTTTCATGTTGATGTCTTCGACGCCCTCCCAGCGGTGGTTGCTATATTGAATTACCTTATCAACCCCATCAGATTCAACATTTTCCATCATATTCCACTGCATGTACTCTTTAATGATTGATCCATATGGCAGCGGATAGCCGGAACGCTTAGTATCATACCCCGGGCCAAAGAATTCCCGCAATCCCTTCATGGGATTGCGGAAAGCTTTGACATATTCGAACGGAGTGACATACACCACATCGCCCTTTACCTCTGTGTCCAGAACAACCGGGATGGGTTCCTCACCCTTCTCTGTACATCCGGTAAGAAATAATGTACTTAAGACACCAACAATTATTATTCTCAGGAAACAATTCATCTGTATTTCAATAACCGCTGTTCTGATCTCCTTTCATTGCCTCGTTAGCATCTATCGCTACCTGTGGTACCGGATAGACTGTTGACTGATTGGGGCCGATTGTGATACCCAACCCGGGATACGCTGCCTGGACCTGCTCGTTGAGCTTCCCAAAGCGAATCAGGTCGAAGCGGCGATGACGCTCACAACACAGTTCATGTAGCCTTTCTTTCAGCAACACATCGGAGAATGCACTTTTTGAAAGCCCGTCAGTTGCAGTAATATCTGCCAATCCGGCCCTGTTACGGACTTCATTCAGATAGTCATACTTCTTCCCCGAAGCATCATCAAGATTGTTGAGGGCCTCTGAAGCCATAAGGAGAACATCAGCATACCGGATATATACATAATTCAAATCATCGTCTTCAATCTGATTCCCGTAATTTGCATCATAAAACTTCTTAATAGCAGGAGGATTCTGAACTATCCCCCTGTATTCGGTCCAGAAGAATTCAGTTTTACGTCTGTCATTATCCTCATATGAATTGTAAAGATACTGGGTAGCTCCCATACCGCCCCAGCCGAATCCGCCTGCGGTCGGGCCGCCACCACCGCGCGGACCCCAATATGATGATTGCAGGCTGCCCTCAAGACCCCAGTGGCCGGAATGGCTCCATTGAACTTCAAAAATGTTTTCATAGTATTCATTTTTGTGTTCAGGAGAGAAAATATCTGCATAGTTGCTGTAGAGATGGAATTTGCCGATTACCTTGTTCAATGCATCTAACGCCTCTGATGATTTACCCCACTGGAGGTAAATTCTTCCCAACAGGGCATTGGCAGCATGACTTGTTGCCCGGCCCTTATCTTCATTCGCACTCCATGTTTCAGGCAGATTTTCGGCAGCAAATTGCATGTCAGATATAATCAGTTCATAGACTTCATCTATGGTCTCACTGCGAGGCTTTGAAATTTCATTTTTATCGATTGAAGATGAAGTCCACAATGGTACTCTGCCATACATGCGGACCAGTTCAAAATAGAATGTAGCGCGTAAGAACCTGGCCTGGGCAAGCAATGAGGTTCTTTCATCACTTGTCACCGGAGCATTTTCGGGCATATCTATTACTATGTTGGCACACTTTACCCCTTCATAGCAGAACACATAATGGTTGTAAAGAAATGGATGCTCTGCCGTATATGTATAATACATAAGTTCAACATAGGCTGCCCAGCTCAGATCAAACGGCTGTGCCTCATCAGTACCAAACTCACCCAGTACGATAGGGAATTTTTCTCCGGTCACTTCCTGCAGTTTTGCATAGGCTGCAATGAGTGCTGCATCCCAATCATCTGCCGACTGAAATGAGTTTTCCGGTGTAATTGCGCTTTTAGCATTCTCCTGAAGAAAGTCTTCACATGATGTCACCATGAAAACCAGGGCTATGCTAATTATGACATATATTATTTTTTTCATAATCATATTTTTAGCTGTTTGAAATCACGTTCAAAAGTTAACTGAAATTCCGCCAAGGGTTGCTCTTGATCCGGGGTAAGCATTGGATTGCTGAGCAGCTTCAACATCGTAGCCGGAATACCTTGTAAAGGTGAACAGATTCTGAACGGAGATAAAGCCACGGATACTGGATGCTTTAAGACTGCCTGACCATCTCTGTGGAAGCGTATACCCTAATTCAATATTCTTGATCCTTATGTATGCTCCATTCTCAAGGTTGGCATCAGTACCATCGCCATTTGAATAGGAACTTCCAATTCTCGGAGCCGGGTATTTATTTGTCGGCCGGTCTTCTTTCCAGTAGTTGTTATAATAATCCACACTCGCATTACCCCAGGTATTATATGAATTGAGGAAGCGGAGCAGGGAGTTGTTAATGTAATAACCGCCGGCATAATTGATGAAGACGATAAGGTCAATATTTCTGTACTTGAACGTGTTTGTCATACCACCGAAATATGCAGGTGTGCTCCTGCCGCAGAACTCTCTGTCTTCGCTGTTGATCTGATTATCCTTTTTAAGATCCAGTATTTTCCTGTCACCGGGTTCAGCATTGTAAACAGACGCTTCAGAAGCTTCACTTACCTGCCAGATACCATCGGCTTTCAACAGATAGAATTCTCCCAGTGAATGTCCTACGAAGATGCTTTTGTTTATATCAGTCTTACCGTCATAAAGTTCGGTCACATTGTTTTTATTATGTGTAATGTTGAATGAGGTAACCCACTGGAAATTTTTGGAATTGACATTGACAGAGTTTACTGTGAATTCAATACCCCTGTTGTCAAGAACGCCGACATTGGTAAGAGATGACTGATAGCCGGATTCAAGTGGCAATGTCACTGACCAGAGCAAATCAGTTGAACGTTTGAAGTAGTATTCAACAGTACCTGCAATCCTGTTTCCGAAGAACCCGTAGTCAAGTGCCACATCAAGCTGCTTGGATTTCTCCCATGTCAGGTTCGGATTGCTTATGGAGGTGTAGGTTGCCCCGGTGTAAAGGTTGCCGTCAAATACATAGTTGTTATTCTCACCACCTCTTGAAACCAATGCAGAGTAAAGATAATCGCCTATATTCTGGTTCCCGAGCATTCCAAGGCTGACCCTCAACTTAAGGTTGTTTATTTCTCTCAGATCAGTCATGAAATCCTCCTCGGAAATCCTCCAGGCAGCTGCCAGGGACGGGAAATATCCCCACCTGTGATCGGGGGCAAATTTTGAAGAACCATCTGCTCTCATAGTAAACGTCAGAAGGTAGCGTTCTCCATAGTTATAATTTGCGCGGGCATAGAATGAAGCCAGCGTAGAAGCTGTTGAATGAGAAGCATCCGGGCCGAAATCACTTCCTCCTCCGAGGTTGTAGTATCTTGTTATAGGATCAACACCCTTTGCCTGGGCGAAAGAATACTGATAATCATTCCTCGAGGCTGAGAAACCTCCCATTACATTTATTTTGTGTTCATTGAATTTTTTGTCATAGGTTATAGTATTCTCAGTCTGCCAGTAACGGTTCTTTGCGTTTGAGATTTTTGCCACTCCTTCCTGGGAGTAGTGCTGTCCCATACGGGGATCTTCATACTCATTTGTCAGTGAGTATACCAACTGGCCGGAATTATTCGTTCTGATTTTTAAGTTTTTGACAGGCTCAAATTCCAGGAAAAACGAACCGTTGAAGTTAGATCTCTGAGTGGTGCGATCCAAAAGGTCAACTATGGCAACAGGGTTTGCCTTTGTATTAAGGAATCCGTCAAAATAATCCCCGTCAGTATCATAAACCGGAGCTGTCGGCTGGGAAGAAATGGCACTGTACATCGTTCCATACAGCTCATCTGTCTCCTCGTTTATATTTTTAATCTTTGATTCCATAAAGTTGAACCGCACTCCAAGGGTTATCCAGTCATTAAGTTTACTGTCGTTATTATAACGCATTGTCAACCTGTTGTACCAGGAGTTTTTAACAACGCCTTCATGGTCATAATAATCAATCCCGAGGAAGTGGGTTGACTTTTCGCTTCCGCCTGAAAAGGATGCATTATAATTCTGGAAATTACCTGGCTGGGTAACTGCGTTTTGCCAGTCAGTCGTTTCACCACGCGATAATTGCTGCAATTCTGCTGTTGTCCATGTATAGCTTTGCCCGGATAAATTAACAAGGTCATAATATTGTTGTGAATTCATCAGGTTCATCTTATTCATCATACTGATAAGACCACCCTGGGCGTTAAATGACACCCTTGTTTTTCCCTGTGAGCCGCTTTTTGTTGTAATAAGGACAACACCGTTGGATCCTCTGTTACCATAAATTGAGGCTGAAGAAGCATCTTTCAGGATTTCAATCGATTCGATGTCACCTGCAGCAATATCTCCTAATGAAGCAGGAATCCCGTCGACGATTACCAGTGGAGCATTGCCGGCATTTACAGATCCTCTGCCTCGTATAATAATTGATGCGTCAGCACCGGGTTTTGCACTCGGTTGAGTAACCTGCACCCCTGCAGCCATCCCCTGTAGTGCATTACCCACAAGTCCTACTTTTGTATTCTTAAGGTCGTCTGATTTTACAGAAGCTATGGAACCGGTCAGATCACTCTTCCTGGTAGTACCATAACCAACTACAACCACGGCATCCAGTTCATAGTCATCCGGAATCATTTTTACATCTATCCTGTTCTGACCAGCATATTGTAATTCTTTGGTTATCATTCCTATGAATGAATAGACAAGTACATCCTTGTCAGCCACAGATATTGAATATCTGCCATTGGCATCTGAGGCAACGCCATGCTGGGTTCCTTTCACCACAACGGTAACACCAGGCAGAGGATTGGATTCAAAATCAGTTATTGTACCGGAAACTGTATTCTGGGCAAAGGTGACAGATAAGCTTCCAATAAATAACAATAGTGTTAAAATATACCTTTTCATAATTATATCATATTGAATTTTAACATATTACATTAAAACCTGCGGATTGGTCTTGTTGCGATTACCCATACATCGCATGGGGCAGCACCAGTAACCAGATTCGTAGACTCCCAGTAATTCACATAATAGTAAGCCCATGCCCAGTTAGAACCAGGGAAGACAGAAGAGGTCCAATAATTTTCTGCCGTTACAAATTCGTAAGGACTTGGTAAAGCAGACCTGTAGACGAATAATTCCTTCATTTCCTCAAGCGAGCCAAGGAACCAGTCGTCATATAATATTCCTCCAACCTCAACGCTGTAGTTGTCACAAAGCTCTGCCGAGGTTGGCGGGGTTGAATTTCCTGCACCGCGCCATGCGGCAATACCTTTGACAAGAATGCTTGTATTCTCTTTGCCGGCATAGATTGCTTCAGAAGTACCGGTAGCATAAGGTACCACCTGGATGCTGGGGCCGAATGTCTGTGAATTTCCGGCATTTGATGGCGCCACGATCAGACCATGAGCTCCTCCGTCAGAGGTGTAAAATACAACTCCACCGCCTACATGACTTCCGGGGTTAACCGGGACCTTGATTGTACCGATGGCACAGGTCTTTTTGCCGCGTATAACAGTAATAGTGTTTACCCCATAACAATCTGAAGGTACTGTTACTGTGATTCCGGTTGATGTTAAAGTGGTATTTGCATTAAAAACAACCTCGGTGGGATAGAATCCGGATCCAAATCTTACTATGTCTCCCGTCTCGAATCCTTCGCCTGCAATTGTTATTTCTTCCCCTGGAGCTGCAGAAGGAGGAACAACAACTTCATCCAGGGTAAATACAAATGCAACAAACAGATGCTGGTCGATCACAGTTGTTAAACCTGATCGTGTAACAGAAACTTCATATTCACCACCTGCATTTACAGGGATTTCAATGTTGATTCCAAAGTTATCAGCCGAAACGACAGAAGCGGTAAAATCTGCTTCACCTTCAAGAGATTTGCACGCTACAATGTCCTCACCCGAAAAACCTGCGCCCTCAATATATATTGTATTGCCAGGTATAGTTACATCCTGCAGGGGCATTTTAATATACTTCAGAATTGGTGCATTAACCTCTCCCGTAACAATTGTAGCTTCGTATTCCTGACAACCTGCATTGACAAGCAGGACTATCAACGAAGCAAACAAGCATTTAAGAAAATGTTTCATAGGTTTCGTTTTAATTGTTCGTAATCCGGATTATATTCATTTGTTTGAATTTTTCTTACCAGTTTTTATGCTTTTAACCTCTACAAACGTAAACAAAAAAATTTCTTGTACAAACGTTTGTTCAATTTTTTTTTATCGGGGGTCAATTTTAGTGCTTAACCAAACTTTCCGACAATATTTAAAAATTTTGTACGTAAAAAGAGCAAATAATTACTGAAATATTGAACTGCATTCCTTATATTTGTACAAACGTTTATACATAAATTAAGCCTGATGCAGAAAGCTAACATCACAGACATTGCTGAGATGGCAGGCCTCTCAATCACAACCGTTTCAAGAGTTCTGAACGGCAAGGCCGAGCAATACAGAATTGGAAAAAAATCTCAGCTAAAAGTAAAAGAGGCAGCAAAAAAATTAAACTATGTTCCCAACCTCTTTGCTTCAAATCTGAGAACAGGAAAAAGCGGGACCATCGCATTAATTATTCCTTCACTGAATAACCCATTTTTTTCAGGAATTGCAAGCGAAATAAATTCTGCCGTCAGAAAATTCAACTATATCACAATCATCAGCGACAGTGATGAGAACATCGATACCGAAAAAATGGAACTCCTTCAGCTTGCTGCAAGAAATATTGAGGGACTTATCATTGTTCCGTGCGGTGATCAATGGGAACACATGAAAGAAATCCAGGATCTTGGAATCCCTGTAATATGTATTGACCGGTATTTTGAAGATATAGATATTCCTTTTATTTCAACTGATAATTACGAAGGAGCTTTTAATGCAACCAAATACCTGATTGAAAGAGGTCATACAAGAATAACCTGCATACAGGGACTTCAGGCTTCCACCCCAAATCGGTTAAGGGTTAAAGGATTTATGGATGCAATGAAGGAAGCAGGACAAGACAACTACATTATTACCGGAGATGATTTCACTTTTCAGAACGGTTATCTCGAGACCAAGCTTCTTCTTCAGCTAAAAGAACGCCCGACTGCAATATTTACCTTAAGTAACACTATCGCAATGGGCTGTATGAAGGCCCTTAAGGAAAAAAACCTGCAGATACCTAAAGACATATCATTGATTACATTCGACGACCATCCATATCTGGATTATTTGTCCACACCGCTGTCATGTGTTGAACAACCCGTTAAGGATATCAGTATAATGGCGGTAAAGTTTCTTTTATCATTGATCCAGGGAAAGAGTATCTCCCAGAGTCAGGTTCTGCTTAAACCAAATTTGATTGTAAGAGATTCCGTTGGCACACCTGCATTGTGATTATGGATATCTCCACCGGTATCTATTGCAGGACACATCCTTTATGTTCCGCCCGGCCATCTGCTTCTCAGCCTTCAGCCATTATCTGATGCCGTCTCACTGAGGGGTGGTCTTCTGTTGTGACGGCAGGGATGACCGAACGTCTCATTTCTTCAGCTCCTCGAACCCCTTCCCGTAGACACCCATAACGTTGGCGACAGTTATGAACGCCTTTTTATCGATGCTTTTGATGATGCGGTATACGTCACTGGCTTCGTTCTTCCTTACAAGTGTGATGAGCACCTTCTGGTTCTCCTTTGAATACCACCCGATGCCGTCGACTACTGTTACCCCTCTGTGAACTTTCTTAGTGATCTGGTCAGCTATCTGTTCAAAATGCTGCGAAAAGATGAAAATCTGGAGTGACTGCCTGTTGCCTGACAGTATTGTGTCAAGGGTATACGCCTGTACGGCCATTGTCACGAAACCGTAAACCATTGTCTCAACCCTCTGTGCCGGGTCAAGATGGGTGAGAATAAAATATGAAGACGAAATAATTACAACGTCACAGAGGAGAATAACACGCCCGGGGCTGATGTTCCGGTATTTTGTAACTACCATTGCGATTATGTCTGTTCCCCCGGTACTGCCGCCCTGTGTGAATATGATTCCCAGCCCAACCCCGCACAGACCTCCTCCGATAAGTGCTGACATGAATTTTTCCTGTACCACTGCAGTGGGAATAAGCGGTTGCAGGACCGATAGCAGTGCAGCGCCGAGCATTATCCCGTAAATTGATTTTATGCCGAAGTTTGCGCCCAGAATCTTCAGACCGATAATCATCAGTACCACGTTTATGGCAAAATACGTATAGCCCATTGGTATGCCGGTGGCATAGAACACAATGGCGCCGATCCCGGAGACACCGCTGCCCGATATCTGGTGAGGGAGCAAAAAAGCGGTCCAGGCCAGTGAAAAGATCAGCAGACCGAATGCTATCACGACATAAGTCCTGACATTTTCAATTATTGTACGCATTACCATATGAACAGTATTAAAATCGCGCAAAGTTATAATGTGGAACCAGCAATACCAAACAACGGACTATGCCGGTTACAGTGTCAGGAACAGCAGTGTCTGTGCAAGAATGATCCTGAGGAACATAGTCAGGGGATAAACTGTTGCGTATGCTGTCGACTGGGCGTGCACAGGCGCCAGGCTGTTGGCGAACTCGAGTGCCGGAGGGTCTGTCATCGCACCCGAGACGAGGCCACATATCTGGAGATAGTTCATCTTCATCAATCTTCCGGCAACAGTGGCAAGGGCTACGGGAACAAATGTTATTGCGGCTCCGTAGAGCAGCCAGACGTATCCGCCGCCGGCAAGTGTTTTCGCAAGGTCAGCTCCCGATCCGAGGCCCACGCATGCCAGGAAAAGAATTATACCCAGTTCCCTCAGCATCATGTTGGCTCCCGGAGTCATGTAGAAATCGAGCTTCCCTATCCTGCCCTTGTACCCGAACAGCAAAGCAACAATAAGAGGTCCGCCTGCCATACCCAGCTTAACCGGTGCCGGGAGACCCGGGATGAAGACAGGGATACTCCCCAGCAGAATCCCAAGGACAATCCCGAGAAAGAGAGGGACAGTATTTGGGTGTGCCAGCTCCATGAGCGAGTTGCCCAGTTCCTGGCGTATATCGGGCAACAGGTCGCGCTTCCCCACAACTCTGACAGTATCACCCAGTTCGATAGTGGTGTCACGCGTGGGAAGTATTTCGAGACCTGATCTGAATATCCTTGTAATATTGGCTTCGTATCTCCTGTAAATGCCAACCTGTTCAATTGTCTTGCCTGCCAGCTTCCTGTTTGTGACCAGCACATGGAACATTGCCAGGTCACCCGTGATCACACGCTTGTCGGCAAACTTCACCTCGCCCATTGTTATCCTTAGATTCTCTGCATGTTCCGCTGATGATACCCCGTACAGGATGTCGCCATCCTCAAGTACAATATCTTCAGAAGCAACCATATATGTGCCTTTTCGCAGTATGCGGGAAAGAACCAGTTCCCTGTCGACGACATTCTTTACATACCTGACCTTCCGGCCGATTATGTTCGGGTTGGTGATATGTATCTCTACGCTCTCAAGTTTAACACGGTTCTGGTGATATTGCCGGTTGAAGTCCCCGACTTCGTCACTAATCTTTATTCGGAAGAAATAACGATACAGCACCATTGCCATGATCACTCCCAGCACTCCGAAGGGATAAGCCACCGCATATCCGAGGCCGGCCTGTGCCGCAGCCTCCGGACGGCCCATGTCTGTGAGCACCTGCTGCACCGCACCCAGTCCCGGAGTGTTGGTGACGGCTCCGCTCATTATACCTGATATCACCTCCGGGGAGACACCCTGCCATAGGTGCAGCAGGTAAGCAGTCAGGAATCCGGTCAGCACTATCGCTGCTGCAAAGAGGTTAAGTTTCAGTCCCTCCCTGCGAAGACTGCTGAAGAAACGCGGTCCGACGTCAATGCCAACGGCATAAACAAACAGTATAAGACCGAAATCGCGCACAAATGTCAGCACATGCATGTCAGTACGTACCCCAAAATGTGCCAGCAACAAGCCGGAGAACAATACTCCGGCCACACCCAGCTTCAGTTTACGTATTTCCAGCCTGCCCAGCAGAATACCGGTAAAGGCAGTAATGCTGAGATAAAGAATCGTGGAAGTAATTCCCGATCCGGCAAAAAGGTTTTTAAATACCTCCATATAAATGCATCACATTCGTACCATATTGCACCCTGCTCCTCATGGGATCAGGAAGTAATAAATATGTCGGTGCAAATATATGCACTGCCCGGGAATGAATGACTGATTATGATCATCCCTGAGCCATGCCGGTGAACCTGATGCCGTAGAGTACCAGCCGTCACGGCTGAAGGCTGCAGGTGGAGTTTAATATCCCTGTTTTGCACTGTATTACAGGGGTTACAGTTATCTTTGACTGCTGAACAGAATGACCGTCATTTCCTAATACACACCAGAGATGAAAAAGAAATTTGAAGTTGAGGACCCCGACCTGGATCTGAGCCCGTTTACGGGGATGACAAGAAAGCATTATACAGAACTGGCAACATATCTTCTCGAAAGAGCTTTCATACACGTAAAGTCGATCGATGACCCCCTTACATTTCCCATAGTGCCCGGGAAGAGCTACCCGCAGGAGGGATCACCCTGCTGGCGCTTCCGGTCGCTGGAGTTTGAGGCACTGGAGAGGACTTTCACCCTTGCCGGTCCGCTCATTCACGTGAATCCTGATGTGGAAATAAAGGGTATCAGGCTGCGCGAATATTACAAACTTCATCTCTGCAACGCACTGACACCTGGTCACCCCAACTCACTGCCACTGCCGGAAGAGCTGCCTGACGCAACCTACCAGTTCACCTGCGAGTTCGGGGGCCTTTTCAAGACTCTTCTGCTGATGCCTGACACCCTTTGGTCAGCATTCTCGCAGAAGGAGAAGGACGAGATGGCGGTGACAATATCAAAATGGGGGCATCACCGGACCACCCAGAACAACTGGCGTATCTTCAACATCGTCACCCTCTCCTTCCTGAAAAAATACGGCTATGAGATTGATTATGACCTGCTTAAGAGCCATATCCTATGGGTCGCATCATACCACTCCGGCAACGGCTGGTACCTCGAGCAGACATACAACTACTATTCAATAAGCCTCTTCATCGTTTACACCACTATCTGGAACAGGGCCTTCGGCGATGAGTACTACCCTGAACTGGCATCTGTTATTGAAATGTCAGCACAGAAGCTGATGGAGTCAATCACCTCATTCTTCGGCCGCGATGGCTATGTAAACATGTGGTCAAGGAGCATCTGCTACAGGACATGGGTCTCAGGCGCTTTCCCGGTGGCTTTCATGCTGAAGGACACCGGTCTTATTGACCCCGGCTTTGCGCGCCGGCTCTGCTCAGGCTCATTGCTTCAGTTCACCGGGCGTGAGGATTTTTATTACAATGACATCCCCAGCCTTGGCTTCTACGGCCGCAGGGAGTATATGATCCAGAACTATAGCTGTCCCGCCAGCCCCTTTATCATGTTCCTTCCCTTTATCTGCCTTGCCCTGCCTGAGGACTCACCGTTCTGGACAGCCAGGGAGAATGAGGGTTTCTGGCCGGAGTTGAAGGAGCAGCCGAAGGTAACGGTACTTGAGAACCCGGGACTGGTGCTGGTTAATCACGGCACCACAGGGGCATCGGAAATTTTCCCCGGAAAGGTTTTTTATGATGATCCAAATTACTCGAAACTGGTTTATAACACCCACTTCCCGTGGGAGGATCATGACCCGCAGGGGGGCACCTCAATGGAGTACAGTTTCAGAAGCCTTGATCCGCGTGACATCAGGGGTGAGGACATTAACTTTTACCTCACCGGCGCCACCCTTGGCAACACTTCCGACAGAAGCCGGTTCTTCTCAACCTCTCAGAGCATGGTCTTTAACGGTGTGCATAATGGCGTAATCTACCGGCAGGCGCTGATGAGAAGGCCTCCCAACAATGGCGTGGGTTACATAATAGACCTTGCAGACATAATCATTCCCGGCGGGGTGATCCGTGTTGACCGCTCACGGATGGCATTCGAACATGAGCTCACCCTTGGCCACTTCGGGCTGCCTCACCTGGACGGGAAACAACCGGTGATAAGAAGCTTTGCAGAGGGGAGCAGGAAGGTGATCACGGCAGCCATTAAGGGTAGGCGTGTGGCACTTATAACATATGCAGGATGGGACAGCCTGGAATCAATGACGCATACAAACCGGAATGCCGAAGCTGATGACAGCACTGTTATCTATGCCACCAGGAGACGGACCTCGAAGAATCCTGCTATGGAACTGATGATCTCGGTCTTTCTTCACCGCACAGATGATGGCGAATGGACGGCAGAAGAGCTGGACCCGGTAAGGGAAGTACAGGTAATGGATGTCACACCGGTCTTTTCACCCCTGGGCGCAGAGATCACCCTGCGTGATGGTACACTTTACAAAGTGTATTTCAGTGAGATAGACGGCAACCGCCGATCCTGATAGCTGAAAAGGCTTCAACCATCTGGTGACGAGCGTGCAGGAGCACATCAGCCCTGACTATCATCCGAACAGATTAAGACTCAGCAGTATAAGCGGCAGTGTAATTACGCTGAATATTGTTGATATAAAGACGTTTGCGGTTGCTGTGCCGTCATCCTCCCCCAGGATATTGACCATAATAACCACGTTGACCATGCATGGCATGGCAGCCTGCATCAGCATTACGGAAACAACCTCCTTACGGAGCACACCCGGAAAAAGCATGTCGAAAAGGATGAAGATCCCCATCAGGACTAACGGTACAAGCAGAAGTCTGTTGAACGACAGCAGGTAGGCATTCCTGTTCCGGAGCATTTTCCGGCCGTCGGCAAAATAGATCACAGTGGCAATGAATATCATCGACAGGTATGTATTGGTCTTGCCCAACGCACCGACTGTATCCAGTACAAACTTCGGCAACCTGATTGAAAACAGGAAAAGTAAAAATCCCGTTATAATTGCTATTGTGTTGATGTTTACGATTCTGCTCAGCCCGGATTTCAGGCTGAACGATTTCCCCGGGGTTATGATTGCAACACCCAGTGTCCACATCAGGATATTGGACGCCAGTACGAATATGCTTCCGTAAAGGAGTCCCTCCTGCCCGAACTGCGCTGCTATGACCGGCAGTCCCAGGTAAATAATGTTGCCGAGCATGCTATGCAACCTGAAGATTGAAGCAGCTCCCCCTTTTATCCCGGCAATCCTTGTTGTCAGCCATCCGGCGAAAAGCATAAACAGCATTATTATGACTGCAAGAAGCAGTGACTGCAGACTGTTTGCCAGCAGCCTCGGGGTGACCTCGATGGCGCTGAAGCTGGTAAACAGCATTGAAGGCAGTGTCACGTAAAAGATCAGTTTCGCGAGAAAATCCCTTGTGCCGGGGTTGAGTACCTTTGCACGGCATGCAATAAGGCCTATCACAACAATCGTCGCCAGAATGGCTATCTGTCTGATAATTATGGCGGAGGTCATTAAATCATCTGTGAGGTTAAGTCGGGAGACGATGATTTTTAAATCGCCTCCAAAGATAACTGACGAAAAGCAACCTGAAGAGGCTCCGTCATACTTTCTCCATGAAATATTACTAATTTTGGGCAGGGGCCCGCAATATTGTCAGAAAATGTTCCGGGAACCGGGAAAAACAACTTCTTTTTAAAATGAAGATCCTCATCATAGAAGACGAACCAAGAGTAGCCTCGTTCATTAAGGAGGGGCTTGAGGAGAAGGGATATGAAACGGCTGTTGCCTACGATGGTATCAGCGGAGAGGAGGCTGCTCTGGAAGAGGATATCGGCCTGGTCATTCTTGATCTTATAATTCCCGGCAAGAGCGGGATTGAGGTATGCCGGTCAGTCAAGACTCTCAGGCCTGACCTCCCGGTACTTATGCTTACCGCACTCAGCACGACAGTCGACAAGGTGAAAGGCTTCGACGCCGGTGCTGACGATTACCTGGTTAAGCCTTTCGACTTTCCGGAGCTGCTTGCACGGATCAAATCACTGCTCAAGAGAAGCGGAGTTGCAACCCGGCAATCGCAGTCGATACGCGTGGCTGACCTTGAGCTTGACCTGATGAAGAAGGTGGCAATCCGCGGAGATAAAGTCATTGAGCTGACTGCCAAGGAGTTCGCCCTGCTCGAGTATTTCATGCGCAACAGCGGGAGGGTGCTCTCGAGGAGTGATATTTCCGAAAAGGTATGGGATATTACATATGACACCGGCACAAACATAGTGGAGGTGTATGTGAACATTCTCAGGAGAAAGATAGACAGGGACTTCGAGCCCAAGCTTATCCATACAAGGATCGGTTTGGGATACATTTTCACAGACTCGTAGATGAAGATAAGGCAAAAACTCACCCTTCAGTTCTTCCTGATGGCCAGCGTGATATTGCTGCTCTTCTCCATTGCTGTATATTTTGCATCAGCTGATTACCGTCGTGACGACTTTTACCAGAGGCTTGAGAGCAGGGCCTTCAGCACCGCCAGGCTCCTCATAGAGGTTGACGAGGTTGACACTGACCTCCTGAACAAGATCGAAGAGGACAATCCTGTCTCCCTTCCGGATGAAAAGATTATCATCTTCAACTACAAGAACGAGATTGTATACTCCACCGATAACAGGAATGTAATCCTTTATGATGATGATCTGCTGACGCGAATAAGGACTACGGGCAAGATAAAAACCACGAGCGGCAGGTATGAGCTTATGGGAATACTTTTCCCGGAGGAATTCAATCGTTTTGTTGTGCTCAGTGCTGCCCGCGACATATTCGGGTTTGACAAGCTGAAGAACCTGCGGATGATACTTGTGCTTCTGACCGGCATCTTCCTCGTGTTGTTCTATACTGCCGGATGGCTTTTCGCGGCAAGGGCGCTCTCCCCCATCTCCAGTGTTGTTGACCGTGTGGAGAAGATATCGATTTCCAGCCTTGACCTGAGGGTTGACGAGGGTAACGGCAAAGACGAGCTGGCCCACCTTGCACACACGTTCAACCTTATGCTTGAGAGACTGGAAACAGCCTTTGAAATGCAGAAGGATTTTATATCGAACGCCTCGCATGAGCTGAGGACACCGCTGACAGCCATCAGGGGACAGCTGGAGGTACTGCTGATGAAAGACCGTACCGAACAGGAGTACAGGGAAGCCACTGCTGGCGTACTGGATGATATGCGCAAGCTTAACCGCATGCTCGACCGGCTTCTGCTAATGGCTCATGCAAGCTCCGAGGGAGCCAGGGAAGGATTCAGGGAAGTCAGACTTGATGAAATACTCTGGCAGGCACGTGAGGAGATCATTAAACATGACCGGGACTATTCAGTGACAATCGCGCTCGACGAAAACATAACAGATATAGAGAACCTGACAATCCGCGGAGATGAGCAACTGCTTTTGTCGGCTGTCACGAACATTATGGATAACGGCTGCAAATATTCCCCGGACAGGTCCGTACGGGTCTTCCTCACCCATGATGCGAAAAACATTTACGTAAGTTTCACCGATAATGGCCCGGGGATAGCCGAAGATGAGATTGAGCGTATCTTTGAATCATTCTACCGGAGCAAATCCACCGCTTCGGTAAAGGGGCACGGCATAGGCCTCTCACTCGCAAAAAAAATCATCGATATCCATAACGGAACAATTAACCTCAGCTCACGTCACGGTGAGGGGACAACAATTGCACTTGCGTTCCCTGCCAAGGGCATAGATCAGGCTACGGTACGGAGTTAATCCCGTCTGATCGAAACGTCTCATTTTTAAATACCACGCAGCTATTTTCCCGGATTTATCTATCTTTGGATACAGATGCCAATGCATCTCAAAGTCTGTATTACATAAAACTTCATCAATGAAAAGGAATCTGCTTCTGGCGCTTGTACTTGCCGGTTCAGTTACCAGCCTGGCAGGGCAGGACAGAATTGTAACATCCGGCTTTGACACAATCGACTGCAGGATTACAAGGATAACCCTCAACACTGTATTTTTTGATGTCATGACCCACGGAGTAAAGGCTTCAGGACGGTTAAACCTCAAAGATGTTTACAGTTACTCCGTCATGCCGTCTTCAATCCCGGACCGGAAGCAGGAGAAAAGTCTGACTGAGGGGAAGAAGCAGGATTATGTGAAAATGCAGGAAGATGACCGTAAACGGGAATTGAATCACGGCCCAACGGTAGTTCCCGATGCCCGTACCGGAAGCCTCCGCATAAGTCTCAACGGTGGCCTTGGATACATCACCGCCAGTTCTGACAAAGCCGAGGAGTCATTGACTGCAATAGGCGTCAGTTCAGCGGATGCAACAGATTATTACAGTGATCTCAAATCAGGATTTTACGGCAGCGCTGATGCGATCTGGCTCTTCAACCCCAGGGTCGGAGCCGGTCTGCGATATAAGTTCTTTAATACACGGGCCCTCACTGAAGGATACTTTAATCCGGGTGACAACTACAACCTGTATTACACAACCTACAGCGAAAACATCTATGTCAGTTACAGCGGAGTATCACTGTTCTACAGTGACCCTGCGGGTCGAAAAGGACTTTTCAGCCTCACCTCCTCGGTCTCAGCCGGAATTGCACTATACCGCGATGAGACGGACCTCCTTTCAGAGGCCCTGCTTATCACCGGGAAAGCCCCCGGAATGGATATGAGCGTAGGTTTCGAATACTGGATTACCCCTTTCATGTCTGCCGGCGCAGAGGTCTCTGTGTTTGCATCCAGCCTTAGAAAAATCAACATCACCAACGGTGTGGAAGAACAGACGCATAAACTCGGCAAAGACGAATATGAGAACCTTACAAGGCTGGAAGTGGCATTTGGAATCAGATTTTATCTCTGGGAAAAATGAAAAGGACATTATACATCACGGGGGTTATGTTGATAATCCTTGCCGGTTACTCCTGCAGTGACGATTTCCTCGATAAAAACAATGCTGACTGGTATTCCCTTTCTGACACGCTCCTGATTGACAATTACAATTCAGAGGCCACCGTCATGTTCGAGCTACCGGAAAAGATCAACTCTGACTTCACTGTATTCATGCGCCCGAAGTGGCTTGCTGTGTCATCGCCCCGCGGCGAAGTAAATTCCGGGAAAGTTGAGCTTCCACTGAGCATTGACGAAAACAATCTCCCTGACGGTTACATCTCTCATGAAGGAACAGTGATACTTGACGTAAAGGATTTCGGATTCGTAACCTTCCTTGTAATCTTTACCAATTACGGCTCTCCGACAATAAACTGCTCGCCGTCCGAGATAGTCTTTGACGGCACTTCGTCTCGCTCATTCAGTTTATCCACCTCCACTCCGGGAATCCTTGACTGGAGTCTTTCTGAAATACCTGACTGGCTTACTTTTTCAGCCACGTCAGGCATCATCTGGTACGGTGGTACGGATTGGATTGACGTGAATCTGAATACCGGCATGATTACTCCCGGTGCAGAGATGAACGCTACGGTCCGGATCAGCAGTCCACATGCCCAGTCATCTTATTTGCTTAAGATAAGGGTCACCTCCGCTGCAGTTCAGCCGCCGGGAGGCTTCGCCCTCGGCAGCATCCTTGCTGATGCTGAATACAATCATGCTACCGGGATACTGGCTGTCTGCACAAAATCACCGGACGAACTGATTCTGTACGATACAAAAACCTGGGAATCAGATACGATTCAGCTCAATAAATCACCAAACTGCATCAGCTTTTCTGAAGATGGACACAGGGCAGTGATAGGCTATTCAGTCGCCTCGGTCAGTTTAATTGACACAGATGTGTCTTCAATAACCGCCGATTACAGTATTGATTGCATTCCGTTTGATATCGTCCTTGGCTCCGGTGACTGGTGTTACATCACCCCTGACGAGGACCAGTGGGTATCAATGCGCAGCCTGAACCTGAATACCGGCCAGCTGATAAACAGCACCAGCACTACAATGATCTACGAAAAAACCGGGATAAAAAAGATCCCGGGAGAAGACTATATGGTCGGTTCCAGGACTACAACCTCTCCTTCGGGGATTCTGCTGTTCGACGTGACAGGAGGACAGGTTAATGAGTCGGTGACCCAGTACCATGAGGAGCTGGGCTATTTCTGGATTTCAAAAGATGGTTCGAGGATATATTCAACCTACGGTAATGTATACAGGATGCCGGAATTCGACGGTATATTCCACAGCGGAGCTGCACCCGTCTACGGAAAATTCGAGACTGACTACAAATACATCCGTGCGCTTGATGACTGCCCTGCCATAAACAGCGTTTTCTTAAGCACTTCAGGCAGCTGGTACCAGGATGGAACCTCCTCCCTGATAGAACAATACAATGCCACAAGTCTTAACAAAACCAGGTCATTCAATGTCTTGCCTGCCCGTGTAAACGTCAGGGGGACGGAAGTAAGCTATGCTATGACCCCCCGGTTCATTTTCGTCAACGAGGAGGGCACCAGGATGCATGTACTGAAGGTTCCCCGGCCAGACTATGAAGTCGTCGGCTGGTTCATAGAGACAATCTCCCTGCAGTAAATTCTGAAATCTGATTGTAATAGCTGAACCGAAAGTGTTACCGGCTGTGCTGCCGGCTTTTGAATGTGCAGCGAGGCGTGTTACCGGCTAAGCTGCCGGCTTGTTCTTGCGTGCATGGAAATAGGTCAGGCCGTTGATCTCGGTCATCCCCACCAGCTCGAGTCCATACTCCTTCAGCAGGTTGGTGACAGCCCTTTTTGTCAGGTACCTGTTGGTCCTGAAGTCTATGATGCTGTACATCCTGTTTATAAACGGGATCCTTGACTCGATACCGTTCTCGTAGGCTTCGTCCCTGTCAGTGAGCTGACCGGGGAGGCCGCCGCCTTTCTCGGGAGTATTGGTCTGTGTCCTGTTGTCGACAAAACATCCGATAAAGTTACTTTTGGACGGAAGAAGCTCAGTTATCTGCCTCAGAAAATCCCTTATCTCCCTGATGTAATTAAGCTGCCTCAGGGTGATGACTGTCCTGATCCCCTTCATGTCTTCCGCATCATAGAAATAGTGACGTGACGAAGGAATCACAAGCATCCCTGATTCCTTCACGAGACCCATGCGGTCAAGGTAGTCTATCAGGCTCTGGCGCACCTCAAGATCAAGCTCATTGAACAGGTGGATCAGCCCGCTGTCTCTCAATGACAGCTTGCGGGGACTCACCCTGACTGCGGGCTGCTCCCTGACTGTTTCCTTGTTCAATCCGATTGTTTCGTTATCCATTACCTCGACAGATGCTATTCAACAAACAATTTTTGTGCCACTATGTTTGGACAGATCCTTGATTGGAATTTCACGCACCGAATATATTCACTCTTTGCTATCCGATCCAAACTATTTTGATGTTCAACCACCCACCTTTGACCAATGGAACGAAACAGTAGATGATCAAAAACGGGCATCCGGACCTTCCGGCCGGGTTCATCAGTGCTCAATACGGAATTCACGGTAACCTGCCGGCTTCCCCTCAATCACCTCGGCATTGTCGACAAAACCCCTTCCCGGCCCCTGCCTGCACCATGAAGCAAATTCCCTGAGCTGTTCTCTTGTCCCTTCGGCTTCGATGTAAACGCTGCCGTCAGGCATGTTCTTCACAAATCCTGTTATCTCCCTCTTCCACGCTTCGCGCGCGGCGCTCCAGCGGAAACCCACTCCCTGTACATATCCGGTAACATTGATTTTGTAAAGAATCTTCTCTTCCATACAAGAAGAACAATTTGTTTATTTTACCTACAATTTAGGTTAAATTTATGCATTTTAAAAGGGCTTCATTCAGAAAAAGAAGGGAGAAAGTGATGATGAAGAAGGGATTGAAAATAACGGTTATTGCGCTGGCGGTTGTAATCTTCATTCCGTTGTTTTTCATCAGTTCGGTTCAGGCAGGTATTTTCGGACGTCTGCCCGGGAAGAAGGAGTTGCGCAACTACAGGAATGCCACTGCCTCGGTTGTGCTCTCTTCCGAAGGGGAGAACTTAGGGAGGTTTTTTTCGGAGAACCGGATTGCAATCACCTATGACCAGGTACCGCCTTACCTGGTCGACGCCCTTGTGGCTACGGAGGATGCGAGATTTTTTGAGCACTCAGGGGTTGACTCCAGGAGTCTTATACGGGTGATTTTCAAGACAATTCTCTTCAGTGACAGGAGTGCAGGGGGAGGAAGCACGATCACTCAGCAGCTTGCAAAGAACATGTATGGCCGGAAAGATTATCCGGTCCTTTCCGTAGTGCTTAACAAGTCCAGGGAGGTGATACTGGCACGGCGTATAGAAAAGGTCTTTACCAAGGAAGAGATACTTACCCTTTACCTTAACACGGTCTCATTCGGTGAAAACCTCTACGGGATAGAGGCAGCCTCGCAGCGGTATTTCAGCAAGCCGGTTTCCGGTCTGAAGGTTGAGGAGGCAGCCCTGCTCACCGGAATGCTGAAGGCGAACACCTCGTTCAATCCACGGCTCTATCCGCAGAATGCCGTCAGGAGGCGTAACGTGGTTCTCAGCCAGATGGAGAAATACGGTTACATTGAGGGCAGGGCCGCCGATTCGCTCATTGCACTGCCGCTGAAGCTTGACTACAACAAAACAGATATTTCGGGGCCGGCTGACTACTTTCTTGTCAGGGTGAGGACAGAGACGGAAAGGATACTGAAGGATTTATCCGCGTATCGCGGGAAGGAATGGGACATCGAGCGTGACGGACTGATAATAACCACCACCCTGAAGATGCCGTTGCAGCTTGCTGCAGGTGAGGCTTTCGCGGCACACATGCCCGGGATGCAGAAGAGGCTCAATGAACAATACAATTCGTCTTCGGGCCGCAGGGCCCTGAAGGATATTCCTGACAGCCTGAGGAAGATGATGACAACCCTGCAGGCCGGCCTGCTCGCACTTGATCCGGCCACCGGCGCCGTGATGGCATGGGCCGGAGGCATCGATTTCAAGACCCAGCCTTATGACCAGATACTGGCAAGACGACAGCTGGCTTCAGTGTTCAAACCTTTCATCTACGCTGCCGCACTTGAAGACGGGGTGGAACCGTGCCGGTATCTTGACAATGACTCAATAACCCTGTCAGGGTTCAATGACTGGAGCCCGGAAAACTATAATCACTCATACGGCGGCAAGTATTCGCTTGCCGGCGCCCTGGCACAGAGCATGAACATACCAACATTCAGCCTTTACCTGATGATCGGGTTCGACAAGGTTGACAGGTTATGGCAGGATATGGGCTTCTCATTCCCACTCACTGACATGCCTTCACTTGCAATGGGTACGGCCGAAGCCAGCATGCTGGAAGTTGCAAGGGCTTATGCCGCCTTTGCTAACGGCGGAACAATTATAACACCCTATATTATCGAATCAGTAAAAACTTCTGACGGAACAGTCCTATGGCAGTATTATCAGCAGCGGGATCAGGAAAGGGTTCTCTCAGAACGGTCAGCCATCCTCATGAGCGCCATGCTGGAGAAGGCAATCAGGGAAGGGACTGGTGCCTCCGTTCACAACACCTACGGAGTCAGGATACCGCTTGCGGGAAAGACCGGTACCTCTCAGAACTATGCCGATGCCTGGTTCGCAGCATTTAACCCGGGTATCGTCATTGTAAGCCGCGTGGGAGCCTCAACCCCATCAATCCATTTCAACAGCGGCACCTACGGCTCCGGCAGCGCCCTGGCACTCCCGCTGGTGGCCCTGACACTTAAAAAGGCTGAGAAGAACAAGGAGATCATGAACATGATCAACATCCCCTTTGAGCCGCTGTCACCGGAACTGGCAATGGCCCTGGACTGCCCTGATTTCAGGGAAAAAAGTTTCTTCGACAGGCTGATTGACATTTTCAGGGAAAATGATATTGATTACCAGAAAGAGAGCCGGCGAAGACGAATAATACGTGGCCGTATCTTCAGGCTTTGAATTTCATCAATCCTTCATTTAGGGTTTCTTATTTTCGTCACGTAGTGCAAACCAAAAAGAGACTAAAATGAAAACGAAAGCAACATTATTGTTGGCGGCAGCCATGATCTTCATCGCAGGTGCATGCAACCGGATTGAGAATGGTGAAGGTAACGGAAGGGTGATCGTGAAGGTCACCGATGCCCCGTTTGACATAAATAATATTGAATCGGCTCTTGTTACAATAACCAAAGTTGAGCTCAGGAAAGCAGGTGACGGCATCAGTGACGGCAGCCCGTTCATCACTCTGTCAGAAGACACGGTGACACTTGATCTGATTGATCTGAGGAACGGTGTGACAGAGACACTGCTCGATATGGAGATTCCAACCGGCACATATGACCAGGTACGGCTTTATGTATCTGAGGCAGGTCTGAAGCTGAAAGACTCTGATGAGACTCAAATGGTGAAGGTGCCGAGCGGCGGCCAGACAGGGATAAAGATATTCCTGCGCCCGGCACTGGAGGTTACTGAGGGCAACCTCGAGGAGGTGCTTCTTGACATCGACCTTTCAAGATCATTTATTATAAGAGGTAACCTTTCTCATAACAACGGGTTCATCTTCAAACCGGTCATCAGGGCTGCCAACATGGCAAAGGCCGGTTGCGTAAGAGGCATGGTGACTGACACTGAAGGTATAAAAATCACCGAAGCTACTGTCTGGATTGAGAAGGATACAGTTCTGGCTACCGCTTTCACAGATACTCTCGGTTATTATGCAATCATCGGCGTGCCGGCAGGTTTATGGTCAGTATCAGCCACCAAGGAAGGCTATGACACTGTCCGTTTTGACGGCGTGAACATCATTGCCGGAAATAAAACAGTTCAAAATTTCGAGCTGACCAAACAATAAGAGGCTGAATCAGTTTAATATGGCTTAAATTTTAAGCCGTGCCCCACAGGCACGGCTTTTGTTTTTGAATAATTAATGCCTAAATTTGGGAGATAGCCGCCATATTTACGGTGATAGCCTAAACCCATTACCAGGAAATCATTTACACAATACAATGAAAAAAAGAAGAACACTTATCTATGCAGCGCTGATTACCGCAGCATTGGTTACGGTGATATCCTGTGCTGTCAATCCGGTTACCGGGAGGAAGCAGATCATGCTTATGTCAGAAGCACAGGAGGTACAACTGGGATTATCATATGACCCTCAGGTGCTCGCCAGTTTCGGTGAATACAATAACCCGGCCCTTCAGGCATTTGTCCAGGCCAAGGGAACTGAAATGGGTAAGAAATCACATCGTCCCAACCTGGAATATCATGTCAAAGTGGTTGATTCGCCGGTTGTGAATGCCTTTGCCGTACCCGGAGGATATATTTATCTGACAAGGGGAATTATGGCAAATCTCAATAACGAAGCTGAATTCATCGGTGTTCTGGGTCATGAGATGGGGCATATAGCCGCCCGCCATTCAGTAAGCCAGCAGACAAAACAGCAGCTTGGCACCCTTGTTTTGATAGGCGGCATGATTGCCTCACCGAAGTTCGCCAACTACGCCGAACAGGCGATGCAGGGTCTTGAACTGCTATTCCTGAGCTTCAGCCGTGAGGATGAACGTGAGGCCGACGCCCTCGGTTCAGAGTATGCTACCAAACTTGGTTATGATGGAACCAAAATGGCAGATTTCTACAAGGTTCTCATCAAGATGAATCTCTCAGAATCTGAGGGAGGTGTTCCTACGTTCCTCTCCACCCACCCTGATCCGGGTGACCGGTACAATGCCGTACTCCGGAACACCAAAGCATGGCAGGACAGCCTGAAGCTTCCCTCCTACAAGGTGAACGGAGACTCATATCTCCAGATGATTGACGGAATGATTTACGGTGAGGATCCGAAGCAGGGATACACGATGGACAATACTTTTTATCATCCTGAACTTAAATTCAAGTTCTCCTACCCTCTGAGCTGGAAGCTTACAAACGCCCCGACACAGGTAACAGTACAGCCGGCTGACGGTAAGGCGCTGATCCTTTTTACCCTTTCCGGCCAGAAAACACTGCAGGCAGCTGCTGACACAGCGCTTGCACAGTACGGTCTCCAGCTGCAGCGTTCAGAGAAAAAGACTGTAAACGGGTTGCAGACAATTACAACTCTTTCAAAACAGCAGGTACAGGATCAGTCGACCGGGGCAACAGGCTCAAACTCAGTCCTCTCCTATTTTGTACAGTACGGTTCTGTGATCTATGCATTCCACGGGGTATCGACCGAAGCTGATTTTGCAACCTATGCACCTGCAATGGAGGCGTCGATGAAGACGTTTGCCCAGCTGACCGATCCTTCAAGGATCAATGTCAAGCCTAAAAGGGTTTATGTGAAAAAGGCCCCCCGTGCCGGAACACTTGCCAGCACTCTGAGTTATTACAACATGCCTCAGGCCATGATGGAGGAGCTCGCCCTGCTTAATAACATGGAGCTCACTGACCAGGTGCCGGCAGGCAAATACATTAAAATAGTATCCGAATAACCCGGCCGGCACCGATAATGCCGTTTAACACACAATAACACACCCGCAAATTGGCAGATCAGTCGTTCAGAAAAACAGGCTACCAGGCCTGGATGGAGAAGAACGGGCTCTACCTCAGGTATGGCCTGATAGCCCTGTTGGTTCTTTTCCTGGTAGTCAGCACCCTCTTCCAGGTTCAACCTGAAGAGGTAGGCGTCATCACCCGATTCGGGAAGTATGTACGCAAGGTGGAACCGGGCCTGAACCTGAAGGTCCCGGTGATAGAACGCCTCTATAAGGTTGCCGTCGAAAGACAGCAGAAGGAAGAGTTCGGATTCCGGACAACTGCACCGGGCATCCGTTCTGAATATACAAAGGAGGGGACAACCGATGAATCGCTTATGCTTACAGGTGATCTCAACCTGGCTGATGTTGAGTGGGTTGTACAATACCGTATAGAAGACCCGTATAGCTTCCTGTTCAAGGTCAGGGAACCGGTGGTGGCGCTTCGTGATATATCTGAAGCCTCCATGCGTGAGATCGTCGGTGACCGGACAGTCAACGAGGTGCTGACTGTCGGCAGAGCTGATATAGCCTCAAGCGTGCAGCAGAAGATACAGGAACTCTGTAGTGAGTATTCCCTCGGGATCAGGATCGAGCAGGTGGTGCTTCAGGATGTCAATCCTCCTGACCCCGTCAAGGATGCATTCAATGATGTCAACCAGGCTCAGCAGGAGCGTGAGACACTTATCAACCAGGCCCGCTCCGAGTATAATAAGGTTATCCCCAGGGCCAGGGGGCAGGCCGAGGAGACAATACAGAGAGCAGAAGGATATGCCACCGAAAGGGTCAATAACGCCCTTGGCGAATCAGCACGTTTCAATGCCCTTTACCTGGAATATGTCAAGGCTCCGGAAGTGACCAAAAGAAGGATATACCTTGAAACAATGGGAGAGATAATCCCGAAAACCGGTAACAAGATAATCACCGACGAGAGTGGCATGAACCTGCTCCCCCTGCTTCAGATGCAATTAAACACAAAACAGTAAAACCATGCCGGCTAAAAAGATAAAATTAGTAATTACACTGTCCGTGCTCCTGGTTTTCCTGTTGCTCATTCTTGAATGTGTCTACAAGGTTAAGGAGACGGAACAGGTGGTTGTGACCCAGTTCGGCAAGCCGGTGGGCGATGCCAAAATCACTCCGGGACTAAAACTGAAACTCCCATTCATCCAGAGAACCAACTATTTCGAGAAACGGTACATGGAATGGGACGGTGACCCTAACCAGGTGCCGACAAAAGACAAAAAATTCATCTTCGTTGATACCTATGCAAGGTGGCAGATAACCGATCCACTCCAGTTTTTCAAACGGCTTACCGATGAACGCGGAGCACAATCGAGACTGGCAGACATCCTTGACGGTGAAACACGTGATCATATTGCCGGTCATAACCTGGAGGAGGTGGTAAGGTCAGTCAACAGGACTCCTGTTTCATCAGGACTGATAGGTGAGGAGACCGGTGACACGCTTAATAACATTGTCACGGGGCGCCAGAAGATCGAGGATCTGATACTGACCTCGGCCAACGAAAAGGCACAAGATCTCGGAATCGTCATACTTGACGTCAGGATCAAGCGTCTGAATTATGTGGAAGAGGTAAGAACACAGATCTATGAGAGGATGAAGAGCGAGCGATACCGTATTGCCGAGAGATTCAGGTCAGAGGGACAGGGCGAGGCCTCCAAAATAAACGGTGAGAAGGAACGCGACCTGAAGATGATACAGTCTGAAGCATTCCGCAAAGCCGAGGAAATCCGCGGACGGGCTGACGCCAGGGCAGCTTCAATATATGCAGCTGCCTATGACCAGTCACCTGCCGCACGAAATCTCTACGGATTCATGAAGTCGATGGAAACATTCCGTTTGACATTTGATTCATCCACAACAATAATACTGTCAACTGACAGTGAACTTTACAGGTACCTTACTGACTTCAACAAGGGGCTTTAGCAAGCATAAACACAGTACGTGTCCTGTTTGCCTGAGAAATTCCCGGCAGCAACTGAACCGGAAGCCGGTAACTGACTTTTAACAGCGTTCATTGTCCAAAGAGGGCGCCTGTTTGTCAACACCTGACAATTGTCTGTCAAAAGAAGCTGAACAAAGGCTCTTCCCGGCCGTATATTAGTATGGACATCATCACTGAACAAGATGACAACATACTATCAGATAACAGCGGAAGGAATAGGTATTGTACTTCTCCGGAAAAGAAAGATTGCCAAAGCACTTCGCAGGTGGTTGCGTGAAAAAGGTTTGTCCTACGAATATTTATTTTACATCCGATAATCTTTCAGATACAGGTTCTGTTTAACACATTCGTCCGGAGAAACAAAAACCGGCCCTCGCGGGCCGGTTTCTGTTTTATGTGAGTGCCGGTGGCGAACTCACGCCCCCGACTTCATCGGGTTGCGTTCCGTGTACGTTACTGCAGTCTGCCAATTGAAGGCTTCTGACCTGTCTATCCCCTGTCAGGGAATAACCTGCGCCACCAATAATATTTCCTTATCCTTGCCATAATAAAATCGCCTGCAAATATGCAAACTATTTCCGGCAGGATTTATTGCTGGCCGAATTATTTTTTCAGCAGGTCACGGATCTCTTTCAGCAGGGTTACTTCCTCACTTGGCGGAGGAGGTGTGGCCGGAGCTGCCTCTTCCTTCTTCTTCAGGCTGTTCATCCCCTTTATCACAAAGAAGATACAAAGGGCCACAATCAGAAAGTCAATAATATTGTTAAGAAACATACCGTATTTGATTGACACTTCGCTGACGGCTGGCTGTACGACTGTCGCACCGTCCATCACTGCATCCGATCCTTTCTGAATTACTGCCTTCAGGTTGCCGAAATCAACCCGGCCGAGCAAAAGCCCAAGCGGCGGCATCAGAACGTCATTCACAAGTGAGGTGATGATCTTCCCGAATGCCCCGCCAATGATAATACCAACAGCCATGTCAAGCATGTTGCCTTTCACGGCAAAATCCTTGAATTCCTTTACTATTCCCATAATGATCAGGTTTTTGGTTAATTTTTACAAAAAGGTTAACTGATATCAAATATACAAAAAGGCAGAACAAATTCAATTTAGCCGTTGATTTTAGTTTTGCGCGCTGTTATTTAAAATAACCGATTTTTTTGCATAACTTACAGAGTCTCCAAACTCTTCAGGAAGAAACGACAACATATTTAATATTAACCTTTTAAAATGAGTGATTATGGCAGTATTAAAAGTTATCGAGATTCTTGCATCATCACCGGTTAGCTGGGAAGATGCAACAGCCTCTGCCGTGAAGATGGCAGCAAAAACAGTCAAGGAAATACGTTCTGTATATGTACAGGACCAAAGCGCTGTGGTGGTCAGGAACAAGATCACCGAATACCGTGTCAATGTAAAAATAACCTTTGAAGTAATTTAAATTTAAAAGAGAAATATGGGACTTATTTCATTTATCAGGAATGCAGGTGCAAAGATCTTCAAATCAGAAGAGAAACGTGAAGAGGAAAAGGCAGCCATGATTACCGAACACATCAAAAAGTTCGGCTTTGACGTAAGCAAGGTCAAGGTTGCCGTCGATGGCGAAAAGGTAATTCTTACCGGATCAGTCGACACGCTTTCAAACAAGAACAAGATCATCGTTACAGCAGGTAACATTGAAGGCATCTCGGTGGTCGAAGACCATCTGCTTGTCACAGCGCCTGAACCTGTTGCACCTCCGGCGCCTGAGAAGCAGTTCTACACGGTAAAGAAGGGTGATTACCTCTCCAAGATCGCCAAGGAGGTTTACGGTGACGCAAAAAAATACCCGGTTATCTTTGAAGCAAACAAACCGATGCTCAAAGACCCTGACCTGATCTATCCAGGGCAGGTTCTTGTAATCCCTCCTCTGAAGTAGATTTTACCAAAGTACCCGCTGGTCTCTGACCCACCGGTACAAAATATGTCACGTGAACAGGTCTGAAACCAGCCGTGACAACAAGGGCGGGCTTCAAACCCGCTCTTGTAATATCTGTACAACATTCAATCAGTTTTGTTGTTATATTTGCAGCGGTGAAAAAGATACGCATCATATCGCCATTTATTTCAATATTCCTGATTACTCTTGTTTTATCAGGAAGCTTCGGCTTTACCCTGATTCATCACACATGTCTGCACTGCGGAACCGATGAGACAATCGCCTCCCTGGGCGGTGACCCGGTAAGTGACGCCTGCTCCCTGCATCACAGGAGCAAGGGCTGCCATGACCCGGAGACAACCTGCTGCAGTCACGGAGACTGTGACAGACCACATCACCACAGCACTGGCGAACCCGAAATCTCTGACGACTGCTGCACTCACGAGACTGAGAGGATTATGACTGACGAACTCGTTCGTACAGAGGCACAAAATGAGATTCTTCCGTACTTCCTTGCAGCAACTGTAATTGCTGTCATCGAAGACAATCAGACCAATAACTTCAGCCATTTTGCAGCAGAGCAGCCGTTCCATTGCGGACGTGACCTGACTACAATACTCTGCCGTATCCGCTCCTGATACTTTCATGGGGAAACAACTGTCCGTCAAAGGCTGACCGCCTTGCACGGATGCTGTTGTCGCAACTGCCTGCGCGATGTTTTTAAAAAACTGCCGCAGTAATTTATGTCAATTAATTTTTAAGATTTTCCCTATGAAACATATAATAACACTAATATCTGTTCTTCTCATTCCTGCTTTCGTGGTGGCACAGGGCCGCCTGGAGGGAAAGGTTATTGTCACCGGCGGTGACGGCGCCTCTGACGGGGAAGGCCTGCCAGGTGCAAATGTGTTCTGGGCGGGCACTGCCACAGGAGCCTCCACAAACGCAGCCGGCTATTTTACTATCCGAAAGGTAAAGGACCACGACCTGCTTGTAGCCAGCTTTGTCGGATATACAACCGACACTGTTAAGGTTGATCCCGGTATGGATTACATTGAGATCATCCTGAAGGAGAACAGTATGATCAGCGAAATAACCGTGATAGGCCGGGCTACCGGTACCCATATCGACAGAAATGCCCCTATCGCTACTGTTAACATAACTGCTGCCGAGCTTTGCAAGGCGGCATGCTGCAACCTTTCTGAAAGCTTTGTCACAAACGCCTCCGTAGATGTCAACTACGCTGACGCCGCCACCGGCGCAAAACAGATACAGCTTCTCGGCCTTGCCGGCTCGTACGTGCAGATACTCACAGAAAACATACCGGCAATGTACGGACTCGGCGCTGCTTACGGGCTGAGCTATATCCCCGGACCCTGGATGGAGTCCATCCAGGTCTCCAAGGGTACCTCCTCGGTGCGGAACGGAAATGAATCTATCACCGGACAGATTAATGTCGAATACAAGAAACCTGCTACAAGCGATATCGTCTTTGTAAACGGTTTTGTGAGCGATGCCGGTAAGATCGAAACCAATGCAAATGCATCGGTTAAACTGAATGAATACTGGAGTACAATGCTTCTCGGACACGGTGAGACACAGTCGGGCGCCAGCGATCACAACAAGGACGGATTCCGCGATGAACCCGATGTGAGGCAGTACAGCTTCATGAACCGGTGGGACTATCTCAGCAATAACCTCACATTCCGTGCAGGCATCAAGTATATGCAGGAGGAGAGGGTAGGCGGCCAGTTTGACTATAGCCGCAATGACCCCAATACCTGGGACAGCGGCTACGGGATAAACATGGGAACGGAGAGAGCCGAGGCCTTTACAAAGCTGGGTGGCATGTTCGGTCCGGATGATAAAATGTCACTGGGCTGGATACAGAGCGCCACCTTCCATGAGATGGACTCGTGGCTGGGATACAACATGTACGACGCAACACAGAAGAGCTATTACACAAACCTTCTCTATCAGTACTTCCCCGCTGAGAAGCACACAATTGACGCCGGCGCCAGCTACCGCTTCGACCACTATGACGAGCTGCACGGAATCTATATGCCGCTCCCCGGAGAGACAATCACAGCCATCGATGCAGAGACTGTCGAGTCTGTTCCCGGAGTCTTCATGCAGTACACATATACCGATTCCGCAAAGATGACCCTGCTGGCCGGCATCAGGTACGACTTCTACCGCAATCACGGAGCGCAGTTCACACCGCGCCTTCACCTGCGCTACGAGATAACACCCCATCTGACACTCAGAGCATCGGCAGGAAAGGGTTACCGGACAGTTCACGTGTTGGCCGAAAACATGTACTTCCTCTCCAGCAGCAGGCAGATGATGATCGCAGATAACCTTGACATAGAAGAGGCATGGAACGCCGGTCTCAGCCTGACAGGCTATGTTCACATCGGCGGACGCGAACTCAGGCTCACCGGCGAGGGCTACAGAACCAGCTTCATAAAGCAGATTGTAACCGACCTCGACTCTGACATAGACCGGGTCTCGTTCTATAACCTCGACGGGAAATCATACTCGAATGTGGTGCAGATTGAGGCACAGATGCAACCGGTGACCGGACTCGATATCACAGCCGCATGGCGATGGAACGACGTCAGGCAGACTATCGGAGGTGAACTGCGCGAAAAACCGCTTTCATCACGCTACAAGGGACTGCTCACCGCCTCCTACACAACCCGTATGAGGAAGTGGCAGGTAGATTATACACTGCAGTACAACGGCCCCGGCCGGATACCATCAACAATGGCTAACCCGGAGCCTTACAGGAGACATGATACCTTCAGCCCCTATCCGGTCATGAATGCCCAGGTAACAAAGTATTTTAAAAAGTGGAGTGTCTATATCGGAGCAGAAAACATTACAGGGTCAAGGCAGCATGATGCGATCATCGCAGCAGAGGATCCGTTTGGCCCGTATTTTGACGGATCGATGATATACGGTCCGGTTCACGGCAGGAAACTCTATGCCGGTTTCAGGTTCGCAATCGAAAGACAACAGAATTAAAAATAACAGAATTAAACCTCAATACAATGAAAAACAATCTTATAATCACAGCAATCCTTCTCTTCCTCTTCTCCTCTCTCACCCTCAATGCACAGGATAAGAATAAAAAGGACGTCTCGACGGTCAGGTTCGCGACAAGTATCGACTGTCAGAACTGCGTCAACACAATAATGAAAAACGTTCCTTTTGAAAAGGGAGTGAAAGACGTGAAGTGCGATCTCACTACAAAGGAGGTAACGGTACAGTACCAGAAAGACAAAATCTCACCGGAAACCCTTAAGAGATCGATCGAGAAGCTTGGCTTCTCCGCGAAGGAGGTGACTGAAAAGAGCAGTAAGGAAGCGGCTCCGCAGGGGAGCAGGCAGTAACCACCGCGAAACCGGGGATATCATTGACCGGCAAGATCCCGGATTACAACCGACGCACATGCTATACCGAAGGCTGCCGGCATGTATGACATTGTTCCGACACTTGAGGCCTTGTTGCTCTCATCAGAGCCGCGGACAATCAGGCTTTTGTCGACAACCTCCGGGCTGTACACAGCTGTGAAACCCTCATGCACGCCAAGTTTGTGAAGCTTCTTGCGGAGCATACGGGCGAGGTTGCAGAAATTCGTGTCAGAGATGTCTGCCACCCTTATCGCCGTCGGATCATATTTGCCGCCTGCTCCCATTGAACTCACAATACGGAGGTTCAGCCTGAGGGAATGATAAACCAGGAAAACCTTCGGTGAGAGGGTGTCGATTGCATCGACCACGTAATCATATTTTTCTTCTTCGAGGATGTCGATCATCCTCTGGTCACGAATGAATTCGGGTATGATTCTGATCCGGAGGTCAGGGTTTATGTCAATCAGCCTCTCTCCCATCACTTCGGCTTTCTTCCGCCCGGTTGTGGATGTCAGCGCCGGCAACTGCCTGTTCCTGTTTGCGGCAGTAATCACATCACCGTCTATAATTGTCATTGCACCCACTCCTGCCCTGCATATCATCTCCGCTGCCCATGAGCCTACCCCGCCCAGTCCGGTAACAAGCACATGCGAAGCCTTCAGTCTTGCAAGGGCCTCCGGGCCCAGCAGCATCTCCGTACGTGAAAGCCAATCCTCCATCACATGCTGAATTTGAAGAGTGAGTTGAAATTGTTCATTATCAGTTCCTGAACAGCAGCTTCATCATAGCCTGCAGCCTCAGAGAACAGGCGGTATACCTCCGTCACAGGCAGTCCTGAATCGTCTGTCTCAAGCATCAGCCTGTCATGACTTACCGATGCCAGTACCTCCGGTGTTACTCCCCTGGCGCCCAATGAGAACCAGAATCCCTCCTCAGCCAGTGACGCTGCCAGGGTGCCGCTGCCCCTGAAGCCATGTATGACCCAGGGCCGGCCGGGTCTGACCTCGCGGCGCGCACGCCTCAGTTCATCCCAGCCCTTTACACAGTGTATCACCATGGGCTTGCCCATCTCCTCCGCAATCTGCGCCTGAAAGAGAAAAGCCCGGTACTGTACCTCCCCCTGCGCCCCGCGCAGCCGGTCAAACCCGGCCTCACCGATAATCACCACGTGCGGATGCGCTGCTGTGAGAAGAAGCTCTGTCTGAAGCTGCGGCAGGTTATCACCTGTCAGCTGCCATGGATGAATGCCGGCGGAGAAAAGGGTTCCATGCGGGAAAGCAGCCGGCACATCTTCACCGGCCATGAGATTAATAATTGTAATGATGTCATTACCTGTCATATAGCCGGCACGGGAAGTTTCATTATAATCTGTTCCCTGGCCTCCAGCAGCCGGGATTCTTCCGGTGGCACCCGTCAGGTGAGTGTGAAAATCAATGTATTTTATTTCACCTGCGGGTCTCATCAGGCGTTTGTCGAGAGCCGGCTGATGCCTTTATCAAGCCGTCTCAGTGTTTCATCCTTTCCTATCAGCCCGGCGATGTCAAACAGGTGTGGCCCCCTGGAGGCGCCAACCAGCAGGAGTCTGAAGAGATTCAGTATCGTCCCGGTGTTGTACCCCTTCGTGGCAATCCACTCTTTTACGTTCTTTTCAAGCACCTCCGGTGCGAAGGGATGCACACCTGATACCTGCACGCGCAACTCATCCATCATGCGTGGCGAGTCTGCATTCCACCTTTTCTTCACCACCTCAGGGTCATAGTCCGAAGGTGCTACAAAGAAGAAATCGGCTTCATTCCAGAGATCTTTCACAAACCCTGCCCTCTCCTTGACAAGTGATATGATCATTACCAGTGTATCCCTGTCCGGAGTGAATCCTTTTTCATTTACGAGAGGCATGAAAAGATCTGCCAGTTCCTCATTGCTCTTCATGTGGAAGTATCTGGCATTAAACCACTTCGCCTTATCCGGATCAAAGCGTGAGCCTGATTTCCCGACCCTGTCGATTGTGAATGCAGCAACCAGTTCATCCATCGTGAATATCTCCTGCTCGGTTCCCGGGTTCCACCCGAGAAGGGCGAGCATGTTGACAAACGCTTCGGGGAAGTACCCTTCTTCCCTGTATCCTGAAGCCGTTTCGCCATATGGCCAGTACAGCGGGAATACCGGGAATCCCATCTTGTCACCGTCACGCTTGCTTAGTTTGCCCTTTCCGGTGGGCTTGAGCAGCAGCGGCAGGTGCGCAAAGAGAGGAGCCTCCCACCCGAAACTGCGGTAGAGCAACACATGCAGCGGTAACGACGGCAACCACTCCTCGCCGCGTATCACGTGCGATATCTCCATCAGGTGGTCATCGACGATGTTTGCAAGGTGGTAGGTGGGCATGCCGTCAGACTTGTACAGCACCTTGTCATCAAGAGTTGATGTGTTAACCACAATATCACCCCTGATAAGGTCCGAGAAATGAATATCCTTATTCTCAGGCATGCGGTAGCGGACCACGTAATGCTCTCCTGAGGCGATCCGTTTCTCAACCTCCGCTGCCGGAAGGGTAAGGGAATTACACATCGTCATCCTGCTGTTGCAACCGTAGTTGAAAGTCTCACCCCGGGATTCATACTCGTGCCTGAGCCGCTCCAGCTCATCGGCCGGATCGAAGGCGTAATAGGCATCTCCGATGCGAATGAGTTCATCGGCATACCGGTGATAAATCTCCTTCCTGTCACTCTGACGGTACGGAGCAAACGGTCCCCCTTCCCTGACACCTTCATCAACCCTGATTCCGGCCCACTCAAGGGAATCCATTATATAGTCTTCAGCTCCCTCAACGTAACGGGTCTGGTCTGTGTCCTCGATCCGGAGGATAAACGTTCCGCCATGGTGACGTGCAAAGAGATAGTTATACAGTGCCGTGCGTACGCCGCCTATGTGCAGCGGGCCTGTTGGGCTGGGTGCAAAACGGACCCTTATTTTTCTGTCTGTCATATTCTTAATTATTTCATGCAATGCATCCTGCCAAAGCACCGGATGCTGGCGCAAAAATAAGCAAATAATAGAGTAAAGACCGGCCTGGTAACCGTCTCATTTGGCTGCATGACTCCGGATCTGCCTGTCAGACACAGGCGCCTGCCCGTTCTACAGTTTATACGGATCCCTGTAATTGTAGTGCAGCATGGCAGCAGCAGCTCCGTCAGTATCATTGGTAAATGTTTCCGTGGCAGGATCCCACATGATTGTCCGGTTAAGACGCATGGCTATGTTTCCAAGGGTGCAGACGGTGCATGTACGGTGACCGGTCTCAACAGGCACCACAGGATCAGTACGCTTACGGACTGCTTCGATGAAGTCAAGCTGGTGAGGTATCTTCGTCTCATACGGACCATCTGATTCACCGGCTGCTGCCGGCGGTGGATTCAGGGCCGGGTCAGAAGCGCTGTAGTGCTCCCTTGACACCTCTATCCATCCCTTCTCACCCCAAAATTTGACTCCCTTTGTATTCTTTTCATTAAATGGCTCAGAGGTCATCACAGTCCCTGTCGGGTACACCCATCTGATGTATTCAGACCCGTCGCCCAGGGGAGAAATCTCCGCCGGCCCGCTACCGTCCATCCCCAGACCCCACTGGGCTATGTCAAACATGTGTGCACCCCAGTCTGTGGTGAATCCGCCACCAGTCTCGCGGTACCAGCGCCATCCTCCCCAGAACTCCTCATCGCGGGGAGGATCCAGTGAAATTGGCGGATTAAGTTCGGGATTGTAGTGTATGGATTCAGGCAACGGCCCGAGCCACAGGTCCCAGTTCAATCCTTCCGGGACAGGCACAGATGGCAGGTCATATGGCTTCGGCGGTGGTCCCACAAAGGCATTTACGAGGGTAATGGCACCCAGGGCCCCTGATGTCACCATTCTTACAGCATGCTGAAAATTGGGGTCAGATCTCTGCTGGCTCCCCACACCAAGAATCTTTCCTGTCTCACGCACAGTCTTCCTCAACTGCTGTCCTTCATATATTGTAAATGTCATTGGCTTTTCAAGATATACATCCTTTCCTGCCCTGAGAGCCGCAATTGCAATAATGGCATGGGCATGGTCAGGCACAGCAATGACAACAGCGTCAATATCCTTTCTGCCAAGCAGATCTTCATATCTCTCGCAGGTCTGAACCTTCACCCTGCTGCCTGCAGCGGCATAGTATTCACCAACCCTGTTCTGAAAGCGTGTCCTCTTGATTGCATATACATCGCATCCTGCAACCACCTCAACGCCAGGTATCCTGATGAATCCGTCCATCAGGTACATTGCCTGCCGGCCAAGGCCGATGAAGCCGAGTCTTATCAGTCCCGGATCCTTGCGGCCGCTACATCCGCTGACTGCACCCGGAATTATTAATGTCCCGGCCAGGCCGAGAGCTGCACTTCCCAGGAATTCCCTCCTGTTTAATGATCTGATTCTTTTGCTCATATGTGGTTGTTTTTGGATGATCCGGCTTCTGTCAGCAAATATAAACTAATGATGAATTGGTTCAAGCCTGAGGCAAAACAATAATCAGAGACAGGTTACATCCTTTTCAATATGAACTGATGAGAACTATTCTTTCAGATTATAAAAGCTGCTGTAGCCATGAAAAGCTTCATCCGGGTAATGAACTATTGTTGTAATTTTAAGACCGGATCAGGACACCGGAAATGGAAATTACGATCTGCCCGGCACCGCGACAACCCGAAACCCGGTCAGGGGCAGAGCGGTCAGGGCGCTGTCATAACCTGAAGGGTCAGTGAAAGAGTAATTACATAAAATGATAAAATACCGACTGATGAAGAAACCGACAACAATTGCCGCCGTGGTTATACTTGCCCTGATGGCACCACACCTGGAATGCACCGGGCAGGATCTGAAAGGAAAACAGGTACTTATCGTCTTCGGCGGATGGGACGGACATGAACCCGGCAAATATGTCGATCTGCTTCTCCCCTGGCTTCGCTCCGAAGGAGCAACAGCTGATACGACATCATCGCTTGAGATTTATACTGACAGTATTTATATGAGCCGTGTTGATCTTATCATTCAGGCATTTACGATGTCAACAATCACGCCGGCCCAGGAGGCCGGACTGCTTGCTGCAGTAAGGGGCGGTGCCGGCCTGGCGGGCTGGCACGGTGGTACCGCAGATGCCTTCAGGAACAACCCGGCCTATCAGTATATGGTTGGCGGACAATGGGTAGCCCACCCGGGAGGCATAATAGACTACAGTGTGACAATAACTGACAGTGATGACCCCGTTACCAGGGGACTTTCAGAATTCACAATGCACAGCGAGCAGTATTACATGCATGTTGATCCGAATGTGAAGGTGCTGGCAACCACAACATTCACAGGTGAGAATGATTACTGGTCTGCCGGATGCACGATGCCTGTTGTCTGGAAGAAGATGTACGGAAGAGGGCGGGTTTTCTACTCCTCCCTGGGGCATGTTGCCGCAGACATGGAGGTGCCGGAAGCGATGGAGATCCTCAAAAGGGGAATACGCTGGTGCGCCTCTGGCAGGTATGAGTCTGCCGAAAATCTTGTAAACCCGGTTTACTGAATCAGAACCGGCCACCGTCAAAAATCATATATTAGGACATCTATTTGTATTACTTTTGTGTTTGAACGAATTAATCATCAGTCACCATGCAAAAGATGAAAGCTCTAGTTAAGGCCCAGGCTGCCAAGGGATTATGGATGCAGGAAGTACCCATCCCGGAGCCCGGTTACAACGATGTCATAATAAAAGTCAAAAAATCAGCCATCTGCGGCACCGATCTTCATATTTATGAGTGGAACGAATGGGCACAGAAGACGATCAAGGTTCCCATGACAATAGGCCATGAGTATATGGGTTATGTTGAGAAGGCAGGACCGGGTGTCACCAATGTAAAAGTCGGTGACCGTGTCACCGGCGAGGGGCATCTCTTCTGCGGCACCTGCCGTAACTGCCGCCGCGGGCGCGAACATGTCTGCGAGAACACTGTGGGCATAGGTGTGAACATCGACGGATCATTTGCTGAATATGTAAAGGTACCTGCACGCAATGTGGTGCTACTTGACCACCGCATACCCGACGAGTGGGCTGCTATAATGGATCCCTTCGGTAACGCCACCCATACAGCCCTTGCCTTCCCCCTGCTGGGTGAAGACGTACTTATTACAGGGTCAGGACTGATAGGCAGTATGGCAGTTGCTATTGCCAGGTTTGCCGGTGCACGAAATGTGGTGGCAACAGACCTGAGCGACTACCGGCTGGAACTTGCCAGAAAGATGGGGGCAACGATGGTTATCAACCCCAAAAAGGGTGAAAAGATCAGGGATGTGCTGGAACCTCTGCATATGAAGGGATTTGATGTCGGGCTTGAGATGTCCGGTTCACCTGCAGCATTCCGTGAAATGATTGCGAACATGTATAACGGGTCCAATATAGCCCTGCTGGGCATCCTGCCGTCAAACTTCGAGGTACCATGGAGCGATATTATTTTCAAGGCTCTGACACTTAAGGGTATCTATGGCCGTGAGATGTGGGAGACATGGTACAAGATGCAGATGATGATTATCGGCGGTATCAATCTTGACCCGATAATAACCCACCGCTTCCCGATTGATGAATTCCAGAAGGGATTTGACGTTATGGAGGAAGGCAACTGCGGAAAGGTGATCCTGAACTGGGACTGATTTTCCGGATTCATTGAATTAATAAAACTACTGATATGTACAAAGATTATAAGAATTACCTTGAGAAAACGATTTCTGAAATCAGGGAGGCTGGTCTCTATAAGAACGAGCGTGTCATCGTTTCGCCCCAGGGGGCAGAGATAACGCTGAATACAGGGCAGAAGGTGCTTAACTTCTGTGCCAACAATTACCTGGGCCTCTCGGCAGACAAAAAGCTTGTCAGGGCAGCAAAGGAAGCCCTTGATACACACGGTTACGGCATGTCATCAGTACGTTTCATTTGCGGAACGGGAGACCTGCACAAAGAACTGGAGCAAAAGATAGCCGGATTCTTCGGCACCGAAGACACGATACTCTATGCTGCCTGCTTCGACGCCAACGGAGGAGTCTTCGAACCGCTCCTCTCGGAGGAAGACGCAATCATTTCCGACTCGCTGAACCATGCTTCCATAATTGACGGCGTCAGGCTCTGCAAGGCACAGCGTTACCGCTATGCAAACGCTGACATGAAAGACCTCGAGGAACAGTTGAAGGCAGCACAGGCTCAACGTTTCAGGTTGATCGTGACTGACGGGGTATTCTCCATGGACGGCAACGTGGCACCGCTGGACAAAATCTATGAGCTGGCCAGCAAATACAATGCAATGGTGATGGTCGATGAATCGCACTCGGCAGGGGTGGTTGGCGAAACCGGCCGCGGCATTACCGAACTTCATAATCTCCGCGGGAAGATAGAGATAATTACCGGCACGCTTGGCAAAGCCTTCGGCGGCGCTATCGGCGGTTTCACAACAGGTAAGAAGGAGATTGTCGAGATGCTGCGTCAGCGCTCGAGGCCTTATCTGTTCTCCAACTCAATTCCGCCGATGGTGGCAGCAGCAGGCATAAAGATGGTGGAGATGATGACTGAAACCAACGAGTTGCAGGACAAGCTTCATCACAACACCAAATACTTCATGGAGAGAATGCTGAAGGCCGGTTTTGACATAAAACCCACCCAGTCAGCCATCTGCGCCGTGATGCTGTATGACGCCAAACTGTCGCAGGAAATGGCGGCCCGGCTGCTGAAAGAAGGCATTTATGTGATCGGATTCTACTACCCTGTGGTCCCAAAAGACCAGGCCCGAATCAGGGTCCAGCTCTCGGCAGCCCACGAGACAGAGCATCTTGACAAGGCTGTCGCCGCCTTCACAAAGGTAGGAAAGGAGCTTGGAGTGCTGAAATAGCCGAAACAAGCCTGATTTAATATATAAGCCCACAGAAGGAGAAAACATTATATTTTCTCCTTTTTTCTTTGTAATACGATCAATTTTCTTATATTTACTCAAATATGCTTTAAATGTCACATCCGTTGAGCCTGCGGAAGGCATTGAGAAGTGCGGTGATTTTGCTACCCTGCCTGCTTATGACAGGATGCTATTCACTTAAAAATGTAGAGATACAACGCATACCGGCCGGGAGACCTTATCTGGTTGTACATGCCGATACCAATTACTGGATCGTCCAGGACTATTCTGTCACTGAGGGTATATTGACAGCCCGTCTGTGCCCCGAAGATGTAAAAATCAGGAATAAGAACAGTGCACATGCGTATGTTGCCCCTGCCGAAGCAGTCACTCCCGGCGATACGGTACTTTCTGTTCCTGCCGCCAACATTGCCAAGACTGATTTCAAAGAGATTGAAGAGGCACAGACAGCGGGGGCAATAGTCGTCTGGCTGGTGACGATCGGGACAGTGATTTTACTTTTATTGCCCTGAGGATCTACGAACCGGACCTGTTTATTCAGCATCCGGGATATTGTCAGGTTGAATCCCGTTTTTAACAGGAATATCATGAGAAAATGCCCTTTAATTTACCAGGTTGCAGCGGTTGCCCTTTCGGCACTTATTGTATTCCAGTTCTCCGGTTGCGGCACACTGGTCTCCGTTCCCCGAAGCGAAATCCCGTTTGCTGAAAAAAACTACTGTAATATTATCGGCGATTATCATAAATACAGGGTTACAGGCACAAATCTGTCAGACGGTATGCTTACCGGGACTCTGTCAATATCAGAATTAAAAGTTGCAAAGGGCAACATAATAGATTTGTATGTGGCACCTGATTCTGCAATAAAAGTGAACGGAACTACAGTCACCGTTCCTGTGACAAATATTGCAAAGGCTGAAGTTTACAAGGTTTCTGCCGGAGGGGTGATAACGATTGCTGCCGGGGCAGCCAGCGGGGCTTTCTGGACATATCTCCTGATTGTGCTGCTTACAAAAGGTGTATCATGCCCCTTCGTATACAGTGATACCGGTGATGACATCAGCATGGAAGGAGAGATTTACAGCGGAGCAACTGCAATTCCAATTGAAAGAAATGATTATCTGAGACTCAGGACGATAAAGCCGGTAAACGGCATGTACTCGATCAGGATTACAAACGAGGTAAAGGAAATTCAGAACACAAACCTTGCCGGGCTGCTTGTATATGACCATCCGCGTGATGTGGAAATCATCGTTGACAAATACGGAATAGCTCATACACTGAAAGACATCAGGCAACCCGTCAGCGCAGTCAATGCCTATGGAAAATCACTTGCCGGTGAACTTTCAAAATGTGATAACGCAAGATACATCAGTGAAATCCGAAACGACGACCTCTTGCTTGATACGATCAGTCTATCGTTTGAAAAACCGCATAACTGCAACAGGGCAAAGCTTGTAATTTCGGCTAAAAACACAATGTGGCTCGATTATATGTTTGCCCGGCTGTCAGATATGTTCGGAAACAGGTATGACGAATGGGTTAAGATAAGAAACAAACGTTCACGCGAATACCTGCAGCAGTGGTCGCTCGACCAGGGGATTCCCCTCGCCGTTTACCTTGAAACAACCTCGGGTCTTAAGCTGGTTGATTATTATAATGTCCCGGGACCGGCAAGGGACAAGAGAGATATTCTTGATATTGATCTCTCCGATGTCACCGGAGACAGGGTAAATGTCAGGCTTGTCTCGGGTGTAATGTTCTGGGATTTTGATTACGCAGGCATGGACTTCTCTGAAGATTTTAAAATAAACACTTCCACCGTCTCACTGTACACTGCAGCAGATGAAACCGGGAAAGATGTAACAGCACTCCTCCTCCATGATGACGACAGGTACCTTGTACAGCCTGATATTAACAATGAGGCTCGCCTGAACTTTAAAGTGCCGCAACAGGTTCCGGGCACCGAAAGATCTGTCTTCCTGCACAGCAAGGGCAACTATCAGCCGGTGCGCGATGCAGAAGGAAAACCTGATATGGATTTGCTTGTCAGCATGCGCCGCCCCGGAATGTTCATCAGGTTTACCAAGGATCACTTCCTGAAATATTATGCTGATCGCAACTGAAGCAAGGCTGCCGATTGAAAAAAATACATTTTTTTGTTGCTTCCATTTATTAATAGGTATAGGCCAGGTTTAAAATATCAAAATAAGTGAACCTTTTCCTTGCTTTTTTAAAATAATGGTTATTTTTGCCATCCAGAAATGAGAAAATGAACCATACTTCACTATTTATTATTGCCCTTTTTATTCTCATCGCCATGGGCGGATGACCGGGGAGTAGTATATAGTGAGGAAAAATATATGAAAGCTTCCCGGGAAACCGGGGAGCTTTTTTTTCAAATGTACCTGTGATGAAGAGAGAACTTAGAAGCCGGCAGACAATGAACGGCCGGACAATGGCCGGCGCCAGGAGCCTCTGGCGGGCGATCGGAATGAGGGATGAACATTTCGGCAAGCCGGTTATTGCTGTTGTCAACTCATTCTCACAGTTCGTTCCCGGTCATGTTCACCTGCAGCAGGCCGGAAAGGTCATCAGGGAAGAGCTGTCGCTCCGGGGGCTGTTTGCCGCCGAATTCAATACAATAGCCATCGATGACGGCATAGCCATGGGGCACGGGGGCATGCTTTACTCCCTTCCCTCGCGCGACCTGATAGCTGACAGTGTCGAGTATGTCTGTGATGCCCATCGTGCTGATGCCATGATCTGTATAAGCAACTGCGACAAGATCACCCCGGGTATGCTGATGGCTGCAATGCGCCTGAATATTCCGGCGCTGTTTGTTTCCGGCGGGCCGATGGAGGCAGGGCGGTCAGCCGGAAAAGCCGTTGACCTGATTGATACAATGGTTGCAGCGGCAGATGAGTCGGTCTCCGGTGAGAAGCTGCTTGAACTTGAGAAAGCATCGTGTCCCTCCTGTGGTTCATGCTCCGGAATGTTCACAGCCAATTCAATGAACTGTCTTGCCGAAGCGCTCGGTCTGGCACTGCCGGGAAACGGCACTCTGCTGGCAACCCACGCCGCAAGGATGAATTTGTTCCGCAGGGGAGCACATTTGATTGCTGACATGGCAGAAAAGTATTACGGCGAGGGTGATGATTCAGTTCTGCCACGCTCCATAGCCACGAGGGAAGCGTTCATGAATGCAATGACTGTCGACATAGCCATGGGTGGTTCGACAAATACCGTTCTGCACCTGCTTGCAATAGCCCACGAAGCCGGGGTTGACTTCACAATGAAGGATATTGATGCGCTCTCGCGCCGTATTCCGAATATATGCAAGGTCTCCCCTGCCTCGGCATACCATATGGAAGACATCAATCGCGCCGGAGGTGTTTTTGCAATAATGGGAGAGCTCAACAGGGCGGGGTTGCTTGACACTTCCGCCCTCAGGGCTGATTATCCGTCACTGGGTGCGGCACTGCCAGGCTGGGACATTCTAAGCCGTGCAGTTCTGCCTGAAGCCCTTGACATCTATCTCTCGGCCCCGGACAGGCCTGCCGGGCCGGAGTCTTTATCCCCGGAAGAAAAAAGCCCCTCTCATGGCAGGGGCAGTTCACCTTACCCTAAACCATTTGCATCAGAAGCAAAGTATGACTCTCATGACACCGACAGGCGGGACGGGGCTATCAGGGATGTAAACCATGCATACAGTAACGACGGTGGCCTTGCCGTTCTGTACGGCAACCTTGCACCTGACGGATGCATAGTCAAGACAGCTGCAACCGACAGCTCGATGATGCGCTTCAGCGGACCGGCAGTTGTATTCGACTCCCAGGAAGATGCAGTAGCCGGTATCCTCGGCGGTAAGGTAAAGGAAGGGGATGTTGTGGTGATACGCTATGAAGGGCCCCGCGGCGGCCCGGGGATGCAGGAGATGCTCTACCCGACATCATATCTCAGGTCAATGGGGCTTGACCGCCGGTGTGCCCTCGTCACTGACGGCCGCTTCTCAGGAGGATCGTCAGGACTGTCCGCCGGGCACATCTCCCCCGAGGCCGCCGCGGGCGGAACAATAGCCCTGGTGCATGACGGTGACATCGTCAGGATTGACATACCTGCACGCACAATAAACCTGGATGTGGATCTTACTGAACTGGAAGCCAGAAGGCATTCCGAAGAATCCCGGGCAACGGAAGCATTCACCCCGGCCGGGAGATCACGTGAGATATCACAGGCTCTGAAGATCTACGCCGCTCATGTGAGCTCGGCAGACAGGGGCGCCATAAGGGTATTATAACTATCAGAAGCTGATGATAAAAGAAAGTAAGAAAAGTACAGCTCAGACCCGGGCGACACAGAGCGGGCCGGAGGTCAACAGGACGGAAGTTGTCTCTGACCCCCGGACCACGCATGAGGTCACCGGTGCGGAAGCTGTCTCCAACCCCCGGACCCCGTCGGAGGTCACAGGAGCAGAAGCGCTCCTGAAATCACTCGTCGAGGAGGGGGTCGATACAATCTTTGGCTACCCTGGCGGAGCAATCATGCCGGTCTATGACAAGCTGCTCGACTACACCGGCAGCCTCAGGCATATACTCACAAGACATGAGCAGGGAGCCGCCCATGCTGCCCAGGCCTATGCGATGGTCACAGGCAAACCGGGAGTGTGCTTTGCCACCTCAGGACCGGGAGCAACCAACCTTGTCACAGGCATTGCAAATGCTTACCTTGACTCAGTACCTGTCGTTTTCATCACCGCCCAGGTGACATCCGCCCTGATTGGCACAGATGCATTCCAGGAAACTGATATACTGGGGATTTCGATGCCGGTGACGAAATGGAACGCCCAGGTGAAGAGCGCCGCAGAAATCCCTGACACGATTGCCCGGGCGTTTTACATCGCCCGGACCGGCCGGCCGGGACCGGTGCTGATTGACATATCAAAGGATGCCCAGTTTGAGAGCATGACATTCCGGTACCGGCAATGCACATATATAAGAAGCTATGACCCGGTAAATTACCTGATAAGCAGGGATATAGAATCTGCCGCAGTAATGATCAACCATGCAGAGAGGCCCCTTATTCTGGCCGGCCACGGGGTAATAATCTCCGGCGCCGTGACAGAGCTCAGGACCCTCTCCGAAAAGGCAGGCATACCTGTAGCAGTCACCCTGCTGGGTATACCGGCGTTCAGTCATGACCACAGGCTTTTCGCCGGCATGCTGGGCATGCACGGTAACTATGCACCCAACGTGCTTACTAACAGGGCGGACCTGATTATTGCCGCGGGAATGAGGTTCGATGACCGGGTGACCGGCAACCTGAAGAAATATGCACCGCAGGCCAGGGTGATCCATATTGAGATTGACAGGGCGGAGATAGATAAAAATGTAAAGGCTGATCTCGGCATCAACGGCGATGTGAGGGAGGTGCTCGATGCCCTGCTCCCGCATATAAGGGAAAGAAAGAGGGAGGAATGGATACGGGAGTTCAGGATACTTGACCGTACAGAAAACGAAAAAGTCATCATACCCGAGACAGAGCCGGAAAAGGGTGAACTGAAAATGGGCGAGGTAGTTAAGGTAGTCTCGGAACTTGCCCCCGGGAATGCTGTTGTCGTGACTGACGTGGGACAGCACCAGATGGCTGTGGCACGTTATTATCGTTTCTCTGACGGCAACACCCTCGTTACATCAGGCGGGATGGGGACGATGGGCTTCGGTCTTCCTGCAGCCCTTGGCGCCGCCACCGGCAGCAACGGCCGCACAACAGTGGCTTTTATCGGCGACGGAGGGTTCCAGATGACTCTGCAGGAACTGGGTACAATCATGCAATACAATATCCCTGTAAAGATAGTTCTGATGAACAACAACTTCCTTGGGATGGTCCGTCAGTGGCAGGAAATGTTCTTTAACAGCCGCTACGCCTCCACAGAGATGGTCAATCCCGATTTTGTCAAACTGGCATCAGCCTATGGCATCGCCGCACGGAAGGTATCGCTCCGCGAGGAGCTGAGACCAGCAGCGGAGGAGATGCTTCGCCACGAAGGGGCTTTCCTGCTTGTGGCGGAAGTGAGCCGCACAGCCAACATCTTCCCGATGGTTGAACCGGGCGCATCAGTATCTGAAGTAACACTTGCTTACAATCCGAAGTCATGAAACAGGAATTCAATATCTCACTCTTCAGCGAGAATCATATCGGCATCCTCAGCAGGATCACCCTGATACTGACACGCAGGCAGATCAACATTGAAAGCATAACTGCCTCGGAATCAGCAGTGCAGGGTGTTCAGATGCTGACGATGGTTGTGCGAACGACGCCTGAGATGGTCCTGAAAGTAGCACGGCAGATAGAAAAAGTTGTCGATGTGCTGAAGGTTTTTGTGCATACTTCTCCGGAGATAATCTGCCAGGAGATGGCCCTCTACAAGGTCACAACAAGGGGCCTTATGTCAGGGAGCATGGCCGGTGACATTGTCCGGAAGCACAATGCCCGCATACTGGAGGTGACCCCGGAGTATATGGTTGTGGAGAAAACCGGTACCAGAACAGAAATAAAGGAACTGCTTTCGATACTTGAACCATGCGGGGTGCTGCAGTTTGTAAGCTCGGGCCGGATAGCCGTCACAAGACAGGTCAAGGAGCTGACCGCCTACCTCCGAGAGATGGACGAGGCAAGGAGAAACCGCCAGGAGACGCCTGAATACTACAATTAAGTTCAAATACTAAACTAACAGATAATTATTATGGCACAGATTGATTTTGGGGGTGTTGTTGAGAATGTTGTAACACGTCAGGAATTCCCTTTGTCCAGGGCACGTGAAGTACTTAATAATGAAATTGTCGCCGTCATCGGGTACGGTGTTCAGGGGCCTGCACAGGCAATGAACATGCGTGACAACGGCGTGAATGTTATTGTGGGTCAGGCACCGGAATTCAGGGCTGACTGGGACCGGGCCGTTGCAGACGGATTTGTTCCTGGCCGGACACTGTTTACAGTTGAGGAGGCGGCTTCCAGGGGCACAATCATCCAGTACCTCGTATCGGATGCGGCCCAGCGGATACTCTGGCCTGTGATAAGCCCGTTGCTAACCGCCGGTAAAGCGCTGTACTTCTCACACGGATTTTCAATAACATACAAGGAACATACCGGGGTCATTCCTCCTGCTGACATCGATGTGATACTGTGCGCCCCGAAGGGTTCGGGCACCAGCGTCAGACGCAACTTCCTGGCCGGGGCAGGCATCAACTCCAGTTTTTCCGTTTTCCACGATCACACCGGCAGGGCCGAAGAGAGGGTACTGGCTCTCGGAATAACAATCGGCTCAGGCTACCTCTTCCCCACCACCTTCGAAAAGGAGGTCTTCAGTGACCTGACCGGCGAACGTGGTGTGCTCATGGGAGCCCTTGAGGGGATAATGGAAGCCCAGTACCAGGTGCTGCGCGAAAACGGCCACTCTCCGTCGGAGGCATTCAATGAAACGGTGGAAGAGCTGACACAGAGCCTTATAAGACTTGTGGACGAGAAAGGGATGGACTGGATGTACTCGAACTGCAGCGCCACTGCACAACGCGGTGCACTCGACTGGAAACCCAGGTTTAGGGAGGCCTCCCTTCCTGTATTCAGGGAGCTTTATGAAAAAGTAAGCACCGGCGAGGAGTGCGTCAGGGTGCTCACCTCTACAGGGGCACCCGGCTACAGGGAACAGCTCAATTCCGAGCTGGCCGAAATGGGATCATCTGAACTTTGGAGAGCCGGTGCAGCTGTCAGGAAACTTAGACCGGAGAAAAAATAACCCGTAACTGCAAATCATGGACAAGAACAAGGTAATTTTTTTTGATACAACTCTCCGCGACGGGGAACAGGTTCCCGGATGCCAGCTTAACACAGTTGAAAAAATAGAGGTGGCCAAAGCTCTCGAAGCGCTTGGTGTTGATGTGATTGAGGCCGGTTTCCCGGTCTCCAGCCCGGGCGACTTCCTTTCGGTGGTTGAAATTTCAAGGGCTGTCAGGGAGCCTGTCATCTGCGCCCTGACACGTGCAGTCAAGAAGGATATAGAGGTGGCTGCCGAAGCTCTTCAGTACGCCCAAAGGAAAAGGATACACACAGGCATAGGCACCTCGCCATGGCATATACAGTACAAAATCAGAACCACCCCGGAGGAGATAATAAAAAGAGCTGTTGACGCGGTTAAGTATGCCAGGAAATTCACCGATGATGTGGAGTTCTATGCTGAAGATGCCGGCAGAAGCGACAATGAGTACCTGGCCAGGGTCACGGAAGCCGTCATAAAAGCCGGAGCCACAGTTGTAAACATACCTGACACAACGGGTTACTGTCTTCCCGAAGAGTACGGAAGCAAGATCAGGTACCTGATTGAAAATGTCCCCAACATTGACCGTGCGATCCTCTCGACCCATTGCCACAATGACCTTGGAATGGCCACGGCAAATACTGTGATGGGGCTCATCAACGGTGCACGTCAGGCCGAGGTGACAATAAACGGTATCGGTGAGAGGGCAGGCAACACATCGCTCGAGGAGGTGGCTATGATAATCAAAAGTCACCATGACCTGAACCTGGCAACAGGTATAAGACCGAAGCTCATATTCAGCACCAGCAGGCTTGTCTCCACTCTCATGAGCATGCCCGTCCAGCCCAACAAGGCAATCGTCGGCCGTAATGCATTTGCCCACTCCTCCGGAATCCACCAGGACGGAGTGCTGAAAAAACGCGAAAACTACGAGATCATTGATCCGAAGGAGGTAGGTGTAAGGGAATCATCAATAATACTCACCGCCCGCAGCGGCAGGGCAGCACTGAACCACAGGCTCGAGACACTGGGAATAGAACTTGGCAAAGAGGAGCTGGACGAAATCTACCACCGTTTCCTGATGCTGGCCGACAGGAAGAAGGAGATCAATGATGAAGACATAAGGATCCTTTCCGGGGAGGTGTTCAGGGGTGAGAAGAAGCTTAAGCTGGAGTCGCTCCAGGTCCTCTGCGGAAACACTGTAATGCCGGTGGCCACTGTCGGGATCAGGATAAACGGCGAAGTGCACACCTCTACAGCCCCAGGTAACGGTCCCATCGATGCAGCATTCACCGCCGTAAAGCATCTGATACATGAGAATGTCCATCTTGAGGAGTTCCTGATCCAGGCGATCACACGGGGGAGTGATGACATGGGAAAGGTTCACATTCAGGTGGAGCACGGTGGCAACATCTATTACGGATTCTCGGCAAATACCGATATAGTCACGGCATCCGTGGAGGCATTCATTGATGCAATTTCAAAGATAGACAATGAGCGGAAAGACACTCTTTGACAAGATATGGGATGCACATGTGGTAAGGTCACTCAGTGGTGGCCCTGATGTGCTGTACATCGACCGGCATTACATACACGAAGTGACCAGCCCGCAGGCTTTCAGCGGACTGCAGGAGAGAGGCGCCGGCGTTCTCAGGCCGGAGAGGACAATTGCCACTGCCGATCATAATATCCCCACCGTAAACCAGCACATGCCCATATCTGATCTTGTCTCACGCCTGCAGGTGGAGACACTGGGGGAGAACTGCCGGGCTGCAGGAATCACATATTTCAGGATGGGCGATCCGGGAAACGGGATCATCCACGTCACCGGTCCGGAGCATGGATACACCCTTCCGGGGATGACAATTGTCTGTGGCGACAGTCACACCTCCACACATGGCGCGTTCGGGACAATAGCCTTCGGCATCGGAACAAGCGAAGTGGAGATGGTGCTTGCAACCCAATGCCTGCTGCAGGCCAGACCGAAACAGATGAGGATCAACGTAAAAGGAGAACTGCAGGAGGGAGTCACATCCAAGGACCTGATCCTTTATATAATTGCCTCTCTCGGTACCGGAGGCGCCACAGGCTTTTTTGCCGAGTATGCCGGGGAGGCGATCGGGAAAATGAGTATGGAGTCACGTATGACAGTATGCAACATGAGTATCGAAATGGGTGCCCGCGGTGGACTGATAGCCCCTGATGAGGTGACCTTCGGCTACCTTGCACAGATTCATTCACTCTCTGATAATCCCGCTTTCCCGCAACTGGTTAATCAATGGCACTTTCTCAGGAGTGACCCCGGTGTAGTATTTGACAGGGAGGTGACTTTTGATGCTTCGGAGGTGCCTCCGATGATTACATACGGAACCAATCCCGGCATGGGGATGGCTGTTGACGGTATTATACCACCACACAGGGTAACCGGCAGTACAATAGACCAGGCAGGTTCAGCACCCGGCGAGGCCGGCAAACCTGATTTTGAGACCGGTCAGTCACCCACCGCTGCAGGCCACCCAGCCGACAGCTCGTATCTGAAATCACTTGAATATATGGGATTCAAACCAGGGATGAAGATGCTGGGTCACCCAATCGACTATGTCTTCCTCGGAAGCTGCACAAACGGCCGGATAGAAGATCTCAGGCTCTTCACAGCGGCAGTTGCAGGGAAAAAGAAAGCTGCCGGTGTAACTGCCCTAATAGTGCCCGGCTCACAGCAGGTGGCACGCCAGGCAGAGCGGGAGGGGCTGACAACGACGCTCAGGCTGGCCGGATTTGAGATGAGGCAGCCCGGTTGCTCCTCATGCCTCGCTATGAATGAAGACAAGATCCCTGCAGGTAAGTATGCCGTGTCAACGTCAAACCGTAATTTCGAGGGAAGGCAGGGACCGGGTGCAAGAACAATCCTGGCCGGACCGCTCGTGGCTGCCGCAGCGGCAGTGACAGGAAGAATAACCGACCCGAGGGAACTGGTATGGCAGTAATGGATAATGAGTGCGGCAGTGACAGGAAGAATAACCGACCCGGGGGAACTGGTATGGCAGTAAAGAGTAATGAGTATCAGAAGCAATGAACCAGAAATTATCAGACGAATGATCAGAAAAAAATTCACAATACTTGAATCAACAGCCGTTCCCCTTCCTCTGGCAAATATTGACACAGACCAGATAATCCCGGCCCGCTTTCTGAGTGCAACAGGAAGAGGTGGTTTCGGGGAAAATCTGTTCCGTGACCGGAGGTTTGACAGTGATGGTCACCCGGTGCCCGGATTCGTGTTTAACAACCCTGCTTACAGGGGAGAGATCCTCATCGCCGGCAGCAATTTCGGCTGCGGATCGAGCAGGGAACATGCTGTCTGGGCCATCACCGGCTATGGTTTCAGGGCGGTTGTGTCAGACTCCTTCGCCGATATATTCATGAATAACGCACTGAACAACGGGCTTCTGACAGTTACGGTCACACCTGAGTTCCTGGTGCAGCTTTTTGAACTCGTCACCTCACACCCGGCAACAAAAGTGCAGATAAACCTCCCTGAACAGGTTATTACTGTTCCCGGAACCGGTCTGAAGTCAGAGTTCCCGGTGAATCCCTTCAGGAAGGAGTGCCTCATAAAGGGACTTGACAATATTGATTATCTCCTGTCGATGAAGGAGGAGATACTTGAGTTTGAAAAAAGCAGGCAGCCGTGAGAGTTGAAATACTCGATACCACCCTCAGGGATGGCGAACAGACACGCGGTGTATCCTACTCTCCTCCCGAGAAACTGCACATAGCCACCATGCTTCTGCGTGATCTTAAGGTTGACCGTATTGAGGTGGCCTCTGCAAGGGTTTCACCCGGGGAAACAGAAGCAGTGCGGCTGATAACCACATGGGCGGAACAGAACGGCATGTCTGACAGGGTTGAGGTGCTGGGATTCGTTGACGGCATTAGCTCGCTTGAATGGATCAGGGAGGCGGGAGGAAGGGTGATCAACCTCCTCTGCAAGGGTTCGCTCCGGCACCTGGAAAAACAGCTGAAGAAAACTCCGGAGGAGCATGTCAGTGACATACTTGATATCGTAACGATGGCTGAAATTAATGGGATGCAGGTTAACATATACCTCGAGGACTGGTCAAACGGGATGCTCTCATCACCGGATTATGTCTTCCGTATGGTTGACAGCCTGGCCGGAGGGAGAATAAGGAGGATAATGCTCCCTGACACCCTCGGGATACTGAATCCTGACCAGACATATGACTTCTGTGCGCAGATGACATCACGATACCCGGATGTTCATTTTGATTTTCACCCGCATAATGATTATGATCTTTCTGTTGCCAATGTCTTCTCGGCGGTAAAGGCCGGGGTAAAAGGGGTGCATACTACAGTCAACGGTCTCGGAGAGCGAGCAGGCAATGCACCACTCTCAAGCGTTATCGCGCTGCTCAGGGATCACCTCAATGCAGAAACAGACGTGAACGAGAACGAGATTACACGTGTCAGCCGGATGGTGGAGAAACTCAGCGGAATAAGGATACCTGTAAACAAGCCCGTCATAGGTGCAAATGTCTTCACCCAGACTTCCGGCGTTCACGCTGACGGCGACCGGAAGGACAATCTTTATTGCAGCACACTGAGTCCTGAGAGATTCGGAAGAAAGAGGGAATATGCGCTGGGGAAACAGTCGGGGAAGGCTACAATCCGCAAAAACCTGGAGGAATTCGGACTTGAGCTGAGCCCGGAACTTGTTTCGAGGGTTACAGAGAGAGTTATAGAACTGGGAGACAAGAAAGAGAGTGTCACACGCGATGACCTCCCCTTCATTATTGCCGACGTACTGGGCGAAGACCGTTCAGGCTACAGGGTTTTCATCCGGAACTACTCGCTGAATCTTACCTGTGGCCTCAGGCCCTCGGCAAGCGTACAGGTGGAGATTGACGGTATCCTTCACCAGGAGACGGCTGCCGGTGACGGACAGTACGATGCATTCATGAAAGCACTGAGAAAGGTTTATGAGTCTCTTGGCACAGTACTGCCCCTGCTGACAGATTATGAGGTGTCAATTCCTCCCGGAGGAAAAACCGACGCCCTGGTTGAAACAGTCATCAGATGGAATCACAACGGCCGGGAGTTACGGACAAGGGGGCTTGATGCCGACCAGACCGAGTCGGCCATAAAGGCAACTGAAAAGATGCTTAACATAATCTGTAGCAACGATACAAACCGGAAATACAACAAACTAATTGAGATAGTAAATGAATTATAAGATAGCGCTTCTTCCGGGCGATGGGATTGGCCCGGAGGTAATTGAACAGGCAGTCAGGGCATTGGAGGTCACCGGCCAGGTGACCGGTCACACATTCTGTTTCACTGAAGGCCTTGTTGGTGCTGCTGCAATCGACAGCACAGGTGATCCGTTTCCGGATGAGACACTTGAGCTCTGCCGCAGATCGGATGCAATTCTTTTTGGCGCAATCGGGCACCCGAAATATGACAATGACCCTTCTGCAAAGATCAGGCCTGAGCAGGGATTGCTGAGGATGAGGAGCGAGCTTGGCCTCTATGCCAATATCAGGCCTGTGAAGTGCATCCCGGCACTGGCAGGCATGTCACCGCTCAGGGAGGAGATCGCTGCCGGGACAGACATAGTAATTATCCGTGAGCTGACCGGGGGGATATATTTCGGGAAACCACGCGGGCGTTCCGAAGACGGTCAGACTGCATTTGACACATGCCTCTACAGCAGGCATGAGATTGAGCGTATTGTTCACCTCGGCTGCCGGTATGCTATGCAGCGAAGAAGGAAGATAACCGTGGTAGACAAGGCTAATGTGCTTGCAACATCACAGCTATGGCGCGAGACGGCAAAGGCGATTGCCCCGGAATACCCGGAGATTGAAATGGATTTCATGTTCGTTGACAACGCTGCCATGCAGCTCATAAAAAATCCGTCTGCCTTTGATGTTATTGTCACTGAGAATATGTTCGGGGATATCCTTTCGGACGAAGCCAGTGTGATCACCGGTTCCCTCGGGATGCTGCCGTCGGCATCAATAGGACAGTCGACGTCCCTTTACGAGCCCATACACGGCTCATACCCCCAGGCGGCCGGTAAGAATATCGCCAATCCCGTGGGAACAATTCTCTCCGCTGCAATGATGCTGGAACTAAGCTTCGGCCTGACGAAGGAAGCCGCATTGATTACGCGGGCTGTCGAAGAGACGGTAAGGAGCGGAGTCGTGACAGCTGACCTCAGCGAAAGCAATCATCACTCAACCACTGAAACCGGGGAACATATCCGGCAACTCATACGGAGGCTGGCTGAACAGGAATAATAGTTTTTTGGTGAATTTTCTTAATAATTTGTTTCTGAATACTGCCACTGCTGAAAAATAATCATTAAGTTTGTATCAATGAAAGCAATGAGGTTAAATAACTGGCGCTGGTGCAGCTCATAGGATGAAGCTGTGAATCACGCCATTATATAACCCGAAAAGGAGAATTATAGAAAGAGGCACGCTGATCACAGCGTGCCTCTTGTTTTGTTTAACCCTATTAAATTTAACTGAAATGGAAAAGATCACGAAGATTCTGCTGACTGAAAACGAAATGCCCCGCCAATGGTATAACATAATGGCAGACATGCCCAACAAGCCATTGCCCCCTCTTAATCCGGCAACGGGTAAACCTGCCGGTCCTGACGAGCTGTCTGTCATCTTCCCCATGGAGCTGATCAGGCAGGAAGTTACTACAGAACGGTACATTGACATCCCGGAGGAGGTTCTTGATTTGTACCGCACTTTCCGCCCTTCGCCCCTCTTTCGTGCGCGCAACCTCGAGAAGGCTCTTGGAACAAAAAGCAAGATCTATTATAAATACGAGGGTGGCAATTACTCAGGTTCACACAAAGCCAACACCGCCATCCCGCAGGCTTATTACAACAAACAGGAAGGTGTGCGGCGGATAACGACAGAGACAGGAGCCGGCCAGTGGGGCAGCGCCATGAGCTTCGCCTGCAATCATTTCGGTCTTGAGCTGCTTGTATTCATGGTCAGGGTCAGTTATAACCAGAAACCTGGCCGCAAGCTTATGATGAACACATACAACGCTAAAGTGGTTTCTTCACCAAGCACAATGACCTTAGCGGGCAGGAGGGTGCTGGAAGCGGATCCGGATTCACCCGGCAGCCTTGGGATAGCAATCTCCGAGGCTATGGAGATAGCTGCACAGGACCCATATACCAAGTATGCCCTGGGCAGTGTGCTCAACCATGTAATCCTGCACCAGACAATAATCGGCCAGGAGGCAATGATACAGATGGAAAAGGCAGGCGACTACCCTGATGTGGTTATCGGCTGTTTCGGCGGTGGCTCGAACTTTTCGGGAATAGCTTTTCCATTCCTCCGCGAAAACCTTGTCAGCGGCAAAAAGACCAGGCTTGTGGCTGTCGAGCCTGCATCATGTCCCAAGCTGACGAAAGGCAAATTCACTTATGACTTCGGCGACCAGTCAGGGATGACCCCGTTGCTGCCAATGTATACACTGGGTCATAATTTCATCCCTGATAAGATACATGCAGGCGGCTTAAGGTATCACGGCGCCGGTGTTCTGGTCAGCCAGCTGAGAAAGGATGGCCTCATTGAGGCAAAGGCAAAGTTCCAGCGTGAGTGCTTTGAGGGAGCTATACTGTTCGCCCGTTCTGAAGGGATCCTTCCTGCCCCGGAATCATCATATGCCGTTGCCGGTGCCCTGGATGAAGCCAGGAAAGCTGACCTTGAAGGGATATCAAGGAATATCCTCTTTAACCTCAGCGGTCACGGCCACTTTGATATCACCGCCTATGAAAAGTATTTCGAAGGTAACCTTCCTGACCATGAAGCCACAGCGCAGGAGATTGACCAGTCTCTCCTGAATTCCGCTGTCCCCGTCAGCATTGACTAACCGATAACCGATAACCGATAACTGATAACCAATAACCGATAACCAATAACTGATAACCGATAACCGATAACCAAAAAGAAAGGAGCCCGACGCTCCTTTCTTCATTCAATGTGATATGGAGTTTAATAAATGCTCAGCTGCACTTGGAGGTTCCGCAATCAGGGCAAATCAGGCAGCCCTCCTGGTAGACCAGGTTCGTTGAACCGCAGCTTTCACACTTGCCCTTGGCCTTTGTGCCATTGGGAATGTAACGTTTGAGTGAGCGCTCAACACCGTTCTTCCACGTGTTGATCGACTCATTGTCAAGCTTCATTGATGAGACAAGCTCTACAACGTCTTTGGCCGGCATTCCGTACCGGAGCACACCTGAAATGAGCCGCGCGTAGTTCCAGAATTCCGGCTTGAACATGTGTGACAGGCCTCCCAGTGTGTTTTTGTATCCGTACTTGTCAGTGTACTGGAAGTCATAACGGGTATTGCCGGCATCATCCTTGTTCTTGATGATCTTCCCCTTGACGATGCTCTTCGGAATGGGGAACATCTCATCATCCTGCAGCCCCGTGAATATCTCGTAAGGCACACCGTCCTTCAGCCCCACGAATGCAATCCATTTCTCTTCGTTATTCTGGAAGCGGATGACGTCGGCATCAAGCACCTTTGGCCTGATGGGCGACCATTCATTCTTTTTCTCCTCGCTGCTGTTAGATACAAGCACACCTGCCCTTGAACCGTCACGGTAAACGGTTGCTCCCTTGCAGCCCTCTTTCCATGCGGTAAGATAGAGTTCTGAGACAAGCTCCTCTTTTGCATCTGAGGGGAGGTTTATCGTTACGCTGATTGAGTGGTCCACCCATTTCTGAATGGCGCCCTGCATCCGCACCTTGGCAACCCAGTCGACATCATTGGCAGTGGCCTTGTAGTAGGGAGAGACGGCGACGATGTCATTGATCTGTGTCTCTGACATTTCCTTAACCTCCTCATATTTATACCCGTTCACCCTCATCCAGTCGATGAACTTGTGGTGGAACACGGTAAACTCTTCCCAGTGGTCACCCACTTCATCTATGAATGATACCTTAACGTCCTTGTCATTCGGATTTACCTTGCGGCGGCGCTTGTAGTACGGCATGAACACCGGTTCTATTCCGGAGGTCGTCTGGCTCATAAGGCTTGTCGAGCCAGTGGGGGCTATAGTCAGAAGTGCGATATTCCTTCTTCCGGTCTTCTCCATTTCGTTTACCATTTCCGGGTCTGCTTCGCGCAGGCGGTTGATAAATGGATTGTTCTTCTCCCTTTCAGCGCTGTATATCGGGAAAGGCCCCCTTTCTGCGGCCATGACTGTCGATGCCCTGTAAGCCTCAACTGCAAGGGTACGGTGTACCTTCACCGAGAATTCTGTTGCTTCGTCTGATCCGTAACGGAGACCCAGGCCTGCAAGCATGTCGCCCTCGGCTGTGATGCCGATGCCGGTACGCCTGCCTTCGCCGGTCTTGTGCCTGATGTTTTCCCACAGGTTGCGCTCAACCCGCTTGAGTTCATCACCCTCGGGATCTGCATCTATCTTTGCAATGATTGCGTCTATCTTCTCCTGCTCAAGGTCGATTATATCATCCATGATCCGCTGTGAGAGATGAACATGCTCCCTGAACAGTTCAAAATCAAACTCAGCCTCGGGTGTAAATGGTTTTTTGACGTAGCTGAAGAGGTTTATTGCTATCAGGCGGCAGCTGTCATACGGGCAGAGGGGTATTTCGCCGCAGGGGTTGGTTGATACGGTCTCGTAACCAAGGTCGGCATAGCAGTCAGGAACGCTCTCCTTCCTGATTGTGTCCCAGAAAAGTACCCCCGGCTCGGCTGATTTCCATGCGTTGTAAACGATCTTACTCCAGAGTTTTCCTGCGTCTATATCCTTGATATACTTAGGTTTATCTGAATTAATCGGGTACTGTTGGCGGAAGCTTTTTCCGTCGGTTACAGCCTGCATGAAATCATTTGTGATCTTGACAGAGACGTTTGCTCCCGTGACTTTGCCGGCTTCGAGTTTGGCATCAATAAAGCTCTCTGCATCAGGGTGTTTAATTGATATTGAGAGCATCAGCGCTCCGCGGCGGCCGTCCTGGGCAACTTCGCGGGTTGAGTTTGAATAACGCTCCATGAAGGGGACCACCCCTGTAGAGGTAAGAGCACTGTTGAGCACCGGTGAGCCTTTCGGGCGTATGTGTGAGAGGTCATGCCCCACGCCGCCGCGACGTTTCATTAGTTGCACCTGTTCCTGGTCAATCTTCATGATGCCGCCGTATGAGTCGGAGTCACCCTTGTTGCCTATGACGAAACAGTTGGAAAGGGAGGCAATCTGGAAATCATTGCCTATGCCGGTCATCGGTCCGCCCTGGGGGATGATGTACCTGAAGTCCCTGAATGCCTCATAGATGACCTCAACCGGTACAGGATTTGGATATTTCATCTCAATACGGTTAACCTCTGAGGCAAGACGCATGTGCATGTCATCAGGCGTCTTTTCATACAGGTTGCCGAATGAGTCCTTGAGAGCATACTTACTTGCCCACACCTTCGCCGCCAGGTCATCACCGCCGAAGTACTGACGGGTAGCCATAATGGCCTCCTCATAGGTGAAGGTCTTCTTTGAGCCTTCACCCGTGGTTTTGCCTGACTTACCCATCACCGGCTCTTCCTTTTTGCTTTTCTTCTCCTCTTTTTTTACCATTTCCTTTTCATTAGAGGCGACGGTAGCCGAATGGACTATTGAATCTCCCATTGATTGTTAAAAAATATTAAAGTTTGAAAATAAGTTAGTTAGTCTACCTTCCGTAAACATGAACGGGTTATGCTAAAATAGACAAGCGGGCCTGAGGAGGCAAGAATAAAAGTTCTCTTTTATCAACATACATATTAACTTTTTGCACCGGGGTAAATTAATAAAGGGCGCCGGTAGCCGGCACATCTTTTTAATAAGCGTAACCTTCTGACAATGACCCGCAAACGGCTCCTCATTCCCGTCAACCTGACCTCCGTCCATTTATCACGTCCGGCACACTGATAAAAAAGAAAGCTGCCTCGGTTTGAGGCAGCTTCTTTTATTATCTGTCACGCAACTTATGCTGCGTGTCACATTACTTATGGTATAACCACACTTACGTGGCTGAAATAAATACTGTTTGAAAGCTGCGGTGATCCGCCATAAGAGCCCTTCCGTGCAATTACTGTCAGTGTGTCACCAACTTTAAGGCCTTTGGCAGCTATCAGGCCTTTTCTGAAGTCGCCGGTTGCACCCCAACCCGGATAAGTACCATACACGTAGATTTCACTGTCGCCGTCTTTCAAAGTAAGATTACCGTAATCCGCATTGGCAATCGATTTAATTTCGCCGGTTACCATAAAGTATGTATTGGGATCGTCAGGTTTAGTCAATACCTCTGCAATGGTTGCCGTTGTCACAGTAATAGAGCTTTCCAGGACGGCAGAGCCAACCTGAGGAGTACCATTGTATGCGGCACGTTTTCCGACAATTGTGATGATGTCTCCCACTTTTAAACCTTTGGTACTGAAATCCTGAATACCATATACATAGATCTCCCCTGAGAAATCTCTCAGATATAATCTGCCAGATGTGGCATTTGTAATACTTGTTATCACACCTGACAAACGATACGGAATGCTAGTACTAACTTCAGCAGCAATAAACTGGGCAACAGATACATTTATTATCGCTCCTTTCTGGGTAAGAGCTGTTTGTGCACTATAGTCTTTAGTCCCGTCAGTAGTATGGAACGTGAGAGTAGTCCCACGGTCCCCGCCTGCATTGGCAGCGGCATTGAATGTCACAACAGTCTTTGTACCTGCAGATTGGATAGATGAAATTGACAACCAGGAACTGGCATCTTCAGGAATTTCTACCGATACGCCCTGTCCTTTGCAGGTGAGGTATGCAATAAATTCACCACCTTCGACCGGAAGCACTGCGTTATCTACCGAATCAACTTTCACAAGTGATTTGTTGATTTTGATAACTGTTACATTTACCAATTCCACCGTTGTTCCGTAGGTAGTTTTTGGTCCCTGAACAGTTACTTCATCACCCACTTCAAGTCCCAGACTTAAAAAGTTTTTCTCAGCGCCCTTCGCATCAAGAGTACCATAGATATAGATAGAGCCTGTCGCATCCTGTAAATACCAGTTACCGTAGGTGGTGTTGGCTATTGACGTACAAACCCCGGTTACCTGATAGGTTTTGCTGTCTGGTCCGGCAATTACATCCGCACAGGTGGCAGATGCAATTGTTGTCACGCCCTGGATGACTTTAACTCTCTGGGTTTTGTCTCCACATTTAATTAAAACCTCTGCAGCGCGACCATCGAGGGTTGATGCGGCTGAAAAGGTAAGCGTTGATTCACCGGCACTGCCTGTTGTTGAAGAGATAGTCAGCCATTCAACTTTATCTTTAGCAGTAGTTACCTTCTCTGCAGTCCAGCTGTCATTAGCTTTTACGGTAATGGGTGTTGAACCACCCGCTACCGGGATAGACACGTAAGACGACGATACCTGAATTTCATCAAGTAACGTCGCAGAGAATTCATCGTCACAGCTTACCATCAGGGCAGCTACCGCGATGAATATTGGGAAAAAGTATTTAAATTTCATATTACCTGTACTTTTCATTAGTTGAAAATATATTTGATGCCTATTAAAGCATACCAGCACTGACCCAATGAGTAGCTTGGTGTGAATGTCTGGGTATCACCCTTGATTGAAGAGGGTGTTGAGAATGTAGCCACACCATAAGCATCCACGCCTTCATATTTGAGGATACGAGCTTCCGAACCGATTGCCGGATTCAGGTATTTGGCGACGCCCCAGTCAGAGTTAAACAGGTTCAACACATTTTTGAGATCGAGGCTAAGTTGCAGGTTATGTTTGTCTTTGCCTGTATTGAAAACAAAATCGTGTTTGTAGCCAAAGTCAATCCGATGAACCCAGGGTGAGTAGACGCTATAGGGCTCTGCATATTCGCCCTGGTGTTTTTTCAAATAACTGTTGGCATGAACATAGTCCATAAAGCGGATTTTGTCGTTTTCCGAAACAAACCGGAATTGATTGCTCTCCACATCTTCGTCGGTGGGAATATAGATTGCATCGTAGTTGTAACCGTCACTATTGATATCGTTAACCATCATGTATGAGTAGTTTGCTCCGCCAAGCCATGCTTCATAGATAAGGCTATAGTGATTGCCGCTGTTGTCGTTGGCAGTAAGCGAAGCCACCAGACGGTCGGGTGTGTTGTATTGTGAATTGTGCAATCTGATGAAGTTGGGGCCTTCCACCGTGGGTACGTATGTAAATGCAGATTCAGCAGCCGATCCGGGCATGCCGGTCACATCCCTGGCAACCGTGTGTGCATAGGCAGCCATCAGGTTGATCCATTTTGCAGGTTTAGCATTTACAGTAATGTTGCCTGACCAGCCATAACCAAGGCTTGTGTTTTCCAGCACAAAGGCTTTTGTGCCTGTACGATAACCGGCAGGATAAATCGGACGATTGTCAACACCGTTGAAACGGGCGAAACCACCAACATTTGGAATACTCCAGTCAGAAATAGAAACACCGTTGATTGTCTTGTTGTAAATTCCCTCTACAGTTACAGAGAGTGGAAATGATGTTTTGAATGTATAATCAGCAGCAAGAGACGTTTTCCATACCTGCGGCATTTTGAAATTCGGATCTACACCGTTAACAGCAGAAGGAACTGTCCCGTCTTCGGGAGAAATCGTTGAAGGATACCCCAGTGCTGTTAACTTATCATAAAGTGCAGCAATACTGGCATTCCCTTCAGTATCAGTTATAAGACCGCCTGCAAATTCATCCATTGTGAAACCTCTTTTTGCGGCGTTCGCTGCATTTATCTGTGCCTGGTACTGTACCATTCCACCGTTGGTAGGCATATTGGTGAAGAACACAAGCGGTAAATTACCCGCGAAAAGACCGGTACCTCCACGAATTTTCAGGCTCTTGTCGCCAAATGTATCCCACACAAAACCTACGCGGGGAGAGAATATGAGATTTGCTGAAGGCCATTCACCTGTATCGATATGACGACCGGAATAATCAAGGTCCAAAATAGCTTTGTTTGTCATCAGGTCATTGTTATCGAAGAAAAGCCCATCGATACGAAGACCATACGAAAGTTTGAAATTTGAATTAACGTTCCAGTCATCCTGGCCGTAAACTCCGATTTTGTTTGTTCTTATGCGGGCTGCAGGATTGCTCTCTCCGTCATAACCATAAGTCAGGTTTACAATTTCAGGTGCTTCTTCATTTAAGAAGTCGTCAAGACTTGAGTAGCGATAGTATCCTGTACCGTTACGCATATAAGCATTATCTGCCATCTTATATTCGTAAGCAATTCCGGCAATAAGTTTATGACTTCCTAAATAGCGTGTCAGTTCGTCCTTGATATTCAAAACGTCGTTGTGAACAGCATTGTTCCATGTAAAAAGTTCATATCCCAAAGACAAATAGGCTTGTCCGTCTTTCAAAATATCGATGAAAGGGAATTCATCGGAATTCGATCCGCGGACATCGTCAAGTTTTGAGAATGTTGCCAGGAACTGGTTGGATAAGTTATCGGACAACCGGCTGTTTAAGTCAAAGGAGAATGAATGAACAAGATTGTTCATAGAATACATCGAGTTTGCATATGACATTGAGGCTTGTGACATTCTTGCCTCAGACATACGTGTGCCTCCGTCCATGGATGAAGCATTCGGAGAGCTCCAGTAAAGGTTTTTTGTGTAGTTGTAACGCAGGGCCAGATGATGTTTGTCTGTGATATTCCAATCCAAACGTGCAAGAAGTTTGTAGTTGTTTTCATCAGCAGGGAAATCTGTAAACGATCCCGTATCATATCCATACTTGTTCTTAACAAAATCAGAAACTTCCTGAAGATCGCTTAATGTTGTGCGGGAAATAAAATTGTCGGCATCGGCGACACCATCCGTTGAAGCTCTCCAACGATTGACGATTGTTGGTGTTTTAGCCATTTCGCCGTTTGCAAATATGAACAATTTGTTTTTGATAATAGGTCCGCCAAAAGTAAAACCATAGGTTGTATTGCGGTCAACGGCACGCGCACCTGCGATCTGCGTACCATTAACAGCATCACCGCGCATGTTTTCATTTCTGTGATAAGTATAGGCACTGCCCTTAAAGGTATTTGTACCGGATTTTGTAATGGCGTTTACACCACCACCAATGAAGTTAGTCTGCCGAACATCATACGGAGCGATTACAACCTGCAATTCTTCGATAGATTCAATTGAAATCGGGCTGCCTCCGCCGGGCAGAGCAGAACTCAAGCCGAAGTTGTTGTTGAAATTTGCTCCATCCACTGTAAAGTTAGCTGTACGACCATCTGAGCCTACAAAGCTCATCCCGTTACCTCCGTAGGGTGAAAGGCGGGTAACATCGATAATACTGCGGCTCACCGTAGGCATATTCGCTATCTGTGTATTTGAGATATTCGTCACTGCACCGGTTTGCGTGGTATTGAATCTTGATGTCGCGTAACCAATCACGGTAACTTCCGTCATCTCGGTCATGGATGATTCCATTGTCGAGTTCAGGGTTGTATTTTCTCCGAGCGCAAGGGTAATCTCAGTGTAACTCTGGGTTTTGTAGCCGATGAAAGTTACATTGACCGTATAGGGCCCCCCGGGACGCATACCCTGGATTGAATACAAACCCTGGGAATTTGCGGTGGCACCATATACGGTACCGGAAGGCACGTGGGTTGCAATTATCGTGGCACCCGGCAACGACTGACCATCAGTCTCCGTAATCTTCCCGTTGAGAGAAGAGGTTGTCACCTGCCCCATTAGGGTGACTGACCCTATGAACAGAGACAACAGCATGAGAGTAAACTTTAGTTTTCGCATAATTGAATTTAGTTAGAATAGTTATGGTTTTAATTTCTTTAAAAGTAGTTGAATATCAGTTGGTTTAAGTTGAGCCCCGGCTCTTCTGAGGCAGAAGGTTAAATTACATTTACGGCCACAATTACCCGGAATTGGCATTTTGTAATTATTAACAACTTTTTAACGCTTTTTCAATAAGTTATCACCATCCTTATTTTCAAATATTTCAGAATACACTCTATCTGTAGCACCTTTATTTTCAGATATATATGCATAAGATGCTTCTCCGGCCGCCTTCAGTGCCGCCGGATCGGTGAGATACTTTTCAACAACAGCAGAGAATGTATCAAAATCTTCGAATGCAACAGCCCCTCCCCTCTCAATGAGATGATGTGCCTCACGGAACTTTGTGTGGTTGGGCCCGAAGAGTACAGGAATACCCCAGCAGGCAGGCTCGAGGATGTTGTGTATCCCCCTGCCGAAACCTCCACCCACCGCTGCAATTGAAGCATAACGATATACCGATGAAAGCATCCCTATATTGTCGATTATGATCACCCGTGCTTCATCGCTTTCATCACGGTACCCGGAATAGCGAACCGTGCCCGGCACGATTTTTTTCTCGATTCGCCGAAGGTGGGCCTCATCTATTTCATGAGGAGCAATAATCCACTTCATTGCACCGGGATTGCCGTTAATGTACCTTATTATTATATCCTCATCCTCCTCCCAGCTCGAACCGGCGACAAACAGCTTTTCATTTCCGCGGAACCGGTCTATTGCCGGCAGATCACGCGATGCTTCAGCTATCCGGCTCACCCTGTCGAACCGGGTATCGCCAGTCACACTGCAGCGGTCATAACCAATACCTGCAAGAAGCCTGCATGATTGTTCATCCTGAACAAAAATCCGGGAAAAGACCGGGAATACCCTTCGTGCAAACCTGCCGTACCATCTGAAGAAATACTGACCCGGCCGGAATACTCCTGAGACCAGGTAAGTTGGAATATTCCTTCGCTTAAGCTCACTGAGATAATTGTACCAGAATTCGTACTTCACAATCAGCACCAGGTCAGGACTGACATTGTCAAGGAAATATCTGACATTGACAGGTATGTCGGCGGGGAGGTACATTACAAGGTCTGCTCCGCTGTAGTCTTTTCTGACCTCGTAACCGGAAGGGGAAAAAAATGTAAGTACAACCTTCCATCCCGGCTGTTCCTTCACTATTTTCTCAATCACCGGTCTTCCCTGTTCAAACTCGCCCAGGGAAGCGCAATGAACCCATAACACCTTCCCTTCTCCTCTGCTGAACGACCTGAGCTGCCCTCTCCATCCGCGCCTGCCATTCACCCACTTACGGGCCTTGCTGTTGAAAAGCGACCCCGCTCCGGCAATCAAAGAGTACAATATGATAAGGCCTGTGTAGATGGTTTTCATTTTCCGGTTTTAGCGCCCCAAAGGTAATAAACTCATACTTTTGTATGAATTAAATTTTTGTTACGATGGTACGTCTTGTAGCCCTGTTCATCTCCATTGTACTGCAGATAACAGCTGCGGGTATAGCAATCCGGTTCATGAAAATAACGCGGTACCGCCTTTCATGGATCCTGCTCTCCTCCTCCTTTGTGCTGATGGCGGTCCGTACCCTCATCCAGCTAATCGAGTATTTTCAGGGCAAACCCTCTTTCGAGCTGATGATGATTGACGAATGGATGAATGTCCTCATCTCGGTGATGATAATAACAGGCGTGGTGCTGATCCGTGAGCTCTTTTACTCGCTCAAGCGTGCCGAGACAGACAGGAATCGCTCGGAAAGGAGGCTCCTCAACGCAATCATCAACACTGAGGAGACGGAGAAAAAGAGGTTTGCCAAAGACCTCCATGACGGGCTTGGTCCCCTGCTCTCCACAGTAAAGATGTCACTGTCAGCCCTTAACACAAAGGTCACCGACCCGGTGGGTCAGGAGATACTCAACAATACAAATCATGTTGTCAACGAGGCGCTGAGCACAATCAAGGAAATATCAAACAACATGAGTCCGCATGTGCTGACTAACCTCGGTGTTGCCAGCGCCATCAGCGCCTTCGCCGCGAAACTGAACCTGGTAAGAAGCGTACTGATCGACTTCCGTACAAATATGGAAGGAGAAAGGTTCGATACCGACAAGGAAGTTGTGATCTACCGGGCTGCCTGCGAGCTGATCAACAACGGGATGAAGCATTCCGGCGCTTCAAAGATCGAAATAGAACTGCGCAGGCACCAAAAAATCATTACCTTGCAATATCTTGATAATGGCCGTGGATTCGACATGGAAAAATTGTCGTCCGACGAGGCAGTGGGAATGGGAATACCGAATATCGAGACGAGGGTAAGATCTGTTGACGGGGTCTTTGTCATAGAGAGCGCCCGGGGGAAGGGGACAAGTGCACTGATCAGGGTAGACCAGTGAAAATGAGGCAGCAGGCAGTAGGCAATAGGCTGTGGCGGATTTCCCTGTAGGTCATTAAGAATTGTGGCATAAATAGCAAATAATACCGTTCCCTGTAGGGGATAAAGCATTGTATGGAAAAAATCAGAATAGCCCTGGCTGATGACCATCAGCTTTTCCGCAACGGATTAAAAATACTCCTTGGCGGATATCCTGAGTTCGAGGTTGTGGCCGAAGCCTCCAACGGCATTGAATTACTGAAGGCACTTGAAACCTTCCCCGCTGACATTATCCTGATGGATATAAGTATGCCGGAAATGGACGGAGTGGAGGCAACATCGCGGATCACCCGCCTGTACCCGGCATCAAATGTAATCGCCCTCTCAATGTACGGCGAGGAGGAGTACTACTACAGGATGGTTGACGCAGGTGCGAAGGGATTCATCCTGAAGGACTCCGACATCTCAGACGTTCATGATGCGGTTGTCGCTGTCAGCAGGGGTGGCAACTATTTCTCTCAGGAGTTGCTATACCATGTCATCAGGCGCATAAAAAACAGGGAACAGGAGGAGAAAAGCTCAAGCCTCTCGAGGCGGGAGAAGGAAATACTCCTGAAGATATGCGAAGGCCTCTCCAACCATGAAATTGCTGATGCCCTGTTTATAAGCAAACGAACAGTCGACAAGCACCGGGCAAACCTCCTTGCAAAGACCGGGTCAAAAAACACCGCCAGCCTTATACTCTACGCCATCAAGAACAGGCTCATAGAGGTGTGAAATGAGTGACCGTGCCAGACTGGGCCCGAAGGGCGAAGAGATTGCAGCCGGATACCTTGCAGGCAAAGGCTATTCAATCCGCCACAGGAACTGGCGCTCCGGCCGCACAGAGATTGACATAATAGCCGAAGACTGCCGCTTCGTGATCTTCGCCGAGGTGAAGACAAGGTCTGCAGACTATCATGTTCATCCCGCCGAAGCAGTCAATGTACCCAAACAGAGAACAATTATAAATGCAGCTTCAAATTATATTGACACCTACGGTATCTGCAAAGAGGCCAGGTTCGATATAATTACTGTCATCATGAGCGTAACGGGCTATGAGATTGACCATGTCGAAGGGGCGTACTATCCCACAATGTGAGTCCCTGTTCAATCATCCACCTGCTTAATAACATTTCCCTTTTAAGAATAATTGAATATTTTTGGTTCGTTCACAGAAATCAATTTTAATCATATACAGATGAAAAAGACTATTTTGTTCCTTGTTTCCATTTTGGTTGCCGCATTGCCGCTTCAGGCCCAGAAGGCAAAAAAACAGGCACCGGCTGAACCCGAAGGCTTCAAATTCACGACAGTCGTCTCCCTGCCGGCAACCCCTGTCAAGAACCAGTCTGCCACCGGCACATGCTGGTGCTTCGCCACCACCTCCTTCATGGAGTCAGAGCTTCTTCGCATGGGCAAGGGCGAATATGACCTCTCCGAGATGTTCGTCGTAAGGAAAACATATGAGAACAGAATACTTGACAATTACCTGCGCCAGGGAAATGGTAACCTTGGTGAGGGAAGCCTCTCCCCCTCGTGGCTCAGAGTCTTCAATGAAGACGGCCTGGTTCCCCAGGAGGTGTATACGGGCATAAGCTATGATTCACCCGTACACAACCATCGTGAACTGCAGGCTTACATTGATGCCGTAACCACAGTTCCTGTAAAGATGAAGCGCCTCAGCAAGGAGTCGGACGAAGTGACCGGGGCTGTTCTTGACATCTACCTTGGCGAGGTGCCGGCCAATTTCACCTGGAAGGGACAAAGCTACACCCCGAAAACCTTTGCGGCCAGCCTGGGTCTGAACATGAACGATTATATACATATCACATCATTCACACATTTCCCGTTTTACACACAGGGACTCCTCGAAGTACCTGACAACTGGGAAATGAACCGTTTCTACAACGTACCCCTCGACGAGCTGATCCTCATCATGGACAACGCCCTGAATAAAGGTTACACAGTCAACTGGGATGGTGATGTGAGCGAGAGAGGATTTTCACATGCCAGCGGTGTGGCTATCAATCCTGACCTGACAAAAATGGATCTTTCAGCAATGACCGACAGGGCACGCTTCGAGGCTATGCAGTCAGGCAACGGACAGATACCGGGAATGTTTGACAAACCGGGTCCCGAAATAAATGTCACCCAGGATGTACGCCAGAAGGGATATGAAACTTTCGTCACCTCCGATGACCATCTGATGCATCTCACAGGAATTGCAAAGGACCAGAACGGAACAAAGTATTATATCACCAAGAACTCGTGGGGCACAGACAGGAACCCATCCGGAGGTTATCTGAACATGTCAGAGAGTTATGTCAGGGCCAAGACAATCTTCATAATGGTCCACAAGGACGCCATACCGGCAGACATCAGGGCAAAGCTGGGAATCTGACAGAAAGAAAGTCTGAAGGTCTGAAGGTCTGTCTTGCGGTCTTGCGGTCTTGCGGTCTTGCAGTTATTGCAGTTATTGCATTGATTGCCAACACTATTGCCTTCCCTGCAATCTGGCTCCTTCGCTAAAATGACCCACCGGGTCATTTTTTAACGCTCGGCCCTCTACTGCCTATTGCCTATTGCCTGTTTTCAACTCACAAGCAGATTGCATCCCCGTATATCGGCCTCGTCGAACCGGCCCTGAACCTCGAACTGTCCCCCGTCATGCATCCTGCCAAGATCGGAGGTGGCTATGAATGAGCAGGACCAGAGATTGGCAAGGTCTATTACGCTTATTCCGCCGGCAGCCCCGGTGGCAGAAGTGTGTGACATCGGGTCATGGCTGTCACGTATGAGCACCTTCATCCATGGCGGGGTACGGAAGAGCCCTTTACCCTGTGAATAAGCCTGGCTGAGCAGTTCTGTCATTCCGTATTCCGAATGAACGGCTTTTACACCAAAGGCATTTTTCAGTATCTCATGAACCTCTTCCCTGATCATTTCACGTCTTCTTCCCTTCATCCCGCCGGTTTCCATTACAATAACATCAGAAAGATCCTGCGGAAATTTCTCTGCCAGGTCAAGCAGGGCAAATGTCACTCCTATGAGCAGTACCTTCAACCCGTCAGCTCTTGCTTTGTCAATTGCATTGAAAAGGGCGTCATGATCATCAAGAAAGAATCCTCCGGCACTGTTGCCGGAAAGATGCATCAGTCTGTCAACCATATAAATAAGTGATGATCCCTCTCTTTCCATGTAAGAAGGAAGCAATCCTGCAACAGCGTATTCCGAAGGGTCACCGTAAAAGATCCTGAAGGTTTTTTCAAGGCTCTCGTCATATATTGCCGGTTCCCTCACATTGTGTCGGCTCTGCCGCATGCCGGTTGTACCGCTGCTGAGGAAAATCTTCCCGGCCGGACCGTCTCCCGTCATCACAGTATGATCCCTGAAGAATGAAATTGGCATGAAAGGGATGCCTGAAAGTGATTCAACCTTTCCGGGGTCGATTCCGAGCAGGCTGATGTACTCATTGTAAACAGGGCATCCGGCAGCCTGGAAGCGAAAGATCTCCAGTGCCAGTTTTTCAAAACCAGCTGTGTCGCTGATGCTGAATATCCGTTCCGCTGACGGTTGACTCATCACCTGGCGGGAAAGGCTGTCGATCCGTCAGGCTGCCAGACCCATTCAAGTGAGCATGTGGCGACCGGTGGATTGACAGAGTTATTAAGTGTCACGCTGATGATCCTTAATTTGGCGTATTTCATATCGCGGGTTTTCACCACCCATACCTGGTTGGATGACAGCGGTGCAGCCAGGTCAACCCATGAATAGCTGCCAACGCTCATCAGCGCATTGAAAGCACTCACAGCCTCACTTTCTGACCCGAATGTACCGGCAAGTGCAAACGGAGGGTCCAGGGTGTTGGCTTCAAGATAAGCCACTGCCGGCCCACCGCCTACCGGTCCTGCAGCAAGGGTAATGTCAGCCCTGTACTGGTCAGGAAGCGTGGGGACCTCCCCTGCCTCATCAAAGGAGAGCCCCATCGCATAGTAATATGATCCGCTGTCATACAGCTCGCTTGACAGGGTGATCGTTCCGGAGGTATGCGTGTCATCACCTCCGCATCCTGCAAGAAGCAGCATGAGGGCCAGAGCTGTTATGTGGCGGAATTTAAACATCGTGCAATATTATCGATTCAGACAATTGCCCGTCTCCGGCCGGGAACGGCCCTGACGGGCAGTATCCTGGTTATTCGCCCCTGATGGCTGTTATGCCGGGGAGTTTCTTGCCTTCCATGTATTCAAGCATGGCGCCGCCGCCTGTGGAGACATAGCTGACCTTGTCGGCCAGCCCGTTCTTGTTGATGGCTGCAACCGAGTCGCCTCCGCCAATCAGTGAGAACGCTCCCTTTTCTGTGGCCTTTGCTACCGCCTTTGCAATTGCAGTGGTTCCGGCTGCAAACTTCTCCATCTCGAAGACGCCCATCGGTCCGTTCCAGAGGATTGTCTTCGATTCCATTATCACCTTCTCAAACAGGTCGATGCTCTTCGGGCCGATATCGAGACCCATCCATCCGTCCTTCACGTCGTCAATTGCCGAAGTATATGTATTTGCCTCAGCGTCAAACTTGTCAGCATTGACCCCGTCAACCGGAAGGAGAAGATTAACACCCTTCGCCTTTGCTTTTTCGATCACGGCCTTTGCAACGTCAAGCTTGTCCTCCTCGCAAAGTGAATTGCCTATTTTGCCACCGGCGGCCTTTATGAACGTGTATGTCATCCCGCCTCCGATAATCAGGTTGTCAACCCTGTCAAGCAGGTTCTCGATAATGAGTATCTTGTCAGATACCTTTGCACCCCCCATTACTGCGGTGAAAGGTTTCTGCGAGCTCTTCAGGACCTTGTCCATTGCTGCAAGTTCACTGTTGATAAGGAATCCGAACATCCTTTTCTCTTCCGGGAAGAAATCGGCAATAACGGCAGTGGTTGCATGAGCCCTGTGTGCAGTTCCGAATGCATCATTAACATACACGTCAGCATATGTTGACAGTTTCTTTGCCATCTCCTTCTGTTTCACCTTCAGAGCAGCTTTTGCAGCTTTCTTCTCTTCGTCGGTTGCTGTCTCCGGGAGTATTGGCTTACCTTCCTCCTCCGGATAGAACCTGACGTTTTCAAGCATCATCACCTCGCCCGGTTTCAGTGCGGCGGCCATTGCAACTGCCTCTTCGCCAAGGGCGTCAGGGGCAAAAGCCACCTTCATGCCAAGGTGCTTCTCCAGCACCGGCAGCACAGGCTTCAGTGAGTATTTTTCCATCACCCCTTCAGGCCGGCCGAGGTGAGACATCAGTATGGCACACCCTCCGTCAGCGGTTATTTTCTTTATTGTCCTCAATGCACCGCGGATACGTGTGTCATCTGTGACCTCCTTTGTATTCTTGTCGAGAGGCACGTTGAAATCTACCCGAACGATAGCCCTGAGCCCTTTAAAATTGAAGTTGTCAATGATTTTCATAAAATTTCTTTTTATGGATTAGCTTTTTGTTTGCATTGTACAAAAATAAGAAGTTGACAGGTTCACTTACAAGCCTGAGCCTAATAATCTCAGTTTATTTTTCATTAAACAAATTCGGTGGTGAATTGTTAAATTTGATATGAATAGGACTGGCAGGCAATGAAGGCTGTGAGGAACAGCAACTGCCTGAGAGTGTCCTTAAAGCGAAATATTTAAGAAACAAATCAATAAATTATGGCAAAAATCACACTCAGAGGTAATCCTATAAACACATCAGGTTATCTTCCCGCGAAGGGCAGCAAAGCCCCGGGATTCACACTTGTCAAATCAGATCTCAGCCACCTTTCCCTTGGGGAACTTGCAGGCAGGAAAGTAATTCTGAACATCTCCCCAAGTCTTGACACCGGTGTCTGCGCCACTGCAGTGCGCAAATTCAATCAGCTGGCGGCAGGAAAGGACAACACGGTTGTGCTGGCAATCACAAAGGATCTGCCGTTTGCACACGGCCGTTTCTGCTCAACCGAAGGAATTACAAATGTTGTCACACTGTCCGGGTTCCGTGACGTTGAATTTGGCAAGGCTTACGGTGTTGACATCGTTGACGGGCCCATGGCCGGTCTTTACGCCCGCAGCATAGTGGTCGTTGACGAAAATGGGAATGTGGTTTACACAGAACTGGTGCCGGAGACAGTACAGGAACCTGATTACGACAAAGCACTGGCTGCACTTTAAAAACCGTAAAAACCCGTTTTTTGTTTAAATTTGCCCTTCATTACCAGAAGGGTTAAATGAATTTCTCACAGATCCCGGGACAGAAGGCAGTGATTGACAGGCTGCGGACCTCCGTTTTGGAGAACCGCGTCAGTCATGCACTGCTTTTTTGCGGTCCCGAGGGTAGCGGCAAATTTGCCATTGCCCTGGCTTTTGCACGCTATATAAGCTGTGAGAACCGGACCGCTGAAGATGCGTGCGGAAAATGCCCCTCGTGCGTCAAGTATGATAAACTGATCCATCCTGACCTGCACTTCGTCTTCCCGGTAATAAAAAAGAAATCATCCTCGGAGGCAGTGAGTGACACTTATATCGCGCAATGGCGCGAAATGGTCCTGAGGTCGGCATGGTTCTCGCTCAGCACCTGGACAGAAGCGATGGAGGTCGCCAACGAACAGGCACTTATTCCCGTTGCCGAGGCTGCAGAAATAATACGCAAGCTCAGTCTGAAATCGTTTGAGTCCGACTTCAAGATAATGATAGTCTGGCTCCCTGAAAAGATGAATGCCGAGACGGCGAACAAGCTGCTGAAGATGATAGAGGAACCTCCGGCCCGGACACTCTTCATCCTTGTATCGGAGGACGATGACAGGCTGCTCCCGACAATCACTTCACGCTGTCAGCACATAAGGATACCGTCAATTCCGGCTGAAGATCTGAGTGCCCATCTTGTGAAAACCACCGGAATGGATACAGCCAGGGCTTCTGAGATAGCAGCCATAGCCAACGGAAATATGGTCAGGGCGATGGAACTGGCACGGGAAGATGACAACAGCGCCGTGCATCTCGACCGGTTCACGAAGCTGATGCGGACAGCCTATACAAGAGACATCCACTCGCTTGTAACATGGTCAGAGGAAACAGCTGCCCTGGGACGGGAGAGACAGAAAAGCTTCCTTTCTTATTCGCTCAGGATGATCCGCGAAAATTTTATCCTCAACTTCAACGGCAGGGAAAACAAACTTGTATACCTCACACGTGCCGAGGATGAGTTTTCAGAAAGATTCCATCCGTTTATAAACGGGAAGAATATAAACGCACTCAACAAGGAGTTCAACCTTGCATATCTTCACGTCGAGAGCAACGGAAACACCAAAATGATTTTCCTTGACCTCGCCCTCACGATAATGAGGCTTATCAGGTAACTGAGCGGAATCACTTGAAAATCGCTCATTTATTCCTAATTTTGCATTCACCCTGACGGAAGGGGGAAACTGATCCTTCGCTCCGCTACAGGGTAAACTGACAATATGACAAACGATGATATACAGGTCCTTCCCGGCGAGGAGCCGGTAAAACCTGAAATAAAATACAGCATAGGAGCGCATAAGCTGAATGATTTCAACTGGCTTGCCGATATCCCCTGTGATTCCCGCCACAGCGAGATAATTGAGGTACGTTTCAAGAACACCCGCAAGGGGTTTTACCGAAATGTGAACAATCTTAAACTGGAGGTTGACGACCTGGTTGCTGTCGAAGCCTCTCCGGGTCATGATATCGGTTATGTCTCCATGACAGGCTTTCTCGTCAGTCAGCAGCTGAAGAAAATGAAGACCAAACCGGTTGTCGACGAGATGAAGAAGGTATACAGGAAGGCCAGACCGGTTGACATCCAGAAGTGGGAAGAGGCTAAAAAGCTTGAGGAAGCCACCATGCTCCGCTCGAGGAAAATTGCTGAGAACCTGGGGCTGGCGATGAAGATAGGTGATGTGGAATACCAGGGTGACAAGACAAAGGCTATCTTCTACTACCTTGCAGATGAAAGAGTTGACTTTCGTCAGCTGATAAAGGTTCTCGCTGAGGAATTCCACATCAGGATAGAGATGAGGCAGATAGGTGCCCGTCAGGAGGCAGGCCGCATTGGCGGTATCGGAACCTGCGGAAGAGAGCTGTGCTGTTCGACCCATGTCACCAACTTTGTATCAGTTACAACATCACATGCGCGTTACCAGGATCTTTCACTCAATCCCCAGAAGCTTGCCGGCCAGTGCGGTAAGCTGAAGTGCTGCCTGAACTATGAGCTTGACTGCTATATTGATGCCCAGAAGGAGTTTCCTTCCCGGGAGGTGCATCTTGAACTGACCAACGGTACGGCATACTTCATGAAGATGGAAGTTCATACGGGTGTTTACTGGTATTCGACTGACCCGCGCATTGCAGCCAACATGACTGCTGTGCCCGTTTCGCGTGTGCGCGAGATCATCCAGCTCAACCGCAGGGGCGTCAAACCGGAAAACCTGCTGGAGGGAGCCTCGAACAACAGGATGGAAAAGGGCAATGACCTGCTGCTGCAGAACAGCGGGCTGACACGGTTCGAAACAAAGAGCCAGCCCCGTGAAGGGAAGGGACGGCACAGACAATATCACAGGAAAAATGACAGGAAGCAAAAGTAAGCTGATCATTGCGGCACTGCTGCTGGCAGCCGTAACTGCGGGTTGTGACCGTAGTGTCAGGTATTCTGAAAACTACAGCATCGAAGGAGGGAAATGGAGCATGTATGACAATGCGAAGTACACATGCACAATCGATGATACAGTTAAAACATATGACATCCGGCTTTCACTCCGTACCTCGTCCGAATATCCCTACCGCAATATATACCTCTTCGTCGTCACCACCTTCCCCTCAGGTACGGTTATTACCGACACCCTCCAGGCCATGGTGACTGATGAAACAGGCAGGTGGCTGGGACGAGGCGCCGGTGATCTCCGTGAACTGACAATCCCATTTAAATCAAACGTCTTCTTTCCCGAACAGGGTGAGTATCACTTCAGGGTGATACACGGTATGAGGGACACACTTCTCAACGGTGTCTATGACATGGGGATGAAGATCTCCCTGAAGGGAAAATAAGCAAAATAAACCGGGTTTTGGGCAAGAACAAACATGCGCGATGGGCTGAAATGAAGGGGTTCGACCGGGTGATCGAACCACCTTTTGATGAAGTTTTCAGGAAAGACCACGGTCTTAAGGGCAAATGGAACAGTGACTGGTTTCACAACGACAATCCGATCATTCTTGAACTCGGATGCGGCCGGGGTGAATACACAGTAGGACTCGCCAGCCTGTATCCCGAAAGAAATATAATCGGTATCGACATAAAGGGAGCGCGCATGTGGCGGGGCTCCAAGGATGCACATATCCTTGGGCTTCAGAATGCAACATTTCTCCGTACCCGGATTGAAGTGACAGGGTCATTCTTCGCCCCGGGCGAGGTGGATGAGATATGGCTGACATTCCCTGACCCGCAGATGAAGAGAATCAGGGAAAAGAAGCGCCTCTCAGGGCCGCAGTTCCTCAACCTGTACAGACAATACCTCAGGAACAAAGGAATAGTGCACCTTAAGACCGACTGCCGTGAACTTTATGATTATACTCTTGCACTGACACAGGTCAACGGACTGGAGATAGTCACATCTGTCACCGACCTGCACAACCAGTTGCCAGGTGATCCGCTGCTCTCGATAAGGACTCATTACGAGGATTTGTTCCTGAAGCAGGGTATCCCTATTACATATCTTTCATTCAGACTGCCAGATGATAAGGAAATCATCAGCCCGGAAGCGTGACAGGCATGTTCCCGCAGGTACGGCCCGGGAAGACAGCGATGAAAGTTTTTTCAGCCTGGTGTACGAGGTTACGAAGCTGATCCCGTACGGCCGTATTACTTCATACGGCGCCATTGCCCGGTATCTCGGCAGCGGCAGATCGGCCAGGATGGTGGGATGGGCACTGAATTCCTCCCATACCGGCCCCGGGTTCATACCGGCTCACCGGGTGGTGAACCGGAACGGCATGCTCACCGGGAAACATCATTTTGGCACCTCATCAACCATGCAGCAACTTCTTGAAAACGAGGGATTCACAGTGGAAGAAGACAGGGTGTTGGAGTTCCGTGAGCGGTTCTGGGATCCATGCACTGAACTATAAAAGAGGATGGATGTTATGAATCAGGCATTAGGCAAGAGGCAATAGAGGGCCGAGCGTTAAAAAATGACCCGGTGGGTCATTTTAGCAAAGGAGCCAGATTGGAGGGAGAGAGGCAGGCAATAGGCCGTAGGCCTGTAAGCATTATTGAATGACAACCTGAAAATCCAAATTCCCTGTAGGGGATAAAGCATTGTAGCACAAATCATTAATTATCACTAAATATTATGTATAAAAAAGAAGATATTCTGAACGCCCTCCGGAAGGTGACCCATCCTGATAAGGGTAGTGACATTGTCACCCTCGGGATGGTGGGAGACATCAGGGTGACAGACGAAGGGATTTCCCTGGTGCTGGTGCCGGAGAAGTCGAATGACCCCTTCATCGCATCAGTCAAGAGCAACTGTGTGAGGGCATTGAAGGAGACCCTCGGACCTGATGCAGTTGTCTCATCAATAGAGGTTAAGCCAAGAATCGTCGTTGAGAAGACAGCTGCCCCGAAGAGAGACGTGCTCCCCGGGGTGAAGAACATTGTTGCCGTCTCCTCCGGAAAGGGCGGTGTCGGCAAATCGACTGTCGCCGTGAACCTGGCAGTGGCCCTGGCCCGCAAAGGTTACGCCACCGGGCTGATTGACGCTGACATCTTCGGACCTTCAGTGCCAAGGATGTTCGATGCAGGTGAATACCGCCCTGACGTGCGAAGTGAAAATGGCACCGACATAATCATCCCGATGACAAAATTCGGGGTTAAAATTCTTTCAATCGGTTTCTTCGTCAAGGGTTCGGAAGCAGTAATCTGGCGCGGACCGATGGCAAGCAGCTTCCTTAAGCAGCTCATAAACCAGGGCGACTGGGGTGAGCTTGACTACCTTATCTTCGACCTCCCTCCCGGGACAAGCGACATACACCTGACACTCGTGCAGGAGGTCCCTGTGACCGGCGCCATAGTTGTGACCACACCGCAGGAGGTGGCTCTGGCTGATGCCCGGAAGGGAATAACAATGTTCCGCAGTGATGCAATAAACGTACCCGTACTGGGGCTGGTTGAGAACATGTCGTATTTCGAGGCTCCCGAGCTTCCCGGCAGAAGATATTACATCTTCGGCAAGGAGGGAGGGAGCAGGCTCGCCGCCGAGAGCGGCACGGAACTGCTGGGTCAGATACCCATCGTGGAGAGCATCTGTGACGGAGGCGACTCGGGAAGGCCTGTGGCATTGGGTGACAGTCTCACCGGCACCGCATTCATGAACCTCGCGGAGAGGGTTGTGAAGCAGGTGGAGCAGCGCAACGCCGGGATGGCCCCGACGCAGAGGGTCGAGGTGAGATAATCCTGTATTTCTTTAGAAAACAGAGGCAATATTAACCTGTTCCCGCCCCCGGGCGGACAACCCCCTCTTTCATGTCTCTTTTTCTTATCTTTGGATACTATCAGGAGAGCTCTTCAGTTATAAGAGTATAAATCTTATTTGTTGAGATTACGGCATAGGGAATACATCTCAGCGGTGACGGTGGCTGTCACCCTGATTCTTGCCGGGTGTTCCGCTGAAAAGAACACCGGAGCGAGCCGTTTTTATAATTCCCTGATCTCCAAATACAACATCTGGTTCAACGGTAACGAAGCCTATAAGGCCGGAGTAAAGAAGGTCAGGGAATCGCATCGTGATGATTACAGCGATCTGCTTCCTGTCTTCGAATACTCTGACCCGGAATCAGTGCGGGCAGCATCATCCGATATGGAGCGAGCAGTTCAGAAAGCCTCCAAAGTGATAGCTCTCCATTCAATTACTGCACGGCCTGAAGAAAAAAACCGCAGGAATGAAAGTGACAGAGACGAACAATTCAATAACAGGCGTGAGTTTAACGAATGGGTCGACGACTCGTACCTCCTGATGGGTAAAGCCCAGTTTTACCTTAAGAATTTTATGGCAGCCAGGGCTTCGCTTTCTTTTGCAGTAAGTATTGCAACTGACACTGATCTGGCCACCGAGGCCGGAATATGGATGGCAAGAATACAGTCAGAGGAGGGTAATTTTGCGGAGGCCTCACGCATGCTTCAGGCCGTGTCTGACCCGGAGAGCCTTACCCGTTCACTAAGGGCGATGTATTACTCGACCCAGGCTGACATCGCAGTACGGCAGAAAAGATACAGTGATGCCGTGACGCCTCTCACGATGGCAAAAGAAAATGCGGGTGAGAATGCAACAAAGGTGCGGCTGACATATCTCCTTGCCCAGGTTTGCAAGGCTGCCGGTGACAACAATCTTTCAACAGTTTATTTCAGGCAGGTGATGCGGATGAATCCGCCCTATGACCTGGAGTTCAATGCAGGAATCAACCTCGCCGGGGTTACCGACATATCGCACAGCGATACTGAAGACCTGCTGAAGTCATTGCGGAAGATGCTGCGTGACAGCAGGAACAAGGATTATCTCGATCAGATATATTTCGCCCTTGGTGAACTGGAACAGCGGATGGGTAATACCGACGAAGCCCTTAAACTCTGGTCACAGGCAGCTGCCGCCAGCACGGTCAACACCCGCCAGAAGGCAAGGTCGTACCTCGCCCTGGCCGGTCACTATTATGAGCAACCTGACTATCTGAAATCATGGCAGTATTATGACAGTGCCTCATACCTGATTGACAACCGGTTTCCGGGTTATGATCTCATCAGCAGCAGAACTTCCGATCTTGGTGAGTATGCCGGATTCCATACAATAGTTGTCAGTGAAGACAGCCTGAGAAGGGTAGCTGCAATGAGCCCGGCCGACCGTGATGCACTCATTGCCGGACTGATAAGGAGTGCTGAGAAGGAGATGACAGGCCAGCGTACAGGTGACGGCGGCGACCGCTACAACATGGGTCAGTATTATGAAAATGAACAGCGATACCGTGGAGCCATCTCAGCCGAAGGAGGATGGTATTTCTACAACCAGGCAGCCCTTACTTTCGGGCGTACTGAATTCAGGCGCCGGTGGGGTGACCGCAGGCTCGAGGATAACTGGAGGAGAGCTAACAAGGCACGCACAGCATTGGTCCCGGGGACACAGCATGAAGCAGATGCGCTGAATGAAAACGGTGACAGCGCAGGAGTGGCTCCTGAAAGGACAAAGGATTACTACCTCCGTAACCTGCCGCTGACAGACTCAATGCTGACAGTCTCTGTCAAACGCAGCGCCGAGGCGCTCCTTGGAGAGGGCAAGATACTTGCATCCCGTCTTAATGACACCCTCGCGGCCGCCACCTCATTGGAGGAGGCAGCCAGAACAGGCACGGATGAGTCCGTCAGGGCTGAAGCGCTCTTTGAACTGTACCGCCTGCTTCGCATCAACGATCCCGCCAGGGCCGACAGGCGCAGGGCTGAGCTTCTTGCACAGTATCCTGAATCAGAGTACGCCCTGATCCTCTCTGACCCTGACTATGCAAACAGGCACAGAGAAATGGCAGAAAAGGCCACACGAAAATATGAGGCTGCGTACCAGTTATTTACAGAAGAACGTTATGCCGAGACACAATCCCTCTGTGCCGAAGCCGTCAGACTCTTTCCGGAAGACGAACTGTTGCCCAGGTTCATGCTGCTCGAAGCGATGGCCACAGGAGCACTCGAAGGCGAATTTGCATATAAGATGAAGCTTGACTCCCTCATCGCAAAATACCCGGCAACACCAGAAGGAAAAAGGGCTGCGGAAATCACCGACTTCCTGAAAAAGGAGAAACCTGAGATCCGGATTGCTGAGGATACACGTATAGCGGAAGAAATATACACTGCAGATACCCTGCAACCGCATTATGTTATAATTGTTGCTTCAAATCCGCGTGCAAATATGAACCAGATCGTATTTGACATCATAAACTACAATCTTGACAATTACGCTGACCGCAACTATCGCACCGAAGGAGCCGCCATCGATGCCGGATACATACTTATTACAGTCGGTCCCTTCGGATCATCATTTGAAGCAACTGCCTGGACAAAAGCATTTGATCCCGGACAGAGTATCAGGGAAGCATCAACTGCCGACCTGAAGATATGGCCAATCAGCCGCGATAACCTGCAAAAATTAAGGGAAGACAAGAATATCGACAGATATGCTATCTTTCATCTGAAAGCGTTTGCCAACCAGCGGTAACGCTAATAGCAGCAGATGAGACAGATACGAATCCTCTGGGTCGATGACGAAATAGGAGTTCTCCGCGGACATATTCTTTTTCTGACTGAAAAAGGATTTGAGACCGACACCTGCCACTCCGGCAACGATGCTATAACGATGGTAAGGGAGAAAGCCTACGACATAATTTTTCTCGATGAGCATATGCCAGGGCTCAGCGGAATTGAGACCCTGCGTCGCATCAAGTCGGTCAGGCCGGCAATCCCGGTAGTAATGATCACAAAAAGCGAGGAAGAGGATATCATGGATGCAGCAATCGGTTCACAGATAGCCGATTACCTCATCAAGCCGGTGAAACCGCAGCAGATACTTCTGACCCTCAAGCGCATACTGAATATTGAAGAGATTGTTACAAGGCAGACCACTACTGTCTTTCGTGAGGAATTCAGCCAGATATCTGAAATGATTTCATCAGCATCCTCCTTCGAACAATGGAGTGATCTTTACCGCCGCCTGGTTTTCTGGCAGGGAGAGCTGACAAGGTCATCCGACACAGGCATGCGTGAAGTGCTGCGGATGCAGGAGGCAGATGCCAACAGGGCTTTTGCAAAATACATTTCAGGCAATTATATGAAATGGGTTTCGGCTGAATCCCCTGACAGACCTCTGATGTCGCCCTCAGTGCTGGCTAAGAGGGTCTTTCCGATGATCAGCAGGGGGTCGCCGCTCTTCTTCATTATAATTGACAACATGCGTCTCGACCAATGGCAGACAATGGCCGGTGACCTCAGGCAGGTTATGCGTACTGTTGACGAGGAGCTGTACATGAGCATCCTCCCTACCACGACGCAGTACTCGCGCAATGCTCTCTTTGCAGGCCTGATGCCTGCAGCCATCGAAGAGCTCATGCCCGAATACTGGATTGACGAAAATGAAGATGAGGGAAAGAACCTGAATGAGGAAAAACTCCTTGTAAAGAACCTTACGAGAAGCGGGATAACATGCAGGTGGAGCTATAACAAGATCAGCTCGGACGCAGAGGGAAGAAGCGTCAACGAACGTTTCACCCAACTCTTGGGCAATGACCTGAACGTGCTGGTTTATAACTTCGTGGATATGCTCAGCCATGCCCGTACCGAGATAGACCTTATCCGTGACCTGGCAGCCGATGAGGCTTCGTGGCTTACACTTACTCATTCGTGGTTCATCCACTCGCCTCTGATGGAACTGCTGAGACTTGTATCCGCCAGGGGCGCAAGGGTTGTCATTACGACTGACCACGGATCAGTGAGGGTACAGAAGCCGGTGAAGGTGGTTGGTGACAGGCAGACTTCAATGAACCTTCGCTACAAGACAGGAAGGAATCTCAACTACAATCCCCGTGAGGTATTCGAGTTGTCTGCTCCGGCGAAAGCCGGGCTGCCGATGTTAAACATTACCTCAAGGTATATTTTCGCCTTTGCAAATGACTTCCTGGTTTACCCCAACAACTACAACAATGTTGTTGCACACTATCGTGATTCATACCAGCACGGTGGAATATCACTCCAGGAAATGATGCTTCCGCTTGTCTCGCTGGAACCGGTCTGATTTGCTATTTTTGCGCCATGAGGATCATTGTTGGTGACAGGAGCCGCCTTCATGAAGCGGCCAGACATTTTCTAAAGGAGACTGCCGGGAAAAAAATCATCGCGTTTTACGGCCAGATGGGATCGGGCAAGACTACATTCATCAGGGCGTTGTGCCATGAGATGGGCGTTACAGACACAGTCACGAGCCCGACGTTTACACTTGTCAATGAGTACAGACGGCCGGGCAGCATGCCTGTATACCATTTCGATTTCTACAGGATAAAGAAGATCACGGAGGTGCTGGACTTCGGAATAGAGGAGTATTTTGATTCCGGGGCACCCTGCTTCATGGAATGGCCCGAGCTGATTGAGCCGTTGCTGCCGGCTGAGACATTGCGGATCTCGATCACAGTAACCCCTGAAGGGGAAAGGATTATCGAATCATCCGACGCCGTTCTGCCGGCTGCATCACTCTGAACTGACACCCGGGGCCATCCCGGCGGGTACCCCTGACCCGCTTCCTGCCCCTAAACTCTTAATTATGCTTTTCATCAAGTTGTCTGTGAGATTAAAATCTTAATTTTGATCTGGTGAGATTATCTACGTTAACCTTTAAAACCAGACCAGATGAATGAACCGGCCAGAAGCGCCTTCATGCCAAGGGAGGAGATGGTTGAGAAAGCCGTGGGCAGAAAGCAGGTGACAATCGGCATACCCCGTGACGTGCACGATGATGAGAAGCGGGTGGCACTCACTCCCGAAGCAGTAAAGATCCTCACCGACTCAGGCAACGAGGTCTTCATGGAGAGAGGCGCAGGTGAACATTCCGGTTTCACCGACAGGGAATACAGTGACAACGGCGCAATGGTGGCTGAAACTTCAGCCAAAGTCTATGACTGTGACATTATAATCAAAATAGCTCCCTTCAAGCAGAAGGAAGCCTCGCAGCTGAGAGGCAGTCAGACAGTGATTTCATTCATGAATGCCGCCACAATGAGCGAGGAGGTGCTATCGGTTCTCATGCGAAGGAGAGTGACAGCGCTTGCCAGTGAAAGGATAATGGATTCTGATGGCGTTCTCCCTGTGGTTGAATCAATGAGTGAGATCAGCGGTATTGCCTCGGTGCTGCTTGCATCTGATTACCTGAGCAGCACATCCGGCGGTAAGGGTGTAATGCTTGGCGGCGTCACCGGTGTGACTCCCACTGAGGTGATCATTATAGGAGCCAACACAGCCGGAGAATATGCTGCACGTGCAGCGCTGGGACTGGGTGCCATTGTAAGGGTGTTTGACACCTCTGTGCACCGCCTGCGCAATTTCCAGAATCTGCTCGGGCAGAGGCTATATACTTCCACATTCCACCCGCAGGTGCTGCAGAAAGCCCTGAAATCGGCAGACGTCCTGATCGGCGCCCTCTCAACCGACATACTGATGCCATGGTTCTATGTCACCGAGGAGATGGTACAGGGGATGAAACGCGGTTCGGTCATTATCGACCTCAGCGTTGACACCGGAGGGTGTGTCGAGACTACAGAACCAAGAGCAATAAAGGACCCCATCTACGAGAAACACGGGGTGATACATTATTCTGCATGGAACCTCCCTTCGCGGGTCCCAAAGACAGCATCAATAGCCCTGAGCAACGTCTTCAGACCTCTGATGCAGGAGATTGCCGATGCGGGAGGCATTACCCCGATGCTGAAATTCAACAACGGTCTCAGGAACGGAGTATACATATACAACGGGATCCTCACCAACGAGGTGCTTGGACAAAAGTTCGGAATACTTTCAAAGGATATCAATCTGCTGCTGGCAGCGTTCTGATCAGTCAGCAGCAGGCAGTACCAGTCGGCAGTAATGTGATTGGCTGTTGGCCATAAAGCATTGCAGATGTGCAATGTGCGATTTGCGATTGCCGATGTTTCCCGCAGGGGACTCAGAATTGTGCCGGAGGCGGGTCAGATCCAGCTCAGGACGGCTGACCTGCCCGACTGTATGATCCTTGCATTCCTGCCCAGGTAAATTGCCCTGTTGTCCGGTATATGACCTGCCGGAAAATTGAACAGGACCGGGTAACCGTATCCTCCCACCACGTTCATCACAACCTCCTCAACTGTCTGGTTGAACACATGTTCACCCTCTGTGATCTTCTCCATCCCTCCCACTACAAGTGCCGAAAGATTCTTAAGGAGACCAGCCATCCGCATTGCCACAAGCATCCGGTCAAGATGGTAGAAGTGTTCACCAATCTCCTCGATGAACAGAATGGCTCCCTCAGTGTCAGGTTGAGCCGGTGTACCGTCAAGACTGTAAATGAGAGAAATGTTTCCTCCGGTGACCGGACCAGACACATCGAGCGAAGACTCTTGCACAGTCTGCCAACGGACAGGTTCAGCTTCACCGCGCAGCGCCCTTACCATTGTCTCATAGCAAGACGGAAGGTATTCAGGGTTGCTGTAGTTGAGAGGCATCTCGGCATGCAGGGAGGCGATCCCGCATACTGTGTTGAGCCACAGGTGAAGCGATGTTATGTCACTGTAGCCGACATACCATTTGGGATTGTTTTTCAGTGCTGAGAAGTCTATCCGGTCGACGATTCTCGACATGCCGTATCCGCCCCGTGAACAGATGACAGCCTTCACCTCGGGGTCATCCGTAGCCCTCTGTATATCATGCAACCGGTCGCCCTCAACGCCGGCAAAAGGACCGCTGCGGGCAAAAACATGCCTGCCCGTTGTGACACGGAAACCTGATTCTTCGAGCATGTGAACCGCACTGTGAACCGCACCCTCTTCTATCGGGCTGGCAGGAGTAATTATCTCGATACGGTCGCCCTCCCTGAGGTAAGGCGGAATCAAAAGTGATTTCATAGATTATTCTGATACGGTGAACGTATCAAAAATAGTCATTTCATGAAAGAAATCCCGCAGCAGTGTCAATCAGCCTGTCAAATGTCCGGTCAACCTCATCTCCCTTATCTCCGGCGAGCACAGGAAAGGGTGATTCATGCGTACACGGGTAGTCGGGGTTCCAAACCTCGGCATCAGCCCCACGGAGTGTATTAATAATTGCGTTTGCAGGAATGACTTTGTCGTCCTTAAATGTCACCGCCTTCAGTCTGCCATCAAAGCGGTTGAATGGTCTCCCCCGAAGGTCTTTCAGTCGTTGCAGCGAGGTCATTGCATAAAATGCTTTCCCCTCCGGGGTATCATTCATAAGCCGGATAAGTCTCTCCCTGCCGCCGTTCATGGCACCCTCAGGCCACCCGATATAAAATGAGAGCAGCATCTCGAAAGCGCGGCTGTCCATTATGAGTCTGGAGGTTCCGTTCATCATGTTGAAGGCGCTGCCACCGCAGAAGAGCATTATACGGCTGTCATCCGGCAGAGGGGATGGATCGGAGAGCATCATGACCTGAGTCACCAGCGCCCCGATGGAATAGGCAAAGATATCTGTCGGCCCGCCGGCGTCTATCCCTGTTATGGTGCCCTCCCTGATGGAACGGATAAGCGCTGCGAGGTCACCTGCGGTCTGGTATCCTGAGAGCATGAAGCGCTGCGGGGAGAGGGTCATCCGTGTGCTCAGGGCCACATTGACAAAGGTTGAGAGCCTGGCATCAGGCAGCAGCGCCTGGCGGGCCGAGACCAGCGGCATCATTATATGCCTGTCTATCCAGCTGCGGGGTGAACGGTTCATGTGATACGCCAGCGGGAAAAGCACCACCGGGCGCCCGGTATTGTCCGCCAGCCGGGCACCCCACTGGATGTACTTGGACCAGCTCCGCTCGTTAAGACCGTGCAGAAGAATAATTGCACCCCGTCTGCCTGGTCCGGTTGCGAACGGCTTTTTGCCTTCTGCCGATGGTTTGTCATCAGCCCCGGCAGGAATCAAAATATAATAACTGAACTCCCTGTTGCTCTCTTCAACCTCATGTGAGCGGAAGAGAGAGCGAAACAGGCCCGGCACATCCTGCCCGTCAGGAACAGAGCTGTCGACAGCAGAGCAAAACCTCCGGGCAGAGACGGTTACCCCGGTGCCGGGAATCACACCTTCAGCGATGCTCCCCATGAAGTGTGATGAAATTTGCCGTTCAACAGCAGTATACCCCATAGCTGGTTTTTAGGGCAAACAAAACACAGGATGAGCGACACTCCAAAAAATAGGTGCCTCCCACCCCACTGCGGGCCGTAAACCTCCCGGCAGGGGCGAAATGCAGAATTCAGGGGTGAAAATCACAGCAGTGCTGCCAGCCTCAATGGCACCGGAAAGGCCCTGAAAACCCTGCTCTCCGCTGTCACGAACATACATTTGCTGCCGTTATATTAAATTGATTCCCCTTTTCTTTCCCGGAAACGGCAGGACGGCAAAAGTGTTATTTTTGCAATTCCAATTGATCCGATGGATATCGACCTGAACAAAAAACTACCCGTTTACCTGACGGAAAAAGGGAATATCGTTACCACGATACTCTTCACGGCCGGGTTTGCACTGCTCTTTCTCAACCTGTACATACCCTTTGGCGTCGGCACGTGGTTTGAGGTTTCGAAGCCCACCCTCCTGCTGTATGCCAGCGGTGTCATCCTCGCCGGGGTGCTGGTGGTGGCAATAAGCCGCATTCTGATGTACCATCATGTCAAACGCGGAAAGAGTCTCCTCATCTGGCATTACCTCGTCTGGGTGGCTGCCGAGATCCTGGCCATGGCCCTCTTCTTCACTTTTGTAGAGATCGTCTTCCTTCATGACCAGCGTCCCTTTGCCGAGCTCCTTGTAAGGTCGGTTCAGAACACCTCGCTCACACTGCTTCTTCCATATACTTTCCTGTGGCTCTGGTTCGCAGGGCGCGACAGCAAAAAGAAGCTGTCAGGGATCATGGAGCTGCCAGAGACGTCTTCCCAGCGCCCGATGGTACATCTCCGTGACGAAAAGGGAGTGCTGAGGCTTTCACTTAAGCATACAGACCTTCTCTATATGCAGGGAAGCGACAACTATGTCACTGTCTTTTACCAGGCACAGGAGAAAATGACGAAATTTATGCTGCGTAATACTCTCAGGACCCTGGAGGAGGAACTTAAGGAGGAAGCCATCATCCGCTGTCACCGCTCCTGGCTTGTAAATATTGCGAAGGTCAAGCTGATACGCAGGGAAAAGGATGGCCTTACGCTTGAACTTGACAGTATACCTCCGTCAACCGTACCTGTATCGCGCACCTACATGCACGATGTGCTTGCAGCCTTCGGTCATGTCGAATAACAAGCCTCCCGGCGCTTTTTGAAAATCATTATCTTTGCTGGGTTAAAATCAGCTATCTCTTTCAACAAATGAAGAAGTTCAAGCGCCATCTGGTAACCTCAGCCCTTCCGTATGCCAACGGCCCCATTCACATAGGGCATCTTGCAGGGGTTTATGTTCCGTCGGATATTTATACACGCTGGCTCCGTATGCGCGGCGAAGATGTAATCTCGATCTGTGGTTCCGACGAACACGGCGTTCCCATAACCCTTAAAGCACGCAGGGAGGGTATCACCCCGCAGGAGGTCGTTGATCGTTACCATGAACTGAATAAAAAAGCTTTCGCCGACTTCGGCATTGCCTTTGACATATATTCACGCACTTCGAACAAAATTCATTATGAAACCGCTTCGCAGTTCTTCCGTAAGCTGTATGACCAGGGTGAGTTCGTAGAGAAGACAGCCAGCCAGTATTACGATGAGGAGGCCGGATGCTTCCTCGCTGACCGGTACATTACAGGCACCTGCCCTCACTGCGGCAATGAGAACGCCTACGGCGACCAGTGCGAGAAATGCGGAACATCACTCAGCCCCACCGACCTTATTAACCCGAAATCGACAATCAGCGGCAGGCCCCCGGTAATGCGCGAGACCCTTCACTGGTACCTCCCCCTTGACAAATACGAACCATGGATCAGGAAATGGATCCTCGAGGAGCATACCGAGTGGAAGACAAATGTCTACGGCCAGTGCAAGTCATGGCTCGACCAGGGACTGCAACCCAGGGCCGTGAGCCGTGACCTTGACTGGGGCGTCCCGGTGCCGGTTGAAGGAGCTGAAGGCAAAGTGCTGTATGTCTGGTTTGACGCACCCATAGGATATATCTCCGCAACCAGGGAGCTGACACCTGACTGGGAAAAGTACTGGAAAGATCCGGAGACCAGGATGGTGCACTTTATCGGCAAAGACAACATAGTGTTTCACTGCATAATCTTCCCCGCCATGCTTAAGGCGGAAGGAAGCTACATCCTTCCCGACAACGTGCCTGCAAACGAGTTCCTCAACCTGGAGAATGACAAGATTTCAACGTCAAGGAACTGGGCTGTATGGTTACATGAGTACCTTGAGGATTTCCCCGGAAAACAGGATTCTCTCCGTTACGCACTCTGCGCCACTGCACCTGAAACCAAGGACAATGATTTTACCTGGAAGGATTTCCAGGCCCGCAATAACAACGAACTCGTTGCAATACTTGGCAACTTTGTCAACAGAACCCTGGTGCTGACAGCAAACTATTACAAGGGATCTGTCCCCTCACCGGGAGTCATGACTGACTATGACAACGAGACCGTGAAGTCGATTATGACCTGCCGTGAGAACACGGAGAGCAACCTGGAAGCCTTCAGGTTCCGCCAGGCCCTGGCCGAAGCGATGAACCTCGCACGGCTGGGCAACAAATACCTCGCTGACACCGAGCCCTGGAAAGTGATAAAGACTGATCCGGAACGGGTAAAAACAATCCTGTACGTCTCTCTCCAGATCACGGCAAACCTTACAATTCTGCTCGAACCTTTCCTCCCGTTTTCAATGGACAAACTGAGAGGGTGGCTGGGCATCTCCTCCCTGCACTGGAATGCTGCCGGGCGTTCTGATATTCTGGCTCCGGGTCATATCGTCTCTTCAGGCGAACTGCTCTTCAGCAAGATAGAAGACGCTCAGATCGAACAGCAGATACAGAAACTGCTCGATACCAAAAAGGCCAACCAGAGTGCTACTGCTTCTGTGATACCTCAGAAGGATGATATCACGTTTGATGAGTTCTCGAAGATGGATATCCGCACGGCAACGATCCTTGAAGCTGAAAAGGTAGCCAAAACAACCAAACTGATAAAGCTTAAGGTTGATACAGGAATTGATGTCCGTACAATCGTTTCAGGCATAGCCGAGCACTTCACCGCCGAAGAACTGCCGGGAAAAACAATCTCGGTGATAGTCAACCTGGCACCCCGTACAATCAAGGGCATCGAGTCGAGAGGAATGGTTCTGCTGGCCGAGGACGAAACCGGCAGGCTGGTGTTCGTCACACCGGAAAAGAAAATCAGGAACGGAAGTCCCGTGAAGTAAGGACTGAAAGTCTGAAAGTCTGAGGGTCTGAGGGTCTGAAGGTCTGAGGGTCTGTCTTGCGGTCTTGCGGTCTTGCAGTCTTACTGTCTTGCAGTTACTGTACTAATAGTCAACACTATTGCCTTCCCTGCAATCTGGCTCCTTCGCTAAAATGACCCACCGGGTCATTTTTTAACGCTCGGCCCTCTATTGCCTCTATCTTGACTTAAACACCCAGGCTCCCGGGTAATCCTTCTTCAGTCTGCCAAGCTCAACCTTTGCCTCATCGAGTGTGGGGAAAGCCTTTGCGCTGACCCTGAGAAAACCGTCAGGTCCGCCTGCGACCTCCGGGTCATAACCCTGCCTGCGCAATTTGTCGACCATGACCAGGGCATTGTCTTCACCCCTGAAGCTGCCGATAATAACCATGAACCTGTATTCCTCAACTACAACCGCAGGGGTGGTCCTTCTTACAGAAGCCCTGTTCAATGAGGTGTCCGGGGCGGTTTCCTTCTCAGTGGCTTTCTTTCCCGTGACTTCTGGCACAGGATCTGTCCCGGGTAAGCGGCCAGTCTCCGGGAGCCTGCCAGTCTCCGGCAAGCGGCCTGTCTCAGGTACAGAAAGTGCCTCCGTCTCTGTTACAGGATCTGCCACTGTCTCCGTGATTGAGATCTCCACCGCATCATCTGTGGCAGATCTGTCTATCTGCTCGCGGTTGAACTCCAGCTCAGCCCGGGCAAGGGGATTCAGGTTCGATTCCTCTATGTTGCTTTTGAATATCCTGTCATTGAAAGGAACGAGTGCCAGTGCCACAAGCACCGGAATTATCACCGCGGCCCTTGTGAGAAGGGTTCTCATAGAAGGCTGGGTGACAGAATGTTCATGTCTCCTCTCAATGGCCATCTTCCTGACGTCAAAGCCACTTACCGGATTCCTGTGATAAGCGCTCAGTCCGTATGAAGAGAGGAGATAATTGACAGTCAGGTCAGGCTCGAATACAATTGCTCTTTCATAATTAAGAGTAAAAGTGCCAAGAGAGTCAATGGTCACCGGGTTGCCTGACATGATACTGATTCTCAGATCATCTGACCAGGCGCTGAGAATGTCACGTGCTTCACCGTAGTGCACCCCGAAAACGGATGATACATGGCCTATCAGAAGTCCGTCGTTACCGGTCAGGTGACGGTTGAAAGTGATCTTTCTTGAAGGAGGCTCGAAAAGGCCATCTTTCCGGTCGATGCGGGCAGGAAAATAATTTCCTATGAACGCACCAAACCCCGGAATAATGACGCAATCATGCTTTAAAAGTAGTTCTCTTACAAGTTCGCTGATATCCCTCGCCATGTATAGCAAATAATGAACAAAGATAAAAAAGAAACCCGATTCAGGCAGCGGAAAATGGGTTAAATAAAATCCACTATCTTCGCTTTTCAGATAGTGCACAGAAGATGAAAAAGATAGATATGGTGGACCTTCGTTCACAGTATGAAAGGCTGAAGGCAGATATTGACAATGCCGTGGCCGGTGTAATAAACTCCACTGCCTTCATCAAGGGGCCGGATGTCCGTCTTTTCGAGGAAGAGCTTCAAAGATACCTTGGAGTGCGTCATGTCATCTCATGCGCCAACGGCACCGATGCACTGCAGATAGCGATGATGGCTCTGGGGCTGAAACCGGGTGACGAGGTGATAACCACAAACTTTACATTTATCGCCACCGTGGAAGTGATAGAGCTGCTCGGGCTGAAGACCGTGCTTGTTGAGCCGGAGCCCGGCACCTTCAATATCAGTGTCGAAGCGATCCGCAGGGCTATCACCCCGAAAACAAGGGCCATTGTTCCGGTCCACCTCTTCGGACAGTGCGCCTGTATGGAACCGATACTTGAGCTGGCCCGGCAGTACGGGATACATATAATAGAGGATGTTGCGCAGGCAACCGGCGCCGAATACCGCTTCAGTAACGGCACTGTGAAGAAGGCCGGCACGATGGGAACCATCGGATGCACATCATTCTTTCCGTCGAAGAACCTGGGATGCTACGGCGACGGCGGAGCGCTGTTCACTGACAATGACGAGCTGGCGACGCTTATCAGGAGCATAACAAACCACGGCATGAAGGTGAGGTATTATCATGACACGATAGGGGTCAACTCGCGCCTTGATACAATCCAGGCAGCCATTCTCAGGGTCAAGCTGCGCCACCTGGACGGGTTCAATGAGGCACGTGGAAAAGCAGCAGCATTCTATGACAGGGAGCTGTCAGGTTTACCCGGCATAATTATCCCCGAAAGATCTCCCTTCTCGTCACATATCTTCCACCAGTACACCCTCAGGGTTACAGGCGGAGAGCGCAACAGCCTGCGCGAGTGCCTGGAGAACGAAGGAATACCCTCCATGGTCTACTACCCGGTGCCTCTGCATATGCAGAAAGCATACCTCCACCTGGGCTACAGCGCTGACGAATTCCCTGTCACCACTCGCCTGTCCGGGGAAGTGCTCTCCCTTCCCATGCACACCGAACTGGATGACGAACAACTATCCTATGTGACAGGTTGCATAAGATCAAAATTCAACTGAAACAGGAAATGGAAAAGGAATTCTTTGCCCACGAGACAGCTGTTATTGACGGAGGCTGCACAATAGGCCGCGGAACAAAAATCTGGCACTTCAGCCATGTAATGAAAGATTCAGTCATAGGCGACGGATGCAATATAGGTCAGAACGTAGTCATTTCCCCCGGCGTTATCCTCGGAAATAATGTCAAGGTTCAGAACAATGTATCCATCTACACCGGAGTTATATGTGAAGACGATGTTTTTCTCGGACCGTCAATGGTATTCACCAACATCATAAACCCGCGCAGTGCCGTCATCAGGCGTGATCAGTACGTCACAACGCTTGTCAGGCGAGGTGCATCTGTAGGCGCCAATGCCACTATAGTGTGCGGAAACGAGATCGGGCAGTACTGCCTCATCGGAGCAGGAGCCGTAATAACGAAACCTGTCAAACCGTACGCCCTCGTTGTAGGAAACCCGGGACGCCAGACAGGATGGGTCTCGGAATATGGCCACAAACTGTCATTCGACGAATCGGGCATGGCCGAATGCCCTGAAAGCGGCCAGAGATACAAGCTTTCCGGCGGAGAGGTGACAAGAATTAATTAGTATTTTTACGACTTCGTTAAAACACCCTGATGAACAATACACCTAAGAACTTCGGCCTCATAGGAACAGCCGGCTATATAGCCGAACGTCACCTCAGGGCAATAAGGGATACGGGCAACATACTGCTCGCCAGCCTCGACAAATTCGACTGCGTCGGGAAACTGGACAGCTATTTCCCTGAGAGCGACTTCTTCGTCGAGTTCGAACGATTCGACAGGCATGTCGATAAACTTAAGAGAAGCGGTGTGCAGCTCGACTATGTAAGCATCTGCTCACCCAACTACCTTCATGACTCGCACATCAGGTTCGCTCTGCGTCACCAGGCTGACGCCATCTGTGAAAAACCGATAGTGCTCAACCCATGGAACATTGACGCTCTCCAGGAAATAGAGAAGGAGACCGGCAGACGCATATTCAATATCCTTCAGCTCAGGTACCACCCGGTGATAATGAACCTGCGTGAAAGGATCAGAACAATGCCGCTGACCAAGAAGCATGACATCGACCTCACTTATATAACCAGCCGCGGAAACTGGTACTACATCTCCTGGAAGGGCGATGTCAACAAGTCAGGCGGCATTGCCACAAATATCGGTGTCCATTTCTTCGACATGCTCGGCTGGATCTTCGGTCCCGTGATATCAAACAGGGTCCATCTTCTTGAGCATAACAAGGCCTCAGGATACCTGGAGCTGGAGAACGCACGCGTAAGATGGTTCCTGAGCATCGATGCCGATGACCTTCCTGCCGGGGTTAAGGAGAATGGAAAACGCACCTACAGGAATATTACCGTCGATGGAGAAGAACTGGAGTTTTCGGAAGGATTCACCGATCTGCATACTGTCACCTACCGTGAGATCCTCGGAGGCAACGGCTACGGTCTGGAGGATGCCCGCCAGAGCATCGAGACAGTTTACCAGATAAGAAATTCGGCACTTTCAGTATTGACAGGAGAATATCACCCCCTCATTAAAAAATAAATATGTATACAAAACTAGTAAACAGGGAGACAAAGCTTTCTCTCATAGGTCTTGGTTATGTAGGCCTTCCTATTGCCCTCGAGTTTGCACGGAAGATCAGTGTCGTCGGCTTTGACATCAGACCTGACCGTGTGGAGTTGATGAAAAAGGGGATTGACCCCAGCAATGAACTTGAACATGAGGCGTTTGCGGGAACCGATATCAAATATACGTCTGATCCGCAGGATCTGCGTGAAGCATCATTTCACATAATCGCGGTACCCACCCCGGTGACAAGACATAATCTCCCGGACCTGGAGCCCGTTATAAAGGCTTCCGAGACTGTCGGACGCATCCTGAAAAAAGGTGACTACGTGGTTTACGAATCAACTGTATACCCGGGCTGCACTGAAGAGGAATGTATTCCTGTGCTCGAAAGGTATTCAGGACTGAAGTGCCCGGCCGACTTCAAGGTGGGGTTCTCACCCGAACGAATCAACCCGGGAGATAAAAACCATACTCTGACAAAAATCGTCAAGGTGACAAGCGGCTGCGATGCCGAATCAGCAGAGAACATTGCGAAGATCTATGAGATGATAATCCAGGCCGGAGTCCACCGGGCTTCGTCGATAAAAGTTGCCGAAGCTGCCAAGATCATCGAGAACACCCAGCGTGATATCAACATCGCATTCATGAACGAACTGTCCATAATATTCAACCGTATGGGCATTAATACATACGAGGTTCTTGAAGCTGCCGGCACAAAATGGAATTTTCTGAAGTTTTACCCCGGGCTGGTCGGCGGTCACTGTATCGGGGTCGACCCTTACTACCTCTCGTACAAGGCCAAGGCCATGGGGTACCACCCGCAGATGATAGACTCGGGCAGGTTTACAAACGACAGTATGGGGGCCTATGCCGGTAAAGAGACAGTGAAAAAGCTCATTGCAGCCCACAAAAGCCCTGACAAATCACGCGTACTGGTGATGGGAATGACATTCAAGGAAGATGTCACCGACATCCGTAACTCGAAGGTGATTGACGTCGTGAATGAGCTCCGTGACTTCGGGGTGCAGGTTGACGTTATTGACTCTGGCGCTTCGCACGAAGAGGTAAGGCATGAATACGGGATCGACCTTAAGAAGGGGCCGGAGGGAAAATATGACGCAATAATTGTCGCAGTCGCACATAAGGAGTACCGTGACCTTGAAGAGAAATATTTCCTTGACCTTCTCAATGAGAGGGGCATTCTTGTAGACCTCAAGGGTCTGTTCAGGAACAGGATGAAGTGGCTTACATACTGGAGTCTGTAATGAAAAATAAGGTAATAGTAACAGGAGGTACCGGTTATATCGGTTCACATACTGCCGTCGAGCTGATTGCAGGCGGGTACGAGATTGTAATAATTGACAATCTTTATAACAGTGAAAAGTCCGTCCTTGAGGGTATTCGTGCTATCACCGGGGTCACCCCGAAGTTTTATGAGTCTGACCTCTGCGACAGGCAGCAGCTTGAGGAGATTTTCAGATCGGAAGGGAAGGTTGACGCAATCATACATTTTGCCGCCTACAAGGCAGTTGGTGAATCGGTCAGGAAACCGCTCGGATACTACAGGAACAACCTTGTCTCGCTGATGAACCTTCTTGAGATGATGGAGCTCTACTCAACTCCCGCCCTTGTCTTCTCATCGTCATGCACGGTATACGGCCAGCCTGACACCCTGCCTGTGACCGAGGCGTCGCCGGTGAAGGAAGCCGCTTCGCCGTATGGCTATACAAAGCAGGCCGGAGAAATCATCATCCGTGACACAATGGCTTCCAGACCTTCACATAAGGCCGTATCACTGAGGTATTTCAACCCCATCGGGGCCCATCCCACCGCATTTATAGGTGAGTTGCCAAGGGGTGTTCCCGAAAACCTGGTGCCGTACATAACACAGACTGCAATAGGGCTGCGGGAAGAGCTTAAGGTATTCGGAACAGACTACAACACACCGGACGGATCATGCATACGCGACTATCTTCATGTGGTTGACCTGGCAAAAGCGCATGTGAAGGCACTGCAGAGGATGCTTGACGGGAAGAATAATTCGAACTACGAGGTATTCAATCTCGGCATGGGAAGGGGTGTGACAGTGCTGGAGGTGATCGCCGCCTTCGAAAAGGCTACAGGCGTTAAGCTGAAGTACACCCTCACAGACCGCAGGGCAGGTGACATTGAAAAGATATGGGCTGACCCCTCGCTTGCCAACAGAGAACTGGGCTGGAAGACCGGGATAAGCATCGAGGAAGCCATGGAGACCGCCTGGCGCTGGGAAAACAGGTTGAAAAACAGGGAATCATGAAGAGAATAATCCTGATAACCGGCGGCGCAGGATTCATAGGCTCACACGTTGTCAGGCGATTTGTGAACAGATACCCCGCTTACACGGTAGTCAATGCCGACAATCTTACATATGCCGGTAATCTTGGCAATCTGACCGATGTTGACACAAAACCGAACTATATCTTCCGTAAGGTTGATATTGCTGACAAACAGGCAGTCAATGAGCTTATCAGCGAGTTCAGGTTTGACGGCGTCATTCACCTGGCCGCTGAAACACATGTAGACAGGTCAATCACCTCTCCTGACGAGTTCATTCATACGAACATAATTGGCACTGTCAATCTGCTGGCAGCATTCAGGGATGTGGTGCCGGCCACAGGCGCTGACAAACTGTTCTATCACATATCGACAGATGAAGTTTACGGCTCACTGGAGCACGGAGGCTACTTTACCGAGCAGACACCATACGATCCCCGCAGCCCCTATTCGGCATCCAAGGCCAGCTCGGATCATATGGTAAGGGCATTCGGCAATACATACAAGCTGCCATTTGTAATATCCAACTGCTCAAACAACTACGGACCCAACCAGTTTCCGGAAAAGCTCATACCTCTTACAATCAATAACATCAAGACAAACAAGCCGATACCGGTTTACGGTAAGGGCGAGAACATCCGCGACTGGCTTTTTGTGGAGGACCATGCCTCGGCAATTGACTTTATTTTTCATAATGGCAAGCCTGGTGAAACATATAACATAGGTGGTGACAATGAGTGGAAGAACATAGACCTTGTCAGGCTGTTGTGCAATATCATGGACCGGAAAATGGGACGCAACACCGGCACCTCGGAAAAGCTGATCACTTTTGTGACTGACCGTGCAGGGCATGACCTTCGTTATGCCATTGACAGCAGCAAGTTGCAGAGGGAGCTGGGATGGAAACCGTCAGTCACCTTCGAACAGGGACTTGAGATGACCGTGGACTGGTACCTCGCCAATGAGAAGTGGCTCTCAGCCATTACCTCAGGTGATTATTCAAGGTATTACGAGGAGATGTACGGAACAAGATGAGGCAGTAGGCAGTAGGCAGTAGGCAGTAGTGAAAATCTGCCAGGCCTTCAAGCTAATAATTTATCATTGCCAACACTCTTGCCTAATGCCTATTGCCTCTTGCCTATTGGCTGCCGCCGCAGGCGGCCAATGAGCTCATCTCCCAGCTCCGTCTTCACCTTGATATGATCAAGGATGGCGAGGACCACGCTGTTCTTCTCGAAATCGCCCCTCACCTGCTCGAAGTCGCGCTTCTTGACCTCGTCGTCACCGTCGATGCCAAAACCTGTCATTGAAGAAAGGGTGAACTCCTTGCGGGCATCCTCGTAGAGCATCTGGTCAAGTTCGACCACGCTCTTCTTCCATCTTTCGACTATGTCAATTATATCGGCGGCAGTGAGCTGGCTGTTCGGCTTGCCGGTCTCCCGGGGAAGGTGGTCGTAAACCCATGTCCATTCGAGGTCATAATAGTGCTTATGTATATTCTCGAAGCTCCTGTTGATTGCATCGGCACTCTTCATTTCCTTCTTCTCTATGGAGCTGAGTATCTCTTCAATGGCGCTCAGAGGGGTGATCAACCCTGACATGTCAATCCAGTCACCGGTACCCATGTCACTTCCGGGCTTCAGTCTTTTGCGTATCTCTGCATCACTGCTTAACTCAATTCCCTCGAGCCTCTTGATGACGGAGTTGCCTATAAACTTGTCAATCCCCATCTGGTAGAGGTTTATGCCTCTCTCTGCGGCGGAGGTCTTCATCCTCATTCTTTCATAGGAAATGACATCATGGCCGTGGTTTTCATCAAGCAGCTTCCTCAGCAGCTCCCTCCCCTTCATCATCTTACCGACTGTAAACGGGCTGAGGAGATTGTAGTTTATCTGGTCAAGCTTCTTCTGGTCTTTGCGCATATCACGCTTTGGCCATTTCTGGGCATCGCGGATTGTACCCACCGAACGTAGATTGATACCCGGTATAAGCTGTGATTCATAGCTCACCTCTGTGAGGTATGAGAAGGGGAATGACGTTGTGTCCACATTATGATAGTGGCGGCCTACCACCAGTGTGAATGGACCAATGCGGGAAGGCCACAGCACATACGAGTCTGATGTTGTCTTCGAGCCGCGCTCCATTATACCCTGATGTATGGGGCCGAGCTTGTACATGTGATTGCTCTGGTTCGAGCCGCTGCCGGCGTTCATGAATGAGAAGATACCGGCAATCAGAAGGGTTGACTTATGGTGTGTTACTGTGAACGGGCCGGCAAAGATCGAGCATGCTTCTCCGTGATAACCTCCGCAGTTTGAAAAGAAAAGTGAGTTCTCGGCTGAGTACTGTTTTGAGAGGGTGCACCCCTGCCCTATGAAGCACTTGTCGATTACGGCGGCGTCATTCACCTTCGATCCTGAGCAGATAATAAAATGGTCCATTATGACGTCGTTGCCGATATACACAGGGTCCTTGAAGGAGCTGTTCACTGAGCCCTCGGCGAGCCTGGAAATATCCTCGATGACGGCTCCGTTTCCTATCTTCACGTTCTTGATTGTACCGCACCCTGCTATATATGATCCGGACCCTATCTCGCCGCGGTCTGACCTGACACTCTCTGAATAGTCTTCAACAAGCTTCTCTATTATTTCGATTGCTGCAGGTCTGTGCCTGTAGAGAGTGATTATGTATGCCATGTGTGAGGTAAGGCGGTCCCATATAGGCACCTCCCTGCCTCCTGTTTCATTGAGGACCGCAACGCGTGTTCCGTTGCCGAACGACGTCCGGCCTTCGGTTGAAATGTGTCCGCAGTTCCTTATTACAACACCTTCGCCGATGTCATAGTTGGCGATGAAGCCTGTGATGTCTGTTATTGTGACATTGTCGGCTATGGTGCAGTTGTGTATATGTGCGTTCTTTATTCCGTGAAGGAGCGGCAGTCCGCATCTCTCGCGGGCCACTCCGTTGAACAGGCCCAGCCTTACGATGCCTGAGAATGTTACGTTTTGTATCCTCTCGGCATTGAACGGGTCCTTGACAAAAACACTTTCCCAGGAGTTGCTCCTGCAGCCTGCAGCTTCGAGGCCGCGGATCTCTCCGATACTAAGACTTCTGTAACCGTCAGCCATAATTACCGGTTTTACTATTCCACAGTTACTGATTTTGCCAGGTTCCTTGGCTGGTCAACATCACATCCGCGAAGGACTGCGATGTGGTAAGAGAGCAGCTGGAGCGGCACTACGGCCAGAACAGGTGCAAATACCGGGATTGTCTCCGGCACCTCCATCACATGGTCAGCCATGTGGCTTATCACCTGGTCACCCTCAGTGACAACGGCAATAATCTGTCCCTTGCGTGCCTTTACCTCCTGGATATTGCTTACGATCTTGTCGTATGAATTCTCCTTCGTCGCCACAACCACCACAGGCATGTGTTCGTCAATAAGGGCTATAGGTCCGTGCTTCATCTCGGCGGCCGGATAGCCTTCTGCATGGATATATGATATCTCCTTGAGCTTGAGGGCACCCTCCATTGCTACCGGGTAGAGGAGTCCTCTTCCCAGGTACAGTGCATTGGTGGTATCCTTGTATATCCGGGCGAGTGACAACGCTTTGTCATTCATTTTAAGAGCCTGTTCGATCTTTGAAGGAAGCAATGTCAGCTCCTGTATCAGTCCCCGGTATCGCACCTCATCAAGCAATCCCTTCCTGTACCCTATTTCGAAGGCGACCATTGCAAGTGTCACCACCTGGGTTGTAAAGGCTTTTGTTGATGCGACTCCTATTTCAGGCCCGGCATGAGTAAAGACTCCTGCGTTGGTTTCGCGTGAGATTGAAGAGCCCACCACGTTGCAAATGCCCAGCACCATTGCTCCCCGCTCCTTAGCCAGGCGTATTGCGGCAAGGGTGTCTGCAGTTTCGCCGCTCTGGCTTATTGCAAGAACTATGTCTCCCTTTTTGATTACAGGGTCACGGTACCTGAACTCGGAGGCATACTCAACCTCGACCGGTATGCGGCAAAACTCCTCAATTATATACTCTCCCACCAGCCCTGCATGCCATGATGTGCCACATGCAACTATCAGCACCCTGTCAGCGGTGGCCATTGTGTCAAACACATTGTGCAGGCCTCCGAGCATCAGCCCCGCCTGGTTGGGGAGTATCCGTCCCCTGAATGTATCATGTATCGCCCTTGGCTGTTCGAATATCTCCTTTAACATGAAATGGGGAAATCCCTCCTTGTCAATTTCCCCGATTTTAAGATCGACCTCCTTTACCTCGGGCTCCACCCTCTTGTTCCTGATGGCTTTCAGCACCATCTCGTCCTTTCTGATCACCGCCAGATCATCGTCATTCAGGTAGATAACCCTCTGGGTATGTTCCACTATAGGGGTGGCGTCGGAGGCAATGAAGTTTTCATTTTCGCCTACCCCTATTACAAGCGGTGATCCCTGCCTTGCGGCGAAGAGTTTGCCGGGTTCGTCGCGGCAGTATACTGCAATGCCGTAGGTGCCCTCTACCTTGTTCAGTGCCATTATTATAGCCTGCTCGGCCGACAGGTCTCCTTCGAGATAAAGGTGCTCCATCAGGTTGGCAAGCACCTCGGTGTCTGTCTGGCTGGTAAATCTGACGTCACGGCTTTCAAGATGCTTCTTGATACGTGCATAGTTCTCGATGATTCCGTTATGCACCACTATGAAATGACCTCTGCAGGAAACCTGCGGGTGGGCGTTGATCTCGTTGGGTTCACCGTGGGTGGCCCAGCGGGTGTGGCCCATAGCTATCGAACCGTCGAAGTCCTTGGTTCGCACCATCTCCTCAAGGTCGCGAACCCTGCCCGCACACTTGAAAATTTCCGTTCTCTCACCGTTGCTGATTGCAATACCCGCTGAGTCATACCCCCTGTATTCCAGCCTCTTAAGCCCGTTAATAACTATATCACGGGCAGGGCGGGATCCAATGTATCCTACAATTCCACACATAAAACAAAGAATAAAATCTGTTACTCAATATATTGTGTAAGCGAACTCCAGCCTGAAGGCAGGCTCGTTCGCGTTGGCCTTGAAGATAACGTTCCGTGTTGCCGTCAGAGGGAAAAAGAATTCCACCGAAGGCTCCTCAATCTCACCGTCGAGATAGTTCTGGACAAATGTGGTTATGTTGAAGATGTAGCTGTCCTGTTCTTTGTAGTATGTGCCGTCCATGAAACTGACATCATGGAGAAGGTCAGGTATCAGCTTTTCAGTGCCTTCGCTGTCGCGGTAGCGCACATAGATACGTGAGGGCAGGTTGCTCTCCTTGTATTCTGACCCGTCAAGATGAACCGGTGCAATTATTCTCGCCTTGTTCACCGCCAGGTTATCGATGTCCCTGAAGGCTTCGAGCGAAGGCATGTCAAGCTTTACATATACCCCCTGGTAAGCTTGCAGGTAGACGGCCGTGTCAGCCACCAGGTCATTGACATGGATGATCTGCTTGCCGGCTTCCGCAGCAGTGCGGTCATGGGTGAACCTGTTGTAGTTCACAGCCCTGTGTGTGGCTACAAAAGAATAAGTGTATTTGATCGTGTCAATATGATAGAAAACTGTTATCCCAAGCGGGTCGTAACTGGCATCCTTCGATGCATCCATCTCAACCATTATCGGGTTTGTTTCACTTTTAATACGGACATACAGACCGCGGAAGAAATTGCGGTAAAAATCGGGCGCAGGGTAAAACTGGGTTGTGTCTCTCATAAGGTGTTCGCCGACCCATTTGTGAAGCTTGATTGTTGCAGCCTTGCCGGCAACAAGTTTAGGCAGACGGTACTCTCCAAGGTAGTTGATCGTGTCCGGGTCCTGACCTGAATAGAAGTCTGTAGTGTCAGTGAGCTCCGTACCGGTTTCCATCAGCCTAATATAATGAACAGCAGCTGTATCACCCGAGACCTTCGAAGGGACAATTGTAATCTTTGCTGAGTCGACCACAAAGGGTTTGTTAGACCATGGGTCCATGACCCTGAGCTGTGTCACAAAATCACAGTAGGTGGAACCGAAGTATTCATCATAAAGAGAGCCGGCGATCATTTTTGTGCTGTCACCCGAGAGAGAGAGCTCGTTGTACATCGTATACGCCCTGATTCCGACAGTATCTGTTGACACGATCCCGATGAAGTCACTGTCAGGCAGGAGATCGAGGCCGATTTTGACCGGGTCCTGGGAACATGACAGCATCGCTGCAGCGAGCAGGGCAGTGAGGGTCAGTATGATTTGGGGCTTCCTCTTAAGGGGAGTAGCGGGGTTGTTATTTTGCTGATTCCAGAAGGAGTTTGTCATAAAAATCGTTGTAAGCATCTATATAATTCTCCTCTCCCTGATAATCAAGCAGAGGCTTTCCCATGGCTGTGATTTTCTTCTTTAACTGTTCGTCGATCTTCTCACACCCGAAGATCACTCCGTCAGAATTCTCGGCGGCGAGTGTTGTCAGGCCGGTAAAATCTGCATTCCCCCTGATAGCCCTGACAGCTGTCTCATCGATTCCGTCTGCAACAAGTTTATCTGACAGTGAAGATTTTAACGGCTTTTTAAAGCCGTTATTGTAAACCGAATACACTGATTTGACCTTGCTGAATACCGGGTCATCAGAATAGAGTTTCCGGAGATAAAGAGGGACAAGTGACGCCAGCCAGCCGTGACAGTGTACTATGTCAGGACTCCAGCGCAGTTTCCTGACTGTTTCGATAACGCCACGGGCAAAGAAGATGGCCCTTTCGTCATTGTCTTCGTACTCATTGCCTGCAGCATCAGCAACAGTATGCTTGCGCTGAAAGTAATCATCATTGTCAATGAAGTATACCTGCATGCGGGCGCTCTGGATGGAGGCTACCTTGATTATGAGCGGATGGTCGGTGTCATCGATTATCAGGTTCATCCCGGAAAGACGGATGACCTCGTGAAGCTGGTTTCTCCTTTCATTAATGGAGCCGTACCGGGGCATGAATGTCCTGATCTCCTTCCCCCTTTCCTGTATGCCCTGCGGCAGATCACGGCTGATCTTCGAAAGCTTGGTTTCACCGAGATAAGGCATGATCTCCTGCGAAACAAACAGTACCCTTCTGCTCTCCATTAATACCTCCCGATATACCTAAGGATTAAATCAAAGTGCAAAGATAATAAAAAAAACCCAATTAATTTCCAAGCTAAAATGCAACGGGTTACTGACAAAATGGTGTTATTTTGCAGTACCGGACCGGTTTTTTGTTCAAACAGACAGTCCGCTTCTCCGACAAAAATGCATTAGTTATGAAAGTACTGACAACTGCAAAGGAAGTAAGAGAGCATTACAGAATAAGCGTTCTCCGGAATCCCGGTTTCGTACCTACGATGGGAGCACTGCACGAGGGGCACCTGTCACTTGTCGCTAAAGCTGTGGAGGGTTGCCGTATGGCAGCAGTGAGCATCTTTGTCAATCCCACCCAGTTCAATGACCCTGATGACCTGCTCAGATACCCCAGGACACTTGAAGCCGACCTGAAGATGCTGTCAGGTGTGCTGCGGGAGAACGATTTTGTCTTCGCTCCCCCGGTGGAGGAAATCTATCCTGAGCCTGACACCCGCCAGTTCGATTTCGGCAATCTTGATAAGGTGATGGAGGGCTTACACAGACCCGGACATTTCAACGGCGTGGCACAGGTTGTATCACGGCTCTTTGACATTATCAGGCCGTCATATGCCTTCTTCGGGCAGAAGGACTATCAGCAGCTTACAATCATAAGGGAGCTCGCCAGGAGGGAATTCCCAAAAACTGAGATAATAGCATGCCCTATTGTCAGGGAGCATGACGGACTGGCCATGAGCAGCCGTAACCGCAGGCTTCTTGCACAGCACCGTGAAAGGGCAGGAGAAATATACCGTACCCTCATTGCCGCTGCCGCCATGATCTCAGACTACGAAATAAATGAAATCAGGGAATTCGTCTCTGACCGCATCGGCATGATCCCCGACTTCAGACTTGAATATTTCGAAATAGTCGAGGATGGCACCCTGCAACCGGTAAACGCGGTGATCGGGATGTCACCTGAAAAAAGATACTACGGATGCATCGCATTGTGGGCCGGGGAAATCAGACTGATTGACAATATCGAGATAAGGTTGCGATAAAACAAAGGATAGTTATATTTGCACACTCAGAATGCAATCATTTCTCACAAAATGACAATAGAAGTTCTCAAATCAAAAATACACAACGTCACTGTCACAGGTGCAGACCTGAACTACGTTGGAAGTGTCACGATCGATGAAGACCTGATGGATGCCGCCGGCCTTGTTGAACATGAAAAAGTACATGTTCTCGACAGGAACAACGGTGAAAGGCTCGTCACATATGTAATAAAAGGACAAAGGGGGTCAGGCGAGATATGCCTTAACGGCCCTGCTGCAAGAAAGGTAGCCCCGGGTGATGTCGTCATCATCATGGCCTTTGCCAGCATCACCCCGGAGGAAGCAGTCTCTTTCAAACCACGCATAATTTTTCCCGACACCACCACAAATAAAATCATCTGACACTTGAACAAGGGATTTATACAATTTCTCAAAGCAGTGCTGTTCCTTTCACTGGCAGCATTGCTCATGTGGCTGTCGTTCCGCGGTATCGACTTCGGACAACTGTGGTCAGTGCTTAAAAAAGCAAACTACTGGTGGATTTTACCGGCCGTGGTCTTTTCCCTTCTCAGTTTCCTTATCAGGGCACGGCGCTGGAGTCTGCTCATCGAACCCCTGGGTTACAACCCCGGTCTTACTCATACGTATCATGCGGTTGCCACGGGCTACTTTGCCAACATGATCTTCCCCAGGCTCGGCGAGGTGGCCAAGTGCGCAGCCCTCTCACGGAAGGAAAATATCCCGTTCGACAAACTGGTAGGGACAATGCTTATAGAAAGGACAATTGACATCCTTACAGTGCTTGTAATACTTGGTGCAACCCTTGTCGCCGGCACCACTGCAACAGGAAGCTTCCTTTCCGAAAATGTCTTCATGCCGGCAGAGGAGAAAATATCCTCTTCACTTGGTTCTGCCACAATAGTGACCGTTATTGCCATTCTCCTCATAGTGACAGCAATAGTGATGTTCTTCATGCTGAGGGAAAAACTGTCGGTAAGGCCGGTATTCAAAAAAATGTACTCTTTTTCAGACGGACTTTTTTCAGGACTGAAGACAATAGGCAAGCTTAAGCGCAAGTGGGAGTTCATGCTGCATACTCTTCTGCTGTGGGTGGCTTACTTTTTCATGTCATACTTCCCGTTGCTGTGTCTTGAATCCACCTCTCACCTGGGTGTGGGAGCCACAATGTTCATCCTGGTGATAGGCAGCTTCGGCATGGCCGCTCCGGTTCAGAGCGGTCTGGGAGCCTATCACTGGATCGTTTCACGCGGTATGCTGGTGGCATACGCCATCCCGCTTGAGGAAGGGCTTGCCTATGCAACCCTCGAACATGAGTCACAGATGATACTGATCGCAATTGCCGGAGCCATTTCGCTTTATGCGCTGTTCGGAAGAAAAGGGGGTAAAATGCTCTCGTCGGTGGTGACTGAAAAACAGGCCTGATACCTTTTCTTTTAGTAAATTTGACTGTTGCATAGTCCTTTTTCCCATGGCGAAGAATAAATCTGTATACGTGTGCCAGAACTGTGGCGCAGAGTCACCTAAATGGATCGGACACTGTCCGGCATGCCACGAATGGAACAGCTACCGCGAAGAGATAATCAGTGCATCGCCCGTTTCAGCCATTAACAGGGAGGCTGCACGGCGAAAGCCTGAACTGCTTTCCGGGATAGAGGCAAATGAGAATGACCGCATAACGGCGGGAATAGGCGAAGTGGACCGCATCCTCGGAGGTGGTATGGTAAAAGGTTCACTGATACTCATGGGTGGAGAGCCCGGAATCGGCAAATCAACCCTTGCACTTCAGATAGCACTTGCAACTTCCGGAAGAACCGTGCTGTACGTCTCCGGTGAGGAGAGCGAGGGACAGGTGAAACTGAGAGCCAGGCGCCTGGCAGGGAAAAATGAGAAATGCTTCATCTACAATGAGACAGAGCCGGAAAGCGTTCTGACACAGGCAGCCAACATCAAACCCGAACTCCTTATCATCGATTCAATCCAGACACTCAGCTCATCCATGCTTGAGTCCTCGGCAGGATCGGTCACCCAGGTGCGTGAATGTGCGGCAATGATGCTCCGGTATGCAAAGGAATCAGGAGTGCCGGTGATACTTATAGGCCACATTACAAAGGACGGAACTCTCGCCGGGCCCAAAGTGCTTGAACATATTGTTGACGTGGTGCTGCAGTTTGAGGGTGACGGCAATTATGTGTTCCGCATTCTCAGGCCTGTTAAGAACAGGTTCGGGTCAACAGCCGAGATTGGAATCTTCGAGATGGGTGCAGCCGGCCTGCGCGAGGTGACTGACCCCTCCGAACTGTTCATACGCCGTGACCGTGAACCGGCCAGCGGTGTGACTATCGCTGCCACCGTCGACGGCGTCAGGCCGTTCCTGATAGAGACACAGTCACTTGTCAGCAGCGCCGTATACGGCACACCGCAGCGCAGTTCCACCGGCTTCGACACCAGGCGCCTCAATATGCTGCTTGCAGTGCTTGAGAAAAGAGCCGGATTCAGGCTGGGAGTGAAGGATGTATTCCTGAATATTGCAGGAGGACTGAAAGTCAGCGACCCGGCAATTGACCTGGCAGTAGCTGCAGCAGTGCTCTCGTCGAACCTCGACGCTCCCGTCGACCATCATACCGCCTTTGCTGCAGAGGTGGGCCTCTCGGGAGAGGTCAGGCCGGTGGCAAGGATCGAACAGCGGATAATGGAAGCTTCCAGGATGGGATTCAAAGAGATAGTGATCTCCGGATTTCACAGGGATGTGAGAGACGTCCCCGGCCTGAAAATATCAAAAGTCTACAAGATCGAGGGACTGGTCAGACTGCTATTTTCCTGAGGAATACGCCTGCCAGACGGCTAGAGGCAGTAGGCAGTAGGCAGTAGGCAATAGCGTTGACAATAAATGCAATAACGGCAAGACGTCGCGCAGCGACAGACCCTCAGACCTTCAGACTGCAAGACCGCAAGACTGCAAGACCGCAAGACGTCGCGCAGCGACAGACCCTCAGACTTTCAGACTTTCAGACTTTCAGACCTTCAGACTTTCAGACCTTCCTAATATTCCCTCTGCCTGAACGGATTGCCCTGCTGCTGCTTCTTTACCCTGTCACAGTCCAGATCCACATTGAACCCCGGAGGAGCCTCAAAATCAGTTGTAGCCACCGAGGCAAAATCCTTGTCTGCAAGCAGTTTTTGCATGAATATACCGTAGACAGGCAGAGCCATATTGGCACCCTGTCCCATTTTGAGATCCTCAAAATGGATAGCCTGGTCTTCCCAGCCTGTCCATACGCCGGCAACAAGGTCAGGCATGACGCCCATGTACCATCCGTTTGAATGGTTCTGGGTGGTGCCGGTCTTGCCTCCCATCGGGTTAGTGAGGTTGTATGTAAGCCTCAGCCTGACAGCAGTACCGTTGGTGACCACACCCTGAAGCAGTGATGTCATCAGGTAGGCATCGTTCTCGCTGATGACTTCATCTATAAAAGGTGTGAAAGTCGATAACACATTCCCGTTGCGGTCTTCAATACGGGTTACGTAAAGAGGACGGGTGTATACCCCCTTGTTGGCAAAAGTGCCGTAAGCCCCGACCATCTCCTCGACAGAGAGGTCAGAGGTGCCGAGGAAGATTGAAACAACCGGGTCAATAAAGCTTCTTATGCCCATGCGGTGCATTATGTCTACAACCGCCTGCGGAGAGAACTGCTTCATCAGCCATGCAGAGATGTAGTTTTCAGACTGTGCCAGACCCCACTTGAGGGTTACCATCTTGCCGTGGTATTCCTCAGGACCGGAGCTCCTTGGAATCCATACAGAGTCATTAACCTCAAAGGTGCGGGAGATGTTTTCCACCTCGAAGCATGGCGAGTAACCGTCCTGCATCGCAAGGGTATAGAGGAACGGCTTGATTGTCGATCCCACCTGTTTCTTCTGCTGTGTGACCGCATCGTACTTGAAGTACCTGAAGTCAGGGCCGCCGACATAAGCCTTAACATGACCTGTATGAGGATCCATCGCCATGAATGACGATCTCACGAAGAACTTGTAATATCTTATCGAATCAAGGGGTGTCAGTACTGTATCCACCTCCCCCTTCCAGGAAAAGAGCTTCATGGGGGTCGGGGTGTTGAAGGCCAGTGTGATTGAGTCTTCCGGGATTCCGTTCCGCCTCATGCTCTGGTACCTGTCACTCTGTCTCACAGACCGTTCTATTATTTGCTTGACCTCTGAGGTAGTAAGATCATTTGAATAAGGTGGATTCCTGTATGTTTTAGCCCGCTTGTCAAAGACAGGCTGCAGGTTTTTTGAGAGATGTTCAACCAGTGCCTCCTCGGCATAAGTCTGCATCTTCGAGTTCAGGGTTGTGTATATCCTCAGCCCGTCACGGTAAAGGTTATATGGAGAACCGTCAGGCTTCGTATTCTTGTTGCACCAGCCGTACAGGGGGTCATTCTGCCATCTCCAGAGCGCATCCTGGTACTGGTCATCCGAATAGTACCATTCCCTCTTCGGCTCCTTGCTGTTCATCGTTGACCTTATATATTCCCTGAAATAGGTGGCAAGGCCGGTGTTGTGGCTGTCTTCACGAAGGTCTATTCCCAGCGGCAGCTGGCTGACCGAATCAGCCACTTCCCGTGAGATGTAACCGTATCTCTCCATCTGGGAGATTACAACGTTCCTTCTTTTAAGTGCGCCCTCCTCGTTGCGGAGAGGGTTGTATGCAACAGAGTTCTTCAGCATGCCGACAAGCATGGCTGACTGCTCAATGTTAAGCGAATCAGGAGTTGTGTTGAAGTATATACGTGCTGCTGAATTGATGCCCACCGCATTGTATATGAAGTCAAACACGTTGAGATACATTGTGATTATCTCTTCCTTCGTATAGCTCTTTTCAAGCTTCACAGCCGTCTGCCACTCCTTGAACTTGGCCACCGCGAGCTTCGAGGCCCGCACTATGGCCGGGTCATTTGAAAGGTCCCTGGGAAGAAACAGGTTCTTGGCAAGCTGCTGGGTGATCGTACTTCCGCCGCCCGTCTCCTGGCCCAGGAGAATAGTCTTGACAAGCACGCGGGCAAGCCCACGGAAGTCAATACCCGAATGCCTGTAAAACCTGATGTCTTCAGTGGCTATAAGAGCATCAACCACGTACGGAGATATGTCTTCGTATTCAGTCCAGGTACGGTTCTGAATATAAAATTTGCCAAGCAGCACATTGTCTTCTGAAAAGACTTCAGCTGCAAGGTTGTTGTCAGGATTCTCGAGCTCCTCGAAAGAGGGGATCGGACCAAGCCTGTTAGCTGAAATAAGAATGAACAATGTCAGCAGTAATACTGCCGGCAGAGATATTATCACCCAGAACCAGACGATGTTCTTCCGGAATTTTTTATCCCTCATGATACCCTCATTATAAGGCCGCTAATTTAATGATTAATACAGAATTTTTCTCAAAATTTTGAAGATGGCGACCTTATTCGTTTACTTTGCCCTGTTTTTAAAAAATCTCGGATGACTGATAATCTGGTTATAGTTGAATCACCTGCCAAAGCAAAAACGATAGAAAAATTTCTCGGGAAGGATTATACTGTTGTGTCAAGTTTCGGTCACATACGTGATCTTGTCAGGAACAACCTCGGGGTTGAGGTTGACAAGGGATTTGCTCCGGTTTATGAGATCCCCGAAGATAAGAAGAAGGTTGTTGCGGAGCTCAGGAAGCTGGCAGGACAGGCGCAGACTGTCTGGATTGCATCTGATGAGGACCGTGAGGGGGAAGCCATTGCATGGCACCTCATAGCCGTTCTGGGGCTTGACCCCGAGACAACACGGCGTATCGTGTTCCATGAAATAACTAAAGATGCAATCACCCGGGCGGTGGAATCACCCCGGCAGGTTGACATGAACCTTGTCAACGCACAGCAGGCACGAAGAATTCTTGACAGGCTCGTTGGTTTCGAACTCTCACCTGTACTATGGAAGAAGGTACAGCCCTCTCTCTCGGCAGGAAGGGTACAGTCAGTTGCTGTTCGTCTGCTTGTCGACCGTGAACGGGAGATAATTTCTTTCGTGGCCGACTCCGCCTTCAGGGTCACAGGCTCATTCAGCGGCAGCAACAGTGAAGGGAGTGACGTACTCCTCAAGGCTGAATGCCAGAAGAAGTTTGCCACAGAGGCAGAAGCAGGAGCTTTCCTGGATAAGTGCAGCGGTTCTTCCTTCACTGTGGAAAATATAGTTGTAAAGCCCGGCACCCGGTCACCGGCACCACCATTCACAACCTCCACCCTTCAGCAGGAGGCCTACCGCAAGCTCGGCTTCTCCGTTGCACAGACAATGTCAGTGGCACAGAAGCTTTACGAGGCAGGAAAGATCACATACATGAGGACCGACTCGACAAACCTCTCCTCCCTGGCTCTCAACACCGCCAGGGATGTGATCAGCAGTGAGTACGGCCCGGAATACTCAAAAACCCGCCAGTTCAAGACTCATTCACGCGGCGCCCAGGAAGCACATGAAGCCATCAGGCCTACCTATTTCGACAGGAAGGACACAACAGGCAGCAACAACGAGAAGAGGCTCTACGAACTCATCTGGAGAAGGGCTATTGCCTCCCAGATGGCGGATGCCAGGGTGGAAAAGACTACTATTACAATTGGTATGTCAGCTTCCACGGTCAATTTCACAGCCACCGGCGAGATGATTCTCTTTGACGGATTCCTGAAGGTCTACACCGAGTCATATGATAATGCTGCAGATGATGAAAAGGCCATCCTCCCACGCGTTGACAAGGGGATGGGCCTTACTCCTGACAACATCACGGCTCTCCAGCGCTTCACATCACCCCCTCCGCGCTATACTGAAGCCAGCCTTGTTAAGAAGCTTGAAGAACTGGGGATAGGAAGACCTTCAACTTATGCACCTATTATATCCACTATCCAGTCGCGTGGCTATGTGGCCCGCGAAGACAGACCCGGTGAAAAACGCATACTGGCTCAGCTGACCCTTTCAAAGGGGAAGATTACAAGGAGCGAGAAAACAGAGATAGCCGGAAAGGAGAAGTCCAAGCTCTTCCCGAAGGACATAGGGATGATAGTGAATGATTTCCTCATTGCCAACTTCCCTGACATACTTGACTATAACTTCACCGCCGGTGTCGAAAAGGAATTTGACGAGATTGCTGCCGGAGACATGAAGTGGGAGAAGATGATTTCAACATTCTACGGTCCGTTCCGGAAGACTGTTGATGATTCACTGTCGACACGCGCAAGGATGACCGGTGCACGTCAGCTGGGGAATGACCCGGCAACAGGGCTTCCCGTATCGGTGAAGATGAGCCGTTTCGGCCCCGTTGTTCAGCTGGGGGAGGCCTCCGAGGAAAAGAAACCGCGGTTTGCAAACCTCAGACGTGACCAACTGCTGGAGACAATTACCCTCGAAGAAGCCCTCGCCCTCTTCGCGCTGCCGCGCTCCGTGGGAACCTTCGAAGAGAGCGAGATGACAGTGGGTGTGGGCAAATTCGGACCGTATGTAAAACACGCCGGCAAATTCTATTCCCTGAAAAGAGGCGTCGATGATCCGTATACAATCACCGAAGAGAGGGCAGCGGAACTTATAAGGGAAAAGCGCGAGGGCGAGAAACAGAAGATGATCATCGACTTCGACGACATCAAGGTGCTCAATGGCAGGTACGGACCATATATAATGCATGACAAAACCAATTACCGGATACCTAAGGGTACCGACCCTCAGAAGCTCACAAGGGATGAGTGCCTTTCAATAATTGAAAAAGGGGGTAAAACAAAAAGCACACGGGGCAAGAAGAAAAAGTGACCTGATATTATATGATAGACCTGAACCAGTATATTGACCCCGTATGCCTCGACAAACCCGGGCTGGAACCACTTAAGGGATCTGCGGCCTTCCCGCACAATGTGGTTGTCAACACCGGGAACGAGCCTGTTGGTGAGCTTGACGGATTTTCGGTGGCAATTCTCGGTGTTCCCGATGACCGTTCATCGGCAAACACGGGAGCTGCTTCAGCCCCTGACGCAATCAGGAAGGATCTCTATTCCTTCTCGCGGCTGCCGGGAAGACTGAAGATTATTGACCTGGGAAACTTCAGGCCCGGTGCATCTTTTGATGACACAATTGCAGGATTGCGTGACGTGCTGCTTCAGCTGCTGTCGAAAGATATTGTCCCTGTTATAATGGGAGGCACCAGTGCACTGATGCCTGCAATCGACCGGGCGCTCTCTGCAGGCAAACAAAAATGGTCACTCGTCTCGGTAGATTCCCGCCTGGACTTCACTGCCGAAAAGAGACAGCCGGACTCACTCAACTGGATGAATGACCTGATCTACCGGAGCGGAAGCAGGCTCTCTCACCTTTCAGCCATAGGCCACCAGACATACCTCACTGACCAGCAGGTTGTGAACAGGTTCAACCGCCGGCATTACGACATGATGCGAATCGGAGAGGTGCGCGCTGCCGTACATGAAACCGAGCCCCTCTTCCGTGACGCCTCAGCAACAGTGTTCGACATAGGATCGGTACGCCAGTCTGACGCCCCGGGAACATTCCTGCCGTCAGCCAACGGTTTCTACGGTGAGGAGATATGCCTCCTCTCAAGATATGCCGGCCTCTCAGATAACCTTAAGGTCTTCTTCGTGACAGAGGTAAACCCCACCCTTGACAACAGAACACAGACATCCAACCTGGCAGCCCAGCTGATCTGGTTCTTCCTCGAGGGTTTCTCTCAAAAACAGTTCGAAGTCTCATTTCTCGGTGACCAGTCAAACAGCAGATTCACACGTTATCACGTGACACTCAGCGACCTTGATACCCCGGCAATCTTCATCAAGAGCACAATTACTGACCGCTGGTGGATGGAAATCCGCAATCCTGCCGGTGAAACACAGTACCTTGCCTGTTCGTACGAAGACTACCTTATGGCCAACCGTGACCAGGTACCGGTAAGGTGGACACGCGGACTTCTCAGACACGGTCACTGATTTTTGGCCTCAATTTTGTGGCATGTATATTTTTTTATTTATTTTACCCGTTATATGTAAGGGCTTACAGGCACACCCTGAAAATGAAGAAAACCCGGATAATCATCCTCGCATTGCTGATACCGGCTGGCATTGTCTCCGGCCAGCAGGACCCGGTATTCAGCCATTACATGTTCAATACCCAGACCTATAATCCGGGGTATTCGGGCATGTCAGGGATGATCACAGCCACAGCTCTTACCCGCCAGCAGTGGGTCGGGTTCCCCGGGGCACCCTCAACAACGCTCTTCAACATCAACGCCCCCTTCACCCTTTTCGGATTACGCAGCGGCGCCGGCCTCCTTGTCGAGGCTGATAAATACGGCTTCAGCAATGACATCGACATCAGCCTCTCGTATGCTGCTCTCTTTTCCCTGGGTACAGGTACCCTCGGAGCAGGTTTCAGCGCCGGCATGCTCAACAAAACAATCAAACCGGAATGGTTTATCCCCTCAGGCCCCGGCCATACACCTCCCACCGGTGACCCGCTGATTCCGGAGAATAATGAATCTTTTATTGCTCTTGATATTTCCGCCGGAGTATATTACCAGGGAATTAATTACTATGCGGGCATCTCAGTCACACACCTGAATCAGCCCAAGATAAAGTATTCGGAAACAGCTACTTACGTTAGTCGCGAATATTACCTCACCGCCGGTTATTTCCTGCAGCTCCCCAATCCTGCCTTTGAGCTTATTCCCTCTGTTTTTATCGTAAATGACGGGGCTGCAACACAATATTTAGCCACCGCAATGGTTAGATACAATAAAAAGATATGGGGTGGCGTTTCTTACAGGATAAGTGACGCAATCACAGGATTCGCAGGAATAGAATTGTACAACGGTCTGAAAATTGGATATGGATATGACTTCCCGATATCGGAGATCAGAAAAGGAACCAGCGGCTCACACGAGTTCATGGTCTCTTACAGCTTTGACATCGGCCTCGGGAAGAGTGTTACCCGGTACAAGAGTATCCGTTTCCTGTAATGGACAGGCAAAAATAAAATTACTTGCATATTTAAATTAATGAGTATATGAAAAAGGTAACCCTTTTAGCTCTTGCGTTGATAATGATTTTAAGCAGCTGTGGCTCTTATGAATCAGGCGAGTTGACAGGCGTTCAGGGAAGGAAGAAATTCTATGAGCCGGAGCCGTTTGAAATGGCATTCATTCCGGCCGGTTCCTTTATACAGGGACCGAGTGACCAGGATCCTCTGCGCGCAATGAACAGCCTCTCCAAGACAGTCACGGTTGAAGCATTCTGGATGGACCAGACAGAGATCACAAACAATAAATATCGTCAGTTCACTTATTGGGTGCGTGACTCCATTCTCCGTACAAGACTCGGAGAGGAAGGCATAGACGGCTACGAATTCTTCAGAACCGACGAGGAAGGTAATGTCATGGAACCCAACGTACTGAACTGGGAAGAGGAGATTGACCTTGAAGACGAGAACGTACAGGCCGTTATGGAAGGCATGTATTATCCTCCCGAGGAAAGATTCAACGGCAACAAGCAGTGGGATACACGGCTTCTGAACTACTCATATTTCTGGGTCGATTACAAGCAGGCAGCCAAAGCCAGGTATAACTACAAGGACCAGAAGTACGAAGGTACCGTGACCGACCTTGAGGGCAACACGACGGAAGTGAAAGACCGCTCTTCATTTATAATGCATCACGTGGTCAATATCTATCCTGATACTCTTGCATGGATAAGAGACTTCACCTATTCATTCAATGAACCATGGGCCACACTTTATTTCTGGCACCCGGGTTATGATGACTATCCTGTTGTTGGTGTATCATGGATTCAGGCCCGTGCATTCAGCGTATGGCGTACAAACTTCATGAATGAGCACCTGCGTGCCCAGGGCATCGCTGATGTTCACAACTACCGCCTCCCGCTGGAGACTGAATGGGAATATGCAGCACGCGGTGGCCTCGACCTCTCGATGTATCCGTGGGGCGGCCCGTACACACGCAACTACCAGGGCTGCTTCCTTGCAAACTTCAAACCCCTGCGCGGTAACTACATCGACGACGGAGCCGTTTATACAATCAAGGTGGCATCCTTCGAACCAAACGAATACGGCCTGTTCGATATGGCCGGAAACGTGGCTGAATGGACCTCAAATGCCTATCACCCTTCATCATACGTCTTTACACATGACCTTAACCCCGACTATGAATACAACGCCCGCCCGGAGGATCCGGCCGTTCTTAAACGCAAAGTCATCAGGGGTGGCTCCTGGAAGGATATAGCATACTTCATGCAGACATCATCAAGGGATTACGAATACCAGGACTCAACAAAATCATTCGTCGGGTTCCGGAATGTCAGAACTTATATCGGAGTAAATAACTAGAACTGTCTAACTTTAAAAAACACAATAATGGGCCTCTCGGAATTAGTTCACACAAGTAGGTGGAAAGCTTTTATGGCAAAACTTTACGGCTGGGGTGCCTCAGTCGTAATCATCGGCGCTCTCTTCAAGATTCAGCACTATCCGTATGCCGGATTGCTCCTCTCTGTCGGTCTTATAACAGAAGCCATCATCTTCTTCTTCTCGGCGTTCGAGCCTCTGAAAGAGGAACCTGACTGGAAACTCGTATACCCTCAGCTTGACCCGAATTACTCGGGTGAGGAAATAGGCTTTGCAGCAGTTGGCGGCGGTGGCGGTGGCTACGGTGGCGGTGCAGGTCTCTCACAGTTCGACAAGATGCTTGCCGACGCAGGGATTACACCCGCTGTCTTCGACAGTCTCAGCCAGGGACTGAAGAAACTCACCGAAACCACAAAGAACTTCAATGCGATGGGTGACCTGACAGCTACAACCAACGAGTATGCCAGCACTATCAAAAAGGCCAACGAGTCACTTATGGGCCTCTCCGAGTCGGTGAAACAGACTGCAAGGTCAATGACTGACACAAGCAGTGTTTACCAGGCTATCGGAGAATCGTCAAAGACCATCGAGACAGGCGGCAAATCATACCATGAGAAGCTCGAAGCTCTCAACAAGAACCTTTCTGCTCTCAATGCAGCATATGAACTGCAACTGCGTGGCACCAACGATCACGTGAAGAGTACTGAAACAATCTATAAGGGAATGGAAGGCCTTATGAAAGACCTTACAGGCTCAGCCGACGACACGAAGAAATATCGTGAACAGGTGGCCAGACTGAATGAGAATCTCAGTTCTCTCAATAATGTATATGGCAACATGCTTGCTGCCATGAATGTGAAGTAATGTTGAGTTCATCAATTTATACGCTAACATCTAAACTATCCGCAAATGTCTAAGGGAAAAGAAACCCCGCGGCAAAAGATGATCGGGATGATGTACCTCATCCTGACAGCAATGCTTGCTCTTAACGTTTCGAAGGAGGCGGTCGAGGCTTTCAAGAAGGTTGACCTGAGCCTTACCAAGACCACCGCGAACTACATCAAAAAGAATGACATTACCTATGCAGCTTTTGATGCGGCAGCGGCTGAGAATCCGGAAAAGGCGGGAGCCTGGAAGACAAAGGCCTATGAAGTTAAGGGGCGTGCCGATGAACTCTATAACTATATCCAGGATCTTAAGCTTGAGATCATAACAACCGCTGAAGGCCCGGAGTCAGAGGCCCTTCTTCCTGACGGCCAGATAGATGTCACCAAGGTAAAAAGGATAGACGAAAACAATATCCCTTCGGAAATACTTATTGGCGCAAACCAGGACGGCAAAGGCAATGACCTTAAGGCGCTGATCGAAGACTACCGTGAGTATCTTGTTGAGACCCTCGAAGGTAAGGATCCTTCAGCTGAACAGTCAATCCTCGATATACTCAATACCGACGATCCCGAGAACCTTGAAAAGACAGGAAAGGAAAACTGGGTGAACGCAAACTTCCAGACACTCCCACTGGTGGCTGTTATTACTATCCTTTCAAAGATGCAGGTTGACGTCCGGAACACCGAGACGGACGCTCTCAACTTCCTCTATACCCAGATTGACGCCGGAGCATTCAGGTTCAACTCTATCGTCCCGACAGTCACTACAAACACCTCGTACGTGATGCAGGGCAATACCTATGATGCACGTGTTTTCGTAGCTGCCACTGACTCCACACAGGATCTCGAGATCTTTGTAGGCCCCTATACAACCAGCAAAAATCCTGACGGAACCCCGTTATACGAACCTTCAAGCCAGGCCACAAAACTTCCCATTGATGATTCAGGAAGAGGTGTCTATAGCGTAAAGGCAGGTTCAGTAGGTGAAAAGTCATGGGGTGGCGTCATAAGGATGAAAGCCCCGGACGGAAGCGTCCGTACATTCAAGTTCGACCAGAAATATTCTGTAGGCATGCCCAACGTGGTAGTCTCTCCCACCGCAATGAACGTCCTTTACCAGGGTATTCAGAACCCGCTTGACATTTCAGTCCCGGGCGTAGGATCAGACAAGCTTACAGTGCGAATGACAAACGGTGACATAAAGAAGGGTAAATACAAGGAGTACCGGGGTGAATATGTTGCACAGCCACGTACTGTCGGACAGAACGCTGAAATCATTGTCTCAGCCAACATAGATGGCAAAGTGCAGACATTCCCGCCCGTGGAATTCAGGGTAAGACGTCTGCCTGACCCTGAGGCAAGATTCGCCAACATGAAGGAAGGTACCGTGCTCAAGAGCGTGGCTTCCGCCCAGCAGGTGGTAACCGCTGTACTGGAGAACTTCGAGTTCGATCTTACATATACTGTTACCGGCTTCACCGTCTCTGTCAACGACAAAGGCTTTGAGATCACCGCTGAATCAAACAACAACAGGCTTACCGACAAACAGAAGGGACTTATATCCAACCTGCGCGCCGGACAGAAACTTATAATTGAAAAGATCAAGGCAGTTGGCCCCGACGGCAGAACCAGGGACCTCAACCCGATCATTCTTAAGATTAACTAACAACAGAAGATACAAACCATGAACAGGACAATTCTGGCAGGCCTCGCAGGCCTCCTGATCTGTACAGGCGCAATGGCCCAGTCGTTCGGCGACATCTACACAAAACAGATGCCCGATAACCAGAAGGTAAACTATACTTACCTGAATGAGTCAGACGTGATCTGGTCAAAAAGACTATACAGGATAATCGACCTGAGGGAAAAGATGAACCTGAACCTCTACTACCCTTCGTTGAAGTATGATGCAGCCAAAACCAGGTTCACATCAGAGATGTCTGACGGAAGGATGAACTTTTCAGGTATCCTCCTCAACGAGATCCTTTCCGGAAACGTGTCGGTAACTGACGGTGATGCCATGTCAGTACCAACAACCTACAATGATATCGCTGCCAAGATGAACCGCGATACTCTTACAATAGCAGTTGTCGGAGCCGACGGTATGGAACATGACTCCACAGTGACAAACATGGAGAACCCGGCAGATATCAAGCAACTGATGCTGCTTGAAGAGTGGTTCTTTGACAAGAAACACTCAAAACTCGATGTCCGGATTATTGGCATATGTCCCATCTATATGGGTTATGACCCCATCACCGCCAGGCTTGTCAAGAGACGTCTCTTCTGGATCAGGTATGAGGATGTAAGACAGGCACTTGCACAGAGCGAAGCGTTTAACTCATTCAATGATGCTCAGCGCATATCGTTTGAGGATCTGATGCTCCAGCGCAGGTTCAACGGATACATTGTTGCCGAGTCAAACGTCTATGACGACAGGTCAATCAACCAGTACAAGATGGGCCCTTCACAAATATTCGAGGCGGAAAGGATCAAGAACGAGATCTTCAATTTCGAACAGGATCTCTGGGAATACTAACAGATCTCAGGATCTGACTTAAACAGGGAGAGAGGCGCACAGCCTCTCTCTTTATTTTTACAGGTACTTCTCCCCGGCCTCACGGCCGACATCATCAAGATACAATTTGATATTCTGTTCCTGCTCACGTGAAACTATCAGAAGAACGTCACCGCTGTCTATAATTATATAGTCGTCAAGCCCCTGTACAACCGCCACCTTGCCGGCAGGAAGGCTGATGATGTTTCCCTCGGAATTGTAGGTGAATGCCTTCGAGTCCAGCACTGCATTATCATTCCTGTCATGTTCGGAGTGAAGGTACAGTGAGCTCCAGGTGCCGAGATCAGACCATCCCAGGTCAGTGCATATCACATACACGTTGTCAGCCTTCTCCATAATCCCGTAATCAACCGAGATGCTGCTGCACTGGGCATAAGCCCTGATTATAAAATCCTTTTCGGCCTGGGTGCTGAAGAGATCCCTCCCCTCGTTGAAAGTGTGAAAGATGTCCGGGAGATGCCTGTTATACGACTCAAGGATAACCGAAGCCTTCCAGATGAAAATACCACTGTTCCAGAAAAAATCGCCACTCTCGAGGAAAAGTTTAGCCATTGCAAGCTCCGGTTTCTCGGTGAACGCCTTGACCTTGTGCAGGTCTGCATATCCGCTGACCGGTTGCATGGTGTTGGCCTGGATGTAACCGTACCCTGTCTCAGGCCTGTCAGGCCTTATGCCGAGGGTCAGCAGGGCATCATGTTCCGAGGCGAACCTGTAGGCTTCATCCATTACAATCCTGAACTCGTCCTCCCTGGTTATGAGGTGATCCGAAGGAGCAACTGCAATCACTGCATCAGGATTCTCGGCCAGGATGCGAAAAATCCCGTAAGCTATGCAGGGGGCGGTGTTGCGTCTCAAAGGCTCCGCAAGAACATGATCAGGATCTATCCCAAGCTGGCTGACCACAATATCACTGCTGTCCTCGTTGGTAACAACATAAATGTTTTCCTGCGGACATATATTTCTGAAACGGCGGTAAGTCATCTGGATCAGGGTCTCTCCAGTCCCGAGTATATCCAGGAACTGCTTTGACTTCTCCCTCCTGCTCAAAGGCCAGAAGCGGCTTCCGACACCACCGGCCATGATCAGTAAATAGCGGTTTTTCATGATTGTGCTTAACGGATATGGATTAGTACAAATATATAAAAACCTGACAGGAAAACCGGCATTGAATCGTGTACAGCGAATAATTGTTAAATTTGGAACGTCAACTGATTAATATGTTCAGGTTCCTCTCAGGATTAGGCTCTTATTGTATCTTGCTCGGCAGGGTGTTCGCCAGACCCGAGAAACACTCTATATACTACCGTCAGACAATGAAGGAGCTGGTGAGCCTGGGTCTCAGGTCGATAGGCATCGTCACAATCGTCTCTTTCTTCATGGGGGCAGTAATTACCCTGCAGACAGCATACAATACCGAGAATCCTATCTACCCTACCTACCTCATCGGTCTCGGCGCCAGGGACTCTATATTGCTCGAGTTCTCCTCAACAATCGTTGCCCTGATACTTGCCGGGAAGGTTGGTTCAAATATAGCATCCGAAATAGGCACTATGAGAGTGACGGAACAAATTGACGCCCTTGAGCTTATGGGAGTAAACTCCGCCTCTTACATAATCCTTCCGAAGGTAGTCGCCGCCGTTCTTTTCAACCCCTTTCTCACACTTATCAGCATCATCACCGGAATCATGGGGGGCTGGATTGTAGGAACAAGCGCCGGCGTCATCACTTCACAGGATTTTATATACGGCATACAGTACGCCTTTATCCCTTACTATATAACATACGCCCTGATAAAAACAGTAATCTTCGCTTTTATTATAACGACAATATCGGCTTACCAGGGATACAATGTCGAAGGAGGATCGCTCGAGGTGGGACGTGCAAGCACAAAGGCCGTAGTTTACAGCAGCGTGACAATACTTCTTTTCAACGTCATCCTTACTCAACTGCTTCTCTCATGATAAGGGCGGTAAATATCTCCAAGACTTTCGGCGGCCGCCAGGTTCTGTCAGACATATCCGCCGTCTTCGAACCGGGAAAAACCAACCTGATAATAGGAAAAAGCGGATCAGGAAAGACTGTTTTTCTGAAATGCCTTGTCGGCCTCCTCAATGTTGATGCAGGAGAAGTATATTACAACGATGTTCCTTTTACAAAACTTGACTTCCGCGGGCGGAAGGAACTGAGAAAGCAGATGGGGATGCTCTTCCAGGGCAGCGCCCTCTTCGACTCCATGACTGTCGAGGAGAATGTCAGGTTCCCGCTCGATATGTTTACCGGAATGTCATATGAAGAAAAACTTGAACGGGTCAACTTCTGCCTCGACCGTGTCAATATCGAAAACTCGAACCGCCTGTTTCCGTCCGAGCTGTCAGGCGGAATGAAGAAAAGGGTTGCAATAGCCCGCGCAATAGCCCTCAAACCCAGGTTCCTCTTTTGTGACGAACCGAACTCCGGCCTCGATCCTAAAACTTCAATAGTAATTGACGAGCTGATCCATGAGATCACCGTGGAACTTAACATGACCACAATTGTCAATACTCATGACATGAACTCCGTTATGGAGAACGGTGAAAAGATTATCTTCATCGAGGAAGGCGAAAAATGCTGGGAGGGCAATAAAAACGATATCCTGAAGTCAGACTGCAGCAAACTGAATGATTTTGTCTTTGCCAACGCCCTGGCAAGACAACTCAAGGATTCCTCAAAATAATCCGCTTTACATCGCAGGAAGAATTTATTCCTTCTCCCTGTTCCCGAACAGAAGGTTGACACCCAGCCGTGCATGAACAGTATTTATCTGTTCCGGCAGCCTGAGAGTCTGCTCCCCGCTTGTCAGGCTTGAGTATTTGAGAGGTATATTATCGACAAGGACAAAGAACTGAAAGAATCCTCCCCTGAGCGCCATCCCGAAGCCCAGGTTGTCATAACACCTGTTGGCCGCCGTGTATGCCACCGTGGTGGAAAAAATATTGCCGAACCCAAGATTACCCGAGAGTGTCAGCGACTGGTGTGCCTGCTGCCCCTCAAAACGGGTCTGCGAAAGCAATCCGAGTGTAAAGCACCTGACGGGTGTATAGCTGAAGGCTGCAACCACTTTTGCCGGCAGGTATGTAGTATACTCCTGCGGCATCTCTTCAAGCTCCAGCACAGTCTGGATGCTGTCGAAGGTCCAGTTGAGCAGCTCATCAAAATCCACACTTTCATCATATACGTCCTGCATTGTCAACCCGTTTAACTGGAAAGTTGAGTTTATAGTAAGCTGCGAAAGATCTCTCTTCCATTTTATGAAACCGAGATCATTTACTGCTGCCGATATGGCAAGCTTTTCACTGAATCTGTATTCCGCGCCCAGGTCGATGCCTGCGCCCGGGTTTGCAAAATCTGCAAGGTAAGAAACCAGGTTATCCGGATCTTCGAACCTGGCCTTATCAAACTCTGCTCCGTGGATTGAACCGTCACTCTCAGTCGTGAATAACACCGGGGCGCTCATATTCAATGAGATATCAGCATCTGCGGTCTGTGTAAAATCTTCATTGACAGTCAGCAGGGTGCGGTTGTTTTTCATATATGCCGAGGCAACACCCGAAAGAACCTTTATCCTGCCACCTATCCTGAGTTTATCTGTGACATTTCCTGACACTCCCAGGCCTATCTCCTGGTAGACCATCAGGTCTGTCCTCAATGACGAAAGGTCTATTGTTTTCCCGATGAAATCACTGTTACCGGCCAGACCCAGCCTCAGGAGATCACCCGGGAAAACAATGTCGGCCTCCGCACGTACGTTTGCGTCAAGGCTGAACCTGAGATTGTCCTTCACAGTAAAGGCGAGACCGAACAGCTTGACGCCGACCTGAGGTTCCAGCGAGTTGTTGTTACCCAGTCCGGACAGGAACTCGTCCATCCATGGGCCCCTTTCCGCGAAAGTTAAGGTGGAGTCCGAAATGACACCGTTGGCGAAGAGGTCTGACAGACTCAGGAAGTTGTTGTCAACTCTTACAGAAATATCTGATAATCCGGGTAATCCAAGGTAAAACCGTCCTGTCGGTTTAAGCGCCGGGTTAAGTGTTGTTGCCTGGGGCAGGTTCATGAAGTAAAGAACCTGGCTGTTCTGTGAATGGCCGGCAGTGACTGCTGACAGAAGCATGATCAGTGCCAGAATTATCCTTTTCATATGTTTGGGGTATTTAAAATCCTAATTCAATTCGTAATTACAGAGATAAGAACCGTTTTCTCCTGTTATGAGATTCCAGGTGCTTTTATTTGTCACCCTTCCGATATTGAACCATGGCCCTGAATGACGCGGGAACCCTGTCACGGATGTGCCGTTGCGTCCCACAAGGTGAAGCAATTCTCTTCCCGGATCGTAAACGGCCGTGCGTCGTTCCCCGGTTCCGGCAGAAAAGATAAAGGGGCCTGCCAGCTCACCGCTTCCGGCGCTGTAATGCCATATTTCCCTGCCGCTGCCGTCAAATGCCTGCAGAACTCCCTTGTCGAGATAAAGGCGGTCAGTAGTGTTGTCACCGTCGACATCAGCGAAATCGGAACGGTGTGTGGCGGTGATCCCCTGGAGTACGTCTCTCTTAACAGTACCGTCGAACAACAGCCTGACAGTTGATCCGTCGGGGGCGGAGAAGATGATTGCAGGCTCGTTGCCGGCAGTGAGCCTGGCAGTTGACCCCGGCGCCCTGACAAGCGGCTCCTGGTGAGCTACCCTTATGTTGCCTGTACGGTCAAGCACATAGACCGCCTGGTCATCGGCAACAAAAAGGTAATCCTTGCCCCTTGCCCTGAAAAACGATACCGGACCGGTCACCTTTCCACGTGTCGTGAAGAGGTTCCAACCCTTTACGGGCATTCCAGAACGGTCATAGGCATATATAACACGGTCATCTCCTGCAATGAAGAGTCTGTAGTCCTTGTTGTTTTCATAGTCGAAAACAGACAGGGTGCCGGATGCCGGTGATCTCATCCTGACCGGGTATTTGTCAACATAGTTTCCGTTCCGGTCGATCAGGTGGATATATTCACGCCCTGTAAAAAGCAGCTGCAGCTTGCCGTTTTTGTAGTAATCGATCATGAAGATGTCACCGGATATTTTTTCTCTTATTGTGGCTTTCCACAGGATCTTCCCTGACGGACTGATAAGGTAGATGTTGTTGTTCCGGTCCTGGATGAAAACCTCGGTCGCGCCTGTGTTATGGTTTGTGAAAAAGAACGGTTTTATTGCCGGTTCGGCATCAAGTTTCACCTTCCAGAGCTGTTTCAGTGCTGATGAATCGTTATCCGCTGATACTCCCGGAAGGGATGTTATATCACCGGTTACAGCGGCGGTACCGGTGGCAACTGCTGTGTGCTCTCCGCCGGTTGCATACCTGACAGTGAGACTTGTATAGATCATGTCATTGCTGGGTGTAAGGCTCACTCCCACCCCGCTGACCCCTGACAGCGCATTGTCAGTCAGTGTGGCTGCGGCTGCCGGAGTCAGATAGCCGGAAATCAGTGATTTCAGCACCCTTCCCGAAGACCAGAAGAGGAATGAGCTCTTCGTGGGCATGCTTTTCTCCGTCTCCCGGAAGCCCGGATCATTGATCAGCGTATTCTCGCTGTCTGACTCTCTGAGCAATGTGGAAAGGGCTTCAGGTGAGTCTGAGAATATCATGTATGACCTTGCAAATGTTATCCATCCGTCACCGGCCCGGCTCTTATCAGCTCCTGCCATGATTGAGGCCACTCCTGTGAAAGGCATGCGGTAAATCACCTCCTGCCGGCCCTCTGCATCGACGGCTGACGCGATAAAATGACTTTCCCTCAGCCCCATTGTCCTGTATTTGGCAGTAAGCCGCTGTCTGAGCACCTCTTCTGCCGACCGTGGATCAGTCATCCTGAAGAGACGTAATCTGCCGGTACCCTCTCCTGAAGCAATCAGAGCATCTGTCACCTCTGTGCCGGTATAGGGGCTCAGGATCAGGGCCAGGTCAGTGGCGTTGATCGAGGCCGGGTCTGCTGCTGTTTCCCCGGTGAGCGACGCACGCCGCATCACTGTACTGTAGCTGTATGTGTTGCGAGGGAGGATCTCATGCACACCGCATTCAGCCGGAACAACGTCCTTCATACGGTCCGCACCGGTGCCGGCTCCGGCGGTTGTGAGAAATCCGCTGATGAAAAGCCCGTCCTCAGCAGTGGTGAGATCACCTCCGCCGGCGATAGCCAGGGATGCAATACCCGAAATATCTTCCGGATCGACGAACGATTTCAGAAAAGACGGCAGATTTCTGAAAAGGACGAACAGGTTATCCGAATCCTTTCCGGCTGCACTGACAACCCTGGAAAAACCCTGCTGGTGGCGAATGTCAGACCCGGCGCTCCTGTTGTCAAGGGCTGCCGTGAGCAGGCTCTCCGTGGGAGAAATTATTATGATTCCCGAGGTAAGGGCAATGTATACCGTGGTCTTTCTGCTCCCTCTGCTGAATGTAACTGTGATTGTACGCGTACCCCCCAGGTCACGTTTGTCGGTCACCGCCGCCCCGGCCTGGCTGCATAGCGACGTCAGCTTCCGGACCGTGAACGCCGGCCCGGTGGTCATCACCGCCAGTGGTACGGCAGGCCCCTGCCCATCGGAATGAAACGAGACAAGCATCTTGCGGTTGCTGATAAGCTCCCGCACCTCTCTTCCGCCCGTAACGCTGTCAACAGCCGAAGCCGAACGCACCAGCGCTGCAGCCCATTGCATCCCTGACAGATCAGACAGTATGCCTGCCGGATCGGTTATCCTGGTAAGAAGCTCAGGAAAATCACCGGTCTCCACAATAAGAAAAGCATCGGCAGGCACAGCTTCCCAGGGATCGATGACAATAACCTGTTTCTCCCTGCGGATAAAAAAAGCCGCTACAGCCAGCACCGTGGCAAGAAGCACTACCACTATAATGCCCGTCCTCTTCCGCACAATTAACCTTTTAGGTATATGACACCAAAAATATAAAATATTAATTTGCTCTTGCAAAGAGTTTGACGAGACACCGGAGTTATGCCGGGAAACATATTCTCCCTGTATATGAATGGAACGCTTTTTGTGCGAATGCACACGACAAGAACATTTCTTCCTATGAAAAAGATCTCCGTTATTCTGTTATTTCTTCTCCCGATGCTGAATCTGGGCGCACAGACTGTGACAGTGCTCAGCGCCGACGATGGCAAGCCCGTATCAGACGTCGCTGTCTACAATGAGGCGAGAACACAATTCGGCTATACAAACCCCTCCGGAAAGGTGAGCCTCTCCGGATTTACCGGGGAACAGAATGTCTGTTTCCAGCATTTTTCTTATGAAAGAGTTGAATTCACACTCGCGGAGCTGAAGGCAGCCGGATGGATCGTGAAACTGGAGACAAAGACATTCGAGGTGGAGGAGTTCATAGTTTCGGCAAACCGATGGGAACAGAAATCGGAAGAGGTCCCGAATCATATCAACGTCGTGGCGCTTCCTGCAGTGAAACTGATGAATCCGCAGACAGCTGCTGACCTTATATCCATGGGTGACGTCTTCGTACAGAAGAGTCAGCTGGGTGGCGGCAGCCCGATGATAAGAGGTTTTGCAACCAACAGGGTGCTAATCAATATTGACGGCGTAAGAATGAACAATGCAATTTACCGCGAAGGCAACATTCAGAATGTCATATCGATTGACCCGAATATAATAGAACGGACAGAAATCATTTTCGGGCCGGGTGCTACAATGTACGGAAGCGATGCACTGGGCGGTGTGATGGATTTCCATACCCGGAGAGCGCTTTTCTCTACCGGTGACTCACTGCTCCTCAAGGCAGAGGCTCTGGCACGCTGGTCATCAGCCGCCAGTGAGCAGACATATCATGCCTGGATCAATGCCGGAGGAAGGCGGGTGGCTTTCCTGTCATCAGTGACATGGTCTGACTTCGGTGACCTGGTAATGGGATCAGTGTCACACCCCGAATACCTTCGCAATGTGTACCAGACACGCTTCGGCAACCGTGACAGTGTGATGCTCAACAGCAACCCCCGCAAACAGGTGGCCTCGGGATACAGCCAGCTGAACACTACAAACAAGCTGCGGTTCAAGGCCGGCAGATACATGGAAATAGATCTTGCACACCATTATTCTCACCTCTCCGACGTCCCCCGTTATGACAGGCTCATACAGGTAAAAAACGGCAATCTGAGGTACGGCGACTGGTATTACGGGCCCCAGGTCTGGATGATGGCCAGTACAGGCATGCGATACACCCGGCCGTCAGCCTTGTTCGACGAAGCCCGCCTGACAGTAGCCCGGCAGGACTACCGCGAGAGCCGCCACGACAGGGGCCTCAATAAAACAGACCTGAACGAACAGACTGAAAAACTGGGAATATGGTCGGCAAACCTCGACTTCGACAAAAAGACCGGAAAAGGTAAAAATCTTGCCTATTACGGAGCCGAGTATGTATGGAACAACATACACAGCACCGCTGACGTAAAGAATATTGTTACCGGCGTCACCGTGCCTGCCGGCTCAAGGTATCCCAACGGAAAAAACATTTATAACAGCATTTCGGTTTACGGCGGGTACAAGTTCAATCTCAGCAACAAGTTCACAGTCAGCACCGGGGCAAGATACAATTATGTCAGCCTCAACTCGGAAATAGCTGACAACTCGTATTACAACTTCCCGTTCACCTCAATAGAATCAGGCAACGGAGCACTGACCGGGGCTGCAGGAGCCGTCTATCGCCCTGACGGGCGGACAGAGCTGACGCTCAATCTATCTACCGGCTTCAGGGCCCCCAACCTCGATGACCTGGGAAAGGTGTTCGAGTCAGCCCCCGGAATTCTGGTAGTGCCCAACCCTGACCTGAAGCCTGAATATCTCTATAACATCGACCTTGGCGCCTCGAGGGAGTTCGGCAAAATGCTCCTTGCCGGAGCCTCGCTCTTTTACTCGTACCTTGACAATGCCATGGTGCGCCGTGAATTCCTTTTCAACGGGGAGCCTACCTTTGTGTTCCAGGGTGAAGAGAGCCAGGTCTACGCAATGGTAAATGCAGGTTACGCAATCGTATATGGCGCACAGCTGAAGGCAGAACTGAGACCCTCTTCATTCCTGAGGGTCAAGTCGTCACTCACCCTCACCGGCGGAAATGATGATGAACAGGAACCCCTGCGGCACGTTCCGCCGCTCTTCGGCGCAACACACATAGTCTTTGAACGGTCGGTAATAAAGGCAGATCTTTACGCAATTTACAACGGAAGCATAACAAATGACAGAATGGCCCCCAGTGAGAGAGACAAACCATACCTCTATGCAGAGGACGAAGAGGGTAACCCCTGGTGCCCCGGCTGGTTCACCCTCAATTTCAAGGCCTCCTTCAACATAAACAACAGGCTCGATCTTACGGCCGGCGTGGAAAACCTCCTCGACCTCAGGTACAGACAATACTCATCCGGAATAACAGCTCCCGGAAGAAACTTCATCATGTCGGCCAGAATCAGGATCTGAAAACCCGCCTGTCACGGAGCACATCGCTTGCATTTCCAAAATGAATGACTAATTTTCAGAAAATTTGGTTATTCAGAGGGGAATGAGCCACAGGTACAGGCTTGCTGAACTAAGCAGCAAAAAGGACATCAGGGACTTTCATGATCTTCCGGCATCAATAAACAGGGGAGACTCTAATTGGGTTAAACCACTTTTCAGGGACATTGAATCAGTTTTCAATCCGTCATCCAACAACCTCTTCCGCACAGGCGAGGCAGCCAGGTGGCTCCTTCGCGACAGCAACGGAAAAACAGTCGGAAGAGTTGCTGCCTTCTACAGCAAAAAGATAGCATCGACTCACGGCGGCCCGGTGGGCGGAATGGGCTTTTTTGAATGCATTGATGATCATGAGGCTGCTGCAATGCTCTTTGACGCATGCCGCAACTGGCTTGCAGACAAAGGAATGACTGCAATGGAAGGACCGGTGAACTTCGGCGACCGCGACCGCTGGTGGGGATTGCTCGTTGACGGATTCCTGCCTCCAAACTATTGCATGCCCTACAATCCCCCTTACTACAAAGAACTGTTCGAGAAATACGGTTTCAGAAACTATTTCGAACAGTATACATACCATATGCCGGTCGATGACAGCCGGCTGGGCAACGTGATCAGAGAAAAGGCAGAAAGAATCTTTGCCAATCCGGACTACTCCTTCAGGTACATGACAATGCGTGAAATGCGTGACATAACACGTAACTTCATGATCGTTTACAACAAAGGATGGGCAAGGTTCCCTGGAGTGAAGACAATAAGCACCGGCCATGCAAGATTAATCCTGAAAAGCATCCGGCCTGTACTCGATGAAAAGCTTCTCTGGTTCGGCTTCTACCGCAACGAACCTATCTGCTTCTTCATTATGCTTCCCGAAGTCAACCAGATTGTCAGACACCTCAACGGCAAGCTGAATCATGTCGGACGCCTGAAATTCCTGTGGTACAGGCATGTGAAGCACGAGCTGACAAAGGCATTCGGACTGATCTTTGGCATTGTTCCGGAACACCAGCGAAAAGGGGTGGAGGGAGCTCTCATAATGTCATTCGCCAAACTGGCAATGTCTGACCGATTCCCTTATAAAGAGCTGGAATTTAACTGGATAGGCGATTTCAACCCCTCGATGATGCATCTTCTTGACCAGATAGGTGCGAGGGTAATCAAAACGCATATTACCTATCGTTACCTTTTTGACACCACAGCCCCCTTCGAGAGAGCCCCGGTTGTCAATGCATAAAGAGAACTCCGGTTGTGACGGATGAATAGCGCTCCGGTTGTAACCGGATGAATAGCGCCCCGGTTGTCAATGCATGAATGGCCTGTATCCGATAATCTCCCTGACTTCGCTTATCGTTTTGACGGCGCTGGCCCTTGCCTTTTCGGCGCCTGAAGCAACAACCTTGCCCAGGTAACCCGGGTCATTCAGTATCTCGTTGATGCGAACCCTGATCGGATCAGTGACTTTTATGATGTCTTCGGCTAACTGTTTCTTAAGGTCGCCGTAACGTATCTGGCAGGTTGAATGCTGTTCACGGAAAAACGCAAGTGTTGAAGGGTCCGAAACCACTTCCATGATTGTGAAGAGATTCTTCACCGGTTCAGAAGGTTCAGATCCGGGTTTCTCAGGGCCTGTATCCGTAACGGCCCTCATCACCTTCTTGCGTATCTCGGCCGGGGTGTCAGCCAGGAAGATGCCGTTACCCTCGCTCTTGCCCATCTTTCCGGTGCCGTCAAGCCCGGGAATCTTGATCAGCTGTTTCCCGAAGTTGTATGCATCCGGCTCGGGGAAGTATTCAACCCCGTACATGGTGTTGAACCGGCGCGCAAACCGCCGCGTCATCTCGAGATGCTGCTCCTGGTCCTTTCCGACAGGCACCTTGTGTGCCCTGTGGATTATTATATCTGCAGCCATCAGCACAGGGTATGTCAGAAGACCGGCGTTAATGTTGTCAGGATGTTTGCGGATCTTCTCCTTGAATGATGCGGTACGCTCCAGCTCACCAACATACGCAATCATGTTAAGAAGCAGGTACAGCTCCGTAACCTCGGGCACGTCGCTCTGCACATAAACAGTAGCCTTCTCAGGGTCAATCCCGGCGGCAAGGTATTCAGCCAGCACCTGCCTGATGTTTCCATGTATGTCATCAGGGTGGGGATGGGTTGTAAGTGAATGATAATCTGCCACAAAGAAAAAACAGTTATTCTCATCCTGCATCCTGAGAAAATTCTTCAATGCCCCGAAGTAGTTTCCCAGGTGCAGATTGCCCGTCGACCGTATGCCGCTTACTACAGTATCCATTAATTAAATATTTCCAGCTGCAAAAATAGCTATTCTGAGTAACTAAAGTGACTAAAGTGTGCTAAAGTGATCCGGCACCTCAACCGATAACCAATAACCAACAACCGATAACCAATAACCAACAACCGATAACCGATAACCGATAACCGACAACCGATAACCAATAACCGACAACTCCCAACTTATTTCGTATTTTTGCCGGGTAATTTGGAAATCATGGAATCGACAAGGCAGAAGAAAGTTGCACGCCTGGTGCAGAAGGAGCTTGCTGAGATCATCATGCATCACGGAGCCGAACTTGCCCCCGGAAAAATGATCTCAGTCACCACGGTGCGCGTCAGCCCGGACCTGTCACTTGCAAAGACCTGGGTCAGCATCTTCCCTTCCGAAGGGTCAGCAGCCACCCTTGACGCCCTCAGCCACAGCGTGCCCAGGCTGAGGTATGAGCTTGGCCAGAAGATCCGCAATCAGCTTCGCATCGTCCCGGAGATAGCTTTCTTCGTCGACGACAGCAATGACTATATCGATAACATTTCAAAATTGCTCAAGGAATAAGGACAATGCACTATGATCCGATCAAGGAGCTCCTGGGGAGGGTTTTCAACCGTCACCCCCTTCTGCGGAAGCTCTTTTACACCCTTCTGAATATCCTCCTCCTCCGTTCCTGGCATGTCAGAAATGCTTTACGGAGGCTCGGTCCTGCGCTGCCGCGCGAAGCAAACGTCCTTGACGCCGGGATGGGCTTCGGACAATATGCATGGTGGATGGCCTCACGATACCCCTCGTGGAAGATAACCGCAGCAGACATTAAAAGTGAACAGGTGGCCGACTGCAACGCCTTCTTCAGCAGGACCGGCCTGTCAGACAGAGTGCATGCAGTTGAAGCTGACCTGGTTACATGGAACAGCGGCAAAAAACATGATCTCATCCTGTGCGTCGATGTAATGGAACATATAGCCGAAGACAGGATTGTCTTCTCCAATTTTCTGAACATGACGTCAGACGGTGGTTATCTTGTGATTTCAACCCCTTCAGACAAGGGTGGTTCTGATGTGCATGGCGAAGGTGACACCTCTTTCATCGGTGAACATGTTCGTGACGGCTACGGCACGGATGATATTACGGAGAAACTTCGTACGGCAGGATACGGTGAGGTAAAGGTTTCATATACCTACGGCACACCTGGCAGCATAGCGTGGCGGCTTTCGATGAAATATCCGGTCATGATGCTCTCTGCCTCTAAACTCTTCTTTGTTTTACTTCCTTTATACTATCTTGCCGTTATGCCCTTCGTGCTTGCGCTCAACTTCGCCGACATCAGCTTTAAGCACGTAAGCGGAACCGGTTTGCTGGTAATTGCCCGCAACGTCAGATGAAGCTGTCACTGTACATAGCAAAGAGATACCTCTTCGCAAAGAAATCGCGGAACGCAATCAATGTGATCTCCGCAATCTCAGTGGCCGGGGTGACAGTCGGCACACTGGCCCTTATCACAATCCTTTCGGTCTTCAACGGCCTCGAGGATATGGTGAAAAGCATCTTCAGCACTTCTGACCCCGAGATAAAAATCACCCCCGTCACCGGGAAAGTGTTCACACCTGACAGCCTGATGCTCACCCGATTGGCTTCCACCGAAGGTGTTGAAATCTATGCCCTGACTCTTGAGGAAAATGCCCTGCTCCGGTATGAGGAACAGCAGTATATAGCGACTGTAAAGGGTGTTTCACTTAATTATGCAGAGGTCACAGACCTTGACACTGCAATGTGGGATGGCAGCTTTATCCTCCGGGGCGATAACGGCCGACCCTATGCCGTTGCAGGGCTCGGGGTGGCTAACTATCTTGGAATGAGGCTTAACTTCGTCTCTCCCCTGGCAATATACATACCTGACAGGAAGGCTAAACTGAAGGCGACACCTGACAACGAGTTTACAAGAAAGTACATATTCCTCTCGGGCATCTTCGCGGTTGAACAGGAATTCGATTCGAAGTACATCTTCCTTCCGCTTGACTTTGCACGCGAACTGCTTGACTATTCAGATGAAGTCAGCTCAATTGAAGTCAGGATGAAACCTGGCGCCGATGAGAAAAAGACTCAGAATGCAATCAGGGATGTGATGGGTGACAGCTTCCTTGTTCAGAACCGCTATGAACAGCAGGAGATATTCTACAAGGTAATGAAAGCCGAACGGCTGGCCATCTTCGTAATTCTTACCTTCATTCTCTTAATTGCATCCTTCAATATAATAGGGTCCCTGACGATGCTGATAATAGAAAAGGAGCGGGATATAAGTATCCTGCAGAGCCTGGGTGCTGATAACCGTCTCATCAAAAGAATATTCATCTACGAGGGATGGATGATCTCTTTCATCGGCACCATCCTGGGCCTGCTTCTGGGCTTAATAATCTGTGCTGCCCAGCAGCACTTCGGCATAGTGAAACTTGCCGGCGAGTCGCTGCTGATTGACGCCTATCCCGTACGAATGCGGCTGACCGACTTCTTCGTGGTGGCTGCTACAGTACTGGCAATCGGATACGCTGCTGCATGGTACCCGGTACACTATCTTTCACGAAGGCATCTCAGGGAAAACGAAAAAGCGAAAAAATGAGGAAGGGAACAATAATATGTCTTGTAACAGCAGTGCTCCTCGCCACTTCCTGTGACGGATCAGAAACCGGAAAACCCTCCGGAAAAATGCGAATACCCGAAGATGACCTGGCTGAAATACTCACTGACACCTACCTCACTGCCGGCATGATTGACCTCTATACAATGAGAGACACATGGGCAACACGCGACTCAATCATGAACTATATAGATGTTATCGAGAGTCACGGCTATACATTCGAACAGTTCGAGGCTACAATGAGGTATTACTTCACAGGCAAGCCGAGAAAGCTGTCGAAGATATACGACAAGGTCACCGGAAACCTGCTCGAATTGGAGACAGTGGTGATGACTGAACAAAATTCTGTGGATAATATTGAAGAAAACCTCTGGCCGGGAAAGACCAGCTACAGCTTCCCTGAAGACTTTCCGAGGGACCCCGTATGGTTCGACCTCCCGGTGGAAAAACCCGGTGAATATGTGATTAACGCTGACATTCGCCTCTTTTCCGATGATCAGAGCCTTAACCCGCGGGTGACTGTCTTCTTCAGCTACCCTGACAGCACCGGAGAAGAGAGGCGCGACTACTGGCAGGAAACCTTTCTCCAGAAGGATGACCTGTTCCGGAAAGTACAGATACGGCATACACTTGACAGCATCCCCGGCACACGCCTCCGCGGCTGGCTCATGAACCATGACAACCAGCCGGGTAAATGGGAGAAACATGCGCGTGTGGTGAACATAAGCATAGTGTATTCCGGTGACCCCCAGCCTGAGTGACAGTGAGAAGGATATCGGCACAGTACCTGTTCACTTCAGCCGGAACACCGCTCAGAAGAGGCGTGATAACCGTCGCTGACGACGGCATTGTGAAAAGTGTCGAAGACACCGGGGGCAACCTCACTGAAACAGCCGGTACTGAATTCTATAACGGCGTCATCATCCCGGGCTTTGTCAATTGCCATTCGCACCTGGAACTGTCACATATGCATGGCCTCATTCCCGCCGGAGGCGGCCTGAATGAATTCATCGAAGCTGTCCGGAACAGACGCGGGGCATCGGAGAATGACATTCTCACCCAGGCCCTCCGGGCCGACAGGGAGATGTCTGATAGCGGTGTAGTGGCTTGCGGCGACATCTCCAATACGGATATTACCCTGACCGTAAAACAACACAGTAACATATGCTACTTCACCTTCGCCGAGGTTTTCGGCCTCGACCCTGCTGTGGCGGAAACCCGTATGAAGATGGCGCTGGACGTTGTTGAAAAAATGAAGGACGGGGGCCTCAGGGTGCAGGTGACCCCACACTCCCTTTACTCAGTCTCCGGGCCTCTGACAGTGATGATACGGGAACATATAACACCTGAATCAATAATCTCAGTTCACTTCCTGGAGTCGGACGATGAACGGAAAATGGCACACGGTCATTCGGAGACAGCCCTTGAGCTCTCAGGTATGGCGGCCAGCGTGCTGTTGATTCATAACACGGTTATCACCCGCGGCGAAGCTGAGAAAGTTGCTTCAACCGGTAATACGTGGTTCTGTCTCTGCCCTTCGTCAAACATGTATATCTCCGGGAAAATGCCGCCTGCCGCCATGCTCAGGGAAGTGACTGACAGGATTGTGATCGGGACAGACAGTCTTGCATCATCCGGCGGGCTCAGTATGATAACTGAAATAAAGCTTCTCCAGGATGCCGCCCCTCACCTCCCGGCCGGCGAGATAATCAGGTGGGGCACAATCAACGGTGCCCGTGCCATGAAAATGGATGACACACTCGGTTCGATCGAACCCGGCAAGCGACCCGGCCTGCTGCTGGTGGAGCCCTTTGACCTGCGGAACATGAGGCTGCTTCCGGAGAGCCGGGTACACAGACTTGTTTAAGCAGGTTGCCTTCATTTAATCAGGCTGCCGGATACGGAGATTATTGTAAATTTACAGCCTCTAACTATCAATTTGCTGAATGCCTACTTTCCTGTTTGACAGCATCGTGTTCGGTCCGGTAAGCAGCCGGAGACTGGGAGTCTCCCTCGGGATTAACCTTCTTCCGGTAAACCGGAAGGTGTGCTCATACAATTGCATCTACTGCGAGTGCGGATGGACACCCGGCAAACCGGTCGTGAAGGAGAAGCTCCCTTCACGCCGTGAGGTTTACGAAGCCCTCAGAAAGAAACTATCCGAAATGAAGGAAAAGGGTGAGGCGCCCGACGTTATCACCTACGCCGGGAACGGTGAACCGACACTCCATCCGGCTTTCGCCGGGATAATAGACGATTCTATCGCCCTCCGCGATGAGTTCTTCCCTGAAGCCCGTATCTCGGTGCTATCCAACGGATCCACATTGCACAGGAAGAGTGTCCGCGAAGCGCTGAAAAAAGCCGACCTGAACATGCTGAAGCTTGACTCGGCACTGCCCGGCACTGTCATGCAGATTAACCAGCCGCATGTCAGGGCTGACCTGAGCAGGTTCGGTGAACTTGTCAGAGACTTTGAAGGCAGATTCATCATCCAGACACTCTTCGTCAGGGGTGAATGCGACGGGCATACAGTGGATAACACCACGGAAGAGGAGATCACCGCATGGCTTGACGCCCTGGCAGGACTGAAACCGCAACAGGTGATGATCTATACGATCCACCGTGACACCCCTCTGGGCAACAGGCTTAAGAAAGTGCCGGTAAATGAGCTTAATGCCATAGCCCGCAGAGTCAACAGCCTGGGCATCCCCACCTCAGTATCGGGGTAACCGCCATGAATGGCATGAAGGTCCTGATAAGCCCTCTCAGCTGGGGATTCGGCCATGCCGGCCGGATGATACCACTGGCGGCGGAGATGAAAAAGAGAGGGTGCGAAATATTCTTTGCCGCTGACGCGCCTCTGCTGCACATGGTTCTAAATGAACTGCCCGGAGTAAAAACAGTTGAGATACAAAGCTTCAGAATCAGGTACTCCCGCCGGCTTCCTCAGTATGTGTGCATCTTTTTCCAGCTGCCTCTCCTGGTTGCCGCCGCCGTCAGGGACCACCGCGTCCTGCTCCGGTTAGCTGACGATATACAGCCCTCTGTAATCATCTCTGACAACAGGTTCGGCTTCTGGCACAGGGATATCTTCTCAGTCTATGTAACTCACCAGGTGACGATAGCATTCCCGGCGTTCCTGCGGTGGCTGGAGCCGGTCGCATCCTGGCTTCATAAGATAATAATCAAAAGGTATGACCTGTGCCTTGTACCTGACTATCCAGGGGTGGTGAATCTCTCCGGAAGGCTTTCTCACGGACGAAAGCTGCCGGAAACGATCACTTACATCGGTCCGCTCTCGAGGTTTGCCGTGGCCGGCAGGGGCCAGCCCTGCACTACAGGGGATGAGGCCGGGGAGCCTGTTGCACCCGGCACATATAATACTGTTTCTGGCAGACCCATGCCACAGAATTATGTATGTCTGATTCTGTCCGGACCGGAACCACAGCGCTCGCTGCTGCTTGAAAAAGTTGCAGAATCGCTCCGTGAACCTTCCCTGGTTGTGCTTACCCCCACCGCCATGAACTACATCGCTCAGGCAGGACGCCGGATACAGTTCATCACTGCACCGGGCACATCGGAAATGCGCCGCCTTATCTCCCGGGCATCGTCTGTAATTGCCAGAGCCGGCTATACTTCAGTTATGGAGCTTGTCTCACTCGGCAAAGACGCAGTGCTTATACCCACACCAGGGCAGACGGAGCAGGAGTATCTTGGCCGGTATCTTGACGGACGTTACGGGTTTGTCACGATGAACCAGGAGAGGCTTGAACATCTTGCTGAAAAGGTCATGATTAAAAATGATCCTTATATACAGGATCTTCCGGATCCGGTGCAACTATTTGAAAAGGCGGCAGCAGCCTTACTTGAGCAGAAAAAAAAGTGATGCCCCCATTATCGCCACCCCGGCAAGGAGACCTGTCCAGACCTCTGACGGCGAATGATCTTCGAGATAGATCCTCGATGACATTACGGCGCCTCCGAGGACCAGCACTGTAACCGACTGCCACACCATGCTGCTGTGATATATGAATGCCATGAAAATAACCAGCGTCATAAGGCCGCCTATACCCGAGGCATGCAGTGAGATCCTGTAGAAGACGGTGACCAGCAGGGTGATGAATGTGACTATAGCGATCGAGATGAAGAAAGCCCTGAATAGTCCGGGAACATGCATCCTGATAAGTAAAATCGCTGTCAGGCTGTACATAAACAGCGAGAATGTAAGCAAAAGCACCCTCTCATTCCGGTCGCGGGCATTAAAGGTCCTGATGGCACCCCTGGCATACAATACAGTGGCCAGGGCCATCGGCATAAGCACGTTGTTCGCCATCACCAGGATGAATATGACCCTCTTGATCTGAACCGGCAGAAATGAGTGAAGCGTATCCGAACTGTAAATAAGTATCAGCCCGTAAAGTGGTATAAAAATCGGGTGAAAAACAACCGATAGTATCTCCGCAGCTCTTTTCAGCCTCCCTCCATTCCCTGTACTCATTTTATCTCCTTCCTCATCCTTGCAACCGGTATATTGAGTTGCTCCCTGTACTTAGCCACTGTGCGGCGTGCAATCTGGTACCCTTTTTCCTGGAGGATCTCAGTCAGCTTTTCGTCGGTAAGCGGTTTGCGCTTGTCTTCATTGCTGAGACACTCCTGCAATATTCTCTTTATCTCGCGGGTTGACACTTCGTCGCCCCCGTCAGTCTGCATCCCCTCTGAGAAAAAGAACTTGAGGGGGAAGATCCCGAAATGGGTCTGTATGTATTTACTGTTGGCCACCCGTGACACCGTCGATATGTCAAGACCGGTCATCTCTGCCACATCCTTGAGTATCATTGGTCTGAGCCTGGTGTCATCGCCTTCGGCGAAATAATCCTTCTGGTATTCGAGAATGGCGTTCATCGTCAGCAGGAGGGTGTTCTGCCTCTGCTTCATAGCGTCGATGAACCACCTGGCGGCATCAAGCTTCTGTTTCACGAACATGATGGCGTCACGGTTCTGCTTGCCGGCCTTCCTGTCACGCGAGTAGTTCTCGAGCATCTCGCTGTAGTCACGGCTGATCTTCAGCTCGGGGATGTTCCTGTTGTTCAGGCTTAGTTCCAGCCCGCTGTCACTCTGCTCAAGGATGAAGTCAGGAATTATTTGCTGGGCTGTCCGGGTATAGGGGTCGCTTACGGTGCCACCGGGTTTGGGATTAAGCCTGAGGACCTCGTCGATGATCCCTTTCATCTCAGCTTCGCCTATCCCTATCCTGTTCATGATCTTCTCATAGTGCCTCCTGGAGAACTCTTCGAAGTAGTCCGCAAGAACCGTCCTGGCAAGCGCCACCGTCGGTACCGACTGATCCTTCCGCTCCAGCTGAAGCAGAAGGCATTCACGCAGGTCACGGGCACCTACGCCGGCAGGCTCGAGATCCTGAATTATCTTCAGTATGGCGTTGAGCTCATTTACATCGGTTGTAATGTTCTGGAGGAAGGCCAGGTCATCTACCATATTCTCCACCTCACGGCGAAGATAACCGTCATCATCAATGTTACCGATTATGTACTCACCCAGCAGATCTTCCCTTTCAGTATCGGTACGGAGGTTGAACTGCTGTATCAGGTTTTCGTGGAATGAAGAACCGGAGGCATATGGAATCTCCTCACGCCGTTCGTCATCTTTGGATGTATTGTTTATCTGCAGGCGGTAATCAGGAATGTCCTCGTCATTCAGGTAGTCATCGAGAGCGAACTCCTCCTGGTCACGTTCAGCCTGTTCCTGATCGACATCTTCTTCTTCTTCATCACCCTTCACCTCGTCATCCTCGTCCGGTCCCTCCTCGAGGGCCGGATTCTCCTCCAGCTCCTTCTTGATGCGCTCCTCCATCTGCATGGCAGGCACCTCCAGCAGCTTGATCATCTGGATCTGCTGCGGGGAAAGCTTCTGTAGCAGTTTCTGCTGGAGTTTCTGATCGAGCATGGAGTCTCTTTTACAGTAGTTTAGAACTCAGCGTTACGGGGTGTACGGGGGAAGGGTACAACATCGCGGATGTTGGACATACCGGTCATGAAAAGAATCAGCCGCGCAAAGCCCAGGCCAAAGCCCGAGTGGGGTGCAGTACCGAACTTCCTGGTGTCAAGATACCACCACAGGTCCTTCAGCGGCAGATTCAGCTCCTCAATTCTTCGCATCAGCTTATCGAGTTCCTCTTCCCTCTGCGAACCGCCGATGATCTCACCGATGCCGGGGAAGAGCACATCCATGGCCCTCACCGTCTTTCCGTCATCATTCTGCTTCATGTAAAATGCCTTGATGCTCATCGGGTAATCGGTAAGTATCACCGGTCTCTTGAAGTGTGTCTCCACGAGGTAACGCTCATGCTCTGCCTGCAGGTCACGGCCCCAGCCTACGGGATACTCCCACTTGCGGCCTGCTGCCTCCAGGATCCTGACAGCCTCCGTGTAGGTAAGCCTCATATAGCTGTTGGCAAGCACAAACTCAAGCCTCTCAATGAGACCGTTGTCAATCATCTTGTTGAGGAATTCGAGATCATCACGGCAGTTGTCAAGTCCGTACCTGATGAGATATTTGGTGAAATCTTCAGCAAGATCCATGTTGTCATTAATGTCCCAGAAGGCCATCTCAGGCTCGATCATCCAGAACTCTGCCAGGTGACGCGGGGTATTTGAGTTCTCTGCGCGGAAGGTGGGACCGAATGTATAAATCTCACCCAGAGCCAGAGCCCCCAGCTCACCCTCAAGCTGGCCGGAAACAGTGAGGTTGGCCGACTTCCCGAAGAAATCCTGCTCATAATCGATCTTCCCGTCCTTCGTCCTCGGCAGGTTCTCGAGGTCAAGGGTGGTTACATGGAACATCTCTCCGGCGCCTTCTGCATCACTGCCGGTTATTATGGGTGTATGCAGGTAATAGAATCCCCTGTCGTTGAAATACTTGTGTATGGCGAAAGCCATGGCGTGACGGATGCGCATCACGGCCCCGAAGGTGTTTGTACGGAAGCGCAGATGGGCTATCTCCCTGAGGAATTCCATTGAATGGCCCTTTTTCTGGAGCGGGTACGTCTCCGGGTCACATTTGCCATAAATGGTTATATCCGATGCATTGATCTCCACACTCTGGCCTTTGCCCTGCGACTGTACGAGGGTACCGGTTACAGCCAGGCTTGCACCGGTTGTAATGTCCTTCAGCATGTCAGAAGGGAAGACGTTTATATCAATGACAATCTGAATGTTGTTAATCGTCGAGCCGTCATTCAGCGCCACAAACGCCACATTCTTTATCTCTCTCTTTGTCCTGACCCAGCCTTTGACAAGTACCTTTTCGCCCGTTACCTGGCTGGCAAGCAGTTCTTTTACTTTTTTCCTCTTCATAAACAATAGTCGCATTATCCTGACAAAAATAGCATTTTGTTCCTGTTGCCGTAATGTTCTTCCGACAAATGGCACTGTTTTTGTGCACATACGCAATTTTTCCGATGGAGCAGGCGTTTTTCCTAATGGCCCAGGCTATTGAATTAATTCAGCAAAAAGGGTAATTTTACTGTACTAATTGAAAAAGAAAATATTATGGAAGTCGACAGCAAGATCATTGTAGTTCCGTGGGATTTCACACCTGTGACTGAATATGCGTTGCAGCATGCAATCAAGATATCACTCATGACACGAAATGATGTCTGCCTTCTGCATATAGTTGAGAAGATTACAACTGACGGTGGCATGAAAGCCAAACAGGCTGCCATGGAAAACAGGGGAGCTGAGGTTGAGCGCAGATTCGGGGTGAAGGTTCTGACTCATGTTACACGGGGTACTATTTTCAAACAGATACCTGAATTTGTCAATGACCGCAAGGCGTCACTGGTTGTGATGGGGACGCACGGCATGAGCGGTATGCAAAAGCTTACAGGCAGCTGGGCCCTGAAAGTCATCGCCAAGTCAAAGGTGCCGTATATAGTGGTCCAGGCCCCGCCGGCAGATAATGAAAAATATCATGATATAGTGTTCCCGGTCGACTTCCGGGCAGAAGAGAAGGAAAAGCTTTCCATGGCTATCTTTATGGGAAAGTACTTCGACTCGAAGGTCCACATCCTGAAAGCCGTAAGGAAAGATGATTCCCTTGCAAAAAAGACCAACCTTAACCTCAACTACACGGTCAGGATGCTCATCCAGAATAATATAGAGTATGAAATCCGGGAAGAGCCGGCTGACAAGCTGGGCGAACGCGCCCTCGAGGTGGCCCAGGAGATCAGGGCAGACCTTGTCCTGATAATGACCACAAAGGATATCACCTTCGCTGACTATGTGTGGGGCGCGAAGGAACAGTACATTATCGCCAACAGCTCGAAAATACCTGTCTGCTGCGTGAACCCGTCCTCGGCCTTTGCCAACATCGGGCAGTTCATGTACGGATAGAAATTTACGGGTTCCGGTTTAAGATCAGAGAATTTATTGTCAATTCAATCCTGCACATCATAATTCGCAATAAGGAGTTCGCACACCGGCCAGCGTACTTACACAACCTCAACCCGCAAATCATAACCCGCAACCCGTACACTGCAACTTTCACATCGCAACCCGCACATCGCAACTATTACATCGCAACTCCCAAATGTCAATTGTTGTCAGTAACATAACGAAACATTACGGTGCCCAGAAGGCTCTGGATGATGTCTCTTTCACAATCCCGTCAGGGGAAATAGTAGGTTTTATCGGCCCTAATGGTGCCGGCAAGTCTACGATGATGAAGATAATCACCGGCTTCTTTCCCGCTGATGCGGGTCAGGTGACAGTGTGCGGCATCCCCGCCGGCCCGGCCGCGAGGGAGATGAGGCGGTTCATAGGCTACCTGCCTGAGAATAATCCGCTCTATCCTGACATGTACGTGAGGGAATACCTGACATATGTTGCCGATATCTATTCACCGGGCAGAAATAGTCGCGAGGCGGTCAGCTCGGTCATCGAACGTACAGGTCTTATCCCTGAGCAGGGTAAGAAGATCGGCGCCCTCTCCAAAGGCTATCGTCAGCGTGTGGGGCTTGCGCAGGCGCTGATCCATGACCCGAAGGTGCTGATACTCGACGAGGCCACAACCGGTCTCGATCCTAACCAGATAGTCGAGATCCGTAACCTGATCTCCGAGGCCGGAAAAGAAAAGACTGTTATGCTTTCGACTCATATAATGCAGGAGGTTGAAGCCATCTGCAGCCGTGTCATAATAATTGATCACGGCCGGGTTGTTGCTGACGGCCCGATCGATCAGGTATCTTCCCTCGCCGGTAACCGCCTCGAGGAAACTTTCCGGCAGCTGACGGGGAAATAGGCCAGGTAAGGCAGTAGGCAATAGGCAATAGGCAATAGTGTTGACAATATATCTTGTATCCGTCTGGTTATCTGTGTTTTCACTACTGCCTAATGCCTAATGCCTATTACTGATTGACACTGCCAACTCCACTATTGCCTGCTGCTTATTGCCTCTCCAGCCACCTGGAGAGAAAGAGGTCATAAACTGAATAAAACTTCCCATTGGAGCCACTCTCCTCGTAAATCATCTCTTTCGTCAGCAGGGAATCAAGCGCACGCGCAACTCCGGCAGGTGTTCCCAGGGAATATTTATCCGGGAATTCCCCGGAATACGGTTTATATACTTTCCCCTCTTTTGCCACAGCCATGAGGAGGTGCCACTGATTGGTGGTAAGCAAATGCCGGTATTGCAGGAAAGTCTTTTCCTGCTCATCAAGGATCTCTCCGCAGATCACCTTCACCGACTGAAGATCCAGGCTTTTTCTGCCCGAGCTGAAGAGGGTGTTGCAAAGAGACTGGGTATAATAGGTATGCCGGCGGTTCCAGTCAAGCACAAAGTCAATGGCTTCAGTAGTGATGATTCTCTTCTTGTCGTTAAACCGGTCTCCAATGAAAAGTCCGTACTCCTCTGCTGATATTGCCGGCAGGCTCACAATCCTGGTTCTGGCAAAGAACGGCCTCCTGGAGTTGTGGAATATCTCATTCATCATATGCCTGTTGCTGCCGCTGAAGATGAAATGGATATTGTTCAACTGCTGAATCATTATCCTAAGAATTGCTTCAGCATTCCCCTCAGTATATGAAGCTATTACCTGAAACTCGTCAAAAGCCAGGTAAACTTCTGTATCCTGTTCATTCAAAAAGTTAATAAGTGCCGAAAGAGTGACCTCGTAATCTGTGGCAGTGGCATACTCAAATCTAACCTCAGGTGCCCCGGTAAGTGGATCATATGTAATTACCGGCCGTAAACCCCGGAGGAACTCAATAAACCTTTTTCCAATCCGCTTCTACCGGGGAAGAATATTCAAGGTTGCCGTTGCCAGCGCCTGGTAAGTTCCCTTATACTTCTTGTCGGATAGAGATCAACATACAGGCAGTATGCCTGTTTTTTCCTTAATATCTGGTTGAAAACATGATGAATCAGGGCTGTTTTGCCCATTCTTCGCAGCGAAATAAGTGTAGTATTCTGGCCTCCCTGAAAATTCCGTGACAGTATTCCGGCCTCCTTCTCCCTGTCGCAAAACAGCTCCGGTCCATGATATCCAACCACCGGAAAAGGATTCTTACCACTCATATTGCATCCAATTTACTCAAAAACATAAAATAGAATATACATTTTGCATAATACATCGTGTTTATTACATGTTATTTAATCCATTCAGATAACACTTATGAGATGAGGTCCCGGTTCCTGCCTTAATAAGTCTCCCTTATAATAATCCGGAGAAAATCAATTGACAGAATGATAGTTCGCGAATAAAAAATGCGCTTGCAGCAAGCTTTCTGCTATTTAGACTAAGTCTGAATTAACCACTCTGTTAAAAAAATCTGGAAATTTTGTGTCACAAAAACCAGTGTTGCGACACGTATAGATGAAGAATGTCTCTCCGATATGAGAACATTTCTTTTTAGTTGTGTGGAATACAATTAGGAATACCGAATGTAAATATTTGGTTTTTGAACTATTAGCTGCAAATTAAAACTTGTGAACTATGGGAAAAGAAGCATTTAGAATCAAGAACTGGCTACCACTTGCTGGTCTTGTTTTGGCATCTGTTGTCCAATCATGTGAAATGAAAGAGGCAACGAGTAATGAAAATTTCAAACCATTTGAGAATTTTCAGGAAAATGAGTACAATTCTGATTTCAGGGATTTCGCCTTAGCGGTGAGTAAGTCTTTAAAATCAGACAAAGACTTTCGTCTCCTGATCAGAGATGAAGCGCTGCAAATGATTGACGGTGACTATGATGTACTATTGAGGAAAGTCATTGATAAAAAGTTAAGAAACCAATCCTCTCTAAAATCAGTAAATGGAGAATATACGGTAAAGAAATTACTGGAGGAATCCTATATAAAGGGGGGGGTCAGTATAAAATCTTCCGTGTCAATAATAGATGAACTCCTGAAGAAATATCCGGATATGCAAATCGCCATACCTGTACACGCTGAAGAGTGGAATGTAAACAACTATATACCAACTGTAACATTTTTGCCATTAGAATACGACGACGCGACTACCAAAACACTTACAGGTTATGATTCAGGTGGTAATATCGTGAACATAGATGCGATAGATGAACCGGATCAACCGGTTATTGTCATCAGTGAGAATGAAAGAATGATTATAGAGCCCGATCCAGACAATCCGGTTGAGCCTTCCGCTCCTGCCAACCTGATCGGTACACAGACAGAATCCGGAATCAGGCTAACATGGGCAATGCCTGCCGGTACTGGTCCCTCGAACACTTCAGGCTACTACATCTACCGTAAAACCACAGAATCTCCCTCCTACAGTCTGATCCAAAATGTGTACGGAGCTTACAACAGAAGCTATGATGATAACACTGTCGAAGCAAGCCGTTCATATTCATATTATGTAACAGCATACTACCAGGGGCTAACTTCTGAGCCATCAAATTACATTTCAATAACAGCCCCAAACTACCCTAAACCTCCAACATCATTTGATGCAATCCAACAGACAAGGAATGAAATTGAGCTAAGATGGGAAAAATATCACACTCAATACATATTGGAAACCAATCTTTCAAAATATGTGGTTGGAGTTACCTCCGGATATCAATTTTTCAAATCTTTCTCTCCTAATGAACATAATTACATTGACACTGAAGTAATAGCTGGGAAAAAGGTTAACTACAAATTAAATCATGTTACCTCCTTGGGGGAATCAAATGCCAAATATGATTTTGTTATAGTTCCTTATCGTGATATATCACAAGAATCTCCGGTCTATATCAAACAGATTAAATTTACGGACTGGGAACTTGAAAGATGGCCTGCAGGTAGACCCGAATTCTATATTTCTGTTACTAATGTCGATGCGGGTGGTAAAACACCATACACAATTCAGGAACAAATTGATTGTCAATTTGCAAATAAGACTAATCAGTCCCAAGTCTTTTTTGGTAAACAGGTACTTAAATGGAAACCGGGCTTTTGGTTTGATATGCTCACTTTCACTGTCATTGAATATGATAAGCCTTCCGGCAAATTTACCTTTAAGACATCGGTTGGATATAACCTGAAAGACAAAGATAAACAAGGACTACAAGCCAGCCATGCAGTTGACTACGAAATAACCTTTGAAGACAAGGGAGAGAAATGCGGAAATTCATACCTGAACTACTTCGACCAACCTGAGCAATGGTTGGTATTTCCAAACTATGGAGTTCAAATGCTTGTAAGTGAATCGGATAATTAAACCTAATCACCCATGTGTAAACAAACAATCTTGTTCCTTTCTCTTTTTCTGTCAGGACTCACGTCTTTCTCACAGGAGAAGTGGCTTGATGAAAGCAATGGTAAACCCGGAATTGAAATCGGATATTTGCACCTTTATAATAATCTTAATGCAGATAACTATTTCAGGTTCAGGTATACATTTGCCACTAATAACAGAGATGCAAGTATTGGAGGCTTAAGCCTGAATCTTAAAATCCCGACAAAGCTTAAATATATAGACTTTACTGTAGGATCGGTCTTTATGAAAGGCTTTGATGAGACAGATTTCGGGAATATATATCCGGGATCTGTGAATGCCCATGACTACATAATCAATGGTGGAGGAGCTTATTTAGGCATCAGCCCGAAGCTGAAAGGGAAATTTATAAGCTTCACCTCAATGTTCGGAGCAGGGATTTTTTCCTTTAAGGAATATGTTAGCATTGTTAACAATACAACTGCACCCTTAGTTGACGAGCATAACCTGAAAGCTTCATACGGCCTGGGCGCAATCAGCTCTGTCGGCCTGGGCATAAATATCTGGAAACTGGGGATTAATCCATCTGTGATTGCAATATTTTCAGGTGGTTCAGAAGCGAGCTTCACATTCTATGGCTTCAATCTGCCAATAACCTGGCAATTCTGATTGCTTAAAGACCGACCGGGGTAGGAGGAAGTACCTGCGATATACCTAATTGCCTGTCCCACTACCCCGGCCGATCTCACTTTCGGCTAATACTGCCGACTGCCAACTGGTACTGCCGACTGGTACTGCCGACTGCCTCCTTCACTATTGCCTCCCTCCCTGCAACCCGGCTGCTTCGCTAAAATGACCCACTGGGTCATTTTTTTACGCTCGCTCCTCTCTTGCCTATTGCCTATTTTATTCCTACCTTTGCCCCCGTTATAAGACAGGTGGACAGATTTGCGCTGATTGCAACCACGGAAAAAAATGCTAAAACGGTATCCAACCGCTGCTTTTCAACAATCCGTCCCTGCCATTGTTAAACGTAAAAAATTAACAGATGAGCTATTTATTTACTTCTGAATCCGTTTCCGAAGGGCACCCTGACAAGGTAGCAGACCAGATCTCTGACGCCCTGCTCGATAACTTCCTTGCATGGGACCCCGAATCAAAAGTCGCATGCGAGACTCTTGTAACAACCGGTCAGGTTGTCGTCGCCGGCGAGGTCAAAACAAAAACCTATGTAGACGTACAGTCAATAATCCGCGACGTAATCAACCGCATCGGCTACACAAAGGCCGAATACATGTTCGACGGCAACTCATGCGGCATATTCTCTGCAATCCATGAACAGTCGCCCGATATCAACCAGGGCGTCGTACGCAAAAAGAAGGAAGACCAGGGAGCCGGCGACCAGGGAATGATGTTCGGCTATGCCGTCGACGAGACGGAGAATTACCTCCCACTCTCTCTTGATATCGCACATGAGCTTGTATACCAGCTTGCAGAGATACGCCGCGAAGGCAGACAGATGAAATACCTCAGGCCCGACTCCAAGAGCCAGGTAACAATAGAATACAATGACAACGGTACCCCGAAGAGGGTTCACACAATAGTCGTTTCCACCCAGCATGACGACTTCGACAAGGATGAAAAGAAGATGCTGGAGACAATCAAAAAGGACGTGATCAACATCCTTGTACCGAGGGTTAAGGGCAAGTTCGGAGCCGACGTACAGAAGCTGTTTGACAGCAAGATCAAATATCATGTCAACCCCACAGGCAAGTTCGTTATAGGCGGGCCTCACGGTGACAGCGGCCTGACGGGACGCAAGATAATAGTTGACACCTATGGTGGCCGCGGCGCTCATGGCGGCGGCGCATTCTCAGGCAAGGACCCGTCGAAGGTCGACCGCTCTGCTGCATACGCTGCACGTCATATAGCCAAGAACATGGTTGCAGCAGGCGTGGCACGCGAGATGCTTGTTCAGGTCTCTTACGCAATAGGCGTGGCTGAGCCGGTCGGCATCTTCGTGAATACATTCGGCACCTCCAAAGTGAAGCAAAATGACGGCGAGATTGCGAAGATCATAAACAAAATGTTCGACCTCCGTCCTGCAATGATTGAGAAGGAGTATGGTCTGCGGAAGCCCATCTACAGTGAGACTGCAGCCTACGGCCACATGGGCCGCGAACCGCGTACAGTGGAGAAGACATTTAAGTCATTCAACGGCAAGCCTGACAAGCAGGTGACTGTTCAGCTCTTCAAATGGGAGGAACTCAACAAGGTCAATGCAATTAAAAAGGCTTTCGGGCTTTAGAAAAATTACCCGGCCACCTGCGCCGGCACATTGTCAGGCTGACGGACCACAGCCGGGAGATCAGTCCCGGCATTGGTCCCGGACCCTAGTATGAGGTCTTGACAATACGTGCAATGTTATCCGATCTGCCGAGGGTATAGTAATGTATCCCCGGCACTTCGTTTTTAAGGAGGTCACGGCTCTGGACAACTGCCCATTCTATTCCGACCTCTCTCGCCTCATCGTCACTGCGGCATTTTGAAAGTTCATGAACCAGCTCTTCGGGCATGTCAATATGAAATGTCTGCGGCAGAAGGTTGACATCAGTCATTGCCGAGACCGGCTTGATGCCGGGAATCAGCGGTACTGTCACCCCCATGGCGCGGAGGGCATCGCGGAACGCGTAAAACTTTGCGTTATCGAAAAACATCTGTGTTACGATGTAGCATGCCCCGGCATCAACCTTCCGCTTCAGGTTGACCATGTCACTTGTCATGTTGGGTGCCTCGAAATGCTTCTCCGGGTATCCGGCAACACCGATACAGAATGATGTCGCCGAGCTGTTTTTAAGATCCGGGTCAAGATAATGGCCCCTGTTCATGTCAGCAATCTGCTGTACCAGCTCGTTGGTGTTCCGGTGCCCCCCCTGGTTGGGAATGAATACACGACTCCCGCGTGGCGGATCACCGCGAAGAGCGAGCACATCATTGATCCCCAGGAAGTTCATCTCAATAAGGGCATTTTCCGTCTCCTCCTTTGTGAACCCGCCGCACAGGATATGCGGAACCACATTGACATTATACTTGTACTTCACGGCAGCAGCCAGGGCTATCGTCCCGGGTCGCTTGCGGGTGACACGCCTCTCAAGAAGCCCGTCAGACCTTTCCGTCAGCACCTCCTCATTGCGGTGCGAGGTGAAGTTGATATAAGCAGGCTCATACTCGAGCAGCATCTCTATTGTGTGATAGATCCGCTCTATGCTGTGCCCCTTCAGGGGCGGCAGCAGCTCAAAGGTGAACAGCGGCCTCTTCGAGTTCTTTATAAGATCAATTACTGTTGTCTTCTCCATCATGTAAATCTAAAGGTTCGGGGCCAGCCATTTGGCGGCCTCTTCAACTGATATCCCGCACCTTGCGGCATAGTCCTCAAGCTGGTCACGGCCAATTGTGCCCACATTGAAATAAGATGACTCCGGTGATGCAAAGATATAACCGCAAACCGAAGAAACCGGCACCATTACGTAGCTCTCTGTAAGCGATACCCCGATTGTTTCCGTTGCTCCGAGCAACTCAAAGATCTCCCTCTTGCCGGTGTGGTCAGGGCATGCCGGGTACCCCGGCGCCGGCCTGATCCCCTGGTATTTAACCTTGAGTATCTCCGCCATCGTCAGTTTCTCATCGGTAATATAACCCCAGTGCTTCACTCTTATCTCGTGGTGGAGCCATTCGGCTGCCGCCTCGGCGAAACGGTCGGCCAGTATCCTGACCATAATTGTATTGTAATCGTCTCCGGCTATGTCGGCAGGAAGCTTTTCAGCGGTCCTGACCGATACCACGAATAGTCCTGCATGGTCATTCTTTTCTGCGACGAAGTCAGCCAGGCAGAGGTTATGATGCCCGGCTTCCTTCTCCTCCTGGTTACGCAGGAAGCGGAGCCAGGTCTCACCGGTGCCCCTGTCAGAACCTGAGCCTGATCCGGCAGCTCTGACGCCACCGGTACCCGCTGATACGGATTCTGATCCTGTGATCAGCCTTACATCATCGCCGTGTCGCTCAGCCGGGAAGATGCCCGAGAGAGCTTCGGCTGTCATCAGCCCCTCACTGATAATCCGATCAATCATTGCAAGTGCATCATCATAAAGCTTCTTCGCCTCTGCCCCCTTGACAGGATCATTGAAGATATCCGGGTACTTGCCGTTTATCTTCCATGCGAAGAAGAAGAATGTCCAGTCAATGTATTCAGCCAGTGTCCGGAGGCTTACCGGTCCTGAGTTGATTACTCCGGGCATTGCCGGGGCCGGCATCGGTTGTAAGGTCTTCAGGCTGTTAGCCCTTGCCTGTGCCAGCGAGATAAGCTTCTTACCTCTCCGCGAAGCCTCATGATCACGTCTCAGCTTCCCGTATTTCTCCTTCACCGAGGCGGCAAGAGCACCGTCAGGGGAAACAAGCCCCGACATCACCGGAACTGCCCTTGACGCATCTTTGACATAAACAGTGTTAAATGAATAGGCAGGAGCAATCCTGACCGCCGTGTGTATCTCCGAGGTCGTTGCACCCCCTATCAGAAGCGGAATCTTCATCCCCCTCTCTTCCATAAGCGATGCAATATGCACCATCTCCTCGAGCGACGGGGTTATCAGCCCTGACAGACCGATAAAGTCAACTTTCTCCTTTACGGCTGTATCGAGTATCTTTTCGGCCGGCACCATTACACCGAGGTCTATTACCTCGTAGTTGTTGCATGAAAGGATGACGCCCACTATGTTTTTTCCAATGTCATGGACGTCTCCCCTGACGGTTGCCAGCAGCACTTTGCCAGCCGATGATGCCTCACCTCCCTTCATCTCCGCCTCTATATGAGGAGTGAGCCGTGCAACGGCCTTCTTCATAACCCTGGCGCTCTTGACAACCTGCGGCAGGAACATCCGTCCCGATCCGAACAGGTCGCCCACCTCGTTCATGCCATCCATCAGCGGACCCTCTATTACCCTGAGGGCACGGTCATACTGCGGACGCGCCTCTTCAACATCATCCTCGATAAAGGTGTCTATGCCATTGACAAGTGCGTGCTTTATGCGGCTCACAACATCACCGTCACGCCATTCAAGGTGTTTTGTCCCCGCTTCCTGCTTCGCCCCCTTCATTGCAGAGGCATACTGTAGCAGCCTGTCGGTGGCATCCTTCCTCCGGTTGAGCACAACATCCTCGGTCAGCTGAAGCAGCTCCGGTTCGACCGAGGTATACACCTTTAACAGGCCGGGATTGACAATCCCCATGTCCATTCCGGATTTTATAGCATGATAGAGGAACACTGCGTGCATCGCCTCCCTCACCGGGTCATTGCCACGGAACGAGAATGAGAGGTTGCTCACCCCGCCGCTGACGCGCGCATACGGCAGGCCCGACTTTATATATGCGGTTGCTTTTATGTAGTCGACTGCGTAGTTGTTGTGCTCTTCGATGCCTGTTGCTATGGCCAGGATGTTCGGATCGATGAAAATGTCCTCAGGCGGGAACCCTGCTTTTTCAGTCAGCAGGCGGTACGACCTGTCGGCCACCTCCTTCCTCCTTTCGAGGGTGTCAGCCTGGCCCCGCTCGTCGAAGAGCATGACAACAGCCGCAGCGCCATATCGCCTGACAAGGCGCGCTTTCTTCAGAAAATCTTCTTCACCTTCCTTGAGGCTGATCGAGTTGACAACAGGTTTTCCCTGGATGCACTTCAGACCGGCTTCAAGCACCTCCCACTTTGACGAGTCAACCATAATGGGCAGTTTCGCGATGTCAGGCTCGCTCATCAGGATATTGATGAAGCGGGTCATGGCAGCGGCGCCGTCGATCATCGCATCATCCATGCATATGTCAATCACCTGTGCTCCGCCCTCCACCTGGTCACGGGCCACATCGAGCGCAGCGGCATAGTTCCCTTCGCGGATCAGCCGCGCAAATTTTATTGAACCGGCAACGTTGGTACGCTCACCTATGTTGACAAAGTTGCTGTCAGGACGGATCACAAGAGATTCGAGGCCTGCCAGGGCGGTGACGTGTTTCTTCTCCGGTACGGTTCGCGGTTTCTCCCCTGCAGCAATAGCCGCGATCACCTTTATATGTTCAGGTGTTGTGCCGCAGCAGCCTCCGATTATGTTAACCCAGCCGTTCTGAATAAAGCCCTTTATGATGTTCCCCATGTAATCGGGCGACTGGTCATACTCTGCAAACTGGTTTGGGAGACCGGCGTTTGGGTGTGCCGAGACGTGGAACGGAGCCTTTGCTGCCAGCTCCCCGATGAACGGTCTGAGCTGTTCCGCCCCGAGGGCGCAGTTCAAACCGATGCTGAGCAGGGGGTAATGAGACATTGTGATGAGGAACGCCTCGAGGGTCTGACCGGTAAGGGTGCGGCCGCTGGCATCGGTGATGGTTCCCGAGACCATGACGGGAAGATCAACACCTTTCTCTTCCAGCACTCCGCTTATTGCAAAAAGCGCTGCCTTGGCATTGAGGCCGTCAAAGACAGTCTCGACCAGGATCAGATCAACCCCGCCGTCGATAAGGCCGCGCACCTGTTCACCATAGGCATCTGCCAGGTCTGTAAATGTTACTGTGCGGGCACCGGGATCATTCACGTCAGGCGACATTGAGGCTGTACGGTTCGTAGGGCCCACCGAGCCGGCAACCCATGCGTCACGGCCGGTTGCAGCACGGTGCTGCTCAACAGCCTCCTGCGCCAGCCGGGCAGCAGCACCATTCATCTCGTACACAAGCGGCTCCAGGCCGTAGTCAGCCATCGAAATCCTGTTGGCGTTGAATGTGTTCGTACTGATAATGTCAGCACCGGCCCCCAGGTAGCTGAGGTGGATATCCCTGATAACCCCGGGCTGTGTCAGCGACAGCAGATCGTTGTTGCCCCTGAGCGACTGCGGGTGATGTTCGAACCGGGCACCGCGGTATTGTTCCTCTGTCAGCCGGTGACGCTGTATCATCGTCCCCATTGCGCCGTCAAGGACAAGTATCCTCCCGGCAAGCGCCTCTCTGATGTGTAGTTTCAATGTCTGGCCGTTTTTAGTTAAGCAAAAGTACCGCAAATTTTACATAATTATGAGATACCTCTGGACAGCGCACAGCGCTTACATTATTGCAGCATCCCGGAACCGGATTTACGCCTGTGACTCCGGCCCGCCGGTATGCGGGTTCATCACAGGCTTCACCTCATCCGGTGCGCTGACGTGACCCTTAATGAATTCAACAGGTGTCATCCCGAATTGTTTCTGAAAACACTTCGAGAAATATGAGGGATTGCGGAAGCCTACCATATAACACACCTCGCTGACAAGATAACGGTTCTCGAGCATGAGCGTCGCCGCCTTCTTCAGCCTGATGATCTGGATCAGCTCATTGGGAGTCACATCAACCAGAGTCTTTATCTTGGCGAAAAAGCCTGAGCGGCTGATATACATATGCTTGACAATGAAATCAACAGACAGGTCAGTATTTGAAATGTTCTCCTCTATGATGCCACTTACCTTTGACAGGAACTCTTCGTTCGAGTGGTTCGGGGCAACACCGCTGAGCGGTACCAGCGGCATCTTTGAAAACTTCTCGATCATTGTCTTGCGCATATCAAGCAGGTTTTTGATGCACGCACACAGGTACCTGAGAGAGAATGGCTTCTCGATGAAAATATCGACCCCGGCCTCCATCCCCTCCACCTTGGCCTTTACATCAGTCTTGGCAGTCAGCATCACAAACGGGATATGGCTCAGGTAAATGTTGCCACGAATTGTCTTGCATAGTTCGATACCGTCCATTACCGGCATCACCCAGTCACAGACAAGGATTGATATCGAGTTGGCCTTCATGACCTCCAGGGCCTCAGCTCCATTTCTGGCAGTCAGCACGTTGTAATCAACTGAGAGGGTGTCATACAGAAAGACCATCATCTCCAGGTTGTCCTCCACAATCAGGAGTGAACAGCGTCCGTCGGTACAACTGCGACCGACCTCTTCAATCAGGATATCATCCGGTTTGTTCCCTTCAGCATCTCCTGACTCCCTGGCCGGTTGCCTGAGTGGCAGGGTTACAATGAATGAACTCCCCCTGTCAGGAACGGAGTCAACAGTAACCGAACCGTTGTGCAAGGCCACGACGCTTCTGACAATGCTCAGCCCGATGCCGGTGCCTGACTTGTCTTCCGAGAGGCGGTAAAAAGGTTTGAAAATATTTTCCTTTTCATCATGCGGGATGCCGCAACCGTCATCACTGACGATCAGCCGGAAGCTTTTATCCGCCTCATCAGGCACGCATTTCAGGTCAACCCTGCTGCGGGCATACTTCGCCGCATTTGTCAGCAGATTACTTATTATCTTGGTGATAGCCTCAGGATCAACCTCAGCTTCAAAATCTTCCATCTCTTCCACCCTGAACTCAACATGAGACTGTGTCATATATGGCATATATGTCTCCACAATCGAATTTATCAGACCAGGTATACTTCGCAGGGTGAAGTCGAGCTTCATACCGGGATCCTGCTCTATCTTCCTGAAATCGAGGAGTTGGTTCACAAGTGAAAGCAGGCGCTGACTGTTACGGTCTATCGTACTTAGATCATCGCGTATTTTTGCCACCTGGTTTTCGGGCAACATGAGGATCCGTTCCACCGGAGCGGTGATCAGTGAAAGCGGAGTGCGTATTTCGTGAGCAATTACAGTAAAGAACCGTATCTTTTCGTCATACACCTCCTTCTCCCGTTTCTGATTCAGCAACTCCATCTTCTGCCGGTTTTTGTTCTCTGACCTGCGGACCAAAAAGAAAAAAAGCCAGATAAGGAGAAGCATCCCGATAATAATATAAAGGATTATGAACAGAGGTGACAACATCAGCGGGGGACGGATGTAAATCTGAATGGCCTTGTACTCATCGGCCCATTTGTCATTCCCGTTAGATGATCGGACCTGGAACTCATAATTGCCCGGAGAGAGGTTTGTGTAAGTAGCTGTCCTGCTGTTTGAAACATAATTCCACTCCTCATCATAGCCTTTCAGCCTGTAGGAATAACTGATCTTTTCAGGAGCATAATAAGAGATTGCTGAATAGGCGATGACAATATTGTTTTCATCGGGTTCCAGTTCAATTTTTTCCTGGAAGTTAACCGCCTTCTTCAGAATGGATTTATCTGCTGCCTTTACAGTTTCGTTATTGACAAGCAATCGCGTAAGAACCACATCCGGAACATTATTTTCGATAATGATCCGGTGCGGGAGGAAAGAGATGAATCCGTTCACTGATCCGAAATAGATCCGGCCGTCACTGGCTTTATATCCGGATGAGGCGATGAAGTGGTCGCTCTGCAGGCCATCCGCCTTGCCGTATGCCATGCAGTTCCCGTTGTCGGGGTCAAACCGGAGCAGCCCGTTGGTGGTTGACAGCCACAGTATATGGTTATCGCCTTTGATACAGCAGATGTGGTCATCTCTGTCACGTACAGCGACATAATCAAAGTCGTCATTTGCTGTATTGTAACGGAACAGCCCCCTGGATGTGCCGGCCCAGAGTACGTCGTTTTCATCAGTATACAGTGAGTTGACGATCTCCTCGCGGACATATGAGCCTTCCCGGCGAGGAAGGTACTCCTTCCATTCGTCCTTTTTAGTATTATACCGCTGCAGCCCTCTTCCCTGGGTGGCAAACCAGATGAAGCCATTTTTGTCCTGGCATATGTCAATCACGGTAGCACCTGTTCTCCTGACCTGCGTAAACCTGTCATTCTTACGGTCATATACATCTATCCCGTTCATGGTTCCTATCCACATGGTTGAGCTGCGGTCTTTGAAAATAGAGTAGGCACTCATGTTTTCAAGACCACCGTAGCTGTTACTGCTGTAAGCCCTGAACCTGCCCGTCCGGGTATTGTATATATTGATCCCTCCTGTATATGTACCGATCCACAGGTCATCACCATCAAAACAGAGAGCATGAACGTTGTGGAATGATATGCTGTTCTGTCCGGGAACGGGCATGAAATGCCTGTAGCTGCCGTCGGTCGGGGTGTACCTGATCAACCCGTTATCATCCGTTCCGATCCAGATGTTACCATCATTCCCCTCAGAGATGGTGCTGACAACGCTTCCTGATTTTGAGCCGGTAAATTTCGAACAACTGTTGCCGTAGAACATGCCGTCATATGGAGAAATATAATTGATACCTCCATAATATGTCCCAATCCAGAAGCCTCCCTCATTGTCCTTTGTAACAGGGTAGACAAACTTATCGCTGATTGATGCCGGTTCACTGTAATCAGGGGCGTAATAGTCATATTCCCCGGAAAGGATGTCAAAGAGTATCAACCCTTCGTCAGATCCGACGAACAGTTTGCCGGGCTCGTATTCGGCTATTGAGTGGATATGCATGACCGGCTCACCTGAAGGATCAAAGCATGTTCTTACCTCCCCGGAATGCTTGTCAAACTCCTGTACACCGTTCAGCCATGTGCCCAGCCACAGTTTTCTGCTGCTGTCTTCAAAAATTGTAAGTATGTCATCATCTCCCCGGGGATCATCATACTTCAGGCTTACGTATTCAAATGATCCTGAAGCTTTATTGAGACGTGCAAGGCGTTTCCCCTTTTCCCTCAGAGCCGCCCACACCAGGTTGTCAGAGTCAACGAAAACCTTGTCAACATAATCTGAAGTGCCCTCAAAGGTGAACTTTTTCAGTACTGACGCTGTGATGTCATATTTCAGCACCCCGTCACCGTATGTTGAAAACCACTTGTTGCCATCACTGTCCTCAGCCACGGTATTTATTGTGGATGTAATGCGTGTGCCATCATCAGTGATCAGATCCAACCTTCTGTATTCTTGCTCTTCTATATCATATATAAACAACCCCGTGTTGGCAGCTATCCATATGTCATTGTTTTCATCAATGATCATATAGTTTACATCAGAAACCCTGAAATCGCTGCCGGCCGGTGTCCGGAGCCGTTCAAAGCGGTCACCGCAGTACCGGTAAATCCCGTCCCTGGTTCCGGCCCATATGCAGCCGCTTTTATCAACGCAAATACTTGCTATTGAATTGGATTCAAGACCATTTGCAGAAGTGAAATGCCTGAAATGCAGGGGTATTGGCTGGTCTGAAGCCAGGCATTGGAGTGACAGCAACAATAATGCGATCAGGAGGCTATATCTTTTCGCAGTCTTCACGAGGGTAATTTACGGTTTCCGGTGCAAGGTAATAACAATAACGGGCCGCTGATGCAGCCCGTTATGTGTGTATGATTGAAAATGCAACTTATGATTCCAGTCCTAATATCCGGGGTTCTGCTGAAGGTTTGCATTGGAGTTAAGTGCATTCTGCGGTATCGGGAACAGCTGGGTGTGACCGTCAGGTATTGCATCGTGGTTGAACCAGCTCTTTGATGAATAGGTTCCGAACCGGATCATCTGTATACGGCGCTGGCCTTCAACTGCAAATTCCCATCCCCACTCGTCATACAGACCTCCCAGGGTTACAGATGCAGCGTCATTACCGTTCTGTGTAAGAGCCTGTGAGTTTTCAATGCCGGGGAAGTCAGCCCAGGTTTTGACACCGTCCTTGATATCCTTCCACTGCTGAAGCGTCAGGGAACCCCATCCGAGTTTCCCGTATTTGATCTTTGTGTTCCCCTTGAGGTCAGCAAGTGTGACAGGGGGAGCCGGATCAATGGAACGCTGACGAACAGTGTTTACTGCTATAACAGCTTCACCCTCATCCTGTCCCAGGCGCAGAAGACACTCGGCCCTGGTCAGGTATGCCTCAGCAAGACGGAAGAACGGAAAGTCATTGCCCCAGTAGAACTCTGTCTCCAGATCCTGCTCGAACTTATTGACCCTGTAACCGAAATCGATGCTTGTCATCGACTCCCCGGCATCATTCTTACAGGTAAGTGAAGGGAGATAATTGATGGCTGTCCATACCAGGGCAGTAGGATCATCCTTGCTCATCTGCGGGCCTGACAGCCATGTCTTGTCAAGACGGGGATCATCCGGAGAATAACTCTTTATGAACTGCGGGTTGGCACAGCTGCCTCCCCATGTCTGATAATCCCATCCGAAATGCTCTCTTGCAACAGGAGGGTACCATTTTGCAGCCTGGCAAAAGGTCCTGGAGTAATACTTCCCGTCATAGGGAACAGCAAAAATAACCTCGGAGTTGGAGGGTCCAAGTTCCACCTTGAAATTGTCAGAGTAATCAGGAGAAAGAGTGTAGACACCTGAATTGATCACTGCATTTGCACAGTCCAGGGCTTTTACCCACTGAGCCGTACCTGTATAAACTTCTGCGTTCAGATAAACACGCATCAGCGCCATCGTCACACCCCAGTGGTTGAGCCGTCCGTATGACAGTACGTCGGCAGACTTGCTCAATCGCTCTGCGGTAAGGATATCAGTGAATTCCGACACCACAAAGTCATATACCTGCTGACGGGTAGCCTGAACGGGCAGATCAGCCGAAAAACTTGTCACAATAGGTACATTACCGTGAGTATCGAGCAATATCGAATACCAGAAGGCACGGATTGCACGCAGCTCATCAAGTGTGGCAGCCTTCAGTTCCTCATCCATCGGATACTTGTCTGCTATGATCTCATCCATTACACTGTTTGCCCTGTTGATGCCAAAGAAACTGGTTTCATAGATATTCTGCGGTTGCCATTGCTCGGCAGTCCAGGTGTGCTTGTGCATACGCTGGTACGTACCACCGTCATCCCAGCCGTTTGGACGGACAGGTGTGATTAAAATGTCACCGGGTTCTTCCTGGTTGTCGAACAAACCCTGCCAGTCCATAATAAACTGAAGGGGTACGTATGCACCTCCCATCAGTGCAACGATATCTTCCTGCGAAGCGGTGAACGACTCCTCGGTTATCTCGGAGTAAACCTCTTCGTCAAGGTTGAAGCAGCTGGTACAGCAGAACACTGCAGCTGCCGTCATCATTAAAAGTCCTATCTTAAATTTTTTCATATTGCTGTCAGTTTTAGAAAGTCATGTTCACACCGAATGTAAATGAGCGTACGGTAGGATACTTGTCGCGTTCATCAGTACCGGGGTCAATCGATCCGCCTGATCCGTAAGTCATCCTGACTTCAGGATCAAGACCGGTGTATCCTGTCAGGGTTGCAACATTGTAAACGGAAGCATAAATCCTGAGATTCTGTATATTCTTTACATTGGTTGTGTTGAATGTATATCCAAGAGTTATATTATCTACCTTCCAGTAGTCTCCGTCTTCAATATAATAGCTCAGGTAACGCTGTGAGTCACTGATGGTGGTCTTTTCACCGGTTTTCTGGCCGGTCCGCGGGTCAACGATATCAATCTCGTCAAATGCCCTCTCCAGCATGTTATACTGGATATTGGGGTTGCCGTAGAACATTTTTTGATAGTTCAGTATCTGGAATGCAAATGCCCCTCTCATGCTGACTGCCATGTCAAAACCCTTGTACTGGAAGTTGTTGTTCCAGTTCAGGAAGTACTTCGGAACACCGTTGCCCAGTATCTGCCAGTCTTCCGACCCTGCGTTCTCAGCCAGGTCATAATACTTGCTTACAGGAACGCCGTCTTCGTAATTATAACGCTCAACCAGCCAGTAGCCTCCGGCATTGAGACCAACTGATCTCAGACCGTAGAAGTTACCAAGCGCCCAGCCTTCCTTGACACGGTGAGTTGATGTCTGAATGGGTTCACCTGTGTAACCTGTATCAAAGAAGTCGGTAGTAAGCTGGAATTCATCGTTCTGAAGTGACAGAAGCTCATTCTTGTTCGATGAGTAAGTCAGGCTGGTGTTCCAGTTGAAGTCAGCCGTCTTAACCGGCACTGCATTGAGCATAACCTCGATACCACGGTTGCGGATCTCACATACGTTGGCATACATGTACTTGTACTGGTAAGGAGGAGAAGGCACTTCATAATAGTAAAGGCCGTCTTTTGTGTCACGCTGATAGACATCCACAGATCCGTTCACCCTGCTGTCAAAAATACTGAAGTCAAGGCCGATGTTATATTCATTCTTCTTCTCCCATCTCAGGTTGGGGTTGGCATTACGTACAGGCTCCAGCGTCTGGATATAATTTCCGTTATAGAAGAAATACTGGCTGTAGTCAAGAGATGCAAGCGACTCATAGTTGGAGGATGCGTCAATACCTGTAATACCGAAACCGGCGCGCAGCTTGAGGTTGTCGATCCAGGTCAGATCACTCATGAAATCTTCATTGTTAATACGCCAGCCTACTGATATGCCGGGGAAGTTACCCCATTTGTTGTTGGCGCCGAACTTTGATGAACCTTCCCTGCGGAACGAAGCCATTAAAAGGTAGCGGTCCGCGTAGTTGTAAGTGGCACGGGCAAACAGCCCGATGAGCCTGGTATTCGACTTGGAAGATGAAACCGATGCAAATCCTTCCTTGATACCGAGACCTCTGCCGAGAGAGTTGTATGTATAACTGTCACTCGGGAAGTTCTTGTTTGAAGCTCCGAAACTCTCCCATGTGCTGTTTTCATAGTTGTAACCGACAATGGCTGTGATGTGGTGATTTGCGCCCAGTGTTTTGTTCCAGTTGGCGCTCAGTTCGGCCATATCATAAATGAAATCGGAGGTGTAACGTGATGCATACCCGTTGTCACCACCTTCGGTATTGCTTACATCCTTCTTTGTATAATAGTACCCGGAAAGATAGCTCTGACCCTTGCGTGTGTACATTGCCTTGAATGTAAGCGCTTCAGTGGGCTTGAACTCAAGTCCTCCTGTGGCACGCAGGTTGCGCGAACGGGTCATCCCTATACGCTCATTCAGATATGATACCGGGTTGTCATAGAAATACACCGATCTTTCCAGGTAGTCTCCGTTTTCGTCATATACAGGCTGGGTCGGGTTCTGAATACATGCCATACGATAGATGTAATCGTAGTTGTTTGGCATGTCAGTCTTCTCCTCGTTAGCAATAAGGGAGAAATTGGCGCTGAGTTTGTTGTCGAACATCGAATGGGCAATCTGCATACGTGCACGTATGTTATCAGCCCCTGATGTCTTCATCGTACCCTGTTTCTGATCATATGTAAGGGTTGCCAGGTAACCGGTCTGCGACGAGCCTCCCCTGAATGTCAGGTTACTGACATGCGATATTGCAGTACGGCTGATCTCGTCCAGCCAGTCAACATCTGAACCGAAATCTGATTCGTTTGCACCTGACCATGATTTCCCCTCTGCCCATTTTTCGCGCAATTGCGTAGCATTCAGAAAATCAGGTTTCTTCAGCCATGATGCAACTGAAACATAACCGTTGTATTCTATTGTCGGCGCCAGGTCTTTCTGCAGCCCCTTGGTGGTAATAATGATAACACCGTTGGTACCGCGTGTACCGTAAATAGCTGTTGAAGAACCGTCCTTCAGAACGTCAATAGATACAATGTCTTCCGGAGCAACCGTACTGAATGAACCGGGAACGCCGTCGACAAGAATAAGCGGATCGGTTGTACCGGTAATTGTCGAGAAACCGCGAAGCAGCACCGAGGTCGAAGCTGTCGGGTTACCTGAAGGAAGGCTGATCTGCAGACCTGCCACCTTGCCCTGAACCAGCTGACCGGCATCAAGAATAGCCCCCTTGTTGAAGGCTTCTGTCTTCACACTTGCAACAGAACTTGTAACATCAGCCCTTTTCTGGGTACCGTAACCAATGACGACTACCTCATCCAGCACCGATACGTTCTCCTCGAGAATAACCCGGAAGTCCCTCCTGCTGCCTACTGTAATCTCCTGAGAGTTATATCCGAGGAAGGAGATGACTATCACCGATTCCGGTCCGCTGACCTCAAGGGTGAATTTACCGTCAATGTCCGTAGCTATGCCATTTACAGTTCCTTTTTCAACAACGTTGGCACCTATTATCGGCTCCCCGCTTTTTTCCACAACAGTACCGGTAATCCTGACCGTCGGGGCCATGGCTCCACCCTGATCAGCACTGGCATACCCTCCGGTACAAATTAACAGGAGAAAGCAGAGCACCATGCTGAGCAGTCTTCTGCCGGTTTTCTCTTTTTTACTTTGAAGGAATACATTCATATTTCTAAACATTTATAGGTTATATTATTAAGGTGTCAGTGACTATTGCACTTTCCATTCAATTATACCACCGGAAGCCCCCTTCTGCGGCCGTGCTGTTATCTTCAGCCCCCTGGTGTTTACAGGAGTGAACTTAACCGTGTTGTACTGGTCTTTTTCGACGCTGTAATCAGCTTCCGTGTCAACAGGCAGCCATTGTCCGTCATCAGACAGATAGGATAGTTCCCATGACTCCGGAACATGATAGTCAATATCATAGTGTTCAAAATCAAGCCAGTATACTGCCACTTCAGAGACTGTCTCCGTTTTGTCGAAGAGGTAGGCCACATTTTCATCCTCTCCCCTGTTGCCAAACCAGCAATAATAAGGTTTGCCTATATCTGATGAACCGGAAGGTTCCCACTGGTCATTCACTCCCCACACGGGGATACCCGGCAGATCCTCTCTGCTGTCGCGGTAGAGGGCTGCACTGTTAAAACCCGGCCATCCCGCCGGTGATTCAGTAAGTTTAAGAGCATGGGCTTTTGATGCTATCGTAGGTGCAGGAGCCGGATAAGCCTTCTCCGCAGTGGTAGGAAGCCACACAATCATCTGACCTGCTCCCCTGTTGCACCATGTTGAATAAGGAACAGCAGTGCAGGTGCATCCGGTAACTTTACCATCGATGTCAACCTGCTCTGCCAGTCCTTCCAACCTAATTACCCCATTAAACAAATCCTTCTCATATGTTGCTTCAAACACTGTATTTTCCGGTATAAACTTGTTGAAGACCATTCCGTCAGCCTGATCACAGCCTTCAAGGCAATAGACAACAGGTCCGCGCTCAATTGCCAGCTTGCCAATATCAGCCTTTACGTTGTCATGAGCCCTGACCCTGCGCACTTCCATGGGCAGAACCAGCTCTATCACATCATTGGCGGTCCAGGTCCTCTCTATATTAATGTATCCGTCCTTCTGCCCTCCCCTGAATTTTTTACCGTTTACGATTATTGTCACGGAAGCTGCCTTACCGGTATAAGTATAAAGATCGGTCCCCACCGGTTTGTCGCCTGCCCATCCCGGAATACGGAGTTTGACAGTAAACCTGGAAGGTTTTTCAGTACTTACGTTTAAGATAACCCTCCCTTCCCATGGGTATTCAGTTGTCTGCACTATGGTAGTTGTGTTGCCAGTTGTCTCAATCGAGGCACGGCTCCGTGCATACATATTAACATATATGTCTTCGCCCTGTACGGCATACATATACCCCGGCACTGACGCCATGAAGCGGGTTACATTACCGGGGCAGCAGGCACATCCGAACCATGGCTGCCGCTCATGCTGACCCATTGATTCCAGCGGGTTGTCATAGAAGAAACGGTCCCCGCTGAGAGAAACCCCTGAAATAACACCGTTATACATGGCTCTCTCATACACATCGGCATATTTTGCCTCACCGGTGGCCAGAAACATCCGGTAATTCCAGTAGACATTTGCTATCGAGGCGCAGGTCTCACAGTAATTCTCCATGTTGTGAAGCTCGTAGTCAGGACCGAAGCCTTCGCCCTGCGGGCGCGAACCTATACCTCCGGTTATATACAGTTTTCTGCCGGCCATGTTTTCCCATATCCGGCTGATGGCGGCAAAATAGTCCCTGTCACCCGTCAGTGAAGCTACATCCGCGACACCGGAATACAGATAACCCGCACGAACGGCATGCCCTACTATCTCCTCCTGCTCAAGGACAGGCATGTGATCCTGGCTGTACTCGCTGAGCGGATGCCCGTCAGTTCCACGTCCGGTCTCCTCCACAAAGTATTTTGCCAGGTCAAGGTATTTCTGTTCACCTGTAACCTTATACAGCTTGCACAAAGCCATCTCCACTATAGGATGGCCCGAAGGAACATGCTTCTGACCCTCGTTGGGACCGAACACCTCGCAGATAAGATTGGCATTCTTTATTGCAACATCGAGGAAGCTCCTTTTCCCGGTCGACTGGTAATGTGCGATTGCTGCCTCATACATGTGCCCTGAGTTATACAGCTCGTGGCTGTTGATCCTCTCCCATCTAGAGGAACCCCACCACCCGGAGAGCCTCTCACACCGGTTGGTGACACATGTTGTAAGGTAACCGTCAGGCTCCTGAGCTGCTGCTATAAGACCGATTACACTGTCAAGGTAATGATCGAGTATGGGGTCATAATGCGCCGCAAGAGAATATGAGGCTCCTTCGATAATCTTGTACGGATCTGTGTCATCAAAAGAGAAGTCACCCTGGTGCTCTCCTTCGATAAGCCCTGCCGCCAGGGCAAAATTGTCAAAGCGTCCGTTAACTTCACACTGGTGAAATGCAGAAGGAATACTCACTGTCCGGTTGATCTCTATCCTGGGAGCCCAGAACGAATCCGACAGCTGCACTTTGGTGAATGGCACTCCCTCAATCGGCTGACTGGAGCTCTTACCGCCGCATGAACACAACAGGAGAAAACCGGCAAGAACCGGATAAAGAAATAAATTAATCACCTTGGAATGCATATTGTTCAATAGAATGAAATGTAGCATCTCAAAGGTATGTAACAAGGCAGAGCCTCACTAACAGCATTGTCTTTAATGCTGACAAAATCGTCCAACAATTCAGAAGTGATTTCATGCCCGTAGAACGGCATTTTAAAGGCTCCGTGATCAATTTTAAATTTGGATTATTGGTATAGTTTTTCGGACAATTGTTACCTGTCGGTTTTTAAAATAGGGCCTACTTTTATTGCAATAAATCATCCGCCAAATAAAAGTTTAATCCTAAATATTGAATGATGAAAAAGATTTACGGAAATCTTCTGATTGTTTTTATGATGGCAGCTGCCCTGGGCGGTTGTATCAAATATGATACGAATCCCGATGTGCCCTGGGTTGAGCCGAAGGCAGTGGACATGACAGGAAACGGCGTGCTGAAGATTGGGTTCGGAGATGATGCCCTGACAACAAAGCATACCTATACCTGGACTCTCAGTGAGACGACAATGCAGATTGACGTGACTGTTGACCTGGATCAGTATGTTAACGGTGACGAGGTCATCCCCGGAGGCGCCTACGAGATAGGTAACTTCATGCTGCCGGCAGCAACGGTAAATGAGTTCACCGGGATATTTGTCTCGGAACTTGATGAGACAACTTTCTACGCAGTTGAACCTGACGGAACGGTTGTGGAAGAGATGACCTCATATAAGCCGGGCATGTGGGTTGACGGTGAAGGGTTCTCCGGAGGCTGGTCAACCAGTGCCATGTTCTGGCAATGGTATATCTGGGAAGGTAAGCTCGACAAGGACGGTGACAAGATCGGCTATGACTACCCCTCAGAAGACTTTGGAAACACAACAGGCCTGGTGGTCATTGGCAGCAACCCGGCGAATGTGGCTGCACAGGCCGGGAAAACGGTTACCTCCAAAGCAAAAATCGTTGCAGGAGATGTTACATATGACTGGATTGTCAATGTCACATTCGCAGGCGAAATATCCCAGAAGCTGGAGTATGAAGGAATGCTCGTCCGTGGAATGGGTGAGACAGCCGTTGAGACAGGAAGCTCCTATAAACTGGTGGCTGATGAAAACGGCATAGAACTCACCTTCGATGTAAACCTGCAGGAATTCATTGACAGCGAAGACTGGCAGATAGGAGGCTTTGAAGCTGACCTGGCTGCTATAAATGAATACTTCGGATCCGACTTCGAAGCTACAACAATATCAAACTTCTATCCTGTTGAGCCGGACGGAACAGCCGGGACAGCATGGACATCATATGCCCCCGGCCAGTGGGTGAAAGCAGACGGAACAGCCACAGACTACTCTGGCGGTGCAATGTACTGGCAGTGGTACCTGTATGAAGCTACCGATTACGACTATGACCTTGCCGGCAATGAAGGGTACCTCCTCCTTGGAGCCAACCCCGGCAATGTTGCTTCACTGTCTGATCAATCAGTGGTTTCACTGGCTAAGTTTAAAGTCGGAGATAAAACCTACGACTTTAAGGTTACAGTGAATTACGGTGCAGGTGCAGTACCGGCAGAAAACTTTGCAAATGTGCCACTTACAGGCGCCGGCTATCCATTGCCCTACAGCGCCGGTGTCTCAGGTGATAACCAGTTCAGCTGGTACACTGACGCCAACGGTGTATATATCTTCGCTGATGTCTATACCCCGACCGTAATAGCAGACGGCGCATGGGAAGTCATGGGCTTCGTTATTGACCCGGAAGAACTGAAAGATGCATTCGGCGTTGAAGCTGGCAGCTGGGACATATCCAAGTTCTATCCTGTTGAACCCGATGGCACCGCCGGAACAGCCTGGTCATCATACGCTCCCGGTCAGTGGGTGGCAGCAAACGGTTCTGCATCCGACTATAGCGCAGGTGCTATGTTCTGGCAATACCAGGTGGGCGGTATGTACTATGACGGCCACAGCACTGAAGGCCTGCTGCTTATCGGTACCAATCCCGGAAATATTTCTACTCTCGGCGGACAGACAGTCGTCTCAAAAGCCAAATTCTTCGGCAAGGACTGGATCGTAACTGTAAGGTATCACAGCACATATCCGACAAGTGGCTCAGGAAATGTGGGTGCTCACACATACACATGGGAACTTACTGAAACCGGCGTAAACATAGTGGCAAACTGCTCCGCAGCTCTGACAGATGAATCATGGAACTGGTTCGGATTCCCGCTGAATGAGACCTATATAAATGACTATTATGGAATTGACATTGATGCACTTGCAGGAGCAGTAGAACCTTTCGAGGCTGTCAACAGCACTGACGGCTTCTATCCGGTAGGCTCAGACGGCACAAGACTGGCGAAATGGAGCAGCTACTCACCTGGTATGTGGTTCGGCGCCGACGGTAACCCGTGGTCATGGGATTATGAGTCATGGGGCAATTTCTGGCAGTATTATGCCGTAACCACACATGATTTTAATATTCCCGACCTGATGCTCTTCGGTAACTTTGGGGATGTGACCTATAACGCACCCGGCACTACAGGTACCTCCAAGGCTATCCTGAACGGTACACTGCAATGGAACGTTACAATCAATATTGTTGACTGAAATATTTAAATTCAATTCAGAGCTTACCGGTTGCGGCCGGTAAGCTCTTTTTATTAAATGGTAATGAGAAAATTCCTGACAATACTGCTTTCCGGCATGCTGATCCTCAGCGCCTGCACCAAACCAGATCCGGACCCTGAACCAGAAGCCCCGATTGCCGTAGATGAAAACGGACTGGCCGAAAACATGTTTACCGAATGGCCCGGCTATGACCCGGTGATCTCCTACAGGTTCAGCGACGACTATCCTGATTTTGCAATGCCGGTCAAAAACCTGCCTTACACCGGACGCAATCTCAGCTGGACGATGGATGACGGCTGGTGGTCATTCTATGCAGGCACAAAGGCAAACCCACTGGTGACGGAAGAGGCTGTGCAGCTTATGCTTGACCGCCTGAACACCGATTTCGCATATATACGCGATGTGATGGGCTGGCCTCCTGACATGGCGGTGCAGAACGGCTACAGAAGCGCAGTGTTCCTGTACGGATCAGGACTGAGTACAGATGACGCCACCAATACTGAAAAAGGAGGCTGGCAGAGCTGGGTGTCAATAAACAATACTGACTGGCCGGTGATTCTGATATCTTATTACCCGGTATATTGCTATCACCCTGACTGCAATTATAATGATATTGAATATCAGACAGATGCAGTGGTTCATGAGGGTATCCATACGATGTTCTCGTCAATGCCCGGAAGGAACAACAAAGCCTGGTTCCACGAAGGCAGCAACTGCTGGCTGCAGGCCACAATGGAACTCGACCGGTCAGGGTCGACCGATTACAGCAAGCTCAAATTCGGATGGCTGGCTGCAGGAACCATAATCGCTCCCTTTATTCCTATTGAATGCTACGGCGGATGGCTGGCAGACGGCTCTTTCGGCGGTCCAAACTACGAGGGTATGAATGACAACACCCGCCGGATACTGGGAGGAATACAGTACAGTGAGGTTTTTCCAACCTTCCTTGCTGAATATCTCGGTTACCCGAGCATCCCGTGGATATGGCAGAACTGCAGGGGCCTGGTGCTTGCAGGGATGGGAACCGAAATGGGGGAGGTACAGATGAAACGCCTCATCCAGGAGTACAGGGCGAGAATATGCCTTGCTGACCTTGGCCGCTACCAGGATGCCGTGCTGAAGCTGTACAGGGAGAATATGGGTTTACGTATTTATTCGGAATACAGTACTGCCCCGGCAAAAGACTGGACTGCAACTCCTTACGTAGCAACTACACGCAGTGACGACGGCTGGCTGATCCCTGAGGAGAGAACCCTCCCGGGCTGGACAGGCGCCAATATTATCCCGCTGAAAGTGGAAGGCGATGAAGTGACAGTGAGCTTCGATGATATGCAGAACAATATGTCACTGCAGCTCTGCTACCGCACTGCTGAAGGTAAGACAGTCTATTGTGACCCGGTCACTGAAGGCGACTGCACAATTGTCACAAAGGTCCTCAAACCTGCCAATGATGTTGTATTTGCGGTAATAACCAACCTGGATTATACCTATTCGGTCATCAACCAGCGTTCAAAACATTACTCCTACCGCATAAAGCCCGGTAAGGGGGTTGTGGCAACTGCCGACATTCATTCTGACTGGTTTGACTGGGCACGTTAAGGCTGAAGCCTCCTTAACCGTTGTGTCACTATTGCTCCTGCCCTGGTTAACCATCGGGGCAGGCGGCGGCGGGGCGGTGCCAGCTGCCGGCCGCGCCGTATCACTGAGATAACGATACCCGCAATCGCCTCAGGGCCTGAAGGTTCATCGGCGCGGGCCGAGGCATCGCCGCGGGTGCGGATCATGATCCGCCCGGCAGCGTCATCAGCGCTGACGGCGGCGTCACCGCAGGTGACAACCGGCTCAGGGCCGCCGGATGTGATCACATCTGTAATCCTGTGCAAAACGAAGCCGCCGTCACGCCGCAGCGCCACTATCCGCCCCGCCGCCGCCAGCCCGGAACTCCATGGGCCTATAACCACCCGGTCACCAGGCCTGACAGCCGGCCACATGCTGTAACCGCCGGCAGTGACAGTGATGTTTTTACCCGCTCCCAGCATAGACTCAGCGGCTTCAGCGGCAATAGCCATGTCCTCCTCCTTCCTGAGCCGGAGGTAGTCTCGCACGGTGCTGTCAGGCACGAAGGAGAGCCTGCTCACCCTGACTGTCGCAGCCAGATCGTCAGCTGCAGCAGCCAGACGTCCTGCCGCCTCCCTGTCCCAGTTCTGCTGTATGCAGTTGGCAAGGATAAGCGCCACAGCTTCTGCCCCTGCGACAGGCTCCGATACATTGGCGGTGCCATGTCTGATAATCCACAGGTGATCAAGCGGCGCCGAGCGGGGCTCGTCATTGCGGTAAACAGGGGTATTATGCATCACCCACCCGGAATCCTCATGAAGCAGCACCAGCCTGTCGTCGTGGATGACCCTGTCACCCGCCTGGTCAAAAATTCGTGCCAGGGTTGTCTTGCCACTGCCGGAACGACCGGTGAAGAGCCATCCCCGTCCGTGGCATGACACACCTGATCCGTGAATCATTATGTCCCCGGCACGGGAGAAAAGAAAATAGAGCAGCAGTCCGTCAAGTGGATACGGCAGGGGGTTGAGTATGATGTCGGTTCTGCCAGCGAATGCGTGCTTCCGGGAAGGAGCATCAGCGGAACTGCCGGTAGCAGAGCCGGTGGTGAAGAGTTGCTCCGATGGGTCTTCGTGCAGGCAATCAGTTCCGTTATTGTTCTGGTGTTCACCGGTAAAAATCCGCCACCTCATTTCCCCGTGCGGCATGACAAGCAGGGCCGTTCTCTCCGGATCCTTGAGGAAAACCCGTGCATAGGTCACACCCCCGCCTGAGAATATCTCCCAGAACGGCTCGCCGGAGTTCACAATACCTCCGGGCACCTCCTCCATCAGCTGAGCATCAAATACCTTCACTGCCGCCGGCGGGATTTCCCCGCAGCCCGGCCCGACATCCGCAATCAGGTCAGGCTCAGATATTGGCACCCTGAAAGGCCCTGCTCCCCCGGGCACATACGCAATGCCACCGTCAGTCATACCGGAAAAACCATCGGGAATAATTCCGGGGAAAGTATCAACTGTAATACTCCCGGGAGCCGCAACAGGATCAGTAAATGCCGTGAACCGCTCGTCCGGCCGGATGATGATACCCTCCCGGGAACAGAGGCGGATCAGCCTCCCGGCTATGACAAGATCAACTGTCACGGTTCCCTGAATTGAAGGAATTCCTGTATCTCCCTGATAAAACCGAGTGTGTCTTTTTCAGCGATATCCGGCTCAACATCGAACTCTTCGACTATCTTTGACGTTATATCACTGATGGCTCGCTCCCCGTCAATATTCTCCCAGATAAATGCACCTGTTTCGGTAAGCCTGTACAGTGAATCCATGTCGGCAATGTTGCCGGTAAGCGGTATAAGCAGATACTCGTCATTGATCCTCCGGTATACAACCGCAGGTGAGTGAGAAGGTATGGAGGAGAGTGAAATCATAATCGTATAATCAACTCAAAGATAGGCAATTTCAACCTATCTTTGGACTTATCAAACACAGACGAAATGTCAAGAAAAAAACCACCCGAAAAAACCGGGATCGATCAGAAGAAACTTATTGAGCTCATCGTCAAGGCGATGGCAAAGAATCCAAGACAACCTTTAAATTACAAACAGATAGCGGCAAAGCTCCGGTTCACGGAGAAAGAAGATAAGCGGGCCCTCTCCGAGGCTCTCCTCCGGATGAAAAAAGACGGCACCGCCGAAGAACGGGGCCATGGCAAGTTTATCCTCAAAGCCGTCGGCGGATACGTCACCGGCACAATAGACCTCACCAAATTCGGATACGCCTTCGTTGTCACCGACGAGATGGAAGATGATGTCTTCATAGCTGCACGGAACCTCAACACAGCACTGCACGGCGACCAGGTGAAGGTGTTGCTCTACGCACGCCACAAGGGTAAGCGCCCTGAGGGCGAAGTGGTTGAGATAATCAGCCGCTCACGGTCCACATTCGTGGGAACGATAGAACTGGCGAAACAGTTCGCCTTCCTCATCCCCGACAACAAGAACATGCCGTTCGACCTGTTCATACCCCTTTCAAAGCTCAACGGAGCGAAGCAGGGACAGAAAGCCGTTGCCCGTATCGTTGAATGGGATCAGCGCTCGCGTAACCCGGTCGGGGAGATAGTAGAAGTGCTCGGCAATCCCGGAGAGAACGACACCGAGATGCATGCAATCCTTGCCGAGTTTGGCCTGCCGAACAGGTTTGATCCTGAGATCGAGGCAGCCGCAGAGAAGATTCCCGCTGAGATAACCGCTGAAGATATCGCCGCGAGGCGCGACTTCCGTGATGTTTCCACCTTTACGATTGACCCTGAAGATGCCAAGGACTTCGACGACGCTCTTTCAATGAGAAAGCTCCCCAACGGAAATATTGAAGTCGGAGTGCATATTGCCGATGTGACACACTATGTAAGGAGCGGCTCACCGATTGAAAAGGTCGCCCAGGAGAGAGCAACATCAGTCTACCTGGTTGACCGTACAATCCCGATGCTCCCCGAGAGGCTCTCGAACCACATATGCTCACTCAACCCGAACGAGGATAAACTGACATATGCTGCTGTCTTTGAGCTTGATGCAAAGGCCAATGTGGTCAACGAATGGTTTGGCCGGACAATCATCAGGTCTGACAGGCGCTTCTCCTATTCGGGGGCGCAGCAGGTGATAGACACCGGCGATGGTGACATGAAGGAACAACTCCTCACGCTTCACAACCTGGCGCAGATGCTTCGCAGCAAGCGCTTCGCCTCAGGCTCATTTGCCTTCGAGAGGCTCGAGGTTAAGTTCAATCTCAGTGAAAAGGGTGTTCCCCTCGGAATACTCTTCCGCGAATTCGGCACCGCCAACCAGCTGATTGAGGAGTTCATGCTCCTGGCAAACAAGCGTGTTGCTGAATATGTGGGCCGGAAACTGAAGGGGAAGACCTTCGTCTACCGTATCCATGACAAGCCCAATTCCGAGAAACTAAGCTCGTTCAGCTACTTTATCAAACGTTTCGGCTATGAGATCGATACTGAGAATATAAAGGGCCTTCCGGCAGCGATGAACAAGCTGATGGATGAGGTCTCCGGGAAGAAGGAACAGAACATTGTGGAGACCCTTGCACTGCGCTCCATGGCCAAAGCGATCTATTCAACAGATAACATCGGCCACTACGGCCTTGCATTTGCTCATTACACGCACTTCACCTCGCCCATCCGCCGGTACCCCGACATGATGGTGCACAGGCTCCTTACAAAATACCTCGAGGGCCAGCCTGCACGCGACAAGGACAAGTACGCGAAGCTGTGCGAGCACTCCTCAAAAATGGAACGGCTTGCCACCGACGCCGAAAGGGCTTCAATAAAATACAAGCAGGTGGAGTTCATGAGCGACAAGATCGGGAAGGTGTTCGAGGGGGTTATCTCAGGGGTGACCGAGTGGGGCATCTATGTCGAGATAATCGAGAACCAGTGCGAGGGGATGGTTGCAATCAGGGACCTGCAGGACGACTACTTCGAATACGACGAGGAGAACTACTGCATCCGCGGCAGGCAGTCGGGCAAGGTTTACATGCTGGGTGACAATATCAGCGTTGAAGTTGTGAAGGCTGACCTGCAAAAGAGGCAGCTTGACTACAGGCTTGCCTGATTACTTTTCCGGCCTGCCGGCCTCATCACCGGTCCGGCTCACCGGCTGAGGGCCTCAGCATCACCTGTCAGAATGGCTCTGGCGCCTTGCCGGCCTGGTCACTGTTTATCAGCTCCAGCAGCCTGTCCAGTGCTTCGGCTTCCGGGACATTTTTCAGAACAGCCTCTGTGCCGCGGTAGATATGCACCTTACCCTCTGCTGCACCCACATACCCGTAATCGGAACCGGCCATCTCGCCGGGACCGTTGACGACGCATCCCATCACGGCTATCTTCATTCCCGTGAGGTGCGATGTTGCGGCCTTCACGCGGCGCACTGCCTCCTGGAGGTTGAATTTTGTGCGGCCGCAGGTGGGGCATGAGATGTACCTGGTACGGGTTATCCTTGCCTCTGTGGCCTGGAGTATTGAGAAAGCCAGTCTGCGCAACGGCTCTCCCTGTATGGCGCCGGTGTTTGTGATACAGAGTCCGGACGGGTGTTTTGCAATAAAGAACCTGCCGAGCAACGCAGCTGACTCAATTGCAAGCTGTTCCGGGTCATCACAGCTGAAGACAGGATTCAGGAGCCTGTTGAAGGATTGATCTCCGGCCGTAAGGCGCAAGTGATCAGGGGTGAGGGTCAGAGCTTCACACTCAGCCGGCATCCCGGCCTCATCAGTGAATGTGTCTGCCGGGCCGGGGGTCCGACGCTCTATCCCGGCCCCATCAATGAATTTGTCCCCGGCGCCGGGGGCCAGACGCTCTATACCGGCCTCATCAGTGAATGTTCCCGCCATATCGGGTGCCGGGTACCCTTTGACGGCTTCGTCTCTGAGGCGCCCGCCACCTGCTGTATAAACCTGCGGCCGGTATCTTTCGCCCGCCTTCCGCTGTTCCGGCGGGGCAACCGGGAGCTTCACCCTGCCTGATTCACCGGCTACAGCCTTAATAATAGCCCGCGCCACAGGTATCTCTGCCTCCGGCGGCTCAGAAAGCGAAACCCTGATAGTGTCACCAATTCCTTCAGCCAGAAGTGTTCCAGTACCGGCGGCGGATATTATCCTGCCGTCCTCCCCTTCACCGGCCTCAGTAATGCCAAGGTGAACCGGAAAGAACATTCCCTCGTCTGCCATCATCCTCACCAGCAGACGGTTTGCCTGTACCATCGTAAGGGTGTCTGAAGATTTCATCGAAACCACTATGCGACTGAATCCCTCTCCCCTGAATATCTTCAGGAACTCTACAGCTGATACAGCCATTCCCTCCGGTGTGTTTCCGTAGCGGGTCATTATCCGGTCTGAGAGTGAGCCGTGGTTCACCCCGATGCGCACCGCGGTGCCATATTCAGTGCATATCTTTATCAGGGGCAGCAGCCGTTCCCGTGTGCGCTCCAGCTCAGCCATCCACTCGCTGTCAGTCAGTTCCTGCCTGATGAATGAGGCCCGTTTGTCAGCATAGTTCCCCGGATTGATCCGGACCTTTTCAACTATTCGTGCTGCCACCTCGGCAGCGGCAGGATTGAAATGTATATCTGCACAAACAGGTGTGTCAAACCCTGCAAGTCGCAGCTCACGCTTTATAGCGGCGAGGTTCTCCGCCTCGCGCACTCCCTGGGCCGTAAGCCTCACCAGCTCACCTCCTGCTTCAATAATGCGGATGCACTGGCTGACGCTTGCCGCCGTGTCAAGAGTGTCAGTATTTGTCATGCTCTGCACCCGCACGGGGAGAGCGCCTCCCATGGCCAGGCTGCCAATCTGAATTATATCTGATTTGTATCCGGAGGTCATAATTTGTCAATTTGGAATTAACAATCAGCTGCTGTCATTGGTTGAACTGTCATTGATCTTAACCGGTGATGCCCGCCTGCGGGGATAGTCTGCATCTACCGCAGCAGCGCCCATCCCCGGCCGGGGCACTCATGCAGTTAACTCCCAGTCGTACCCGTCCTTCCGGTCTTTGACTGTTATTCCCAGTGCAGCCAGCCTGTCGCGGATGCGGTCAGAGACACCCCACTCCTTCTTCACCTTGGCCTCCTGTCTCAGTTCGAGAAGCAGCTTCAGAACACCTTCCAGCCTGTCGTTACCGGCTGACTCCTCGGCCTTCAGGCCGAATATGTCATGGATGAAGACCCTGAAAAGTTCCTTCAGTGCATCCAGGTCTGTGGCGTCGAGCTTTTCCTTTCCGTCGTTGACGAGGTTGATTATCCTGACTGCGTCGAAGAGGTGGGCTATCGCCACCGGCGTGTTAAGGTCATCACCCATTGCCTCGTGGCACTTCGCGGCGATGCCGCTTACATCTACAGTTGAACTCTCTGAAGGTGCCAGTCCGGCCAGCGTCTTCTCCGCGTTCATCAGTTTCTGCAGGCCCAGTGATGCTGCCAGCAGCGCCTCATTGCTGAAGTCGAGTGTGCTGCGATACTGTGCCTGGAGCATGAAGAAACGGATTGTCATTGGTGAGTATGCCCTGACAAGCATCTGGTGCGAGCCGCTGAACATCTCCTCAAGGGTGATGAAGTTGCCAAGCGATCTGGCCATCTTCTGCCCGTTGATAGTCACCATGTTGTTATGCACCCAGTAACGTACCGGTGCATGCCCCTGTGCAGCGGTGCTCTGCGCTATCTCGCACTCGTGATGCGGGAAGATAAGGTCCATGCCGCCACCGTGTATATCAAATGTCTCTCCTAAATATTTTGTGCTCATCACCGAGCACTCGAGATGCCATCCGGGAAAGCCCTCGCTCCATTTTGACGGCCATCTCATTATGTGACCCGGTGAAGCTTTCTTCCACAGGGCGAAGTCGAACGGTCCCCGTTTCTCTTCCTGACCCTCGAGCGCGCGGCTGTTGGCACGCATGTCATCAAGGATCCTGCCTGAAAGAGTTCCGTATTTATGTGCTGCGTCGTACTTCTCAACGTCAAAATAGACCGAGCCGTTCACCTCATATGCATAGCCTTCTTCGATGAGCTTCTCTGCCATCTGCTGCTGCTCAATAATGTGGCCGGTGGCACGGGGCTCAATAGATGGCCGGAGGGTGTTCAGCTTTTCCATTGCGGTATGGAAGCTGTTCATGTACTTCTGTACAACCTCCATCGGTTCAAGGTGTTCCTGGCGGGCACGACGGCTTATCTTGTCCTCGCCGGTCTCGTCGGTTTCATTCTCGAGATGGCCGACGTCTGTTATATTGCGCACATAACGGACACGGTAGCCCAGGTGCATCAGGTACCTGTACAGCACGTCGAATGTCACAGCAGGGCGGGCATGGCCGAGGTGTGCCTCACTGTAGACGGTTGGTCCGCAGACATACATACCGACAAACGGAGGGGCCAGCGGCTCGAAAAGCTCTTTTTTGCGCGTGAGGGTGTTGTATAGATAAAGTGCACTTTTCATCTGATGGGCTGTTTATGCAAAAGTAATGCTTTATGTGCTTTTTTTAAAGCATTGTTATATTCTGGTATAGCATTGCTTTATTCTTTTGCAGCAAAAATAGACACTGCCACCGGCCCTCATCTGACATTGCCTGCCTGAGGCTTCAGGGACCTGGTGGCGGGGCGGGAACGTGCCGGGGAGGGGGCGGTCAGGGACGGAGGCGTGCCGGGGAGGAGGTGGCCCGGACACAGGACGGATGGCTCCACCGCCTGACCGGTCACAGCGGCAGACAAAAAACTGCCCCGGGCAAGAGATACCCGGGGCAGAGCTGCGGGGGAAGGTCCGGCAGCATTCGCAAAAGCACGGTTCATGCAGCGAGACTGCGCAGATGAAGCGCCCTTTGCCCGTTATTCTTTTCTAAAAAACCATTGCAGACATATAGTTCCTATTTCTATGCCATTCTAATGCATTATCTAAAAAAGCCCAAACATGACACTGACTAATGAAAAAATTTGACTGATATAAATATAGCAATAAAATCGATCAGAATCCAAGAAAAATTTAAAATATTTAGTGAATTATATGAAAAATATTAATTATCGTAATTATTTGACTTCAGAAGTCCTAAAATCCACGGAATTTTACCCAGCCTGTGAGGGTAAAACAAAAAGGCTGTCAATCCTGTACGGCAACCATACCTCTTTTTCATGAATCCGACTGAAGGAAAAATATCGCCAAGAATGAAAATTAGTTTTTTGCGCCGGCTCCTGAGGGCCCTGAGATTTCGCAGGAACATTTCCCTCTGGCTCAGTGATCGGGCAGTCCCCGGGTGCGCCAGCCTGGTCATAAACCCCGTCACTGTCGCCTCTGCCGTGGCAGCATGCAGCGTCATGCCCTGCGGTACTGCCACTCCCCATACCTGTTCCATGACAGTAAGCACAACCCTTGTCTCGTCAGCAATACCTGCCTCCTCCGCCCCGGTAGGAAGATCGTCATTGAGAATTTCCCCTCCGTACCTGTCAAGCAGGAGATATATATCGGTCCACAGACGAAGCTGAAACTCCCCCTTGATTTCGTGTTTGTAAATGTGACTCACCAGGGCCAGGAAGGCGGTCATCGGAGGCAGCACCCGGAATGACCGGCCGGCGGTTTCCGAAATGGCCCTGTTAGGGCTGGCTCCGGCGGTTTCCGTAATGACCCTGCTATTACCGGCTCCGACGCTCCCCCCTGGTTCCCGGCCCTGGCCGGCAGCACCTCCTGCTTCTGAATTTTCCCCGGAGATAATTAAAGAGTCCCTGATTGCTCTGACCACCATCCCTTCGCCCTCCGGGCCGAAGAGCCTGTGGTGCAGATCAACGGATACACCTCCGCGATGCAGCTCCGGCAGATGATTGCCCAGGTCAAGGATGATGTGCCTGTAGAGCGGCGACTTCAGGGGCATCGACCTGAACCCTTCACGTATCAGGATGTCCCTGGCCCTGAGCGCATCCGCCGGAGAGACAAGGATGTCAGCATCACTCATCTGGCGTAACCCCCGTGAACCGTAGACCGTATGCTCCAAAGCGAGGCCCTTCAGCAACACAACCTTTATCCCTTCTTTTTCAAGCAGGGATGTCACCCCGGCGGCAGCCTCCGTGATCCAGGAAACACGCGCGACAGACTTGAACCGGAGTCCCTCAAGAAGTGTCCTCTCTGACACGGGTACCTCTCCGGCAAATCCCAGATCGGAAAAATTCTGCCATACAAGTGCGGCGACACCATGCCTCACTGCCAACCCGGCGAAGAGCTGCCACTCATTGAACGACCGGAATTCCTCAGCAATAATTCCCTTCTGAGCGTCGGAGAATTCCACCCTGCTCAGCAGCAGCAACAGCCTGACAGCCCGGCGGAGACCGTCGTTGTCTTCAGCCGGTGATACATTCTCCGCAGCGGTCATCTGTACATTGATTTCTGCCTTGTAAACATTGTAAAGTACCTGCCTCCGGCTGCCATCAGCTCTTCATGTGTGCCTGTTTCTGCCACCCTGCCCTCTTCAAGAACTATGATCCGGTCAGCGTCACGCACATTTGAAAGCCTGTGACTGATGAAGATGCATGTTCTTCCGCTTGTGATGCGCGACAGGTCTGAGAAAATCTCATATTCTGAGTCGGCATCAAGCGATGAGGAAGGTTCATCGAGGATCAGCACCGGCGATTTGCGAAAAACAGCCCTGGCGATTGCAATCTTCTGCCATTCGCCCCAGCTCAGCTCACGGCCGCCCTCAGTATGGTGACCCAGCATTGTGTCATAGCCATCAGGCAGCGACTCAAGCAACCCGGATATGCCTGCAGCAGAAGCTGCTCTCCGTATTTCCAGGCTACTCTCCGGGTCATCGGTATTCCCCTCCGCCCTGCTCTTGTTCACTGCCGGCTGCTGTCCCGGAACTTCGGATCCGCTATTTCGTCTTTCCTGCAGGCTCAAACTGCCGGCTGCCGGCTGAAACCCGCCTCCCAGCCGGATATTGTCTCCGGCGCTGAGGTAATAAAGCATGAAATTCTGGAAGACAACTGAAAAGAGCCCCCTGTATTCTCCCGGATCCATCACCGAGGCATCAGCGCCGTTGACGGTTATGCGGCCTTCATCAGGGTCATAAAGCCGGCACAGCAGCTTCACCAGCGTGGTCTTTCCCGAGCCGTTGGGACCTACAATGGCCACCTTCTCACCACGATTTATCCTTAAAGTGACATCACGAAGCGCAGGTGTGTCAGATCCCGGGTAGGTGAAACTCACGTTCTCCGCTGCAATTTCACTGAAAGACCCGGACGCCGGCACCTGTTCAGTACCTTTCATGTCAGGGCTTAGATCGAGGAAACCAAAGAGATCCTGAAGGAACAGCCTGTTCTCTGCAAGACCGGAGTAGCCTGTCACGGCATCGCGAAGATATACAAGCGCCTGGCGGAAGGCGACAAGATACATCGCCAGTTCGCCGGCAGTGATTGATGAATCGAGGTAACGCACAGTGGCATAGACAAGCACTCCTGCAAATGCTGCCACCTTCAGAAGCGAGGCCAGGCTTTCGGAAAAAAGGTTTCTTTTTACAGTGTCAAGCTCAGGCTCCTTCGACGCCCTGTAGTGCTTCCGGAACAGTGTGTCAAAGTATTCACCCAGGCCAAAGAGCTTTACCTCCCTCGCCGGCTTCTCCCCCGTGATCAGCCAGCTGAAATATGATGCCTGCCGTGAGTCTGCCGTGACCTTCTTCCTTACAGCATAAAGCTTCCCGGAGTTGCGTACCCTGACAAACAGGGATGGAATAAACAGCGCTGCCAGGATAAGCAGGGGAATAACCCCGAAACTTCTCAGTATCCAGGCCATGGCTATGAAGGAGATCACTCCCCTCAAAAGGAGAATAAAATCCGACACTATTGCAGCAGGCCTCCAGGAGATGTCTCTTGCAGCTCTTTCCAGACGGTCATGGAAGAGAGGATCTTCAAAGTACCTCAGCCCCAGCCTCCCGGCGTGAGAATGGATAAGTGACGAAATATGCCCCTCGAGGAGATAAGAATGCTTCCTGGAAAAAAAGGCTCCTGCATATGAAAGCAGGTCGTCAGCAAGCAGCGCAAGCGCCATTGCAGCTATGAGCCATAACAGAGATGCCGCGATTAACCCTGATCCGGGCTCCGTCCCGGTGACAGTGCCTGATACTGAATCCGTACCGGCGGCAGTGCCTGATCCGGGTTCCGTGCCGATGACAGTGCCTGATCCTGATCCCGTGCCGGTACCGGCTAAAAGTTCAGTCCCGCCTGCCGGTTCCGTCCCGGCGACAGCCGGAAGTGTGACCTGGTCGACAAAATACCTGAGCAACAACACTGCCGCAAGTGGCAATACCGCCCTGATTGTAAGGATAATAACACTCATGACTGTCTCCCTGGCAGAGCTCTCTGCAAGGAGACCGAGGGAACGCCTGAAGATATTATGCTGCTGCTGCATCCCGGTGAGATATGAACAAAGATAGCAAGAACAGGCATATAACCCTGACTGGGATAGCTCTTATAATTACATGATTGCTCTTGACAAAACGACAGGATTTCTTACTTTTGTGAAAAATAACGACATCCGCTTGCTCAAATCGTTGTAGTCTGAAACCTTTGGACATCAGGGGCGTTATAATTATTTAAATGCCAGTCATGAAAAGGACCTTTTCGATAGTATTGGTGCTGTTACTTGTCATGCCTTCACTGACGGCCCAGATAACCGGCACCGGCACGCTGACCAATCCCTACAGGGGAATCAATGCAGGCAATTTTACAATAAGCGGCACTAAATATTTCGACAATAACCTTGGTGTCTCTTCAGGTACACTGACTCTGCTGCCGGGAACGAAACTCATATGCAAGAGCAGGTATGCCTGCATCCTCATAAGCGGAACGGGGCAGATTAATGCCCGTGGATTATCATACAGGCGCATACTTATCACCAGTGACTCTGACGGAGATATGATTCCAGGTGAGAGCACCGATTTCTGGGGAAACATTTACATTACATCGACAGGCACCAGCAGCTTCGACTACTGTACAGTTGAGAACGGTCAGCGGTTAAGGTCCAAATTCACCGGAGGCGCATTGCATGTCAGTTCCGGGACTGTGAGTTTCAACAACGGTATAATCAGGAACTCCGAATCGAGGTGGGGTGGTGGAATCTATATAGAACCGACTGCCACTGTAACCATCACAAATACAAGGTTCCAGAACAATAAGGCTTCCGATGCCGGCGGTGCAATCTATATTGTTGAGGGAAGCTCACCAAATATTGCTTCCTCCATCTTCTTTGGCAACAGTACAAGTTTAACCGGCAGCAAGGGTGGTGCCATAGCGTCAATGTCAGCATCTCCAGTAATTGTCAATTCAACATTTGCCGGCAATACTTCACCCGGAACCAACGGGAGGACCATCTATCTTGAGAATTCGCCGGATGCGAAGATCGTGAATACTGCAATATGGGGCGGATCGTCGCACATAGGGCTGTCAGGAACACCCACGTCGGTATTTGACAAATGTGCTATCGAGGGAGTTACATATACGGGCTGCCTGACACTTAACAGCAGCAACACGGCAGCTGACGGGCCTAACTTCACTGACCCGGTCATGGGTGATTTTTCAATCACTTTTGATTCACCGCTTCGCGATGCCGGGGCTGACAGCTATGCCGGGCTTGTTGTTCCACCGCTCGACTTCATTGGCACGGGACGTGTTGGTCCGACAGATATGGGTGCATACGAGATGATCTACAGTCGCTGGCACGGTGGCAACACCGGCTGGGATGACCCGGGCAACTGGGAACGAGGATTTGGTCCGGGTTCAAGGAACATTATAATCCCGGCAAATACGACGACCTATCCGATTGCTGCTCCTGGTCCCTCCTTCACGCTGAACACCGGCCTCCGGATGATTGTAATGCCAGGCGCAAAAGTGACATTCACCTCTCTCACAAACAACGGTACGATAGATCTCCGTTCTGACGCCACCGGCCAGGCATCACTGCTTACAGGAAGTTACTCGGGCGCATCAGGCAACATGAACGTTGAACACTTCCTGACTTCGGGCCCCAACGGCGAATGGTGGCATTATATAGCACCTCCGGCGACGGTTTCCAAGACTGTCTTTACAGACATCGATCCGTATATGCTGGTGCGCTATGATGAAACCAAAGTGCTCACTGACGTGTCTGACGGCTGGCAGTGGCATGACGGATACGGGGGCACCGAAGGCTTCAGCAACCTGAATGCAAAGGCGGGTTATGATGTAAGTGTCGCCATTGATACTACTATGACTTACCGCAATCTCAGGGAAATCACCACCTCCATCGGCAGGATCGACCTTCCCTTCGGCGGTTCCGGAGGTGATACAACGATCCACGGATACTCGTTCCTCGGAAACTCACTCACCTGCGGAATTAACTGGGACCTTGTCGGTTACTCCCATGATCATGATTATCTGAGGCACGCTTATTATATAACAACCGCTTCGGGTGAGGAAGCATCTTATGTCAACGGCCTGGGTACAAACGGCGCCACAGAGCATATTGCACCGCTGCAGGGATTCTTCGTGCGGACACGCACAACCGGATCATGGATAAACATCCCTGACAATGCACGGGAGCACAGTGATGCCGCAAGGTTCAAGTCGGCAGAGCTGATACCTCTTGTGAGACTCACCCTCTCTTCAGCCACACAGCGTGATGAAACCGTTGTGAGGTTTGACCCGGAGGCAACTGCCGGTTTCGACGGCCTGCTTGATGCCTCCAAACCGTTCAGCCATGCAAGGACCAAAGTGAATCACATAAAAATCTATTCTGAGCTGGGAGGTGAAGACTACTCTATCAACTCCATCCCCTGGCCGTCGAAAAAGACAACCCTCCCGCTTACACTGGTAATACATGAAGCAGGCATTTATAATATCAGCGGCAGTCAGCTGCAGGCCCTGGGCGGATACAGGGCCGTCCTCAAAGACGGTCTGACAGGCGCGAAAACTGAGCTTCCCGGCGCAGCCGGATACTCCTTTACCGCTACACCCGGAACAATAAAGAGCCGCTTCACCCTCGAAATCATCCCTGAAGCGAAGGCTGCTGTGGCTGCACCAGAGGTACCCGGGCCGGAAGTGGTACAGGAAACTACTCTTAAAATCTATTCAGCCTCCGGAATTATATGCATCCTTCCGCAAGGAGAGGGATGGGACGGTGTAAGAGGAAAAGTCAGGATATTCGATATCACAGGAAAAATAATATTCATGTCTGACAACGAACGGTTCAATTCCGGGGAGCTGAAGGAATATGAGCCTTCGGAAAGCAGTGGTCTGCTTATTGTCGAGGTGGTTACAGGAACAAAAAGGTACCTCGAAAAACTATTTGTGGTCAGATAGACGTTATTGTGAATAAGAACCTTCCACAGTTGATAACTGTTTAAGTACGTAAATATCAAACAGATTATTTTTGAGCCATACCAGTAAACATACAATGGGGGGAAAGAAGAGGAGATACGTCAGGCCTGAGGTGATACGCATCGAGCTTGACAATTCTATTTCCCTGGTCATGATGACCTCCGCCCCGCCTCATCCTCCGGGCAGAGGCAGAGGGTCGGGCGACAGCCAGCCTGACAGCCCGTTTGCATCACCATTCTCCGACAAACCGTTTAACTGAATAGCGAAAGAGGCGCCCGCAAATGGGGCCTCTTTTCATTTCCCATTCACGCAAATCTTACTGCCGACTGGCACTGCCGACTGCGGACTGGTACTGCTGACTGGTACTGCCGACTGCCGACTGGTACTGCCAACTGCCGACTGGCACTGCTGACTGGTACTGCTGACTGCCGACTAACAAAAAAGGCGCCCTCCCGGACGCCTCTTCTGTCTCATTCCTGCTGTCAGTGCAGCAGCGTGATGTCTCCCGCCTTCTTGAACGGCCTGCCGTTGGCATACTTGCCCTCGACGAGCCATACATAGACCCCCTGCTGGCAGAGCTTGCTCTTGTAGTAACCGTTCCACGGCTTGTTGATGTCGAAGGTCTCGAAGATAAGCGTACCCCACCTGTTGAAGATCTGCATGTGATAATCAAGCACTGTCTCCCTTATGGGCGGGAAGAAGAACTGGTCCATGGCGTCACCGCTGTTGGGCAGCTCGTCTATCTCTATCGGCCCGTCAAGGTTGGGCTTGAAGACAGTGGCAAAGATCAGGTCACCGAAAGGCTCCACAGTTACCGCAGGCGATTTCACATAGGTGTCATAACACCCGTTTGCCGAGTAGGCGTGCAGTGTGATGTCATAAAGACCTTCCGTCGTGTACTTGTGGTACGGATCGCGCAGATGAGACGTGTCACCGTCACCGAACTCCCAGATAAAGCTGTCGCCTCCCTCGGTGAGATTGAACAGCCTCACCTCCTCATCATTCACATACACCTTCACCGGCGATACATCGAAGTACGCCCTTGGCGAAGGATAGACATTCACCAACTGCGACTCCGTATCCGTTCCTCCGGGACCGGTGACAGTCAGCGTAACCTGGTAGGTGCCGGCCTGAACGTAGGTGTAGTTCGGATTCATTGCATTCGACGTGTGTCCGTCGCCAAAGTCCCAGTAGTACGATGTCGCATAAAGCGAAGTGTTGCTGATTGCCACGTTCCAGGGCTGGCATCCTGACGCGATAGAGTCAAAGTCAGCTATCGGCGGCGTGGGAAGAACCCTCACCGTATGTACAACCTCTTCAGAACAAATGCCGTTGCTCACCGTCAGACTTACGTCGAAGTCGCCCGGTGCGGCATAGGTATGAACAGGTGACATGTCAGCCGATGTAATGCCGTCATCGAAGTTCCACAGCCAGGTCCATGTGCCGTCGTTGGTGTTGTTCGTGAATGTGACGGTGGCAGCAGGGAACACCTGCGAGGCCGGGGTGGCAATGTATGCCGGTACCGGTGAAGGATAAACCACCACAGGCAGGGTCGTCTCACTGATACAGCCGAAGAACGACTCGGTCCTCAGGGTAACATTGTACGTCACCGGTGCGGTGGTCGTATTGAAGTAGACATGGCTGATAACGTTCGAGCCTGACTCCGTGTTCCCGTCGCCGTAGGTCCAGTAATACCTGAAGGCGCCCGGCTGGCGCGAGAACATTATGCTCTCACCCGAGCAGATCGTATCTTCACTTATGACGAAATCAGACAGTATCTCCGGGTAAACGGTGATATTGTTCTCCATCGTCGAGACACATCCGTTGGCTGATGTGATCTCCAGCCTGACAGTATGATAAGCCAGGGCAGGACCGGCATTTGTGTAGGTATGTGTCGGGTTGACATCTGTCGAAGTGCCGCCGTCGCCAAAGTCCCATAGCAGCGAGGTGTACCCTGTCGATCCGTTTGCAAAGCTCACGGTAAGGGGCTGGCATCCTGAAGGAACATCAGCTGTGAACATTGCCACAGGTTTCTCGACCTCAATCACCAGTGTGTCAAGGCCGACGCATCCCTTGCTGTCGGTCACCTGGTAGATCAGCCTGTAATAACCTGCCATAGAGGTGTTGAACACCGGGTTTTCGACGTTGTACTGGCTCAGCGGTCCGATATCTCCGAACCACCTGTGTGCGGTGTATGAGCCCGAGCCTCCTGCAGGATTTCCATGCAGCTGCGTCGGTATGCCGCCGCAGACAAGCAGGGTGTCAACAGGAGCGATCTGTGCCGTCGGCCATGCATTGACAGTCAGCAGAGCCTCGCGGGTGTAGTACTTGCCGCACGGACCGGTTATCTCGAGCCTGTAATGCCATCCGTTCATCGGTGTGGTTGCGCTCATTATGACCAGCTGTGGCGTCTGTGTGCCCTGATAGAGAGCCCCGTCAGTGAGGCTGCTCCATCCTGAACCCTGGTTGACCTGCCAGACCGTCGTCTCCCCTGCCCCGGTGTTGAACACCTGCGAGTAGAAGATCGCCCCGGCAAGGTCACACACCTCTGCGTCAGCCGGTTCGGATATGATCGAAGGTTCAATGTAAACCCTCAGCGGTGCAAAGGAGCTGGTGACAGGAGGCAGACATGTTCCTGACACAACCGCTCTCACCAGGTAACCGTTCATCGAGATATCAAGGTTACTGATTGTAAGTGTGTGTGTTGCGGTTCCTGAGTAGGGTGCAACGTCCGTCACATTGACGAAGCCTGCTCCGCTGTTGACCTGCCACTGGTAGACCAGGTTCGTGCCTGTCGCCGTCACGCTGAAGGTGGCGTTGCCGGCAGGGCATCCCCTGAACTCATCGGGATGATCAGAAAGCTCCGGTGCAGTGTATACAGTGAGTACAGCCTCATCAGATATCAGGTCTGCGGAACAGTCACCGCTGACGACAACCCTGTAACGGGTGCCGTCCATTGGGCGCGACGGGCCGAAGACCATCAGTGTGGGTGTCTGTACCCCGAGGTAGATACCGCTGTTGGTGAGGTTATCCCAGGTTGTGCCGTTGAAAGCCTGCCACTGGTAGCCGAGGTTGGCTCCGTCGGCAAGTGCAGTGAAGCTTGCGGTCATGAACTCGCAGATGGCCGAGTCGGCAGGCTGCGTATTTATGATTGTCGCGATGGAGACATCGAGTTGAACCGTCTGCGAAATCGCCTTCGGCACGCAAGTGCCTTCTATCTCTGCACGGTAACGGTAATTGTCGAAAGTGCGGGGCACAGTTGTCAGGGTCAGCGTGTTTGTGGTGGCGCCGGTATAAACCCCATCGTCAGTGATTGCGCTGAAGCCGAGACCGTCGTTGATGTCAACGTACCACCGGTAGGTAAGGGCAGTGCCCTGTGCCAGCACGGTGAACGATGTGTTCTGGGTCTCACAGATAGTTGAAGCCACCGGCTGCACCGTGATCTCAGGTGCGGTGTTGACAGTAAGGAGAGCAGCATCGGAAGGAACAGGCGGGGTGCATGTTCCGGATACTATCACCCTGAACATGTCTCCGCTCATCATCCTGTTGGTGCCGTTGACCTTCAGGTTCATCGATGAAACACCGAAGTATGTGGCTGTCTCCGTCAGGTTGTTCCAGGTAGTGCCGCCGTCGATGCTGCGCTGCCACCTGTATGTCACACCTGTGGTCACACCGGCATCGACGATGAAGTCGGCTATTGCGTACTCACAGATTATAACGTCATCAGGCTGGTCAGTAATTTCCGGCAGCTCATTGACTGTCAGGAATGCAGGCATCGAGGTCACACTTGACCCGCAGCTGCTGCTTACAATGGCCCTGTAGGCAGTGTTGTTGTCAGCTGTAGCCACTGCGGCAATTACATATGCAGCAGCGTTGGCACCGGTTATCGGCGCCCAGGTGGCGCCGCCGTCAAGACTGCGCTCCCACTGGTATGACGGATTGGTTGTAAGACCGGCATTGACAGTGAATGTCGCTTCTGCTCCCTCGCAAAGAGTGATGCTTGCCGGGTGCTGGGTAATCTCAGCCTGGCGGGTCACGGTCAGCGTGACAGGGTCTGACTCCACAAACGGAGTACAGGTTCCTGAAACCCTTACCCTGTACTGGTACCCTGACATCAGCTCCAGTGCACTCACCACAGTCAGAGTTGCAGTGTTTGCACCCTGGTAGCGGGCTCCTGTAGCGAGTGTCCAGCTGGTGCCGGTATTTACATACCACTGGTAAACCGGGTTGGTTGTCACCCCTGCATCAACCGTGAATATTGCATCCTCACCCGCGCAAAGTGTGACAGCAACCGGTTGTGTAGCTATCTCAGGCTTCTCATTGACGGTAAGCATGACAATGTCAGTTCTGACCGCTACAGGACAGTCACCGGAAATCTCAGCCTGGTAGCTGTAGCCGTTCATGGCGCTGGCAGCCGTCACGCTTAGCGTGGCTGCAATTTCACCTGGCATGAGGGTCATGCCCGAACCGCTGTCGACATACCACTGGTAGTGCGGATTGGTGGTTCCTCCGGCATCAGTGACGAAGGTGGCAACCGCATCCTCACAGACAGTCTGGCTGACAGGCTGTACTGCTATGCCAGGCACCGTTTTTACATCGATTGTGGCTGAACCGGTAAGATCAGCATGCGGTGCCGACACGGTGCATCCCCTGTTATCAGTCACCGAGGTAATCGTATAGGTTGTGGTGACAGTCGGGTTGACAGTTATCGGGCTGCCGCTGACATAATTGCTTACCGAGGTGCCGTCGCTGAGTACTACAATGAAGGGCGACTGGCCCGTGGTGATTGTCACTGTGACAGTTGCAGCATCTCCCGGGCATACGAAGCCTGTCCCTGCGATTGATGCCACCGGCAGCGGGTTGACTGTAACAACAACAATGTTGCTGTATTCCGGATCACATGCTGCCGAGTTGACGCGGCGGCGGAAATGTGTTGTCTGCAGGATGCCTGCAGGCGGATCGTACGATGCCATCGTGGCCCCGCTGACTTCACTCCAGGTGGCGCCACCGTTGAGACTGCGCTCCCACTGGAAGAGTATCGTTGCAGGACCGCCGGCAGGGGCTGTCACCTCGCTGAGAGGCGTCGGGTTGCCGAGGTAGCATACCTCCTGGTCACCGTCAATCGAGCCTGGCATCAGCTGCGGTGGCTGTGTAATATTAATCGTTGCCTGTGTCGTGCAGTTGTTTGCATCTGTTACAAGTGCTGTCACCTCCCCGGCAGCGCCTCCTGTGAAGGAGAGCGAGGTACCGGTAATTGTGATGCTCCCTCCGGCAGTGTTGCTGAATGCACTCAGTACATAGGGCGACGTGCCGCCTGACACCGAGAACGATCCGGTTGCAGTTGCATCGCCGAAGCATGCAAGAACAACATCCGGTGTCTTGCCTAATGTCAGCACTGCAGGCTCGAGGAGAACCACGGTGGTCGTGGCCGTACAGTTGTTTGCATCGGTGACTGTGACGTTGTACGTACCAGCCCTGAGACCTGTTATATCCTGGATTGCCGAAGTGTAGCCTGACGGTCCGCTCCATGCATAAGCATATGGAGCCTCGCCGCCGGTGACACCGAGGTCAATTTCGCCATCCGATGCCCCGTTGCATGTGATGTTGTAACCTCCGGCATAGACTACCGGTGTGGTTGTAAGGGCTACCGGAGGCATTACATTGATGGTTACTGTGTTGCTTGCAGTACAGCCGTTCCTGTCAGTGATTGTGACCGTATAGGTTGTGGTCACTGCAGGCTTGGCTACAGGGCTCTTTACATTCGTATAGTTAAGCCCTGCTGCAGGCGACCAGTTGTAGATGTAGTCACCGGAAGGCAGAAGCTCTCCGCCTGCACCGGTTGCCGTCAGGTTGGCAACCGAAGAGGGACATGCCCCGATAATGTTGTCATCGGCAGTGGCGGTAACAGTAAGAGGCAGTGCAACATTGACCTGCACCTGTGCTGTTGCTGTACAGCCGTTGGAGTCGGTAACAGTGACTGTATAGAGTGTTGAGACTGCCGGCTTCGCAACCGGGTTGGCCTTTGTGGCGTCATCCAGCGTGCCTGCATTGTTCCACAGGTACGTGTATCCTCCTTCACCGCCGCTGACTGTCGTGCTCAGGTGAGCCACCGAGGTCGGGCATGCGCCGATAGGGTCATCATCGACAGCCGCTGTCGCCGTCAGTGGCGGAGCGACATTGATCGTGACGGTCGCCGATACCGTACAATTGTTGGCGTCGGTGACAGTGACGGTATAGGTTGTGTTGACTGCCGGTGAGGCAACAGGACTCTTCGCGGAAGCGTCTGAGAGTGATGCCGCCGGAGCCCAGCTGTAAACGTATGGCAGCTCACCGCCGGTGACATTCACGTCGAGGGTGGTTGTTGACCCCGGACAATTACCTATCAGGTAGTCGGTTGCCGTGGCAACAGCTGCCAGCGGAGGACGAACCTCAATTGTTATCGTATTTACTGCAGTACAGCCGTTGGCGTCTGTGACGGTGACAGTATAGGTGGTGGTGGATGCAGGCTTGGCAACAGGATTTGGAATATTTGTTGCACTCAGCCCGGTCGACGGAGCCCAGCTCCACGTGTAAACGCCTCCTGCAAACTCCTCACCTCCGGTTGCTGTTGCAGTAAGCTGTGCCACCGAGGTGGGACAGGTACTGAGAATATTGTCATCAGCCGTTACTGCAACACTGAGGTCAGGAGCAACAGTGATTGTTATGTCATCCGTTGCCTGGCACCCGTTGGCGTCAGTGACTGTCACAGTATAGGTGGTGGTGACAGCCGGTTTGGCAACAGGATTGCTCACAGTGGTGCTGTTCAGTCCGGTCGCGGGTGCCCAGCTGTAGGTGTATCCTGCCTCGCCGCCGGTGACTGCTGCACTCAGGTTCGACCTCGAAGTGGGGCATGTGCCGATAATCAGATCATCAGCAGCAGCCGTGACAACCAGGGCCTGAACAACGTTGACAGTAACAGTTGCGGTGGTCTGACAACCGTTATTGTCAGTCACCGTAACAGTGTACGTGGTTGTTGCAGCCGGTTTCGCTGACGGATTCTTGATGTTCGGATCACTCAGACCTGTAACCGGCACCCAGCTGTATGTATAGCCGGGCTCGCCGCCGGTGACTATCACGTCAAGATTACTACGGGAGGTGGGGCATGTGCCGATATTCGGATCGCTTGCCGTGGCTGTGGCCGAGAGAACCGGGGCAACTGTAATTGTAAGCGATGCAGTTGCGTTACAGCCATTGATATCGGTGACAAGAACCGTGTAGGTTGTTGTAACTGCCGGTTTCGCTGTCGGGTTGGCAATTGCTGCGTCACTGAGGCCGGCGGCCGGTGACCACAGGTAAGTATACCCGGGTTCACCGCCCGATGCGCTTGCTGTCAGCTGTGAATCGGACCCGGGACAGGTACCTATATTATAATCATCAGCCGAGACGGCGACAGTCAGAACCGGGGCAACAACTATTTCTATACTGGCAGTTGCCTGGCAGCCATTGGCGTCAGTAACCGTTACAGTGTATGTGGTTGTGGCTGACGGTTTGGCCGTCGGTGTCTTGCTGTTCGGGTCACTCAGTCCTGCAACGGGAGCCCAGAGATATGTGTATCCCGGCTCGCCGCCGCTGGCTGTGACATCGAGATGAGCCACCGAAGTGGGGCAGGTACCGATATTTGTGTCATCAGCGGAAGCCACAGCGGTGAGATCTAGCGCCACATTGACTGTCACTTTTGCCGTTGCCGTACATCCGTTATTGTCGGTGACAGTAACGGTGTAGGTGGTAGTTGCAAGCGGCTTCGCTGTCGGTGTCTGTATTGCCGCGTTATCAAGTCCGGCTGCGGGAAACCAGCTGTAAGTGTACCCGGGCTCACCGCCAAGAGCAACCGCATTAAGGGTTGTTTTTGAATCAGGGCAGGTGCCGATAAGCGGGTCAGCTGCCGAAGCAGTGACAGTGAGTGGCGGCACGACGTTCACTGTTATGTCTCTCGAGATGCTGCAACCGTTATTGTCTGTAACCGTAAGGGTGTAAGTGGTTGTTGCCGCCGGTTTTGCCGTAGGGTTGGCAATTATGTCACTGCTGAGTCCGGCAGCCGGTGTCCACAGGTATGTGTATCCCGGTTCGCCTCCGCCGATGGTGGAAGTCAGCTGTGCATCCGATCCGGGACATGTGCCTATCGAGCTGTCATCGACAGCCAGTGTCAGCGTGAGCGCCGGGCGGACGGTGATTGTTATGTTCGATGTTGCAGTACAGCCGTTGGCGTCAGTGACGGTGACTGTATAGGTAGTTGTCACTGCCGGTTTCGCTGTCGGTGTTTTTATGTTGCTGTCATCGAGACCGGTGAGCGGGGTCCACTTGTATGTGTATCCGCCTTCGCCGCCGTTGACTGTTGCGTCGAGGTGCGAGACAGAGCCCGGGCAGGTCCCGATGAACAGGTCATCTGCAATTGCGGTGACTGTCAGGTCAGGAGCCACATTGACAGTGATTGTTGCCTGGTCGGTACAGCCGTTGGCGTCAGTGACAGTGACTGTGTAGGTTGTGGTTGCAAGCGGTTTCGCAGTAGGCGTTGCGCTGGTGGCACTGCTGAGTGTGCCGGCATTGTCCCACAGGTAAGTATAAGCTCCCTCTCCTCCTGATGCCGTTGCACTCAGATGTGCAACAGAAGCGGGACAAGTACCTATCAAAGCATCATCCACAGTTGCCGTTGCAGTGACCGGAGGAGCAACGTTGACTGTGACTGTTGCAGTAACCGTGCAGTTGTTGGCGTCGGTGACTGTTACTGTATAGGTCGTATTTACTGCCGGTTTGGCGACAGGACTCTTTATTGCTGCATTATTGAGTGATGCTGCGGGAGCCCAGCTGTAAATGTACGGCATCTCTCCTCCGGAAACATTTACATCCAGTATGGCAGTTGATCCGGCACAGTCGCCAATCAGGTTGTCATCTGCAAAGGCTACTGCAATAAGAACCGGGGCAACATCAACGGTGACCGATGCGGTCTTGATACAGCCGTTGGCGTCAGTGACGGTGACTGTGTACGTCGTTGTCGAGGCCGGCGTTGCAACCGGGTTGGAGATGTTTGTTGCAGTCAGTCCTGCTGCAGGCGACCAGCTGTAGAGATATCCTCCGGCGGGCATGACGCCGCCGGTGACTGTGGCGTTGAGCTGTGCCGACGAGCATGTACCTATAAGGTTGTCATTTGCGGTTGCAGTCACTGCCAGTGCTGTGGGCTGGGTGAGTGTCCACGACCGTACCAGCTGGCATCCGTTGGCGTCGGTGACGGTGACCTCGTAGGTCCCGGCCGTCAGCGCACCCTGGTTCGGGGCGCCGGCAGTAATGCCGCTGCCGCCGCCGGAGACAGTCCATGCATATATATAAGGAGCGGTGCCGCCGGTGACGGAGGTGATGATGGTTCCGTTGTTACCACCAAAGCAGCTGATGTTTGAAGTTGTTGCTGTCAGGCTGAGTGCAGGCGGCTCCGTTACGATAATAGTGGCTTCCGCCGTGCAGTTGTGGGCATCAGTCACCCGGACGGTGATTGTGCCACCGCCGGCGTCAGTTACTGCTACAGATGATGCCGCGGACGTGAGCGTGGCTCCTGCCGTATTCACCAGCGGGGTGAACGTGTAGGGAGCCGTCCCCCCGGCGGCGGTGAAACTGCCGGCGCCGGTGGGATCACCGTTACAGAGAAGAACCATGTTTCCGGTTGAAGAGAGCGTCAACACATCGGGCTGGAAGACAGTGGCCTGACCACTGGCAACACAACCGTCACCGCTGGTGACAGTCACGTTGTAGAGACCGGCTTTAATCCCGGCTATATCCTCGGTGCCTGCAGTGAAACCGTCAGGACCAAGCCATGCAAAACTGTTGGAGGCCGAACCTGAAACTGTAAGATTTATCGCACCGCTGTTGTCGCCGTTGCACTGCAGGTTGGTGGCTGCAAAGCTCAGCACCGGCTGGGCGTTGATAGTGACGGTTGCGGTACCGGATATCGTTCCGTCACATCCGTGGCTGTCCTCCATGGAGACCATCGTACAGGTGACGGCTGCTGCAGGAGTGACTGTGAATGTGTAGATATTCGCCGGATGATTGGTGACAGTTACCTGGCTGGCTCCGACAGCATATATAAAGGTATACGGTGCCGCACCTGTGAGAGAGATCGTAAGGGTTGCACTCTGGCCGGCGCATATTGAAGTGGTGCCACTGATCGTTGCGGAAGGCACGGGCCAGTATGATACAGTTGCGTTGCCAATGCCGGTGTTTGTACATCCGTTGGCGTCAGTGACGGTTGTGATAGTGTAGTTTCCGGCCGCGGGAGCATTCAGCGTATAGGGTGAAGCCATAATATTGGCTATCACAGGCTGGTCAGCACCGTTGATCGCATAAACAACATTCCACGGAGCGGTTCCCGTAAGCGAGATGTTTACCGGTTGGGTATCCTCAACGCATACAGTCCCGCTGTTGCTTATTATAGCCGTAGGCAGTGGCCTGACTGTGACAGCCAGGGGATTATGATTGGTGATACACCCTGCAGCGTTGACCTCGCGCACGGAGATGTTTCCGCTCACAGTGCCAAAGGTGACAGTGATCGATGCAGCCGACGGATCGCCAATGAGGGCTGCTCCTGTCGGGAGACTCCAGGTATAAACCGAGCCTGCATGATCGGGAACTGAATAGGAACCTGTTTCCAGAGCACATACTATATTATCACCGGCAATGTCCGACTGGGCGGAAGGCGCCATTACATCGACATCGAACGAGCCGGCCTGGCCTGTGCAACCAAAACCGTTGGTTTCGGTTACGGTTATTGTGCCGCTTCCTGCCGTGGATGCTGCAGTGATTATAATTGCATTCGAGTTGGCGTCGAAGATCTTCGTGCCGACTGATGCCGGGACATTCCATGTATATGACGAACCCGGATGCAGAGGTACTGTGTAGATTACATTCGGCTCATTCGTACAGAGCATGTCATCGCCGGTTATAACCGGTGCGGCAGGCTCGGGATTGATTGTGATTACAACATCAACCGGAGAGCCGGCACAACCGGATGAACTCGACGGTGTGACTGTATAGGTTGCAGTAATCGGGGTAACTCCGTAGTTTTCAAATACATCTGTTATATGAGCCGGACCTGCCGGATCTGCAGGCACATCGGTGCCTGCAGTACCCTGTATTGATCCGTCAGACATCACCGGCAGAGGCCAGCTGAAGGTGCTGCCTGCCGGAGTGTTTGCCGGAAGGAGCAGGATCTTAAGAGCAGCAGCCACATTGGAACATACTGTCTCATGCTGCCCTGGCACGATAACAGGCTGCGGCCTGATAGTAACTACAACGTCGACCCAGTCACCGATACAGGTGGCACCGAATACCGGCCTCACACGGTATGTTACTGTCCTGTTGACTCCTGTCTCATTTGTGAACCGGTCATTAGCCAGGTAATCGATATCTGTAACACCGTTGGTTGCGGTGGCATTACCGGCAGCAGCAACAAGGCCTGCCTGTGCATTTATTGAAGCAATGTCATAGGTTGTAGCAGGTGATGAAGTGGGAGCGACGGCAAGCATAAGACCGGTAGGTACTGCGCTGCATGCAAACCTGTTGAGGTTGCCAAGCACCGGTTGTGACCCCACTGTCACAACAATTGTTTTCGGATCCCCGGTACAACCGTTGTAAACAGGAGTGACAGTGTATATTGCTGTCTCGGCCAGGCCGGATGTGTTGACAAAAGAATCCGTCATGTCTGCGGAAGAGGGCACTGTTCTGGCCGTACCTCCCGTGAGCCCGCCGGAAAGAACCGGTGCAGGCCAGGTGAAGGTGACATTGGCACCGGGATTTGTAAAGTTGTCAAGCAGGATGTGATGTACAAGTGACTCCCCTGAACATACAGACGCGGACTGATTCGAAATTACCGGTTCAGGCTTGATGTTGACGACAACATTCTGTGTATTGGAACAACCGTTTGCCGTAAGCACATACTCATAAGTCACCGGTATTGTAGCAGATGTGAAATTCCGTAAAACATGGCTGATGCCATTTGTTCCGGTTGCCGGCTCCGTAGTGGTGATGCCGGCAGCCGGCAGCCTGGTCCAGCTGAATGCTGTCCCTGCTGTCAGTGATGTCGGTGTATATGTAAATAAATTGTTACTGCATCTGTCTGCCGGTGCAAGGGTGCTGTTCAGCGCCGGGGTGGGGTTGACAGTTATTGTAAATGTCTGAGATGCACCTGAACAGCTCTGTCCTCCGTTGGCGAAGGTTGGTGTAACCGTAACTGTGGCAGTGACCGGCGTGGTGCCACCGTTGGTGGCGGTGAAGGCCGGCAGGTTGCCGTTGCCGCTGGCAGCAAGGCCTATCGATGTGTTGCTGTTGGTCCACGCATAGGTGGTGGTACCGCCTGACCGGGTGGTGGCGAATGTAAACAAAGGTACTGCAAAACCGTTGCAATGAATCTGATCTGCAGGGTCATTGACCTGGGCAGACGGGTTTACGGTAATAGTAAATGTCTGAGCGGTGCCGGGGCAACTTTGCCCCCCGTTGGCAAAGGTGGGTGTGACAGTTATTGTTGCGCTGATTGGCGAGTTTCCGGTATTTGTTGCGGTGAAGGCCGGAAGAGGCCCGCTGCCACTGGCACCAAGACCGATGGCAGTGTTGCTGTTTGACCAGGCATAGGTTGTTGTACCACCGGTCCTGCTGGTTGTGAATGTAACAGCAGGCACAGCTGCATTATGGCATCGCACCTGGTCAGCAGGGTCGTTGACCTGAGCTGTCGGATTGACAGTGATTGTAAATGTCTGTGCTGTGCCTGAACAGGTCTGACCTCCGTTTGAGTAGGTGGGGGTCACTGTGACAGTTGCCGTTATGGGTGCCGTGCCGCTGTTTGTAGTAGTGAAGGCCGGAAGAGGCCCGCTGCCACTGGCGCCGAGACCGATGGCAGTGTTGTTGTTCGACCATGCATAGGTGGTGGTGCCACCGGTACGTGTTGTTGTGAAGGTAAGCGCCGGGACGGCAGTACCGGGACAATAAACCTGGTTGGCAGGGTCATTCACCTGTGCGGTCGGATTCACTATAATTGTAAATGTCTGGGCTGTGCCTGAACAGCTCTGTCCGCCGTTGGCGAAGGTGGGGGTGACTGTAATTGTAGCGCTTATGGGCGAATTGCCTGTGTTGGTGGCTGTGAAGGCCGGAAGAGGCCCGCTGCCGGAGGCACCGAGGCCGATAGCAGTGTTGTTGTTCGACCATGCATAGGTGGTGGTGCCACCGGAACGCGTTGTCGTGAAATTAAAGACGGGAACTGCAGCACCTTCGCAATGTACCTGGTCAGCAGGGTCATTTACCTGTCCCAGGGGGTTTACTGTAATTGTGAATGTCTGGGGAGTGCCTGAACAACTCTGTCCCCCGTTTGCAAAGGTCGGGGTGACAGTAACCGTTGCGATGACCGGGGAATTGCCGGTGTTGGTGGCAGTGAAAGCCGGAAGAGGCCCGCTGCCGCTGGCACCAAGGCCTATGGAAGTGTTGTTGTTACTCCATGAATAGGAGGTGGTCCCTCCGGTGCGGTTCGTGGTGAAAGTGAGAGCAGGAACAGCTGTGCCGACACAATGGACCTGGTTGGCAGGATCGTTAACCTGGGCTGAAGGATTGACTACAACAGTCCTGGTGACCGGAGTGCCCGGGCATGATGTGGGAAGAGGACCGGCGGGAGTAATAGTATAGGTTACCGTGGTAGGGAATGAAGAAGAATGTGCCAGTGTCTGGGCAATGGATGTATTGTTGCCGTTATTCCTCGTTCCACCGGCAGGTGCGTTTGTCCATGTGACTGCAGGGGCATTCGAAACAGTCCATGTAAAGTTTGTTGAAGCGACTGTCGACTGGAGGACAATATCTGTTGCACTTCCGCTGCAGATTATTCCGGTGTTGTTGACTGTACCGCCTGCATCAGGTATCGCGTTTATGCTGAAAAGATAATTTGCAGGAAGTGACGGGACGAAGTTATTGCATGCATCCTGGATCGATACAATATGTATCGTATGGTTACCCACACCCAATGTTCCCAGGTTAATATGATCCCCGTTGTTGTAACCCGAATAAAGGGTATTTGCACCTCCGTCAAGTGTATATGTAACCCTGAAAGGAGGAGCGCCTCCGCTGACGTTTAGCGAGAACCAGCTCGATGTGCCGTTGCACCCGTTGCCGCTGCCGCTGATTGTGGCGCCGGTAAGGGCTGCACCCACAGTGACAGTTATGGAAGTGCCCAGCGACTGTGCATTACAGCCGTTTGCATCAACCACCGAGGTAAGTATATAGACATAACTGCCTGTTGTAAGCACTCCCGTGGGGATATTGTCTCCGCTGACGTAACCGCTAAGCTGCGTCTGGGCAACGCCGTTCCTTGTGTAATTGATTGTATATGGTGACGCACCGCCTGACAGAATGATGTTGAAGCCGGCAGAAGCATTGTTGCAGATGCTGACGTCATCATGGAGCTGAGCGGTGTACTGCGGTCTGACTACAATGGTCCTTACTGAAGAGTACTCTCCCGAACATGGTGAGTTCTGTACAAAAGCGCGGTACTCCCAGGTGCCTGATGAAGAAGGAGTTTCCGAATAGGTTACAGCGGTGTTGGTAATACTGCTCCATGATCCGCTGTCAACCCTCTTCTCCCATCTCACAACGGTGCCTGTATGGCCCGAAAGTGTCATAGTACCGGTGCTCACACCCGGACAAAGAGGTGTGCTGCCGCCATTGATCGATCCACCCACAGACGGAGTAGTAACAACAATAGACCTGGCTGTGGAGTAAACCGACGAGCAAACACCGCTCTGAACCTCCGCACGGTACTGCCAGGTACCGGCTGACGGCGGTGTATCATTGTATGTGGTTGCCGTATTTGAGATGTCTGTCCATGCTCCGGCGCCCAGCCTCCGCTGCCACCTTACCACAGTCCCGGTATGACCGCTGAGGGTCATAACCCCCGTGGCTGACCCGAGGCATATCGGAGTGGTTCCGCCATTTACAGCACCCCCAACAGATGCAGGATTGACCGTTATCGTTGTCAATGTCGAGTAAACGGAAGGGCATGAGCCGCTCTGGATCTCTGCCCTGAAATCATATGTACCGGAGTTTGTGGGAGTGTAATTCAGGGTTGGCGTGGTGTTTGTAATTGTATTCCAGCCGCCTGAATTGCGTCTCCACTGCCAGCGGACAATGTTTCCGGTGTAGCCTGACAGGCTTATATTCCCCGTCGGGGTATTGATACATATCGGGCTGTTGCCGCCGGAGGTTGTTCCGCCTACAGAGGTCGGGTCAACCACTACCTGGTATACCGATGAGTACTGCTGACTGCATGATCCGCTCCGGACAAGGGCCCTGAACTCCCATGTTCCGACTGACGGAGGGGTATAAGTATAGGTCGTTGTCGTATTTGCCACTGTAGTCCAGGTAGCAGAAGGCAACAGCCTTCTCTCCCAGCGCTGGACTGTTCCTGTATGGCCTGAGAGTGTGAGCGTTACTGAAGAATTAAGACAGATGGGTGATGTGCCTGATACTGTGCCTCCTACCGACAATGGGCTGACAGTAAGATCGAAAGTTCTTGAGGGTGAAGGACATCGCGGATCACTTGTATACCTGTTGACGACACTGACGGTCCTTGATCCTGCTGAACCGCCGATATTGACTGTAATCTGTCTCGTCCCCTGGCCTGCAGTGATATTCCAGCCTGCCGGCACTGTCCAGATGTACTCGGTAGTGCCACCGACAGGGTATGTCGGCGGATTAGCGGCTACAGAGAAGACCTGCCCTGTGGCATTGATGCAAACCTCGGAAGGACCGGTAATGGGTCCCGGCCTTGTGAGTTCCTCCCTGATGACAAGGTCGATGCGTGAAGCAGGCCCTTCGCAGCCGTTGGCATCGCTGGTTTCGGTAACATAATAATCATATGTGCCGGGTGTGGTCTGACCGTGGGTATAATCATCGCCGGTATGAAGAAACGTCGTAAGGGCGGCATCGGCATACCAGTTGAGTGTATTACCCGGCATGCTGATTGTTGCAGTCAGGGTCGGTGCAATGTCGTCAAAGCAATAAACCTGCGGTGTGACCACTGCAGGCGCCGGCGGTGCATCTATGACTTCGATGATGAACTGCTCGGAAACATAGTTCAGATTCTCATCTATGTACGGATTACATTTGTTCCAGTCCTTGAGGTATACGTAAAACCGTTCACCGGCCTGGCATGAAGAGGGTATTGTAATGACGTCAGTAAGCGTATTCGGGTTGGGTGGATTGAGAGGTCCGGTCACCGGACCCACATAACCGTTTGATCCGTCAGCTACATGGGTTCCTCCGATCAGGACATCACCGGTGATAGTATTCATGGGCGCACCGGCCGGCGTCTCACCGTAGACAAACTGAATCGTGCGGGGTGATTCGTTGTCATAGTCAGACGGATTGAGCGGAGCCGGAACATCGGGCTCCTGGCAGTTCCAGGTGCTGATATCCCTTAGAACAAGATTATGCTCAGTCCCTTCGCAGACGTATACTATGTCAACGTCACCCGTGATTGTCTCCTGCATCTGCAGACGACCGTCACCGTCGTCGGGTATGTCACGTCCGTGTACGACGAAAATACCCCTTGCAGCGTAGAACTCGTTGCATGGATTCTTGACAGTCCATGTTCCTATGTAAGCACAGTCTGTGGTGGTGGCAAAAGTGTGGATCTGGGCAGGAGGAAGGTCGTTATCGGCGCTGGAGGTATATGTCCAAACAGGCGAACCGTCACCCCAGTCGACCGTCCACTGACTGCCTGCCAGGATCCCGGTGGGCAGCGCTCCCAGTGGTGAAACCTGGAACATTCCCTGGGCTCCCAGGTTGACACATTCACCCAGGTTCCCGAAGAAGTTGAAGAGCTGGATTTTCGGACAGGGTAACGTTGTGGCAATCATCTTCACGGGAGATGGCTGAAGTGTCCCTGAAGAGTTTGCGGCAACGATATAAACAGAATGGAGTGTATTAGGGGCAAGCCCTGAAATGATATGCTGCAATACTGTATTGATTGTTGCAACAGGTATGACTGCAGTGGCAACAAGTGACCCCGAAGGGCCTGCTATCGCCGAATTCCTGACACCGGTCGATGTAAGCGTTCCGCCATAGTTGTAGTTGAATACGATAATGTAAACAGTACCGGTCATGTTGATCCCGTAGTTTACGGGGATCGTGATCGGTCCCGGAGCCCCTGTTGCCGGAGTCCCCGCCACCCACGCCGGGGTCTGGGAAATTGCTATCCCGGAACAACAGGCAAGGATTGCCACGGAAACAATCAGTTTCCGGACCCTGCTCCAAAGATGTTCAGACACCGTTGTAAACTTAAGTGAATTCATGACTGGTCCTTTTCGTTCAACCTGATATTAATCAATACATCAGCAAGACCTTAAAACCCTGCCGATGGTTGCATTACTGTATGATCAGATTAATAAAACTCAATAACATAGGAACTTATTTTATGATTTCAGCTTAAACTAAAAATCAATTTATTGTCTTCAACCCTCTGAATCTTATAACTAATTTTTTCAGCTGGTTTTTGAATGATTGTGCGCAAAGCTCCCAAAACCATGGGGTAAAGGCATCATTCCATCTCTGCGGATGGGTGTTGATTACGATCCTCTCCGGCATTTTTCCTGACTCTGCAAGTTTCAGGAAATCTTTAGTGGTATGAATTTTATAATTCTCCCGGAACGCAATCCCTTCCTCTGTCATACTGAGAAGACTGCCCCTGCAAGGCCTGACCTTCCATCCGCAAAAGCCTTCACCCGGCAGTATGCTGTCAGCCGGAAGCGGCCTGTCCCTTATATTGACCCTGTCTCCGTCCCATCTTCTGCCGGTATCAGTCATGTAGAGCATCCCGGAAAAGTCCAGGTCAAAATAGGGTTCGCAAAGAACGTCCGATTCATGATAGTCAAAGTACTTCCAGACCAGGCGGTTGTCAACCGGACCGGTCGGACTGCCATGCATGGAGATGACACGTACAGGGTAAAAGGTTCTGAAATAATCAAGACCGGAACGGAATCTGTCAAACGCATCTGCAGCCAGCCCTTCTATTGAAACCGTGCCACCAGCGCTTTTATTTGCGGCAGCAAGGGCCAGATCTTCATAGTGGTAACCTATCTCATGACCCAGCCCTGCTACTTTCCTGATTATATCCGGGTTGTTGGAAGATCCCACGACTCTGAAATGATAGCTGGCACGTATTCCCATTCCGGCTTCAATTTCAGCAAGCCGCAATGAGTTTTCCGGTTTCCGGTCAACATCATGGCGAAGAATCACACACTTTCCTGCCCCGTTTTTGCAGAATTCCTCAAATGCCATGAATGCATATCCGGCTTCCTGAAGGGTTTCAAGCAGCTTCCGGTACATCGCCGGGGTAAAATCACGGTTTGTGTCTGCAATCATCTGAAACGGCTAAAATCAATTTCACTCAAATCACGGCGTTCTCCCCTCTTTCCGTATGTTTCTGTCAGCCAGACCATAAATGCCGTCACATCAATCATATCGCCGAGCATCCTGTTCCTTCTCCGCTGCCACTCTTCACGCAGACCCGGTTCCCCGAGCAGGCTCTCTATCTTCTCACGCAGAAGGCCGAATTCTGAAGGCTTGTACGCATATGTAAGCCCGTATGTTTCCTCCTGCTCACGCAGATATGAAATAGATTCTGCCAGAGTATTGCACCTGAGGGCAGGGACACCCAGCACTGCGGCTTCCGATGTCATTGTCTGACTGTCACCGATAAACATAGTGGCATAACTGAGCAGTGAATGCGCCTTTTCAGGCGAAACGCCCAGCCTGTACTTTGCAAGCTCCGGCTCTGCCTCTGCCTCTGTTGTAATGAATACCCTTCCGCGCGATTCCAGCAGCTTCACAAGTTCAAGCTTCTGCCCTGTGGTTAGCCCCTCCACACCTTTGTCGTGGTGCGCCCTGAACGCATTGAACCTCATAATAAAAAACGTCTCTCCCTGACTGACACCGGCATCATTCAGCACCTCCGGATCAGGAGTGAACCTGCAGGGATGAAGGTAGGCAAGCTCATGATAACCGGGATAAAAAAGGGCCTTCCCCGAGGCCCGTGCATTTTTAAGCGATGATGGCGAGACTATCATGTCGGCAAACGGATGACCGTACCTGGTCATAAGAGGCTGCACCCGGTCATCATCATCATCAAATATGACAGATTTCATCCGGCTTGGCACTGATGCATGGGCAAGTGAGATGGAGGAGCCCACCCCGACGTCGATGCCGAGCCGGCTGGCCATGGCTGCCAGCCTCAGACTGAAAAACACCTGCCTGACCCCCTTCGATGCCAGAGTGTCTCCCTTGCTGCCAATCAGGGTGTACGGGATACCGTACAGATAAAGCAACCTGGTTGCCGAAGGCAGATTCTTGACGGTTACATAAAGCGAATGACCCCGCTCCGTCATCTCATTGTAAAAATTCCTGTAGAGATGAACATGTGCAGGATGACCTATGTCAATCAGGATTTTCATTGCTTTTTTCCTGTTAGTTTAAGAATTGATACACCGGCTTTCCCGATAAGCATCAGCAACGGTCTGTGTACTGCCTGGAACCTCCCTGACAGGATGAGCTCCCCTCCGTACTGCTGCTTGAAATACCTGACTCCGTATTCTTTGTCAGGCCTGCCGGCACCCATCCAGTCAAGCATGGTGACCCCGTTCGCCATCCCCCACCGCATTACCTCCCAGTAAAAGAGGTCAACCGGCCTGAGCTGCAGAAACGAATGTGACTGGTCAATGCCGGGGTAAAATATCCAGAGCGTGCCCTTTGAAACAAAAGCGGCCAGGATTATTCCCGGCTTTGAGTCTTTTTCGAGGATGAACCACCGCAGCTCGCCGTTCAGTTTTTCAGAAAGCGCTCTGAAGAAGCTTATATCAGGATAAGGCAGTCCTGTCTTGCTGTAGGTTGAACCCAGCAGCCTGTGGAAGGGGACAATTACAGATTCGTCGGTGGTGACCCTGAAAGTAAACCCCTGTTTCTTTGCCTTGTTGATTCCTGCCTTCCTGTTCTGCTTTATCCCTTTCCAGAACTCAGCTTCGGGCAGTGACAGGTCAACCCTGATATTCAGATGCTCCTCGTAGGCGAAGCCTGCTTCACGGTAGACTTTCTTAACCTCTTCCCCCTGTGCAGTGAAATTCCGGACCTGTGTATAGATGGCTCTGCCACGTATATGTTTCATGTAGGCCCCCAGCAGCTTCTTCACCGTCTGAATGTCATCCGCCACCGCCCCTCCGAAAATGACCGACCTGGAGGTGAACCGCCGTCTGAGAAATCCCTGTTCTCCCTGTATCACAGCCAGGAGCACTCCTTTCATCACCCCGGCGTCACCCAGGGCAAGAAGCAATAAGGGCTCCCAGTTTTTTGTTCCCAGGTATGCCTCATACATCCCCGGCATATGGAAAACTGTCGCCTCAGGGTGATTCATCACCCAGTCCTCCCACGCGGATCTGTCAACCTCAGCGGGATCAGACGTAATCCTTATTTCCGGGTCTGTCATAAGATTTATTTCTTTCCTGTAATCAAACGGGAATAATGATCCTTAATTATTCCCGCAACGGTCACTGAATCGAGGCCCAGCTGCATAATCCTCTCCCTCCCGGTTGTGAAGCCGTGCTCTCTCCTGAACCTCGCGGCAGCCTCTATGGCCACTGACATCTCCGCGGCATCGGAAACAGACAGGAAATGGCCGGGTGTTTGCCCGAAGAGCCATGCGATGTCTCCCACGTCAGTGGATACAACCGGGCAGCCGCATGCCATGGCCTCCTTAACCACGTTGGGCGAACCCTCGTGAAAAGAGGTGACAAGCAACATGTCAGCTGCATTGAACAACAGGTTCATCTCCTCCCGTCCTGCATTGTTTACCTCCAGGAGCCTGAATCCTCTCTCCCCGAGCCTCCCGACTGCTAAAGATGCAAGGTCATAATTCTTTTCAGGATTGTCGCGCCCGGACGGGAACAGCACCAGGTATTCGTCAGGATCAAGGTTAAGCTGAGAGCGTGCACCGAGGCGGTCCGAGGAGCAGAAAGCTCTTATATCCACGCCGTTGGGAATGACCGCACAGGGAGTGTTCCTGAGAAGCTTCTCCCTCATCGGGAAAGACTTGACAACAGAAAGTGAATAGCACCAGCGGGCAAGCACGATGCTGAACAGACTCACCAGCCTGCTCCCGGCGGTTATCCCGCCCCTGCGGCTCTGTGACCCGAGGAGATCACTGCCCATGAATGAAACGACGACCGGCCTGCGGCCTGCTGCCAGCCATCCTGCAAATCCGGAGATACCGTAGTGTGCGTGTACAATGTCGGCGCCGGAAGATCCGAGCCTCCTCCTGACGTCTGAAATGGCCCTGAGATATGAACCCGGCCCCCTTCCTGTCAGCGGAAAATAATCGATCTCCACTCCCGCCGCCTCCAGTGACCGCCCCTGAGTGACAACCACACGGTTGTCGCCTGCCTCACTTTTACCCCTGTACAGAAACAGTACCTTCATTTTTCGAGGAACCGTACAAGACTTTCGGCATACTCTTCCTCGAGACATGACCTGCACTCGACGCACACCCACTCCTTATCCTTCACCGTAAAGTAAAACGAGGAATTCTCCAGGGTATATGTCCCGAAGCACACGTATTGCGCCTCGAAAAGATAAAAGTCCGTGCCGTCGAATCCTATATCCAGCGATGCATGTGGAGCCGGGAAGGCGCTGAAGCATTTTTCGGCGAAATCAAGCAACCCATCCGGCAACTCCCTGCGATACTCCAGCAATCCCTGTCCGCTCGCCCGGAAATCACCCTCCTTCACCTTCCGGTACAGAACATAATACTTACTGCCGAAGACAAGAACCTTATAGTCGTTTTTCAACCCCGGAATGAACTCCTGCACAACAATCTTCCCTCTCCGCCACGACTCGGCAATATAGTTTTTATGTCTCAGGCGCCGGGCAGTGTCCCGGACGAGGCCGCGCAGGAAAGGGGTCTTCATCACCCTCCGTGCTGTACTCTCTGCCTCTGCCTGTGTTCCTGCCAGTGAAACACCGCGGCTCATCGACCCCCCGGGGCGTTTGATAAGCACCGGGTAAGGCAGTCCGGCCGCAGCAGTCATGAACTCTTCGAGGCTGCCGTACCACCATGAGCGTGGTTTGTGTATCTCTGGTGTTTCCGACCTGGTGCGCAGCATCTCGAAGAACACCTTGTTCTCGTGGGCACGGATAAGCAGCGGTGACGGGCAGACAGTTACACCAGACGCCTCGAAGGCCACAGCCAGATCCTCGAGGTACTTCTTATAGTGAAGGCCCTGATCCTGGTGTGACCCGAAAACAACGACCTGTGCGGTGAGGTCATACTTTCCTGTCTCTTCCTTCAGCGGTTTAATAAAGACCGCCTCATACCCTCTCTCCGCCATATGGCGGGAAAGGAGGGTCAGGTCCATCCCCCCGCGGTACGGGACAGAATGATACTTGGATCCGAACTGACCCTTGTAATCTGTTACGAAGAATACCTTTTTCATTGTCATATCATATAGTCGATGACGAAAGAGCGGGGAAGGGCCGGACAGGCTTCAGCCACCTCCTCTGTAAACGGGCCGAACAGCGGCCCTGATGACATCTGGAAGAAATTGATTTCGTTGTTGGAGTCGTTGACTTCTATCAGGATGACCTCACCGTCAGCGTTAACCGCGAAGTCGAGTCCCAGCAGTCTCGAATACCTGTAACAGCCGGCAACCTCCAGGGCAGCCGCAGTAATACCGTCCATGAAAGGCACCTTGCCGGCTTCGCCGAAAACGGTACTCTCCGTTCCGCTGTGCCGCCTGCCGCCCTTATCTATCCCGAACGGCATCAGGTTCCCTGCTGCATCGACACCGCAGGCGATGCCGCCCGACGCCTGGTTGTCGACCACCGAGCCCGGCCGTCCGGCCCTGAGTAGCCTGTGCAGCACATGCACCTTCTCATCTCTGACGCTTCTGTAAGTGAGGACACGGACGGTGTTGAGCGAGCTCTCATTGAACCGGGCAAACCAGGGATGCTGGGTGATGTGTTTCTGGATGATGAAATTGCCGCCGTAGAGGGCGAAGAGCCCTGCGAGGTTCGTAACTCCTTCTACCGGCGGGTCAATCGTAAGACCGTGATCATTAAGGCACACTATCCTGACAGCTTTGCCTCCGCCTGAGTCCATCGTGGGCTTGATAACAAGCTTACCTCCCCTGAGAGCCGTGGCAAACCCGGAAAAATTCTCCGGCCGCCCGGCAGGCACGAAATCAGGCGAGTATAACACCCCGTTAATGCACCTGAGAACCACCTCCGGCCTCCGTACCCTCTCCCCGAGAAACAGTTCGTAACTGTTCTTGTCTGTCCAGGCCTTTGAAAAGAGCTTGTTGTTCAGCTTCGGTTCTATCTCAGTATAATAAATATCCTCCGGAACGTACCGGTAGTCCTCCTTCCCTGATACAGCCGCATATACCTCCAGCCAGTCAGTGTTTACCTTCCGGCTTAGTCCTTTCCACAGCTGAAGATGCTTCTCCCGGAGCTCAGCCCCCGGTTTCGGGGCATCTGCTGCAACAGATTCAATGCCCTTGCGTATCTTTCTGATTTTGACTGTCAGCAGACGCCTGATCCTTCGGTTGTTAAGGCTGACAAGCAGCCTCCTTATTCTGTTCATGACCCTGTTGAAGGTTTTATTTTGTCGAGAAAATATCCCAATGCAACAACCATGTGTGCGGTACTCTCCCTTGCCAGCAGGGCCGGAACAGAGACCGGCAGCCCGGCATCTGTAACATTCTGAATATATCCTGCCAGAACCGGGGAAGTCCTTATTCTGTCAAGGGCCCTGACGGCTCTGTCTCTCCGCCTGGCCCTCTCGCGCAGGGCCCACTTCACTGAAGCCGGCAGAAGGTTTTCGAATGACGAGCCAGTTATCCTGGCTGTCACAGGCTCGCCCCTCAGGAGATCGTGACCGTAATCTGTAGGATATGCTGCCAATGCCGGGGAAATAAGCTTTATGAGGTCTCCCTCGAATCTCTTCGAATCTTTCAGGAACCTGGTGATTCCGTATGCGGCGGATGCAATATGAACGTCAGCCAGCGGACTCAGATACCACGAAAGCCTGTTCTCGGCATCAGTCCTGGCACCCCGGTAAGCCGGAATCTGCACCTCGTTCTGTATTCTTTTCAGGTCGTAAATATCGATGAAGACCTTCCCGCTGCTGAATCCCAGTACCTCGGAAATCTTGCTTTTCATCCTGTCAAGAATAAGCTCCTCGTCCCGGGCGCTGGTGAAGGCTTTTCCGGATACCCTCCGCAGCCAGGAGTACTTCAGCCACTGCCTGAAGAACCAGGGTTTGATGTAGAGCCTGTCCTGGTTCCGGTACTGTTCACCGCCGATGCCGCTCATCCCGAGGCATCTGTCTCCCAGCACCGTCATCCTGTATTCCGCAGTGTTGTACTCTTCCATCCAGTTGCAGTGCAGGCTTATATTTCCGTCATTGAATCTGAACGAGCTTTCAAGCACTCTTTCAAGCATCGGGTCATCCATATCCTCAGGAGGGATAACCTGTGGCGAGACTAATCCCAGACCCTCTCCCTCAGCAATCATCCGGGCTATCCTCAGCTCCTCTGATCCGGCGGGCCTGTGGTGACTGTGCACCTGCAGATCATCGAAAGAGTCAATGGCACAGGCAAGAACCAGCCTGCTGTCATAGCCTCCCGTCAGGCCTATATCAGGACCGCTTTTCCCGGTCAGCCTGCTCCATGAACGGAAGTATCCTGTCAGCAACGCTGCCTGGCTCCCTGCTGCTTCGCCGGCGGATGCAGGGCTCCTTCCCCGTTCACCGGTTGCCGGCATCACGAACCTGATGCTGCTGAAGAGCCTGGCGGAAGCACGCGAGAAGACGCTGATGCCGCGGAGAAGCGTTTCGGCGCCTGTGATGCCACCTGTAACGAGGTTTTCTGTTGTAGCTTCCCGGTTAAGCACACGGCTCTCAGTCAGCCTGGCTGCAAGCAGGAACGACGAGGTGAGAAACGAACCATCCCCGTCGTGCCAGGCCTTCACCAGACCGGTGCCGTCAGTGAGAATGCTGAACCCTTCCGGGAGAAAGAGGAATATAAAGTAATGACCCAGAAGACAGGCAGGATCATACCTGCCCTCCCTGAAGTCGGAAACCAGTGACCTGAGACTCTCTTCCGGGTTTCCACACCTGTAGGTGAATGTTCCCGTACCGGATGCAGAGCCGTCGTGACCTGTGTAATTAACACATGATGCGGCAAGAGTTTTCCTGTTCACAATGAGCCTGTAGCTCCCCTCATCCCTGACAGTGCAGCCAGGATCGAAAAACTCCCTGCGGACATTTTCCGGAATATCAGGCCGGTTTCCCTGCCTCCCTGCCAACAGCAAGAACAGCTCCATGACTTTTATAAACAGCATTTGCCATACCGATGAAAGCCCCCATCAGCAGGAAGCTCATGGTCCGGAATGTGACAAGTGTGATGCTGCCGTTGAACGATACGAAAAACGAGATTATCCAAAGCGTCAGGGCGGCTGACCTGTACTCATTCAGCACCCTGGCCTTCGGAATCCTGAGTATCATCGACAACAGCTGACCGTATATCATGAAATAAATCACCAGCCCGATCAACCCGGTGCCATACGCAAGCTTTGCAGTATCAGAGTGATACATTCGGCGGACGATCTTTCCCCTGTCAGTATGCTCTGCAAAGATGTTATGCCCTATGCCGGAAAAAATCGCCAGCGGATCATCGAATTCCTTTATCTCGTTGATCAGTTTCAGGTTCTCAAGGTACCTTGACTCCGTCTCCATGAATCCTTTCTCAAACCGGCCCAGTTCAGCCCGGGCTTTAACCCTCTTTTCGAGGAGGGGCCTGTATACGGGAGCAAGCAACGCCAGCATGACCGAGAACAGGAAGAGATACCTTAGCACCTTGGTTTGTTTGCGGTAAAACACCAGGCTGGAAACAAAGCCGATGATCGGTATCAGGATGGCCGTACGTCTGACATTCAGGATAATGAATATGTACAGTCCCGCGGATAACGCCCACAGCAGCCACGGTGGCATGTTTTTGTACCTGTTCTGAATTATCACCGGTAGCAGGGCGAGGGCCAGTGCGGGTCCGTAAAGCCCCCCGCTGCCGAGCAGCCCGATGAACTCGGGCCCCCCTTCATATTCAGCTCCGGAAGTGTACTCGAGCGTACGCCCGATATCAAATATGTAACCTGCTGCCGCTGCCACGAATCCGGCTACTATCACCCAGTTGAGCGACGCCAGCAGCTTCCTGTAACGCTGGTAGGTGGTTATGTGCTTGTAGCCGGCAATAAATACAGACATCGAAAGTATGACCTGGGTCACGGTCTTGAACGAAACAAGTATCTCATTGGAAAACAGCATTATGATCAGGATGTACAGGAAGAACAGATACATCGTTCTGAGTATGTCCATCTTCACAAGCTGATCCCAGAACATAAGCAGGAACATTGTCAGCACTACCGCCCTCAGAATCGTAGGAGCCGAAAAAGCGTCGAAATAGTTGAATGACACATCGGCCAGCACGTTGAAGATGGGAATATAGTAGATGAATTCCCGCTTCATCCTGTAAACGAGAACTATCGCAACGGCAAAAAGAAGGAAAATAATTATCCTGATCAGCATATTGTCATCCGGCCTTACCGGTTCCGGAAATCAGTTCCTCCAGGAGGTCCCCGTAGGAAGATGCAAGTGAATCGAATGTGTATCGTTCAGATCCGCGCCGGTAGCTTCGCCCGACGCTCTCCTTCATTACCCGGGCAATGCTCTCCGCAATGCTCCGGTGATCATTTGTTGCCGTAAAAACGCCATCCCTGCCGTTCATGATGTCAAACGAAGGAGAGGTTTCATCACGGCAGATGTAAAGTACGGGTCTGTTCACTGCAAGCACCTCGTAAACTTTGCCGGGGACCTGCACCCCATAGGCATTGTCAAGGTAGACAACCAGGTCAGCATCCTTGTACTCCCCGGCAAGATCCGCGGCAGAAACTGCACCGCCTGACATGAACCTGCCATCCGATGCGGGAGGAAGATACTTCGCCTGTATGTTGCCGAAGACCTTCAGTATCACCTCGCCGGGAGCAAACTCCTCTACCGCACGGTAAAGCTCCGAGGGGTCCCTCATCTTCTTATAAAACCTCCCGGCATATACAATCCTGAAGGGACCGCTTCTGCCAGCCACTGCATCAGGTATGGCCATGAACAGCCCGCTGATGCCGTTCTCTACTATCTTCACCTTGTGTTCATCGACAACATCACCGTAACATGAGAGATAGTTCTTCTTCATTATCAGTGTCGGAACCACTGCCATGTCAGCCTTTGCCAGCCCGGAACGCTCCACCCTTCGGGCGAAGAGACGGTGCATCAGGCGGCGTGAGTATGACGAACGGTCACCGTGAAAGGGATCACCGGCATCGATGACGTTCTTTATGTGCGGGAACTTCTTCCTGAGCGCTCCGGCAAGAAACATAAGTGTAAACGGAGACACTGAAATTATTATCACATCGGGATGAAGCCTCCCTGCCAGCGAAAGCACATTCTTCCTTATGTTCCGGTATTCAACAATAAACACGTCCGGAAAAAAGAACCTGTTGACGTGTACCCGCCTGAATAACCCCCTGGCTGACCTGGTGAGCCTTTCAAACAGTCCCGTTCCTCTCTCCGGGCTTCCGCCCTCATGCTGCTTCCGGACCATGTTATCACGCTCACGGCTCTTCAGACGTGATCCGATGAGAAGCCTCCCGGCAGGACTGAACTGCATCAGTGACAGTCCTGCCCCTTCTGGCGTTACCGGAGTGTCTCCACCGGTATCGAAAGCCAGAACCGTCACCTCAAAACGCCCAGCCCACCGGCTGACAAGCTCCCTGAACCTTGCCGGCTGGGGAGCGTTGACTGAAAAAAGAGGAGAAACGACAAGCAGCCTTCCTGCGGCCATCAGAAAGAATTTATCTTATGATTACGATTGTTTCCTCAGACAGCGCACCGCTGCTGATTTTCAGGATATACTGTCCGCTCTTCAGGCCTCCTGTCCCGAAGGTAACCCTCTCGCATGAGCTTATATCCTGCGACATCACGACACGGCCGCCGGCCGAGAAAAGTTCTGCACTGCTGAACTTATGACCTGGTTCGAGCGTGAGCTCGAAATGGTCAGAAGCAGGATTGGGAAAGACCTTCCCGTACTTCGGCGGCATGCCCTGTTCCCTTAAGGGATATGTGCCTCCGTCCCCGCCGGTATACTCGCACAGACCAAGGTAATCACCGTGAGCAAGATGAACCCTGACCTCCCGTGGAGTCACTGAGATCGTAATGCCCTTATGGCACAGCGTTACCCTTTGACCGGGAATGAACGAGTAATAATAAAGACTCTTCCCGACATAACTCCACTCCCCGTTCAGCCACCGGTACTGCTCCGCCACTACCGGATCATTGAATTCGTCATAATAGTAGAGATGGCGTGAGTCGTTTGTAAGCCTGTTTGTGCGTGAGACGGGATCGTACCTCATTGTCTGACGGATACGCTCAACGGGCTTCGCCCCGGCGCCATAATAGTAAGTCTCGGTCCATATGACCCAGTCATCCGCTACCCTCTGCTCAACCCTCCGCAGAAGCTTGTTGCCTTCACCGTAGGTCCAGATGTTTTCCGAGAAGTCGTACCAGCCACGTGTTGCATCATACATGCTCCGCAGGTAGAGAGCCGTCCTTCCATACTGATCATATGTGTACATGTGCCTCTGGTAGGGCTGCCAGGCGCCGTTGCTGCCGGGATTGGAGTAAAGCTCCTGTTCCGTCCTGCCTTCAGCGTCGGGAGTGTACTCCACAAGCATCCGGTCAGCCCATATGCCGTCGGCAAGCTCCTGGTAAAGATACCTGGTCTTGAAAACGTCACGGTTATATGTATACAACTGCCTGTTCATCAGAGCCCTTTCCGGCAGACTGTACTTTAATACCTCCCGCGGATAATCCATACCCCTGCCGTAATTATAGGTGAACACATAGTCAGGGAAATCCTGGCCTGTCTGGCCATCCCTGAGGATGTAAACAACCGAGTCGAGACGTTGCACCTTCACTTCCGGCCGCGGATCACCGCCGAGGCTCTTGCCGACCTGCATCTGCTCACCGGGCTGTGAGAATGCCAGTACCGGAAATGCCATTATCGTGGCCAGCAGTATTCTTGTCTTCATCGTTTTTCGTGTATTTAATTCCTTAAACCACCCTGACACCTCAATTGTTTCATAACCATGGTGATCCTGCAATAAAGAAAAAAAACTGAATTGCTGAGAACGGCAAGGGGCTTTATTATCCTGAAAGCCGGCCGGTACAGGTGAAACCCGGTTGTTCTGAACAGCTTCCTGTCGAAGAGATCCCTGTACTCCTTCCATCGTCCTGCCTTCATTGCCGCAATCACCTGGTTCCTTATGCCGGAAAAGAACGTATCCATCGGTATCCTGATACCTTCTGCCTCAGAAAGCCGGCTGATCTCACGGGCCATGAACTGCATGTCTGTAAAATGAGCCGGGGTAATGCCCGAGGTAGTAATGGAGCCCTCTGACTTCACATAATTGTACACTGGCAGATTGAGGTACATCACCGCCCCGGCCCTTAAATAGGCAGCAGCCGTGAAGACCAGGTCCTCGTATTTGCGTCCGTCGATGAATTTCAGCCCGTGTTCAGCCAGGAACTCCCTCCTGTACATGTGCGACCATGCCGACACAAACGGTTGTTTGCCGAACCTGGCAATAAAACCTGTAAAAAAGCTTCGGCCATCTGTTACTTCCGTAGTTGCAGAAGCCTCAGGGTACATGCTGAAGGTGTTGCTTCCGTCTGCAATTGTCACCCTGAGGTCAAGCATGTCAAGCCTGTTCCCGGCGCATGCCTGGTAAAGCCTGCCAAGTACATTCCTTTCAAGATAATCGTCAGCATCTGCAAACATGAGATACTCGCCGGCCGCCAATCTCATCCCGCTGTTTCTCGCGTTGCTCAGTCCGCCGTTAGGCTGGCTGAAAACCCTTACCGAAGGATAAGCCCCGGCATACTCCTCCGCAATAGCCAGGCTGCCGTCGGTGCTGCCGTCATTTACACAAACAACCTCATACAGGTCAAGATCCTGATTTAAAACAGATTCGAGGCATCGCCTCAGATAACCTGCCGCATTGAAAAAGGGAATTATTATGCTGACCTTAAGATGTTGTTCCATTTCAGTTTTGCCGTGCCACTGCTGTCTGTCTCCGCTTAAAGAAACCTGCCCAGCAGGGGTACCCTCTGTGTTATTATGTCTCGTATCTCGGTATAGCCCTGCAGCCTTAGCTTCTTCGCAAGCAATACTGTCAATGCCAGGAGGAGGGCAACCTGCAGCAGAAGTAAAAGCGGCTCCGGCAATCCGGGAATGAATTTCATCGCCCATACGGGAACTGCAACCGTGACTGCGACGAGAAAAGAGGGAACGATGTCAGCCAGCTGGCTCCTGAGGGAATACCCTATCAGGCGCCCCGAGTACCAGGCGTTTATGAAATAGCCAACAAGCGAATGCAGCACCATCCCGACAAGAAGAGACATTATCCCGGCGTATATCCCGATTACGATAACCGGAACGGCAAGGAGCTTCTTGACAATCTCGAGCCTGAGGATTATGTCAGTCCTCCCCTTGATGTTGAAAATGTTTACATTCAGGGCATGAAGCGGATAAAGCATCGCCGTAAGACACAGCAGTTGAAGGAACTCCACCGCCGGGAGCCATTTCTTCCCGATCAGGGTCACTATCATCGACTCTGAGCAGGCAGCCATGCCAAGCATCAGGGTAAAGGTGACGAACATCGTGGCCATTATGACCTTCCTGTAACCTCCCTTCAGCCGTTCATCCTCATCCTGTACCTGGCTGAGTACCGGGTAACTGACTCTCTGTACCGTTCCTGTAAGGTTCTTCGATACAAGACGGCTGAACTGATCAGCCCGCGTATAGAACCCGAGCTGGGAGGCGGAATAGAACTTTCCGATTATCAGCAGGAACATGTTATTGTAGATGGCATCTATCAGATTCGACAGAAGCAGCTTCGATCCGAAGGAGAAGAGGGAACGGAACGACTCCCTGCTGAATTTTACCAGCGGGATCCACCTGTTGGTGTACCATAGCATCGCGGCACTGATGACGCTCCGGATGATGCTTCTCCAGACAAGACTCCAGACGCCGAACCCGGTCAGCGCCATCACTATGGCTGCCACGCCGGAGATGACTGACGCAGCCAGGTTAACCCTCATGTGCATCCTGAAGTTGACATTTTTGGTCAGCATTGTGCGCTGAACAATGCCGAACGCATTTATCAGGATGGTTATCCCGAGAACCCTCTCTATGTCTATAAGCTCAGGACGGCCGTAAAAGCCGGCCACGGCAGGTGCGGTAAACCACAGCAGTGCGAAGATGAGGACACTGGCGACGAGATTGAAGTAAAAAGCCGTCGAGTAATCAGCCTCTCCGGCATCCTTCTTCCGTATCAGCGCATCACCGAACCCTCCGTCTGATAGACTCTGGCTTATCGAGACAAATACAGTTATCATCCCTACAAGCCCGAACTCCTCCGGAGAGAGTATCCTGGCCAGTATGAGACCGGCAATGAACTGCGACAGCTGTGTCGACATGCTGTCAGAAAAACTCCAGAATATTCCGGTGACAGCCTTTTCCTTTAATCCTTTTCCGGCCAATTGCTTCCGATAACTGTATGAAAATCGTGTCTGAGTGACCGCGTTTCCCTTCGGATAATATAATCCTCCGGTTCGTCAGTCACACAGCACCTGTGTCTAACGTACTGTATATGTTTTCTTTAGGCCAGGAATGGCCAAAGTGTTTGTGCGAATAAGCACAAATATAGGAAAGAACGATTCACCCGGCTGTTAACAGTGTCAAAGGTTATCAACATACCAATCGACGGCACGCCTGAGCCCCTCACTGAAGAGCACCTGCGGCCTGTACCCCAGGAGCCTCACCGCCTTGCCGATGCTGGCCATGCTGTGCGGTATGTCGCCGGCACGGTCAGGACCGTGTTCCGGGTTCACTGCAGCAATCCCCGGATCTTTTGCAGCCAGGTAATCTCTGAGCAGCGAGGTCATCTCATTGAGATTGAAAGAGTCGCCGCAGGCTACGTTGTAAGCCTGGTTGAAAGCGGCAGGATTCTCAACGGTGGCTGCCAGGTTGTTTGCCAGCACCACGTTGTCAATGTATGTGAAATCGCGTGAGTTGCTTCCATCGCCGTTGATGACGGGCGACGCATGCTTCATAAACGCCATCGTGAACTTCGGTATGACGGCTGCATAGGGTCCGTTTGGATCCTGCCTCCGGCCGAAGACGTTGAAATAGCGCAGTCCCAGCGTCTCCATCCCGTAGAGGCTTCCGAACACCCGTGCATACTCCTCGTTCACAAGCTTGGTGACTGCATACGGCGACAACACCCTGCCGGTGCGCTCCTCCACCTTCGGCAGCTCGGGCGAGTCGCCGTAGACGGATGAGCTGGAGGCATATACAAAGCGTTTTATCCCCTCGTCACGGGTGGCTATAAGCATGTTCAGAAAGCCGTTTATGTTGACTGCATTTGTAGTGGCCGGGTCAGCAATGCTCCTGGGCACACTGCCAAGAGCCGCCTGGTGAAGCACCACGTCAGCACCCTTCACCGCCCTGCGGCATGTCTCAAGGTCGCGGATATCCCCTTCTATAAGCCTGAACTTCGGGTTGCCTTTCAGATCCTTTATGTTTTCCTTTTTACCTGTTGCGAAGTTGTCGAGGCAGATCACTTCATTGCCACGCTCCAGGAGGTCATGACACAGCGATGATCCGATAAAGCCGGCTCCGCCGGTAACAAGCACCTTTTTTCCAACTAACAATGTCATAGTCCAAATTTTAGCAAATGTACTATAATGTCTGAAGGTCCGAAGGTCTGAAAGTCTGAAAGTCCGGGGACCTTGCTCTTTATGACATTCTAAACTGCATCAACGGTATTTTATTGCAAACCCTGACCGCAAGACTGCAAGACCGCAAGACCGCAAGACTGCAAGACCTTTTGACCTTCAGACCCTCAGACCTTCAGACTCTCAGACCCTCAGACTCTCAGACTCTCAGACTCTCAGACCTTCAGACTCTCAGACTCTCAGACCTTCAGACCCTCAGACCCTCAGACCTCTATCTGAACACAACCTTTACAATCACCTCCTCTGCCACGGCTTTCCCGCCGCTGACGGCCGGCACCCATTTCGGGCCTTCGCGGAGCAGCCTGAACGCCTCGCGGGTGAACGGCTCCCCGGGCGAGCTCACCGTCTTCAGGTCAGTCAGTGTGCTGTCAGCCAGCACGGTGAATGAGACCATCACCTCCTGCCGTACTACAGGCATAATACCTTCAGGGTACCTGATATTGCGGGCTGCCCACTCCTGGTATCTGTCCCATCCTCCCACGGGCGAAGCTGACGAACGGATCACTGCCGCTTCCTTTCCTGTTGCCGGCACAGCCTCCCTGGCAGCCTCCTCCCTTGCTTCCATCCGCGACTTTTTATCTGTGTGTGCCATCTGCGGCAATGACTCTACAACGACCACCTCCGCCACCTCATTGACAGTCATCCTGTCACTTTTCATCCCCTCCATTGCATTGGCTGCCACCATTTGAATGACAGCCTCGTCAGCCGCTTTTGCTCTGTCAGTTTCTTCCTCTGCCATAACATACATGTCATCAGCCATCACGGCAGACACAGGAGCAACATCCGTCGCGACAGGAACAGTGGTAACAGCCCTGCCTGAAGTAACCGGCGCTTCAGGCGTGCCCGCTGTTCTCCCGATCTGACCTGCAGGTGTGCTCATCGTCTCCCCGGTCTGACCTGCAGATGTACTCTCTGTTTTCCCTATCGGCGCTGCCATAGCTATGTATGCAGTGTCTGAAACGGATTCCTGCGCCAGGGCAGGCCCTGTTTCTTTGACAGCCCGTTCCCTGAACACTGTGACAAAGACAGCCGATGCCACAAGCAGCATCACCACTGCGGCTGCCGCCGGCAGCCAGATGAACCGGGGCCGTGAGACACGCCGCTCCATCCTCGCCTGCAGCTCACGCAGGTCAGCCTCGGCCTCATCACGACTAAGCCTTCCCAGCCCTTCCGATGCCTCCTCCTCGAACTCATCCCGCGGGATTAATATTCTCTTGTCTTTTTTCATATTCCTCTTCTTTGTCATGTAGTCGTCCAGTCTCGCAGTCCTGCAGTCTTGCTGTCGTGCAGTCTTGCCGTCCTGCCGTCCGGTTATCTGCCAGCCCGCCTGATCGACCGCATGACCGCAAGACCTTCAGACTCTCAGACCTTCAGACCTTCAGACTTTCAGACTTTCAGACCCTCAGACCTTCCAAACATATCCTGATATTCCTCTTCCCATTCTGTATATATGATTTTACCTTATTCTCCTCCATCCCCAGCCTCCCGCTGATCTCCCGGTAGCTGCACCCCTCATAAAAGAACATCATGATGCAGCTCTTTTGCTCCTCCCTGAGTCTCTCAATGCATTCCTCCAGCCTCTTCATCCTGTCGTCCCCGTAATCTTCAGCTGCCTCATTCTCTCCGGCGCTTCCCGGGATAAATCCCCGGATTACCCCCTCAGCAGCATCAGATCCTCCGTCGTCAATAAAAGGATGCATCCCTGACGGATTTTCCATAAAAAATACCGGGTCATTCATCATCGCTTCGGCATGAACCGATTCGCTTTTCCTGCTCCGCAGCAGCATCAGGCAGTGGTTCTTCGTCACCACGTAAAGCCACGTCCTGAACTTATCAATCTCCTGTTGCGGTACCGCTGTCACCAGCTTCTCGAAGATATTCATCACCTCATCCTTCGCCCACTCCCTTTCCCCGAGGTATTTAAGGCATACGCCGAAAACGAGGTTCATGTACCGTTCATACAGCTGCCCCAGTATCCCGATGTCACCGGCTTCGCGGTAACGCGCCAGGAGCTCCCCGTCGCTCAGCTTCATATCTTTTCTCCTCAGGAATACCGGCCGCATGCAAACACTTTTTCGGCAGTTGTCAATTACAATATAAACTTACAAAAATCTGCCGGTATCCGTCAACCCTGAAAAGTTCTGCCGGTATCCGTCAACCCGGAGTAAATCTTCCGGCATCAGTCAACCCGGAAAAGTTCTGCCACCCCGGCTTCCCCGGGTCCGGCTTACTCCACAGACCAGGCAGATGCGCCCGGAGCGAAAAAAAATGAAACTCTTTTATGGAATATCCGCGTCCGCTGCATCCTTATCACAGAATCTTAAATCAAAAATCATGAAAACAATCGCATCAGTAATCGCATTCCTGCTTCTCACGGCAGCAGGACCGTCCACACAGATCATAATCAAAGGTACAGTTACCGGCACCGACAATCTCCCGCTGAGCGGGGTGGTGGTCATGATCAAGGGAACTAAAATTTCCGCCCTCACGGGCGAAGACGGAAAGTTCACAATAATCTCCAATCAGGAAGCGAAGATCCTCGTTTTCTCCCTCCTTGGGATGAAACAGCTGGAGGAACCTGTCATGGGCCGGACAGTTATTAATGTTGTAATGGAACCGGAAAACAGGGTTGTCACCACCGTGAACAGTGAGACCGGGAAGGATAAAAAAGCGGACCGGAACAGGGTGCAATACGAGGTTCAGGAGGTTGCTGAATACGAGACCTCCGTGGCAGTTGCATACGACCAGGCTGCTGCCGCCCCGACAGGAACATATATGAAATCGTCATACTATCATCAGCCTCAGATTCAACAGAATACAGAGTCGTATGCAGGCTTTTCCGAGAACGGATACCGCGATCCGCTCCGTGAGCCTTACTCAACCTTTTCTATAGATGTAGACAACGCTTCGTACTCCAACGTACGCCGTTTCATCAACCTCGGGCAGGAGGTGCCTGCCGACGCTGTCCGCATAGAGGAGATGATCAATTACTTCCGCTATGACTACCCGAAGCCTTACGGTGAACACCCGTTCTCTGTCTACACCGAGGCTGGCACCTGCCCGTGGAACACCAATCACTATCTGCTCCATGTCGGACTCCGGGGAAAGGATATCGACCGCAGTGAGCTCCCTGCCTCCAACCTGGTTTTCCTGATAGATGTCTCAGGCTCGATGGATGAACCCAACAAACTCCCGCTGCTGAAATCGGCCTTCGGGATGCTGGTGAACGAGCTGAGGGAACAGGACCGTGTGGCGATAGTCGTCTATGCCGGCGCCGCGGGTGTCATACTCGAGTCAACACCCGGCAACAGGAAAGAAACAATCATGCAGGCTCTTGACAACCTCCGGGCAGGTGGTTCAACTGCCGGTGGCGCGGGACTCATGCTTGCATATAAAATTGCTGAGAAGAACTTCGCCAAAGGCGGAAACAACCGCATCATCCTCGCAACTGACGGCGACTTCAACGTCGGCGTCTCTGACAACAAGTCGATTGAACAGCTGGTTGAGGAAAAGCGGGGCCTCGGCATTTACATGACCGTGCTGGGATTCGGGATGGGGAACATCAAGGACGACAAGATGGAGATCATCGCTGACAGGGGAAACGGCAACTACGCATATATAGATAACATCCAGGAGGCACGCCGTGTGCTGGTTCATGAGTTCGGGGGCACGCTCTTCACAATAGCGAAGGATGTCAAGTTCCAGATTGAGTTCAACCCGGCATTCGTCAAGGCTTACCGCCTTGTGGGGTACGAGAACAGGTTGCTGGCCGACCAGGATTTCAACGATGATACCAAGGATGCGGGTGAGATGGGAGCAGGGCACACCGTGACCGCACTATACGAGATCATACCTGCAGGTTCTGACGAGTCAGCCGTGCCGGGCATCGACCCGCTGAGATACCAGGGGGCCCGCGGCGATCCGGACCATACAGCTGATCGTGGCGGCGATTCGGGCCACGGGATTAATCGTGGCAGCGATCCGTCTGCCGGCAATTACCGCAATGGTGATGAGTCAGGTGGCAGTGAAGGTGCCGGACGTGATGAACGCCACCGGTTAAATGATTCGCCCCGTGAGCTCTGCAACATCAAGCTCCGTTACAAGGATCCCGAGGCCCTGACAAGCAAGCTCTTCAGCAAAACGGTAGGAACTGATATAAAAAAGGCCGGTGAAACCACCGACCGGTTCAGGTTCTCAGCTGCCGTGGCAGAATTCGGCATGATACTGCGCGACAGTAAATTCAAAGGTACTGCTTCCAGGGCTGATGTCGAATCACTGGCCTCCGGCGCCCGCGGCGACGACCCTGACGGTTACCGCGCCGAGTTCATCCGCCTCGTCCGGTCCGCCATATAAGTCTTGCAGTCAGGCAGTCTTGCAGTCAACTTCCTCTGACCCTCAGACCCTCAGACCCTCAGACCCTCAGACCCTCAGACTTTCAGACTCTCAGACTCTCAGACCTTCAGACCTTCAGATCTTATTTCAGGTCTTCCGCGTAAACTTTCTTGCGGTAAAAGCGCGAAACGTCGAAGTAAACATCCTTCTTCGTTTCGCCTTTTGGCACTACTGTGACAACCTCGTACGGATTGCCGTTGTTGTCGATAATCATCGAGCTCAGTATCTGGGCATCGGGGTATGTGCGGTCGATGTACCGGTACTCTGCATTCTTCGACCCGACTATCACTGCTTTCTGGATCGTGGAGCCGTCACGGCCCTGTGATGAGTCAATGTATGATGCCGCACATCCGGCAATCATCACCGCCAGCACCACCGTCATTAAATAAACTGCTGCTCTTTTCATTTTTTCTCTTTTATCTGTCCTCAAAATTACATGCTTTCCACAAAACCCACTACTGCCCTCCCCTGCAAGCTGGCTCCTCCGCTAAAAGATCTGCCAGATCATTTCTTAACGCCCGGCCCTCTACTGCCTATTGCCTATTGCCTCTTGCCTTCTACATCATCGATATACCAATCATACATTTTCTTCGCTCCCTCTCTGAGCGATGTCCCATGCCTGAACCCCAGGCTCCTTAACTTCGATGAATCGAGGAATTTTCTCGGGGTGCCGTCAGGCTTTGTTGAGTCAAACACCAGCTCGCCTTTGAACCCGGTAATCTCCCTCAGTAACAAAGATAAGTCCTTAATTGTTATTTCCTCACCTGTGCCGATATTGATATGAGTGTTACGTACCTCAACCGCCCCGGCAGGAACAAGATCACCGAACGAGATCTTCTCCATGACGTAAACCGTAGCATCAGCCATGTCACCGCTGTACATGAACTCCCGCAGCGGACTTCCCGTCCCCCAAACACTCACCTGCACGACCGCACGACCGCCAGACTGCACCCGACCTTCAGACTTCAGACTTTCAGACTTCAGACTCTCAGACCTCAGACCCTTTATCCCCTGCTTCTCCAAAAGCCCCATGATCTCTGACTCCGCCTCGCTTCCGTCGAATCCGTCGACCGGCCGTTTCTTCAGATCAGCCCGTATGCCGTCGATATCGCCGTTTTCGAGCAGCTTCCCGAGGTGTATCCGCCTCATCAGCGACGGCATCACATGTCCGCCTGTCAGGTTGAAATTATCGTTCGGACCGTACAGGTTCGTGGGCATGACCGCAATAAAGTCGGTACCGTAGCGCATGTTGTAAGCCTCGCACATCTTCAGCCCGGCAATCTTTGCAACTGCATACGGTTCATTGGTGTACTCCAGCGGCGAGGTCAGAAGATGCTCTTCCTTCATAGGCTGCGGACAGTCGCGCGGATAGATGCAGCTGCTGCCGAGAAACACCAGTTTCTTCACCCCGTGCAGGTATGCCGCATGGATCACATTGGCCTCTATCATCAGGTTCTCGTAGATGAACTCCGCCCTGAATGTGCTGTTGGCCATGATGCCGCCGACCTTCGCAGCTGCAAGAATCACCGCATCAGGTTTCTCGGCTGCAAAGAATGCCTCGGTGGCATCCTGCCGCCGCAGATCGAGCTCGTCAAACGAACGACCCACAATATATGTATACCCTCTGCGCCTGAGCGCTGCCGTTATCGCCGATCCCACCAGTCCCAGGTGCCCGGCTACGTATATTTTCGAGTTCTTATCCATCATTTTCCTGTGTCTGAAGGTCCGAAGGTCTGATGTCTGAAGGTCAGACTCTCAGACTCTCAGACTCTCAGACTCTCAGACTTTCAGACTTTCAGACTTTCAGACTTTTATACTCTACTCAAAGTAATTCGGTGTGTAAAATCCTCCCCTCTTCAGATATACTTCCTTCTTGACGAGCTTCACATCCCCTTCCATCATATCAGTTATCAGCCCCGCGAGGTCATACTTTGGCTCCCAGCCCAGACGGGTGCGCGCCTTCGTGGCATCACCTATCAGCAGGTCAACCTCGGTGGGACGGAAATAGGCCTTGTCCACCCCCACTATCTCTTTCTTCTCCCTTATCTTTATCCTTATCCCTTCGAGGAACTCAGCACCTACCTTCTCAATGAAGCACTTCTCGTCCATCGACACCACATAGCCCTTCTCATTCACTCCCTCACCCCTGAATGTCACCTCCAGACCGATCTCTGCCGCTGCCTTTGTGATGAAGTCACGGATTGTGGTTGTAACACCCGAGGCAATAACATAGTCCGACGGCTCGTCCTGCTGCAGTATCAGGTACATCGCCCTGACATAATCCTTCGCATGGCCCCAGTCGCGTTTGCCTGACAGGTTACCCATGAACATCTTATCCTGCACCCCCATCGCTATGCGGCTCAGCGCCCGTGTCACCTTCCTCGTCACAAAGGTCTCGCCCCTGATGGGCGACTCGTGGTTGAAGAGTATCCCGTTGCTGGCGTGCATCTTATATGCCTCCCGGTAGTTGACGGTGATCCAGTAGGCGTATAACTTGGCCACGCCATACGGCGAACGGGGATAGAAAGGAGTCGTTTCCCGTTGCGGAACCTCCTGAACCAACCCGTACAATTCTGATGTCGATGCCTGGTAGATGCGCGACTTCGCCGTAAGGCCAAGGAGGCGGACAGCCTCGAGCAAACGCAATGTGCCGATGCCGTCAGCGTTGGCAGTGTACTCGGGTGTGTCAAACGAGACCTTCACGTGACTCATCGCTGCGAGGTTGTAGATCTCGTCGGGCTGCACCTCCTGCACTATGCGCGTGATGTTCATCGAGTCGGTCATGTCGCCGTAGTGCAGTATGAAATTGCGGTGCTCCAGGTGAGGATCCTGGTAGATGTGGTCTATGCGCTCGGTGTTGAACATCGACGCGCGACGCTTGATGCCGTGTACGGTGTATCCCTTCTTCAGAAGGTACTCGCTCAGGTAGGCGCCGTCCTGCCCGGTCACGCCGGTTATTAGTGCTGTTTTTGACATATCATTGTTTCACGTAAAATTACTACAATTTCAGGATTATTAAAGTCAGCTGCCGGTATACCCGTCGAGAATGCTGCCTGCCTCACTCAGTGCGTAGAGAGGGATATTGACGAGCCACTCCTCACGACGGTAATCGGACATCGATGTGCGTAATGAAACCGGAGGATTGAACCTGTCACGGTAAGAGCGAAGGCTTTTTGAATGCAGGTTCTCCTCAGCTTTTACCTCCATCGGTGCGATGATGTTTTTATATTGCAGGAGGAAATCTGTCTCTGCCTGGGCTCGTTCGGCTGACCAGTACAAGATTGAGTATGCCTCACTGCTCACCAGCTGCTGATGGACGTACTGTTCCGTCAGAGCTCCCTTGAATTCACTGAAGACAGAGTTACCCTCCAGTAGCGTTCTGACATCCAGGTCACCCATAGCCGCAAGTAATCCGGTATCGACAATGAAGAGTTTAAAGGTATTCATCTCTTCATAAGCGATCAGAGGCATAGCCGGCTTTGTAATGCGACTGACTTTGTACACCTGCCTGCAATCCGTAAGCCATAACATGGCGAGTTCATAATCCTTCGCCCTGGATCCTTCCCTGACTGCCCCATAAATGAATTTTCGATTCTCCCTGGCAAGCTGTGACGGGATAGAGTGCCAGAGCATCCTGATGCGGGGTACGATTTCAGCAGGGGCATGCTTTGAGAAATCAAGTTCATATGTATCCAGTATCTGTTTCTGAAGCTCCCTGACCTTTTCATAATCCTTGTCTCCCACAAACTGCGCTACGGGTTCTGGCATTCCTCCGACAAAGTAGTATTGCCGTAAACGCTCAGTATATCTTGATTTGAAGGCAGTGATAAGTTTCCAGTCATGCGAATGCAGGATCTCGGCAAGGGCGCTGTCTCCTGCGGCCATAAGGAACTCCGGAAAAGTCATAGGATGGAGATCCATAAAGGCAACCTTGCCCACCGGGAAAGAGATTCCCTCATGAATTGCTATACCAAGCAGAGATCCGGCAGCTATTACATGATATTCGGGACCGTCCTCATTAAAATACTTGAGTGCGGTAATGGCTTCCGGAACAGCCTGTATCTCATCAAACAGCAGGAGAGTGTCATCAGGTGTAATAATCAGTCCTGACTCAGCCTGAAGAGCTATGATTACCCTTGAGATATCGAAGTCGTCTGTAAACAGCCCCGCCAGCCTTTTGTTTTTCTCGAAGTTGAGATAAACGGTTTTGGCATAGTATCTCCTGCCGAACTCTTTTATCAGCCACGTTTTTCCGGTTTGCCTGGCTCCCCTGATAATTAAAGGTTTGCGCTCAGAGGAATTCTTCCAGGCCAACAGATCGCTCATCTTTGCCCTGTCCATCTTTGCTGTTTGTATATTCTGATACAAATATACAAACGATTATTTGTAAACTATTACATTTTCACAAATGTATTTTTGCATTTTTACACACTTTTGCAAAGGAGATTCACATCACAGGCCGGAGCCGACTGCTGACTGGTACTGCTGACTGCTGGCCACTACTGCCTATTGCCAACTGCCTATTGCCTTTATGCCTTTATGCCTGATTAAACCGAACGCTCTCTTCTTATCCTGATTCTTATCGCATTTTCGACCGGCCTCTCCGACACCAGCGCCAGGTAACCACCGCCACCGGCGCCGGCCAGCTTCCACCCCAGCGCCTTGTCGCGGTAATGCTCTATCGTCTCGCTCACCACCGGGCTCTTCATCAGCGGGAACATCGCCACCTGTGCCTCGAAGGAGGCACGGTAACTCTTCCCGAACGCTCTGATATCTCGCGCCAGCAAGGCTTCCCATACACCGTCTGCCGCCTCCGCCAGCGCCCGTGCACCGTCAGCAGTGATGTTGGTACGGTCCAGCACGTTGAAACTGCCGTCACGCGGGGGCAGCGTTATGAACCACAGGTGCTTCTCAATAAAATCAAGCACCTCCGGGTCATGTACCGGGGTGATCCTCTCCGGCCAGTAGTCGCCTCGGGCATAATCAAGCCTGTTCAGCCCGGGAAAGACTATGCCTATGGCATCCTGCGATCCGCTGACATATGTCGTTCCGGGCGGATTCTCAAGACAGAAGAGTGTACGCGCCAGCAGCCCCGGGTCACCCTCGGGGATATCCGTATGCCACAGCTCCACGGCCTTCTTGCGTGTCGAGCTTGACATCCCGCTGCGGTCGTTGAACTCGAGGTCGGGCTCTATCGATATCGTCAGCACCGCCCCCGGCCAGAATTTGGAGACATACGGCTGGTCGAGCCATCCTCCGGCAAGATCGAGCCTGTAAGGAATCCGGCACTCGCTACGCAGGGCCGTGGTGGATCGCGGCGGCAGCCCGTTAACCGGCACCCGCCGGCTCACAACAAGCTCTATTCCCAGCTCGTCGCATAACTTTCTCTTGTCCGGCGTATAGCCGTCCTCGTTGACGAAGAAGATTTCGGGCTTCAGCCCGCGAAGCTCCTCCTCGAAGTCCAGAAGTCCTGACCCGCTGTTGATCCAGGCATCCTTCACGAACTTCAGCGAACGGATCATATAGAGCCTCTCACGCTCGCCGTTGACTGTGCGCCGGCCCTTCAGCTCATTGATTGTGCGGTCTGACCCGATGCCCACATACAGGTCACCGTGCGACGCCGCCTCCTCGAAGAAGGCCACATGACCCGAGTGAAGCATGTCAAAACAGCCGCTGACAAAGACTTTCTTTAACATTCGAATATTTTGCAGTGTTCACGATTATGCAATTCTGTTGACAGGATTTCTGTCCCCGGTCAGAAGCTGACAGTTAAGCCGGTCAATTGTCAAAAATAACTGAATTTTGACAGACCTATGCACAAGGCTCACTGCAAATGAATACTGACGTCGGGGAAAAACCTCCGGGAATTTGCGGCAGGATCTTAAGATTTTAATCGTACACTATTGAAAAATAACGAAATTCGTTCTGTTTAAAAATGGGGAAGACAAAATTTTGAAGGAAAGATTTGCAGAGAACCTTGCCCGGGAAATAAAGGAAGGAGATGTTAAGGCTTTTGAGGTTTTTTTTAAAGCAGAGTTCGATAATATCGTCCATTTCCTGAATAATTACCTTCATGATCATTTTCTGGCAAAGGATATAGCACAAGTTTCTCTTTGGACATTATGGGAAAAGCGCTCGCTTATCGATCCGGAGAAAAACTTAAGAGCCTTTGCGTTTACAATTGCCCGCAACAGGGCAATCAACGAATTAAAAGTCAAAGAATTCTCAGCCAGGTCAATTGAGTCAAAAGAAATTTCCGCAAACATACAAGCTCTTGGTGACGAGTCACTTACAAGACATATTAATGCTCTTGATCTGGAGGAGCTGATAAAGCGTACCTATGAAAACCTGCCGGAGACAGCACGGGATAGCTTTATTCTCAGTCGCAAATATGGTTTGACCAACCGCGAGATTGCCATGGAGAAAGGGATAACCATGAAAGCTGTTGAATATCACATGAAGATTGCACTCAAATTTTTCAGGGAAAGGTTGAAAGATTACCTTACATTTTAGGGTGACATACGGTAAATCTGTATATAGTAGTAATGAGAATGGATAAAAACGATATTCTGAGAATCATAAAGGGCGAATGCTCCGCCGGGGAGCGTGATGCATTTTATGAACGTTTGTCAAATGATCACGAACTGGCCAAATTATACGCCGAAGTCAAAAACGAGCATGTATTCAATACACTTCCTTATTCTTCAAACGGTGTATTTGAATATAACAGGCCGGCCCGCAGATTATGGCCCATGATTACCAAAATCGCAGCAATAATAGCAATACCATTATTGATATTCACATTGTATGACAAGGTGTTCTCCGGGCTGATCAGGGATGAAAGCAAGACATTTTTCATTCCGGAGCAGACAGAGGCAATGATGACTTATTATGTAAATAACGGGGTCAAAGGGTATGTGATCCTCCCTGACAGTTCCAGAGTCTGGCTGAACAGCGGGAGCTCGTTGGATTTTCCGGCAGAGTTTAATAATACCTGCCGGGTGGTGACACTTTCCGGAGAAGGATACTTTGATATTAGACCGGACAAAGAATGGCCGTTTTATGTTAAAACGCCTAAAAACATTCTGGTCAAAGTCACAGGTACAGAATTTAACCTCTCATGTTATGTCAATGATCCGGCATTTAAACTCACCCTTATAAACGGATCGGTTGAACTTATCCGTGAAGAAAACAACAAAAAGATTAATGTCAGGCCGAATGAAGAGATCATAATAAGGGATAATTCTTTCCTGGAAGACAATAAAATGAATGCCGATATAGGATATACAACTGCATGGAAGGAGGGTTACCTGAAGTTTGAAAATACCCCGATGGACGAAGTGATAAGAAGGTTGGAACGTTGGTACGGCGTCAGGATAGAGGTCTCTTCTTCTGAGATCGTCAATTATCAGTTCACGGCCAATTTTGAGTCAGAATCAATAACGAGAGTGCTTGAATTACTCCAGATTTCCTCAGATATCTCGTATGAGATCAAAGACAATAATATCAGACTTTTTCTGACTAAGGGTAAGTGATCCCGATGTCAGGTTTAATAAAAAAAAGTAGCTTATGGTTTAGGGATAAGGTTGTCTTCCATAGTATATGAGATACAAACTATAAATCTTAATTTATGGAAAATAACTCTCCTTACCTTCGAAAAAGACACTTCCTCACGGTCCTGGTGATGATGTTGTGTCTGGTTTTTATTCCTGTGCGGTCACATGCTCAGCAAATTGGTCTGGATTACACCAATGTAAAACTGAGTGTGGTACTTAAAGACATCCAAAAAGAAACGGGATATAGCTTTTTTTACAACAACTCGTTGATTGATGTAGATCAGCTGGTTACAATCAGGATTGAAAAGGGCAAACCTGAAATTGCATTGGACGCTTTGTTCAGGAATACAGGGATCAGCTACAAGATCATCGGGAAACAGATAGTTCTTTCACCGGTTGCTCAGAAAGACGAGGTTAAGCAGGACAAAGTCCTATCAGATAAGAGACTTATTACCGGTATTGTCCGCGATGAGGACGGCATTCCGCTGATTGGTGTGAGTGTGGTAATCGATGGAACATACAAGGGTGTAATGACCGACGCCAATGGCTTTTATGCAATTGAAGTCAGCGATGACCCTGAAACAAAACTTCTCTTCAGTTATCTGGGGCTTAAGGCTTCCACCGTAGAGGTGGGAAATCAGGCAGAGATAAATGTCACACTCGTGGTTAATGAGATATTGATTGAGAATGTTATCGTTACCGGTTACCAGTCTATCTCTAAGGAACGAAGCACAGGCTCTTACTCTGTTCTTGAAGGTGATGCTTTAAAGGATAAGGCGCTCACCAGGGGAAGTCTCATCGAGAGCCTGGAGGGGATGGCCCCGGGTCTTAATGTGAATATGAATGAGGACGGTGATAAATATCTTATCCGCGGACTGACTACAATTAATTCAGACCGTAGTCCTCTGTTTGTTGTAGACGGCGTGGCTATTGCCGAAGAAGATATTGAGAACCTTATAAACAACAGCGATATCAAATCGGTGACCCTTCTCAAAGATGCCACAGCTGCTTCAATATGGGGATCAAGGGCCGGCAACGGGGTGGTAGTTATTTCTACCAAGTCCGGTAAACATTCAGAAAACAAATACTCGGTTTCATATGATGGGTCCTTTACTTTTAAAGGCAAACCTGACTATGACTACAATGATTTCATGGATACCAGGTCATTCATTAATAATGCAGTTCAGATATTTGATCCTGTTTCTTATCCCTGGTCGGATGTGCTGAACACACCCCTCGGTATCAGTTCATCACTACCTGTCATTTTTCCACACGAGATTCCAATGTACCAATATGACAGTGGTGAGATAACCTTGTCAGAGAGAGATGCATTGCTTAATCAACTGGCTTTGCAAAATCAGAGGGAACAATATGAGCAATATTTCATGAGCAATGCTTTTTTCTCGTCACATATAATTTCAATCTCAGGTGGCGGTGAAAAGAATTCCCTTTACGCTTCTTTGGGATATGAAGGTAATCAGGACAGTTACCGGTCAACCGACAGAAAATATAAAATCAACATACACCAGGACTGGGACATCGCCAAATGGATTAAATGGGATCTGACATTAAACTCTTCACTGACCGAATCCGGTTCAAATACATTGCCCGGGGTCTCACAGCTTCCCTACGCATTGCTTTATGATAATGATGGCAATGAACTCTCACAGACAACCTATTTTATGACCGGGGAATTCAAGGATGAAGCTGAATCCCAAACCGGCATTGATCAGAGCTTTTATCCTGTAAGCGACTATAAAGCATCTACAGTTAACTCGACAGGTATTAATGTTCGTGCAAATACAGGCCTTTCAATTAATATCTGCAACGGTCTGAAATATGAGGGGCGTCTGCAGTATTTGCGCTCAAACACCAACCGTGAGACATATTTGCCGCAGGAAACCTATTCTGTTCGCTACGACCGTCTTAAGGCGACAAATACATCACTTGTACAATACCCCCCGGCTACAGGCGGAGATTTTACAATGTCTGATTCGTATCAGACAGACTGGACTATCCGCAACCAGCTGATGTATGACAATACCTTCACCGGGAAACACCAGGTTACTCTGCTGGCAGGAACTGAAATAAGGAACAATACAATAGGCTCGCACTCCCAGTTTCTCCACGGATATGATATGCAGACAATGAAAGTGACAGCTTATGACATAACCACACTTGAGGCTGGAAGCATAGACAGCTATCTTGGCAGCTATTCAAAAATTAAGACAAACAAATTTGATCAGTTCCAGGTAGACAGGCGTTATTTCTCACTTTATTCGAACGGAGCCTATACCTTCAACAACAGATACTCGCTTAACGGAAGTTTTCGTATTGACCAGTCAAACCTCTTCGGGACAGACCCGAGTGTACAGTGGAAACCAATCTGGAGTGTCGGCACTTCATGGAAAATCAACGAAGAAAGCTTTATGCAAAACCTGAACTGGCTTGACCGGTTAAACCTGCGCGTAAGTTTTGGCTATGCCGGCAATTCACCAAATTCAGGCGAGGGCGGCCCGTTTGACCTCATATCTTCAGATGCATCCTCGGCTTTCAGCGGACTCGGGATGGGGTATTTTATCTCTACTCCGGCAAATGACAAGCTTATATGGGAAAAAACCCGGTCGTGGAACATAGGCGTTGATTATGCTGTTCTGGACAACAGGCTTCAGGGATCATTGGATATCTATGACAAAAAAACCACCGATATGATCGGGATGAAGGAGGTAGACCCGACAACCGGATGGAGCGAAGCTTCCACCAACCTCGGCTCAATGTCAAATAAAGGTGTTGAACTGACAATTGAAAGCCGCAATATCACCGGCGCCCACTTTACCTGGAACACAAATCTGAACTTTTCCTATAATGTGAATGAAATCCTTGATGATTACAAGGAGATGGTGTACGACAACCCCTATCAGAAAGCATACCTGACTTATGGCATAGGTCACCCTGCATATGCATTATGGGGATACAGATGGGCAGGCCTCAGCAGTGAAGACGGTTCACCACAGGTATATGATACTGACGGCGCTACACTTGTAACCAACTACAATAGCTTCACCGACGTTGACGCGGTCCATTATTACGGAACGACGGTTCCCCCGGTTTACGGTTCAATGATCAATACTTTTTCCTATGATAACTGGGAACTCTCCTTCATGGTCGTATTTAATCTGGGACATAAAATGCGTAACGATGTCAATGCATTTTATACCGGACGTATGTCTGGCAGGATTCACAAAGATTTCAATGACAGGTGGCGCGAGCCGGGTGATGAGCTTACCACAAATGTTCCCTCGTATTATATTGACCTTACAAACTCAACAGACCGCTCAAAGGGATCCTCATTCCTTTACAGCAATGCTGACATAAATATTCTTGATGCATCCTATGCAAAACTGCGTGAGTTTTCAATTGCATATAACCTTCCCGGGGAAGTGTGCAGAAAACTATATCTGGATAATCTGAAGGTGAGGCTCCAGGCTACAAATCTTTTCTGCCTTGCTGCTAACCATGAGGGAATAGATCCTGAAGCATTTAACCTTAGAAACGGTAACAGGACCACACTCTATAATCCTTCAATTTCAGCAGGACTTTCGATCAATTTTAAATAGTCTGACAGCATATATAGAATACTATGAAAAAAAATATAAATAAAATCACGTGTATAACCGCCGGACTAATAATGCTGGTCATCGTCGGTTGCGAGGATTACCTCGAGGTAAAACCAAGAGGAATGGATGTCCTTTATAAAACGGAGCATTATGACGGGTTGTTCAATAACACTGTCCTGACGGATTTTGCCTTCTCTACAAAAGCCTGGATGGATTTTGGCTTTGGTGCCAGCTGGGTGACACTGACATATAACAATGACATGATGAATGTATTGATGAGTGATGAGTTCTATTGTGACGAAGCCAGCACTTCCGGTATTGCTTTAAGATACACTGAAGCCGGGATTAATGCTTTCAGATACAACGACGACATATTCACGGTTGCAGACCAGAACGCCACTGAATGGCTGGCTCCGTACAATCATCTTTATGTATATAATACAATAATTAACGGAGTCATGGATTCGGAAGTGGGTACTGATGATGAAAAAAATGCTATTTATAACGAAGCCAGGGTTATGAGAGCGTGGATGCTCTTCTGGGCTGCCCAGTTCTGGGGCGTTCCATATAATGAAGCTACTGCAGCAGAAGATCTTTGTGTACCTATTGTGACAAATGCCGACTCACAGGAAGCTGATTATCCGCGCGCAACAGTCAAACAGGTATATACATTTATAATCGATGAACTTGTCGATGCTGTTCCCAATCTTAATATGGGAGTGCATAAATTACGGACATACCAGCCTGCAGGATACTATATGCTTGGTATGGTCTACTGGATGAAAGGTGATTATTCAAATGCCCTGACAGCTTTAAACATGTGCCTTGACGGAGTAAATGATATGGAACCGGCAACATGGTACAATTATGCTGACATCGACTACACATGGAAAGGCGGAACCAGGAATTATTCGTTCTACAGAAGCTATCAGAGCGATCTGAAACTCAACAATGAGGTGTTTCGCAGCCTGGCATATTCAGTATCCGATTTCTCTTCATACAGGAATGCTCCGCTGGCTTATATGAAACAGTCATATCTTGACCTGTTCTCAGAGAATGACTACCGGAAAAACTTTTTTACCGATAATCCTACCGGTTCAGTCCAATATCCCGGACTTATGCCAAAAGGCAGGGGTAATATAAATATGGGTTGTGACCTTCCGGGACTCTACCTGATGCTCGCTGAATGTGAAGCACGTGTTGGCTCTGAAGCGAATGCAAGAAACTATTTGCTCACTGTCAGAGGAAACCGTATGCCTGCCTCCGAGGCAGTAATACCGGCATCTGTAACTTCCCGGGACAATCTGATACAATTTGTTGTTGAAGAGAGATGGCGTGAATACATGGGAACCGGCTTCAACTGGTTCGATATGAGACGCCTCTGGAATGACCCTCTCTTCGCAGATCAAAAAGAAGCATACAGTCATACCGATGCCCAGGGTACATATCTGCCAACCTGGGACAGACTGGCAATGAGAATACCCGGAACAGTGATGAAGTACCATACTGATTGGGAGAATAATTAAATAATGATAATATGAAAAAGAATCTTTTTGTAATACTACTTGCAGCAGCAACACTGATCTGCGGATGCCAGAGCGGTATCAGCTACAAAATCAAAGGCAATGTAAATGATATCGGAGAAATTGTTTACCTGACCGAAGAAAACGTCGTACTGGACTCATTTCAGGTAGACAACGGGGTATTCACGTATAAGGGAACAGTGGAAAAGCCTTCCATTTTTGCCTTAAAAACAAAAAATGAGCAGTTTGCAGTGTTATTCATCGAAGGTGGATCAATAACTGTCAAAAGAGACTCAACAATGAAGCTTGCCTCCATTACCGGTGGTTATTGCAACGATCAGTACAATAAGTACAAATATGAAGCATATGACCTTACAACGAAAATGTATTTCACTCCGGATATAACCGTTGAGGAAATGACAGTAGCCACAGAACGTCTTGCTGCTCTGAATGATTCAATGACAAAGGCCAATCTGAATAACCTGTGCGGTGCATATCTGTTAATGTCAGATGAGAGATCAAAGTCAGGCACTGAGATCCTTGAGGCTGTCGCCGGCTTTCCTCCTGAATTAAGCGAAACAAAAATTGTCACCGAACTGAAAAACCGTGGAGAGGCAAAGCAAAAATCTGAACCGGGTCATCATTTCATTGATATAGTCCTTCCTGATAAAGACGGCAATGAGCAATCGCTTTCGTCGGCAGTCCGGAACAACAAATATGTACTGCTCGATTTCTGGGCCAGCTGGTGCAAACCATGCATGGAAGAATGGCCTGAACTGGTTGCCCTCTACAATGATTATAAGGACAAGGGATTTACTGTCTTCGGCGTTTCCGTTGATTCAAAGAAAGAAAGCTGGCTGAACGTGTTGAACCGTGAAGAACTTTCATGGATTCAGACTTCTTCCCTTACCGGTTGGAAGAACAATTCCGTCAAGGATTACTGTATCGGTGAGGTTCCTACAAATTTCCTTATAGGAGCTGATGGTATTATCCTGGCGAAAAACCTCCACGGTGACCAGCTTAGGAAAAAGCTCGAAGAACTTCTTCAATAAAAAGCCTGACAGGGAATGGGGGGAACCATTAATTACCTGATTTTTAATACAGGCAAACTCCGGAAAACAGGGCCATATCCGATAGCCTGAATTTAAAAGGAGTTGACAGGTCTGAGGGTACATCTCAGGCCGGAACAGAAAAGCCACTTTAAAGGTGGCTTTTCTGTTTCCGTATTATTGTTGATTCTACCGGGCTTATATCCGCTGACAAATACTTTTTTTGGCATACATTATTTCACGGGTAAAACTACAGGATTTATGTGAATCGGGCAATACTCTTATCTTTACAAGAAAATTCACATGAAATCAGAAAGTCAGGATGTACGCTGGCATCAGAGATTTGTCAGCTTCCGGAAAGCTTTCGATAACCTTGCAAGGTTCAAAGAGGTAAAGGAGCTGAACGAACTGGAAAAGCAGGGTCTGATTAAAGCATTCGAAATCACCTGGGAATTGAGTTGGAATACACTTCAGGATTTGCTCAAAGAACAGGGTTATCAGAATATTTCCGGACCAAGACCCGTGATTGAACAAAGCTTTAAAGATGGATATATCGCAGACGGAGAAGCCTGGATGCGAATGCAAATCAGCAGGAATTTAACCAGTCATACCTACAACCAGGAGACTGCTGATGAGATTGTTGAAAAAATTAAGGTCGAGTACTTTGATTTGTTTCAAAAGTTAAAAGAGAGGCTGGAACAGGAAAAAAATGGGAAGCAGGGCAAATTGTTTGATGAAGGAAGATAGAAGGTTTGGCATTCTGACAGGAGACATCAATTCAATTGTCTCAATATTAAGTACTAATCTTAAAATTGAAAGAGTACTTTTATTTGGTTCCAGGGCGAAAGGTAATTATCATGCCGGATCAGATATTGACATTGCTGTAAAAGGTCAGCTCCTGAATCTTGATGATATCCTGGAATCACTAAACAAGATTGAGAAGCTGTCACTGCCCTACAGAGTTGATCTGGTAATTTATGACAGGATTAATGAACCTGACCTGATCAGCCATATCGACAGAGTTGGTATCACTCTTTTTGAAAGATAACCCGCCGTCGTAAATGCCATAGCCTGCCGGCAAATAAGACTTTCGTATTCAGGAGCTGTGCGACGAACCGGGCCGCCGTTTGGAGGTGAACCCGGCGAAGCCAGATCACCTTGCCCGGATGGTGCCGGGACCTCAGACCTTTAATTCCCTCTTCAGCACCTTCTCAATCCTCTCCCGGCCCTCTGCATCGATGTTTGACCCGCTCGGCAGGCAGAGACCGTTTGTGAAGAGCTTCTCCGAGGTGCCGTTTACAAACGCCGGACACCCGGCGAAGACGGGCTGAAGGTGCATCGGCTTCCAGAGGGGACGCGACTCAATATTCGCCGCATCAAATGCAATGCGAAGCTTCTCCCGGTCCGTTCCCGCCACGGCGGGATCGATCACTATGCAGGTCAGCCAGAAGTTAGACCTGAAGTCGGGCGAGGGCTCCGAATGGAAGGTCACTCCGGGTACATCTTTGAGGAGCTCGCGGTACCACTGGTTGAACTCGCGGTGCTGGCTGACACGGAGGTCGAGCACCTCGAGCTGTCCGCGTCCCACACCGGCCACGACGTTGCTCATCCGGTAGTTGTAACCTACGACGCTGTGCTGGTAGTGCGGCGCCGGATCACGCGCCTGCGTGGCAAGGAAACGGGCACGCTCCACCACCGACGGGTCATCGGAGATCAGCGCCCCGCCACCGCTGGTGGTGATTATCTTGTTGCCGTTGAATGAAAGTATTCCATAGCGACTGTTCCATCCGACACGCCGCCCCATATACTCAGACCCTAACGCTTCAGCAGCATCCTCGACAATAGGAATACCGTACTTCTCCGCCACGGCTACGATCTCACTCATCCTCGCCGGCATCCCGTACAGATGCGCCACCACAATCGCCTTCGGCTGCTTACCCTGACCTTCAGACTTCAGACCTTCAGACCTCAGACCCCGGATTGCTCTTTCGAGCAATTCAGGATCCATATTCCAAGTCCCCGGCTCACTGTCTACAAGCACCGGTACCGCCCCGAGATAGGCTATCGGGTTGACAGTCGCGGAGAATGTGAACGAGCTTCCTATCACATAATCGCCCGGCTTCACCCCGAGCATTATCAGCGAGAGGTGTATTGCAGCCGTCCCGGAGGAGAGCGCCGCAACGTGCTTCGCCCCTGTGGCAGCGCTGAGCTCACGCTCGAAAGCGTCGACATTCGGCCCCAGCGGAGCAACCCAGTTGGAATCAAAAGCCTCCTTTACGTACTTCATCTCGCCGCCACCCATGTGCGGACTGCACAGATAAATTTTCTTTCCCATCTCCATATAACAACAAAAGACCCTCTTAGATTGCACTGATGGAATAAAAGAACAACATTCACATAATTACTGACCCTTATATTGCAATTCTGCAGTTAAAGCTTGTCATATGCCTGATCAATAAATCTCCTTGTGTAATCAACCATGAAAAGGGGAATGTTTATCAGACCTTCTTCCTTCTTGAGATTCCTTAGGGAAAACCTGATACTGACCGCTGGTGTATATTCCTTTCTGTAATATGCCAGGCTTTTACTCCTGATATTTTCATCGGACTTTACCTCAATAGGAATGACCTGGTTCTTGTATTGAATAAGGAAGTCAACCTCTGCCTTGTTGCCTGACCGCCAGTAACGTGGTGTCGGCTCAAACTGACCAATCAGGGCAGACAGGATATAACTTTCCGTAAGCGCTCCCTTAAATTCCGTGAACAATCGGCTCCCTTCTGAAAATGCTACAGGATCAAGCAGTGACAGCCGGCGAAGTAATCCAACGTCAGGAAGATAAACTTTGAATGCAGTGAGGTCATCATAGGCTGTCAGAGGAATACCTGCCTTGTCTGAACAATATACTCTGGTAATGAGACCCGCATTGCTGAGCCAAAGAAGGGCATCTTCATATTCCCTGGCCCTTGCGCCCGGTCTGACTGCCTGATATAGGAATTTCTTGTTCTCTCTCGCAAGTTGCGAAGGCAATGAATTCCAGATATAGTTGATTTTGGGAATGTCCTTTTTCTCTACATGTTTCGAGAAATCAAGCTGATAAGAATTGATTATGTTTTGCAGAACTACCTGGGTGGCATTAGTGTCCCTGGTACCAAGAAGTGTGACCACTGCTTCAGGCATACCTCCGGAAATAAAATACATCTTTAGTTTTTCACGGAGAGGATTAAAAAATATTTCAGGGATTGGTTCAGGATTTACAATCTGCTCAAGATAACTATATAAATCAGGAGCTTCCTCTGATAGGAACTCCGGGAATGTTACCGGGAAAATTTGCATAAAATCAACCTTTCCCACGGGGAATGACTTGTCGTGCCCAAGGGCTACCCCGAGAAGTGAACCAGCACACGCCACTGCGTATTCCGGGGCCTCTTCACAAAAATACTTCAGTGAATTAAGCGCTTCACCTGATTCCTGTATCTCATCAAAGATTATCAGAGTTTTCTGACGCAAAATAGCCCTTCCATGAACCAGTGACAAATTTTCAATGATCCTCCCCGGATCCCGTGTGGATTTGAAAAATTGACCCAATTCCTCCTGCTTCTCAAAATTGAAATAAGCTGTATCGTCAAAATACTTCTTCCCAAAATGCTTTAAAAGCCAGGTCTTGCCAACCTGTCTTATTCCTGTCAATAACAATGGTTTCCTGGAGGGATTTGCCTTCCACTCAACAAGCTGCTCCAATACCCTTCTCCTGATCTCCATGCTATCACACAATTAATATTGTTTTTGTGAATATAATCACATTTTTCATATTAATTATCGGCGCCCGGGGGAAATGTGCCAATCCGCGCACAAAAAATCCTCTGCGAATGCCCTTATGCATTAAAATAACAACATTCTGACCATGATATTCAATCTCAGATCTTTATCACCTCATCAAACCACCTGGTCACCGACTCGCGGTGGGTGACGAAGACAACCGTCACCTGGCTCTTCAGCCGTGCCAGCGCCTCCATCACGGTAGCCTCGTTCTCCGCATCGAGCGATGATGTGGCCTCGTCGAGCAGCAGCACAGACGGCCTGCGCAGCAGCACCCTCGCCAGTGCCAGCCGCTGGCACTCGCCTCCCGAGAAAGCAGTGTGATAGTTCACAACGAACGCATCGAGGCCTTTCCTGAAACGTTTTACAAGGTGCAATGCGTTGACCTGTTCAAGCACAGCCATCACCTCGTCGTCAGTGATGCCTGAACTGTCCCACACAAGGTTCTCCCTCAGCGTGCCGTCGATGAAAAACGGTTCCTGCGGCAGGTAACCGAGTCCTGCCTTCCACCGTGGCAGGAGGTCATCATCCAGCGCCATCCCGTCAATGATTATCTGCCCTCCCTGTGGCTTCTGGAGGCCGGCAATTAGGTCTATCAGTGTCGTCTTGCCCCGGCCGCTCTGCCCGACAATCCCTGTTATTGCCCGGGCCCTGATCTCTGCACTGAATCCTTCAAACAACTTCTCCCCGTCAGGATAAGCAAAACTAATCCCCTCCAACCTGATCTCTTTCTTTAGCCCGGCACCACCCGGCCCGGATACCCGACTCCCGGGTCCTGACACCCGACTCCCCGGTCCGGACTCGGCACTCCCCGGCCCGCTCTCCGCAACCTGCCCGTCCGCCTGGGGGCGGTCATAATCGCAATTAGCAAGTTCTGCGTCCAGAGTCATCACCATCCTCACAGAGGCGGCATTTGTAACTATCATGTTCACATCGTTGTTCAGGGCGATGAACTGCGGGAAAATCCGCGAAAACAACAGTATCAGTATCACGAACGACGTAATCGGAACCGCGCCTGACCTGTACCCGAAGTACACGACACCCACCAGCACCGCCAGTCCTGCCAGCCGCTGGATCAGCTGCGGCAACGACCAGTTCCTCTGCATCCTGTACTCGATGTCGAGCAGCGACGTGCTCGCCTCATCGAAGCGCCCGTAGTAGTACTCCTCAGAGCTGTGAACCTTGGCAATCTTCACAGTCTGCCAGAAATCGTCTATGTACTTCAGCAGCCTGTTATACGAATCGACATACCCCTCGCCAAGGCGGAATGCCCTGAAAAGAAACTTCCTCAGGAAAACGAAGAGCACCGCTCCCACGACGACAATTATCAGTGTGAACTTCGCCGAGATCAGGAAGGCATATACGACAAATGCCGTTGTCATTATGAGTGTGGTCAGCAGCCTGAGATAGAAGTAATAGTAATTGGCAAGGTTCGGCACCTCTTTGGTCAGAACCTGGAGGTGGTTTGTCTTGCTGCGACTGTTCAGCTGCTGCCAGTCGGCCATGATTATCTTGCGGAACAGCTTCCTGCGAAGTGTATAGATGAATGTCTGCTGGTACCGGGTGTCGAGCATCGATTTCCAGTACTGCAGCAGGGCGTTGAACGTCAGCAGCGCCATAAAGACAACCAGCACCGCACCGATAGTCAGCTCGATGCCTGCCCTGTCAGCCATATTGCGGATGAACAGCGCCACCCCCTCCGGCTCACCTCCGCCGCCGATGCTTAGCAGCTCGAGCAGCGGTATCAGAAGCACTATCGAAAACCCTGATGTCACCCCCTGCAACAGTGTCAGGAAGAAAATAAACACAAGCTTCCACGGCTGGTGCTCTCGCAGAAGCTTGAATGTCTTCAATACAAAACGGTACATCTGCATTCCTTTGGCTGATGATGACACAACGGTCAAAATAAGATAAACAAAGCTAAAATTATAAGCCAAAAGTCACAAGACAATTTTTCTGTTCGTCACTTTCGTCCCGTCAATGACCCTGACAATGTATACGCCATGCAGCCCCGAAGGCAGCGACACAACATTCAGCTCACCGTCAGTCAGTTGCTTTTCGACAAAACAGTCTCCCCGGACGTCATAAACAGTACAGACGGCCCTGTCGCTCACTTCTCCCCTGATAATTATCTTACCATAGGCTGTCCAGATGCGGAGCCCCGTATCCTCCGGCTGAAGATTTCCGATACCCGTGGGCGTGTTCGCCGAAGCGACAATGAAGAACCGCCCTGTGCCGAACGTTTTCGCCGGAATGGTAACCGTATATGCATTCGTGTTCAGATTGGTAAAAATACCTGTGACACGGTCCTCGAGCCAGAATTTTTTATCCTCTATAGGCACTGTATAAGCTGAAAAAATGACCTCACCTCCCTTTTCTGAGTCTATGCCTACGGGAATAATATTCTTTTCGTGACCCTCCACCGGCAGCGCCTGCTGCGCGAAGTTCACACTGTTGTCTTTTGCCACAAGTGAAGTGTATATCTCCACATCAGGATTTGCGCTGAGCTGCCCGACATCGTATCCGGGATCAAGACCGGCAGTCATCTCATCGTTATAAACAACAAGCGTCGAACTCTCACTGCCGTCACACTTTACTTTTAACCGCAGCCCCGGCCAGCTGTCACCCTCCGCCACGGCAGACTTCATCATTGTCGTAGCAGGACCGTGAGTCTGCATGCTCCTGTCAAATGCGAAACTTACCCCGCTCTTCATCGCCAGCACAAAAAATCCCTGTCCCGCCTGGATATTATCAAAACCGAACATCTCGTTCGGCGGCGTCTCGTTCAGGACAGGGTCTTCAAATCCGGTTGTTCTTCCCCTGAAATTATAACTGTCACCGTCGTATATATAAACTGCCACATAGTTCGGGTCGAACCGGTTCGTTGCAATAGTGCCGTTGCCGTCATTACCATCCAGGAAACCCCCGTCGCCTCCGATCCTCAGAGCTGAAGTGAAAGGGTTACCCAGCAGGTTCCAGCCGCCGCCGCCATAAACGGTCCTTCCGATTGCCCAGCGGGCGTTATAATCGGCCAGGCTGCCGGGCTCAGCCGGGTAACCGGTGCCGTAATCGGTAGTGTACGGCGAGGTTGCGCTCACCGATGATGACAGGGCCACCGTTCCGGTAAAAGACACTGAATTGCCGGTAGTCTGAAGCGCGTAGCCTCTCCCGCTTGCCGGGGTGGCTGTGGTGCCGGTATCCCAGTCCCCCGCCACCTCGTCCCAGGAATAAAACGAACCTGTGGGTGATGAGGTCAGGGTGACCGGTGAGGAGACATAATGCCATGAGGAACCGGCAGGCATCACCCTGCTGTATGTTACATCCCCCGTCGGAGTGCCTGATCCTGAATAAATCAGTGAACCGCTGTTATCGACGGCATCGGACATAATTATCAACTTCCCGCCAGGACTGAAATTACTTCCCGTCACGGTGACCCTGGTCCCGGCAGGTATTGTTACATTCCCTCCGGAGGCGTCGACAACAAGATTATAAAACACGAGCTCACCGGCGCCGCTGAGCGTTTTAGGCTCACTCCCCGTAAATACAACCGTTCCGGTGCCGGACGCAAACGTACCGGCATTGTTGGCAAAGCCGCCCTGGCATACAAGGTATCCCGAGGTCATACTGATTGCGGCCCCTTCGTTCCGTATCCCCTGGGCGACTGCCGGGTCAGCAAAGCCGGCATCGAACATCACAGCGATGACCCAGGCCGTAACACATAAGCTCTTTTTCATGACAGTTTCCTAATTGTCATTTAACATCTTCAGTTGAATAATATCGTTTAATCTCTCCGGCGTGCCGGGCATATCAATTATCTCTTTCGTTTCCGTATCTAAAAGGATCATCTGCGGTGTCGATAAAATGTAATAATCGGCAGCGACCTTGCTCCTCACACCTTCTTCGGCACGCAGGTGCAGCCAGTTTCTGTATTCCTGCCTGACTTCCTGCCAGGCTGACACCTCTGAATCCGCCTCATCAAGACTGATGGCCACCACCGACAGCTGACTCCTGATCTGCTGGTCCTGCTGCCAGGGATAAAGTGCTTCGATGACTTCCTTGCAATGGCTGCAGTCAGCCGACCAGAACAAAAGCACGATATACCGTGCAGACGGACTGTAGCCGTAAAGGCTGAAAGGAACGCCGTCCGGGCTATTAAGCCGGATCTCAGGAGCTTTCGTCCCGGGTACCAGCGTCTTCATTCCCTCAAGCCTGCGGGCGATCTCCTTTCTCTTTGAAGTGAGGCAATCCGGATCGTTAAGATAGGGCTCCAGCGCCTTCATCCCTGCCGGGATGTTATTGATCTCGAAGCCCCTGTAGAAATAATCAACCATCCAGCCGTACACCTCCGGATGCCCCTCCCTGGTTTTCTCTATAGCTTTTCCGGCTGCCGCCGGGAAAAGGGAATCGCGCAGTACGGCTGTTGTCGCCATCTGCCCGTGAAGATTGACGTATGCATCGATCCAGCCGGTCAGCGCCGTTGTCCTTGTCAGTGCGGGATCAGAAAGATCCGCACCGTCGAAATAGTGATCTATCGTGCTGAGGAGTCGTTCCTCTTCAGTGCCACCCCACCTTGTCTCCGGGATATACTGCATTCTGTACAGGCTGCTCACAAAGAGATCCCGGTCTTTCTCCTTCCGGCCGGCGAGCCATTCATTATAAACCTGACGGCGTTTCTCATATTCTCTTAAACACTGCCTGTAAAGCTTCGATCCGGCATCATTATAGTCCGCCAGGAACTGTTGCAGCAGGTTTATCTGCTCTTTCTGCTCAAAACTTTCCCTGGCGAATGCCGACAAGGCTGAGTTCTCCGTCTCCCCCGGCTGGAACCATGTGCTGTCAGGATCATTGCAGTATTTCGGGTTGACCCATAGGTCAAGATCCTGCGTCCCTATCATTACCCGCTTCTCGGAGGGATAAGGAGCGCTTGCCGGCGACTCTTTGTAGTCGAACCTGAGAACAAACTCGCCGGGCAGATATTTCTCCTCCACCACCAGCAGTGCAGTGGCACCTCTGTTGATGCCGTTCATTCCGTTTACCGGCTTGAAAGTGCCAGTTCCAGACAGAGCTGAAAGAGTGACGTTACTCTGAAAAACCCCCCGGCAATGGACTGTCACGGTAACAGTCTGAGATAAAGCATCAACTGATAAAAAGAGCAGAACTACATAATAAAATAAGGGAGGTATGTGAACGCAAAATCTCATTCTGTTTTTTTCATTAATCAAACTGTTCTATGGCGCGTTTGTGTCTCTTTGGTTTCTTTCCGGCAACTCACTCTTTAATGCACCGAAGTGTTGTAGCAACCACTTTGCCCAGATTCTCCGTGTTACTGTAATCAGTCAGAAAGCACAGGTCATATCCATCCGTGGCGTTAAGCTGTGTGCTGCTCCAGTAACGGCCGTATGCGCCTTTTTGCCAGGGAGTTCCGCTGGTAGTTATATATCCTGCTGCATGAAGTTTCAAAGCTGAATTCCATGGATCAGCAAATGTGTTCCAGGTCATATCAACATTCATCAATTCGGTATGAGTCGGTATCCGCCAGGTGCCGCCAAGCGACAGTCTGCACGGATCATTTTCGGAAGTCCATCCCGAGTCTTCGTCGATCGTTGTTACTGTCCATGCAGGCGTCACAGTCGATCCCTCAGCCATGTATCCCTGTTTGCGGTTGAATTGCCAGTACCAGCCAGCTGACGGTTCCGTGTCGTCAGTCTCTGAAGCCGCCGGGTGGTCCGCACCCAGGTTACTTGTAATCCAGCATTTGGAGGTTTCGCCCGGAATGTTTGTTACAGTTTCATATGTGACCGACTTGGTCACCGGGGCTATATCACCTGATGTATGATTGACAGACACATATCCGCAGTTATATGTTGACAGAGGGATCTCATTTCCGTAAGCAGTACCTGAACTGTTGACAGCATAGGCCCTGACGTAATACAGGGTGTTGGCTGTGAGCCCGGTTATATTGCTTGTAAAAGCTCCCGCTCCGCTTCCATCAGAAGTATGGCTGCCTGAGGCTTTGGGATTGGGTGATGTGCTCCAGCAGACTCCGCGTGCAGTGACAGCAGAACTGCCCTCGGAAGTGACTTCGCCTCCGCACATTGCCGATGTCTGGGTCACATGATTGGCAGAGGCTGTTGTTGCCTCCGGGGAACCGGGTGTCTCCATATCATTTATACAGCGCACTGAGAATCCGTGAGCTTTGTACCACCCGTCGTCGGAACCGCTTCTGTCAATTCCAAGATTCAAGAAGCAACCAAGCGCATATAGCGGGGTCCTGGTTGATTGTGAGCTGCTCCAGTAATACCCGGCCTGAAGATATGGAGTTATGTCTGTAGGGCGGCCTTTCAGAGCACCGTTTCCCCAGCCTAAATAACCTGCTGCATGCATCTTTAATCCGGAATTCCATGGACCATCCCATGTTGTCCAGCCTCCCTCAGAGTCCACATTAACCCATTCTGTGAGAGTAGGAAGGCGCCATCCACTACCAAGTTCAATTGTACAGGGATCGTTGGCAGCCTGCCAGTCAAGGTTCTCATTAATTGAGGTTATTGTCCATGATGGAGTCAGCGTTGTCCCGTCATGTTTAAACCCCTGCTTCCGGTTGAACTGCCAGTACCAACCTGCCGACGGTTCAGTGATATCAGTCACTGAGACAGCCTGATGATCAGCTCCCAGGTTACTTGTAATCCAGCATTTTGTTGCTTCACCAGGCAGATTTGTTACAGTCCCGTATGTAACCGTCTTGTCAACAGGGGCAACACCGCCGGAAACGGTATGATTAATTGTGAACGGCAATCCACACTCCCACGGCGTAATTGTTCCGCTTCCGAAGTCCAGCTCCGTCCAGTGACCTGTTGCCCCTACAAACAGGTACACCTTGCCGGTGCTTGTGCAATAGACAAGCAACCCGTCAGCAGGATCCTTAATCGATTCTATCTGATCACTTGTCATCCTGGGAATAAGAAGACCCCTGTCCGTCGACTTAACGTCAAGCATGGCAGAGTTATCAGGAGGCTCACCGGTGGCATTGACGCTTACCTGGCAATTGGCGACAAATGCAGGGATCAGACAGAGGATCACTGCCAATACAGCAAATCGGACCTTTGTTTTCACGGCATGCGAAGATTTGTTAATGAAATAGAACTCTTTTGCCTGGTACTCTGGCAATCAAGCGGAAATCTTTAACAAAGCTATACTGACATAAAGCCAATGTCAAGTTTTTTTTAGGTCGCTCCGGCCACGTTACTGATTCTTAATGCATCGGACCGAGTTCTTTACCCATGCATTATAGTTAGTACTAATTATCAAATCAACCCTGTTGTTAACGGCAATCCTGACTATACCATTGGTTGAAGTCCAGATACACGTACCCTCTCCCCTGCTTACGAACCCATAGTTATTCTGCTGTGTTGCCCCGGCTGGCAGCAACGTGAAACCATATGTGTCAGTTGCGCCTGTGTTGGGTGTTCGCCAGTGTACGGTGCCGACCTCTTTCAACATTCCTCCTGCGACTGAATATCCCCCGACATAGGTTGCAAGCACATCCCAGTTTTCCGGAGTGGCTACATGCCAGCCAGTCGGACATAATTTCCCGGTACTGACGGCAGGGAAATTATAAAGAGCGCCGTATGGAGTTTTATAATAAATACTGTCATTATACCAGGCATACTCCGGACTCAGTGACCAGAAACCGGTGTGATAATTGATCGCCACACCGTCAGAGTATTTTGTGGTCCTGAGATGCTCAGCCATCCACAGCTGTGAGCCGATAAGCACAGTCCTGTATGAGTTCCCGTCAACGTCTGAAACGTATGTAGAGAACCTTAACTCGTTCCCATATGCTGTGCCGGCAGCATTGGTGGCATATGCCCGGACATAATAAACAGTACCCTCCGACAAACCGGACGGCGTGCTTGTAAAAACACCCGTGCCGGTACCGTCATCCGTGTGGCCGCCGGAAATGTCAGGTGCAGCCGCTGTTCCCCAGCATACCCCTCGCGAAGTAACCGCAGCATCACCGTCAAAAGTGATGTTACCGCCTGACGTGAATCCCGTCAACCCTATCCCGGTGACAGCAGACGTTGTCAGCACAGGCAGAACCGGAAGAGCAGTGGTCTGAGTCAGCTCTGTCACTACAGACCCGCCACACTGGTTATATGCCCATACGTATCTCGTGTATGAAGTGTTGCTGCTGAGCCCGCTCTCCGTATAAGTGGTCGCCGTAAGAAGATCAGTTGCCGTTTCATATACATTTTCGGTACTCCATTTATAACCGGTGGCATATGGAACTGCAGCCCAGTTCCAGGTTATCTGCGTCCGTGTAACCTGATGTTCTGCAGCCGCCGGAGCAGATGGACTCAGACAGCTTATTTCCAGAGTATTCCATTGACCTCCGACAAATACGGACAGTGCCCCTGATCCGCAATCGGTACAATATACAAGCAATCCCTCCGCGGGAGCGGCGATGGCAGCAAGCTGCGAATGCGTCATCCTGGGGATAAGCATACCCCTGTCAGCAGACCTCACATCGAGCATTGCACTGGGGTCAGGAGCCGAATTGTCAGGGGTGATGCTGACCTGGGCAAACGAGGTCAGAGCCGGGATTGCTAATAGTAATCCCGGTAACAGGTACCTTAGGAAGTTTTTCATATTTGAAGCGGATAATACAGTATGAAAATTAGTTCCTTTTTAGTCGGTAAAATATGTTTTACAGCAGCTTTACGGATTTTTCACCAGGGCTACCTTCCCCCTGCTCACCTTCGCCCCGTCGACAACCCTGACAAGGTAAACACCCCTCGGGCCTGAAGGCAGATCAACAGTATTCAGTTCTCCGCCGTTGAGCTGTACATCAATGATCTTGCTTCCGCTCACATTATAAACCTCGCACCTTGCTTTAGCACTGACCTCACCCTTGATGATCACCCTGCCGTTCGATGCCCAGATACGAACGCCGGTATCTCCTGACGGAGGATTCACAACGCCTGTCGGTGTGTTGGCCGAGGCTATTATGAAGAACCTGCCGGTGCCGTAGGTCTGTGCAGGGAGGGTAACAGTATAGCTGTTCGTTGTCAGGTCTGTGAAAACGCCTGTAGCCCGGTCCTCAAGCCAGAACTTATTACTGCCAAGGGGTACCGTGTAAGCCGAGAAGGTAACAGTGCCACCGTATTCGGTATCGATCCCCACTGGAACAGATAGTTTTTCGGCGCCTGTAACCGGCAGAGCCTGCCTGGCGAAATTGACCCCGTTGTCTTTTTCAATCAAAGCAGTATATATTTCAACATCAGGGTTAGTACTCATCTGACCGACATCATACCCCGGATCGAGAACAGTACTCATATTTTCATGATAGACAACAAGAGTGGAGCCTTCCTTTTCACAATACCTGACTTTCAACTGCAAACCCGGCCATGAATCATCAGATCCGGACGACTTCAGGACAGGTGTTCCCGGTTGATGCACCTGCATATTTGAACTGAAGCTGAATTGTGCGTCATTGTATAACGCAAGTACAAAAAAGCCCTGTCCTGCCTGGATAAAGCTTCCGTGTGAGTCACCTTCCGGATAGCCCGGCACAGAGGCTGCAGAATATTTATACGCCTGGTTCACACCGTCATAAACATACAAAGCCTGATAGCCCGGATCAAGTTTCGTAAGGTTGTTGGCGATAAAAACACCGGCATCCATGGCTGATGTGAATGGATTACCCAGGAGATTCCATCCTCCCCCGCCATAGTCAGTCCAGCTTCTCCCTGCTGCCCAGATATCTGCCGTTTCATTGCCGACACCATAGGCCGCAGCAGTGGATCTGTCAGTATATCCTTCCTTATAAGGCGAGGTGGCAGTGATTGATACAGAGTTAACCAGAGACCCGGAAAACTTCAGCAATCCGTCACTCCCGGTCGACTGGGCGACATTATATCCTCTGCCGGGCATAAAGCTGCCTGTTGACAAAGTAATATCAGGCCAATTGCCCGTCAGCTCACTCCACTCCCAGAGACTGTTGACCTTTGAAACAGCCAGTTCACCAAAAGTATTACTTGTCCTGAACGCGCTTATCGTTTGTCCCGAAACAGGGGAGGCGAAGAAATGCCGGTCTCCGTAGTTATCCTGTGGTCGCAGGTATCTTTCATAGATTATTGTACCTGTGCCACTTGCCCTGCCGGCGATCAGCGAACCGTTAATGCTCAGGCCGTCGGATTTGATAATCAATGATCCGTTATTGATAAGGGAACCTCCGACAGTAAGCTGAGCTCCTGCCTCGATGGTGACTGTGGAGCCGCTGTTGATCATCAGGTCATAGCATACTGCAGGCAGGGCAGTGGTAATATGCGGTTGATTCGCCGGTGCTGAAGTAATTGTGATATTTGAACAGCTCGTCGGCAACCCTCCACTCCAGTTTGATACTGTATTCCAGTCTGCACCGGCTGATCCGTTCCATTGCCCCGGGAAAGCTTCTGTGCCAAAACTGCTCACAGACGGCTCAGTGGCTGCATATCTGCGCACACGTATGTCATCGTACTGGGCGGTAGTGCCACCCTCACCGTAAAGGGCGACAGAACCTGTGGAAAAGTAAGGAGATTCATTGTCGGTTACTGTAATTCCCGGACGTGTATCGAAATAGAAATCGAACGTATTCTCAGCCCTGGCTACTATCTTAACTTTATACCACGTATCCGGATTGACTGTAGTCAATGATCCGTATCCTCGTTGAGTTGCGCTGCCAGTCCGCCATTCATAAGCATAAAGAGCATTGAGATCCTCATAAATATTGAATGAGTACAGATTGGAAACGTCCTGTGTCCTCACACCAAATGCCCAGACCCGGCCGGCATCCTGCCTGCCATAGCCTTCCAGGACAAAGTTGCTTCCTGAAAAAGAGGATCTTTGAATTGCATTGCCTGCCAGGACACCCTCAGCGACATCACCCGTTGTGCCGTCTCTCTGAACCATCGATTTTGTAACCCAGGTACCTCCGCCGCCCTGGGTCCATTTCGAGGCATTAAGTGCTCCGTTTTCGTATACAATCCTTCCAGTGACCGGATCAACCACCCGCATGTCCAGCGTCCATGTCCCGGTTGTCTCCTTGCAGTAATATGTATAGATTTTATTATCAAAAAGATGCTGGAACAGACAGGCACACCCGTCAGCAAGAACCGGGTTGCCGGGTAATACACTAAAAGGCCCGCGGGGAGACGTTCCTGCATACATCCTGACCTGCCAGATACCTGCCGGGATTATTTCAGTTGAAAGAAAATAGGTGTTATCATAGTACAGCACCTGCGGCGCTGCCAGCACCGAAGCTGAAGAAATCAGCAGATGATCCTCAGCCTCCACCAGGCCTGCCACCGTTCCGGCCTCACGGTACATCAGGAGATGATTGCTGCCCTCAAACCTGAGCCAGTATAAAAAGTAATTGTTGCTTACGGGATCATGAAACAGGCTGGGATTCTGATTGCTTGTCTGATATGGGACAACAGTGGTCGGATCAGTCCAGCTTAACCCGTCACTGCTTTCACGATAAACGATATAGCTTGATCAGTAGTTCACTGTATGTACCATATAGTACTTGCTGTCACCGGCATCCCAGTATACTGACGGCCACCTCTCACCATGCCCTGTAAAGAGCGGATTATCCTGGCCGGGGTCCGACGGAAGGTTATACGGGAACCTTGCCCAGGTCAGAAGGTCATTGCTGCCGGCAATCCCTATGTAACCGCTCCCCTGCGGACCGTAATAACCATAATATTCATAGCCATTGAATGCCCCTGTCTCAGGCGCTTTCACCACACTTAACGTATGCGGTGCAGACCCTTCATGCCAGACATCTGTTTCCTGCACCATGAGACGCGAAGATTCACCGAAGGGATAGTACCCCCGCCGGTCAGATTCAAAGTCATCAAAAAACAGGAACGTATTGTTGCCGTCTGATCCTTTTACGGCAGCCGTGTTCCCGTAATAAACGTAGATTGTTGTGCCACTCGTGGGCACATATGGCACCTTCACCCATAAAACCGCATTCTCACTGCCGGGAGTATCATCCCAGCTTTCAATCCAGTAAGGAATTTCAGTGTCATCCGGGGTTGTAAATCTTATATCTGTTCCACCGGCATTGGTCTGCGCGAAATTATGATTGGTATTATTCAGAATCACCTGTACCTGAAAATCTGTAAGAGGCTCGCTGCTTCCCGCCAGGTTAACAGGCTTCCGGTACATCCAGGCCGGATCATACCATGAACCGTCAGGCTCGAGCTCTACTGTCACGGTCCCCTGACACCCGTTGTTATCAGTAACGGCATAGGATGCATTGAGAGTGGACTGTATTTTTGTGCCCGTCCCGGTGTATGGAGCTACGCCTCCTGAGGCAGTTATCTCGACAGTTGCTGTTCCGGTACTGCAATTGTACGGACTGGTTACAGCGTAACTGACAACAAGCGCTTCCGGCTGTAAGATGGTTATACTCTGAAAACCCGAATATCCGGTTCCGTCATCGACACTAACCGTGTATGTCCCGGCTGACAGGGCTGATATATCTTCAGTTCTCTGCCCGCCCGGTAGCCAATAGTAATTATATGAACCGTCACCGCCAGTAACTGAAATGTCTATTGATCCGCCTGAATACCCATGACAACGAACATCTGTTTTACTGTGTGTTATGCTCAAAATCCTGGTCTGATCCTGTTCTGTCCCGATGGTTGAAGCGGGATCAGCCGAAGCATATTTCCTGACACGGACATCATTATACCGGTAGATGCCTGCTTCAGACGTCCTGTCATCATATTCACCGAATAAACTAACCGATCCTGATGGATAGAGACTTCCGGTTACGCTGGCTTTCAACTCATCTCCAAAAAAGAGGTCAAAATTATTCCCGTGGGCTTTTACTGTTAGTTTATACCACGTGTTTTCAGCAATTGTACCGACAGTACCACCATACAAAGTATTTGTAGTCTGACTTCCCAGCCATACATAGTAGTATAAATTGACGGCCGCATCAAGGTCTTCATAAAGATTCAGAGTATAAGTTGTCTGGTAGTCGGTTGAACGCACACCAAGCCCCCATACCCGGCCCTGGGTTTGCAGTCCGTCACATTCAACTATATAGTCTGTGCCTGAAAAGGCCGATTTAAGAAGATGTTTTTCGCTGACAGGTATTGTACCCTGAGCTACGCCACCTGTCACTCCGTTCTTCTGTGTCACACCGGTCAGAATGCTCCATGTCCCTCCGCTTGCTGTCCACCTGGCCGGTTCGGGTACCGTACCGGATTCAAAATCATCAAAAAACTCGAATGTATTAAACCCGTTGCTTGCATTGATTGCAGAACTGTTTCCATAATACATATAAACAAAAGTCCCGCCTGTGGGGATAGATGGTACTTTTACCCAGACAGAAGCATGTGCATCGGGAGGTGTGTCATCCCACTCTTCAATCCAGAACGGTATTTCAGTCAGGCCGTCAGATGTGGCGAATCTTATATCAGCGCCTCCTGCAGCCAGGCTGTGTGCCCATGGAAATGATGGTCCAAGTGTCACCTGCACCTGGCAGTCCGTCAGCTGCTCTCCGGTGTTGATCAAAGTTACCGGAACACGGTATATCCACGCACTGTAACCCGGATACCATTGCTGTGATAAGGTGAGCTGTGCCGTTAATACCAATACAAACAAAACGGCAGAAATCTTAAAGACCAACCCGGATTTTTTAATTTTTGCATTCATGGCAGAGGCTTTATTTTAGAACCACATGCAGGCACCCATGGCCAGATGGCATTGATGACCGGGTGCTCTGACAGAAACAAAAATTCAACTTTAATAAGTTAAGCCAAATCCGTGATTGCTGCAAAATTTTTTTTAGATGACCGGAATTTGTGTTGATTTGTAACCACTGAGCCTTCGAAAAAAAACACCACAGACCTCACTGCTCATTGCCCGGGTTTCAGGTAATGATCAGTGATAATCTGTGGTGCCTGTTACTTTCTTGTTTAAGAGCCTGGTCTTGCTCTGAGATAAATTACAGGTTTACCATCTGGGTAAATACCTTTTTACCGTCCCTGACAACCACAACATAAATTCCACTTTTCAGAGATGGAACAGTAATTATATTGTATTCGCTGTCTGTCAAAATTTCCTCATATACTTTCCTGCCGATGAGGCTATATATCTCACAGACCGCCTGCTCGCTTACGGTACCCTGGATGTGTATCTCTCTGTCTTGAGTAGTCCATATCTTTAGTCTCAGGGTAAAGGGATTCTCCCTGACCGGACGTTCCGGCCTGCTGCTTTTAACATGAACGAAGAACCTTCCTGTACCTTTTGTGTTTGCGGGGAGACTTACTGTATAGCTTTCGGTTTCAAGGTCGGTAAATGTGCCGGTTAAGCGGTCCTCCAGCCAGAATTTTGAGTTTCTCAGCGGTTCCGCAATTGCTGAGAATGTGACACTGCCACCAGCCCGGTAATTCAATCCGACAGGAATGACATTTTCTTCACCAAGTTTCTCTGGCAGAGCCTGGCGGGCAAAGTTCACACCTGTACTTCCCTCCGGCAGCTTTGTATATATCTCAACAACGGCTCCTGAACTTATCATTCCAACATCATAACCTTCATCAAGCCCTGTTTTCATCTCAGTGTCAAAGACAATCAGCGTGGAGTTGCTGTTATTACCAGCCTTAACATTCAAACTCATGCCCGGCCATTTAGATCCGGTACCGGCTGATTTAAGCATTGTGGAGGTAGTACTGTGTTCCTGCATGCTTCTTGAGAATGTAAAGGTGGTATTATTTATCTCTGCGAGCACAAAGAAACCCTGTCCGGCCTGGATGGTGGTCTGTGACAACTGTGCAGGATCATTTACCTCCCATCCTTCCACAGGAACACCGATATAATTATAGGAGCTTCCGTTATACAGGTAAATTGCCTGATAGCCGGGGTCGAATTTATCTGCATTGGCAGTAATAAATTCTGTTGCAGACATAGCAGATGTGTATGGATTACCGAGGAGGTTGAATCCGCCTGCGCCATACGCCGGCCTGCCGCTGGCCCATCGCGCTTCATAATCTGCTGGTGACCCGTCCCCGACAGCAGTATAGTATGGTGATGTTACTGTTTTTACCAGATCAGTCATAACCAGCGGGCCGTTAAAGGAGATCGTCCCGCCTCCTATCACGGCATAACCGGTACCACTTATCACACCCGCATAGGGAGCAGTTATAGTGCTGGCCCAGGTACCTGCTTCTTCATTATACGGATAAAAAGCTTTTGTCGATGCTATTGTTGAAGGTGAGACCGGGGAAGCAATATAATGATAGGTTCCTTCGTCGCCCGGTATTGTGCGATTATATGTGACATTGCCGGTGCTGCTTCCGTTGACTATCAGGGAACCGCTTGATGAGATCCCGGAAGATTCAATCGTCAGACCACCATTATTTGTAAGATTACCGTTAACCGTGAGAGCCTGGCCGGATGAGATTGTGAGAGTAGCTCCGGCATTAATCGTGATGTTATTGCATATTGCCGTAGGGGTACCTGATATTGTAGGTGGTGTCACTCCGGAGGCGATTGTTACATTTGTTCCGGCGTTTGGTACAACACCGCATGACCAGTTGCCTGTATTGTTCCAGTCACCGCTGACAGCTCCTGTCCAGGTATTTGGGGAAACCGTAACTGCCAGGGTGCGCGCAGTACCACTACCGCAACCATTGGAGGGTGTCACCTGGATATTCCCTGTTCCGGAACCTACGGTAACAGTGACAGAGTTGGTAGTTCCACCGGCTGTTTGTGTCCATCCTGATGGGAATGTCCAGTTATATGTAACCCCTGCCACATTTGTTACACTGTAAACCTGTGATGAGCCGAAGCAGGGTGCTGTGCTGCCCGTTATGGTACCTGGTTGTGCCGGAACTGAATTCACCACGACAGTAGTTGTGGCAGGGCTGCTTTGGTAACCGTAAAGTGTCACTCTTACAGTGTATGTTCCGGCCATTGCTGTGGTAGCGCTGGTGCTTACAACAGGGTTCTGTGATGTTGAGGTGAAACCGTTGGGACCAGTCCAGCTGTATGTTGCACCTGCAATCGTTGAGGCAGTCAGGTTAAGCTGCTGCCCGGCACAGACAGGTCCGTTGTTGCCTGCAGTGGGTACCGGTGTCGGCTGCACGGTGATAAAATTTGTTTTAGTCTTGGTGTCATTTCCATAGGTATTGCCTACGGTAAGAGCAACCGTTTTTGTTCCTGTTGTGGTATAGAAAACGCTATGCGGACCCTCAGTAGTTCGTGTGGCAGGATTCGCGCCACTGCCAAAATTCCAGGACCATGAACTTTCATCTGATGAGGCATTAGTGAATGTAACTGGTTGCCCGACAACAGGTGTGGCGTTATCTACAGTGAAATCTGCAGTTGGTCCATCACAACCGTATGCATCATTTACCGAAAAACCTATCACCAGAATCAGGGTCAAAAATATTGCGCGGAGCTCCATCCGGCCTGACCGAAATTTTTTTACTCGTGACTTGCTGTAAAGAATAAATCCAGGTTTCATCTTTTTATGTTTTTTCTTAGTAATTCAAAAACAACCAGTGTAGCTATAGTTATTAAAGCTGATACGCCAAGGTAATTGCCGGCCATTGTAGAAATCGAAGCTTTCTTGTTCATCCTTATTTCAGCCTTCAGGCAACCGGGGGCCCGGGACTCCATTCTTGAAATCACATCTCCTTTTTGATTTATGAAAGCTGAGATACCCATGTTGGATGAATGTGCAACACTCCTCCGATTCTCAATTGCCCGGATAACAGAGAGTTGCAGAAATTGTCGTGAAACACGAACATTATTGTACCAACCTTCATTAAGCAGGACGAAGAAGGCCTGACCACCATCACGGACAGTTTCAGAAAACAATTTTCCAAAAACAAGTTCATAACAAATCAATGCGGCAGTTTGCACTCTGTCTGATGCAACAAAAACCTTCCGGTTTTTTTCACGCTTTGAGAACTGAAAATCAATTCCAACAGGCGAAATGCGAGGTAAAAACTGCGGAAAAGGTGCATACTCCTGGTACGGAACCAAACCATCCTTGACCCGCATCTGTACAGGGCGACTCTTTTCAATGAACAGTGCGGCATTGTACGTGTGGTACCAGGCATTGTATTTCTCGGAAAACCTGATGCCCGGCTTTCTCTTGTAGTGCTTTATTTTTTCAACGTCAGGAATTGAATCGTAAACAATGGCACCCGTTACCCATTTCAGGCCCGGGTATTGAGCAGTACTTTCATTGAGGTGATTAAAGACAAGGTTATTGTTGAAATCCCCCACCCAACCGGCATTTGTAATAGCAGTTTCGGGAAGTACAACATATTCAGTTTTATCTGTCAGATGTGGTAACAGAATTTCAAGATAAATGTCTGTCAACTCATAAATATTGACGCGGTATTTTACATCACGGTTATCAGTACTGGGATGAACTATCACAACTTCAGACACAGGCCCTTTTTCCTTGTAATTGTGATAAATAACAAGGGATATAACGGCCGGCAATACAATTACCAAAGCGGTTACTATACCCTTTCTGACAATCTGCTGTCTTCCGCTCAATAATGATTTCAAAAATGAAAACAGAAGGAAATTGACACACACTATCCAGAGTGTCCCTCCGGCAGCGCCTGTATATTCATACCATTGTATCAATTGAGGGTTTGACCCGGGATTGTGTCCAAGATTAAAAAACGGGGAGCCGAGTGGAAAGTATCCTTGTATAAATTCTGCTCCCAGCCAGGCTGCAATAAAATATAGCGAAGCGTAACTGCTGCCCCGTCTTCTGAACAGGATGTAGGGCGAAACCAATAAGATAAACGGTAAAAGAAGAAACAAGCCGATAAGAAATCCGGGATTAGCTGTTTTTAACACCCAGAATCCCATTCCCAGATAAAATGTAAGTAATGTAATCAGCAGCTGCAGGCTGAAAACAAGGAGCGGCCGCCTGTAACTCACAGCCCTGTCAGCAGCTGTCAGCAAAGGAATGAATGCAACAAAACCGACATACCAGATCTTTGACGGGATAGCAGATATCGCCAGCAAAATACCGGTAAGCACAGGCAGCATCAACAAAGTGACTATTTTATTTCCCTTTATCATAAATAAATTGGCGCCGTTTCCCTAAAAATTATTTTAAGGCTACCAGACAGTACCTGAAGACTCATTTTAGTCAGTTCATTTTTAAAAACCTATTCCTGAACAATCCCGCTATGATTGTTATAGACAAATTTAACAGATTTTATTGTTCTAACTCTCTCTTACTTACTAAAAATGCAGGTTTTTTGACAAAACCTGGCTAATCATCCGTAGTTGTACAATTATAATATGATTAAACTGCTGTTTCTGCTTTAGATTTATCAGGAACACCACGTCATTGTCCATAAATCTCTTGCGTGCTGCCTTTTCTATGCACTACGACTCTGATTCTTCCATGCGGATAACCAGTCTGAATTTTTCCATCTCCATTAAATAAACCGACACCTCCTGATGGCATTGTTTCTCATCTACATGATATTCCGCCTGCAACTGGTTACACAACTCTTTAATCGTCAGAGCCTTCCCCAGCAAATCCCATATCCGCGTTGCCACAGGATTAAGAGAAAAATACTTTCCCTGTTCAATGTCCATCATTACCAGCTCATCGTGAAGACGACCGGAGATGGTTTTACTGTTCCTTATATATAATGTATTTTGATCCGCATCAGGCGGGATGGAACCTCCCTTTTTTAGCTGCGACGACTCTTCCGTATCCGGGTTGATTTTCTCATTTGTCATTGTATTCTGCCAGTTTTTATTGAACTATTGTTCAGATTCATGTTTCATCACAAGTTTGTTGAAGTCTTCCTCTGAAAGGAAATGCCTTATCAGGAGCGCTTCGAAAATATTACACCTTACAATCAGAGGCTCCTGGTCCTCACCATCCGGAAGAGTGATACTTAAGTGTGAACTCATGCATACCCTTAAGATATACCAGCATCCTGAACAACCTCATTTCATCAACCGCCTCACTGCCTTTTCTGTATGCCGCGATATCCTTTTCAAGCAATTCGAAATCCACGAATTGCAGATCGGGGTTTTCCCGCCAGGAATCAGCCTGGTCAATGTAAATCCTTCCTGCTTCCCTGAAGCTCTTATGCATATGCGCAAAATAAACCTGGTCTCTCTTCGAGTAATTCCGCAATACCTCATCAGGAACAAGGCTCTGACCAAGAACCCGGAGAATGGGCCTCGGCTCATCAGTATTGCATAATAACACCGACGGGATCCTGATCATATACTCAACAATGCGCCTGTCAAGCAAAGGATACCTGTACTCCAGCCCTTTCCTGTAACCGGCGACGGTCCAGTGCTCACACCGGAGCTGCAGATGATAGAACCTGAGCATCATCAGATGAAACTCGCGCCTTGACATATTGAAATGAAACTCGCGTATCATTTGCCTGTCTGACCTCCGGTACTCCTTCTTCAGATAACAGGCGTCGTTCCTGAACCCCATGGCAGCAGACCTGTCAAGAATGCCAAGCGCAGGAAGTACAATGCTGTAAAGCACTCTTTTTACAAACAGTTTTGGCTCATCTATTCTTTGGCGTTTCAGGAAGAGCCGAAACCGTAATTCACGCAGCAGGTCAGACTCAATTGCAGTGACGCCTGTACTTATGAACTCATCACCACCCCAACCGCTGAAAACCAGGTTTGTACCCGATTCAACAGCACGGTCTGATATTAAATGCTCAGCATAGAAATGCCCGTATTCAAAGAACGACGCCCAGGCTTTCATGAATCCGTCTAACCCGGACTCACTGAACACCGAAATGATATTGGCTTTACCGCATGACTTGTTCACCAGCTCACGCTCATCAGCAAACTCTTCCCCCGGCGGTTCAAAATCAAGGGGTGACCACGAAAACCCGTGAAAACGCTCCTGAGAGAAGTATTCCCTGCGGGCCAGAGCCGCAACTACACATGAATCGAGTCCGCCGCTTACGTGAGCCCCGGCAGTGAAACGGTTATCACAACGTATCCTGACTGAATCGTGAAGCAGATAATCCAGATCACTAAGCATTCTGTCATATGAAAGCTTATAGTCAGTCTTAATCTCCTCCGGATTCCAGTATCTTGTAATATTGATCCCATCCTTACATATCTTAAGATAATGCCCCGGAGGAAATTTTTTGACATGGTCACAGGGCATGACCCTGTAATCAGCATACTTGAAATTCTTCAGAAAAAAATCTTCCTTTATCCGCTTCTCCCGGCAGAATGCCCTGCTCAGACCGATAATGTCAGTGGAGAAGGAGAGTACCCGGCCATCATAAGTGTAGGCCAGGGGACGAATCCCTACATGATCACGGAAAAGGAAAGCCTCCTTTCCTTCGGTTCGTATGATCAGGATGACGAAATCACCGTTCAGCCTGCTGACAAAGCCCGGACCTTCTGAAAGAAAAAGCCCCGCCACAATCGATGGATCAGTGGTCGGGGCTCCTTTAGCTTGTAAACCTGTCAGTTCAGCCCTGTTATAGACTGCGCCTGACATAAGTACAAGGATATCATCCTCACGCGATTCAAAGATGAAATCGTCAACTTTCCATGGCAGCCTGTCGTTTAAAAAGAAACCACCTGCAAATAATTGGTTCCCAAGAGCATGAAATCTCAGGTCCGGATGCGAACATGCAACCCGGATGCCCTGGGATATGGCTGACACATCGCCGCTCAGGGAAACTGAACCCAAAATCATAATGTGGGGAAAGAAATGTGAGTATGTAATTTAAAAGCATGAATAAACCTGATAATCATCAGAATTAAGTATCACTATTGAAATACTGAGGGGAGTGCATAAAATACCCTAAACAAAATATTTGAGGAGGCATCCTTTAGAAAGCCGGCCTCATCTCCCTAATGAGCCGGGTGGTTGTGGAGGCCCGCCTTTCTCAGCTCCTTCAGGACCTGCGCTTGACCCGCTGAAAGTATCTTTCTTGATACTGAGGACGTGAACTTCTGGCTTGATCCAGACCTTTTTGTTTTTGTCGGATGTATTCATTTCTATCTATTCCGCTGCAAAGTAAGGCAATTTACAACAAAACCCGGAATTATATCCGGGCAAATATAATTATTTTTAGTAATAACGCTTTCAGGAATTTCTTATTTCGTTAAAAGACATACAAATCAATATAATCGCCGGCCCTGGCAACAATCTCATATCCCTCTGTCTCTGCCCAGGCATGGTAGACGGTTTTTCCTTCCGTATTTTTAGCCACACCCAGATGAACCATAGATGATAACTTTCTTCGCTGCATCATCCGTCTGGCCGCCAGAGAGCTTACAAGACATTTGTTCCTCCATGGCGACACTCTGGCTGCTCTCTGAATCGCCATCCTGATACTTTCAACCATCCCTGACTGCTGACTGCCGCCTAGTGACTGCCGGCTCTTAAAAAGAACCGGTATCTTCCGGAACGGAATCACTTTAAGAGCCAGTCCGGTGATGAGGTGCAGCGACAGCGCCTCGAGGAATAACATCTTCTCCCCGGCAGGTAACCTCATGAATCCCGAAATCTTTCCCATCCGGGTCAGCTCTTTTTTATCCTTCCTGCAATGAGTTTCGAAAGAGCATCTCTCAACACATTGTAAAATTCAATCACCCTTATGTCAACGGGTCTCACCACCCTGACAAACTCCGTCTTCTCCACAATTTTTACCAGCTGATTCAGGTATTCCGTCTCCGTCTCAGGCATCCCTGCCAGCATCTCCCATGAGCAGATCTCGCTGCGCAGAAGCGAAAACCTTTCGGCAGGTGAAGGTGTGCTGAACAACGGTTCTTCCACCGGGCCGGTCTCTATCTTCACTATCACCCCCAGCGGGAACGGTTCCATCTGCACCGGAGCCAGGCTGAGGTATTTCTTACCTGTCCCTCTCTCTGCTTCGGTGAGCGATTCCATGTCGATACCCAGTTCCCCGGCCGTATCGTGTCGTATCTTGACCTTGCGGTTGAGGGGCATTATGCAGGGCACAGGACCCTCGAACACCACCGGTGTGAGGTCGTCGGTGAGGAACCCGGCTGGTTTAAAAATGCCGCTCCCGGATTTTACGTTGCCTGCGACTCCTGTCACGGAAGCTGATCTGTCATGCAGGGCGAAAGCCAGTGTCACTGAAGACTTCCCCGCGCCCGTTTCACCTAAAATCATAACTCCCTGTCCGTCATGCACGAAGCTGCTTGCATGGAAG